>CAVWWE010000009.1:0-205585 GCA_963758575.1 uncultured Actinomycetes bacterium
GCGCTTCCGGCCGGATCAGCCCGCGTTGACCTGCAGGCCCGGGATGGACAGCGAGTCCGCCGAGATGAGCGGCTGATCGGTGGCCACGTCGGTCAGCGGCACCCCGTTCAGCAGGCTGGTGAACAGGGCGAGCGGGCTGCCCGGGGTCAGCGTGAGCGGGATGCCCAGCAGGTGCCCGGTCAGCTTGGTCACGTACAGCACCACGTTCCCGCTGAAGTGCATGGACGCGCCGCTCGTCTCGGCCGACTGGCCGCCCTGCGACACGGTCAGCGTGGGCGAGCCGGTCAGGTCCAGCGCCGACATGCTGAACTTCAGCATCTGGACCTTAGCCCCGCTGGCCGTGGGCACCTCGGCCGTCCCGTCGTACGTCGCGCCATGCATCACCGCGGTGCCGGTGGTCAGGCCGAACTGGGCTTCGGTGATCTCCAGGCCGCCCTGATCGGCGGCCTTGACCGACGAGGCCTTCTTCGGGCCGGTAGTGGCCTTCTTGTGTTTCTTCTTGGCCTTGTGCCTGCTGCCCGGGCTCGAACTCGCGCCGGCCGACGGGCTGGGGTCGGCCGAGGCCGACGGGGTGGGGGCCGGGCTGGCCCCGGACGACGGGGTGGGGGCCGGGCTGGGCGACGGGCACAGGATGGGGATCAGGCAGCCGGGCTGGCCGGCGGCCGCGGGCTGGTCGACCGCCGCGCTGGCCCGGGCGGGCCGGATCAGCCCGGGCACGACCAGGCCAAGCACGGCTAGCGCCAGTGCCGTGGCCAGGGCCAGCTTTCTCACCACGCCCTCCCGGTCTCGCTGCCGCGCTGCGGTACCCGGTCCCGGCCCGCGTCCTGACCCAGCTCACCGCCACCGTCCGGGGTGGTTTCCGCCCCGCCTGGGTGCTCCAGCGCGGTGTCCCGGGCCCGGCGGCCGGGCAGCACCAGGTTCAGCCCTTCGGAGGGGGCCGCACGGCGCGGCCGGTAGGGCCGGCGCGCGCCGCCGGTGCGGGCGGTATCCGGGGTCCAGCCGAAGCTCAGCGAGGCGCCGATGACGCCGAGCAGCATGCCGACGAAGAACCCGCCCAGGTTGGTGGCGACGAACGACGCGATGGCCAGCAGTACCCCGGCCACCGAGTAGAACACCCGCTGCACCGGGTGAAACCAGATCAGCAGGCCGCAGGCCACCAGCAGGCCACCGATCAGCACGCCGAACACGCCGCCGATGCCGATGTAGATGACCACCTTGACCGAGCCGTGGGCCAGGATGGACAGCAGTGGTATCCCGATGAGTTCCAGCCCGGCCAGCGCGAGCAGCAGGCCGCCCCAGAACGGGCGGCTGCGCCGCCAGTTCCGGAACCGCTGCCAGGCGCTGTCCGGGGGGACCTCCTCGACTGGCGTATTCACTAGTAGCAGGCGTTTCCGAAGCTGAGGTTGAAGCCGGGCAGGGTGAACGTGCCCGCTGTGGTCAGCCAGGTGTGCTGCCTGAGGTTGTCGATGGTCACGCTGTCCGCCTGCTGGCCGAACCCGCCGGACGGGCCGCTGACGCCGGGGTCCTCGGAGAGCGTCCCCGCGTCCTGGCCGATGGTCATGTTGCTGAACGTGGCGTTGCCGGACAGCTGGTCCGCGTCCACGATCAGGTTGTCCGCGCTGGCCGGCGAGCTGCCGCCGCCCGCCGTGATGCGCAGTGTCACCCCGCCCACGGTCACGCTCTGGCACAGGTTGGTGAGCGTCGCGTGGTGGATGGCCGAGATGGCCACCGGGTGCGGGTTGCCCTTGCTGTCGGTGACGACGCCGCCGAACTGCTCGAACCCGGTGCCCTGGAGCTGATTGGCGCTGACCTCGAACGCGCTCCCGGACACCGAGATGGACGCGGCCAGCACGCCTTCGGTGGTCAGCACGACCATCGTGGCGGCCGCGGCCATGGCCGGGATGAACAGGATGGCGAACCGGCGCCAGCGGACCCGGCCCCGGGCGGGTGGCCCGGTGGGGTCGGCTGGCACGGCGTCGGTGGGGGGCATGGCGGCTCCTGGCGTGGTTGTCCATGGTGCTGGGTGGTCCATGGTGCGCGCCGCGCAGCGGAGGGGGGTCGAGCGCCGGCACCCTTGTCGGATCGTTCCGGCCGTGCGTGAGATAACCCACACCGGAACGATTTGCAGAAGTTACCGCCTAGTAGTAATGGCGCGCAAGCGGCTTGTCGTAACAAATCTCCCGGTTCAATTACTCACCTGCGTGCGAGGGTGGGCTGTCGGCCCGGTCGGGCACAATGCGTGGTGTGCTGCTTAGCGCGCTGGTGCGCACGTCAGAGACGGTGACCGGGGCGCCGGGCCGGAAGGCCAAGATCGAGGCGATCGCCGCGCTGCTCCGCCAGGCCGGCCCCGCCGAGGTGCCGGTGGCGGTGGCCTTCCTGTCCGGCGAACTCCGGCAGCGGCAGATCGGCGTCGGTTTCGCGGCCATCCGGGACCTGCTCGGCGATTCCTTCTGGGCCAGCGCGGACGGTGCGGGGCCAGACAGCGCCGGCCCAGACCCGGCCGGCCCTCGCTGACGCTGGCCGACGTGGACGCGGCGTTCGCCGCGATCGGCGCGATCAGCGGGCCGGGCACCCAGGCCGAGCGGCGGCGGCTGCTCGGCGACGTGCTGCGCCGGGCCACCCCGGCGGAACGCTCGTTCCTGACCCGGTTGCTCGGCGGCGAACTGCACCAGGGCGCGCTGGAGGGCGTGATGAGCGACGCGGTGGCCCGTGCGGCCGGGGTCAGCCCGGAGCAGGTGCGCCGCGCCCACCTGCTGGGCGGCTCGCTGCCCGCGGTGGCCCAGGCCGCGCTGTCGGCCGGGGACGACCCCGCGGCCGCGGCCACCGCACTGGCCGAGTTCCACCTGCAGGTGGGCCGCCCGCTGCGGCCGATGCTGGCCGCCTCCGCCCCGGACGTGGCCGCCGCGTTCGGCCGGGTGTCCCCGGCCGCCGTGGAGTGGAAGATCGACGGCGTCCGGATCCAGGTGCACCGGCAGGGCGGCCAGGTCACCGTGTTCACCCGCAGCCTGGACGACATCACCGCCCGGCTGCCCGAGATCACCGCGGCGGTGCTGACCGCGGACGCCGAGGCCCTGGTCCTGGACGGCGAGGCCATCGCGCTCGGCCCGGACGGCCGGCCCCGCCCGTTCCAGGTGACCGCGAGCCGGGCCGGCACTCAGGGCGCGCCCGGCCCGGGCCGGCCGGACGTCCCGCTCACCCCGTTCTTCTTCGACCTGCTGCACCTGGACGGCCGCGATCTGATCGACGAGCCAGCTATCGAACGCCAGCGCCTGCTGGCCGCCGTCCTGCCCGGAGACCTCCAGGTGCCGCGCATCGTGACCGGCGACGTACCCGAGGCGGAACGGTTCTTCGCCGGCGCGGTCGGCCGTGGCCACGAGGGCGTCGTGGTCAAGTCGCTGGATGCGCCGTACGCGGCCGGCCGCCGGGGCAGTGAGTGGATCAAGGTCAAGCCGCGGCACACCCTCGACCTGGTCGTGCTGGCGGCCGAATGGGGGCACGGCCGCCGCCGTGGCTGGCTGTCCAACCTGCACCTGGGCGCGCGCGACCCGGACGGCGGGTTCGTCATGCTGGGCAAGACGTTCAAAGGGCTGACCGACCAGATGCTCGGCTGGCAGACCACCCGGCTGCTGGAGCTGGCCGACCCGGCTGACCAGCCGGCCCGTGACCCGGGGCGCGGCTACGGCGTGGTCCGGGTCCGGCCGGAACTGGTCGTCGAGATCGCGTTCGACGGGGTGCAGACCAGTCCCCGCTATCCGGGCGGCGTGGCGCTCCGGTTCGCCCGGGTGCTCCGCTACCGGCCGGACAAGCAGGCCGCCGAGGCCGACACCATCGACGCCGTCCGCGCTATCTGGGCGGGACCAGCCGGGTAGTGGCGTTCAAATTAAATGCCTTCGATCGCGGTCAGCTGGCGGCGCTCGATCGCGTCGAGCAGCCGCCGGTAGTCAAGCTCGTTCTGGTTCGCGTAGGCGATCGCGAACTCCTCGATGGCCCGGTCGAAGCGGTCGCTGGACCCCAGGTAGCCGGCGATCATGGACGCCCGGCCGGTGCGGGCGTGCGCCCGGGCCAGCGCCCAGCCGCACAGCCCGGCGTAGTAGGTGAGCTGCGCGGCGTCCATGGCCGGCACGTTCATCGCGCCCTTCATGTCGCGCAGCTGCCGGACGTAGTACTCCTTGGCCGGCGCGCCATCCACCTGCAGGCCGCTGGTCCAGCCCAGGAACGGGTCGCCCGCGGCCTGCATCAGCTTCTGGCCACGGACCGCCCGCTCGCCCTGGTGCTTGTACTCGCTTGGCCCGGCGAACGGGGCCAGCACCGACTGCTGCGCCTCCTTGAGCTGGAGGAACAGCGGCTCGTCCGGCCGGTCGCCGAGCAGCAGGAAGATGAACGCCTCGGTGCCGACCGAGCCGACGCCGACCACCTTGCGGGCGAAGTCGCCGAAGTAGTAGCGGCGCAGTACCTCGCGCCGGTCGGCCTGGATCGTCTTCTCGTACCGGTCGATGGCGCCGCGCAGCTCGACGGCGATGGCCGGCTCGTGCTCGATGCCGAACCGGACCACCACCGGCGGGGCCGGCTTGATCCGGTACTCCCCGTCCACCTGGTGGCACAGCTTGTCCAGCGCCTGCACGCTGGTGTGCCGGTACGCCTTGTGGATGTCCGCGTTGCGCCGCCGGACCGCCTTGCGCGACTGCACCGCGTCGAATAGCTGGGATACCTGATCGACGTCGATCCGGGAGTACCACACGTCGAGGAACCGCATCCGGGCGAAGTTGTCCATCTCGGTGCGGTACACGTGCGCGCAGCGCCGGGCCGCGGTGCGTTCGGCCCGTGCGTCGAGGCCGTTGTCCCGGGCGGCCACCGCGACGCTCGCGGCCAGCCGCTTGACATCCCACTCGAACGGGCCGGGCAGCGTCTCGTCGAAGTCGTTCACGTCGAACACCAGCCGCCGGTCCGGCGCGCCGAACATGCCGAAGTTGAGCAGATGCGCGTCGCCGCACAACTGCACCCGGATGTCGCTGGACGGCAGGTGGCCCAGGTCCCAGGCCATCGGCGCGGCCGCGCCGCGGTAATAGGAGAACGGCGAGGCGGCCATCCGGCCGTGCCGGATCGGCACCAGGTCCGGTACCCGCTCCTCGGCCTGGGCTTCCAGGATGCTGACCGGGTCCGGGCGCCCCGGCGGCGGCGACCATTCGCCGTGTGCCGACCGCGGCACGAACCGGCGCCGTTCCCGGCCCAGCCGGCGCCACTCCAGCGGCGTCAGCACCTGGTGCGGCTCGGACAGTACGCCCGGCGTTACCTTGGCCATACCCTCACACCCCCCGGCTGTGCATGGCCTGCAGGCACTCCCGGTGCCCTGGCCACCGTGTGTTCACCGTCAGGCTACGTGGTGTTTCGGCTGACTACTACTCCGGTTGACGATAGATCGGATGCCGATGTAGTGTGCCGGGCATGCCTGGCACGCTGAGCACGTTCGGCCGGTACGCCGGCCCGGCCACGCTGATTCTGTCCAGCCTGGCCGGCGGGGCCAAGCACGGCTACGCGCTGACCAAGGACATCGACGGTTTCGCCGGGGTGCGGCTGGCGCCCGGCACGCTGTACGAGGCGCTCAGCCGGCTCGAATCCCTGGGCATGATCGAGGCACTGCCCAGCGAGGACCGGCGGCGCCCCTACCAGCTCACTGCGGCCGGCGCCACCACCCTGCAGGAGCACCTGCAGACCCAGCGCCAGGTGGCCGACGTAGGCCTGGGCCGCCTGGCCAAGGGGTGGGGGCTGTCGTGATTGACGCCAGAGGTCCGGGCGGGGCGGCTGGTTCGCTGGTATCCGGCTGGGTGGCGTGACCGGTATGGGGCGGAGTTCACCGAACTGCTCGTCGCCGACCTGGCCGAACGGCCGCGCTGCTGGCGGCGCACCGTCAACGTCGCGGCCAGCGGCACGCTGGCCCGGCTGAGCCAGGCCGGGCTTGGCGGCCAGCGACTGGCCGCGCGCCGACCAGGCCCGGGCCAGCCTGGCCGCGCTCGGCTGCGCGCTGGCCGTGTTCCTTACCGCCGGCACCGCGGTGTGGTCGCAGCTGCTGGTCGGCTGGCAGTGGGCCCCGCCGAGCACCCGGGCGGCCGCGGTGGGCACCGTGGTGATGACCGGGGCGCTGCTGTTCTTCCTGGTCCTGGCCGTCCTGGCGGCCGCGCCGGTCGGCTGGCAGCTGGCCCGGCGGGGGTTCGGCGGCGGCGTTGCCGGACGACTCGACGTGATCCTGGTCGCGGTCAGCTTGCTGGTCCTGGTTATCGGGGGCCGGCATATGGCTAACGGCTGGCCGGGCACCGGCGGTCACCCGTGGCCGCAGCGCGGCCTGGTGCCGGGCGGGGTGGCCGCGTTCGGCTGGGCGCTCACCCTGTCGGTGACGTCCTACTGGGCACACCCGGCCGCGCTGCTCGCCTTCCCGGCGGCGGAGCTCGCCTGGATGGTCATCAGCCCGGCCGCGCTGGCCGGGCTGGCCGCCGGGCTGGCCCGGCTGGTGCGCCGGCTCGACCTGCCGCCGCGGCTGCTGCACTATCAGGCCCGGCTGGGCCAGCTGGCCGCGGCCGGGATGGCCGTCTTCCTGGCCGGCGCGGCCAGCTGGGTGCTGGCCGGGCAGCATGGCCCGGGGACCCTGTTCCGGCCCGGCGCGATCGACGTGGCCGAACTGGCCGTGATGGCGCTCGCGCTGGCCGTGGGCTGGCAGGCAATGCGCCGGACGGCCCTGCATTGAACGGCCCTGCATTGAACGGCACGGCGGTGACCGGGCTGACCCGGCGGCGGCTGCTCGCCACCGGCCTGGGCACGGCCGCGGTGGCCGCGGCTGGCGCGGCCGGCCTGGAACTCATCGAGCACGGCGTGCTGCCCGGCAAGACCGACCTGGCTCAGCTCGACGGCGCCTGCGAGGTGGCCAGCCCGCCGCTGGTGTTCGGGCGGCTGGGCCATGCCCGATCCGGCCGGTTCTACTCCCAGGCCCGGCGCCGGGAGGTCGGGTACACGATCGCGTGGCCGCCCGGCCACGGCCCGGGCAGCCGGCTGCCGCTGGTCGTCATGCTGCATGGCGAGGGGCGCGATCACACCGGCGTGCTGTCCGGGATGACCCTGGCGCAGGCGCCGGCGCTGCGGATCAACGGCCGCCGGCTGCCACCGATGGCCATGGTGGCCGCCGACGGCGGGACCGGGTACTGGAACCCGCACCCCGGGGACAACCCGATGGGCATGGTCATCGGCGAGCTGATCCCGTTCTGCCAGCGGCTCGGCCTGGGCCGGCCGCCGCACCGGATCGCCACCATGGGCATCTCGATGGGCGGCTACGGGGCGATCCTGCTGGCCGAGAAGTTCCCCCGGCTGATCAGCGCGGTGGCGGCGATCGGCCCGGCGGTGTGGACGAATTACCAGCAGGCCCAGGCGGTCAACCGGAAGGCCTACGCCTCGGCGGCTGATTTCGCCGCCAACGATGTGGTCACGCACGCCGCGGCGCTGGCCGGGAAGCCGGTCCGGGTGGCCAGCGGGCTGGACGACCCGTTCCAGCCGGGCGTGGCGGCGCTGGCCCGGCGGCTGCCCAAAGGGCACGCCACCGTGATCATGTCCGCGGGCTGCCACTCCGGCCCGTTCTTCACCCAGCAGGAACCGCCGTCACTGGCCTTCCTGGCCCAGCAGCTGTCCTAGCCCGCCCGGCCCGCCAACTTGTCACAGCCCACCCGTAGGGTGGGCGCGATGGCACCGGAGACCCTGGCCGACCTGCCCTACGCGGCCTCGCTGAGCCCGCACCAGGGGCCGCTGGCGGCCGACACGGACTATGACGGCGTGCACTTCGACGGGCTGGACCTGGCCGCGCCGCGTGGCGCAAGCAGCCGGTTCATGGAGTGCGCGATCACCAAGGTGACGGTCCAGGACGGGCGGTTCCGGCTGGCCCGGTTCAACGACGTGTGGCTGTCCGATGTCCGGCTGACCGCGACCGAGCTCACCGAGACGACCTGGACCGACGCGGTCTGGTCCGGCTGTGTCGCGGCCGGGGTGACCATGGACGCCGCCGAGCTGCGCCGGGTCACGTTCCGCAACTGCAAGCTGGACGGGGTGAATCTGCGTTCCGCGACGCTCATCGACGTGAGCTTCGCGGACTGCCTGCTCCGCGACGTGGACTTCGGCGGGGCCACGCTGCGCCGCTGCACGTTCCCGGGCTCGCAGCTCCGCGCGGCCGACTTCAGCAACGTCACGCTGGAGCAGGTGGACCTGCGCGGCGCGGAACTCGGCCTGATCATCACCCCGGGAGCGCTGCGCGGCGCCACCATCACCCCCGGCCAGCTGGCCGAGCTGGCCCCGGTGCTGGCCGAGCACGCGGGCATCGAGGTCGCCGACCCCGGCTGAACGCGGGCTAGGCGGGCTTGACCTCCGCCATCTCGCCCCAGCCGTTGCCCGGCACGCCCTGGACGCTGATGATCTGCGGGGTGCTGGCCACGGCCGTAGGTGCCCAGCCGACGAACGTCTTGAAGTGCTCGGAGTTCACGTGGGCCGCGGCCGCGTCGTCCTGGAACGCCTCGACCAGGACGAACTGATCGGGGTTGTCCACGCTCTTGGACCACTCGAAGAAGATGTTGCCCGCCTCGTTCCGGGTGGCCTGGGTGAAGTCGTCCACCAGGCTGAGCCACTCGCCGCTGCGCTCCGGCTTGATGGTCCACTTGACGACGATGAAGATCATCGATGCCTCCTCGCACCTTCGGGCCCAGGCTGATCCTACAAAGCCGGGCCACGCCAGCGGTCTCAGGCCGCGACGTTCACCGCTTGCGCGCCTCGATCAGGAACCGCTGGGCGTGCGCCACGAACGGCCCCTCGGCCTGGATCCGCTCATGCATCCGGCGCAGCTGTTCCTGGTAGCCCTCGACGGTGAAGCCCGGCACCGTCCACAGCACCTTGCGCAGGAAGTAGACCACGGCGCCGACGTCGTTGAACACCGTGCGCAGCGCCTGCTCGCGCAGGTCGGTGACGGCCAGGCCGGCCGCTTCGGCCTCGGCCACGGCCCAGCGCGGGTCGCGATCCGGGCTGACCGGCTGCGGGCCCATCATGAAGTCGGTCAGTTCCCGGTTGGAGCCCGCCCCGACCTGCTGGGAGAAGTAGTGCCCGGCCGGCCGGAGCACCCGCGCGACCTCCGGCCACACCGTCTCGACCGGATGCCTGCTGACCACCAGGTCGAAGGTTGCGGTGGCGAACGGCAGGCCACCATCGTCGGCCGCCTGGACCACCCGGCCGCCGGGCGGGCGCAGGCTGGCCGCGGCGATGGCCAGGTTGGGCGGCCAGGACTCGGTGGCGGCCAGCACCGGCGGCGGCTGCCGGACTCCGGCCAGCGCGGCGGCCAGCACCTCACCCCCGCCGGTCTGGATGTCCAGCGCGGCCTGCGTGCCGGCCATCCGGGCGGCCATCATCCGGGCGTATCCCCAGCGCGGCCGTTCCTCGCTGGCCCGGCCCTCGAACCAGGAGAAGTCCCAGCCCTCGACCGGTTCCGCCGCCCCCTCGGTCACCAGGTCCGCGAAGCTGCGCCGGTCCGCCACGATGGCTCAGGCCAGCCGGGGCGGGAAGCCGCCGGTGGCGATCGGTCCCCACCGGTCGATGGTGACGCGGATCAGTGACTTGCCCTGGCGCTGCATCGCGGCCCGGTACTCGGCCCAGTCGCTGTGCTCACCGGAGATACGCCGGAAGTACTCCACCAGCGGCTCCATGGCCTCGGGCAGGTCCAGCACTTCGGCGGTCCCGCTGACCTGGACCCAGGCGCCGCCGAAGTCATCGGACAGGACCAGCACATCCACCGCCGGGTGGCGGCGGGCGTTGTGCGTCTTGGCCCGCTCCGGGTAGGTCGAGATCACGATCCGGCCGGCCCCGTCCAGGCCCGCGGTGACCGGGGACAGCTGCACCGTCCCGTCCCGCTTGGTGGTGACCAGCACCACGTGATGCCGGTCCCGGATGAAGTCGAGCAACTCGTCGCGGCCGACCTGGTCGGCCCGGGCGATCTGGGGGCTCATGAGTACCTCCGCGGTGCGGGTGGATAATCACCGGATGACAGCGCGGACTCCGACGATAGTCGCCACCAGCATCGGGTTCCTGCCCGCCGGGCACGGCATGATGGACTTCCAGCTCGGCCCGGCCTACGCCCACGCCGCCGCCCTGGCCCGGGCGGGCGACTGCCCCCGGGTCGCCATCGTGGGCACCGCCCTGGGCGACGACGCCGGCTGGCTGGCCCCCATGTACTGCGCGTTCGGGCGGGCCGGCTGGCGGCCTACCCACCTCGCGCTGTTCACCGAGCCGAACGTGCCGGACATCACCGAGTACCTGCTGGCCCAGGACGTGATCTGGGTGGCCGGCGGCAGCGTGGCCAACCTGCTGGCGCTGTGGCGGCTGCATGGCGTGGGCGAGGCGATGCGCGCCGCGTGGCAGGCCGGCGTGGTGCTGATGGGCGTGTCCGCCGGGTCGCTGTGCTGGTTCGAGGGCGGCACCACCGACTCGTTCGGCCTGCCGCTGCACCCGGTGACCAACGGCCTCGGCTTCCTGCCCTACTCGAACAGCCCGCATCACGACGCCGAGGAGCAGCGCCGGCCGACCATCCACCGGCTGATCGCGGACGGCACGCTGCCGGACGGCTACGCGACCGACAACGGCACCGGGCTGATCTTCGAGAACACCGAACTGGTGGACTGCGTCACCGAGAAGGAGGGGGCCAGTACCTGGCACATCACCCGCCGCCCGGACGGCACGGTGCAGGAAACCGCCCTGCCCACCCGCCTGCTCCCGTCCTGACCAGCGCCGCGCCACCCGCCGCGCAACCACCCCCGCCACCCGGCACGCGCTCGGCGGCCCTGGCGGGAGTGACGAGGGTTAATAGCTGGTGTGCATGAGCTGCTGCACGTCGGACAGCGTGGAGTCGGCGATGGCGCGGGCCCTCTCGTTGCCCTCGGCCAGCACCTCGCGCAGGTAGCCGGGGTCGGCGGCGAACTCGCGGCGCCGGGCGCGGATCGGGCGGAGCCGCTCGTTCAGCGCCTCGGTGACCAGCCGCTTGAGCGCCGCCGCGCCACCGTCGCCGACCGTCGCGGCGATCTCGGCCGGCGGCTGGTCCAGGGACAGCGCGGCGATCCGCACCAGGTTGGCCACCTCCGGCCGCCGGTCGGGCTGGTAGCTGATCAGGCGCTCGGCGTCGGTCCGGGCGCCGCGGATCAGCCGGGCCGTCTCGTCCTCGCTGGCGGCCAGCGCGATCGCGTTGCCCCGGCTCTTGCTCATCTTGCGGCCGTCCACGCCGAGCAGCAGCGGCGCGTCGGTGAGCAGCGCGTCGGGCTCGGGAAGTAGGGCTCGCCCGCGGCGTACCGCTCGTTGAACCGGCGCGCGATAGCCGGGTGCCCTCCACGTGCGGCAGCTGGTCCTTGCCCACCGGCACGAGGTTGGCGTGGCAGAACAGGATGTCGGCGGCCTGATGTACCGGGTAGGTGAACATCAGCCCGGACATCGGCGCCTGGCCGCCGACTCGTCCTTGACCGTCGGGTTGCGGCTCAGCTCGGCCACGCTGACCAGGCTGAGGAACGGCAGCATGCAGCTGGTTCAGCGCCGGGACCTGGCTGTGGGCGAAGATCGTGCACCGGTCCGGGTCGATGCCGGCGGCCAGGTAGTCGGCGACCAGCCCGAGCACGTCGGCGGGCAGCGTGTCCGGCGCGTCCCGGTCGGTGATCGTCTGGTAGTCGGCGACCAGCACCATGACGTCCACGCCGAGTTGCTGCAGCCGGACCCGGTTCAGCAGCGTGCCGAACAGGTGGCCAATGTGCAGCGGGCCGGTGGGCCGGTCCCCGGTGAGCACCCGGAACCGGCCCGGGTCGGCCCGGATGGCGGCTTCGAGTTCCGCGCTGCGCCGCTGCGCGGCGGTCAGCGACGGCGCTACCGGATCGGCCGGCATGGGATCGAGCAGTGTGGTGTCAGGCACCGGGGCCTCCTAGGGCTCAGGCCTCCGGCCGCGACCGGTGGTGAGACGAAACCGGCCCGCCGGAGGCGGGCCGTCAAGCGCATGGGGACAGCTACCGCCTTACCGCGGCAGCCACCAGCCCAGGCCGAGTCGAATCACATGTCCACTGTAACAATGAGCCGGGTGCGGATGCTGCAACCAGGCGGGCTGATCCAGGACCCGCTGGAACCCTACGCCCGGGTGGACCGGACCCGGCCGGACGGCGGTCCGTGGCTGATGGCCCACATGGTGGGCGGCCTGGACGGCTGCGCGGCCATCGGCGGCCGGGTCGGCGACCTGTCCACCGCGCCCGACTCGGAACTGTTCATCCTGATGCGGGCGCTGGCCGACGTGGTGCTGGTCGGTGCCGAGACGGTGCGCCGGGAAGGCTACGGCCCGGTCCGGCTGCCGGACGACCGGGTGGCGGCGCGCCGCGCAGCAGGCCGGCCCGGCACCCCACCGCTGGCCGTGGTGACCCGGTCGCTGGACCTGAACTGGTCGGCCCGGGCGTTCACCGAGGCCCCGGCGGACCGGCGCACCCTGGTGCTCACCTGCGCGGCCGCCGACCCGGCCCGGCTGGCCCAGGCCAGCGAGGTGGCCGAGGTCATCGTGGCCGGGCAGGACCGGGTCGACCCGGACGAGGCGATGGTCATGCTGGCCGGGCTCGGCTACCGGGTGGTGCTGTGCGAGGGTGGCCCGACCTGGCTGGGTGAGCTGGTCGGCGCGGGCCGGCTGGACGAGCTGTGCCTGACCATCGCGCCGCTGATGGGCGGCGACATGCTGCCGGTGTCGGTCAGCCCGCCCGGTGCGCCGCTGCGCCACTTCGCGCTGCGCCACGTGCTGCAGGCCGACGACACGCTGTTCCTGCGTTACGAGCGAGGCCACGATGAGCGCTGAGGTGTTCGGCACGCTGATGTCCGCGCTGGACCCGCCGCTGGTCGTGGTCACCACCGCGGCCGCGGGCGAGCGGGCCGGCTGCCTGGTCAGCTTCCACACCCAGTCCAGCATGGCGCCGGAACGGTACTGCGTGTACCTGTCCAAGGCGAACCACACCTACGGCGTGGCGCTGCGCGCCAGCCATCTGGCCATCCACTTCCTGGCGGCCGGCGACCTGGCGCTGGCCGAGCTGTTCGGCAGCCAGACCGGGGACACGGTGGACAAGTTCGCCGGCCTGCCGGTGACGGAGGGGCCGGGCGGCGTGCCGCTGCTCACCCAGTGCCCGCGCTGGCTGGCGGCCCGGCGGATCGCAGTGCTGGACGACGGCGGCGACCACGTGACGGTGACCACCGAGCCGGTGGCCGGGCTGGCCAGCGGCCGGTTCACCCCGCTCCGGATGGCCCAGGCCGGGCACATCCGGCCTGGGCACGACGCCAGGGAGCGGCACGACCCGGAGACTTAACCCCAGCGCCGGGCCGGCGCCCGGCCGTCACCCCCAGCGCATCCGGCGCACGCCGTCTGGATCGGCCCAGCTGACCTCGGCGGGCAGCCCGAGGAACGCCGCGTACCGCTCGGCAGCAGCCGCCAGCCGGGCCGGTCCGGCCGGCCGAGGCGTCCGTAGGGGGCCACGCTGATCTGCACCGACTTGCCGCCCACCACCCGTCTCCACAGCCCGGCCGCGCGGCCGTCCAGCAGCATGACCGGGTTCAGCAGATCGCTATTGAGCTTGTCACTCTTGGCCTGGGGGCCGCCGTCGGCCAGCAGACTGCGGTCCTTGTAGGCCACCGTGTACTCGTCGAACGCGGGCAGCAGGTAAGCCCCGTCCGGCGCCGCCTGGTCACGGCGGCCCGTGGCAGCCCAGTACCGCTCGCCGTTGTGCTCCTCGTCCGCCAGCGCCGGGCCAGCCAGCTCGATGGCCCGCTTCGCATCGGCCTGGGTGAGCCCGGACCACCAGGCGAAGTCCCGCACGGTGGCCGGGCCGTGGCTGGTGAAGTAACGGGTGGCCAGCTCGGCCAGCGGCTCGGCCTGCTGCCGCGGCGCCGGGGCCCACTCGTCCAGCAGCACGAACATCGGCTGCCCGCGGCGCACCGGGCCGATGCAGAGCAGGCCGGTGTGCGACAGGTAGCCGAGGATGTGATTTCCCCGGCCGCCATTAGGCGACGCGGAACAGTCGATGCCGGCCTTGGTGAGCAGGGCGTACAGGTCCTTACGGGGCAGCTGCCGCCCGCCGCGCAGCGCGCCGGTCACCACGTCGGCCGCGCGGGCGAAGACGTCGTCGGTCAGCCCGATCTTCCGGAACGTGCCGGCCGCCGACCGCATCGGGCGGCTGGCTAGCAACGTGACCATCCACCGGGCATCCTCGGCCGGGACGAGGTGGATGGTGCCACGCATCGGCCAGGTGCGCAGGATCGCACCGCGGTCGATGGCGGCCTGGACACTGGCCGCGCTGGCGCCCTGGGTACGCAGCCCCAGCGCCCACAGTGACTGGGCGTACTCCTGGGACTGGACCGCGCCCAGCCACCGGGTCACCTCGACCGGGTCCGCGCTCCGCGGCGCGGCCAGCAACTGATTGGCCAGCCGCCGGGCCAGCAGCTCCTCGGTACGCACCGCCCCATCGTAGGGAAGGGATCCGACAGCCAGCCCCTGCCGCGAAAACCGCCCGGCACCCAGTTGGGATCACCGACAAACCCCGACTTTTCATGCGAGACGTACGCTTTGCCGCCCGAATTGTCCGGTTCAGGCGTATCAAACGCGTGCTATGTCGGTGTTTGTCGGCGAATCCGGCCGTGGCAGGCGACGACGGAGGTGGTGGGCGGCCAGCGTTGCGCGGCGGCCGGGGATTGGGCGGTGGCCGGCGCGCTGCGTGGTTGTCAAACGGGAGTGCTCATGTTTGACTACAGGGGTGAATCCGACGCGGTTGTTTGTGCTGGGGGCGCTGGCCAGGCACGGGCCGATGTATGGGCACCAGATCCGGCGGGACGCCCGGGTGGACCGGACCGAGCTGTGGTCCGAGGTGCGGCCCGGGTCGCTGTACGGGGCGCTGCACCGGATGGCGGCCGAGGGCCTCATCGAGGCGGTGCGCACCGAGCAGGTCGGCAACCTGCCCGCGCGCACCGTGTACGCCATCACCAGCGAGGGCCGCAAGGAGCTGCGGGCCCTGCGCGCCGAGGCGTTCCGCCAGGTCAGCCTGCGCCCCGACCCAGTCGATCTGGCCGTGGCGATGAGCAGCGACCTGCCCGCGGACGAGCTGCGCGGGCTGGTCGAGGACCGGCACCGGGCGCTGACCACACAGCGCGAGTTCTTCCGGCACGAGCAGGAGCGGGCCTGGGCCGAGCAGACCGCCGCGGACAGCCTGATCCTGCAGCATGCCCTCGGCCGCCTGGACGCAGAGATCCGCTGGCACGAAGACCTGCTGCTGGCCGTCCCAATGTTGAGTGCCCCCGCCGCTCCCGCCCAGGCCACACTGGCCGAGCCAGCCAGCGAGCCGGTGGCATGACGGTCCGGCCCATCCGCGAGTTCGGCGACCCGGTGCTGCGCGAGGTGTGCCGGCCGGTGACCCGGTTCGACGACGGGCTGGCCCGGCTGGTGACCGACCTGACCGACACCTGCCGGCTGCCCGGCCGGGCGGGCCTGGCCGCTCCGCAGATCAGCGTGGACCTGCGGGTGTTCTGCTACAACGTGGACGGCGCCGAGGGCTATCTGATCAACCCGGTACTGGCGTTCAGTAAAGGAGAACAGGAGGGGCCGGAGGGCTGCCTGTCCATTCCCGGCCTGTACCTGCCGGTGCGCCGGGCCGCGCAGGCGGTGGCCACCGGCGTGGACCTGGACGGCCGGCCGGTGCGGGTGGCCGGCCGCGGCGAGCTGGCCCGCTGCCTGCAGCACGAGCTGGACCACCTGGACGGGCAGCTGGTCCTGGACCGGCTCAGCCCGGCCGACCGGCGCGAGGCGATGCGCTTCATCCGCCACCAGGCCGGGCCGGCACCCGCGCCGGATCGCGGCTAGCTGCGATAGCGTGGCCAGCGTCCGGCACCAAGGGCTGGTAAACCAGGTCCGGAAGGGAGCCCGGCTGTGCTGCGTTATCGCAGGGTTGTCGTAAAGCTCAGCGGCGAGGCGCTCGCCGGTTCGGCCAGTTCCGGCCTGGATGCGGCCGCCCTGGCCCGGGTGGCCGATGAGCTGCTCTCCGTGCGCAACCTGGGCGTCGAGCTGGCCGTGGTGGTCGGCGGCGGCAACTACTTCCGCGGCCGGATGGCCGAGGGCTGGGGCATCAGCCGGGCCGAGGCGGACAACATCGGCATGCTCGGCACGGTGATGAACGCGCTCAGCCTGCGCGGCGCGCTGACCGCCCGGACCGACACCGACGTGCGGGTGATGTCCGCGATCCCGATGGAGAGCGTGGCCGAGCCGTTCATCCGGCTGCGCGCCATCCGGCACCTGGAGCGCGGCCTGATCGTGCTGCTGGCGGGCGGCATCGGCCAGCCGTACGTGACCACCGACTACCCGGCCGTGCAGCGCGCACTGGAACTGGACGCGGACGCGCTGCTGGTGGCCAAGCGCGGGGTGGACGGGGTGTACGACAGCGACCCGAACGTGAACCCGGCCGCGGTGCGTTACCGGGAGCTGACCTACGACGAGGCGCTGGGCCTCGGGGTGCGGGTCATGGACACCAGCGCGCTGGTGCTGGCCAACGAGCAGGGCCTGACCATGCACGTGTTCGACGTGGCCGCCACCGGGGTGATGGAGGCCATCTGCGAGGGCGCCGATCTGGGCACCCGGATCAGCGGGAAGGGCAAGCGGGGCTGAGCGTGCTGGCCCTGATCTCGGCGCCGTCCAACCTTGGGCTGCGCCCGCCGGAGCCCGGTGCCGTACCCGGCACGGCCAAGGCCCCCGAGGCGCTGCGTGAGGCCGGGCTGTACACCCGGCTGGCGGCGGAGGGCGCGGCCGACGCCGGGGTGGTGCTGCCCGGCCGGTACCTGGCCGGCCCGGGGCCGGCCAGCCGCCCAGCGGGCCGGTCGGCCCGGGCCAGGTGCGCAACCAGGACGCGATCCTGGAGCACGCCGCCCGGCTGGCCGCCCGGATCCGGGCCCAGCTGGACGCGGACCGGGCGCCGCTGGTCCTTGGCGGGGATTGCAGCCTGCTGCTGGCGGCCGGCCTGGCGCTCCGGCCGCGCGGCCGGTACGGGCTGGTGCACCTGGACGGGCACACCGACTTCCGGCACCCAGGCAACAGCACCGACTGCGCCAGCCTGGCCGGGGAGGACCTGGCTGCGGCGGTGGGGCTGCACTGGCCGGCCATCTCCGCGGCCGGCGGGGCGGCCCCGCACTTCCGGCCGGCGGACACGGTGCACGCGGGCTGCCGGGACGATGACGAGCGGCTGGCCGAGGCGAGCGCGGTGCTGGGCCAGGTCATCCCGGCCCGGCGGATCCGCCAGGACGGGGCCGCGGCCACCGCGGAGGCGGTGCTGGCCACGGTGGCGGCCAGCCCGCTCGACGGTTACTGGCTGCATCTCGACGTGGATATCCTCGACCCAGCCATCATGCCCGCGGTGGACAGCCCGGCCCCGGGCGGGCTCGCGCCGGCCGAGCTGACCGCGCTGCTGGCCGCGCTCGCGCCGCGGGCCAGCGGCGCACAGGTTACGGTATTCGACCCGGACCTTGACCCGGGCGGCCAGCACGCCGCTCTGCTCGCTAGCATCCTGGCTAGCGGGTTCCGCCAGCTCGGGACGGCCGGACGTTCCTGAGCGGGCTGGCCCGTGGGAGTGAGGGAACAGTGACCACGCAGCGCGTTCAATGGCATCTGCCGGGGCACCGGCCGGGCGGGGCCGCCCGGCACGGCCGGCCAGCTGGCCTGGAGCCGCCGCCGCACGCCACCAGCTGGTGGCGCCGGGCCGCGCACTGGGCCCGGGTGTACCGGCTGGACCTGATCTGGGTCGCGTTCGTCGCGATCAACTTGCTGGCGATGCGGCTGAACCCCAATTGGGGCACGGTGCCGTTCCTGGCCATCTGGGTCAGCCTGACCGCGATCTACGGCCTGCGGCTGTGGCGGCTGCAGGGCACCATCCTGACCCTGGCCGCGGTCACCCTGGCCACCGGCGGCATCATCGTGGTGCAGGTGCTCAAGGGCCAGCAGGACGCGGACTACCTGGCTGAAGTTCCGCTGATCGCGCTGATGTTCCTGGTCATGGTGTGGCACGGCCGCCGCCGGGTGGCCGCGATGGAGGACAAGCTGGCCGCGATGGAAGCGGTGCAGCGGGTCTCCCAGGAGAATCTGCACCTGCTCACCCAGCAGCACCGGTTCCTCCAGGACGCCTCGCACGAGCTGGGCACGCCGATCACGGTGGCGCTCGGGCACGCCGAGCTGATGGAGCGGGCGGCCAAGAAGACCGAGATGGCTGAGGACGCCCGGGTGGTCGCGGACGAGCTGCGCCGGCTGGGCCGGCTGGCCACCCGGATCCTGCTGCTGGCCTCGGCGTCCAGCCCCGACTTCCTGCACCGGGAACCGGTCGCCGTCGAGGCCGTGCTCGGCGACGCGCTGGAGCGCTGGGGCTACCTGCCCCGGCAGTGGCGGCTCGGCCCGGTCACCGACGCCACCGTGCTGGCCGACCGGGACCGGCTGGCGCTGGTCCTGGACGCGCTGCTGGAGAACGCGATCGCGCACACCGAGCCCGGCGACCAGATCGAGGTCAGCGCGCGGCGGGAAGGGGGGCAGGCGGTGCTGGCGGTGGCCGACTCCGGCTGCGGCATCGAGCCCCATGACCTGCAGCGCATCTTCCAGCGGTTCGCCCGGGCCAGCACGCACCGCAACCGCGAGGCAGGCGGGTTCGGCCTCGGGCTGGCCACCGTGCAGGCCATCGCGACGGCGCACGGCGGCTCGGTCAAGGTGCACAGCACCAAGGGCGACGGCGCCACCTTCGAGATCTTCCTCCCGCTCGCCCCGGCTGACGACGCGATCACTGGCGGGGCGCCCGCCGCGGGAGCGGTAGCCCCGGCCAGCGATTCGTGATCAAACGCCGGGCGCGTGTGGATCGTTGACGGCGTGGTCGGGGCGCTGGCCGCTGAGCGCCTGCTCGACCTGGCGGGCGGCCTCCAGCGACATGTCCCGCCGGACGCTGTTCACGGCCGACCCCAGGTGCGGGGTGAACAGGGTGCGCGGGTGGCTGAGCAGGTCGGGCAGGATGGTCAGCCACACGCCGCGCCGGGCGCACGCCGCGGCGTCGAAGTTGTCGTAGCCCTTCAGCGTCGCGCTGATCACCCGCAGCCGGGGGCAGCGGGCCAGGAAACTGTCGTCCACCGTGTCGGCCATGCAGGTGATCAGCCCGTCCGCGGTGGCGGCCAGTTCGGCCACCCGCGCGCCGGGCCAGACCCCCTCGGCGGCCGACGGCACCAGCGGCTCGCAGAAGCGCGCCAGGTAACTGACCACCTCCGGGTGCACCCAGTGGGTCACCACGACCTGCGCCATGCCAGCTAGTCTGCCCGGCGGCCAGGTTAACCGCCCTTGCGCAGCGCGCTGAGCAGCGGGATGGCCGCGATCTTCTCCTCGGTCAGGTCGGCCCAGTCGATGGCCGGGGTGGTTCGCGGACCGCGGCCGGGCAGGCCGTCGATGACCCGCTCCGGCGTGACGATCAAGTCAACCAGCACGTCGTGGCCGGTCACCGGGATCGTGCTGGCCTCGCGTAGCTGCAGCTCGTGCACGGTGGTGACGCACACCGTGTCCGGCCCGATCAGGCCGGCCGCACTGGCCAGGGCGTACTCCAGGTCGGCGAACCCGCCGCCCTTGCCCAGCCGGGCGCCGTCCGCGGCCACCGCCACGCTGCCCATGACGACCAGGTCAACCGGGGCCAGTTCGGCCAGTTCGACGCGGCGGGCCGAGCGGGACGCACCGCTGATCGACGAGGCCTTGCGCGGCGGCTCGGCCAGGTGCGCCGGGTCAAGCGCGAAGAACGGCTCCGGGCAGGCCAGCCGGGGCACCGCCATGTACACGGTTTTGCCGTCTTCCAGCGCGCGCTGCCGGACCGGCCACTGGGCCGCGTCCGGGTTGGCCTTGACGGTATGGGCCGCCTGCCATTCCGGGGTGCCGCAAAGCCGCTCGGCGGCTGCCTCGGCGCCGGTGAAGTTGGGGATGCGGCCCGCCGCGCCGGGGAACCGGGCCACCTTGGCCGCGCGCATCTCGGCCCACACCTGCTGGCGCAGCTCGGCCTTGGCCGCCAGCACCTCGGCCGGGCCGCCCGCATCGCGGTCGTGGTGCGGTACGGGACGGGGCATGCGCCCCATCCTGGCATGTGGCTCAGCGGTCGAAGGACCGGTAGTGCTTGCCCGCCACGTGCTTGGCCTGGTGCTTGCTGCGGTACGGGCCGCGAAGCTGGCGGGCTGCGGCTTCCTGATTTTCGGCCGGGCCGTCAGTGTCACCGCACTGCTCGCAGAACACTTCCCACAGATCCGCGTCAACGCCCTGGTAGGCCCACTCCCCGGCGGCGTCCTGGTACCAGCTCAGCCGCACCGGGCGGGTGTACGGATAGTGGTGATAGTCCGGGCCGGAACCGGCGCCGGCCCTGCCCGTCGCCGCTTTAGCCTCGCCCTCGAGCGACCTGTACTTGGCGTTGAAGTCGAAGCCGCCAGTGCCCATACCGGCATCATCGGCCCGCGGCCGGTCCCGGGCAAGCCTGGGCCCGGATCAGCAGCTGACCTGGGCCAGCAGGTCGCGGGCGGCCTGGACGACGGCGTCAGCCTGGTCGATGGTGAGCGTGCTGTGCCGTGCGTCCTGGAGAGTGCGCAGTTCGCCGTGCGTCACCGAGGCGGCCAGCGCGGCGTACAGGCGGCGGTTGCCCTCGGTCATCGCGCGCGCAGTGACGCGGGGGACATGAGCAGCCGCAGCCCCGGGTCGATGCCCGTCGCGGTCAGCACGATCGACGGGCGGTCCGGCACCGGCCCGCTACCGTGCAGTTCCGCGGCGAGCTGCGCCATGCTGCTCCGCTCGCGCACGCCCACTAGCCACCACGCGGCCGAGACATGCCGCTCGACGAGCAGCGGGCGGAGACCATCCGGCCACCCGGCGAACACAGGTAGGGGGCTGGGCTGAAGCCCCTGGGCTGCAGGCCGGCCGCCGGGTCGAGGCTGACCCGGTCCAGCCGGTCCCCGGCCGCCCGGGTGCGCCGCACCGCGTGGAAGCCCTCCAGCTCGCGGACCGCGCCGGTGATTGCGCTACGGCTGGCCAGCAGCGTCTCGGCCAGCTCGTTGATGGTCTGCTGCGGCGGGTCGCAGACGGTGAGGTAGCCCAGCACCCGGCCGGTCACCGGCGGGAAGCTGTACTCCCGCGCATAAAAGCTGCCCGCCTGGTCGGCGAAGGCCAGCTGCGCATCCGTAGCCATGCACTGATTCTACAGTCATGACAGTTCTGACACTAAAAACTGTCACGTCATCCGTGTGACTGGTGCGGCTAGTGTGGTGCGTCCTGAGGTGGCACGGCTTAGCGCGGGCGCGGGCCGGGCGTGGGCGGCTAGCAGCCGTCGTAGGCGGTCCAGTTCGACGCGCCACCGGCGTTGATGGCGTTGTCGAAGATCTGGTCCTGGTAGGCGGGACCGGCCACGCCGAACTCGCTGGCCGCGCCGCCGTAATGCTCCCAGGTACCGATCGCGAACTGGTACGCGCCGCCGCCATTACCCGGACCCCAGGCGTAGCTGCCGCCTTCTTCGGCGTTCCGGATGCAGACGCCGAGCGGGGAGTCGGCCGGGTTAGAGCCGCCGGACAGGGTGGGCGCCGGGCTGGCGCTGGCCGACGCGGCGGCCTGCTGCTTGGCCTGCTGCTTGGCCTGCGCCGCGGCCTGCCGCTGGGCGGCCAACCGCTGGGCGGCCAACCGGGCGCGGCGGGCGGCCTGCGCGGCCTGGTAGCGGTGCTGGGCCTGGGTGGCCGCGCGGGCCATCCGCTTGGCGATGGCCTTCCGGTAGTCCACCGTGAGCTGGTCACCGGTCGCCTTAGACGTCGCGGCGTGCGATGTGCCGACGGCCGCGGCATTCAACTGATTGTCAGCGGCGCTCGACGCTCCGGATACCCCGTGCAGATACACGAAAACCGCCGCCACGCTGGCTAGCGCGGCCGCGGCCACTATCGACACTCCGAGTCTGCTGACAGGTTTCCTGGGCTTGGAATGACGCGCGGCTGCGTGCATCAGCCTCCTGTCCCCGCTGCTCCGCGTTGACCCGGCGGGCCGACGCGGAGGGAAGCGTCAGGCGGCACGGGCAAACGCCTTTCCCGGGGAACCTACTGAAGATCACAGCGAACCCGGAGCAAAACGCACGAAATGGGGTACCCGTTGGCCAAAGTGTGCTACGACGGGACAGCAATCAGGCTCTGACCTGCGACTATTCGGGCAGCAAGGCGAACCGAAGGCGGCCCAGCCGGTCCGGATCGGCGATCACATCGATGGCGGTGATCTTGCGATCGGGTCCCGCGGTCAGCCGCAGCACCACCTGGAGATGCCCGGCAGGCGCCCACACGATGCCCACTTCCCCGTTCACCAGGGCCAGCTGGGAATCCCCGGCCCGGCTGGACGCGGAATGCGCGCCCCGGGCCACCTTGTCCGCGCCGTGCAGCACGAGCGGCCGGCCGGATGGGGACGCGGTGGCGTCGCCGGTCAGCGTGACGTCCCCGTCGAGCAGGGCGACGAGATCAGAGATGTCGCCACCGCGGGCCGCGGCCAGGAACGCGGTGGCCACCTCGCGCTGCCGGGCCAGGTCGGCGGCGCGGTCCGGGCTGGGTGCCCCGCGGACCCGGCGCCGGGCCCGGCTGGCCAGCTGGCGGGCCGCCTCCGGCGACCGGCCGAGCACGGCCCCCACTTCGGTGAACGGCATGGCGAACATGTCGTGCAGCACGAACGCGAGCCGCTCGGACGGGGTGAGCGTGTCCAGCACGACCAGCAGGGCCAGGCCGACCGAGTCGGCCAGCACCGCTTCTTCGGCCGGGTCGCCACCTGGAGCGGCCGGGCCGGAGCCGGCCGGCGCGGCCGGGCCGGGCTGAGCGGACAGTTCTGCGGCGGACGGCCAGCTGTCGCCGACCGGTTCCTCGTGGCGGTGCCGGCGCGACCGGAGCATGTTCAGCGACACCCGCGCGACCACGGTGGTCAGCCAGCCGCCCAGGTTCTCCACCTCGCTGGTATCCGCGCCGGTCAGCCGCAGCCAGGTGTCCTGGACCGCGTCCTCCGCGTCGCTCATCGAGCCGAGCAGCCGGTAGGCGACCGCGCGGAGGTGATCGCGGTGCTGCTCGAAGGCCACGGCCAGCCAGTCAGTGTTGTCGGTCATCTGCCTGTTCCCTCGCTGCCAAGGTGTCACCAAACTGACCCCCGGCACCCAGTGGATGTGACATGCTCCCAGGTCCGGAACGTAGCGGAGGTTTCCCGCGCACGCCGCCCGGTAGAGGCGCAGGGTTCACCTTGGGGCTGCCTGCCCGGCCAAGGATGGACCCGCCGACTGACTCCGGCCTGGCCAATTCGCCGTCAACTGGGAGAACGCAGCGACAGTGGTGCAGATCTCCGCGCATTGTGACCACTCAGACGACGCGAAACCGATCACCTGCGAGTCCTATACGGCCGCGCTGGCCAGCGGGGCAGAGTACGCCGAGTTCGACATCCGCAAGACAGCTGACAACGTGCTGGTGGTCTACCACGACGCCCGCGCTGGGCGCGGCGGTCCGCTGGTCAGGCAGCTCGGCCACCAGGAGCTGTGCGACCGGCTGGGCTATCAGGTGCCCCGGGTGGACGAGGTGATGGGGCTGATCGCGGGCCGGCTGCTCGGGCATCTGGACCTCAAGGAGACCGGCTACGAGGCGGAAGTGGTCGGGCTGGCCAGCTCGATCCTGGGCCCGGAGAACTTCGTCGCCACCACGCTGGAAGACGTCTCGGTGGCCGCCATCAAGCGCGCGTTTCCGGAGGTGCGGACCGCGCTGTCGCTGGGCCGCAGCCTGGGCGACGTGCCGCGCCGCCGGTGGGCGGCCGTCCGGCACAGCGAGCTGTACCCGCTGCGCTGGATCCAGACCTGTGGCGCGGACTGGGTGGCGGCCAACTACCGGCTGGCCCGGCTGGGCGTGGCCCGGGCCTGCCACCAGCAGGGCATCGGCATCATGGTGTGGACGGTGGACGCCGACCCGCTGATCGACCACTTCCTGCTGGACCGGCGGATCGACGTGCTGATCACCAACCGGCCCGAGCGCGCCACCCGCCGCCGGGCCGAACTGGGTCTGGCCGTGCCCGACCCGGTCGGCGAGTCAGCCCCCAGCCACGTCTAGCCAGTTACCGGCTGTCGTTGCCGCCGTGGGCCAGGTCGCGCCAGCTCGATTCGGACACGTCTACGTCGTAGCGTTTGGCGGCGGCCAGGATGCGCTGCCAGGCCTGGTCGCGCTCGGCGTCGCTGACCCCTTCGACCTGGTCGAACCGGGCGATCGCGTTGCGCACGTGCCGGGCGTCGGTGAGCGGTTCCTTGCGCTCCTTGGGGAACGCGAACTCCGAGTCAGCCAGCCGGTCCTTCTCGGCCGTGCTCAGGCCCTCGGTCTCGCGCGGGATGTTCTCGCCATGTGCCCGCTCGGACTGGACCTCGCGGGCCTTTTCGATGTTCTGCCGGGCCGCTTCCTTCTGCCGTTCTGTGGCCACGATGCCTCCCTCTGCCGGTCCCCCCTCCGCCACTGGCTGGGCCTACCCAGCGACCAGCCAGCCATGCGGCCGGCGAAACATTCCGTCAGATCAGCTAGTGAGGCCGCTGATCGCGTCGCCGATCAGCTTGACCCCGATGATCAGGCAGAGCACGGTCATGATGACCGCGCTGTGCTGGCTCATCCAGTCCTTGAGCTCGCCCAGCAGGCCCCGGACAGCGGCTCGGGCCGCCCGGTCAGGGCGTGACGATAGGGAACGTCGGATCCGGCCTATCGAGCAGGGCGGTCAGCCGGCCCAGCACGGCCGGGTCGCCGCTGTGCTCGATCCCGTCCAGGCCGCGCCCGGCCAGCACGCCGAGCAGCTGCGGCTTGGTCAGCGTCAGCGCCAGGTCGGCGGTGGCTCGCGACCGGGGATTCTCGGTCTGGATCAGCGCGCCGTTGGACAGGGCCAGCCGCACCGTCGTCTTGGCGTCGGTGAAGTGCCAGTCGATGACCTGGGACCCGGCGGCGGCCGCGCGCGGGCCGTTCACCCGGATGGCCAGCGTGTCGAACAGCTGCTCCACGGTGAGCGCCGCGGCCATGCCGGCGCCGAGGTCGCCGAGCGGCGGCGCCTTGACGCCATGACCGAGTTCCAGCGCCCCGGTCAGGTAGAAGGTGCGCCAGGTCGCGTTCTCCGCCCCGAAGCCGAGCCGCTGGTACACGTCGGCCAGCGCGTCCCGGGCGGCAGAGTCGTCCGGGTCGGCGAACACCGCGTGCTTGAGCAGTTCGGCGGCGAACCGCAGGTCGCCGCTGTCGGCGTAGGCCTGGGCCTTGTCCAGCACGGCCTGCGGGCCGCCGATCACATCCACGTACCGGACGGCCGCGGCCTGCGGCGGGTGCTGCCACAGCGAGGACGGGTTGCCGTCGAACCAGCCCATGTACCGCTGGTAGATGGCTTTCACATTGTGGCTGACCGAGCCGTAGTAGCCCCGGGCGTGCCAGGCCGACTCCAGCGCCGGCGGCAGCTCGATGTCCTCGGCGATCTCGATGCCGGTGGCCCCGCTGTTCAGCATGCGCAGCGTCTGGTCGTGCAGGTAGGCGTACAGGTCACGCTGCCCGGACAGGTACCGGACCACGTTCTCGGTGCCCCAGGTCGGCCAGTGGTGTGACGCGAATGCGACGTCGGTGTCCGGGCCGAACAACTCGATGGCCTCGTTCAGGTAGCGGGACCACACCCGGGGGTCGCGGACCAGGGCGCCGCGCAGCGTGAGTAGGTTGTGCAGGTTGTGCGTGGCGTTCTCGGCCATGCACAGCGCCCGGTGCTGGGGGAAGTGGAAGTTCATCTCGGCCGGCGCCTCGGTGCCCGGGGTGAGCTGGAACACGATCCGCACCCCGTCGATGACTTCTTCCTGCCCGGTGTGCGTGATGTCGGTGGTCGGCGCGATCAGGCCCAGCGAGCCGGTCGACACGGCGATGCCCAGCCCGTTGCTGACCTGCCCGGCTGGGCTCTTGTCCAGGAACATGCCGTACATGTAGGTGGCGCGGCGGTTCATCGCGGTGCCCGCGTACACGTTCTCGGACACCGCGTGTTCCAGGAACCCGGCCGGGGCCAGGATCGGCACGTCCCCGGCGCCGCTGGGCAGAACGCCGTCCACCCCGCCGAAGTGATCCCCGTGCGAGTGGGTATAGATGACCCCGGTCACCGGCCGGTCACCGCGGTTCTTCCGGTACAGCGCCAGGCTGGCCGCAGCGGTCTCGGCCGAGATAAGCGGGTCGATCACGATCACGCCGTGGTCGCCCTCGATGATCGTCATGTTGGAGAGGTCCATGCCGCGGACCTGGTAGATCCCGTCGGTCACCTGGAAAAGGCCATGCTTGGCGCACAGCTGGGCCTGGCGCCACAGGCTGGGGTGCACCGTGCCGGGGTTGTCACCGGCCAGGTAGGAGTACGCCTCCAGGTCCCACACCACTCGCCCATCGGCCGCCCGCACCACGCACGGGTCCAGCGCATCGATGCGGCCCCGCTCGGCATTCTCGAAGTCGGCCCGGTCGCCAAACGGCAACTCGCTCATCAACGCCCCTCACCCAATAGGCCCGGCTGGGTACCTGGCGAGCATCCCTCCCCGGCCTTACCCGGTGCCTCACCCGGCGTGGGTGACGCTTGACCGGCCAGCGGACGGAAAGGGTTGTACAGAAAGGAACCCTCTCGAAAGAGGAGAAAACCGGGCATGCCGCTGGAGCCGAAGGACGCCACCCCCGCGACCGCCGCCGCCAACCGCGACGCGGCCGCCCGGTACGACCTGGCCAGCCGGCAGGATTTCACCGACGCCGACCGCGGGTTCATCGCCGGATTCCCGGACCAGAAACTGCGGCACGCCGACGGCACGCCCATGTTCGACCTGGCCCAGTTCGACTACCTCACCGTGTCCGGCCCGAAAGCCGCGCTGGTCGGTGTGCTGCTGCAGCCGGCTTCGGCCAGCCGGCTGGCCCAGGCCGGCCAGCTCAAGCTGGACGGCGACGAGGCGATGCTGACCGCCTACGCCGGCCTGCTGGACGACTTCGACCCCAACTTCCCGATAGTGACGCCATGACCAGCCCAGTTGAGTTCGAGAACGGCTTCCCAACCGTGGCGACAGCCGAGGCCGCGCAGCACGACCAGGACCTGCGCCGGGCGCTGGAGGCGTACCACTTCTTCTACCCGACGGTCTCGATGGAAGGGATCGTGCAGGGCACCCGGAACGCGGGCGCGGCCGACAACGAGGCGGCGTTCATGGTGCTGGCCCAGCCGCGGCACCGCGGGTTCACGCTGAACTCGGACACGCCGTACGCGGGCGGCATCCTGGACCTGCACCGCAGCGGCCCGATGGTGGTCGAGGTGCCGCGTGGCCCGCTGGTCGGCCTGGTCGACGACCACCACCAACGCTGGGTGGCCGATCTGGGCCTGCCCGGCCCGGACGCGGGCAAGGGCGGGCGGCACCTGATCCTGCCGCCGGACTGGGACGGCCCGGTGCCGGGCGGCTTCCTGACCGCGCGCTGCGACACCTGGATGGCGCTGCTCGCGCTGCGCGCCCTGCCGCTGCGCCGCGACCTGGACGCGGCCCTCCGCATGCTCACCTCGGTGCAGATCTACCCGCTGGCCAAGCAGGACGGGCCGCCCCGGTACAGCTACCTGGACCGCACCAGCCAGGCGGCCGACACGACGCCGCTGGCCTGGGAGGACAACCTGGAGTTCTGGCGGGTGCTGCACGGCGTGGTGGCGGCCGAGCCGGCCATCGAGGAACTCCGGCCGATGCTCGGCACGCTGGCCGAACTCGGCATCCAGGCCGGCCAGCCGTTCGCCCCGGATGAGCGGATGCAGCAGGTGCTGACCGAGGCGGCCCGCCGCGGCCGGGACGAGATGCTGGTGGCCGCGTTCGCGTCCCGCCGCCCGGACCGGATGGTGTGGCCGGACCGGACCTGGGAGTGGGCCGGTCTGCGGCCGGAGAACGGCAGCTTCGAGCGGGACGGCTCGCTCGACGTGGAGGCCCGCGACCGCTGGTTCGCGCAGGCCATCGTGGCGTCGCCCGCCATGTTCCGCCGCGCGGTCGGCCAGGGCTCGCTGTACTGGCTGGCGCACCGGGACTCCGGCGGCGCGTACCTGGACGGCGGGCGCGGCTACCGGCTGACCGTCCCGCTGCCGGTGCCGGCCGCGCTGTTCTGGTCGGTCACCTGCTATGACGCGCAGACCCGCTCCGAGGTGGTGGCGGATCAGGGCCAGGCCGCGCTGCGCTCGCTGTTCGAGGACCTGGCCGCGGACGGCGCGGCCCAGGTCAACCTGCACTTCGGCCCGGAGCAGCCGGCAGGCGCGGCAGGCCGGTGGATCCAGACCGTGCCAGGCCGGGGCTGGTTCTGCTACTTCCGCATCTACGGCCCGGGCCAGGCCGCGTTCGACGGCAGCTGGCGGCCCGGCGACCTCACCCCAAGCTAAAACCCTTCATTCTTTCCATGAACGCCACCCACTCGCCGGTGCCGAACACCAGCGCGCCGCCGTCCGGGTCCTTGGAGTCGCGCACCGCGCGACGCGAGTCCGGCAGCACGGCAACCTCGACACAGTCACCGCCGTTACCCCCGCTGTAACTGCTCTTGCGCCAGTGGCGTCACTCAGTTTCACGGAACTGTTACCCAGAAGCTAGCGGGTGGGGCCGACAGTCCCGCAGCGAGCTACTCGTCCTCACCCCCGGGGCAGCCAGGTCAGCGCGCTGACCCCGGTTCGGGTCACCACGCTTACAGCGTTCGGGATGCGAAGCGTGCTGGGGGCAGACGGTCAGCTGGGGTGACGGGGGATCCAGCGCGGCACGGTGGCCCGGTAGTCCTGGTACGCCCGCCCGAACCGGCGGTCCAGCGTGCGTTCCTCGTAGCCGGTGATGAACAGGTGGAAGAACACTGCCATCACCGCCGCGTAGGCGAGTAGCTGCGGGGCCAGGAACAGCCACGCCTGGCCGAGCACGATGAGCAGCGCGGCCAGGTAGATCGGGTTGCGTACCCAGCGGTACGGGCCGCCCGCGACCACTCGCGAGGGGGCGTCCCACGGGCCCGGGGTGCCGCCGCCGACGGCGGCGAAGTTCCACACGCACCAGGCGTACAGGCCCACGCCGGCTGCGATGACCGGGACGGCCGGCCACGCGGTGGGGGTGACCGTGCGCCCGCCCCGGGTCATGATCTCCCAGGGCAGCCAGATGCCACCCAGCCCCGGGACTACCACAGTGAACATCAGATTGCGCAGGATCAGGCTTACCGTTCGAGTCATCGTTGCTCAGCACTCCTTCCCAGATCAGTGATATGACACCGGGAACGCCGGGAATGTGACACGTCGTGGACATGACCGCCGGGGATACCGGCGCGATCGTGGCCACGTTCGGTCCGGACGGGTATTTCCAAGAGCCCCTCGGCTTCCACCAGACCCATCGCGGGCCGGCTGAGCTGCGCTCGTTCTATGACCGGATGTTCAGCGCGGGAGGCGGAATCGACCTCCAGCCGTGCTGCATGACCGATGACGGGGCGCGTTGCGCGGTGGAGTTCAACTGGGCCCGGTGGGGGCGGCACGACATACCGCCGCAGGCCCGGGATCAGCGTCTACGAGCGCGGCCCGGACGGGCTGCTGGCCGCGGTGCGCTCTTATCAGGACGTGGCGCCGCCGGCCGAGCTGTCCTGACCTTCGGCCGGGAGGATCTTCTCCATGTAGATGCGCCGGTAGCCGTCCTCGGCACGCCGCTCCACCTCGCGGTAGCCGAGGTGCGCGTAGACGGCCTGGCTCTCGGTCATCACCTCGTGGGTGTAGAGGGTCAGCCGCGGCAGGCTGCGCTCCGCGGCCTGCTGCTCGGCGAACCGCATCAGCTTGGTGCCCAGGCCGGTGCCCTGCGCGGCCGGGTGCACCGCGATGTTCTCGATGAGCAGGCTGTCCCCGGCCGGGGTGAGCGAGATCAGGCCGGTAATGGGCTGCCCGGTCACCCAGACCGCACCCTGCTCGATGTAGCCGGTGTAGTCGCGGAGCACCGGGGCCGGCGGCTTCTCCATCCGGGCCTGGTACTTGGCGTAGGCGGCCAGGATGACCGCATGGATCGCGTCCCGATCCGCCACAGTTGCTTGCCTCATCCGACCTCCGGATCAGCCGGCTTGGCGGAGAGCGGCCGCAGCAGATCCCGCCGCCGCGCCGCCAGCGCGATGACCTCGCGGAGCGCCGCATTCACGGTGTCTTTCTCTGTCTCTGTATGCAGCGCTTGCTGGGCAGCGGCTAGGTACCGCTTGTCCACATCGATCAGAATTCTGGCCACCTGCACCTCCTGGTGCCCAGCATGCCGATTGGCCTCGTCTTACGCGAGGCGATTTATTACTTGGTTCGTGGCGCGGGGGCGGGGCCCTGGCGGCAGTGGCCGTGGCAGACGTGGCCGGTGGGTGCGGTGCCCATGGTGGTGAACGGGTGGGTGCGCATCACGGTGAACGACCAGAAGCCGAGCCCGAACAGCGCCGCCACCAGGACGGCCGAGGTGGCAGCGGCCAGGGTGGCCCGGCGGGCGAGGTGGATCAGCAGCCAGGCGCCGAGCAGCGCGATCGCGCCGAGGGCGTGAACATAGAACCGGACCGCCTGCAGGGTGCTCAGGCCCGGGGCGGCGGTCCAGGTGTAGGCGGCGTACAGCCCCCACAGGCCAAACCACGACGCGGCCAGCGGGATGGCCACGGCCAGGTCGCGGCCGGCTCCTTCCCCGGCGCCCGGGGCGGGTGCGATCAGCGCCCGGCGCAGCCACAGCCAGCGGGCGATGATCCAGGCCAGCGCGGCCAGGCCGAGCAGCAGCATGGGGATGGCCCCGATCAGGTGCCCGGGCATGTACCGGAGGTTGGGCCCGATCGCGCCCAGGCTGAAGGTGATCTCACCGGGCCGGTAACCCGAGGTCAGCGGGCCGCCGTAGACCAGGTCGTTGAACAGCGCGATGCCGGCCACGGCGGCCACGGCCGAGCCGAGCCACCAGGCCAGCGCGGTGCCGGGCACCCTGCCCCGGCGCCAGGCCACCAGCACGGCCACCGCGGCGCAGCCGAGCACGACCAGGTTGGTGTACCGGGCAAACACCGCCAGCTCGATGGCCAGGAAGCCGAGCAGGCCGGTCCAGGTGCGCCGCTCCGCGCTGGCCTCGGTGGCCAGCACCGCCCAGAGCAGCGCCCCGGTGCCCGCCGCGATCAGCGAGGTCTCGGTGAACGTGGGCATGTAGTCCCGCCAGGCGAACAGCATCGCGGCGCCGGACGAGCAGAACAGGGCGACCGCGGCGGTGCCGCCCCACCGGCCGAGCCAGCGCCGGGCGCCGGCGAACAGGCCCAGGCAGCCCAGCGCGGCGTAGCACAGCGGAGCCAGCCGGATGATGCCCAGCGCCTGGAACGGCGCGGCCAGGAACGGGTAGCCGGGGTCCTTCTCGCTGATCCACCGGCCGTTGGCCAGCTGCACCCACTGGATCGGGGCGGGCGGCGCGATCTGCCTCGCCGGCGATCCAACGCTGGCCATGTTGAGCACATGCGCACTGAGTGCGTGCGCCTGGGCGGTGGACAGCGTGAGCCAGTGTCCCTCGGTGGTTCCGACGATCGACGCCTGGTAGGCGAAGTCGTCCGGCTCGACCAGCTGGGGTGCGAAGCTCAGCACGGCCAGGCAGAGCACCGCGAAGGCCACCGCGGCCAGGATGATCTCGCCCCGGCCCCAGCCGGCCCAGGCCGTGCGCGGTCTGGTCAGGCTCTGCGCTGCCAGGGCATCCATTGGTACTTAATCCTGGCCTGGCCCGCCCGGGCTGGCCAGGAGGCTGAGCCCCATCTGCGGGGTGGGCCTGGGCCTACGGCTGGGCCTCGCTGAACGGTTGCCGATGATCAGAGTTCGGCGCGGCGGTCGAACAGCCTGCGCGACAGCACGTAGCCGAGCACGGCCAGCGCCACGCACCAGGCCACCGCGGCACTCCACGCGGTCCCGATGGGCGTGCCCAGCAGCAGGCCGCGCATGGTGTTGGTGATCGGGGTGAACGGCTGGTACTCGGCGAACTGGCGCAATCCCGGGCTCATCGAGCTGGCTGGCACGAACCCGCTGCCCAGGAACGGCAGCAGAATGATCGGCATCGGCAGGTTGCTCGCGCCTTCCGGGGTCTTGGCGAACAGGCCCATGGCCATGGCCACCCAGGTCAGCGCCCAGGCGGTCAGCGCGGCGAGGCCGATGGCGGCCAGCCACTCCAGCCCGTCCGCGTGTGGCCGGAAACCAATGGCCACCGCGACCCCGAGCAGTATGCCCATGCCCACCAGAGTCTGCAGCACGTTGCCCAGGACGTGGCCGGCCAGCAACGCGAACCGCGAGATGGACATGGACCGGAGGCGGTCCACGATGCCCTCGGTCATGTCCGTGCACACCGAGACGGCTGTGCTCACCATGCTCGAGGTCGCTGTCATGATCAGCAGGCCCGGGGCCAGGTAGTCGATGTAGCTTCCGCCGATACCGGCACCGAGCGTCTTGCCGAACGCGTAGTTGAAGAGCAGCAGGAAGACCAGCGGCATCAGCAGGCTGCTCAGGGACATGGCCGGATAGCGCAGGGCGTGCAGCAAGTTGCGGTGCAGCAGCGTGCGGGTGTCGGCGAGGGTGTAGCTGGCGGTGGTCATCGGTCTGCTCCGTTTCCCGTGATCGAGGCGGCCGGGGGATTGATGCCGGCCGGGGAGCCGGTCGAGTGGTCGGTCAGGGCGAGGAAGACGTCGTCCAGGTCGGGGGTGTGCACGGTGAGCTCGGCCGGTTCGATGTCCGCCCGGTTGAGCTGGTCCAGCAGGGCGCGCAGCGACCGGACACCGCCGTCGCTGGGCACCTGGAGGGTCAGGTCCTCCTCGTCGCGGCCGATCGTGCCGAGCGCGTGGGCCGCCAGGTCGAGTTCGGCCACGTCGCTGAAGCGCAGGCTCACGTGGCCGCCGGGCACCAGTTGCTTCAGTTCGGCCGGGGTGCCCTCGGCGACAAGGCTGCCCTGGTCCAGCACGGCGATCCGGTCGGCGAGGTGGTCGGCCTCCTCCAGGTACTGCGTGGTGAGCAGGATCGTGACGCCGTCCTGGCTGACCAGGTCGTGGATGATCTGCCACATGGTGCGCCTGCTGCGCGGGTCGAGCCCGGTGGTCGGCTCGTCCAGGAAGATGATCCTGGGCTGGCCGACCAGCGTCATGGCCAGATCCAGCCTGCGCCGCATCCCGCCGGAATAGGTGGCCAGCGATTTACCGGCCGCCTCGGCCAGATCGAACTTCTCCAGCAGCTCGGTGGCGCGCCGCCGCGACTCGCGCTTACCCAGGTGGTGCAGTTTGCCCATCAGCATCAGATTCTCGAAACCGGTGAGCAATGCGTCCACGGCGGCGAACTGCCCGGTGACGCCGATCGCGGCACGCACCGCGTCCGGCTCCCTGGCCAGCTCCTTCCCGGCTACCCAGGCCTGGCCCGCATCCGGTTTGCTCAGCGTGGACAGGATGCGCACGGTCGTCGTCTTCCCGGCCCCGTTCGGGCCGAGCAGCGAGAAGACCGTGCCCTCCTTGATGTCCAGGTCGATGCCGTCGAGCACGAGCTTGTCCTTGAATGATTTCCGCAATCCGCGTACAGCGATAGCAGAAGACGGCGTACTCATATCATTCATCCCTTTCAGAATTCTTTTAAACGACCCGAAAATGGGCGCGTTTCACCGCGCGGCGAGTTCCGTCGCCGCAAATTTCCCGGGTGTGTTAGATGGCGGTGGCGTGCCGGATGACGATGTTCCCGTACGAGCTGCGTGCGTACACGTGCACGGTTTCCTCGCTCTGCTCCGGCCAGCCGGCCGTTTCCAGCTGGTTCTGCAGGGTGCCGTACTTGGCGTTGAGGTCCAGGTACGCGGCGACACCCGGGTGGATGCCCACTTCCAGCTGGCCGGCCGCCGTTTCCAGCCGCATGGTGCCGCTCGACGCGTCGAAGATGCGGATGCTGCCGCTGGCGGCCTTCGCGGTCACCGAACCGCGCGGGCGCTCGACCGTGATGTTGCCGTTGGCCGTGTTCACCTGGAGATCGCCGGCGACTTCGCGGATGGTGGTGTCACCGTTGGAGTTCTTGACGACGGCGCTGCCGTTGATTTCGCCGATCCGCACGGTGCCGTTGCCGGTGGTGACGTCCGCCCTGCTCAGCACCTCGTCGACCGTGATGCTGCCGCCGGAGGTCCGCAGCTCCAGCGAGCCGACCTTCTCCAGGTGCAGGTCACCGAGGGAGTTCTTCAGCTCGCACTGGCCGAGCTCGCCGGTGACCAGGAACCGGCATAGGTTGCCGGTGCCGTGCACCCGGGAACCGGTAGGCACCTCGATGGTCACGTCGATCGACGGCGTGTGCCACGCCCGGGGCAGGGTGTACATCTTCCACCCCCCTGGCCCTTTCACGGTCAGGTGGCCGGCCGCGAAATCGACCTCGGTCTCCTGGGCGGCGCGTACGTCTTCCTTCTTGCCCGCATTGGAGGGCCGGACCTCGACGACCGCGTCGGTACGGTCCGCGGCGATGATCTCGACCTGGCCGAGGAATACCTCGACGGTGACGGCGATTGGCTGCGGCGTTTCGAATTTCGGCATGGCTGGCCCCTTAAAGCGGTTTCCCTGAAGCTGAGCTGGGTGGCTGGGTCAGCGGACCCAGCCGGTGAAGTGCTGGCTGCCGATCTGGGCCCGGCTGCCGGGCCGGTGGTCAGGAGTTCTGTCCAGGAGGGCAATGGCGGAGCGCACCAGCCAGACGTTGGCGGAAATCTTCTCCTTGGCCGCGGCCTCCTCGATGCGCGCCTTCAGCTGCTCGGGCAGGCGCACGTTGATCCGGGCCATCGTGCCGTCGTCCGCGTCGGCGGCGGACGGCTGGGCAGCGGGGGCGGGCGGGGCGGAGTCGGCGAAGGAATCGTCGGTGGGCGGCGAGGTGACGACGAAGCTGGGTTCACGGCCGCGCAGGCGCAGTTCCACCGAGCCGGGTGCGAGGTCCCTGGTGATCTCGTCGGCCGCAGCGGACAGGGCCTCCAGCAGCGTGAGCCGTACGGCCGAGTCGAGCGGCGCGGTGAGGCGTTCGGCCAGCGCCCGGGCGTCCTCGCCACCTGCTTCGGCGGCTACCGCCAGGTCGGCGCTGAGCTTGGATACGTACGGCGTCAGGTCCATGGCACAACTATGGCACATGGATGGCACAAAGACAAATCGGGATGGTGCCATCTGGCACGCTCATGGCTCAGGCTGGTGCCAACCAGTGCCCAGCTATGTCGCGACGGGGGTTTCCTGCTGCCGTGGGCTGGAGTCGGCCGGGGGCGGGGTGGGGGCAGCGGGCAGGGTCAGGGTGATGCGCAGGCCGTGCGGTTCGTTGCCGGCCGCGGTCGCCTGGCCGTCGTGCGCGGCGGCGACCGCGGCCACGATGGCCAGGCCCAGGCCGGATCCGGGCCGCCGGGACGGCACCCCAGCCCGGTAGAACCGGTCGAAGATGCGTGGCAGCTGCTCTGGCGGCACGCCGGGGCCGTCGTCACTGACGGTCAGCGCGACCCGGCCGTCCTGCGCGCTGGCGGTCAGCGTGGCGGTGCTGCCCGCCGGAGTGTGTGCGGCCACGTTGCCGAGGATGTTGTCGATGGCCCGGCGGAGCAGTTCCTCATCCCCGATGACGTCCAGGCCGCCGGTGATGTCGCACTCCCAGGTGCGGTCCGGGCTCCCGGTCCGGGCCCGCTGCACGCACTCGGTGGCCAGCGCGCTGAGCGCGATCGGCTCACACCGCTGGCCGGGGTGCTGATCGAGCCGGGCCAGCCGGAGCATGTCGTCCACCAGGCCACCCATCCGCTGGGCTTCCAGGGTGATCCGGCGCATTGCCTCGTCGACCTGGTCCCGGCGGGTCAGTGCGCCCTGCTGGTACAGCTCGGCGTTGGCGCGCAGCGAGGCCAGCGGGGTGCGCAGTTCGTGGCTGGCGTCGGCGAAGAACCGGCGGGTCGCCTCCTGGCTGGCTTCGCGTTCGGCCACGAAGTCCTCGATCCGGGCCAGCATCCCGTTCAGCGCGGCGCCGAGCCGGCCGATCTCGGTGCCCGGCTCCTGCGGGCTGACCCGCTCGGTCAGGTCACCGGCGTTGATCTTGTCGGCCTGGCCCGCCATCACCTCGACCGGCCGCAGGCCGCGGCGCATCACCCAGGCGACGCCGCCGGCCGCGATCGCCCCGGCGGCGGCCGACCCGATGATCAGGATCAGCTCGAGCTGGCCGATGGTCCGCTGCATGCCGGACAGGCTGGTGGTGGCGTACACCAGGCCGTACCCGGGAAAGGTCACCGCCATCAGCCGGATCTGGGTGGTCCCGTCCTGGCCGGTCAGGGTCACCGCGGTATGGCTGCTGGCCAGTGACCTGCAGATAGGGGACGGAGACCCGGGGCAGCAGCTGAGGGCCGCCCATGATCGAGAGCAGCGACCGGCTGCGGTTCACGGTCACCACGTCGAACTGCCCAAGCGCGCCCGGCAGGATGGCCCGCGGCCCGGTGATCTGCTTCCTGGGCTTGCCCCGGACTTCCCGGGGCGGCACGAAGTGTGCGGGGCGAGCTGCCCGCGGCGTGGATCCGGTCCTGTACCGGCAGAACCCGGTACAGGCTCAGCACCTGCCGGAGCTGCTGGTCGGTCTGGTTGAGCAGGTAGCCGCGCAGCGCGGTGACCGCGGCCACGTCGAACGCGACCAGCGCGACCAGGGTGACGCCCAGCACCCCGAGCAGCACCCGGGTGCGCAGCTTGGCCCGGCGGGGCAGGCGCAGCAGGCGCGCCGGGCGGGTCTCATGGCTGCTCGCGGGGCAGCCGGAGGCTGTAGCCGACGCCGCGCTGGGTGTGGATGACATCGGCCCCGTGCTCAGCCAGCTTGCGCCGCAGGTAGGCGATGTACGTGGCGACCACCGTGCTGGCCCCGCCGAAGTCGTAGTCCCACACGTGGTCCAGCAGCTGGGCCCGGGTCAGCACCCGGCCTGGGTTGAGCAGCAGGTAGCGGAGCAGCCGGAACTCGGTCGGCGACAGCTCGATCGGCTGCGCCGGCCCGGCGCACCTCGTAGGAGTCCTGGTCCAGTTCGATATCGGCGAACGTCAGCACCGGGCCGCCGGCCTCGTCGCGGCGGGTGCGGCGGAGCACGGTGCGGATCCGGGCGGCCAGTTCCTCCAGGCCGAACGGCTTGGTCATGTAGTCGTCGCCGCCCAGGGTCAGCCCGGTCACCTTGTCGTCCTGGGTGTCCTTGGCGGTCAGGAAGATCACCGGGAGCCGGCTGCCGTCCCGGCGCAGCCGCCGGACCACCTCGAAGCCGTCCGTGTCGGGCAGCATCACGTCGAGCACGGCCAGGTCGAACGGCCGTTCCCGGGCCAGCCGGAGCGCCTCGGTGCCGGTGTCCGCGGTGGTGACCTGGAAGCCCAGGAAGGTCAGCGACGCGGCCACCGCGTCGCGCAGGAACGGCTCGTCGTCCACCACCAGCAGCCGGCCATGCTCGGCGGCCGGTGCTGCTGCCGGTTCAGCCATGACGCCTCCTTGCTCTCGCGTCATACCAGCATGGGAACGCTAGGCCCGGCTGTGACCTGCGTGTGAACTTCATGTGAGAACGGTGCCAGCGGTAACTCACATAGAACTCACACGCCATCCGTGCGGTAGTCCTAATCCCGGCGTCCAGGCTGATCCCCCGGAAGGGTCATTCGCTCCACAGTAAGGGCGGATTCGCCGATGAACGAGGGACAGCCGGGCCGGCTGGCCGCCGCACTGATCCCGGCCGCACTGGCCGGGACCGTGCTGGCCGGGACTGTGCTTCCCGGGCTACCCAGACCCCAGCGTGAACAGCAACGGCATCGTCCAGCCACCGCTGCCGCCGGGCGTCAACACCAGCTCAGCGCAGTTCCAGGCGGCGCTGCAGAAGTGCAACGGAGGCTGACCAGATGAGACTGCGCCGAGCGGCCGCCGCTGGCCGCGCTGGCCCTGACCGCGCTGCTAGCCGCGGCGTGCAGCGGTGCGCACCCGGCCGGGTCCACGGCCAGCCCGGGCCCCGGGAACGTGCAGCAACTGGACGTCTTCGCCGCGTGCATGCGCGGCCACGGGGTGCTGAACTTCTATTTCTCCAACGCGCCGAGCGCAGCCGAATTCGAGCACCGCGATCAGCATCATGGGGCACTACGTCACCGGCGTGAACCCGCAGACCGCCCAGTTCGGCACGGCCATGAAGGCCTGCAAGCACCTGCTGCCCGGCGGCGGCCCGGCGCCAGATGACGCGGCAGCAGATCAACAGCCTGGTGAAGTTCGCCGCGTGCATGCGGGCGCACGGCTTCCCGGATTACCCGGACCCGGATGTGCAAAACGGAAGAGTCGATGAGCAGCCGCTGCCGTCCAGCATCGACACCAGTTCGGCGCGATTCCTGGCGGCGGAAAAGACATGCAACACAAGCTCATAGGCCCGACCGGGATCGACATGAACTCGCCGCAGTACCAGGCGGCGGCCAAAGCGTGCGGGGTGTCCCTGCCGTCCGGCGGCGGGTGAGAGTGAAGGACGAGGACATGAACCAAGACACCGATGCCCGGCAGCAGCCGGAAAGCGGAACGGCCCAGGCAGCGGCCACACCGGTACGGCGCTCCCCGCCCCCGGACCGGGACCGGCACGGCGCAGGCGCGGCTGGGTGGTGGCCGGGGTGGTGATCGTGGTCGCGGCGGCTGCCGTCGGGGCCGCGCTGGCCAGCGGGGCGTTCCGCGGGTCCGGCAGCCAGGCGGCCGGGACGAGCAGCGGGTACCAGACCGGGACGGCCACGGTGACCCGCCAGTCACTGACCAGCCAGACCGAGGAGGACGCCACGCTGGGCGACGCGGGCACCTGGTCGGTGGCGGTACCGGCCAGTTCGTCGTCCTCGTCCGTCCTCGTCCGCGTCGGCCGGGTCCGGGACGTTCACCTGGCTGCCGCAGGTCGGCCAGGTCATCCGCCAGGGCCAGCAGATCTACGGCATGTCCGGCAGCCCGGTGGTGCTGCTGTACGGCCCGGTGCCGGCCTACCGCGACCTGTCCGAGGGGATGACCGGGGCCGACGTGACCGAGCTGAACCGCGACCTGCTGCACCTCGGGTACGCGACCCGGGCCGCGCTCGGCCCCCGCTCCGGGTGGGACTACTACAGCGCGGAGACCGCGTACGCGGTCGGGCAACTGCAGACCAAGCTCGGCCTGACCGTGACCGGCACGCTGCCGCTGGGCCAGGCCGCGTTCCTGCCCGGCCCGGCGCTGGTCACCGGCCTGGGCAGCACGACGTCGCTGGGTGGCCAGGCCGCCGCGGGATCGGTGGTGCTGACCGCGACCTCGATCACCCCGACGGTGACCATCGACCTGGACCCGTCGCTGCAATCCGAGGTGAAGGACGGCGACCAGGTCAGCATCACACTGCCGGACGGGAGCATCACCCCGGGGGTGGTCACCCAGGTCGGCCGGGTCGCCAGCACGCCCTCGTCGGGCAGTTCCAGCGGCTCGAACGGCCAGTCGGGCAGCTCGTCGAACAGCTCGGCCAGCGGCTCTGGGGCGGCGACCATCACCGTGCTGGTCGCGCTGACCCACCCGAAGGCGGCCGGGAAGCTGAATCAGGCCCCGGTGACGGTGACGATCACCACCGGCAGCGTGTCCAACGCGCTGACCGTGCCGGTGGACGCGCTGCTGGCCGAGCCAGGCGGCAAGTACGCGGTCGAGGTGACCGGGCCCGGCGGGCACCACCTGGTCACGGTGACCCCGGGCATGTTCGACGACGCCGCCGGCCAGGTGCAGGTCAGCGGGAACCTGACCCCCGGCCAGCACGTCGTGGTGCCGGGCATATGAGCACCGCCGCCCAGCCCGCCGTCACGGCCCAGCCCAGCTGGGCGCCGGGAGATGGCCTGGTCCTGGAGCTGACCGAGGTGACCAAGGTCTATCCCGGCACCCCGCCGGTGCAGGCGCTGCGCGGGGTGAGCCTGGCCATCGCGGCCGGGGAACTGGTCGCGGTGCTCGGCCCGTCCGGTTCGGGGAAAAGCACCCTGCTGCACCTGGCCGGCACGCTGGACCGGCCGACCAGCGGCACGGTGCGGGTCACCGGGCTGGACGTGGCCACGCTGAGCGACCGGGCGCTGGCCGGGCTGCGGGCGACCGAGATCGGGTTCGTGTTCCAGCAGTTCTTCCTGGCCGAACACAGCACCACGGCGGACAACGTTGCCGACGGGCTGCTGTACGCCGGGGTCGGCATCGCCGCCCGCCGTGACGCCGCCGCGGACCGCGCTGGAGCGGGTCGGGCTGGGCCACAAGCTGCGCGCCCGGCCGACCCAGCTGTCCGGCGGGGAACGGCAGCGGGTCGCCATCGCCCGCGCGCTGGCCGGGTCGCCCGCGATCGTGCTGGCCGACGAGCCCACCGGCAACCTGGACCAGGCCACCGGCGCGGCCATCCTCGACCTGCTGGCCGAACTGCACACGGCCGGGACCACCATCATCGTGGTCACCCACGACGAGTCGGTCGCGGCCCGGATGCACCGGCAGATCCGGATGCTGGATGGCCGGATCGTGTCCGACACCACCGGGCCGGGAGGTGCCCGATGAGCACCGCGACCCGCGGGCCGGTGGCGGCCCGGCTGCGGCCCAGCGACCTGGCCCGGCTGGCCCTGGTCGGCCTGCGCACCCGGAAACTGCGGGCCGCGCTGTCCGCGCTGGGCATCGCGATCGGCGTCGCCGCGATCGTCGCCGTGCTCGGCCTGTCTTCGTCTTCGGCGGCCGGGCTGAACGCGGAGATCGCCGCGCTGGGCACCAACCTGCTCACCGTGCAGCCCGGCAACAACTTCTCCGGCGGTGTCCAGGAACTGCCGCCGCAGGCGCCCGCGATGATCGGCCGCCTGCCCGGGGTGTACGCGGTGCAGACCACCGGCACCATCGACGGCGTCAGCGTGTACCGCAGCCCGCTGATCCCCACCGTCAACACCAACGCGCTCAGCGTGGACGCGGCCAGCCTCGGCCTGCCGGGCACGGCCGGCACCTCGCTGGCCCAGGGGAAGTTCCTCAACGCGGCCACCGCGCGCGAGCCGGTATGCGTGCTCGGCGCGGCCGCCGCGCAACTGCTCGGCATCGACCACGTCTACCCGGGCGAGCGGGTCTGGGCCGGGAACATGTGGCTGTACGTGGCCGGCATCCTCAAGCCGGACGTGCTGTCCCCCGACGTGGACTCCAGCGTGCTGGTCGGCTACCCGTTCGCCGAGCGCGCCTACGGCTTCGACGGGCACCCCACCACGATCTACGTCAAGGCGATCGACTCCCGGGTCAACGCGGTGGACAGCCTGCTCGGCGCGCAGACCGACCCGGAGGACCCGACCAGCGCGGACGTGTCCGTGCCGTCGTCCGCGCTGGTCGCCCAGGCTGACGCCAAGGGCGCGTTCAACACCCTGTTCCTCGGCCTCGGCGCGGTCGCGCTGCTGGTCGGGGCGATCGGGGTGGCCAACATCATGGTCATTGCGGTGCTGGAACGGCGCAGCGAGATCGGGCTACGCCGCGCGCTCGGCGCGACCCGCGGCCACATCCGGATCCAGTTCCTGTCCGAAGCGGTCGCGCTGGCCCTGGCCGGCGGCGCGGCCGGGGTGGTGGCCGGGGCGGCCGCCACCGCCGTCTACGCGCACAGCCAAAGGCTGGGCCGTGGTCATCCCGGCCCAGGCCTGGGCCGGCGGCCTGGCCGCCGCGCTGCTCATCGGGGCCCTCGCCGGGCTGCTGCCCGCGCTCAAAGCCGCCCGCCTGGCGCCCACCGAAGCCCTGTGGACCCTTTAATTTGCCGAACGCCAGTACCTGGCGAACGCTCTGCGAACGGTGCGCTGCCTAGCGTCGTGGCATGGCACAACCAGTGTTGTTCCTGGCCGATGACGAGCCAGGCGTGGTGCACGCACTTCGGGATGACCTCAGCCGGCGGTTCGGCCGGGACTTCTGCGTGGCGGCAACCACGTCGGCCAGCGCCGGGCTGGCGGAATTGGCTGACCTGGCGGCGCGGCGGCAGCCGGTGGCACTGCTCATCGCCGGTCACGGGATGGCCGAGATGCCCGGCGTCGATTTTCTCGCCCGGGCCCATGTGCTGCACCCGCTGGCCAAACGGGTGCTGCTGGTGGACCGCGATTACTCGGCGCGCAGCCCGATCGCGCAGGCCATGGTGCTGGGCCAGGCCGACTATCACATCACCAAGCCGTGGCTGCTGGAGCAGGATCTGTACCGCGAAGTCAGCGAGTTCCTGGCCGAGTGGGCCAAGGACCAGGAGGCCGGCTTCGAGCTGTTCTACCTCGTCGGGCGGCTTCAGGATCGCGGCACGAACACCCTGCGCGAGCTGCTCACCCGGTTCTACGTGCCGTTCCACTTCCACGACGCGGACAGCGGGCCCGGCCGCCGCCTGCTGGACCAGCATGGCCTGCGGGAGTCGCGGCTGCCGGTGCTGATCCGGCACGACGGCTACACCGTGGCCGAGCCGGCAACATCACCGTGCGGCTGGGCACCGAGGTCACTGACGGCCACGGCCAGGGCCGCCTGGAGACCCTCACCGTGTGCGATAAGCGACTCGGCTCCAGCACCGAAGTCCCGGCCAGTGCGCTGTTCGTGCTTATCGGCGGGGAGCCGCGGACGCAATGGCTGCCAGCCGCGGTTGAGCTGGACGGCGGCTACATCCTGACCGGGCGGGACGTGACGCGCCCGGGACGGTGGCCGCTGGACCGCCCGCCGCTCCCGCTGGAGACGTCGGTGCCGGGGGTGTTCGCCATCGGCGACGCCCGGTCCCGGTCGATCAAACGGGTGGCGTCGGCGGTCGGCGACGGCGCGACCGCGGTACGCCTCGTCCAGGAGTATCTGGCTAACGGATCAGCCGCGGCGTGAACGCTGCGGGCGGTTGAGCCCGTTATACCTGGTATGCGGAACAATTCGGCGGTTGACAGCCGCCATGAGTGATCCTGGCCAGTGCCGCCAGATCCGTTCCGCGCTTGGGGTTTACCTGCTGGGCGCGATCGGCCCGGCGGAGCGATTCGCGGTAGACCGTCATCTGGCCGGGTGCACCGATTGCCGGGAGGAACTGGCCGGGCTGGCCAGCCTGGTCGGCCGGCTCGGCACGGTGCCTAGGGCCGACGTGGTCACGCTGGCCGCGGACACGGCGGACGCCCCAGGCCGGCCCGGGGCGGGCGGTGGTGGCTCGCGCGTGCTGCTGCGCCAGGCGGCCCGGCGGCGCCGCCACCGGATGTGGCGCCGCGTGGCGACAGCCACCGCCGCCACGGCGCTGGCTGCGGGCGCGGCGGTGGCCGGCCTGCCGGCGCTGTTCTCACCGGCGCCGCAACCGGTGACCGTGGTCTGGCCGGAGACCGTCAGCGGCAGCAACCCGGTGTCCGGAGCCGGGGCCATCGTCCGGTACCGGGCCCGGCCGTGGGGCGTGCAGATTGTCGTCCAGGTCAGCCGGATCCCGGCCGGGACACACTGTGAGCTGCAGGTGGTGACCGCCGCCGGGCAGCAGGCCACTGCGGCAACCTGGACGGTAGCCACCTACCGTAACGGCGCGTGGTACCCGGCGTCGGCGCCGTTCCCCGAGGATGGCGTGCGGGGCTTCATCGTGATGTCGGGCGGCCGGACCCTGGTCAGCGTCCCGGCGCGGTGACGGCTTAACGGTCCTGATTTCGCGGTGCTGGTCTATTGGGCGCGGGCCTTGTCCAGCGCGCTCTGCAGCGACTGGAGGTAGCCCTCGCTGGTGTAGGTGGCGCCGCTCACCGCGTCGATGTGCGCGCTCTGCGCGCTGAGCGTCTCGCTGATCAACGTCGGGATGGCGGTCGCGTCGATCTGGTCGCTCTCCGGCCCGTCGTTGGTCCGCTGCAGCATGGTGACCTTGGTGATGCGCTGCCCGGCCAGGGTGAGCTCGACCTGCATCGGCCCGCGGGCGGTCTCCGCTACCCGGCCGGTGACGGTGCGGCGCCCAGCCGCTCCCGCCTTCGCCTTGCCTGCCGCGCGTGGTGTGGCGGCGGGGCCGGCCGCATCGGCGGCACCGGCTGGGGCCGCTGACGAGCCGGTGCCGCTGGGTGTGCTGGGCGCCGCGGCTGCGATGCCGTGCGCCTTGAACGAGAGCAGCACGGCGATCCCGGCGATGGTGCTGCCCAGGGCGAGGATGGCGCGGCGCATGGCAGGTACTCCGTTCAGAAGTCGAAGGACTCGTGATGGATGCGGCGGCGGAGCATCCCGGCCGCGCGCAGCGCGCTGATCGCGGTCTCGGTCATCCCGGGCGGGCCGCAGACGTAGGCCTGGCGCCGGTGCAGGCCGGGCACCAGGGTGGCCATGTTCCGCGCGGACAGCGGGTCGGTGCCCAGCTGGTGCCGGGACCCGGTCAGGTAGTGCACGGCGGCGCCGCGGCTGGCCGCGATCTCGTCCAGTTCCCGGCGGAACACGATGTCCCGCGGATGGCTGGCCCGGTAGATCAGGGTGGCCGCGCCGAAGCGGTGGCCGGCCGGTTCGGGCATGGCCGCGAACATGGCCCGGATCGGGGTGATGCCGACCCCGCCCGCGATCAGCACCACGCCACGGCGGCTCCGCGCCGGGGTGAACGCGCCGAACGGGCCCTCGGCCAGCACCCGGGTGCCCGGGCGCAGCCGGGCCAGCGCGCCGCTGTGATCACCGCGGGCCTTGACGGTGATCCGCATCATGTCCGGCCGCGGCAGTGCCGACAGCGAGTAGGGGTGCGACTGCCACCACATGCCGCGGGCCAGGAACCGCCAGCGGAAGAACTGGCCCGGCTCGGCGTGCAGCTTCTCCAGCCGGTCCCCGGCGATGTACACCGAGACGATGCCGGGCGCTTCTGGCCGCAGCCCGGCCACCCGGAACTGGTGCCGCCCCAGCCGCCGCAGCGGGGTGATCACCCGGTACCAGAGCACGAGCGCGGCCACCGTGCCGTACAGGGCCGACCAGGCCACCCCGTCGTGTCCCGCCACCACAGCGCGATCACCCCGGCCGCGATGACGGCCAGCACCAGGCCGGGCGGGGCACGCCAGCCGGCGGCCCGGGCGGGGTGAGGTGCCGCCCGGGCCGCCGGCTGAGAACTGAGTGTCAACCGGAGGGGACGGCGCAGCAGGAGGTGGACGAGGTGGGCGCCCGGGAGGCGGCGCGCTCGGCCGAACTGGCGGCGCAGCGGCACCTGCTCCGGCTGTGGCGCCCGCCGCTGCGGCCAGGTCAGTGGCGCACGCTCGGCCTGTTCGCGGCGGAGGACGCCGGCCAACTGGAAGCGGTGCTGGCCTCGATGCCGCTGCGGGTATGGCGGGCGGATGAGGTCACGCCGCTCAGCCCGCACCCAAGCGACCCCGGGCTCAGCCGGGCGTAGCGGAGTCGAGCAGTTGCCGGAGCACGGTGGTGTAGTGGTCCAGCGCGGCCCGGCCGGTGTTGGTCAGCGCGACCGCGGTGCGCGCGGAGACGCCGCTGCCGTTCTTCTCGGTGGTCACGTACCCGGCGTCTTCCAGCTTGCGCAGATGCGTGATCAGGTTGCCCGGGGTCAGCCCGATCACGTCCTGCAGCCTGGTGAACGACAGGTCGTCACCAGGCGGCAGGGCGGCCAGGGTGACCACGATCCGCAGCCGGGCCGGGACGTGGATCACCGGGTCGAGTTCTTCGTTGGTCATGACCGGCGCAGCTGCGGCTCGATGACCGCCATCAGCGCGATCCCCACGCCGCCGGCCAGTGCGTAGACGGCCAGGCTGCCCACCACGCCGGCCCACGCGCCGCCGACCGCCACGGCCAGCAGCCAGCCGCCGATGGCCAGCCGGGCCCAGTCCAGCTGGCTGGCGGTGGCGGAGCTGGCCAGCAGCACCAGGCCTGCCACCAGCAGCGGGATGGCCTGGCCGAACAGGGCGGTGATCGGCCGGCCCGCGCCCGCCGTGGCCAGCGCCTGCTTCTCGATCTCCAGCGCGGCGAACCCGGCCAGCAGGGCCAGGGCGAAGATGCCGCGCTGCAGTTCGGACCGGCCGCCGACGCCGCTGGCCGCCCGGTCCACCACGTTGGCGCTGGCGCCCGCCGCCGCCACGAACAGCAGGAAGGCCAGCAGCAGCGTCTCCCAGGCCGGCCCGCGATACGGATGCTGGCCGCGGACCGACAGCCACATCGCGCCGTAGCCGGCGAACACGACCACGGCCCAGATCAGGAACAGGACGGGGCGGCGCACCGCCAGCTCACGCCGGGCCCGGTCGCGGGCCTGCTGCAGGATGGCCGCTGCGCCCTGCGGGTCCAGCACCGGCGCCTGATCCATGTTCGTACCGCCTGTGGTGCCACCTTCCTCATTCATCCCGGGCACCTCCTTACTTTGTGGCGCAAAGCTACTCCACTTTGCGCCACAAAGTCAAGCGGGGCATCCGGCTGGCGCACCGGGCTGGGGCCGGCGCGCTGCACCCGCACGCCATCAGCGACAGGGGCGGCTACATCAACGGCAACACCCTGGTCCCCCGGTGCGGCCGGGTTCACCGCTGCCTACCCGACCCGCTGGCTGGCGCTGATCGCAGCGGTCCCGCCGCCACCCAACGGGACCATCTACGGGCTGCACGAGCATGGCTTCGCCGGGCAGATGCACCGCTCCGCCACCCTGTCCCGGTTCATGCTGGAGGTACCGGGCGGCGAGGACTACCGGCACTGGGACGACGACCGGATCTGGGCGGAACTGGAGCACCGGCTGGCCGCCGCGGCCGGCCCCCGGTGCAGCGCGGCGAGTTCGCCGAGCGGGACATCCTGGACCTGCGGGTCCGGGTTTGGGACCCGATGCAGCATGGCCGGCTGTACCTAGCCGGTGACGCGGCGCACCTGATCACCCCGGCCGGCGGCAAGGGCATGAACATCGCCATCCAGGACGCGGCGGAACTGGCCGGCGGCCTGATCGAGCAGTACGGCCACCGCCGCGACGGCGGCCGGCTGGCCCGGTACACCCAGACCCGGCTGCCGCACATCTGGCGGCATCAGGAGTTCTCCAACCTGATGCTCACGCTGTTCAACGCGGGCGCCGAAGACAGCAGCGGCTTCTCCTACGGGCTACGCCGCGCCCGCCTCGACCTGGTGCTGAACGATCCGCAGTTCGCCCGCTGGTTCGCGCACACTTACGTAGGCGTGGACGAGTAGGACCGGCTGGGCAGCCGGACGCCGACCAGCGACCCCAGCATGGCCGCGAACAGCACCACCCAGACCGCGAGCGCAGCCCAGGTCCCGGCGTGGCCCACCGACACCAGCCACCGCACCCGCAGCGCGTGGCCCAGCGCCTCGCTGGCCACGCAGTACATGCCGAGCGGGAACGCCAGGCTCCACAGGGCCGGCTCATAGCGCAGCGGCACCCGGTAGACCAGGTGCCGCCACACGCCGAGGCCGGCCAGCAGCGGGATCAGCCAGGTGCCGAATGCCCACAGGATGACCGACAGGCCGGCCAGCACCGGATGCACCGCGGCCAGCAGCGGGCTGGCGGGCAGCCCGAGCAGCTTCGCCCCGGCCAGCACGCTGATCGCGGTCGCGCCCATGGCCACCCAGTACGCCGGGGTCAGGCCGGCCGGCGGCACCGGGAAGTGCAGCAGCCGGGCCAGCACCAGCGTGGCCACGATCAGGTACAGCACCACCCCGGCCGCCCACAGCGCCACGGCCAGCGCGGCCAGCCCGCCGGGCAGCGGCCCGGGCAGCGCGGCCAGCGCTACCACGATCGACTGGGTGCCGACCACGCACAGGAACCAGCTGCCGTTGGCGCCCGCCAGCGCCGACGCGGCCCCGCGGCCGGTGATCAGGGCCAGCGGGATCCCGTAGCTGAGCAGCAGCCAGGCCACCCCGGCCAGCACCAGCAGAACCTCAGTAATAGCTCCGTAGCCGGCCGCGGCCAGCCGCGCGCCGAGCACGTCCGAGCCAGCGACAAACGTGAACATAGTGAACGCCAGTGCCGGGTCGGTGGCGTCGGCCAGGAACTCGGCCCGGTAGCTGGCCAGCCGCCAGCTGGTCGCGGCCAGCAGCACCAGGTAGCAGACGATCGTCAGCACCAGCAGCGCCGTGGACAGCATGGCCGCCCCGTCCTGGTCCGCCGCGGTGGACAGGATTCCGGTCGCCATGACCAGCGCGAAGTAACCGGGGTTGAGGTCGTGGACCCCGGGCCACTCGGTCAATGCCTGCACAGAACTATCGTGACACGACGTATTTGTGCGCCGGACCCCTAGCCGGTGATGCGGAACCGGGCCCGGCCGAAGCGGACCCAGTCCCCGGCCCGGACGGTGAACCCGGCGCCGGCCCGCCAGCCGTTGACGTGGGTGCCGTTCTTCGAGCCCAGGTCGACCAGCACCCAGTGCCCGGCCGACGGCCGCAGCTCGGCGTGCCGCCAGGACACCGTCATGTCCCGGACGGTGAAGTCGCATTCCGGGGCGCGGCCGATCAGGTACACCCGCTCGTCCCGGGGCAGCACCAGGCGGGGCAGCCGGGGCGTCTGCCATGCCTGCCGGACACTGGCCACCCGCGCCGACCACCAGCTGACGATGCGCACCAGCCAGCTGCCGGGCTCGGCCCGGGACGGCAGATCGCAGAGCAGCTCGCTGAGCTCGGCGTCGCCGCGCGCCCGCAAGGCCACATCGATCCGGTGCAGGAACGTGTCATACGACAGCCGGCCCTCGGCGGAACTGCGCCGCAGAATGCCGAGGACGTTTTCCCGGTCCGCGTCGGACGCCCGGAACACCGGCGGTACCGGCGGTACCGTCGGAACCGAGTCCTCAGCCACCATTCAGCCACGATACGCCCGGTCGGCACCGCCATTCCATGGTCATTCCCGGCCGAGGAATTCCTCCATCACCGCGGCCAGCGCGGCGGGCGTCTCCATCATCGGGTAGTGGCCCGCGTTGGCCAGCACCTCCAGCTCGGCGTTCGGGTACAACACCAGCCAGGTCTGCCGCATCACCTCGGCGGACAGCGCCGGGTCGTGCTCGCCGACGATGACCTGGACCGGGGCCGGGTTCCCACGCACCTGGTCGGAGAAGTCGTGCCGGGCCCAGGAATTCAGGTAGCTGCCGAACGCCTGCTGGCTGGAGTTATCCACCGAGTGCTGCACGATGTGGTCGATGAACGTGGGGGACAGGCGGCTGCCGGTGGACATGTTGATGATGGCCGCGCGGTTCTCCCGGGCTTCCGCCGCGCCGGAGAACAGCGCCCAGCCTTCGTCGTCGAACGGCACGCCAGTGGCGGGCACCGGGTTCAGCGCGACGAGCCGCCGCACCCGGTCCGGGGCGGCCAGCAGCACGTGCTGGATGGCCTGGCCGGACATGGAGTGCCCGAGCAGCGAGAACTGGTCCCAGCCGAGCTCGTCGGCCAGCGCGAGCGTGTCGGCGGCGGCTTCTGGCATGGTGTAGTCACCGGCCACATCCCGGCGGCTGCCGTAGCCGCGCAGGTCGGGGAACACGTAGCTGAACGCCGACGTATCCAGGTACTCCGGCAGCGGGCCCCAGCCGCGGGCCGAGCCGAACCAGCCGTGCAGGGCGATCACATGGTGATCACCAGAGCCGACGATCAACTGCGAGCTGGCCACCGTCACCTCCAGGTCGGACTATGTCGGCGATTGTCCGGCCTGCCGGACGGCGGGCATGACTGTTTCGGCGAAGGCGGCCAGGTTCGCCTGGGCCTCGGCGGGGGTCAGGTCGCCGAAGGCCAGGGTGGCCTCGAAGTAGTTGACCGGCGCCTGCCGGACCCGCTCGATGAGCAGATCCCGGACCGTCTCGGCCGAGCCGACCAGGGAATTGCCGTTCGCGATGCTGCGGTCGGTGTCGTAGAGCGCGTTGACCTGATGGTTGCCGTGGTCGTGCCACAGTTTGGTGAGCTGGCGGGCGAACACGTCGTTGGCCTTGCGGAAGCGTTCCATGGCCGCGCCGCCGGTCGCGCCGATGTAGACGTTAGCCGCGATGCCCAGCCACGGGCGCGGGGCGGTTGCGGCACCGGGCCGGTCTTCCCACGCCTGCCAGTAGGTCTGCGCGGCGGGCGCGAACGCGCCGCCGTTCCAACGGCCGACGAAGTTGACGTCGTGCGCGCCAGCCCATTCGGCCGTGCCGGTGTTGCTGGAGGCGTACCAGAGCGGCGGGTGCGGGCGCTGCACCGGCCCGACGGACAATTCGACGTCGTAGTCGCGCAGCAGCGTGCCGGTGTGTGTCATCCGCCCGGTGGCCAGGGCCCGGGTGACCAGGTCCAGGGTTTCCGCGTACCGGGCCCGCGCCTGGCCGGCGTCGATCCCGAAGTAGGCCAGCTCGTACGGGCTGACCCCACTGCCCACCCCGACGTCCAGCCGGCCGTGGGTGAGCTGGTCCAGGACGGCGATCTCCTCGGCCAGGCGGAGCGGTTCGTGGGCGGGCAGCACGTACACCAGGGCACCCATTCGCAGCCTGGTCGTGCGCTGGCTCAGCGCGGCCAGGAACAGGTTCGGCGCCGGGCAGACCGACAGCGGCGTGCCATGGTGCTCGGTCACGTGGTAGTGGCCGATGCCGGCCGCCTCGGCCGCGACCGCGAAGTCCAGCCGGCTGGCGACCACCAGCCCAGGGGCCGAATCGCCCAGGTTGAAGGAGTCAAAGATCCCGAAGCTAAAGCTCATGGCCGTCCGATCGCCTGCGTGCTCAGCCGCGCCTCATCGGGCTATGTCCGGCATTGTTGAGCACCTGGTGCACGGCCGGCAAGGGAGGGTCACTGTGCTCGTGCTATCTGGTGCTGAGGTGCGCGCGCTGCTCGACCTGGATGAGCTGGTCGAGGCGCTGCGGGCGGCGATGATCGACCTGAGCGCGGGCCGGGTGTCGGCGCCACCCCGGGTGGCGGCGCTGGTGCCCGAGCAGGACGCCATGCTGCTGGCGATGCCGGCCTACCTGCCGTCGGCCGGGGCGCTGGCCAGCAAGCTGATCAGCCTGTTCCCCGGCAACCGGGACCAGCCGACGCACCAGGCGCTGATCTGCTGCTTCGACCCGGCCACCGGGACCCCGGCCGCGGTCATGGATGGCGGCTACCTCACCGCGGCCCGGACGGCGGGCGGGTCGGCGCTGGCCACCCGGCTGCTGGCCCGGCCGGATGCCCGCGAGGTCGCGGTGGTCGGGACCGGGGTGCAAGCCGAAGCGCACGCGCGGGCGCTGGCCCGGCTGCCGGGCGTGCGGACCGTGCGGATAGCCGGGCGGGATCCAGCTAAGGCGCATGTGCTGGCGGAGGAACTGGTCGCCGGAGGTGTCCCGGCCACGGCGGCCGCGTCGATCGAGGACGCGGTCCGGGCGGCCAACGTGGTGTGCGCCGGCACGCACGCGACCAGCCCGGTGCTGCGCCGCGATTGGCTGCGGCCGGGCGCGCACGTCAACTCGATCGGCTACAACCCCAGCGGCGACGGCGAACTGGACACCGCCACCATCCGGGACGCGCTGGTCGTGGTGGAATCCCGGGCTGCGGCGCTGGCCCCGCCGCCGGCCGGGGCGATCGAACTGCGCCGGGCGATCGAGCGGGGCGCCATCGAAGCCAGCCACGTCACGGCCGAGATCGGCCAGGTCGCGGCGGGCACGGCCGCGGGCCGGACCGACGGCAGCCAGCTCACCGTGTACAAGTCGGTCGGCGTGGCGGCCCAGGACGCGGCGGCCGCCGCGCTGGTCCTGGCGGCGGCCCGGCGCCAGGGCGTGGGCACCGTCGTCAGCCTGTGAACCGGCGCGGCGAAAACCGGTTCGCCAGCGCTGCGTGCTGGGTGGCGAGCGCGGGCGGCTCAGCAGAGTCCAGCCTCTGAGTGGCCAGGGCGGCCAGCCAGTCGCCAAGCAGCGGGCCGAACTTGAAGCCGTGCCCGGACGTGCCGCTGCCGATGACCACGTTGCCGATCCGGCCGATGACGAAGTCGTCGTCCGGGGTGTTGTCGTAGACGCAGCGCTCGTAGCACACCGGGTCTGCGGGCAGCCCGGGCAGGTGGCGGCGGACGAAGCCGGCCAGCTTCCCGGCCAGGTCCGGGTCCGGATCCTGGTCCTGCCGGTCCGGGTCGGTGGCCGGGCCGCCGTGGTGCAGGCCGGTCTTGTACAGCGGCGCGCCGGGCACCGGCAGCCCGTAGAAGGCGCGGCCGCCGCCGTGCTCGATGAGGATGGGCAGGTCTGGCCGGACGGCAGGCGCGGGGAGCACCGCGCCGGGCAGGTCAAGGTAGCCGGCCTGTTCCTGGGTGGCGGACGCGGGCAGGCTGATCCCGGCCGGGCCGAGCAGGCGCGCGGTCCACGGCCCGGCGGTGACGATCACCGCGCGGCAGGCGAGCCGCCCGTCATCGCTGCTGACGGTGACCTGGCGGCCGCGGCGGGTCAGTGCGGCCGCGGTGGCCAGCCCGAGCAGCCCGGCACCGACGATCACGAACTCGCTGTCCTCGGGTGCCATCAGAGGCAGGATACGGGCCGCTAGCCTGGCGGGATGGCCCTCTACCTGTTCGCCGGGATAGCAGTCAGCGACTACCCGGGCGCGCTGGCCTGGTACGAGAAGCTGCTCGGCGCGCCGCCGTCGTTCTTCCCGCACGACACGGAAGCGGTGTGGGAACTGGCCGAGGGCCGGCTGGTGTACGTCGTGCAGCGGCCGGCGAATGCCGGCCACGCCGTGCACACCATCATCGTGGACGACCTGGACGCGGTAGTGGCCGAGGCCGCCGGGCGGGGAGTGCAGCCTGCGTCGCAGGAGACGTACGGGAACGGCGTGCGGAAGACCACCTACACCGACCCGGAGGGAAACGAGATCGGGTTCGGCCAGGTCCCCGGCTGACCGGCTGAGCTGGGTCCGGCCGTCAGAACTGGAAGTCTGCTGGTGCGCCCTCGCCGGTCAGGCCGTCCACCGACTCGCGCAGCAGGTCAGCGTGGCCGGTGTGCCGCGCGTACTCCTCGATCATGTCCAGCAGCATTTCCCGGACCGTGGCGGGCCGCCCGTCCTGCCGGGTGAACTGCGCCGGAGCATCCAGGCCGGCCTCGGGCAGCACGGCGGCCACCGCATCCCGGGATCGCTGCACCGCCGACCGCCACAACGCGTATACCTGCTCCGGGTCGTCCTGCGCCCCGGTGCGCCACTCCCAGTCCGGATCGGCGTCGAAGTCCACCTCGTCCCACGGCGGCCCGTACGGATCTCCGGCCACCCTGACCACCAGCCAGTCCGTCTCGACCAGGGCCATGTGCTTGACCAGGCCGCCCAGCGTCATCGAGGTCGCCGCCGTGGTGGCGGCCAGCCCGGCGCGGTCCAGGCCACCCGTCTTCCACGCGAACGTGCGGCGGTTGCGCTCCAGCACCGCCAGCACAGCCGCTGCTTCCGCGGACAGGCCCTGCTGGCCTGCGAGTTCAGTCACGAGCGCGACCTCCAGGCGGCCGGTGGCGGCGGCGCGGCATCGACGGCGCTGGCCAGCTCAGCCGCGTGGTCGCTGCCGATCACCGGGCTGAGCCAGTCCCGGAGCCGCTTGGCGTCCGGGTCGGGGAACCGCTGGGTGCTGTAGAGGTCTAGCTGACCGCCGGGGCCGGGCCGCAGGATCTTCCACATCGCGGGCTCGTCCGGGTCCTCGGTGTAGATCAGCACGCTGGACAGGCCGGCCTCGTCGCTGAGGTCGTATCTGGTCTGGTGGCCGAGTTGATGTCGCTCAACGCTCATCTGCGCCTCCGCGCGGACGCCAATCGGCGGGCTCTATATAGGCACGCTACCCGGGAGCAGATGCGGGCGGCGCCTAGGCTGCTGTGGTGTGACCGAAGGCGAGCCGCTGACCGGGGATGGCGTCACCCAGGGGATCGTGCGGATCGGGGACACGGTGCGGCGGCCGGTGCGGCCGTTCAGCCTGACCGTGCAGGCGTACCTGGCCCACCTGCGCGTCACATGACGGCTAGCTGGACGGCCGGCGTTGCTCTTGATCGCTCACACTAGGCGCGCAGCGGCCCGGGTCCCAGCGAGCCCAGGCCAGCGTGACACGATGGGGGCCGGCTACTCCAGGCAATGAGAGGCAGTCATCGGATGCGTCCTGACATCAGACCTGGCGGCACCTTCCCGGATTATTCGCTCCCGGACCACACCAACACGGTGCGTTCGCTCAGCGAACTGCAGGGCCGCGATCCGCTGATCCTCACCCTGGCGCGCGGCAATTACTGCCCCAAAGAGCACCAGCAGCACCTCGAGCTGGCGGCGAACTACCCGAAGATCGCGGTGGCCTACACGCAGGTCGCCACGATCACCACCGACGACCATCACACCCTGCAGGAGTTCCGCGCTTCGGTGGGCGCCCAGTGGACCTTCATGTCCGATCCCGGCCGGACCGTCCAGCAGGATCTGGACATCCAGGAATACACCGACCCCCAGCACAACCCGATGAGGTACCCCAACCTGTACTCGGTCGGGTGGCCCGACTCTCCGCACCGTGCGCTCCGCAACTCAACCGCCAACGTGTGGGAGGCCGCCGGCTGCCCCCCACTCGCGCAGCGGCCAGGAGCGGGCGACGTGATCGCGCACTTCGCCTCCGGCGAAGCAATCGTCCGTTACGAGCCGGCGCCGCCGATGGCCGGGACGACCGGTGACATCGAAGCGCTCTCCATGTGGGCCGGGCAAAGCGTCGCGCTGGCGAGACAGCCGCAGTCAGCGGCGGACATCGTGGCCGAGCTCACCTCCCGCCTGTGACCTGAGCGGTGATCGACGTAACGAAACACCAGGGGCTTGCCTCGCTGCCTGGCTTCCCGTTTGAGGTTCGGACCAGCGACTCGACGCGAGAGCAGGCCAGGCGGGTGGCCGACCGCTGTGCCAGGGCCTATTCGTATCTAGGTGACATGCTGGCGTTCCGGCCCCGGTGCGCACTCGTCGTGCTCGACCGGGCTGACTGGTCCGAACGCGCGTCGAACCCGCTGTACGGCATGCCGTACTACGACGCTGGCAATCTCTTCCTGGCAGGCGAGCCCTCAGACCTGATCGCCCGGCTTGAGGAAGTGGCTGGTTCTGCTCCTCCGGCCGCAGCCCAGGTACTCGACCAGGTCTACGGGACGGGCGCCGACCGACTGGTGTCTTTCGCCGACCTGCTCGTCGTCCACGAGCTGGCGCACGCCTTCCACGACGGCGTCCCCTTTGTCTTCCCGCGGTCGTGGCTGATGGAGCTCTTCGCCGACATGGCGCTCTACGCGTTCGCGGCTGCCGAGGAACCCAATCGGCGCTTGCACGCCGAGACGCTGCCCCAGGTTGCACTGGAGTACGGGCTGCTCAAGCCAGTCGCACGTGACCTGCGCTACTTCGAGGCGTCCTATCCCTACATTGAGCCGCTCACCTACGTCTGGTACCAGTTCCGCTTCACGATGATGGCCAAGGGCGTCGTCGACGCAGCAGGCCCGGACGTGCTGCGCCGCCTCTGGGACGCGTTCGCCCTTTCGGACGAGCAGCTCGCTGGCGTGCTCGGCGGCCGGGTCCATCCGGCGGCGGGCCAGTGGCTGGCCGCGTGGGACGAACCGCAGCAGACGTGATCACGGCTGGGCGGCCAGCGTCACATCCGGGGAAACCGATCACTCTCGGTATCCTCCTCATGACGTTGCGCGTTCGTCGTCCGGTGCTATCCATACCCGGCTAACCTGCGCGTCCTCGCATCGGCTGGCTGCCGTTGCCGGGACGCGGGGCTGGGGAGGTGCCGTAGGCCCAGGAAGCCCACCAGGCCAGCCGCGGCCAGGATCGCGCTGGCCAGCAGCAGGGCAAGCGCGAAACCGCGGAGGAAGGAAGACTTCGCTGGGTCGAGGGCAAGCCGGCCCACGGATGCGGCGGCCGCATGAATCTGGCCGCCCGCGACGTCGGCACCGGCCTGGGCTGCGCTGTGCCGCTCGGCTTGCGGGAAAGACGCCGACTGCCGGTGCCAGTCGGCCAGGATCACGCTGGCGCCGATGGATCCGAGGATGGCCAGTCCCATCGCGGTGCCGATCTGGCGGCAGGCATTGAACAGGCCTGACCCGATCCCCGACGATCCCTCGGGAACCGCGGCCATGGCCGCTGTCGAGCCCGCCGGGACCATCAGAGCGAAGCCCACCCCGACCAGGACATAGCAGGCAGCCGCCCACGCAAACGGCGTCGCTGTCGTCAGCCTGGCTCATGCCAAACACGCCCGCGGCGGCGATGAGGCAGCCCCACCCGACGGCCGAGGCCACCGGCAGCCGCCGCTCCACCCATTTCCCTGTCTGGGCAACGAGAAAATACGGAATACAGAAAAAGAGCCAGGATAGGCCGGTGCGCAGCGGAGACCATCCGTCTATATTCTGGAAAAATAGCGTGACGTAGTAAATGAATCCTGAGAATGCAAGATAGGCCAGCAGGTATACAGCACACGCCCGGCCAAAACTTGGAGCCCGCAGCAACGGCGGGGGGACCATCGGTGACGCGGCCTTGTGCTCCCACACCCAGAAGGCAGCCAGGACCGCCACCCCGGCACCGACGCAGACACCCACCACGGGCGAACCCCACGTGGCGTCCGCGGAATCGACGAACCCAAAGGTCAGCAGGAGCAGACCGGAAGTACTCAGCGCGACACCCACGCTGTCGAACGGACGAGGCACGGGCTCGCGGGACTCCGCGACCGCTACCGCCGAGATGACCAAGGTCACTACCCCGATCGGGACGTTGACCCAGAAGATCGATGACCAGGGGAACACGCTGAGCAGCAACCCGCCGAGCACGCTGCCGCCCGCCACGGCCAGGCCGCTTACCGCAGCCCAGAGCCCGATCGGGCCCGCCCTGGCCTCCGGCGGATACGCCTCGGAGATCAGCGAAAGGGTCAGGGACGACATAACGGCGCCGCCAATTCCCTGGACCACCCGGAAACCGATCAGCATCCCGCCCGAAACCGACAGAGCACACCCGGCCGAGGCCAGCGTAAAGACGACGACACCGGCCATAAAAACCCGCTTGCGCCCGAAATGATCCCCCAGTGCACCACCAAAGGGGATCAATGCGGCCAGCGCCAGGGCATAGGCACTCACCACCCACTCCAGACCCGCAGGTGAGAGGTGGAGTTCGTGCTGCATGGCCGGAAGGGCGACGCTCACGATCAAGACATCGAGCACCATCATGACCTGAGCTGCGCACGCCACCGTCAGGGTCAGCCGCTGCGTCAGCCTGCCCCCCCGCACAGCCACGCCCGCCTCCCGCCGCCACCCGCCACGAACCGCCGTCTGCCATGACCACATCTACCCCGTCAGGCGGAAAAGCTGCTCGCGCGGCGCACCGTACCCGCGAACGCCCGGCTCGGGCCGGTCACGCCCGCCGCTATTCGAGGGTGAGGATGATGCGCTCGTGAACGTTGCCGCTTTCCAGCTGGCGGTGGGCCGCGGCGGCCTGCTGCATGGGCAGGGTTCGGTGTGCGCGCAGGCGGAGCCGGCCATCGGCGAGCAGGGCGATCGTCTCATCCAGGGCACCGGGAGCACGGTCGGGCGTGGGCTGGGAGAGCGTCACGCCGTAGTCAGCGGCAGCCGGGTCCGACAGGGTGATGACCCGCTTGGGCCCGCCAGCCAGGGCGACCGCGTCGGCCAGGATACCCTTGCCAGCCGCGTCGAACACGGCGTCTACCGCGCCCAGCGCCCGGACCCGGCCCGCTACGCCTTGATCCTGATCTGCCCCTCACCCGGTTCGGCCAGTGGGGCCCCGGCCCACTGCAGCACCTCAGGCGGTCCGTATCCGGTCATTACAACCGCGTTAGGCATGGCAGTTCCCTCCGTCCTTGACGGCAGCAGCCTGGATATGGCCTGGGTAGGCCCCGAACGGGCCGGCTACCTTCTCTTCGCAACATACGTGACATGTCACGTAGCTGTCAACGTGATATGTCACGTAATTAGCTGATGGGCGGGCCTCGTCAGTCCTCTGCCGGGTGCCAGTCCACGGGCGGCGGGAGCGAGCCTTGTTTGATGATGTTGGCGTAGACGCTTTCCAGAGCTTCGCTGAGCGGCCCCACCTGGTCGGCCGGGAGCCCGCCGAAGAACAGGCGGCGGACAAGATCCACGTGCCCGGGCGCGGCATCCTGCAGAGCCTGCCGCCCCCGCCCGGTCAGCGTCACCTCGGTGACCCGCCTGTCCACAGCAGACAGGCCGCACGTCACCAGGCCCCTGGCGCTCATCCGCCGCACATGGTGAGACACCCGGCTGCGCTCCCAGCCGATCTGGGCGGCGAGCACCGTGATCTGCATCCGCCCCCCGTCGGCCACGCTCAGCGCCGTCAGCACGTCGTAGTCCGGCAGCGACATGCCGCTATCGGCGAGGAGCTGGCGGTTCATCTCGTACGCCAGGCGCAGCTGAACCCGGATGTAAGCCAGCCATACCCGCTGCTGGTCCCGGTCGAGCCAGCCGCAGGCCGGCGTAGGGGCGGCCTTGCCACTACGTGACATGTCACCCGAGCTTACTCCGTACCGGCCGGGTGGCCGACGGCGACCGGGTTGGGCCGGAGCTGTCAGCCGGGCTCAGCTTCGGCTCCCGTCACGGTTCAGGGGCCGTAGGCGGGCACGATGGCGCCGCTGACCGGCGCGGAAGCGTCGCTCACTAGGTAGACGATGATGTCGGCGACCGAGTCCGGCGCGACCGCGTGCGCCAGCATGTCCGCCGTGAGGTATGGACGGTTCTTCGCCGTGTCGAGCAGTTGCGGCGCGACGGCGTTCACCCGGATCCCGAGCGGGCGCAGCTCCAGGTCGAGCACACGGGTGAGGTGGGCCAGGGCCGCCTTGCTGACGGCGTAGGTGGCCATCCCGGCAGTTGGCTCCAGGCCCGGGCGGGCGGTCACGTGCACGATCGAACCCGAACCGCGGTCCCGCAGATACGGGACCACCGCCTGGGTCAGCCAGAGCGCCGCGCCCACGTTGACGTCGATCATGGCCCGCAGGTCTTCGGGCGTCGCCGCCAGCGCATCGCCCAGGTGGTACGTGCCGATGGTGTTCACCAGCACCTCCGGCGGGCCGACCTCGGCGGCGATCCGGTCGACGACGCTCCGGGCCGCGGCCGGGTCGGTCGGGTCGGCCGCCTCGTGGCGGATGCCGTCGGGCAGCTCCTTGAGCCCTTCCTCGCTCCGGTCAACCCCGGCTACGGTGAACCCGGCGGCCGCCAACTTCTCCGCCGTCGCGCGGCCGAGCTCACCGCCCGCGCCAACCACGATCGCCACACGCTCGCTCATGGCGTTTCTCCTTCCGGTCATGAACGGACCTGGTCGTTTGGGGTGTGTTCAGGTTCACCGCCGGGAGGGTGAGCGGTCGTCACCAGATTCCGGTGATCTACGCGGGCCACCTCCGCCTGGACGCATCACAATCACCGGGATCCGGTGACGACCGCTCACCTGCCTGGCGATGAGCCTGTACCCGTTGCGAAAGCTCGCACGGCCGTCCAGGGGACGTGCGCCGATTGCAGGGAGATACCGTGACCGCACCAGCCGCCGGCGCCAGCAGCGCCGCAGACCAGCCCGACTATGCGCCGATCCCGCGGTCCGCGCTGGGCCCGGCTCTCAACGATCAGGGGTATTACGTCGGGCGGGTGGAGCGGAACCTGTACTACGTCACCGACGGCGTCTACCAGTCGGCGTTCCTGACCACCCGGGACGGCGTGGTGATATTCGACGCGCCCCCGAGCATCGGCCACAACATCCGCCGCGCGGTGGACGAGATCGCCGCCGCGAACGGCGTGAGCAACACCGTCACCCACTTCGTCTACTCCCACCACCATGCCGACCATGGCGGCGCGGCCTCCATCTTCGGCGGGGATCTGGTCCGCATCGGGCACGAGGAAACCAAGCGGCTGCTGCAGCGCGACGACGACCCGGGCCGGCCACTGCCGGAGGTAACGTTCGCCGACCAGTACACGCTGGAGGTGGGCGGTGAGCGGGTTGAGCTGGCCTGGCGCGGCCCTAACCACACGCCGGACAACATCTACATCCACTTCCCGGACCACGACACGCTGATGTTCATCGACGTGGTGAACGCCGGGTGGGTGCCGATCTACAACGTCAACCTGTCTGAGGACGTCATCGGGTACATGGGCGCTCCGGCCATCGCACTGGACTACCCGTGGACCCACTTCATCTGCGGGCATCTCGGCCGGCTGGCCACCCGCGATGACGTCGCGGTGCACCAGCAGTACATCGCCGACATCGAAGCCAGCTCGCGGGAGGCGCTGGCCTCGATCGACCCGATCCCCTTCTACGTGGCGGCCGGAGAGAACTTCTGGGCCGGGGTCAAGGCTCACCTCGACACGGTCACCGAGCGCGCGGCCGCACCCATCATCGCCAAGTACACCGACGTGCTGGCCGCCGCGGACATCACGGAGTTCACCAGGACCACCACGTTCCAGATCATGCAGTCGGTGCGCCTCGACCGCGGGTTCACCGTCAGCACTTACGTGCACCCTTAGCACCAGCGGCTGCGCGGCTGGGCGGGCGACCGGCCACGAGCTGGCGTTCAGCTGAATTGGGGTTGACGTGAGACAGGAGGGGCTATCCAGCTATGAAAGTGGCACTCACCGGGGCAACCGGGTACATCGGATCTCACGTGCTCACCGAGCTGCGCGAGCACGGCCACGAGGTGACCGCGCTGGTCCGCGACGAAACCCGCGCGGACACCGTCGCCGCCCACGGCGCCAAGGCGGCCGTCGTCAACCTCTACGACCGGCCGGCGGTAGCGAGCGCGCTAGAGGATGCAGATGGGGCCATCCACACGGCCAGTCCCGGCGACGCCACCACCGCGGGCCTAGAGTCCGCGGTGGTGGATGCGGTGATCGATGCGTTCGCCGGCACCGGCAAGCCCTACATCGAGATCAGCGGGCTGTGGGTCTACGGGGCCAACACCGCCATCACCGAGGAGTCTGCCTTCCATGCGCCGGCTCTGGTGGCGTGGAAGGAGCCGATCGAACGCCGGGTCCTCGGCGCCAGAGGCATGCGCGCAGTCGTGCTCGTCTCCGGCACCGCCTACGGTGACGGCGGCGGAGCAATTCCCCGGGCGCTGCTCGCCTCCCCCCGCGACGACGCCGGCAATTTGATCATGATCGGCACCGGGCAACAGCACTGGTGCACGGTGCTGGAAAGCCAGTTCCCCAACGTGATCACCGCGCCGGGGACGGACATCAGCACCCAGCCGTTCTTCTGGTCCTCGTTCAACATCTCGCCCCGGCGCCAGCAGCGCGGCGGCTGGGCGCGCGAGGTCACGCAGCCCGATTTCGCGATCTCCGACGAGATCGCCGGGGTGAACATGTACCTCGAGCCGGGCGCCATCCGCGAGCTGCACTGGCACCAGACCGCCGAGTGCGCGATCATGACGCAGGGCAAGTGCCGGGTCACCACCCTCAGCCGGGACGGGTTGCCGAGCGTCGAGGATGTCTTCAAGGAAGACCTCTGGTTCTTCCCGGCCGGGCTGCCGCACTCCCTGCAGGGCATGGGCCCAGACGGCGCGGAATTCGTGCTCGCGTTCGACGACGGCAACCAGTCCGAGAGCAACACGCTGCTCCTGACGGACTGGTTCGCGCACACGCCGCCCGACGTCCTGGCCAAGAACTTCCGGGTCGCCCAGGAGGTATTCGACGACATTCCCCTGCACAACCTCTGGATCTTCCCCGGTGACGAACCAGGCGATCTCGAGGCCGACCAGGTCGCGGCCGGCGTCGAATGGGGCGGCACCGAGCCAGTGATCTTCCGCATGTCGGAGCTGACGCCAGTGCATGAAAACAGCGGCGGCAGCATCCGCATCGCCGACAGCAAGAACTTCACCGCGTCCAAGGCGATCGCAGCTGCCCTGGTCAAGGTTGAGCCGGGCAGCATGCGGGAGCTGCACTGGCACCCGAACGCCGACGAGTGGCAGTACTACATGCAAGGTTCCGCACGGATGACGGTGTTCAACACCGGCCCGCACGCCAACACCACCGACTTCCGGGCCGGCGATGTCGGCCTGGTCCGGCGCAACCTCGGCCACTACGTCGAGAACACCGGCGACGACACCCTGATCTTTATCGAAACGTTCCGCAGCGACCACTACGAAGAGGTCTCGCTGGCCAACTGGCTCAGCCACCTGCCGCCCAAGCTCGTGTCCGCGCACCTCAACATCCCCGAGGAGACCCTCGCGAAATTCCCGCGCGGCGCACAGGGAATAGTGCCGCTGCCATAGCCGCGCTGCTCTGTATCACCGTCCAGGCACCCGATGCGGGTGAGGACTACAGAGCGCTGGTATCGAGGCCCGCGAACAGGTTGACTCCGTGGCGGGCTGCATGGGCGACGAGCAGCCGGCTGACGATTGCGGACAGTGCATCACGGTCTGATGGCGGCAGGGGATCCAGCATCGCTGTGAGGTCGGCGCCGAAGCGGGCCGCGGCCCGGGACACCAGCGATCGGCCCTGGCCGGTGAGACCGACGAGGACGGCGCGCTTGTCTTCGGCCGACGGGATGCGGACGACCAGGCCGCGGCGCTCGGCCCGGTCAACCAGCCCAGAGACGCTGGACTTGTCCAGCCCGAGCAGGCTGGCCAGTTCGTTCATGGCCGGCGTGCGGTCGCGCAGCACGCCGAGCAGGCGGGCCTGGGTGATGGACGGGTGGTCGGCGCCGGGCGTGATCTTGGCCGGCTCCGCGCGGTGGCGGCGGCCGGCGCCGACGACGTGATCCCGCTGACCGCCGATGACGAGGCCACGGGTAAAGCACTGGCCGCGGCGGCCGCGGAGGCCGACATCGTCCTGGACTACCTGTGGGGCAAGCCTGCGCAGCGGGCCATCGTGGCGCTGCTCACCGCCCGGTCTGACCGCAGCCGCGCGATGAACTGGATCCAGATCGGATTCGTGGCCGACCCCACGATCGAGCTGCCGTCGGTCGCCCTGCGCTCGGCAAATCTCCGCGTACTGGGCAACGGCCAGGGCGCGGTGTCAGGGCGGCCATACCTCGGCGAGTTGCCGTCGCTGGTGGCCGAGATCGACTCCGGCGCGATCGCGGTCACAGCGAACCCTGTGCCCCTCGCCGATGTGGAGGCCGCCTGGACCCGGAGCAGCCCGCCGGGCGAGCGCACCGTCCTCGTCCCTTAAGCCCGCGTCAGGTGTTCCGCAGTGCCGCCGACCAGTGTCTGGCCCATGCGTCCAGTGATCCGAGTGCTGGGCCGAGCGCCGCTCCCAGGTCGGTGAGCAAATAGGCGCCGGTGGCCTCACGGGTCACCAGGCCGGCGTGGGTCAGTTCTTCCAGGCGCTGGTAGAGGACGCTGGAAGACATCCCGTCACAACGGCTCCGCAGTACACGGGCCCCGAGTGGCTCGTCGCCCAACTCCCACAGGATCCGGAGCGCCCAGCGCCGCCCGAGCAGATCCATCGCCGCCATCAGCGGCCGGCCAGTTGTCGATCCCCGGACCGGTTCGCCGGGGCGCGGTAGCCGTGCTGTCATGGCAGCTCCTTGCGTTTCGATTTCAGAAACGATAGCGTACTCAGCGCGTTTCGAAATCAGAAACAGCAGAGGAGGGTTCCATGATCTCCAGGATCGATCCCGTGCAGCCGCCTTATTCGCCAGAGATCGCGGCGCGCCTCGCGGCCATGATGCCGCCCGGAGTGCCGCCGATCCTGCTGTTCCGTACGTTCGCGCGGAACCTTCCGATGACCGGTGCGATGAGTGGCTGGGGCAGCTATGAGCTCAGCAAGCGGCTTTCGCTGTCGATGCGTGACCGCGAGATCATCATCAACCGGACGTGCGCACGCTGCGGCTGTGAGTACGAGTGGGGCGTGCATGTGGCGTTCTTCGCTAAGCGGGTCGGCCTGTCCGGTCCGCAGCTCACGTCCCTCGTCCACGGCGGCGCGGGTGATCCGTGCTGGCCAGGCGAGCGGGACCGGCTGCTTATCGAGGCGGCCGATGCTCTGCATGACTCCGCCGACATCCACGAGGACCTGTGGTGTCGGCTGGCCCGGATGTTCAGCGAGGAGCAAGTGCTTGACCTGCTGATGCTCGCTGGCTGGTATCACGCCATCAGCTTTACGGCCAACGGGGCCCGGGTCGCTTGCGAGGATGGTGCGCCGCGCTTCGCGGACGTGAAGAAATGATCGACCTCGAGTACGAGATGACGTTTGCGGAACGGATCGAGGGTCCGCTGGGGCCGACCACCGGATCACCGGCCCGGCTGTGCTGGCAGGTAGCAGAAGCTACTCTCGCTGGGCCGCGGATCAGTGCCAGCCTGGCGATGCCGGGGATCGACTGGATCCGGATCGATGCCCATGGCATTCGCCGCCAGGACCAGCGAACGCAGTTCGTCACTGACGACGGGACGCTGATCCTGATGCGGTACGACGCGGCCCTGATCCGTGGGGACGACAAGTTCACCGAGGCGCTGGCGAGCGGACGGGAGACCACGTTTGCCGCCCAGTACATGTGCATGACGCCGCAGTTCGACGTCAGCGATGACAGCTACGGCTGGCTCACACAGCACCTCTTCATAGGCCGCGGCCGGCTCGCCGGGCCAAAACGGATTGAGTACGAGCTGTACCGGGTCGTTTAGCGAACCGGGCGCTCAGGCTCGGGCAGGTAGCTGCCAGTCAGCCGGTACCCGTCTATCGAGCGGGTCCAGACCATCGGGCCTGTCCGGGGCACTGCGACCCGGCCGGACAGCCAGACGCACTCTGCGGCTTGTATCAAGTCACCGTGCAAATCCCGGACGGCTCCGCCGCTGCGCCGAATGGCCCGCCCCAGGCCTCTCCCCAGCTTGGTAAACATTTCCTGATCTCCCTCCGCGCTGCCCGCAGACCGCATGACGTTCGGTTCCGGATCCGCTCGCTATCCAGCGTTGTCCTGGAGCGCTGACCGCAACATCGGCCAGCTGGCCGATGATCGCGGGACGCCGAGGACCCCATGCTGAGCTCGCCGCCCTTATCCGGGCGGGCGTTCCCCGAGCGGCGGGGATGGCTGGCCAGTCTGGTACCAGCCTGGGAAGGAGATGCCGTGCGTGTTCTGGTCACAGGCGGAACAGGTGCTCTCGGGTGCGCGTTCCAGGCGGTCGCCATGGCCGCTGGGCATGACGTACTGGCCCCTGGGCACACCGAGCTTGACCTGTTCGACCCGCCGGCAGTAGCTGCGGCCGTGCAGGGCGTGGATGCGGTACTTCATCTAGCCACCCGCATCCAGGCGCTGGACACGATGCGGCAGCCCGGGATGTGGCGCGAGAACGACCGGCTGCGGGCTGAGGCGTCGGCCATCCTGGTTGACGCGGCGTTGCCCGCCGACGTCAAGGTGTTCGTCCAGCCGACGGTCACGTTCGTTTACCCCACCGACCGGCCGGTGTCGGAGGAGACCCCGGTGGGGGACGTTCCGGTCATCCTGCGCTCGGCGCTGGCTGCCGAGCAGCAGGCGGCCCGGTTCGCCAGGGCTGGAGGCCGCGGCGTGGTGCTGCGGCTCGGGCTCCTGGATGGCCCCGGCACCGGGAAGGACCATCCCAATCCGGCTCTGGGGGCCACGCTGCAGACCATGGACGCCGGGCGCGCGCTGCTCGCCGCGCTCGACGTTCCCAGCGGGATCTACAACGTTTGCCGCGACGGCGAGCGCGTCAGCAACCTGCGTTTCGCTACAGCTACCGGCTGGCACCCGCTGCATTAGCGGCGTGGTCTGTTTCGTGTACTTGACCCCGCGCGCTCAATCGCCGCTGCCAACGGCTCTCGGGCCGCCACCTGGCGGATGTCTCCTGGCCTGCCACGACGGCACGCTGAGGATGTCAACGCAGTCCGCGCTGACATCGAGAGAAGAGGAAACTGCATTGTCTGCCAGAACAAGCGCCGTCCCGGCGACGGCGCCCGGCCGGACAACCACGGCCGGCCGGGGCCGTCTCGGTCTCGCCCTGCTCGTCATCGCCACCGCTCAGCTGATGGTGGTGCTCGACGCCAGCATCGTCAACGTCGCCCTGCCGCATATCCAGCGAGCGCTCGGCTTCTCCGGCAGTGGCCTGGAATGGGTCATCACCGCCTATGCCCTCGCGTTTGGCGGCCTGCTGCTGCTCGGCGGCCGGGCTGGGGACCTGCTTGGCCGGCGCAAGGTGTTCATGTTCGGCGTCCTGCTGTTCTCGGCCGCCTCGCTGGCCGGCGGGTTTGCCACGACGCAGGCCTGGCTGCTGGGTGCCCGCATGGTCCAGGGGGCTGGGGCGGCGATCACGGCGCCGACGGCGCTGGCCCTGGTTACCACCACCTTCCCGGAAGGCCAGCGACGGAACCGGGCAATGGCCGTCTACGCTGCGATGAGTGTCACAGGCGGGGTGTTCGGGCTGATCGCGGGAGGCCTGCTCACCACGTACGCATCCTGGCGCTGGGTACTGTTCGTCAACGTCCCAATCGGGATCGCTGTCGCGCTCGCCGCGCCCCGGGTACTGAGCGAGACGGCGGGCCACCGCGGCCGGTTCGACCTGCCCGGCGCGATCACCGGCACCGGTGGGCTGGCCGCGTTGGTATATGGCCTGTCGAGCGCGGCGACGACCCCGGATGGCGTCTCCCACTGGGGCGACACCAAGGTCATGGCGTCGCTGAGCATGGCTGTCGTGCTGCTGACCGCGTTCGCGGCGGTCGAGATGCGCAGCGCGCATGCACTGCTCCCGCTGCATCTGCTGCGCAGCCGGGATCGCTCGGCCGTATACCTGATGATGCTGTGCGTCGGCACCTCGCTGTTCGGGATGTTCTTCTTCCTGACCGTGTTCATGCAGGATGTCTGGGGTTACAGCGCGCTGCGTACCGGCGTGGCCTACCTGCCCATGATGGCCGCCATCATGGCGATGTCCGCCGCCAGCGCGCAACTGGTCCCCCGCATCGGCGCCCGGCCCCTCCTGATCGCCGGATCAGCGGCCGCCGCTGGCGGGCTGTTCTGGCTGTCCCGGATCAGTGCGCATAGCCCGTACACCACCGGGCTGCTGGGCCCGACTCTCGTGACCGGGGCTGGCCTGGGCATGCTGTTCATGCCGCTGGCCGTGGTGGCCCTCTCCCACGTACAGTCCGCCGTTGCGGGGGCGGCGTCCAGCCTGCTAAACGCCGGCCAGCAGATCGGCGGCTCGATTGGGCTGGCCGTGCTCGGCACGGTGGCCTGGACTACGGTCGCGAGCAGCATCCACAGCCAGGCCGCCGCCGCGGCCGGGACAGCCCACGCGGCGCATGCGACGGCCCCGGGCGGGCTGCCGGCCGCGATCTACCAGCACGCGCTCGCTATTGGTTTTTCCCGTGGCTTCGAGGTGGCGGCGGGCATCCTGCTGTTCGCGCTGATCATCAGCATCGTGGCCGTCCGGGTTCGGCGCGCCGATCTCGGCGGTCCGCCCGGGCTCAGCTAGTTTGCTTCCACCCGACGGCGGAGGAGAGCACTGCTCGCTCCGCCGTCGCGCGTGCGCCGAGCCGACTGGGGTCAGTCGCAGTCAGGCGCGTTCGGCCAGGCTGGCCAGCGCGCTGAGCTCGCCGCGCAGAATCGTGGCAACGACCGCAGGGTCTGCGCCTGCCGCGACGGGCAGCGTCATGGTCACGACGCTGCCGCCACCGGGCCGGGGTACCACCCGAAGGTAGGCGCCGCCCTCGTGGCCAGGAGTTATCTCGCGCAGATAGTCGACCGTCCCTGCGTCGCTGTTCGTCGCCACCCGGATGACGAAGTCTTGACCGTTTTTCGTCGCCCGCCAGCGGGACTGGCCCTCGCCGGTAACCGCGTCGGCGAAGGCGGGCGCCCAGTCTGGGATACGGGCCGGGTCGGACAGCACGGCCACCAGAGTGCCGGGATCGGCGTGGCTCTCAATGCTCCCTGTTGAACTCCGGATCTGCACGTCATCACGCTACCAAGGACGCCCTGGCAAGCGGCCGGGCATGTACTGGCCGCGTCAGCTGCTGAAAAGCATCTGCCGGGCGTAATCGGTGTCGAGATACTCGGTGACGGCGGAGACTCGTCCACCCACGATCTGGAAGACGCCGGCATAGTCAGACTCATAACAGCGGCCGTCCCGGGTCCGGGCGTGCGTGGTCCATTCGGCAACGGCGTACTCGCCGTCGGCGACTATCCGGTGAACGTCCTGCACCACGGGGACCTCGGCATCGAGGCGGCCGAATATCCGGCTGAAGAACCCGTCCATGATTCCGTCCACCCCGGTCCACGTCCCCGATGCCGGCAGGTGGCCGCGCAGCGTCCAGGTGGCATCGGGTGCAAAGGTGTTCCGCAGCGTGTCCATGTCACCTGCGCGGAGGGCACTGAAAAAGTCTGTCACGACTGCGCGGCTGGCTTCGGTTGAGATTTCCGGCATGGGTTTCTCCTAGATGTGAGCCGGTTTCTGGTCGTGTCAGCGGCAGCCTGCCCGGACGACGGACGCGGGACATCGGCCAGGTGGCCGATCCCCGTCAGGTCTTCCGCCGGGTCACCTCGGCGGCGAGCTGAGTCCGCGCGGAAATGTCCAGCTTGGCAAATACGTGAGCGAGATGTGTTTGCACGGTCCGGCGCGAGATGTACATGCGCTGACCGATCTGCGGATTGGACAGCCCTTCAGCGACCAGGCTGGCCACGGTCTGCTCGGTAGGGGTGAGGCTGGACCAGCCGAACTGCGGCCGACCGCGGGCGCCCCGGCGGCCGCGCCGCACCCCCGCCTCGCGCAGCGCTGCCTCGGCCCGGGCGAGATCACGAGCGGCGCCGAGGCGCTCGTACAGCCCGACCGCCCGCTCGATGAGCGGCCGGCCGTGGTCCGGGCGGCCGTGACGGATCAGGGCGGCGCCCGCGTCCTCGGAACAAAGCGCGAGCCCAAGCGGACGCGCTCCGCGAGCATAGGCGGTCGCGGCGGCTTGCAGCATCTCGACGTCGTCCTCGGCCAGGCCCTGGCAGCGAAGCGCCGCGCCAGTCATCCAGGGCAGGTCATTGGCCGCCGAGAGCTCGGTGACCGCGGCGGAGACATCACGAGCCCGTTCCCGGTCACCAGCCGCCAGCGCGAGCCGGACGAGATCCTGCCCGACGGCCGGGTATTCCAGCGCCAGCCCGGCGCTGGTGCATCTGTCCCAGATATCAGCCAGGGTCGCCAATGCCTGGCTGGGCTGGCCGTCGGCTTCCAGCATGAGAGCCTGCGGCCACGCGGCCCAGCTCGTGCTGTATCCGGGACTCCAGCCGGCCAGATCCCGGGCGGCGGCACTGGCCGCTTTCCGGGCCGCGCCGAGGTCGTTCCGGTGAAAGCTGATCAGGGACAGCACGCCGGACGCGTAGCCACGGCTGTAGCTGTCGCGGATCTCCTCGGCCAGCTCCAGGCCCGCTTCGAGCTCAGCGATGGCGTCGTCCCATTCCCCGGCGATGAAGTGCTCGAAGCCCTGGAACACTTGATAGGTGGGCAGCGGCCAGCGAACGCCGAGTTCCTCGCTGACCCGGCTGCCAGCATCCAGTGCGGACCGGGCAGCATCGAGCCGGTCAAGCTCGATCAGGATGTGCCCCCTGGTCGTGCCGACCGGGTAGCGGTGCCCGAGACGGTCCGGGCTGATGTCAGCCAGCCGCACAGCGTCGTCGATGATGTGCAGCGCGTCGCCGAGCTGACCGCGGAATTCGGCCACCCTGGCCAGGGTGGCCATGGCCACGCTGACCGAAAGGAAATCGCCGGCCGACACCGCGTCCCGGCGCGCCCGTTCCGCCGCAGCGGCTGCACCGTCGAGGTCGCCGAGCCAGAGGCGGGCCTGGCCGGCCCATGCCCGGGAGGCGACCTGACTGGAGTCGCCGGGCGTCAGTGACTGGGCCGCCTGTTCCAGTTCGTGGAGTGCGTCACGCACCTGTCCCTGGGCGAGCAGGGCCTGGCCGAGACAGATCCGGACAGTACCCGCCAGCTGCGGCCCAGGGTCGCGGCCGAGCACCAGGCGGCTGGCGGCCTCGGCGTCCGTGATCCGCCCGGCCAGCATCAGGCTGCTGGCCTGCTCGGCGATCAGCTCAGCGCGGGCGGGATCGTCGGGCACGGTCAGCTCGATGGCCCGCCCCATCAGGTCGGCGGCGATATCGGGGGATCGCGCCGCGGCCTCCCGGGCGGCTCTGGTCAGCCAGGTTATGGCCTCGGCGTCTCCCGGCCGGGCTCCGCGAGCCAGGTGCTCGGCCACCTGCAGCGACGGGGCTCCCGCCCGGGCCAGCCGCTGGCCGGCCTCCTGGTGCAGCCCCTGCCGGATGCTGAGCGGCAGGTCTTCGTAGATGGCATCACGGATCAGGTCGTGCCGGAACCGGAGCCGATCGCCGTCGTCAGCCACGACCTGCCCGGTGATCCCTTCGGCCAGCGCCCTGGACAGCTCCAGCGCCGGGCGGCCCGTCGTCACGGACAAGTCCGTGACCGTGAAGCTGGACCCCAGGACCGCGGCCGCCCGCAGGGTGTCCAGGGTGCTGACGGGCAGGAAGCCCAGGCGGCGCAGGATGGTGACCCGCAGCGTGGGCGGCAAGGTCATCTCAGCCACGTCGGCCTGCCCGTCAGCGGTCTCGAGCGCCCCCTCCTGGGCCAGCGCCGCCAGCAATTCGGTGACGAACAGTGGATTGCCCGCCGCTCCCGATATCCCGGCCAACAGGCGAGGTCCCGGCGCTGCGGCCAGTGCCTCGGCCACGAGTTCGGTCACCGCCTGGTCGGCCAGCCCGCCCAGGATCAGGTGCCGCGCTCCAGCCGCCTCCAGCGTGGCTGACAGCCGGTCCAGATCCGGCGGGCGCGGCGACGGCCGGAAGCACGCGATGAGGCCAACCGGGAGATCAGCCACGCGGCGGCTCAGCGCGCCCAGTGTCAGCAGGCTGGACGCATCGGCCCACTGCAGGTCATCGACGCCGATCACCAGTGGCGCGGCCAGCGCGAGTTCTTCACCCAGATCGGCCATGGCGTCCACGACCCGGAAACGCAAGCCAGGGTCGCTGGTCACCGTGATCGGGACCGGCTGTTCGCCGCCCCCGGACGCGAGCAGCTCGCCGATGGCCGCGCGCCGTCGGTCCGGCACCGACCGGGTACAGCCGAACATGCTGGCCACCAGGCCGAACGGGCGGGTGCGCTCCAGTTCTTCGGCACAGGCCGCCGCCACCTGCATGCCGCGGCCGTGCGCATCCTGCAGCGTCGCATCGAGCAGGCGCGTTTTTCCGATCCCGGCTTCGCCCTCGATCAGCACGACAGCGTGGCGGCCAGACGCGACCCGGTCCAGGGCCTCGCCCAGGACCGAGATCTCGGCCGCGCGCCCGCGGATGCCGGGGAGCGGCGCCAGCACGCCCATTGCCCCGATGCTACTGACCACCCTGAGGGCGCGTCCGGCCACGAGGGCCTGCGGACATCCGCTGGCTGGCCGATGTTCCCGCGGCCCGGCCACCGCAGGCTAACGGTGTCCCGCCGACCAGCAGTGAGGAGACACCGCATGCCTGCGCCCATCCCATCATCCAGCGCCCTGACCGTGCTTCTCGTGCAGCAGCCACCAGATGTACCGTCGCCAGCCGAGGTGATGATCATGACCGTCGAGCTGCCGCCAGGAGATCCGGGCACACCACCGCACCGGCATTCCGGGCCGGTCTTCGGATACATGCTCGAAGGCGAGATGACATTCGAGCTCGAAGGTGAACCCGAGCGGGTGATCGGGGCCGGGGAAGCCTTCTGGGAACCGGGTGGCGACGTGATCCACTACCAGGCGGCGAACCATCTGCACGACGCGTGGACCAGGTTCGTCGTCGTCATGGTCGGCATCCCCGGTAAGCCGATGCTGACACTGGTCTCCGAGGCCGAGCTCGAACAGCGTCGCGACCGGCGCGCACCTGCGCCGGCCCGGTTCCGCTGAGCTCCAGACCGGCCACCTGGCCGACGTTTGCCACATCGGTCCCGCCGCAGGCTAGCTACTGCTGTGCCAGCGATACGGAAGGAGAAACTGTGATGCAGACGCTGATCGCAACTGGCCGATCTGAAGCACTGGTAGCACTCGCTGGGGTAATCGTGCAGGCCGCAGCAGACGCGGCCACCCCAGCCCCCGGCCAACAGGTGACCGGACCGGTGATCGTCCTGAACGGAGGCTCGAGCTCGCTTCTCACCTGTCAGCCGCAGCGACTGACGAGTAACCAGCGCGCCGCTGGGTGGCCAGCCACTGGTCGAAGGTGGTCGGCGTGAGCACGGCGCCCGGTCCCGGCAGCAGCACCTCACCGGCCATCTCCACCCCGAACGGACCCCGCCAGGTCGGGACCAGGCGGAGTGACTCGCCGCGGGCGGCCAGCGTGCGGCGGGCCATGTCGACCAGGTCCTGCGGTTCCGGTCCGGCCAGCTCCGTCATCCCGGCGGGGGCTCCTAGCGCGGCCGCCGCCACCGCCTCGCCGACATCGGCCGCGGCAGCCGGCTGCACCAGCAGCGGCGGCAGCTCAGCCACGCCGCCACGGCGGGTCCAGCTGACCACCATCGCGGCGAACTCATGGAACTGCGTGGCCCGCACGATGGTGGCCGCCACCGGGCCGTCCCTGACGAGCTCTTCCTGCAGCCGCTTGCCCGCGTAATGCGCGTTACCTGATATCCGGTCGACGCCGACGATCGACAGGGCCACGTGATGCTCGACGCCAGCCTTCAGCTCCGCGGCGAGCAGGTTGCTGGTCACCGCGTCGAAGAAGGCGCGCGTCTCATCCGGGCTGGCCGCTGGGGTGTTGGTGACATCGATGACGGCGCGGACGCCGCGCATCGCATCCGCCAGCCCGGCCCCAGCTAGCAGGTCCACTCCCGTCGCGCGGGCCAAGGTCACCGTCTCGTGCCCGGCGTGGCACAGGGCCTCATTGGCATAACGCCCGACCAGCCCGGTGCCGCCAGCAATCGCAATCCGCGTCATGATGAACGCCTCCATCCTCAACTGGCGTTATGAAAAGTGAATGTTTATGGGGCCCAGTCGAGCACCGGCGCCATCGACCGGATGAACGACGAGGCGGGCAGCAGCCGGAGCGCCGTATTGCGCAGGCGCACGGCCACGGGGGACTCCCACTGCGCGGCCACGCCGATGCGGTGCGAGCGGAGCGTGATCATCTGCGCACGCCTGCGGCGCGCGCGGTCGTAGGCCGCCAGCCCGCCGGGCCCGGCCAGGGATGCGGCCAGCACCACCGCGTCCTCGAGTGCCTGGCAGGCGCCCTGGCCCAGGTTGGGGGTCATGGCGTGCGCGGCGTCACCGACCAGCACCACCCGGCCGGCCGCGTACGTGCGCAACGGGGGCAGTTCGTACAGGTCATCGTGCAGCACGGCATCCTGGGCCGCCGCGTCCAGCAGCGCCGGGATCGGGCGGTGCCAGCCGCTGAACCGGGCGCGCAGCCCAGCCAGCCCCTGGCCCGGGTCGCCTTCGGGGGCGTTGGCCACAGCGAAGCAGTAGACGCGCCCGTCGGGAAGCGGGGCGTAGCCGAAGCGTTCACCCGATCCCCATGACTCCGAGCTGCCATCGACCCGGACCGGCGGGGTCACCATCCGCCAGGCGGTGTCAGCCGGCATACCGGGGCGGGGGAGCATCGGGCCAGACTGCGGTCCGTACCGTGCTGCGTATGCCGTCCGCGCCGACGATCAGGTCGGCGCGCGACTGGCCGCGGTCATGCGTTACCGTTCCGTCGGGTGCTGCGCCGCGCACCGTAACGTCGTGGCGCAGGGACTGTCGCGGGACGGCGGCGCGGAGCACTTCGAGCAGATCCGCACGATGGATCATGGCCACAGGCCCGAAGCGGCGTTGCAGCGCGGCGGTGTCGGTCCGGGACAGCCACCGCCCGGAAGTGTCCCGGATACCGGCCTGCCCGGCCAGCGCAGCGTGTTCACGGACCTGCTCGCCGACCCCGAGCGCGTCCAGCGCCCGCAGCCCGTTGGGCCACAGCGACAAGCCTGCCCCCACCTCCGCGAACGCTGGCGCGCGCTCCAGCACTTCGACGTCCCAGCCATGCCTGGCCAACGCCAGCGCACAAGCCAGCCCGCCGATTCCCCCGCCAGCAACAACCGCTCTCATGACTTCCTCTCCTGGTTCTGTGCGCGGAATCAGCGTGCCCGGCGCACGGCCGCGCGGACATCCGCCAACTGGCCGGCTCCCGGCGTTGGGGGCCACATCAGCTAGCTGGCGGATGTTCGCCGCACCGCGGTAACGCAGGCTGGCTCACGTAGCAGGCCGGCAACAGACAGCCAGGCGGCCTAGCCCCGGGGCCGCAGGTCAGGCCACCGCCGCCGGACCCCGACAGATGAAGGGATGGACATGACTGTCCTCAGATCACCTGATGCCAAGACGGGGCCGCCCCGGCGTGCCGGGTGGACCACGGCCCGGATCATCTCCGCAGTCATCGGCCTGCTGCTGGCCCTGTGCTCGCTCGGCGTCCTGGGCGCCGGCGGCGTGGCCCTGTGGGCCAGCATGACCCAGCGGCACAACGGCGACATCGGCCTGGGCAGCTGGAATTACCGCAGCACCGGTTACGCCGTCGTCAGCAGCACAGCAGCACTCTACGGTGCGACCGGTGGCCTGCCCGTGCCGCGGTCGCTGCTCGGTACCGTAAGGATCACTTTTACAGCCGCTCCCGGCGCCGGCCCAGTGTTCGCCGGGATTGCTCCGGCTGCTGCGACCAGCCCATACCTGGCCGCGGTGAGCTACGACACCGTCCGCGGCATTACGCACTACCACCCGGTCTATACCAGGCACCCCGGCGGCGCTCCCGCAACCGCGCCGGCCCGGGCCAGCATCTGGGCCATCCGCGCGGCCGGATCCGGCCGCCAGACCCTGACCTGGCCGGACCGCAGCGGCAACTGGACGATTGTCGCCATGAATGCCGACGGGTCCCGGCCGGTCGCCGTGCACATCAGCATCGCCGCGTCGCTGTCATCGCTGCCCTGGATCGCTGCTGCCCTGCTGGGCGGCGGCGTCCTCGCCCTGGCGGCAGGACTGGCGCTCAGCGCCGTTCCCACCCGACGCGCAGTGTGGCGGCTGCGCGTTCATGGACGCTTCAGGAACCTGAAATAGAACGCCACAAATACCACGACAATGCCGACATTCACCAGCAGCCGGGCCCAGAAGTAGTGCCTGAAGAACAGGACGTCAACGCCGACCACCACGGCTACCATCGCGAGCACGTAAAGCGCGATGGCTACCCGGCTTCCCACGGCTACCCGCCTACCCACCGCTTCATTCTAGTGTGTACCAGGTCGGCCCACCTCACCTGCGGTGGCTACCCGGTGGCGGCCCGGCGCCTACTGCGCATCGTCGGTGCCGTGGGCGGTGCCGCCGTCGGCGGCTGAGCGCATGCGCAGTGGCGGCAATTTATAGAGGCTGTCCCTGTTGAGCTGCTGTGCATCCGCGAGCACAAAGTCCTGCTGAGCCTGTGCTTTCTCGGCGGTTTGCTTTGCCAGTTCTGATGCCAGGCCACCCAACTGGCGCACACCAGTGTCGTCTACCAGCACATGGCTCGTAGAGAGAATTACGATGCCCTCCACCCGCCGCTCTGCTTGGTCAGGCGGGGCAAGAGCCGCTCCCACCTTCGCGGCAGCGAATGGGTCCGCTGGATGCATAGCAAGTTTGTCGCGCTCCCCGATCACCCATTTGTGATATTTCATCACCTCGCCCCGCAGGGGCAGGTTGCGCACATCTTCAGTAGAAAGCCCGAATCGCTTGCCCTTGCCAAAGCAGCGAGCGTACGCAACCAGCGCCGCCGACCAGAGCGCCTGTGGCACGACCGGATCGCGGTCTTCCTCAGATTTAGCCAGCTCGGTAAGCAGCCGCTTGCAACAATCCATCACGAATTGAAGATCCTGGATGATCGACGCTTGATCTGCGAGAATTTGCGCTGATGGCACATCAAGAGCCACTGTCAGCATCGAGGGCTCCGGTGATGCCGCGTTCGTCCCACCCATAAGTCCCCGTTCCGGTTTGCTAACACGAATACCCTAGCTTAATCCTCACATAGGGACGGCTCGCTTCTGGTCTCAGATAGTGACAATTCACTGCCAGCGATGCACCTGTCTCCGGCACGCTTCCAGCGCGCTCGGCGCCGTATCGAGCTACCGGTCTCGCATTGTCGCGCTCGAGCAGGGCGGGGAAGATCGTTGCATGACTGGCCACCAGCTCGACCCGTCATCGTTGACGACGGTAGACGTGTTCTCCCGTGACCTGCCGCCGGTACTGACCGTCGACCCCGGCGACATGATCGTGTTGCGCTCACTGAACGCGTCCGGGCACCTGCAGCCGCAGACGTTCCCGGGCGAGAAGGTTCCGACGATGGCCAGCAACGGGCGCGGCCATTGCCTGACCGGGCCGATCGCTGTTCGCGGTGCGGTACCAGGCGAGGTGCTTGCGGTGCGCTTCATTTCCCTGCGGCCCGACACCTGGGGCTACACCGTCGCCGCGGGCCGCGACACCCCGCTGACCAGGCGGCTCGGCCTGCACGAGGGCCCGCCTGCCTGGCTGCTGTGGCAGATTGACGCGGACGCGGGCATAGCGGTCAGCGACCGGGGGCACACGGTGCGGATAGCCCCGTTTCACGGCGTGACGGGCGTCGCCTGGGACGAGCCAGGTGAGCACTCCACCATCCCGCCCAGGCGTGTCGGTGGCGGCAACATCGACTGCAAGGAACTGGTCGCCGGGTCGATCCTGTACCTTCCGGTGGCCGTGCCTGATGCGCTGCTGAGCGTTGGCGACGGCCATGCCGCCCAGGGCGACGGAGAAGTGGCGGGTACCGCTATCGAGTGCGGTATGACCACCGAGCTTCAGCTCGAGCTGGCCACGGACCGGCCGGTTCAAGGAGTGCACGCGGAGACTCCGGCTGGCCAGATCACCTTTGGCTTCAGCCCGGATCTCAATGCGGCAATGGGCGATGCGCTCGAGGCGATGCTGACCTGGCTGCAGGCCAGCTACGGGGTTGGCAAGGCAACGGCGCTGGCCCTGGCCAGCCCGGTGCTCGACCTGAGGGTCACACAGGTGGCGAACCAGTCCTGGGGCGTTCATGCGCTGCTTCCGGCGGGCGCGATCAGCTGACAGGAGGGGGCGTTCGGTGGGCGCACCCGCTATGACAAGCGTGCTTCGGCTAGCAGCAGGGCGGCCAGGTCGGCCAGCGCCGGCGACACTCCGGCCAGCCCGCGGGCGGTGAACCAGCGCGCGACGTTCGCCGAGTCCCTGTTCAGGAACTCGGCGCCGCGCGGGTTCGCGATCACGTCGATGATCTGCGGCATGTCGATCATGACCAGCCGGCCGCCGTGCACCAGCAGGTTGTAGGCCGACAGGTCGCCGTGCGCGTAGCCGAGCTGGGCCAGGCCGCAGAGGGCAGTCACCAGCTGGTCCCACAGGCTGGCGAGCTCAGCTCGAGCCGGCCTGATCTCGGCCAGCCGCGGCGCGGCCGTGCCGTCTGGCTCGCCGATGAACTCCAGCAGCAGCTCGGTCTCGAGTATCTGCACCGGATATGGCACTGGCAGGCCGGCCGCACAGAGCTGACTCAGGGCGGCGAACTCGGCGCTTGCCCACTGGGTGGAGATCAGCGCCCGGGCTGCCGCGGACCGCGCCGCGATCGCCCGGTTCACCCTCGACTCCCGGACGCGCCGCCCTTCGAGGTACTCGCCGTCGCGCTGGAACATCCGGTGCTCCGCGGCCCGGTACCGCTTGGCGGCGAGCAGGCAGGACCGGTCGGCGCCGGGCAGCAGGCAACAGGTTTTCCGCCGGTCAGGCGCTGACTCCTACCTGCACAGCTTGGGCGGCGAGACTTACCTGATCCTTACGCCACCGGAGCGCACTTGCAGGCGTCTCAGTGAGAGATGTAGCTTCGCGGAAGACCTGACGCAACCGGAAGTGATCACCATAAAGTCCGCCCGATGACAATCCGAACCGAGAGCCGCATAAAGATCGCCAGCAACGTCCGTGAGGTGTGGGCGTATGTCTGTGACGTCGGACGCTGGCCGGAGTGGGCGCCAACGGTCCTCGAATGCTGGGTTCGCGGCGGAGGGCCGATTCAGCCCGGCTCGCGGGTGGACCAGCGGGCGAAGGACCTAGGGCGGACGCACAGCCGGAGCCAGGAAGTGACCGCTGTCGAGGCGCCCGGCTCAGTGGCCTTCGCCGGGCGGATGGGTATGTCCGCATCGCGCTGGGGAATGGAACTCAAGCCGGTGGACGATAGGCAGACCGACGCCACGATGTGGATTGAGGTCAACCTCGCGGGCGTCATGCGCGCGGTCCCCGGCCTTCTCAAGGGCAGCCTTCAGCGCGTGAGTGATCGCGAGATGGTGGCGATCAAGGCTGCGGTCGAGTCCGCTACGCGGGAAGGCGCGGAATCCTAGACAGGGTGGCGCGTGGTTCTACCGCGACGCTACCGGGATCGAGGAGCACACCGTGAGCCAGACCGACCGGCGAGATCGCCTGATCGAGACATACCGCAAGAAGGCGAAGCGCTACGACCTCACCTCCCGGCTCTACCCCGTGCCCGGCTACCCCCACCAGGGACAACGCCTCCGGGCCGTACAATCGCTCGGTCTTCGCGCCGGTGACAGCGTGATCGACCTGGCATGCGGCACAGGTCTGAACTTCCCGCTGATTGAGGACGTGATCGGTCCCGGCGGCCGGATCGTCGGCGTCGATCTGACCGACGCGATGCTCGCCCAGGCCGAGGATCGGATAGCGGCGCACGGCTGGAGCAATATCAGCCTCGTGCAAGCCGACGCGGCCGAGTTCGGCTTTCCAGCCCAGGTCGACGCGATCCTGTCCACATATGCCCTGACACAGGTACCTGAGTGCGCAGAGGTCATCGCCCACGGCGCCGCGGCCCTCTCCGGAGGCGGACGCTTGGTTGTGCTGGATGTCAAGGTTCCCGGCAACACGCCTGGGTGGCTAGCGCAGCTCGGAACCGCAGCTGTGCGGCCTTTCGCCGCCATAGATGAGTGGATCATGCGCCGTCCGTGGGAGGCGATTCGCGCAGCCATGCAGGAAGAACTGACCGATCTCTCCTGGACCGAGTTGTTCTTCGGAACCGCATTCCTCGCCGCCGGGTCCCGCGGCCCTGGAGCCTCCGGCGTACAACCTGGGCGAAGCGGCCACCAGTGACCGTGGGCCGAGCGGGGTAAGTTGGCTGGGTGCCCGCCCGCGCGCTATTTCATACCGCTCCGCGCTGCGTGGATGTCAGGGAAGTGCCCACACCGCGGCCTGCGGCCGGTGAGGTCCTGGTCCGCACCTTGCGCTCTGGCATCAGCGGTGGCACCGAGCGACTGGTGTACCGCGGCGAAGTCCCTGCCGACATGGAGCTGGACGACACGATCGACGCGCTTGGCGGTACCTTCTCCTATCCCTTCGCCTATGGCTATGCGTGCGTCGGCGAAGTAGCGGAGTCCGGGCGCGGTTTTCGCGTTCCATCCGCACCAGGACGTATTCGCGGCGCGGGCCAGTGACCTGATTGCGCTGCCCGCTATCGATCCCGCGTCCGCAACCTTGTTCCCGCTGGTTGAGACGGCGTTGCAGGTCACGCTCGATGCCGGGACCGGATATCGCGACCGGGTCATCGTGCTCGGCGCCGGCGTGCTCGGGCTGCTGACCAGCCTGCTGTTGCAGCGCTCTGGGTGGCGGCCGCTGCTGGCCGAGCCGCAGGCGTGGCGCCGCGCCATGGCCAGCAGCCTCGGCATCACCACCGCAGCGCCGGAGGAACTGGCGAAAGAGGAGGTTCCGCTGGTCATTGACGCCAGCGGCAACCCTGATGCGCCAGCGATGGCACTGAACATGCTGGCCCACGAGGGAACCCTGCTGATCGCGTCGTGGTTCGGCACCAAACCAGTGGTGCTGCCGCTCGGCGGGGCCTTCCACCGGCGCCGCCTGATCATCCGCAGCACTCAAGTCTCCACGATGCCGGCCCGGCTGTCCGGAACCTGGACCCGCTCTCGGCGCCGCCGGGAAAGTGCTGAGCTGATGTCCGAACTGCCGCTGGCCCAGCTGTGCACGCACGTCTTCGCCTTCGGCCACGCAGCCGAGGCGTTCCGGGCCGTGGACCAGGGGCTGCCCGGGTTGATGCATGCCGTCCTTGACTACGACAGGAGTGCTGCCGGTGACCTGTGAAGTCGGGTTGAGCCGAAGCGTCCGCGCATTCCACATCATGCCGGGACTGCCCGGGCCAGAGGGGCAGCTGCATGATCATGACTACCGGATAGAGATCGTGGTGGATCGCGAGCAGCTCGACGACCGGGGCATGGTCTGTGATCTGGATGTACTGGAAGCGGCGCTGACCGGGCTGACCAGCCGGGTCGAAGGCCGCAACCTGGAGGAGATACGCCCAGCCGGGGCCGAGGCGGTCACAGTCGAGGTGTTCGCCCGCTGGGTGCATGACAGCCTCCGGCCCACCGTCGCTGCCGCAGGCGGCGAGGCGCTGGCCGTACGGGTGTGGGAAACTCCCATCGCGTTTGGCGGATACCGCGCACGATGCTGACGTTCTGCCTGATTACCCTGGGTGACCTGGCATCCTGATAAGCCGCTGAACCGTTCTGCTGACGTGTCCGTCTTGCTGTCATGGGAACAGTCAACACAACATTCTCATCATCCTCGCGGGACAGCCATATGACACTGGGTTGGGATAACCCCACCGCAGATCCGACCACCACCATCCTGCTGCGGCACGGCGATACCCAACTGTCACCTGAGCACCGCTTCAGTGGCTTGCGTGACCTCCCGCTTAGCGCCAGCGGAACCCGGCAGGCCCAGGCCGCCGCCTGCCGCCTGGCCACCGGTGCCCCGATCGATGCCGTGGTCAGCTCGCCATTGCAGCGCGCGGTCGCCACCGCCGCCATTGCGGCCGGCGAACTGGGCTTGACTTCGGTCATCGATGACGATCTCCGTGAAACCGACTTCGGTGACTGGGATGGCTTTACCCTGGCCGAAATTCAGCAGCGATGGCCCGCAGCCGCGGCAGCCTGGCGACGCGATCCCGAACAGGCACCCACCGGCGGGGAGAGCTTCGCCGAGACCGCGGATCGGGTAAACCGGGCCTGTGACCGGCTGCTGCGCGATCACGGCGGTCAGACCGTCCTGGTGGTAAGTCACATTACCCCGATAAAGATCTTGCTGTGCCGGGCTCTCGGCGTCCCGCTTGGCACCCTTTACCGGCTATATCTCGGCTCCGCCTGCATTAACGAAATCCAGTGGTACGGCGGCGGATTTGCCGCCGTCCACTGCGTCAACGACACCAGCCACCTGCCCTGACTCACCGGGCCCGTTGGGCTGCTGGTGTGCTGAAGGCGCCGAGGAACTGGTTGCGGAAGGCGTCCATCGGCTCGAGCGGAGCGGAGGGACCGGGCAGCAGCCCGTCCTGCCAGCGCCAGGAGGCCATCTGCCGGAACACGGAAGGATCGCGGGCGATGATCGAGGCCACCACCTTGTGGCTGGCCCCCGGTCCGGTGACAGGCGCAGCGGGCTGCTCGTCGCCGAGCATGATGAGCACCAGGTTTGGGTCGTTGAGCTCGGTGACCCATGAGGTGAGGACCCGCAGCGTGTACTTGATCGACGTGCTGAAGGCCTGACGCTCTCTGCTGGCGCTGCCCAAGCTGGAGAACCGGGTCTCGCCGCGCGCGGGCATCGGGTCGAATATCGAGCCGTTGCCGACCTTGTTCCAGGGCACCATGGTCGGCAGCGGGGCCCAGGGATAGTGCGAGGAAACCAGGTCGATCTCGGCCATCACCGGCTTGTGACCAGGGCCGAGCTCGTTCCGCTGGAACGCGGACATGATGTACTGATCGGGCATCGTTGCGTAGCTGAAGGCCGGCCCGCGATAGCCGACGTTGTACCGGTTGTAGAGCTTGTCAAAGTGGTAAAAGGACGTGCCGGGCGGCCAGATGGGGTCGTCCTCGGGACTGTCGCTCGCGGTGCGCCAGCCGGCCTTGTCGAAGGCGTCGCTGAGGGTGAACCGGTGGCTGGCGACCAGCTTGGCGTACCGCAGTTCGGTGTCGACCCACAGCCCCGACTGCAGGGTGGAGTGGGCAAGCTGGCTGACGCCGCCGAAGCCCGGGGAGTTGAGCCAGGCGCTCTGCGCGGACCAGCCGGCCCGGGCCAGTGAGGCGTTGTCCTGGCGCAGGGCGGCGTCGACACCGGGGGAGAACTTCGTGCCCTCAACGGCGGCCTGCCCGTAGCTTTCGACGAAGGCGATAATGACGTCCTTGCCGCGCAATCCGGTGAGCAGGTCCGAGGCGGGGACGCTGGCTTCGGGGTCGGAGCGTCGCAGGACCTGCTCGAAACGGCGCTCGTCGCGGAGTGCTGCCTGGGTGAAGCGCACCTGCGCAACGGCCAGGCTCGGCGTCGCTGGTCGAGGCGACCGGGGATCCCGGGACGAGTTGCAGTGACAGGCCGGCGCACAGCGCCCAGACCACTGTAAGGGCGGCGAGTCCGCGAACTGTGGCGCGGCGATGCCGGGCGGCCACGGTGGTGAGGTGAATGGTTGCCGCGGTGATCGCGCCGACGAGCAGGATGAGCCCGAGCCCGAGCGCGGCGAGCGCGATGTTTGTCCGCGTGGCGCCGATCGTGTCGCGCACCACGCCAACAGCCGGGCCGATGTCGGCCGAGCCGAACACCGGGTTGAACGGCCGCCCGATCTCCAGGAAGAACGCTGCGTTGAGGATCTTGACCATAGCGAGCAGGAAGAACAAGACTCCAGCGACAGCGGCCACGATCCGTCGCGGCGTGGTCGGCAGCACCAGCGCGATGGCCACTAGGACCAGCCCCTCCACGGGGATACGGGCAAAGGCGGCCGGGGTGATCTGCAAGAAGCGGTCGGGCGCGACGAGAGCACCCCACACGAGCACGACCGAGAGCACGGTGATGGCCAGCCGCAGAGCCCGGCGCGTGCGCGGGCCGGCCCGGTGCGGTACAGCCAGATCACGTCGCGGCCGAACGACTCGGCCAGCAGCAGCAACGCGGCGGCGACCGCGATCATCCCGGCGAGGCGATCGACCACTCCGGATACGGTAACGGTGAGCACGATGCCCTGGACCGCGGCCACGACCTTGCGCCAGTACCGGGGTGGCAACGGCGCGGCCAGCCACGGGATCACCCAGCCCGCGAGCAGCAGCGCGTAGCGGGCGGCGCCGATGATCAGCACCCAGCCGCCGTAGTCCTGGGACACGGCGATGCTGAGCAGCAGGATGAGGAACGCGTCAACCTCGCCGTCCATGCGTCCGCCCAGCGCGGTAGCGGTACCGGTCCGGCGCGCCACCTGCCCGTCCACCGCGTCGAGGACCAGCGCGATGATGGACAGGGTGACCAGCGCTGTGACCGACACCGGCCGGCTGAACGAGTCGGCAACCAGGCCCGCGGCCCCGGCGGTCAGCAGCGCCCGGGTCAGGGTGACCCAGTCCGCCGGGAAGATCGCCGGCTGGTCGCTCCGCATGCGGGCGGTGACCAGCAGCGCGGTCGCCGCCGAACCGGTGGCCAGCCCGGTGATCCAGCCGGCGACGCCGAGACCAGCCGTCGCGGACACGACGCCGAGCAGGGCGGCGGAGGCGAGCAGCCCCAGCATCGTCGCGAGCCGAATCGCAGGCAGCGCGCCTTTGCCCGCGAGCCGAGTCGCAGGCGGCGGCGCAGGGGGGGGCGGCGGCGCAGGCGGCGCGGCCTTGTCCGCAGGCTGAGCGGCTTCGTCCGCGGGCTGAACCGTACGCATCGCGCCTCCGTCTCCCTAGCCCCCTGCCGCCATTCCTCATGAGGACAACGGGTCCGCGATCACGCTGGTTCACCGCCACGGGCCGCCGGCCCGCCATGCTGCCGCCGCCGGACGGTTGAACTATGTGTCCAGCCGGCCCGTGTAACCGGTGTGGTTGGCTTGTACTCAGTTCCGGCCGTCCGCCGTTTCGGCCCGTCGTTGCTACGCTTGGCCGCCGGCGTAATCGTGCTGGGCTTTCTCTGGCGGCAGGTGGGCGCGGCGCCGTTCGTGGACGGGCTGCGCGCGGTCACCTGGCCGGCGGTCGTGGCCACCGTCACGCTCACTGCCCTGACTACGGTGTGTTCGGCCTGGCGGTGGCGGGTCGTCGCCCGGGCACTCGGCGTCGGCATTGGCCTGCCAGGCGCGTCCGGTGCCTACTACCGTTCTCTGTTCCTCAACTCCGTGCTACCCGGCGGGGTTCTCGGTGACGTGCACCGGGCAGTCACGCACGGCCGGCGCGCTGGAGACGTGGCGCGGGGGCTGCGCGCGGTGGGGTGGGAACGGCTGTGGGGTCAGGTCATCCAGGCCGTGGTGACCGTCGTTGTATTGCTGACCCTGCCGTCGCCGGTTCGGCCCGCGCTGCCATATGTTGTGGCGGGTGTGGCGGGCGTAGCCGGGTGTGCTGTGCTGGTCGTGCGGCGCGCTGCCCGCCGCGGCCAGTCGCGGCTGGGACGCGCCGCCCGGGACGTTTCCGCTGACCTGCGTCGCGGCCTGCTGGCCCCGGACGTGTGGCCGCAGCTCACGCTGGCCTCGGTGCTGGTCGTGGCCGGGCACACGGTCACGTTCGTCATCGCGGCCCGGGTCGCCGGCTGCACCGCACCCCTGGGCGAACTGATCGCGCTGCTGATGGTGGTCCAGACGGCAGTGGTGATCCCCTTGAGCATCGGCGGGTGGGGGCTGCGGGAAGGAGCCGCCGCCTGGGCCTTCAGCGCAGCCGGGCTCGGCGCGGCCACCGGGGTCACGGTCGCCACCCTCTATGCGGTGCTCATGCTGGCCGCGGTTGCCCCGGGCGCTGGCCTGCTGCTGGGGGACGCCGCCCGCCGCCGTCGCGGCCCGGGACACTCGGGCGAGCCGAGCCGGCCCGATCCGGCACCGCGGGCGTTGGAGGTCTCTCATGGCCGTGCCCGGTGACCGGCCTCGGCACGCCGCCGACGGCGCCCGCAAGCTGGTGCGAGGCCGAACGGCTCGTCCCGTGACCGGGACGGTCCGGGCGGCGGCGATCCGGCGGCGTATTCGGATCCCGCTGCGTTTCGGTGACGACTACTCGACCGTTGCCACGGTCGTCAGCTTCACCGGCCTAACTGACGCGCAGCAGCACGTGGCCCTGGAACTCGGCCGGCCCGCCGAGGCCGGGCTGCCGCTGGTGCGCCTGCACAGTGAATGCCTCACCGGCGACGTGTTCGGCAGTCAGCGGTGCGACTGCGGGCCGCAACTGCGCGAAGCGGTCGAGCGGATCACCAAGCACGGCGGGTACGTGCTGTATCTGCGCCAGGAAGGGCGCGGCATCGGGCTGTATGACAAACTCGACGCCTACGCGCTGCAAGATCGTGGTCTGGATACATACGACGCGAATCTCGCGCTCGGTCACCGGGCCGACGAGCGCGACTACACCAGCGCGGCCCAGATGCTGCACGCGCTCGGCGCCAGCCGCATCGAACTGCTCAGCAACAACCCGGACAAGGGCGCTCAGCTGGCCCGCCTCGGCATCACAATCGCCACGCAGGTCCCCACCGCCCTGCACCTTACCGAGACCAACGCCGCCTACCTGGCCACCAAGGCCCGGCGCGGAGGGCATGATCTGCTTTCGCGTAGTCTTGAGCGCGCCGCCGAGCCGCACCGGGCCGCCGGCGGGCTCGGCCCGGCACACCTCGGGACCGAGGGCCGATGACAGACACCCGCGAGCATCCGCCGCCCACCAGCGCGCCAGTCGCGCCAGCCGCGCCAGCCGCGGCGATGGCGGCCACCCGGCCTGGCCGCGTAGTCGGCCTGGACGGGATCCGGGCCCTGGCCGCCCTGTACGTCGTCGTCTACCACATCTTCTTGCGGGCCTGGCCGGGATACCCCGGCGCCAGTCACGCCCCGTTCTGGGCGACCTTGTTCAGCTACGGCCGGGGTGCGGTCGCGATCTTCATTGTGCTGTCGGGTTTCTCGCTGGGCCTCGGCCCGGCGCGCTCGGGGTGGCGGTTCAAGTCGATCAAGACGTACGCGCACCGACGGGCGTGGCGCATCCTGCCGCCGTACTGGGCCGCGCTCGCATTCAGTCTGGTGATGACCTGGTACGTGGTCGCCCAGCCCTTCCAGCCGCTGCCCACCGGGAAGTCCGTCGTGGCGTACGGCTTGCTCGTGCAGGACGTTTTCCCGGCGGGCGCCCCCAACCGGGCGTTCTGGTCGATCGCCATCGAGGCCCAGCTCTACGTCCTGCTGCCGTTGCTGCTGCTGCTCGTCCGGCGGGTCAGTGCCCGCGCGATGGTGGGCCTGGTGGCCGCGGTCGTCGTGACCATCGGCGTGCTAGGACCCCATGTCGGGCTGATGAACACCGCCCTGGTCAAGTTCACCCCCGACCTCGCGGTGCTGTTCGCCGTCGGCTTGCTGGCCGCCGGGATCGTCACCGCCGGGGAGCGCACCCGATCACGGCCCTGGGCCGGTTACGCGCTGGCCGCCGCGGTGCCGGCCATCGTGTTGATGGTGGTCATGGGCTCCGTCTGGTCGTACTTCAATCTGTTCTGGCTCGACCTGGCCTGGGCTCCGGCGATCGGCTGCTTCCTCGCCGCGGTCGCCACCTCGCGTCCGCGGTTCGTCGTCGGGTTCCTTGACAGCCGCCTGCCGCGGAGTCTTGGCTCCTGCTCCTACAGCCTCTACCTGACGCACCTGCCAATCGTCATCGCCGTGTCCTTCGGCCTGGTGCTGGGCCGGGTCGCTACCGGGACGCCGGCATTCTTCGTGCTGGCCGCGATCCTGCTGCCCGTGACCGTGTGCTTCGCCCGTCTGTTCGCCGCTGTGTTCGAGATCCCCTTCCAGCGGCACCGCGGGTGGATTCCGCTGCGGCAGGCGATGTCGGCCCGGCTGTGGCAGCTGCGGCGAACAGCCGGCCGTCCTCGCCGGGCGCTGGCCGGGCGCTAGCCGGGCGAACGGCCCGCGAAATCAAGCTGGTGGGCGATGTAGACGAGTTCGCCCGCGGCCAGTTGCCGGCTGCGCTCGGCCAGCCAGTCGGCCAGGTCCGCCGGCTCCACCTGGTCCTGGCGGTTCCGCAACGCGTTCTGGATCGTGTCAAGGATGCTGCGCAGGAAGTAAGCCTCATCGCCCGGGTATTTCCCATCCGGGCCGGCGCTTACCACCCAGTCCGACGACCCCGCGGCCAGCGCGGGCGCGCCCGTGGCCCGCAGGTGGCGGAACAGGTGGCGGCCCGTCCGGCTTTCCCCGGCCGGCCGGCCGTAACGAACGCGCTCATCCATGTCGCGGTGGTAGGCCCGCATGATCTGGTCGTCGTGGGGGTGGCCGGGCGCGAAGATGCTCTCGCCGTCGTAGTTGATCGTGAACCAGTAGATGCCGCCGGGGACCAGCCACCGCAACAATCCGGGCAGGACGGCCGGCACGTCCACCAGGTCCAGGACAGCGTTGGCGATCAGCACATCCGCCGCCGTCCCGTGAGCGGCCTGCAGGTAACTGCCGAGCTCGGCGTGCACCAGGCGGACCCGGAGATCACCCACTTGCAGCCCATCCGGCAGAAGTTCGCTGCGCAGGCCCCGCGCGGCCGCCCAGTCGCGCAGCCATCGGCGCGAGCAATCCAGCAACTGCCGATCCGCATCCAGCAGGATGTACTCGCCGGTCGCGACAACGCCCCAGTCCATCAGACGGGCGACCATCGTCCCCAGGCCGGCGCCGGCCTCCAGCACCCGCGGCGCCCCCGCGGGCATCAGGCGGCGCAACTCCGCCAGCACATGCCGGTTAAGCGCCCGGTCATCCACGGTCGTCTTCGCGGCCAGGTAGCGGGCATAGTCGAAGGGCATCGAGGCTTCATCGAAGCAAGTCATTGGCGGCAGGCGCTCTGGAGGGCCGGAACATCGTGCGGGTCCACGTAGTAGCCCCCGAGGGATTCGACAATCCCGGCCAGCCTACCGGCGGCAACATCTACGACCGGCGCGTCTGCGCCGGACTGGCCGAGGCCGGATGGGATGTGCTGGTCACGACCGTCGCCGGGGCGTGGCCGGATCCCGGCCCGGGCGCCCGTGCCGACCTGGCCCGCATCGTTTCCGCCATCCCCGGCGGGGAGACCGTCCTGATCGACGGGCTCATCGCCTCACCGGCCGCCGCGCAGCTGCTGCCCCACGCTGGCCGGATACGAATGACAGTGCTGCTGCACATGCCACTGGCCACCGCCCTGGACACACGCCATGATGCCAGCGCGCAGCGCTCCGAACGAGTCGTGCTTCGTGCGGCCACCGGCGTGGTCGTTACCAGCGAATGGACCCGCCAGCAGGTCCTGGCCCGATACGCGATCCCGGCCCACCGGGTGCACGTCGCCCAGCCCGGCGTCGATCGGGTCGCTGCCCCGGCCCGGCCCGTCCCCGGCCACCTGATCTGCGTCGGAGCCCTCTGCCGTAACAAAGGGCAGGACCTCGTCGTCGAGGCGCTCGCCAGCCTCGCCGAGCGGGACTGGCACTGCGTGCTGGCCGGGCCACTCGACCGCGACCCGGACTTCGTTGACCAACTGCGGACCCGTATCACCCGCCTCGGCTACGGCCACCGCGTCCGGCTCGCCGGCGTCCTGACCGGCGCGGCGCTCAGCCACGCGTACACCGACGCCGGCCTGCTCGTCGCGCCGTCCCGCTCGGAGACCTACGGCATGGCCGTTACCGAAGCGCTCGCCCATGGCCTACCCGTCGTAGCCGCCGCCGTCGGTGGGCTGCCCGAAGCGCTCGGCTCCACCGCCGATGGCACTCGCCCCGGCCAGTTGGTCCCTCCTGGCGATCCGGCTGCCCTCGCCGCCGCGCTCGGGGACTGGCTGGGTGACGAGCGCCACCGGCACCGGCTACGGGCCGCCGCACGACAGCGGCGGTCGACCCTGCGCGGCTGGGAACAAACCACACACGACATATCGAACGCATTGACCGCCCATCGGTGCCATAAGCCTGTGCCCGGGAGTGGGCAAACACCGTAAAAAAGACCAGCGCCCCCGCTTTACGTGTCTGGCTGGTCGGCGGCGGCCTGGGCGGAAGCGCCGCGATGACGAGCGTGGCTGCGGCTACGGCCACCGAGCCCTTGACCGGCAGCACCCGGGTAGCCAGCAGAATCAGCCCGGTGAACACGCCGCCGAGCAGGGCGGTGATCAGCTTGTAGGAGACCACCCGGCTGATGATGCGGTTGAGCTCGTATAGCCGGTACTTCAGTACCGCTACTCCCATGCAGACGGGCAGGGCTACCTCGCCGAGGGTCGTTATCGCGCTGACCACCGGCTGGTTATCCCAGCCAGGGACGTCTCCCGCGCCGAGCGGGATGATGAACACGCCGATGACCAACGAGACCACGAAGATGGCCGCTCCGGTGTACAGCCACTTGAGCTGCTGGCGGTGCTCGCCGCTGGCGTGCCGGTAGGCCGGCACCTGGATGACCAGCCAGGCCGTCCAGCTGGCCAGGGTCCCGATGATCACCACCACGCTGAGGACCAGGAACGCTCCGGGTACTGGATTGGCCAGGTCGCCGTTGGCCTTGATGAGGACGTGGCCTCCGGCAGCTACCAGCACGCCCCGGCTCGAGGTGGCCAGGCCGGCCAGCAGCCAGCCGGGCGCGGCGACCACAGCAGCCCGGTGCCACCGGCCCCGTGGCAGTGTCCCCTCGGGGAACAGCCATAGCAGCAGCGAGATCAGGACCAGGAGCATCGGCCAGCATTCCCCGACCACCACCGCCACCCAGCCCAGGGGCAGCGCCCCGTGCTGCATCCTCGATGCTTTCAGGTGAGGTCTTCCTGGAGCGGGTGTACCGCGCCTACCGGTCCGCTATCTCCCCGACCGGCGCCAACGTGTGGAACACCCCATTGCTGGTCGGGTGAGACGAGCCTGGCGGCACCTACGACCACGTTCCCCCCGGGCCAGTCCCGCCACCAGACCCATCCGCCCCTGCTGGCGAGCTGGGCTTCACCTTCGACCGCTCCGGGTATCGAGTACCCGCGGTCATCGTGTCGCCGTGGGTCGAACCAGGGTCGGTGTACAACGAGGAATACCGCCACACTTCCCTGATCGCCACCCTGCGCAAGAGGTGGGGACTGGGTGAGGCGTTCACCCAGCGCGACTCCTCAGCCCGCACCTTCGACCACCTCTTCTGCCGCGCCACCCCCCCCGCGACCCGCAAACCTGGGCGGCCCCGAAGGCTCGCCCCGTGCCCGGATGGACGATGGACCCTGAAGTAGTGGGCCAGGGACTAAGCACACTGGGCAAGGGCATCGCACCCGCCCTCATCACCCGAGCCCGGCAGATGGGAGTGCAACTCCCAGCCGAACTCAACGACCCGCAAGCCGGCCTTCCACCCCAGCTCATCGTCCGCGTTCTCAGGCAGATCGCTGGTCACTTCTTCCCACTCCTCACCGCAGACGCGAAAGACCCCGGATGAGCCCCGGACGACGTCACCGGCCGCTGTCACGGCTGCTGTCAGCCGGGACTGGCTGGCCTCCCGTGACGACATGCTTCAATCGGCGGTATGGCGACGCGGCTTGTGCAGATTGCGATGAATGCTCGGGATGACTCCGCACTCGGCCGGTTCTGGGCGGAGGCGCTTGGCTGGGGTGTTTCCACCGAGGAACCCGGCGTGACCAACCTCGAACCCGTGGGCTTCGCCTATCCCGACCCCGTCGCCGTCTGCATCGACGTCATTGCCGTCCCGGAACCCAAGACGGTGAAGAACCGCGTGCACATCGACCTCGCCACCACCTCGACGGCCCATCAGGCGGACCTGGTCACGCGCCTGGGGGATCTCGGCGCTACACCCGCCGACGTCGGCCAGGGCGACGTCTCATGGACCGTCCTGGCCGACCCGGAGGGCAACGAGTTCTGCGTGCTGGCGCCCTGGCCGGCCGGCCGGGATACCGGGCCAGTGGCCGCGGTGACAGTCGACTGCGCGGATCCGCGGGCAATGGCCCGGTTCTGGGGCGAGGCGATGGACTGGACCCTGCACCAGGTGACCGACGATCATGCGGTACTGCGCTCCGCCAGGGGTGCCGGGCCGTATCTCCAATTCCTCCGCACGCCCGACGTGAAGACCGTGAAGAACCGCATCCACCTCGACCTCCGGCCCTACCCCGGTGACGATCACGCAGCGGAGGTGGCCCGGCTGCGGGCTCTCGGTGCCACCGACATCGACGTCGGCCAGGGCGACGTCCCGTGGACGGTCCTCGCCGACCCGGAGGGCAACGAGTTCTGCGTCCTCACCCCGCGCTGAGACATGCGCCGGCGTGGGGTTTCCCTGCCTGCTTGATGGTGGCAGATGATGGTAGGGGCCGGTCTGCGTACTGTGGATCCAGGCTCTGTTCGTCTGGCGCTGGCCGCCGGACGCCAGGGCGTGAGGGGCGATACGGCGGTGGTGGAGGAGCCTGCGCTTACGTTCGCTGGTCTGCTGCGGCGGCTGCGAGCAGAAGCCCGGCTGACTCAGGAGGAGCTGGCGGAAGCGGCGGGCGTGAGCCCGCGGTCGGTCAGTGACCTGGAGCGGGGCATCAACCGGACCGCCCGCAAAGACACCGCGACGTTGCTGGCCGGGGCGCTCGGCCTGCCCGGGGCGGTCACTGAGTTGTTCGTAGCCGCGGCGCGCGGGCGGGGCCCGGCCGAGGACGTGCTTGCGGCCACGCAGGGGACGGCCCTGGGGGCGTTCGCCGCGGCGGCGACTCGCGGGCTGCCGCGGGACGTCGCCAGCTTCACCGGCCGCCAGGCCGAGCTTGACCGGCTGGCGGAAGGACTAGAGAGCCTGGCTGCAGGCGGAGGGGTCGTGGGAGTCTGCGCGATCGGCGGGATGGCCGGGGGCGGCAAGACCACCGGTTCTGGCAGGAACCAGGTGGCAGCCGTCACGGAGACGGGTAGGCTGCCGCACTGCGTCGGTCGAGGCGGGGCTCCGCGAAATTTACTGCTGCTCCCTGAGGTAGCCGAAGAATGCGCGGCGCTTGATGAGCTTGGCGACTTCGGCCGGCACCATGCTTTCCCAGGAGCTGTCGCTGTCGGCAATCCTCCGCAGCACGTCGCGGCTGAAGATCGGCAGGCACTCTGGCCGGTAGTTGTCGAGGTGGACGAAGCTGCCCCGCCCGGCGAGGTAGTCATACAGCGGCTGCAACTCCGGCAGGACCTTGATGTCGTTCACGGTCTTCAGTTCGTCGTCTGGGGTTGGCTGGAGCGGATAGACATAGAGCTTGAGCTCGTTTTTAAATAGCCGCCCAAAGCTCTCAAGGATCCCGCCGGGCAGCTGCACGTGGTTCCTCTCGTCGAACAGGTCGATCAGGCTCGGCACCCCCATAACGATGCCGATCCGCTCGTTCGTCCGTTCGGCGATATAGGCGGCCAGACGGTAGTAGTCGAAATAGTCGCTGATCAGTACGGTCATGCCGCACGCCGCGAGGAGTTCCGCACGGGCCAGGAAGTCGCGCCGGTCCACATCGGCGGCGCCGCCCGCAAGCAGGTTGCGCATCGTGATCTCGGTGAGCATCAAGATCGGCTTGCCCGCGACGTCCGGATCTTGCTCGAACTTGGCCTTGGCCGTCTCGAGCATGTCGATGTTTACGTGCGTCGGCGGCCGGAAGCTGCCTCGCTCCACCAGGATCGCCTTTTTCCGCAGCACCTCGCTCGGCTGCAGGACCTCACGGTCAGGGCCGAACATCGCCACGCCGCTGAGCCCGAGCTGCACGAGTTTCAGCGCCATCAGCCTGTTGTCCACGCCGCGGAATTCGATGCCGCGGAACTGGATCATGTCGATCTCTATGCGGCCCGTGGTCAAGCGGTCGAGGAGGCTTTCGATGAGCTTGTCCGGCTCATGGTGCTGGAAAAACGCCCCGTAGAGCAGGTTCACCCCGACGATCCCCAGCGCCTCCTGCTGAGCGAAGGCCTCGATATCGAGCATCCGCACATGCAAGACGATCTGGCTCGGCTCGTCGTGTGGCTGAGCCTGGAACTTCACCCCCATCCAGCCGTGGCATTCATTGCTACCCCGGTAGCTACGTGCCACGACCGTGTCGGCAAACGCGAAGAAGCAGTTGTCGTCGCCGCGCTCGTCGCCCAGCCGCTCGACATTGAGCTGGAACTCCTTGTCGAGCATGCCTTGCAGCCGCCCGGCGGACACATACCTGTCCGCCTTGCCGTATACGGCGTCGCTGACGGCCATGTCATAGGCGGAAATCGACTTCGCCACGGTGCCCGCGGCGCCGCCCACCCGGAAGAACCATCGCACGACCTCCTGGCCGGCGCCGATCTCCGCGACCGTCCCGTACCAGCGCGGATCCAGGTTGATACGCAGCGCCTTCTGATGCGTGTCGGATTCCTGCGTGGCGGAGATGAGTTCGGTCATCGGTCCCCCTGCCCACCTGGTCTGTCGCTACCGCCTGCCGTCCTCATCCATGGCAGCGGGCCGACCCGGTCTTCAGCATCAGAACTGCATGCATATCCCCGCGTCCAGTACCAGGCGCGCTGGCAGCATGAGCACGACGCTATTCTCCGCCGACATCAGCGCGACGGCCAGGCATGCTAACAAACCGCAATCAGGGGTGGTGGTTCGTCACCCCGGGAGCTCAGCTGCCGACGGGAGCCCAACCGTCAGGTCGGGGCAGCCCGGCCTGGGGGCTGCCCACGAAAGGGCTTCCTGACCAGCGTTGACCGTTTCCGGGATGGACGTAGCTGTTCTTGCGGGCTGAGCACTTACGTATCAACGAGGTAGGAACCGGGAGCGTCACCACTCCCGCTCTCGCACGAACAGTCCTTCGCGCCGCGTGGCGCTCCTATGGAGCGAGCGCCCGGGCGGTTGCCTGGTAGGCGCGGAATGCGGCGTCGTAGGCCTGCATGACCACGGCGTCCGGCTGCGCGGCGGGTACCACCCTCGACATGGCGGCAGCAGCGGAACGTAGATCGGGGAAGGCGGCTGGTACCTACGGCGGCACAGATGGCGGCACCGAGCGTGGCCGGATCACCCGAGTGGTACGGCTTGAGCTGGGTGGGCGACTGCCCGTGAGTGACCGTGGGATACCGCGGCTGGCCGGGGTTCACAGGCCCGCTAATGGCACAGCGATCATGGGTGCTATGCGGTGCGCCATGCCTCTATGGCTGCGATGGCTGCCACGATCAAGGCTGTGGCCCGGTCGGCCCACCACCAGCCCAGGGTGTGATACAGCGTTAGGGCGGTGAGTGCCAGCAGGCTGGTGGCCGCGCCGATGCCGCTGAGGGTGCCATCTCCTTGCAGGGCCCGGCTGGCCATCCGCGCGCCGAGACGGCGCTTGGCATACGCCAACGGCGTCAGGACCACGAGCGAGACGCCCGCCGCGATCAAGGTCAGTCCAGAGGTGCCGGGACGCGAGCTGGCGGCCAGGGCGATGGCAGCCTGGATGGTAATGACGGCGCTGACGGTGGCCAGGGCGGCGGCCACCACGATCGCGGCACGGGCCTCGGCTGCCTGCGATCGTCCCGGCTGGCGCCGCTCGGCGCGGAACCGCCAGATCAGGGTAGCTGAGCCGGTCACGTCGGCCAGCACACCCAGCCCTACCGCCAGCACGCTCAGACTGCGGTCCGCCAGGCCGGTCGTGACCGATACCGCGGCCGAGACGATGCCAAAGACCACCGAGATCCAGACCAGCCACAGCGCGGTCGTGACCTGCCGCAACCGGTCTAGGTCGCTTGGCGGCGGCTGGTGTCCAGCCATCAATTCATCGGCCTCCCGGTACTGGCGCGTGCGTGCGCAGAAGGTTACGTGCCCCGCTGGCAGCCAGTGGCGCTGGCAGACTGCTGCCGTGGCCTCCCTCGATGACCAGGTACGCAGGGCCCTGCTGCGCCGCGGCTTTGCGCTGGAGTACGCGACGCTGGCCTGGAACGTGGCCGGGATCGTGGTGCTGGCCATCGCGGCGATCTCAGCACGGTCGGTGGCGCTGGCCGGGTTCGCGCTCGACTCGCTGATCGAGATCGGCGCGTCCACGGTGGTGATCTGGGAGCTGTCGGGCACGGGTGAGGAACGGCAGCGCCGCGGCCTGCGGCTGATCGGCTACGCGTTCGCTGTCCTGGCGATCTACCTGCTGGCGCAATCAACCGCGGTGCTGGCCAGCGGGTATCACCCACATCGCTCGGTGCCCGGGATCATCTGGACGGCGGTGACCGCGGTGGTGATGTTCGCGCTGGCCGCTGGTAAGGCCCGAACTGGCCGGGCGCTGGGCAACCCAGTCCTGCGGACCGAGGGGCGGGTCACGCTGATCGACGGAATCCTGGCCACCGCAGTGCTGCTAGGCCTGGTGCTGAACGCCGCACTGGGCTGGTGGTGGGCCGACCCGGCTGCCGGTTACGTGCTGGTCTGCTACGCGGCTCGCGAGGTCCAGGAGATCAGGCCGGTGCTGCGCGCGTCGTCCAGGTGAAGCTGCCGGCGAAGACGTTAGCTACCGACCAGCCGCCGACGGCAGGCTAATGGCACGGCCACTCAACCCAAGATCATGAGAGACAAGCTTTCGCAGGTCAGAGCGAGCTAAGGGGGCTCGAGCCCCTGACCCCCTGCTTGCAAAGAACGTGCCTCTGACCGCCTGACCTGCCCTGCCGCAGGTGAACGCCGACATGGGGTGCCGTGAGCGATCGTGATTGACCGCTGATCGCCGTCTGACCGGGCACGGTCCGGGCACGTCCGCGTTCGCCAGTCTGTCGGCCTAGATCACGAGCTCTGGAGTTGACTGGCTGCTCGCCAGCGCGGTCTACTCGCTGGGCAGCAGCGAGGGTGAGAGCGCCCGGCTTCAACGTCAGGCCGATGAGCTAGCACCCGACAGCCGTGCGATGCTCGATCGGGTCGGACTGCGGCCCGGGCAGAGCGCCATCGACCTCGGGTGCGGCCCGCGCGGCATCGTGGATCTGCTGGCCGGGCGGGTGTCACCGGGCGGCCGGGTCGTCGGCCTAGATGCCGACGCGGTGCACACTGCCATGACGTCCGAGTTCGTCGCCGAGCGAGGACTGCACGAAGTACAGATCCTGACGGGAGACGCCAGACGGACTGGGCTGCCGTCCGGGTCGTTCGACCTGGTACACACCCGGACTCTGCTGATCACCATCCCTGAACCAGCCGAGGTGATCGCCGAGATGGTCCGGCTAGCCCGGCCGGGTGGCTGGCTGGCGTCCATGGAATACGACATGGAATATGCAGTGTGCTATCCGCCGTCCGCAGCGTTCGCACGGATCTGTGAGATCTTCACGGTGGCCTTCGCCCGCAACGGCGCTGACCCATGCATCGGCCGCAGGGTTCCGGAGAGGCATCAGCTTGCCGCCGAACCATCAGCACCCCACCGCCACGACGGGGCCGCCGTCGGCTGTCGGTAGGCCGGCGTCCCGCAGTGTGATGATTGCGCCGTCGCGCTAGTGGACGGCTGAGGGCGGCGGCCGCCACGCTTGCCAGCCGGGGTGGATGGCGAAGAAACGAGACGGGCCTGGCGGCTTGCCGGCCAGCTCTGCCCTGGGGTGCAGGTCGAGGCCGACCGGGACTGGCTCCCACCATGGCTGGTCATGGAACAGCCTGCTGAACACTTCCCAGCTGCGGCCTGCTGGGCCCAGGATCAGCTCGGACGGGGCCGGGTGACCGGGCAGCTGCCAGCGGAAATCGCCGGAGATCCGCAGCACCGATCCCGTGTTCGGCAGCGCCGCGTGCGGGGTGAGGCAGTGGAAGATGAGCACATCACCGGGCTGGTAGCTGGTCGTGGCCCAGCCTGGCTCAGATGCGCCGAGCGGGCGGGGCGGCTGAGGTGGCCAGTGCTGGCCGCCTGGCTGCACGGCCAGCCCGCCCAGCCGGACCGGTATTTCCATCAGCGGCAGCCAGCTGGTCAGCATGTCCTGGCCGCCGCCGACCGCGTAGTCGTAGTGGATGTAACGGCCGCGGGCGCGAGGGCCGGGCCGTTCAGGGTAGACGGCGCGCAGCACCTTCACCGGGTACGAGAACGCCGCCGCCCCGAGTATCCGCCGTACCGTCGCGCGCAGCGGCGCAAGATAGGGAACCTGATTGAACTCCGCGCACATCAGTGCGGCCCGGAAAGCGGGATCCGACAGGCCATCGACCGAGTTGAGTGCGCGCGGCTGCGCGGACGGCGTGCCGTCCGCACCGGTCCAGCCGCCGTCGCGCAGCCGTGCCAGCACCGCCGCGCCCGCAGCCCGCAACGTGCCGGCCGGCAGCAGGCCACGGAAGAACAGGTAACCGGCCTCCGCTAGCCGTTTGCGCAGCACGGCGGAATCGTGCAGCACGCCGCTGGAGTCGGCCAGTTCGTCCACGCGTCCCACGCTAACTCCCATTCCTGGGACTGCGGTGTGAAGTGCCCGGGACCATACAGACGCGGCATGAGCTGCCGCTTCTCCCGCATGACACGGCAGACGCGTCCGAAGCGCGACTAGGCTGTTCCATCACGCGGTCATGCTGGCGGCCGGGCGTGCCCTGGGGGCTCGGCCTGAGCCGTCGGCCGTGCGGGCAGTATTGACTGGATACCCATCCTGGCGATCAGCCGCTGGAGGATGACCAGCGTGACGGCGACGCAGGCCGCCGGGAGCAGGATGCCCAGCAGGACGCAACCAGACCTTGTTCAGGTCCATGGTGATGACGCCGAAGTTCATCCCGAAGTAGCCGGTAACGAACGTCAGCAGCAAGAAGATCGCGCTGATCACGGTGAGAATGTTGATGAACTGCCCCGGCCGGCTGGAGATGGTCGCCGCGACCTGTCCGAGGGCCTCCTGGCTCTCGTCCCGGTAGTCCCTGGCCGCGTCCCTGATCTGGGCGGCCCGTCTGCGGTGCAGGTTGAAGCCCTGTTCGTCGGCGGCGTCCATGCCCGGCAGCTGACGGGCGCTGTCGAAGTGATGAAGATCGCCGACGTACCACCCGAGGGCCTGAACAGCCTCGGACAGCTCGCGGCGGATCCTGATGAGTTCACCTTCCACACCGGGTGGCGAGCCGCCGAGCAGGGCAAGCTGGATCTGGTCGAGCTTGCTGTCCAGCTGCACCAGGTCCGGCTCGAAGCTGCCGATGAGCTGGTTGAGGATGAAAAACAGCAGCGACGGGCCGCCAGATCGGCGGCTGCGTGCGCGCCGGTCGCCGAGCGACGGATTTGCTCCGTGATCCACGTCAGGGCTCTGGCGTAAGGGGCGCCTCGGGCATCGCGACCGTCCGCGACGCGAGGTTTGCTGATAACCGCGCGCCGACCCGCTGATCTGCACTCCTAGGTGCTCGGTGGCCGAACTTGACGTCCGGGACCAGAACTGAGAGTTCGGCGTTCTAGCGTTTCCTCGGCTTGCTGGCGGCTCGCGGCGGGTTAGCGGTCGATCATCCGCTGCATGGCTTCGGGGTACCGGTCGCCGATCACCCGGATCTGGGCGGCCGCGGTGTCGATGGCGTCGAGATCGCTGGTGGTCAGCTTGACCTGGATGGCGCCGAGGTTTTCGTCCAGCCGTTCCAGGCGCCGGGTGCCGGGAATGGGGACGATCCACGGCCGCTGGGCGAGCAGCCAGGCCAGCGCGATCTGCGCCGGTGTGGCGTCCTTGCCGTCGGCGATGCGGGCGAGCAGGTCAACCAGCGCCTGGTTGGCTGCGCGGGCCTCGGCGGTGAAGCGTGGAAGGTTGGCGCGGATGTCTCCTTCCCCGAACTGAGTGGCCTGGTCAATGCGCCCGGTGAGGAAGCCCCGGCCGAGCGGGCTGAACGGCACCAGTCCGATGCCAAGTTCTTCCAGCACCGGGATGATCTCGTCTTCCGGCTCTCGCCAGAACAGCGAGTACTCGCTCTGCAGTGCGGTGACCGGCTGCACAGCGTGAGCCCGGCGGATGGTGCGGACGCCGGCCTCGGAGAGGCCAAAGTGGCGGATCTTGCCCGCCGCGATCAGGTCCTTGACCGTCCCGGCCACGTCCTCGATCGGTACCTGCGGGTCAACGCGGTGCTGGTACAGCAGGTCAATGTGGCCGGTGCCGAGCCGCCGCAACGACCCGTCCACTACCCGCCGGATGTGCTCGGGCTGGCTGGACAGGCCGGACTGCCGACCGTCGGCGTCGAACGCGAAGCCGAACTTGGTCGCGATGACGACCTGATCGCGGACGGGCGCGAGCGCTTCGCCGACGAGTTCTTCGTTGACGAACGGGCCGTAGACCTCGGCGGTGTCGAAGAACGTGACTCCCCGGTCAACCGCGGTCCGCAGCAGATCGATCATCTGGCCGCGGCCGCCTGGGTTGGGGCCAAAGCTCTGGCTCATGCCCATGCAGCCGAACCCCAGCGCCGAAACCTCCAGCTTGCTGGAGCCCAAAACGCGCCTGTCCATTGCGTATCTCCTCTACCCGTTGTGCGATGCGTACTTACTGTAAGCAAGAGCATGCTCGGCCAGGTCACGTCCGAGACCTCAGGCGGCCGGGCCTTGTTCAGGAGTTGTCAACGGTCTTCGGGAACGTGCGGGTATTCAGCAGTTCCGGGTCGGGTCCGCCGCGCAGCCCGGTGTCAAGAGCGTCGATCGCCGTGAGCTCCCCGGGCTCGAGAGTGAAGTCGAAGACGTCGATGTTCTGCGCGATGCGAGACGCGGTAACCGACTTCGGCAGCGCGGAGCGCCCTTCGTCCAGGTGCCAGCGCAGCACGACCTGGGCCGGGGTCTTGACGTACTTGGCGGCCAGATCGGTGATGACCGGGTTCTTCAGCACATCCGCGTCGGCGGCGCCGGTGGGACGGTAGCGGTGGATGCCGCCAATCGGGGACCACGCCTGGGTGAGGATGCCCAGTATCTCGCCGGCGGCCTGCACGGTCGCGTTGGTGAAGTACGGGTGCAGCTCGACCTGGTTGACCGCCGGAACGGTTGAGGCGGCCTCCATGAGCCGCCGGATGTGGTCGGGGCTGAAGTTGGAGACGCCGATCGCGCGCGCCTTGCCGACCCGAAGCATCTTCTCCGCGACCTGGTAGGCGGCGATGGTGTCCCCGAAGTCGGCCGGGGCCGGCTGGTGCAGCAGGTACACGTCGATGTAGTCCACGCCCAGGCGGCGCAGGCTCGCGTCGAACCCGATGTGGGCCTTTTCGGCGCCGTAGTCGCTGATCCACAGCTTCGTCTCGATGAAGATCTCCGAGCGGCCCACGCCAGACCGGCGGATCGCCTCACCCACCTCCTGCTCGTTGCCGTATGCAGCGGCCGTGTCGATCAGCCGGTAGCCGTCTTCAAGAGCGGTCGTCACCGCGGCGATGGTGTCTTCCGGGGCGGTCTGGAAGACCCCGAAGCCGAGGGCGGGGATCTGTACCCCGTTGTTCAACGTCGCCAGTGTCTGCTCAGTGGTGGTCATGATGTTGTTCCTCTCGCGGACGTGCTTCCAGCATCGTTGCGCCGGCGCTGACGGAGAAGTTGCTGCTGACCCACGTGCTGGCAGCCCACCCCATGAGCCGACTTCCGCGCCTACCGTTGCCACTATGAATCACAGGAGCGAGGTGCAAGAGTTCCTGCGCACCCGCCGGGCCAGGCTCACACCTGAGAAAGCCAACCTCATCGCGGGGAGCAACCGGCGCGTGCCCGGGCTGCGGCGCGAGGAGGTCGCCCTGCTCGCGGGGGTGAGCGTGGACTACTACGCGCAGCTGGAGCGCGGTGACCTGGCCGGGGTGTCCGACGAGGTGCTCGACGCACTCGTCCGCGCTCTCCAGCTCGACGAGGCCGAGACTTCTCACCTGTTCGACCTGGCCCGCGCCGCCCATCCCCGCCCGGTGCGCCGCAGGCGCCCCGGGGCGGCGAGCCAGATCCGTCCCAGCCTGCAGCGGTTCCTGGACGCCATCACCGACGCACCCGCGTGGGTGCGCGACGAGCGTATGGACTTCATCGCCACCAACCGGCTCGGCCGGGCGCTGAACGCACCCCTGTTCGCCGATCCCCGCCGCCCGGTCAACAACGCCCGCTTCGTGTTCCTGAACGAGGAGGCCTCCCGGCAGTTCTATCTGGACTGGGAGAAAGGCGCTGACGACATCGTGGCCACCATGCGCAGCTACGCCGGCCAACGTCCCCATGACAAGCCGCTCACGGACCTGATCGGCGAGCTCGTCACCCGCTCGGATGCGTTCCGGACTCGGTGGGCCGCGCACAATGTGCGCTTTCACCGCACCGGCGTCAAACGCCTGCACCATCCCGTGGTCGGCGACCTCGAGCTCTGCTACGAGGGACTTGACCTGCCCGCCGACCCCGGCTGGCACCTGTACACCTTCACCGCCGCGCCCGGCACCCCATCCGACGATCGGCTCCGCCTCCTGGCCAGCTGGGCCGCCACCCTCGAACACGAAAACATCAGCAGCCGTACCGCCAACGCGGACGCTTCCGAGAATGCTTGACCTGAGCCAGGCGTCAGGAATTGATCGGGCACGCAGCGGGCACGGCGTCGTCGAAGCGCCTCGTGAAGACGGTGTTTTGCCTGGTAGGAGTGGAGCTAAGGGGACTCGAACCCCTGACCCCCTGCTTGCAAACAACAGGCAGCGCGTCCACCCACGTCCATCCCCGCAGGTCACCGTCCAGCAGCGTGTATCGGCGTCCCTCCAGATCCGTACCTGTTGCGGTACTTTCCTGCTGTACTCATCACCTTGGGCCCACGGCGGCCAGGCGCCCAGACGCCACTCCCGCTGCGCTGTCCGGGAAGCCTCGCCATGCCCACGGCGGGAACCGAGCTGGGCAGATCCTGAGACTGCCACAGGAGTTGCCCCCACGGTAGTTACGGAGCCTGGGGCTCGCCACCTCTTAATCTTCCTCTTCTGCCGATGTGCGCGCGAGGAGCCACACAGCGTGGACGCTCTGGATTCGTCGCTGATCGATCATTTACATGACTTTGCCTAGATTGACCGTCTTCTACTAGGCTGCCTCGTTCATGTCCGTCGGAGAGATTGCCGAGTAAACTGGCTCTAACATCGCAGAACACGTTATCCTACATATTTCGTGACAAACGTTGTTTTCTGATCTATAACCTTTACAACGTGACTACTTGCTGTCAAAATTGAAGGCAATTGTCGAACTTCGAACTGCAAGGACAGCCGGATCCGGTCAGCCTCATCGTCCTGGCTGTATCTATCCCATTACTTGTAAGCCACCTGCGACTTCGTTGGGCTGGTCTTGTCAGTGACGAAAGAGGGGAACTGAACATGAGTATTGCAGCAATGGTAGATACCAGCCTGGCGCGAAGGCAGGGAGCGAATGCTCAGGAAGTAAGCCCAGCCAAGCCAGTGGGGTTCCGACCAACTGGGCCAATCAGATCACGCGATGGATCCCTACCGAAACAATTACTGTTTATGTTGCCCTGCTAGCGCTAGTCGCACCACAGGTCGCACATAAGACATCGTTCGCCAGTCGATGGACGCTCTTCTGGATAATGGTTGCAATCAATCCTGCAGTGGTGCTCCTCATTGCCATGGCCAAGTCAAAAGCCTGGACACATGTTCAGCCTCCGATCTTTGAAATGATCATAGCGCCGATCGCGTTTGCCGCATGGGCCTTTGCCTTGCCAGACACGCCTCTCAATTCAATTTCGGCTATAGCATCAAATGGAACGCCGCAATCATCACCATAACTACCGTGGCCATCACGCTTGTGGCCAACGCTTTCCACCAATCTCCAGACTTTGACCAAGTGCAGACTAAGCAGCAAGGAGCAAACCCGGCGAGCCCTGAACAGTGAAGCCTCTTGCCACGGTGGGGAGCGTATCCGCTCATGCCGCGGATCGAATGTGCCGTGGTGCGTGGTCTTGGTCACTGGTTCTGGACCCGGCTGGTAATCGGTCCCTGTCTACGAGCACCCGTTCCAGCGTGCCTGCGCCCACGACCGCGCGCCGCCCAGCCGGGGTACCCGCTGACCCGTGGGCCGGGAACAGGACTGCGGTGGAAAGAGAACGGTGACCACGACTCGGTGATCAACGGCGATCCAGGGGGCTGTTGGTCAGCGGAGCTGCTTGACCAGGTGGATCTGGTCGTAGCCACGCGGATAGGCGGGAGTGCGGCCGCACTCCTGATAGCCGAAGCGGGCGTAGAAGCCCGGTGCCTGGAAAGAGTGGGTGCTCAAGGCCAGCTGATCGCAGCGGCGCCGGATGACCTCTTGCTCAGCCGCGGCAAGCAGCCGGCTGCCCAGGCCAGACCCACGGTGGTCGCTACATACCCAGAGGAATTCGACGTAGCCGCATCCGCCCCACGTCCAGCCGAACAGTCCGCCACACAGGTCACCGCCATCGTCGCGGGCGGCGATGCAAAGCAGCGCGGCGTCGTCATAGCCGGTCGTCGCGACGTTGAACGCGTTGATTTCGGCGTCCAGGCGCTCTCGCAGACCATCGCCGACCTCACCCACCACCAAGGTAACCTCATCCATGTTCGGCTCCCTCCCAGTAGGCAGCCCGCCCGGGCCACGCCTTGTGGTCATGCCGACATAGCTCTAGCTCATCAAATGTCAGAGCCACAGGGCATCCTTTCAAGGCATCCGGTTTGCTGGTCAAGGACGGGAGACGGGAATGATCAACGTTGGGCCTGAGGCGGGCGGAAGTTGGGCGTCCCGCTGGGCACCCTGATCCTCACCCGGCGTGGCTGGATTGGCCACCATAAGGTACAGCTCGGGGATGAGACGCTCGGGCTTGGCCCTGAGACGGGGCGGCTGGAATGGACGGCCATCCGCCATGTTCCGCACTCCCTGGATGCTGAGGTGTGGCGGATCGGCAACAGCCAGTGGCACGCGGACGTGACCCCCGCAAGTAGCGCGCGTCGGAGCGTGCAGGATCCGTCCCGGAGGGCGAAACGTTCGTCCGGCGCCTGGGCCCGCCGCGCTGACCTCTGCACCCGTTACCCGACCGCACCAGACCGATAGATGGCATCACGATGCGTGACGGCGAGGGTCGGTGAGAACACAAGCCGAGCCGCTATGGGCGCTAACACGGGTCGGTCATTCAGTCGGAGGCGGCGCGCTGGAACGAGCATTATGCAGCCTGGAGGCGTTGGCAGGTAAGCATTCACCCCTTGTGCGCAGAGTTATCGGCGTCGGTCAGCGGGCAAGGTGGTGGTGGACCGCGTATCAGCGTGAGCTACAGACTGGAGCCATGGCCAGGAAGGTCTCCTGGATCAGGTCAACGCGGGAACTGGACTTCAGGAGCTTGCTCAGGTCTGTGGTGAAGCCTGCCTGGTCCTTCTCGCTGGAGCTGAGGAATGTGGCGCGAGTTCGTTCGACGCCTGCCACCGTTTCTGCCGGAAGCCGCAGGGCCCTTTTATGGTGTGCCTCGACCGTCTCGCCGAACAAGGTTGTCTCCCGCAATACCGCCAGCCAGCCCGGCTGGTCGCTCCAGCCCGTGACCTGGCGGCTGTATCTTGTCCACAGTTCCCGCAGCGCGGTGCGGAGCGGCTCGGGGTAGCGCTCTCCGGTGGTCAGCAGCGCCAGCCACCCGCTGGGCCGCAGCAGCCGGGCGGCCTTGGCCCAGCCGACATCGGGATCGACCCAGTGGAACGCAGTGGCCGACACGATCAGATCGAAGGGCCCGCTGTCCGGGAAGTCCTCGAAGGCCGATATCTGGAACCGGGTCATCGGGTCGGGGACGGCATGCCTGGCAGCGTCAACCATCGCCGGGCCGATATCGATGGCGGTCACGTTCAGGCCCCGGCCCGCCAGGTGCCGGGTGAGCTGGCCTGTGCCGCAGCCGATCTCGAGCACGGCGGCGCCCGGGCCGATCGCGGCAGTCGTGAGGATGGCATCGACGATCTCGGCGGGATAGCTCTGGCGGGTGGACTCATAAAGCCCGGCGACGCCGCCGAAAAGGCCCCGCAGCTGCTCCCGCTTCCTGCGTTGATCGTCGGTCTCGGCCACCTTGACAGTCTGCCGCAGCACAGCAGCGGCCCGCTTGCCGGATGTCAGGCAGGCGGAAGGCGGGAGGTATCAGCGCGCCGGCTTGATCGCGGCCGGGATGTGCTGATCATGGTGGTCTGTGACTGGCCTCCCGCCACCCGCCGCTGGGTGCACGCCGTGCGCGGCGCGAGATGAGCTGATCGGTGAGCTGGTGCGGGCGGTGGAGGAACTGCGGGCCGAGGTCGCGGATCTGAGGCGCCGGCTGGGCCGTAACAGCGGCAACTCCTCGATGCCGCCGTCAGCGGATGACCTGCCGGGGAAAGTGCCGCCGGGGCGGGAAGCCCGCGGCAAGGGCAGCGGCCGCGGGCGGGGGAGGCAGCCGGGGTCCGCGGGAACGGCGATGACGTGGGCGCAGCCCGATGAGGTGGCCGATCACTATCCTGCCGGGAGGTGCGGGTGTGGCGCGGACCTGGCCGGGGCGGCGGACCTGGGCGTGGCCCGGTCATTCCAGCAGCTGGAGGTGCCGCTGATCACGGCCCGCCGTATCCAGCATGACCTGCATCAGGCCCGCTGCGGCTGCGGGACCGTGCACGTGGCCGCGCGCCCGGAAGGGGTGGGCAGCTCAGCGGTGAGCACCGGCCCGAACCTGCGGGCTCTGGCCGTTTACCTGATGGTATTCCAGCACGTGCCCGCCGAGCGGTGCGCGCGGCTGATCGCGGACGTGACCGGCGCGGAGGTCTCGGTCGGGTTCGTCCATTCCTGCCTGGCGAGGGCGGCCTGCATGGTCGCGGACGTGGTGAAGCTGATCAAAACGCTGATCACCGCCGCGTATGTGGCCGGCTTCGATGAGACCACGCTGCGGTGCGGCCCCGCCGGGAGCAAGAAATACGTGCTGGCGGCCGTCACCGAGCGGTACTCGCTGTTCTTCCTGGGCCGCCGCACCCTGGAGTCCTTCCGCGACTTCGGGGTCCTGCCCGCCTTCGCCGGCGTGGTGGTCTCCGACCGGTACGTGAACTACTTCCATGAAGGCTGGGAGCACATCGCCGGGAACCAGGTGTGCCTGGCCCATTTAATACGCGACTACCAGGACGCGTCCGAGTGCTACCCGGCCGCGATCTGGCCCGTGCAGGCGCAGCGGGCGCTGCGCGAGCTGATCCATGCCTGGCACGCCGCCCGCGGCGCCGGCCAGCCCCAGATCCCGCCGGACATCGCCGGCCCGCTGATCCGCGAGTTCCGCCACGCCGTCCTCGCCGGGCTCTCCGACGTGCCCCGCATCCCCGGCCCGAAATCGTCAACCGCCCAGCGTCCCGGCCGTGACCTGCTGGAATTCTGCCGCGACCGCCAAGACGACGTCCTGCGGTTCTGCCAGGACGCGCAGATCTGGCCGACGAACAACATCTCCGAGCGCGCCGTGCGCCCGGTCAAGACCCAGCAGAAAATATCCGGCAGGCTCACCAGCGAGGAAGCCACCCAGGACCGGCTGGACATCCGCAGCTACATCGACACAGCCCGCAAGCACGGCTGCAACGTCATGGACGTCCTGCGCAGCGCCATGACCAGCACTCCTTGGAGCCCGCCCCTCCCCCCGCCCCCCTGACCAGCAATCAGCATCAGTTACACGCCGTAAATGCGGTGAATGCTTACGTTGGCAGTTGCAGGCAATCCAATGTGGTACAAGACCCGCTCAACCCGCTCGCCTGCCCTGTCCTCCGGGTGGCGGCCAGGATAGGGGTCGGGAGTATGCTGCTGGGGTTCCTTTGATGGCAGCGTGTTCGTGGCCACGGTCCGGCCCTGCGCCTTCGTCGCGTCTTCCCAGGGAATGCGTCCTCACGGCGAGGTTCGGGCTCCGGCGATGACCGTCCGGGCCATGGTCGCCTGGTACGCCGCGCTGGCACGCCCGGCCGCATTACCCGAGACCCATTTGAGCAAGGGCGGAAGCAGGATGGCCGGGAATACCAGGGGGCAGGAGCATTCCGAGCCAATCCCAGAGAGTGTGTCCGGGATAGCCGGTCCACCTCCACTGCAGGGCGTAACCGCCGATCACGGTCACGATCCACCCGGTGGTCAGGGCGGCGATGATCGCCATCTGATACGGGTACAGGCGGGCCTCAGGCCGCCGGGCTCGCCTGCTGGTCAGCGCCATCACGGTCGTGATCGCTGCCGGCAGCACGAGCAGATTAAGCCAGCCCCAGAGCGTCTGGCCACGGAAGCCGGTCCAGTTGAGCGGGATCAGGTAGCCGGCGATCACGAATCCGGTCCACGCGGTGATGGCGGCGGCGTAGATGCCGCGCCTGCTCTTCCCGATGTATTCCTTGTCCTGGATCCACAGCGGGATGGTGCCGAGGACGACCGGGAGCAGCAGGAGGGTAAGCCAATCCCACAGCTGGCCGTTGACCCGGAAACCCGTCCACTGCCATCCCCGGATGTAGCCGCCCCACAGCGCGGCCACGAGCGCGGCAGCTGCCACGTACGCGGCGCCTTTGCGCGCTTTGTCGTTTCCCGTGAGCCTGCGCAGGGCGCTAGCCGGAGCCGCCGCCTCGGCGGCGCGCTCGTTGGCTGCTTCCGCAGACGGAGCCCAGGGCAGGCCGGCTTGATCCAGCTTGTCCGCCAGCGCTGTGCGCATCAGCGCCTTCGCCTTGCTTACCGTGCCGGTGCCGGTGCCAGTGCCGGTGCCGGTGCCGGTGCCGGAGTTGGTATCGCCGCCATCGGCCGCTTTGTCCAGCTCGACGAGAGCTCTAAGCCCCAGGAACTCATCCGGCTCGATGGTGAATGTCATGGAAGCCATATCGCGGTTCCTTCCACGTCCGCCGCCTCTGTCCGGCGGCCAGGCTGCCGACCTTGGCTGGCAGGGCAGCAATGTGAGCGCAAAAGCGTCACGCAACCGGACGCGCCGCTGCGGGCGGCCAGGGCGGGCGGTCCTCCGCCCGCTCCCATCGCCTGCCCGTCGAACCGAAATAGCCGGTGACGGTTAACATTCGGCACCAAGGTGCCGAAGTCGCCGGCGCAGCCGGCTGGCCTCCTGGGACATCATCATGGTCTTCTCCTGTGTGCTTGGACCTGGGTTCTGGCTGTCACCCGAGCGATCCGTCGTATGGTTTTGGCGTGGTACCTGGACGGCAGACGGGAAGTGTGTGCCCGCGGGCCTGACCGCCGCCTGGTCGGCCACGCCCGCGCCGGGCTTGTGGCCGGAATCCAGACCCACGGCTGGTGTGCCTCAGCGGTCATGATCTGGTCCTCCCAGTGAGTGCTGAACCACTGATCCAGCCCGCTGATCGGGAGCCGGATCCATACCGCGATCCGTGGCCCGGAGACGCTGCGGGCTGCCAGCGCTGACTGTGCTTGTCACATCTGGGGTGCCGCGCGCAGACCAGCGGCTGCGCGCAGGGCACGGCGGAGGCGCTGCCAGGGCTGCTCACGGTGCTGGGCTGTTCCGGATTCGGCGTGAAACCGCCGGGCCAGGCGCTGGCACCGGGCCTGCGCCAGCATTTCGCGCTGCCGCTCACGGGCGAGTTCCCTGCCGATGGAGGGGTGTATAAGCATGGTCTTCTCCTGTCTACTTATGTCTACTTAGCCGTGGGTCTTGGCTGTCTGGACGCTCCGTCGTGCGGTTCCGGCCTGGTACCCGGACGGCGCGCGGAGGTGTGTGCGCGGGGCCTGGCCGCCGCCTGGCCGACCAGGCCCCGCGCCGGGCATGTAGCTGGGACCTGGGCCCACGGCTGGTGTGGCTGCACGAGCCGGGCGGCGCGGGTCAAGCGGCTGGCGATGGGACGGCCCGTTGGCCGGCCCGTGCCCGGGCCAGCACGATGGTTACGGCGGCCACGACCAGCACGGCGCCGGCGGCGATCAGGATGATCTGCCAGCCCGCCGTGCCGGTGGCGGCCGCGTGGGAGGTGGTCGCCGGGACCGGCCCGAATCGGCCGAGCTCATATCCGCTCCCAGGTTGCGGGACATCGCTTGCGAAGGCGGCCGGGATGGTAGCCGCGGAGGCCAGCAGGCCGATGGTGACTGCGGCCAGAGCCGCAGCGAGCCGGCGCAAGCGGGTACCCGCCTTGAGCCCTGCGGGGCTCGGATGAGTCCCCTGGCGGATGAGGTGTGTGAACATGGTCTTTTCCTATCTGCTTGTCTGTTTGGACCTGTGGTCGTTGACCGTTCCCGATACCTGCAGCTTGGGGCCGGTCGTGGTTGCCTATAGGAAGGATCGACCGCGCGGGCAGCGTGGGCCTTGAACGATTCTGCTCAGCCGTTGAACGAACCTGCTGGATCCGGCTTGCAGTAGGATTCGTGGTGATGGCCGCGAAGAGTCTGGGTGGGGCATGGCCACGAAAGGGTCTGGGGCTGAGTATCACCGAGCGGGTAAACGCCGAGGGTTGCCGGGAACGATGCGCGGCTTCCTATGGCCAACCGAATTCCTCGTGTTCTCGGACTTCCTGGTCGCCGACCCTCACGCGCACGGTGCGCTGCAGCTGTCCGTCGGGATCGATGGGAGTCCGCGCGTCTGGCTGGACGGCACCTGGCGCAGGGCTCGCGGCGTACTCATCGATACCGATGTCGCGCACGCGTTCGACTGCGACGGGCAGCTGACTGCGATCGGCTGGATTGAAGGCGAGAGCCGATTGGCCGAGCAGCTTCGCGACCGCGTCCTGGAAGGTCGGCCAAATGCCCTGCTCGACGAGGCGCTCTGCGACCACCTCGCGGACGGGCTGGGTCCCGCGTTCGGCAAGACGACCGGCTGCCCGGAGGCGTATAAGCGATGGCGCGATGCGCTCGGCTGGCTCGCGATCGACATGACGCCCGAGTCCGAGTACGACGACCGCATCGCGGCCGTCCTGGACCATCTGCGGGCCACGCCGTCGCCGCCGCCGTCGGTCGAAGACCTCACGGGTATCGCGCACCTGTCAGAGAGTCGGCTCCAGCACCTGTTCCGCGAGCAGGTCGGCGTCCCGATCCGCCGGTACCTGCTGTGGCACCGGTACCTGACCGCGTTGAGCCTTCTCGCTGACGGCGCGTCGGTGACACGCGCCGCGCATGCAGCCGGCTTCGCCGACAGCGCGCACCTGACCCGGACCGCTGTCCGGATGAACGGTTTCACGCCGACGAGGATGCCGTTCCGTATGTGGCTGACGAACTGTCGCTGACTACGGCCCCGCGATCCCAGCAATGGCGCCTGGGGGGAGGCCTTTGATACGCCATCTTTGCGGCCTGCCGGGAAGACACAAATTAAAACGATACGACGATGCCGCGATGCGCCTAATCCATGCCTTCGGCGTCGGGCGAATTCAGAACCTCTTTGAAGTTTTCATGGTTGATAGCGGCGATATGCATCCGGCGGGACGGTACGAGAGAGACAGGACCGGCTGATATGCGTTTACACGCCGTCGTGCGAGTCTGTCTTTCGATTGCCGCGAATCGGCGATAGGGCTCCGCGCCAGCCTCGAAGCGCGGGTCACGCTGGGTGAGCGGACTGGACGGCGAGCTGCCCGCGAGATCCGCCATTCGGCGTGGTGTCCCTGGTCACCAGCTGACCGTGCCGGGCGCCGGACTGGCTTTTCTGTGTGCATGCAACCGGCCCAGGGGCGCGATCGTCCAACTGGTGACCGGACTGGAGATGCCGTGCGCATGCCGAGGATCCCTGCCTCTGTGGGCCGCGTGCCCGCAACGCTTGCTGCCGCCGCCGTCATCATGGCGTCCGTGCTGGCAGCCGGAGGTTGCGGAGAGGCCGCGCCCGGGGCGCCGGTCCCCGCCTCAGCGATCGGGCGGCTGACCGCGGTGGCGCGCCACGCCGCCGCCATCAACGGTGACCCCGCCCCGGCATGGATCACAGCGGTGCTGACCACGCGCGCCAAGGCCCTCACCTCAGCCACGCCCGGCGACTACATTCCCGGCTCCGGCCGCGTCACGGTGTTCCTGATCACTATGTGCGGGCACTTCTCCGCGGGAGAGGCTTCCGTGCCGCCGGGGGCGAAAGTGCCGTCCGGCCGGTACCTGTCCTTGGTCATCGATGCCAGGACCCTCCAGGGCCTCGACTTCGCCATTGGCCCTAAGCCGCCACCAGTCCCGCCCGCCAGCCTCGGGCCGGTCACCTACCTCATCGGCCGCGGGCACTGACAGAGCCCACGGGCCAGCAACGCTCCGCGGCTAGCCCCTGACACGCTTGGGCACCTGAGCCGCCGTTCGGCGCGATGCTGAATGCTGATCTTCCGCTCAAACGGTGGCCGCGCATATCGAATGGTCCTGCATCGTGTGGCACACTGGCCCGCTGAGCGATACCTTCCTGGGCTGATCCCCGCCGACTCACAGTGGGTCCCCGTTCGCGTTGCCCGGGTAGCCGATCCTGCAGATCTGGCAGCACCTGTAAGGAGAGGCAGGCACGGGCAGACGACGTCGCGGTCCTGATCCCGGCGAATCCAGAAGACGACAGCGCCCTCCCGGATCCATGATTGTGCCATGGATTCCGCATATTTAGTGGCAGGGATCGGTGCTGTGGCGGGTCTGGTGACTGGCTTGGGCAGCGCACTGATTGCGCTGAGAGTCGCAAGGTCTCAGGACGTGAGCGCGCGAGAGCTGCAGCGCCAACAGTGGCGTGCCGATACTTTGCGCGACTGCTACAGCCAGGTCGGCGGCACGCATCGACGGTTCATGCTGGCATGGCTGGGTTGGTGGGACGAGTACAACGGTGACCGCAAGCGCGAGCAACACGCCGAGCTCATGCAAGCCGCTTCCGCGTTCGCGGCGGCGTGCACGGCAGTCCGCATCTATGCCCCCGGGTACGTGGTCGAACTGCTAATGGATCTCAGGAGGCTGACCTTTGAATTCGATGATTTCGCGGAAGAGCACCGCGACCGCAAGCGTTGGACCGAGTCCCAGGAAACCGAGTACGACCAATTGCGTGCTGAGGCTGACAACGCGATGCCGGCGTTCATCGGTGCCGCTCGCATCAGCATCGAAGAAGTACTCAGCGGCACCGTCAGCTGATCCACACGGCCCAGCCGCCTGGTGGGCCACGTGGCCTGGTGAGGCGACGGACGTCGCAACCTCGGTATGGCTATGCGCTGGCCCGCATGTCCGGTGGGCCGCAGGAATGGAACCCAGCATCGCTATCCATGGCGAGGGTGCGCGCCGAACGCCGGCTCGGCGCGCTGGACCGAGCTGTCAATCGGCTGGGCAGGCGGCTGGGAGGCGAGGAACCTCCGGTTCAGGCCTGTGATCCGCATGATCTTGACCAGTGATGGGCTAGGCGAGGTCACTTGAAATGGGCAGTTGCTCTGTTCCGCGTAACGGGCCATGCGCACCAGGGCGGCCAGGCCGCGGGCATCGCAGAAGGCCAGCGCGGCCAAGTTCACGATCACCGGCCCGCGGCGGTGATCGATGACATCCCGGACATAGCTGACAGCCTGCTCGGCGCTAGCGATGTCCAGTTCACCGTCGAGGTACACGACAGTCTCGTCAGCTTCCCCGATCCGGTGACTCAGCTCAAGCGCCGCAGGTCCCCGCGGATCGCCTCGTGCTGCCACGGTAACGTCCCCGACGGGTCTTTCCTCAGCAACATGTGTGAGCATCCTGCCTTCCACTCCTCGATCACCAACGCGTAGCCGCCCGTTCGCAGGCGATTCGGCCCCTACTCGCCCGTTAACCAGCGCGGTCAGCGTGAGCTGTTGTTACCCATCTGGCTTCCCGAAGCGGTTCTGCGCAACGGCTTGCGGGGTGATAGCCCGCCCCTGGCCGGTCCATGATCAGTCGTTATGGGTGGGGACACCGAGGCACAGTGCACGACGTCAAGCCCGGGACCGGTGACGGAGATCTCGTAAGTAAGTGATGGCATCAGGGTTGCGCCTCGGTGTCCGCGGTTGTGTGGCAAGCATGCCGGTTCGCTGGATCTGCGTAGTCACCCGATTTGGGGTGATCGCACCGGGTCCAGGATCCTGGCGGCACGGCCAGGGTGCAGGGCGGCTAGGCGATCCCGGGGCCGCGGTCTTGACCTTGGTACCTAACGATCACCACCGCGCGGCCCTACTATGTCGGGGACATACGCCAGCCTGCCCAAACCAGCACAGGCTCGCTAAAGGGCTCCTTCACCGGGATTGGACTCCCGATGGCGCTGACACCGGCTCTGGATGATCCAGCTAACCAGGCAAGGTAGGAGATGGCCCGTTCTGGGAGCGTGAGTGTCGAGGTATTCGCCGACCTGCATGCCGATGTGGGCGAGGCGCCGCACTGGGACGAGCCGACTAAGACGCTGCTGTTCGTCGACTTGACCGGCGGCTCGGTGTTCCGTTACGGCCAGGCCGGGGCCGAGCTGGCCTCCTTCTCCGTCGGCCAGGAAGTAGGCGCGGTTGTCCCCCGGCGTGGTGGCGGGCTGGTGCTCGCGGTACGCGATGGTATCGCTGTGGCCTCAGATACGGGGGGGAGCTTCGAGCTGGCGGCGCCAGTCGAGCGTGATATCCGTGGCAACCGGATGAACGACGCGAAGTGCGACCCCGCCGGGCGGCTGCTCGCCGGGACAACCGCGTTTGACTTCACGCCGCATTCGGCGGCCCTTTACTGTGTCGAACCGGACTGGTCATTCAGGCGAATAGTCGGCGACGTCACCCAATCGAACGGCATCGCGTGGAGCCCCGACGGTAGCCAGCTGTACTTCATCGACTCGGCCACACAGGGTATCGACGTCTTCGACTACGACGCCGGTACCGGCTCGGCCGGTAACCGGAGACGGCTCGTCACGATCGAGCGTACGCACGGGGTACCCGATGGGATGACCACCGATAGCAAGGGGAACCTGTGGGTTGCGTGCTTCGGCGGAGCGGCGGTCCGCTGTTTTTCACCAGCCGGTGGGCAGCTGGACGAGGTCCTCTTTCCAGTTACCCAGGTGACGAGCTGCACCTTCGGCGGCGCCGGCCTAGCGGATCTGTACGTGACCTCGGCCGCCTACCGGCTGAGCACCGGCCAGTTGCAGAAGGAGCCGCATGCCGGTGCGACGTTCGTCTGCCGTCCCGGGGCGGTGGGCATGCCGGCGTCGTCATTCGCCGGGTAGGCGAGGTCGCAGCGGGCGGCGCCGTACCCTGTCCTGGCCCGCCCAGAAGGCCGGGGCATAGGTGCGTGCATGCGCTAGGGCCGCCGGGGGCGCCGCGAGGGAGGGGTACAGGGGGACCAGGCGGTGGGTCCATTCAGCTCAGCACCTGCCGCATGATCGGGCCGGGAACCACCAGCAGGCTCTTGCTGACCTGGCCGGCATTGGAACCGTCGATCTGCTCAGGCAGTGTCACGATGGCCTGCCTGCCAACCGCCCCGGGTGGCTGCTTTCAGAGGTGGCTGTGAGCCGCGCATGAGGCCAGCATTGGATTCAACCGAGCGAGATCGGTCATGGCGCAGAGGGCGGTGTCACGAGGTACACGTGTGTGACCTCAAGCCCAAGGCCGGCGATCCGCTGCACGAGCCCGGAAAGGGCAGCCGGGTCGGGCACTTCGGCGCGGAGGGTGGTCGTGTCCGGGCCTGTGGTGACCGTGCAGTCGTCGAATTGTGCGCACAGGATTCTGTCTGCCTGGCCGGTGAAAGTGATCTCGTATGTGCGTGGTCGCACGGGATTACGCCTCGTAGTCGGTGGCTGATGCTGTCGCCAGCGTGCCTGCGGGCGGGGGGGTGCGTCGTCACCCGTTAGCGGGTGACGCTGGGGGCGAGCCGGTGCGCGCGATCGGACGGCATCCGCATTCGGGATCAGAGCCGCCCGGCGGCCTGTTCTTGGCTGCGGAGCTGTCGAGTGGGTTGTCCGCCGTCCGCGCTGCCCTTTGCTGCCCCGGATTCGTCTCCGGCGATCACCACGCGAGGGACACCTGCACCTGGGTGGCTGGAGGGGAAAGGCCGAGATCTCCGGCATTTCATGCCAGGCACGCTGTCAGCACGGCGAGTAAAATTCGCCAACACGGCGAGTAAAATTCGCCCCTAACCAGAGGTGATACGCTGCCTCTCGGTTGGGCCCGGCTTCGTGGCGCTACCTGACGGCGAAGCCCGGGCAGGTGCATTGGGGAGGCCGGCCGCAGTGGCGCAAGCGACAGTGGTAGCTGAGCCTAACCCGCGTAGTCCCCGGTTCCCGTCCTCGAAGTTCCGCGCGCCGAAGCTGGTGCCGCAGCTGGTGCGCCGGTCACGGCTGCTCGACCAGCTGGACCGGGGAGAACAGGTCCGCCTCGCCGTGGTGGTGGGCCCGGCAGGGGCGGGGAAGACCATGCTCCTCGCCGACTGGCTGGCCGCCCACCCGGAGCGGTCATCGGCCTGGCTGAACTGTGACGCGGCCGACGCCGACCCGGCCCGGTTCGTCGCGGCCATCATCGAGGCCACACGGTATGGCTTTGGCCAGCCGCAGATTGGCGAGGATGCCCACCAGCTGATGAGCCTCGATGGTGAGGTATCGCCCGATGCGATCGCCGCCCTGGCCGACGACCTTGAGGCACCTGACGGGACGCGGGTACTGGTCATCGACGACTTTCACCTGGCCGGCGCGGCCAGCGCCGACGCCCTGCGCTGGCTGGTGGAGTATCACCCGCCGTCGCTGCAGCTGGTGGTGGCCAGCCGGGTTGACCCACCGCTGCGGGTGCACCGCATGCGGGCCCACCAGGACCTGGTCGAGCTGCGGGACGGGGACCTGTCTTTCTCGGTGGAGGAAACCAGGAGTTTTCTGTCTGCGTTCGGCGTGCGGCTAGACGAGCCGGACCTGGCCCTGGTTCACCGGCGCAGCGAGGGGTGGGTGGCCGGGCTGCAGATGGCTGCGCTTTCGATCCATGGTTCGCCTGATCCCGCCACTGCGGCTGGCCGGGTACAGCTGCACCGCTATACCATCGCCGACTACTTCTTGGAGGAGGTCCTCTCCCGCCAGCCTCCGGAGGTCGCCGATTTCATGCTGGCCACCTCGGTCCTTGACGAGCTTTCGGTGCCCGCCTGCACCGCTGTGTACGGTCAAGGATCAGCCACGATGCTGGAGTTCCTTTACAGCGCGCACATGTTCGTGGCGATCGTGGACGACGAGGCCCGCACCTACCGCTACCACCACTTGATCAAAGAAGTCCTCCAGACCGAGCTGCATGCCCGGGACCCGGCTCGGGAGCAGCAGCTGCACCAGGCCGCTGCGCATTACCTGATCAAGGCCGGCCAGACCGGCGCGGCCGCACGGCACCTGCTAGCCGCCGGTGAACAGGCCACGGCCGCCAGCTTGCTCAGCGAGGGGGTCGTGCGCGACGTGCTGACCAACCCGGTCACCGTCAGCGCGCTCGACATCGACGAGATCCGCCCGGAGCTGTTCGCAGACGCACCCGAGTTCTTGCTGCCCCTGGCGGCTGAGCTGCTGTGGCGGGGGGCCTTCGAGCGCGGTTCACGGGCCGTCGCGCTCGCCCGGCAGAAACACATCGACAAGACCCGGCAACCCGAGCTGGCCGTGCGGCTGGCGCTGGTGAACATGCTGTACTGCACGTTCATTGGCCAGTTTGACGAGGCGCTGGAGTACCGGGAGTGGGCACGGCCGTCCGAAGCCAAAGCCGGCGGAGCCAGCGACTGGATCGTCACGCTCGACACCCTGGCCATGTACTGCCACACCTACGCGGGCCAGTTCAGCCAAGCCCGGCAGCTCGCCGATGCCCTCACTGCGGCCCAGGTGAGCGGTCCGCTGACCGAGGTCCTGTGCCCCGGGGTGATCAGCCAGGCCGCCTTCATCGAGGGGGACCTGGAAGAGGCCAGCACCCTGGCCGCCGCTACCATCGCCGCGGCCCGCCGCCTCGGCTTCGACCGGCACTTTTTCAACTTCCACGCGCTGCGGACAACGGCCCTGCTCGCCCTGGAGCGGCGTGATCTGGCTGCCGCTGCCGAGCAGGTAGAACGCGTGCTGGCGATAGTGGGCAGCGCCCGGCCCGTCTTCAATTACCTTGCCCAACTGGACCGGGCCCGGATCTGGGCAGCCGACGGCAACCTCGACGAAGCCCTCACCTCGCTGCCCGCGGCGCGTGCGGCGCTCAAAAGCGACCACTCCGCCCTCCTAGCATTGGCCGACGAACTCGAAGCCCATATCCGTCTGGAACTCGGTGACCAGGAAGGCGCGACCACCGCCACCGGGCAGCTGCCCGGCGACCGGCGCATGGTCATGGCGGCGATCATCGCTCTGGCCGCTGGAAACCCCGGCGAAGCAGCACAAGCCCTGAGCGACGCGCCAGCCGAGGGAGCCACGATCCGTTCCGACCTGGAACTGCGGCTGCTGCGCGCGAGCGTCGCCATCAGCCAGTCCTCACCTCAGGCACCCGCCCTGGTCAGGCAGGCCCTGGCCCTAGCCGAGCGGAACGGTTACGTCCAAACCGTCGTGGACACAGCTCCTCAGCTGATCGAGCACGTGATCTCCAACTCACACCTTTACCCCCGGGCCAGGCAGCGGACGGCACTGGTCACCGCCGGTCTCAGAGCACGCAAGCGCGCCACGACCGCTTCCCGGCAGGGCAAGCTCATCAACCCATTGACCCCCGCTGAGATCCGCGTGCTGGAAAAGCTGCCCGAGCGGCTCACCTACACCGAAATAGCATCGGAGCTGTACCTGTCACTCAACACGGTCAAAACACACCTTCGCCGCGCCTACATGAAGCTTGGCGTCACCTCCCGCTCGTCCGCCGTTAAACGCGCGACCTCACTGGGCATTCTGTGATCTGGTCGCTTAACGTCAACACCTATTCAGCGATATTCGCGCTGTGAACTTATGAAGCGTCACGAGGAATCTCACCCTGGGTGACGGAAATAGCTTGCCATTCGCTGACCCTCTGCTTGAGCTGCAGGAGTCGGCCTTGACACCGGCAGATTCAGCACGCTGCCCGCTGCCCGCTGGGCAAGCGGCCCTCGGCCCGCAAAGGCGTTCTGCCTGCTCAGTAGCCCGGAACTCGGCCCCAGAACCTGGGATCAGCGCGCCGCCGCCTGTGAGGGCAAGGCCCAGCTCGAACGCGTGTGCGACATCTCCCCCGCTCCCGGTTGCTGTACTTTCCTGCTGTACTGATCACCTTGGGCCTCCGCGGCCAGACGCCCAGGTGCCACTCCGCTGCACTGCCGGGGAAGCCCGCCAGGCCCATGCTGAGAACCGAACTGGGTCCTGAGACCGCCACAGGCCTCGGACTCGCCACCGCTTAATCTTCCTCTTCTAGCCGCATTTCGGACTGTCTGCGGAGATGCTGAGTCGTTTACGCCCGGTGGCGTGTCGCTGCGGCGATCACCCCGAACGCCTGCGCACGGATTTGATGTCGCCGAACAGCGGGGTGGTGAGGATGTAGACGGGCGGGATCAGCAGGGCTGTGCCGACGCCCTCTAAGATGGAGTTGCCCAAGATCAGCACACCGAGGCTGGGTGAGGCGGCGCTGATTATGGCGCCAACCCCGTAGACCAGCAGCCCGAGCTGGAACAGCCGTTTGCAGCCAAAACGATCGGTCAGCTTGCCGCACGGGATCATCAGCGCGGCCATCACCAGCAAGAACAAGGTGATGCAGACCTGGACGCCCTGGACGTCGGTGTGCAGGTGGCGTGGCTGATGTCGTTGATCATGACGTTCATGTTCAAGCCAGCGTCGCTGGTCATGCCCATGCGTTCGCCCCTCCTCCCCGCAGAACCGCGCGAGCTCGCGGCCAAGATCATGGGACGGCCAGAATTAGCACCGTTATGCGTATCTTGACGGGACGCATCACCCACCGCGAGTGAAAGCGGCCGCCTCCACAGAAACAGCGACCCAGTACCCGGCCGTGGTTCTTGTTGCCCGCTATCTCCTGGACGGACTCGACTAGCCCACGTTCCTTGAGCAGTCCCATTGCCGCTTGACGGTGGTAGTGCTGCCGTTCAACCAGCGAGTGGCGAGCCGTACCAGCCCAGCTGATCCCGCGATCACCCTCGGCTGGGTGAAGCGCTGGAGGTGCGACCATGTGACGATCCCGAGCATGGGCAAGAAGCAGGGCAGGCACAAGCAGCACGACGCGGACGATCCAGCGCCAGCCGGGACGCTGCAGCCACACACAGCCCAGCGACTGAGCAGGTGAGCCAAATGGCCACCGAGCCACAGCCAATGTTCCGGACAACCGGCCCTGCTAACAACCAGTCCTGCTAATCAGTGGAAGTGAGGCGACTGCGGTGCCTGAGGACCCACCCTCAACCGATTCCCCGGCCACGCCCAGCAGCTCAAACTCCGGCTCCAGCCGGGGCGCTGCCGCCATCAGAGATGGCACCCGCCTAGCCGGCACCGTTGCCGGTCACCTCACGAATCAGGCGCGGCAAACCGCCACTGCCGCGAGGGCGGGACGGGTCGTCAATAAGGACGACGACCCAGGCGTGCTCGATTTGACCCCCATGCGCGACCTGCTCGCCGAGTTGATGGATGAGCTTGGGAAGCTGCGGTTCCGGGACCGGGTGGCCAGGACGCTGCGGCAGGCCGCCGACATCATCGACTCACCGCCTCGTGCGCGGGGCGGACAGTGAGCCCGGACACTACGCCGTCATGCCCGACCTCCATCGCCCTGGCGGCAGGGCGGTGGACTGCGTTCAGCGCGGCCGGATAGCCGGCGCGCCGACTGCTTGCTCTCCATGATCTCGCCCGCATCGTGGTGGTGGCCGAACCGCCCGCCCCGGGTTCCGACGGCATGGACCGCTTGGCTCCTGGCTGGTCTTGGGATAGTGCTCTTCGGCGCCTCCGCGCTGTTGGTCAAAGCGGGGACGATCAACTGGGATGCGCGCCTGTTCAGGATTCTCAACCAGGTCCCGCCGACCGTCGCCTCGGTACTTACGCCGTTGTCGCATCTATTCCTGCCGACAGGCATCATCGCTGTCGTCGTGCTCACCGTCGTTTACGCCGTGGCCAGAAACCGAAGTGTCCTGCCGGTAGCCGCCGCAGCCGTAACGGCCGGCGCTGCATGGGTGCTGGCGCACGTGGCCAAGGCCATTGCCGACCGCCCCCGGCCCTACGAAGTGATGGCCGGGACGGTGCTGCGCCAGCAGCCTGCGCACGGCACGAGCTTTCCCTCCAGCCACACCGCCGTCACCGTGGCGGTAGTCATCGCGCTCGTGCCGTTCCTGATCCGGCCGCTGGCCGTCGTGGCGGTCGGCTACGCCGTCCTGGTGGGCTGGTCCCGGGTGTACCTGGGGGTGCACTATCCCCTGGATGTCCTGGCCGGAGCTGGTATTGGGATCGCGGTTGGAGGCGTCGGCCTGCTGGCCCTCCAGACGCTGCTCGGCCGTGCAGGCCGGGCAGCGAACGACCACCACACCGCGGCCGATGCCCAGGCCCCCCACACCGGCCCCGAGCCCCACGGTGAGCCATGACAACAGCGGATACCGGGGTCGGCAGCATCTGTCAGAACGCCGGGCGAGCTACACAGCCACGCTGACGATGACGATGGCACCCAGCAAGATCCACAGCCACAGGAGCGAGGAAGCAGACCCACTTGACGCCGGGGACGGCGAGGACGCCGTAGGGGACAGCGAGGGCGGCTCGGTGAACGGCGAGGGTGCCGGGTAGCAGGATGGTCCTGGCTGTCCGCTGGTTCCGGCAGGCTTTGCTGCTGGCCACGCGGCAGCAGTTATCACGAAGGCGATTGGGGGGGCGGCGTCGAACCGTTCCGACCGGGCCGACAGCGCGGCCCAGCCAAACATCAGGGCTGCCGCGATGGCCAAGGCCGGAACACTCACGACATCACCCCGCGGCCCCGCCCTCACCGGTCGGCCTCTTCGTGCAGTTTCGCTGGCGACGCAGGCCCAAACGGCAGTCGCCGAGACCGCCAGCCGTGGCCGAAATGGATGACGATCACCCTCCGCAGGGTGACGACGCCCCCATGAGGGCCCGGCAGAATCTGGATCGAGTCCTGGACGGGGCGGGGCAGGCGGCGGTGACGCGCACCGGCAGGGTGAGCCCATGATGGATCAGGTGCACGACTGCGAGAAGGTTCCGGGCATGGACCGGGTCATCCACATGGCAAGGTTCGAGCCTCGCAAGCGCCTGGGCCTCAGCAGGGGCATTGCATGACCCGCCCCCGTGCGAGACCCCGCTCTGAGGCGGAGGCAGCGCCGTGACTGCTGAACTGAGGTTTGTCCGGGGGATGGGCTACGGGTTCAGGTTCGTCAATAATGTAGGAAGACCCAGGTAATGAGAGCGGAAACGGTGCCGACCGCAGGCTCGTCGCCGAGGCCCAAGGGGACGGCATGTCAAATGTGGCCTCGTTAGCGAGTGAGGACGGCGCGGGTACAGAGCGCCGGGTGGCACGGCGGTTGCGTGCTGTAGTGCTCGGCCCCCATGGCGGGGGCACTACCCGGCGGCGTGCCTCCGATGCGTTCCGCCTCGGATTTGCCATCGCGGTGGTGGCGGTGTCCATCCCGGTGATGCGGGCTAACTCGGCGGCGGAACTGGGGGTCGTGCACGCTCTGAATCCGCCGCCCACGGCGATCAGGTGGCTTGTCACTTCGGTTTTCTGGCTCGGTTCCGTTGGTGTCATCGTTCTTCTGGTGATCCTTGGCCTCCTGGTTCCTCGGCTAGCTGTGGTTCGGTGGACTGCCGTGGCCGCGGTGGCCACCTGGGGGGTGTGCCTGCTCCTTGGCCACATCCTCGGGCCTGCGGCGGGGCGGCCGGTGACCGACGCGCTGGCTGGGCTTGATATGAGCTATCCAGTGACGCAGTTCGCGGTCACGATCGCGGTCGCGGCAACCGCGCTGCCGTATCTGAGCCGTCCGCTGCACCGGCTGGTGGTATCGATGGTCATGCTGGCGTCGATTGCCGCGGTCATCAACGGGTCGGCACTTCCGGTCAACACCATCTCCAGCCTGGCGATCGGATGGGGGGTTGCGGCCGGGCTCCACCTGGCGGTGGGGTCGCCGCTCGGCCTGCCCTCGGCGGAGGAGATCACCGACTGGGTCAGCGATCTGGGTGTCCCGGTCGAGGGCATTACCCGGGCACCTGGTCAGAGCTGGGGGGTGGAGAAGCTCACCGGGCACGACCCCGCTGGCCAGGCGATCGAGCTATCGGTTTACGGCCGTGACGCGTCCGACGCACGGATGCTGGCGAAACTGTGGCGGTTCTGCTTCTACCGCGATTCCGGGCCCACCCTCATTCTTGATCGTCTCCAGCTGGTCGAGCACGAGGCGTATCTCACCTTGATGGCAGCGCGCGCCGAAGTTCTCGTGCCCGAGGTGCTTGCTGTCGGCCGGTTCGGGCCCAGCAGGGACGCCGCACTGCTGACCAGGCTGCCGCCCGGGCCTGCCTTGTCAGTGGCTGATGACGCCGAGCTCCCCGACAAGACGCTGGACGAGCTGCTGCAGGCTGTGCTGCGGCTGCGGAGGGCCGGCCTGGCACACGGGACGCTCGGCGCCGAAACGATCATCGTTTCCGCCGACGGCGTCTGCCTGAGGGACTTCCGCTGCGCGTCTGCGGGGGCCTCCGATGCCCGCCTGGACGGTGATCTGGCGGCAGCGCTGGGCGCAATGGCGGTGCGGGCCGGGGCCGAGCGAACGGCTGCGGCGGCGGCCCGGGTGCTCGACACCGACACGGCCCGCCGCGCACTCGTGCACCTGCAGCGCTCAGCGCTCGATCCGGTCACCGTGGGCGCGCTGCGCCAGCACAAGGACCTGCTTCCCCGGCTGCGGGTGTCGGTGGCCGACGCAGCCGGCATCGAGGTGCCGAAGCTAGCTGAGGTCAAGCGGGTCAGCTGGGTCAGCCTGGTTTTCGGCATCGGCACACTGATCGGTATCTGGGCGATCATCGGGATACTTGCCGACGTCGGCGAGTCGCTGGATGTGATCAGGGGCGCTAGCTGGGGGTGGGTGGCGCTGACGTTCGTGTTCGCCCAGCTGCCTATCGGCGCCGAAGCCTGGGCGCTCAACGGTACCGTCCCCGGCCAGTTGCCCTACGGCCGGTGCCTGGCCCTGGAGATCTCCAACACCTTCACCGCTTTGGTCGGCGGCGACGCCGCCGTGTTCGCGGTCCGGGTCAGGTTCTTCCAGCGCCAAGGGTATGACGCAACGGCGGCGGTCAGCTCCGGTGCCATCGCGACGACCGCGAGCTGGAGCGCGAAGAGCCTGGTGTTCCTGATCGCGCTCCCGTTCGCCGCCGGGAACTTCCACGCACCGACAAGCTCCAGCGAGCGCCAGACCTCGGTCTGGATTGTGCTCGCCGTGATCCTGGCCGCAGGGATCGCTGTCGCGCTGATCACCCTGGTGCCGCGGCTGCGGCGGCTCGCCAGCAGCCGGGTCCGTCCGCATCTGGTGACCATCTGGGCCACCGTCAAAACGATCGCCACCGAACCACGCAAGATCTTCTATGTCGTGGCCGGGTCGGTGCTAGCCCAGCTGCTGGTGGCCACCGCACTTGGCGCGGCGCTGCACGCGGTCGGGCAGCACGCCAGTATCGCGACGATACTCGTGGTCATGACGCTGGCCTCGATCATCGGCGGAGCCGTCCCGGTGCCTGGCGGCCTGGGCGTCGTGGAAGCGGGGCTGATCGCCGGGCTGACCAGCGCCGGTATACCCCAGGACCAAGCCGTCGCAGCAGTGTTCATCCAGCGGCTGTTCACCGCCTACCTGCCCCCTATCTGGGGCTGGGCCACCCTCGCCTGGATGCGCCGCCGCGAATATGTGTAAACCAAGCACCTGACACGTGCACAGGGACGTGGTACTTCCAATCACCAGCTCATATACGGCAGGGCCGAGACGCATAGCGACCCCAATGCGCGCTGTGCCAGGAGGATGCCCTCGGCAGCCGGGAGTGGGTGTGGCTGGGGGTGGCCGCGTTACCCTGGGCCATCGTCCCCTGGCAGCGATCCGCCCGGTACTGGCAGGGAGCCCCGTGCCGCGAGGTGGACGCTGACGCGGGCGGCGGGGATGCGTTCCTGCTCGCGGGCTAGCAGGGCCAGTGCGCGGGCATCCGCCGCGGTCGGGCGGGTCAGGTCCACAGCGCGTGGCCACAGCCCGGCATAGCGGACGGCGGCGACTTCCGCCGCATACACCAGCGCCTGGCCGACCAGGTATAGCAGCGCGAATATGCCTGCCACAGTGGCGAAGCTGCCATAGACGGGGCCGGCCTTGGTCACCAGCCGCGCCAGCAGCGGCGGCCCGAGGTTGAGCACCACCGTCACCACTGCCGCGCCCAGGAGGGCGCCTGGCCACAAGGCCCGGACCGGTGCGGGCCGTACTAGCAGCAATCTGGCGGCGAGCAACAACATCGCGAAGACGATCAGCGCCGACCCGAGCACCGCCGCCACCCGCTGCACCCCGGGCTGGCCGGGCAGTGCGGTGGCCACGACCGTGAGCGCACCGACCGCCAGTCCTCCCAGCAGCAGGGTCGCCAGCATCACGAACACCCGGACGTAGCGTGAGAAGAAAGGGGCCCGGTGGCGGTGCGGGACTGCTGCAACATGATTCAGCGTCTGGTAGACGGAGAACACGACACCAGTTCCGGAGAACAGCAAACCGATCAGGCCGATAACCAGCGGAATCGTCAACGTCGGCAAGGTGGCCAGCGAATGCTCAACCGTGGCTCGCAGCGCGGCCGGTACGACCGCATCGACGAGACGCTCACGCAGGTCCGGATGACTAGCCAGCACCCGCCACAGGACCGCCACCCCCAGCAGCAGCAGCGGGAAGATGCTCAGGAACCCGTAGTAGGTGATGAGCGCGGCTTCCCGGCCACCCCCATCGTCGCCGTACTTCTTCACCACCGCGTAGGGGAACCCCAGCACCCCATGCCTACGCTGCAGTCCGTCCGCCCACGCGATGACCCGGTTCACCCGGGCGCTCAACCCCGCCAACGTCATGGGCCCAGCCTGCCCCGCACCGCCGGGGCACGGCATCACTCCCGGCCTGAGCAGCCGGCTGCCCGATGCCTGGTGGCGTGGAAGTCATGACAATCTCCTGTGTCCGGGAATGCCTGGGTTGCACAGGCGGCCGAGCTCGCGGCCCGCCAGTGCGCGGAAGACGCCGCCATCAAGGCCAGCGCCGGCAGCTGATCCTCCGCGGGCCGGGCCCGCGCCTCGCAGGGCCAGCGGGGCTCCGTCCGGCATGCGCTCGTCGCCGGCCCCGGCAGGCCCGTCCGAGACGAAGACGTCATAAGACAGCTGGGTCGGTGAGGATCGGACTTGGGTGCTTCCTTGAAATGTCTCTCGTGATCTGCCGCTGAACGATATGCCTCTGCGGCTCGGACCGTCGAGCACCTGATCGTCGGGCCGGCCGGCGACGAGCGGTGCGTCGTCATGTCACTATCCTGCGGCGCGAGGCTGCGGCCGGGGTATCCGCACCGCTACTGCACATTGCGGATGCCTGTTGCGCGGCCGGGGTGGCGATACCGCCGGCCGGGAAAGAGCCGCGTAACTGAAGTGCGCCGGCCTCGACGCGGAGCAGTTGGCCCGGCGCTCGGTGCCGCCCTCCACCATGTCCCTGCTCGGCCTGGTCCGCCATATGGCCGACGTGGAGCGCAACTGGTTCCGGCGGATGATGGCCCGGACCGACGCGCCGCCGCTGTACTGGTCCGACGACGTCAACGACGCTGACTGGGCGGGGGCGGTGGCTGATCCGGCGGTGGTGGCCGGCGCCTGGCGGCCCTGGCGTGAGGAGGTCGCTTTCGCGGAGCAGTTCGTCGTCGGCGCGCCTGACCTACCTGTTGAGTTACGTAAGGGTTCCGAACCCTTACAGTAACTCCTGCTCGCAAATAAAAGGCGGCATGTCCACCAGCGTCCATCACCGCTGGTTACGGTCCCTGGACGTGCATCCGGATCCGTACGGATCCCGGTCTGTGGCGGTACTTTCCTGCTGTACTCACCACCCTGGTCCGGGACGGCCCAGATACCGTGCGATAGTCCGCTGTGTTCCCGAGGAGCACGAGCGGACCCACTTTAAACCGACATGCTGAGATCGGCTGCAGCCGACGGAACAGGTAGTCCGCGGGGGCCGGGTGATCTGGCCTGGGTGGCTGGGAGTCAGCCCAAGGCCATTTGTTCGGCGGAGCTGGATTGTTTGGGGTCGGGCAGGCGCATCATGCGGAACGAGATGCCCAGCCCGGCCAGGCCCGCGAGGATGGGGATGAGCAGCGCTATCTGAAGGGCGAGATGCCGTGCCCGGGTGTTGATCTTGATGATCTCGTCCTGAGTTTTCTGCGGCTGGCCAGCGAGCTGCTTTTGGAGTTGGGTGTTGCTCACCACTTGGGCGTCGTGTTCCAAGGCTGTGGCGACCGTCTGCTGTTCGGCCCCGGACAGCACGGTGCTCGACTGGGCCATGTTGGTGAAGGAGAGGGACAGGACCGCCAGCAGGATGGCGCCGGCGAACGCCAGCCCGAATGACAGCCCGAACGACCCTCCCGCCGAGTTCACCCCGGCAGCCTCGCTGACACGCTCCTCCGAGATCGGGGCCAGCGTGTAGTTGTTGAGCTGAGAGATCAGCAAGCCCAACCCCGACCCGGCGATCAGCAACGGCACCACCAGATACCAGCCCGACGTCGCCCGGGGCACGATCGGCTCCAGAGCGATCATGCCGATCGTGAATAGCGCGAAGCCTGCCCGGATGAAGCTCGCCGGGCGCCGCTTCCCACCTTTTTTCCCGGCCAGCAGGGCCGCCGCGAACATGCTCAGTGACAGCGGGGCGATGGACAGGCCCGCTCCCATCGCGCTGTACTCGAGCACGATCTGCAGGTAGATCGGCAGCGCGATCATCGTGCCGCCCAGCCCGATCTGCTGAAGCAACTGCCCGGAGACCCCGAAACGGAACAGCTTGGCCTTGAACAGGTCCGGGTCCAGCAGCGTCGCCTTGCCCGCACGCTTACGCCGCACCAGCCACCACGCCAGCAGCCCGAGCGAGACCGCCCCGAGCGTCAGCAGCAGGCCCACCGCCTCGCCGCCCTCCTGCCAGACCAGGATGCCCAGGACGATGCCGCCCATGCCGAGGACAGACAGGATGGCACCCACGATGTCCACCTGCCGGGATCCGGTGTAGGGCACGTCGTGGACCAGCCTGATGCCCGACAGCACGACCACGATGATGACGTCCTCGAGCAAAAACGCGATCCGCCATGACAGGTAGGTCGTGATGAACCCGCCCAGCAGTGGGCCGACGGCGGCGGCGATCGCGGCCGCGGCCCCGACGAGCGCGTACGCCTGCCGTTGCGCGCCGCCCTCGAAGTTGCCGTGGATCAGTGACTGCATTGATGGCAGCAGCAGCGATGCGCCGATCCCGCCCACGATCGCCCAGAACACGATGACCACGATCAGGCCCTGCGCCAAAGCCATCGCCAGCGCGCCGATCGCATAGCCGAGCAGGCCCAGCACGTACGCGCGCTTGCGCCCGATCAGGTCGCCCACCTTGCTGCCGATCAGGATGAACGCCGCCGACACCAGCGCCTCAAGCGCGATCGCGGACTGGACACCGCTGACGGTCGTGTGCAGATCATGCACGACCGACGCGATAGACACGTTCATCACCGACGTGTCGACCACCAGGACGAACATCGCCATCGCCAGCAAGATGGCCAGCCTGCGCTCCCCTTTGGCCAGCGGAGGAGTGCTGGTACCGGACTGGGCAGTCATAAAAGGTTCACTACTCCGACATTCATGCGCGTTCGGCAGGAGGCCAGCGGCGTGCCGGTTGCTGCTCCGCATCCCCCCTTGACGCGGCTGTCTCAGTTTCACTGGCCGTCACCCACATCCGCGGGGCTCGCGAACCGGGAACCTGCTGATGGCTCAGCTTGAGGTGCCTGTCATAGGCTGCGACGCCCGCCGCCAGAGGGTACGGTCCGCGGATCCGCTGCAGCCTGGGTGAAATGTCACGATAGTCCAGGTCGGGATGATCACCGCAGTCGGAGCAGATGAGCTCGAACACGTCGGTGTAGCCGCCTTCGGGCCGGGCCTCCACGATGCGGACCGGCTGGCGCCGCAGGACGACAGTCCACCCCAGTGCGGGCTGATCACAGGTCCGCATGACTATCTCCTGTCGTGGCCAGTTGCGCCGTGACGGCGTGGTCGATGTTGCCGTGGATGTTCTCCGCGCCGATATCGTCGAGGACACCGTCGCATGCGAGCAGATCGTGGACGGCTGGCTTTACCCGGGCCAGCCGGAGCGTGATCCCGGCTTGCCTGGCCAGGCCGAGGACTTCGTGCAGCTTCGCCGACCCTTGCGAATCGATGAAGTCGATCCCCTCGCAATCGAGCACTATCCCGGTGATCCCGGAGGTGGACAGCGCCACCTCCCGGACCCGGTCCTCCAGAGCGTCGGAGGTGGCGAAGAACAAGCCGCCATCCAGCCGGAGAACCACCACCCCGGGGTACTGCTCATCGCCGGGGTGCTCGTCCAGGTCCCGGAAGACGTGGGTTCCTGGCTCACGGCCCATCAGGGGCATACGAGGGCGCGTGGCCACCGAGATGAGCCAGATCAGCGAGAACCCGATCCCGATCACTACCCCGGCCAGCACGCCGACCAGCAGCGTCGCGATGATCGCCGCGACCGCGATCCAGAAGTCGAACCGCGCCACCCTGGCCAGGCGGCGCATCTCGGGCACATCCATCATCCCCATGACCACGGCCTCGATGATCAGGGCAGCGAGCACCGGCTTGGGCAACACCGAAAAGACCGGCGCCAGGACCAGCAAGGTGAGCAGCACGACGACCCCAGAGGTGAGCGACGCCAGGCCAGTGCGCGCACCGGAGTGATCGTTCAGCGAACTCGCGGACAGGCTGGTGGAGACCGGCATGCCCTGCAGCAGGCCGGCGCCGACGTTGGCCATCCCCTGCGCGGCCGATTCCTGGTTGATGTCGATGCGGTAGTGGTGCCGGGCGGCGAACGTCCTCGCGTCACCCGCGGTCTGGGAGAACCCGATCAGGACCAGCGCCACCGCCGCGGTGGCAATCGTGCCCGCGTGCTCGCCGATCAGGTGCAGGGGAGGTACTCGCACTGACGGCAGGCCCCTCGGCACCTCGCCGACCAGCGCCACGCCATGAGCTCCGAGATCGAAGAGCCACGACACCAGCAGACCGCCGACGACCAGGACGAGGGATCCAGGGATGCGCGGCGCGATCACCCGGACCCCGAACACGACCACCAGCGCGACCGCACCGACCAGCACAGTGAGCCCGTGCGCATCGCCCAGCGTCCCGATCCAGGACCCCAGCTCCCGGACCGGATTTGAGCCGGTGGCCTTCGTCCCGGTCAGCTTGGGCAGCTCCCCGATCACCACGTCGATCGCCGCACCGAACAAGAACCCAGTGACCACCGCACGGGACAGGAACTGCGCGATCCAGCCCATCTTCAGCACGGCCATCAGGAGGAACAGCAGGCCAGAGACCAGGGTGATCGTGGCCACGAACGCCGCCACGTTCTGCGTCCCGGTGACCCCGGCCACCGCCACCGCGCTCGCGGCCACAGCCGCCAGCCCTGAACTTGGCCCGGTCGAGATCTGCCGGCTCGTCCCGAAGATCGCATAGATGATCGCACCCGCAGCTGCTGCATACAGCCCGTTCTGCAGCGGGATTCCGGCGATCCCGGCATAGCCGAGATTCTTCGGGACGATCAACGCCGCGACGGCCACCCCCGCGATGAGATCACCGCGGAGCCAGCTGCGCTCATAGCCGCGGATCCATCCCGCCATGGGCACAAAGCGCCACCAACCCGGCTCCGGCGCTGACTGTCGGGTCGCTGTCATTGGTTCACGCGGTGAGAGCCTTGAACCTGGGCACGCTTTCTGCCCGGGAACCGGCCATCATGTGGGCTCATGCCGACAGCGCCGAGGTGCCCGGCTTGACTAGGTCCCGGGCCAGCAAGTCGGCCTCATCGGCGGCCGTGGCCACGGTCTCATCCGGGTATCCCATGGCAACCAGATCAGCCATGGCCTTCCCCCTTTATGCCGCGTCGTGGTGCCTTCCTTGCCGCGGCACCCGCCTTATCTTCGTGCTGCCAACGGCGCGCAACACCTGCTGATACTGATGCAGGCCCACTGGTAACACATCACCCTTCCGCGGGTGACGTTGACTGATCTCGGCCCCGTTTCGCCGCTGCTGCGGTCTCCGCCAAATGGGCTTCATCGCTGAGGGCTGAGCACGCGCGCTGGCCGCCTGGCGCCGTGCGGGCACCTGCGTTCCGCAACGCCCTGCATGACTGACTTTCGGCTGGCTGTGATCAATACCTACCGCTCCGCGAACGATCGGCAACTGGAGCTTGGAGGCAGGGTTGCTTGTTTTGCGTTGCGTAATCTGCCTTAGCCGGGCGTGAGGCGGCTGTCGCGGCTGTTCCCCATTGGGGACATGATCGATTAGTAATTAAGGGTTTGCCGGGAAATAACCCGTAGCTTCCTGGGATCGGGCAGGCTGGTGTGCTATGGGCGTGATGACGTTGACCAGGGAGATGCTGGCGGCGAAGTTCGGGGTGATCTTCCCGCATCTGGATGAGCGGCAGCGGCGGTTGCTGATGGGGGCCGAAGCGCGGGCGCTGGGGCATGGCGGGATCCGGCTGGTGGCCCGGGCGGCCGGGGTCCGCGAGGCCACGGTGTCGCTGGGCGTGAGCGAGCTGGAGGCGGGCGGTGAGCCGCTGGGCAGGGTCCGCAGGCCGGGCGGGGGGCGTAAGCGGGCCGCGGATCTGGACCCTGGGCTGCGCCCGGCGCTGCTGGCGCTGGTTGAGCCGGATGAGCGGGGTGATCCGGTGTCGCCGCTGCGGTGGACGGCGAAGTCCACCCGTGCCCTGGCGGCGGAGCTGACCCGCCAGGGGCATAGGGTCTCCGCGGATACTGTCGGTGACCTGCTGCGGGCCGAGGGGTTCAGCCTGCAGGGCAACGCCAAGGCCATCGAGGGCCAGCGGCATCCCGACCGGGACGCCCAGTTCCGTTACATCAGCGAGCAGGCCAGTGCTCACCAGGTGGCCGGCGAGCCGGTGATCAGCGTGGACACCAAGAAGAAGGAGCTGGTCGGGGCGTTCCGCAACGGCGGGCGGGAATGGCGGCCGGAGGGCGAGCCGGCCAAGGTCAGCACCCACGACTTCCCGGATCTGGAGCTTGGCAAGGCCATTCCTTACGGGGTCTATGACGTGGCGGCCAACGCCGGCTGGGTCAACGTCGGCACCGACCACGACACCGCCGCCTTCGCCGTGGAGTCGATCCGCCGCTGGTGGAACAGCGCGGGGAAGGCCGCCTATCCGGGCGCGTCGCGGCTGCTGGTCACCGCGGACGCGGGCGGGTCCAACGGGTACCGCACCCGGGCGTGGAAGGCCGAGCTGGCCGCATTTGCCCTGGACGCCGGGCTGTCGGTCACGGTCTGCCACTTCCCGCCCGGCACCTCCAAGTGGAACAAGATCGAGCACCGGCTGTTCTCGGCCATCACCCTCAACTGGCGGGGGCGGCCGCTGACCAGCCACGAGGTCATCGTCAACACCATCGCGGCCACCACTACCCGCACGGGGTTACGGGTGCACGCCGAACTCGACCCGGGCAGCTACCCGGACGGGGTCAAGGTCAGCGACGAGCAGATGGCCTGCCTCCCCCTGAACCGCCACGGCTGGCACGGCGACTGGAACTACACCCTGCGCCCCGAGCCGCCAGCCCCGCCGCCCCCGCCCCGGCCGCCCGCCCGCGAACCCGAGCACCCCGGCTGGGCGCACCCGGCCCTGACCGGCCTGACCGCCGCCCAGTGGGATCAGCTGATCGCCGCGCTGGTCACCCCCTGCGAAGCCGCCCTCTACATCGCCCGCGGGGGCCCGCCCACCCGCAAGCCCGCCGTCAGGCACCCGCCCGCGCTCACCCTCGCCGAGCAGATCCTGATCACCGTGCTGCGCCAGCGTTTCCGGCTGCCCCGGCCCGAGCTCGCCGAGCTGTTCGGCGTCGTGACCGGCACCATCGCCAAAGCAGAGCGCCAGGCCCGGCCGCTGCTGGAACAGCACGGCCACCAGATCAAGCCAGCCCCAGCACCGATCAAGACCCTGGCCGGGCTGACCGCCTACGCCTCGGCTCACGGAGTCGAGCTGACCCCGAAAGCCAAACCAGCGCGTTAATAATCTGCGAGCCCTTAACCGCACGCCCAGCGAGCTCTTATGCCACGCGGGGAGCTCAGGCCGGGAGGCTATTCCCGGAGGCCAGGTTGCGGGTCTCGTCGGAGCCGAGCGCCATGGCCTCGGCCGGGGCTTGTTCGAACTGCACCTAGCGGAGGCGGGCGCGCGGCTGTCCAGGCTGTCCTGTGCACGGATGTGGGTGAGGCCCGGCGGGCTTCGTGGCGACGCCGGACGTTACCGCTCAGCTGGAGGCAGGCTGGTAGGTGAGCGCGACGACGCCGCTCGGCGCTGGGGTTGCGCCGAGAAGCTTCAGCGGGAGCATCTTGCCGTTGCCACCGCCAGCCGCTTCCCCGCTGACTAGTACCGGGTGGATCGAGAACCGGATCTCATCGATCAGGTGGTGGGCGAGCAGGGTTTGGCTGAGTCGGCCGTATCCGTACATCATGAGATCACCGCCATCTTCTTGCTTGAGCTCGGTCACGGCGGTGACGGCGTCGTCGCGAATGAGCGTGGAGTTGTTCCAGTCAGCGTTCTCCAGCGTCGTGGAGAACACGTACTTGCGAATCGCGTTGATCGCGTCTGCGTATGGCCCCGTCTGTTTGGGCATGACATCGGCGAAGTACTCGTAGGTGCCTCGTCCCATGAGCATGCCGCCGAGGGCGTGTAGCGCCTGAACGGCTTCCTCCGCTGCGTACGGGTCGAAGATCGCCCAGGAGCTTGGGTCTGCGGTGACGCCGTCGAGCGAGACGAAGGCGGAATTGATGATCTTGCGCATCGCGGTGGTCCTCCTGTGTCGTTTGTGAGCTACGTCAGTAAGACGAACAGGGCCGGCCTCAACCGGACACGCGCTAGGAGATTTCCAGGCTCTCGATCCGCCGCTCGAAGGACACGCGCTCGGCCGGGCTCCTGGCCAGCGCAATGGCCCGGGAGTAGTACTCCCGGGCCGCGGTGTGGCAGCCGGCCCGCCGTTCCAGGTCAGCCCGGGCCGCCCAGTAGAAGGGATACCGGGACAGCTTCGGTTCCCCGGCCAAGGCGATCAGCTCGCGGCGGCCTGCGTCGATGCCGTCCCGTTCGGCCACGGCCAGCGCGCAGTTCAGCGCCACGATCGGGCTCCAGGACTGCTGGGCGAGAACCTGGTAGAAGCCGACGATCCGGTCCCAGTCGGTCTTCTGGATCGACGGCGCTATCGCATGCTCACAGGCGATGCCGGCCTCCAGATGCCAACGAGACATGTGATCCCCGGTCGCCGAGCGGGCGAGGTGCATCAGACCGCGCTCGATGCGCGCCCGATCCCAGCGGCTCCGGTCCTGATCCTCAAGGGGGACGAACACACCGTGCTCGTCGAGGCGTGCCGACAGGCGAGCGGCGCCAAAGCAGAACAGCGCGGCCAGGGCGTGCACGTCCGGATGCGCCGTCGCCGTGGCGTCCAGCAGTAGCTCGGTCAGACGCAGCGCGTCCTCGCATAGGAACGGACGTACCGGGTCATGCGGGTTGCTGCCGTGGTAGCCCTCGTTGAATAGCAGATACAGCGATCGCAGCACGGAGTCCCGCCGGGCGCCGATGTCAGGCAAGTCGTCCACGTCGGGCAGCCGGCCCAGCTGACGCAGACGGCCGCGCCCCCGGTGCAGGCGTCGGTCGATGGTCTGAGTATCGACCAGGAACGCCTGACCGATCTCCTTGGGTGACAGACCGCACAGCCACCGCAGGATCAGGGTCACGTGCGTCTCGCGGTTTAGGCCAGGGTCACACACCGCGAACATCATCGCTAGCTGGCTGACGCTCTCGGCGGCCGGGGCCAGTGCCGCCTCGATCGTGCCGGTCAGCGCCGTCGTCGCCGCCAGCTCGGGCAGGAACGAGCGGTGGCGCTGTTCCCGGCGGATGATGTCGATTGCTCGGTTGTGGGCGGCCCGGATGATCCACGCCTTCGGGTCCTGCGGCAGCCCGAAGCGCCAGGCGTGCATGGCACTGACCAGCGCGTCGTGGACGACGTCCTCGGCGAGCGGGACGTTGGACGGGCCCAAGGCCCGGGTCAGCGCGCTGACCAGGTGCGCGTACTCCTTCCGGAACAGGTCCTCGACCAGCTCCGTAGATGACACCGCAGCGGGCCGTTCGTCCACGAGCCTCAGATCCGAGGGTCCTGGACCGGCCGCACCTCGACGGAACCGCCGAACTCGTATGTCGGGCATGTGCGCGCCACGTCGATGGCGTCTTCCAGGGACGCGGCTTCGAAGATCATGCTGCCGGTCACCAGATCTTTCGACTCAGCGTAGGGGCCGTCGGTGACCACGCGCTCGTGGCCCCGGACCGCGGCCCCCGGGTTGTCGAGCGCGGTCCCGGCGTTGCGCCGGCCCTGTCGGGCCAGCTCATCGGACCAGCGATACCACTTCTCGACGTGGGCCTGAAGCTCCGAGGGCGACAGATCGTGCCGCGCAACAGCGCCCCCGCGAAAGATCAACATGAACTTGCCCCGCAGGGCGCGTTCCCCGCTTCGAGGTTCCGGCATCATGGCTCCCAACCGTAGAAGCGCTACCCGCCCTCAAGCGGCGTATCAGCAACGCCATCTACGCCTGCCTCCAGGCCGACGCCGCCCGGGCAGCCGCGGTCCGCGAGCCTGGGAGGGCAGCGGGGGAACGACTCGCTCACCAGCGTGGCCGGCTCACACCCCCCAGCGCCGACTCTTCGGGTAAGCCACTCCCAGGCCCGCAACCAGCCTACGACCCCAGCAACCGACCCCGCTCCTGCTCACCTTTCCCGCACCGCTACCACCCCGCGCGAGCGGCAGTCGGGTCAAGGACCGGCAAAGCCCCGGCCGCCCAAGGTCGCGGTGGGAAAGGACTATCAGCCCAGTGGCCGCCCGCTGAGCCCGCCCTGCTCCTGCATCGCATCAGCTTTCCGCTTGACTGCGCACAAAGAGGTGTTCGATATGGCCGCCAGGCAGACCAGGGGCCCGCGACATCACGGGCTGTTCGCGGTAGGCGGCAATTTCGGCATTGCGTGCCGCGGCCCGGTGCCGGACAATTGTCCGTTCCTGGGGAAGGTGCGTGTTGACATTGCCCCGCGGACGACCGCGATCCGGGCGCGGCGCATTAAGGTGTGGGGAGGTGTGGTGGGCTGAAGGGATCTTCGTGGTAACCGATGAGCCGGGGGCAGGCCCGGCTGAGCAGCCGGAGCTTCCGGTGATGATCGACAGGACTAGGCCGCATCAGGCGCGAGTGTATGACTACTGGCTCGGCGGCAAGGACAACTTCGCCATCGACCGTGAGGCGGCCGAGCGGGCGCTGGCTGTGTACCCGGGGCTGCGTCGTGGGGTCCGGGCACAGCGGGCGTTTCTCGCCAACGCCGTCGAGTACCTGAGCCGCACCGCTGGCGTCCGGCAGTTCCTCGACATCGGCACCGGCATCCCGACTGCCAACAACACGCACGAAGTTGCCCAGGCAGCCGACCCGGCCGCCCGTGTCGTCTACGTGGACAACGACCCTATGGTGCTGACCCACGCCCGCGCCCTGCTGACCGGCGGCGCGCCGGACTCGACCAGCTATCTCGACGCCGACCTGCGCGACACCGAGACGATTCTCGCCGGCGCGGCCACGCTGCTGGACTTCCGCAAGCCGGTTGGCGTGTTGCTGATCGGCATCCTGCAGTTGATCCCGGACGAGGATGAGCCACGCGCGATCGTCAGCCGCCTGATGGAGGCGGTGCCACCGGGCAGCTGGCTGGCGATCTTCCACCCGGCCAGCGACATCCTGACCGAGCAGATGAGCGAAGTAGCGCGCCAGGTCAGCGATCGCGCGGCCGCACCAACGACGCTGCGCAGCAAAGCAGAAATCAGGCACTTCTTCGACGGCCTGGAGCTCCTGGAGCCGGGCCTGGTGCAGGTTCACCGGTGGCGTCCAGGTTCGCCAGCTCCAGACATGGGCGACGAAGTGCCCGGTTACGCCGGCCTGGCCCGAAAGCCTTGAGGATCAACGGAACCACACGCGCATGGAACCGCCTTATTGCACGCGATTCTTGGTCCCGGTGGGACGCGGTCACGGCCGCGCCGAATTGGATGATCTGTGCCGAGCACGCGCTGGCAGGCTGCGGGCCAGCAGCTCACGGGCGTGTTGCCGCTGCGTGGTGGGGGCTGATGCGGGCGCGAGTGTCATTCTGCGCTATGGCCGGAAAGCCACTTAGTCCTGGGTATCCCTGCGGGGACGTCCTGCGGGCGTGAAAATCGGGTGTGGTTGCCCGCCGACGCCGGTTTCGCTTGGTGCCTGAGCCCGTCACTTAGTCTGATCGCCGGGAGCCGCCTCCAGGGTCCTGCATTGTTGCCGTGAGCACGCGATTCCGCCTTGCCGTCCCTGCTGGCTCCTGCGGGGAGCCGCCGGAATCTGATGGCTGCCCGTGGGAGGACAGAGCTGATGGAGGAGATCCTCGAGGAGGAGGCCGAGTTGGTGGCGCGGGTGGCCGCGCTGGATATCGGCAAGGCGTCGCTGGTGGCGTGCGTGCGGGTGCCGCACGAGACGGTGCCGGGCAGGCGCCGGCAGGAGGTCCGCACGTTCGCCACGACCACGCGGTCGCTGCTGGAGTTGAGGGACTGGCTGGTGTGCCAGGGCGTGACGCGATGCGTGATGGAGGCAACCTCCGTGTACTGGAAGCCGCCGTTCTACCTGCTCGAGGACGCCGTGGCTGAGTGCTGGGTGGTGAACGCCCGGGATGTCAAAAACGTCCCCGGCAGGCCGAAGACGGACAGGCTGGACTCGGTGTGGTTGTGCAAGCTGGCTGAGCGGGGGATGCTGCGCCCGTCGTTCGTGCCGCCGCCGTGGCAGCGGGAGCTGCGGGACCTGTGCCGCTACCGGCGGACCCTGGTGCAGAAGCGGACCCGGGAGAAGCAGCGGGCCGAGAAGCTGCTGGAGGACACGCAGCTGAAACTGTCGGCCGTGATCAGCGACATCTTCGGCAAGTCCGGCCGGTCGATGCTGGAGGCCCTGATCGCCGGCAGCGCGACCCGTACGTGCTGGCGGAGCTGGCGCTAGGGAAGATGCGCAAGAAGATCAGCGTCTTGCAGGAGGCGCTGACCGGGCACTTCCGCGACCACCACGGCTATCTGCTGCGGATGATGCTGGACCGGATCGACGCGCTCACCGCCCAGATCGATGAGCTGACTGAGCGGATCGACCAGGCCCTGGCCCCTTTCGCGCACCAGGTGGCCCAGCTCGATGAGATCCCCGGCGTCGGCCGCACCGGCGCGCAGGAGCTCATCGCCGAGATCGGGGTGGATATGGCCCGCTTCCCTACCCCGGGCCACCTGGTGTCCTGGGCCAAGTTCGCGCCCCGGGCGAAGCAGTCGGCGGGCCGGAGCAAACCCGGCACCACTGGCAAGGGCAGCCCCTGGATCGCCGGCACCCTCGGCGAGGCGGCCATGGGCGCCGCCCGGACCAAGACCTTCCTGGGATCGCGCTACCACCGCCTCGCCCGCCGCCGCGGCAAGCAGCGCGCCCTGGTCGCGGTCGGCAACTCCATCCTCACCATCGCCTGGCACCTGCTGTCTGACCCCGCGGCCCGGTTCACCGACCTCGGCCCCGACTGGCACGACCGGCTCGCCCCGCTGCGCCGCAAACGCCAGCTCGCCGCCGAACTAGGGCGTGTTTCAAAAGCCTGCCTGGCCGCCCGAATCAGCTGCCCGCCTCCCGTGCCGAGGGTCAGGCGGTCGTGCGGTCGCGGTGGCGCGGTTGGCCCGTAGGACGAGCAGGTCGAGGGTGTCGATGACGGGGCCGTGCTGGGTGGCGGCGGCTGCGCGGAGCCGGGCCAGGCCGGCTTGGTAGGCGTTGTCGGTGATGAGCATGAGCGGTGTGTGTGCTTCGCGCTGTGCGGTGGCGGCGATGGCGGCGAGTGAGGGGGCGGTTACCTGTCGGACGGGTTCCAGGGTCACGTAGCTGAAGCCTGCTGCGGCGAAGGCGGCGCGCACGCTGGTGATGCTGGGGAAGGTGTCCAGGGCGGCGATGGCCTCGGGCCAGTAGCGGAACAGCCCGATACCGTGGTGGCGGCCGGGAAAGGCGTTGCGGATGAGCACGGGGGCGCCGGGCCGGAGCACCCGCCGGAGTTCGCGGGCGGCGGCGGGCAGGTTGGGCAGGTGGTGGATGACGGTGGACAGCCATGCGCCGTCCATGGTCGCGGGGGCGAGCGGGAGTGCGGTGGCGTGCCCGGCGAGCATGGTTTCGCAGCGGGAGCGGGCGCGCATAGCGGCGGAGGGTTCGACGGCCACGACGCTGATGGGGTACCAACTGGCCAGGGCGGTGGCCCAGGTGCCGGTGCCGGCGCCGAGGTCGAGCACCCGCATGCGGGGCCGCTGCGCCAGGTGGCGGGCGATCGCGGCCTGCCAGTCGCTCAGCGCGTCCGGCGGCATCTCGCGGGACTCCTGGAACGCAACAGCCGCAGCGTCGCCGTAGCCGATGCGGGCCATGGTTTAGCCGGCCTGCCCGGCTGGCGGGCCCGCGGGGTAGCTGGCGATCTCAATGAGGTTTCCGTCGGGGTCGCGGATGTAGATGCTGGTGATCGGGCCCCGGGCGCCGGTGCGGGATACCGGGCCGTTCTCCGCCGGCACGCCCTGGGCGCCGAGATAGGCGAGAACCTGCCCGGGCGGTGTCGTGGTGATCAGGCACAGGTCCGCGCTGCCGGGCAGGGGACGGGCGGCGTGCGGGGTGATCTCCTGCCCGGCCTGATGCAGGTTGATCTTGCTGGTGCCGAATTCCAGGGCGCGGCGCCCGGTACCGAAGGTGACCGGGCGCATGCCCAGCACCCGCTGGTAGAAGCCAGAGGTCTTGTCCAGGTCGGCCACGGTCAGGACCAGGTGGTCCAGGCCGGTGATGGTGACCGGTGGTATCGGCCGCTCTGGGTCCGGCCGCCCGGCGGGGTCTGGGCCGGGCGGCCGGCTCCAGGCCTGCCAGGCAGCTTCGGACAGCCGCGTCCTTAGCGCGGCGAAGAACTGCCACAGCGCAGTGGCATGCCGGGCGGCCAGAGCGGCGTTGTGCCGGATCACGTCGAGCTCGTTGGCGGCGGTCAGCTCGGCGAAGGCGCGGATATCCCGCTCCGGCGGGGTGCGCGTGCGGCCGGTGAACCGGTCCCGGAACGGCACCGGCCCGGGCTCTTTCAGGGCCGGGTACACCGCAGCCCGGTCGCAGCTGCCGTACAGGTAGACCAGCGACTCGGCCCGGGTGCCGGCGAGCGCGGTGAGAACGGGGCGCTCGTCTAGCCCGACCAGCGGATGAGGGTAGCCGGCCGTGCCGTAGCAGGCGTGGCACAGCCCGGCCAGCTGCAGGTCCTCGCTCGCTCCCCATTCCGCCAGCAGCGCGGCGACGCGGATCAGATGCTCATGCAGGGTTCCGCCCGGGTGGGGCAGCTGGCCGGCGCCGCGGTCCCGCAGGAACTCCTGGATCGCCTGTGATTCTGGCCTCACGTCACAAGTTATACTCGTGACGTGAGGTTTCCGGCAACCCCTGACAATGAGATACCGGCGGAGGAACTGCGGTTCGTCTTCCGGTCCGGGCGGCTGTGCCTGGCGTTCTGCGCGACCGTCGGCGAGCGGTGGCGCCGCGGCTTCGAGCGGCTGCTCACCCCAGGCCACCTCGCCCGCTGGTACGCCGAAGCCTGCGTGGCCAGCGGTCCCGTCCCGGTGACAGGCGCCGACCTGGATGAAGCGCGGGCGGTGCGCGAAGCGGTCTACCGCACCGCCAAGGCGCTCACCGGCGGGCAGCGGCCGGACGCCCGCGACGAGGACATCATCAACCGCGCCGCCGCGGCACCGCCGCCCGTGCCGCACATGTACCAGGGGACAGTGCTGCTGGCCGCGGCCGCGCCCGATCCGGCGGCCAGCGCCCTGAGCGCGGTAGCGCGCGACGCCATCGCCTTGTTCACCACCGCCGACGCCCGGCGGCTGCGCGAGTGCGCCAGCCCAGAGTGCGGCCTGCTGTTCCTTGACCTCAGCCGCCCCGGCCAGCGCCGCTGGTGCTCCAGCAGCGCCTGCGGCGGCAAGGCACGCGCCGCCGCATACCGGCAGCGCCGGGCCCGCACGCCCGCACCCTGAAGGCCCCAGATGGCTGCGCCATCCGGCCCGCCCGCCACGAGCACCCGCGTCAGCTGGGAAGACCCGCCCGCCCCGGTGCGGGCCAGCATCGAGCAGGCCTGCGGCGCGCCGGTAACATCCGCCCGGTAGCGCAGAGCGCCCTCAGGATTGGCTGACGCCAGATTCCTGAGGGCGCCCCCGCAGTGCGTCTCCAGGATTGCTAGAGAGCAACCCGTGGAGGCGTCTGACGAATAGCGAACATCGCGAGCACCTCCGTCCTGATATAGAGGACATATCTTGCCGCGGCGCGCTCACTGTAGGACTGCACGCCGACATGCGGCAACGCATTTACCGGTGACCAAGATCGTCACGTGCTCGCCAGTCACATCAGGTTGTCGCCAAGCACGATCGCGGCGATGGGGCCGGGATTCCCACGGTCGTAGCCGAGGGTGGCCACCAACCCTTCGTCCACGCCCTGGGTGGCCGTAGCGGATTAGGCCGGGGACCCTGCGCCGGGCCAGGTGCGGATGCACCCTGGTTGCTGGTGGGAGAGCAGCTCAATCACAATGAGAGGCGTGTTTATGGCGTGCTGCCTGCGCCGCCGGGCCGCCGTGCTGGTGCCGGTACTACTGCTGGCCGGGATCGGCGGGTGCTCGGGCGCGGCCCACCGGACGGCGAAGCCGGCTGTGAACTGCTCCACCCGGGTCAGCGCGGGCCGGCCGATCGTTGTCTCGCCGCCCGGGCTGGTACCGCTGACAGGCCAGCCGTTCGCAACGCTGGCCCTGCCCGGCGGCAGGTGGGCGGTGGCGTCTTTGACCATCCGCACGTCGTTCGGCGCTCATGGCGGCCTGGCGCTGCTGGCTGTTGGCGGAACGGCCGCCCGCCTGGTGCGAACGGTCATGCTGCCTTCGTCGTTGTCCGGGGCCGAGGGCATGACGATCACGCACGATGGGCGGCTGCTGCTGGTCGCGGCCGGGACGGCGACAGGGGTGTTCAGCGTGCCCGCGCTGGAGCACGGTAGCCATCACCCGCTGGTGGGCATCCTGGCCGATACCGGAACGGCCCAGACCGAGGTCGCGGTGTCGGGCGACGGCAAGTATGCGTTTGTCACCGACGAGACATCCGGCGAGTTGAGTGTCTTCAACCTGGCCCTGGCGCTGCGGAAGGGGTTCGGGGCCCACGGCGTAGCGGCCGGCCTGGTTCCCCTGGCTCCCGGGACCGTCGGTGTTGCTGACGCGCCGGGCAGCGCCACGGTGTATGTGACGACCCTCGGCGGATACGGGGACCGCGGGATCCTCTGGGCGATCGACGCCAGTCGCGCCGAGCACGGCGCTGGCCGGGCGGCTGTGCTCGCTCGCACGGCAGCAGGATGCCAGCCTGTGCGGGTTGCCGTGTCCCCTGGCGGAAAGACGATCTGGGTCACCGCGCTGCAGTCCAACGCGCTGCTGGCCTTCGCCGCAGCGTCCCGGCCCGCGTCCCCCCCGGTGCTGCGAGCGGTGGTGCGCGTCGGTGCCGAGCCCGTCGGTCTCCTGCTGCTCGGCAACGGCAGCACCGCTGTGGTCGGCGACTCCAACCGTGGCTTGATACCGGGCGAGCAAAGCAACGCAGCACCGCGGATCACCGTGATATCCACCGCTGCTGCGCTGGCCGGCCGCCCGGCCGTGACCGGGTCGCTTCCGGCCGGGTTGTTCCCCCGTGACCTCGGTTACGACCCAGCCACCGGCCAGGTGCTAGTGCCCAACTTCCTGTCCGAGACCGTGGAGTTCCTGCACACCCCCACGTCCCGCTAACCCGGCCCGGACACCCACACCGCGTGCCCAGGCCCGATCCCTGCCAGGGCGCGCACCGCCGCCGTCAGGGTGCCGCCGGTGGTGCCTAGATGACCTATGCGAAGGGATGAGCTGCGGACATGAGACGAGGGCGTCCATGATCATTGTGTGACGAATGATGACGTGGACACCCTCGCGACCGCACTCTACGTGAGAACCGACGACCTGCTGAGGCAGTTCCCGGACCTGGCTCCCTGGCGGCCCAGCATCGGCCTGCAGCCCCGGCTGACCGATGCTGAGCTGGTCACCCTGGCCGTCATGCAGGCCCTGCTGGGATACACCTCCGAAGCCCGCTGGATACGCCACGCCCATGCCCACCTTGGCCATCTGTTCCGCTACCTGCCAGGCCAGCCCGGCTATAACCGGCGGCTGCGCGCCGCTGCCGGGCTGATCACCACGCTGATCCGCATGCTGGCGGCCGATACCAGCCTGTGGACCGACGACGTCTGGGTGGCCGATTCCACTCCAGTGGAATGCGGCCGGTCCCGCGAGACGGCCAGGCGCTCTGACTTGGCCGGATGGGCCGAATACGGGTACTGCGCCAGCCATTCGCGCTACTTCTGGGGATTGCGCCTGCACCTGCTGTGCACCCTGCACGGGCTGCCCGTGGGCTTCGCGCTGACCGGCGCCAAGGCCGACGAGCGCCAGGTCCTGCTGGACATCCTGGCCGACCCAGCGCTGACCGCCGGCCGCGACGGCCAAATCATCATCGGTGACAAAAATTACTATGGCCACGACTTCGAGACTGTCATCTAGGCGGGGGTGATGTTCTGGTTGAGGTGGAAGAGGTTGTCGGGGTCGTAGCGGCGTTTGACTTGGGCGAGGCGGTCGTAGCCGGCGCCGAAGTTGTCGCGGACCTTCGCCTGGTCGTCCGCCGAGGCGAAGTTGACGTAGCCGCCGGGCTGGGAGTGCGGGGCGAGTGCGGCGTAGTAGTCCTTCACCCAGCGGATGTTCTTGTCGTTATCCGCGGGGTCCGGCCACATCCCGGCGATCACGGTGGCGTACTTGGCGTCCCGGTGCCCCCACGCGGTGGCGCCAGGTGCGATGTCGTGGGCGGCGCCGTTGACCGGGTACAGGTGCACCGCGCAGTTGACGGCGGGGATCTGCTGGCCGTGCGCGGCGTGCGCGGCGATCGCGTCGTCGGTGAGGTCGCCCGCGAAGACCGCCTTCCAGTAGTGCTGCAGGCCGCGCGGGAGCAGCGGGTCGAACAGGGAGTTCAGGGCCGTATAGGGGATCGCACCGACGTGTTCGGCCATGACCGGGCCGACGTCGCGGAAGCCCTGCAGGACCTTGGCGCCGCTGTCGTGGTCCCCGGTCCAGCAGGAAACCAGGGTGGGGAACGGCTCGCCGACCCGGTCTGCGGGGATGAACGGGAGCGGGGGCGCCAGGTGCCAGGCCGGGAAGCCGCCGTACTCGCGGGGTGCGTCGTCGATAAACCGGTCGAAGTAGCGGAATAGGTCTCCTGCGGCCTCCCGCTCGAACAGGATCAGGCCGCCGTAGATGTTCTCCGGCACGGGGTGCAGCCGGAAGGTGAACTCGGTGACCACGCCGAAGTTCCCGCCGCCGCCGCGCAGCGCCCAGAACAGGTCCGGCTGCTCGTCCTCGCTGGCGGTCACGATGCTCCCGTCGGCCAGGACGACCTCGGCGGACAGCAGGTTGTCACAGGACAGGCCGTGCGCCCGGGTCAGGTAGCCGACACCGCCGCCGAGCGTCAGCCCGCCGACGCCGGTGGACGCGACGATGCCACCGGTGGTGGCCAGTCCGTGGGCTATGGTGGCGTCGTTCATCATGCCCCAGGTGGCACCGCCGCCGACCCGCGCGATCTGGGTCTTCGGGTCTACCTCGACCCGGGTCATGCCAGCCAAGTCGACGACGATCGCATCGTCCGCGGTGCCGAAGCCGGGAACGCTGTGCCCGCCGCCGCGGACGGCCACGTCGCGGCCGGTGGCGACGGCATGGGCCATGACGGCCCGCACGTCATTCGCGCTGGCGCACTGAACCATGGCGTACGGCTGAGCCTCGATCATGAAGTTGTAGACGTGCCGGGCGTCCTCGTACTCGGGATCGTCGGGGCCGATGACCGGTCCGGTAACGAGGTCGCGTAGTGCGGTGATGGACATGAGGAGTCCCCCCTTGTCATGGTTTTGTGACCTGGAGCTCACGCTATGACGGCGGCGGGTTCGCGTCATGACCAGTCCTGGTAGCGCGCGCTCCGCCGCGGCGTAGCCAATTCTGGCTATCGACCGCCGGCGGCGCCCCGGCTACGCTGAGTGCATGGCGGCTTGGGAAGCGCCGCCGTATCCAATCCGGGTGGCCGGAGCGGCGGTTCCGGCGTTCGTCGGGCGGGCCGCCGAGACGTCTGCGGCGGAGGAAGCATGGGCCGCGGTCCGTGCCGGGGGGCGGCAGGTCATCTTCATCGGCGGCGAGCCCGGCGCGGGCAAGTCGCGGCTGGCGACGGAGATCGCGGCGGCGGCCTACGCGCAGGGTGCTGTCGTGCTGCTCGGGAACTGCTCACCCGAGCCTGGCGGTCCTTACCAGCCGTTCGCCGAATGCCTTGAGCACCTGCTCGGCGGTACGGCGCCCGGAGCCCTGGCCGACTGCCTGCCGGAAACGGCAGCGGAGCTGCTGCGGCTAACGCCGCTGGTGTGGCAGCACCGGCCGGAACTGGCCTCGCCCGGCGGCGACGGTGCTGACTACCGGCGGGAGCTGTTCGACGCGATCACTCGGCTGCTGCACGCGGCCGCCGAAGAACGCCCGGTGATCTGCGTCCTGGAGGACCTGCACTGGGCCAGCCAGCCCACCCTGCAGTTGCTCGACCACGTGGCCCAGCGGTCGGCCGCCTCCCGGCTGCTGCTGCTATGCACGCACCGCACCACGGCGCCCGACCGAAGCGACGACCTCACCTACGCGATCGCCGACCTGTACCGGCTGGACGGGGTACGGCGGCTCGATCTGGCGGGACTGAGTACCGAAGAGATCGCCCAGTACCTGGCGGCCGAGGGCGGGCTGAGCGCGCGGCGGGCGCGGGAGTACGCCACCGTGCTGCGCGACCAGACCGGAGGGAACCCGTTCTTCCTGCGCGAGCTGTGGCGCGACATGACCGGGGCGCCGACCCGTGCGTTCGGTACCCGGGCCCCGGTCTCGGTCCGCGACACGCTGGAGCGGCGGCTGGCCCGGCTGACGCCGGCCGAGCGCGCCGCAGTCGAGACCGCGGCGGTGCTCGCCGACGGTGGGGACGTCCGCGTGGTGCTCCGGGCGGCTGACTGCGGGGAGACGGGCGGCGCCGAGGCGGACGCCGCATCGGTGCTGGCGGCACTGGACGCCGCCGTCTCGTTCGGGTTCCTTGATGGGGAGGATCTCGCCCGTGGCCGGATCACCTTTCCGCACATGCTGACCAGGCAGGCCGTCCTCGATCTGACCAGCCCGTCGCGCCGGGCCGCGCTGCACGCCCGAGTAGGCAAGGTGCTCCAGTCCTCAGGATCCCGCTCGCCGGCGGGGGTACGGCAACTCGCTTACCACTTCGCCAGGGCCGCTGCCCTGGGCTACGGCGAAACCGCCGCCCAGTATCTGCGGCAGGCGGCCAGGGATGCCGAGCGGAGCCTGGCGTTCGAGGACGCGGCCGCCTGGTACACCCAGGCGGCCGATCTCACGGATGGACCCGATTCCGATCGCGAGGAGCTGTTGCTGTGCGCCGCGGACAGCCATGTCCGCGTCGGCGACTTCGCCAGTGCACGGACCCTGTACCTTCGGCTGACCGGATCCGGTGACAACCGGGTGCGGCTGCACTCCGCGATCGGCTACGAGAACGCCGCCTGGCGGCCCGGGCTGCCGGGCACCGAGGCCTGCGCGCTGCTGGCCCACGCCCTGGAAGGCGTGCCAGAGGACCCTGACGACCCCCGGTACGTGTGGGCTCTGGCAAGCCTGGGGCGCGCCACCGCGTTCACTGGCGACGTCGAGCGCTCCCGGCAGCTGGCCGATCTCGCACTCGAGCACGCCCGCCGGCTCGGCAACAGGCAACTGCTCGTGCACGCGCTGGAGACGATGATGTGGCAGCGCGCGGTACCGGAGACGGTCGGCCGCCACCTCGCGCTAGCCGCCGAGCTCGGCCCGCTCGCCAAAGCGGTCCAGGACTGGTCCGCGCTCGGCACAGCGGCGGTGTTCAGCAGCGCCATCGCCTACATCAGCGGCGACCGGGCCGCCTGGGCGGCGGCGACCGTGGACCTGGACCTGGCGGTGCGCGGCAGCGGGCAGCCGTTCATCACCTTCATGCGCCACTGCGGCGACTATGCGCATGCGTTCCTGAACGGCGACTTCGCCGCCGCAGCGCAGGTAGCCGAGAGCCTGCTGGAACTCGGCCAGTCCTTCGGGCCCGACGACACCGAGGGAACCTACGGGCTGCAGATGTACATGATCCGCCGGGAGTCTGGGGCACTGGAGCAGGTCCGGCCCCTGCTGGGCGCCGTCCGGCAGGCGCCGGACACCTGGGAACCGGGGCTGCTGGCGCTGTACACCGAGCTCGGGCTGGCCGAGGAAGCACGCAACCTGCTGTGGCAGCTGCTGGAACGGGTTGACCGAGCCGCCGCCCGGCAATCGCCGTGGGCGCAGTGGACCGCAGTGCTCGTGTTCCTCACGGAGGCGGCTCTGGCGCTCGGCGACGTTACCGCTGCGCGGCTGCTGCGGCCGCTGCTCGCTCCGTACTCGGGACAGCAGCTGATCGCCGGGCAATTCGTCGCAGTGTTCGGGCCGGCTGACGCGTACCTCGCCGCGCTGGACTCGCTGCTGGGGAATGGTGATTCCGCGGAGCGGCTGTTTACGGCGGCGCTGGCGCAGGCAGCCGACTTCGGCGCGCTGGTCCACCGGGCGTCAGTGCTGACCGCATGGGCGGCCCACCTGAGCGCTGGCGGCGGTGCCGATGCCCGGACGGCTGACATGAGGGTGCAGGCTCGGCGGCTAGCGGCCAGCACCGGGCAGGCACGGCTGCTGCGGCTGCTGGACCGGATGGAGACGCCAGCCACCGGCTCTGACGAGCAGAATACCCTGAGCGGCGCCGATGCGGCCGGGCTCACGCCGCGTGAGATCGCCGTGCTGCAGTTGCTCGCCCACGGGAACAGCAACCGGGAGATCGCGTCCCGGCTGAAGATCACGGAGAACACGGCGTCCAACCACGTCCGGAGCATCCTGCTCAAGACCGGCGCGGCGAACCGGACCCAGGCCGCCATGATGGCCGCGTCACGGGGCTGGATTGAGGATCCGGTGCCTGGCCCAGCACGCTTACTGTAAGGTGGCTGCCCCGGATTGACCTAGCCCGCGGGCACCTCGTTCGGGATGCCCGCCGCCGAGCCATTCGGCAGGACCATGCCGCCTACCTCGACGACAGCGTCGGCAGGCAGGCCCGCGCGCTCCGCCGCTCGCCGGATCGCGTCCGCGAACGGCGCCTCGTAGAGGCAGTACGTCTTGCGCTTGTCCGCCGACAGGAACGAATACAGCCAGCGCACGCCCTCTTCTTCGTTGATCCGGTTGATCTGGTCGGCCTCCTCGGCCGAGGTCTCCAGGTCGTCGGCGAACCGGCGTTCCACCATGAAAATCGGCATGGTACCTCCCCCCTCCGGTCTGCTCGATAACGTACCGGGCCGGATGGCGGTTTCCTAGGCTTCCGCTGTGTACAGCGTCTCGAGGTAGGCAGCAGAAGCGTCCTTCTGGTCGCTGGCGATGACCGCCGCCAGCAGCGACGTGCACGTGACCCGCGTTCGACAAACCCGCATGCGGCAAGGGCGGCTGAGCGCGGGCACGCCGGCCGTGCGCGGCGGGCGGAACCCCGCACAGAACCGGCAGATCTGCCTCGGGGTCAGCCGTGAGATGGAGCCAGACACGCGCTAAATCGGCGATATGCGCACCAACAACTCCTGACGCCAGGCGAGAAAGCTCACCGCAGGTGACATGAATTACCTAGCACATCGCCCCCCGATGACCCTCTGCCTGAGCGGCAAAAACTGGTCTCGAAGGGGCAGATCCCGAACGATGCTCGCTGACCGCCCGACAGCCCGGGCGAGGCCCTACCGAGCGTGTTCTTGCTGCTCAGCAGCCCGGAGCCCAAGGTCGCTGCAGAGCCAGAGACCGCCACTCCTTAATCTCCCTCTTCCTAGTCCCGCGTGTGTCCCATGCGGGAGGTGCCGCGGGTCGCGGCTCGTTGCGCTGGCTGGGCCTGTTTGCGTCGCTTCTGGCGTCGCTTCGTCGGGGAGCAGGAGACGGCACCAGGTTTCGGCGAGCCAGGTCTCGTAGTGGTCGGCTGTCCACTTCCGCTCAGCGGTGAGCAGCACGTAGAGTTCCGGACTGTTCGTCGCCCAGATGGTGTCGGCCGCGTCGGCGATCGACAAACCCGGCCGGAGGCCGCCGGCCTGGCGGAGGTCGCGGACCAGCTTGCGCATGTTGGCCGCCCGTCGGTCGCTGATCTGGTGCCAGACCTCGTATGCGTCAGGATCGGTGGTGCCGGCGTCGCGCAGGGCGACGAACAGTGGCGCCATCCGGGCCTGCACCTCCCGGATGGCGTGAGCGTAGATCTTGAGCTTCCGCGCTGGGTCCGGTTCGGCCTGCATGGCCCGGACGTACTCGCGTTCCTCGGCGACCACGGCCTGGTCGGTGCCGGAGATGGACTGCTCGATCAGCTCGCGCATGAGCACTGGCTTACGCCCGACTAGCTCGTACACCGTGTCGAGGTGCACGCCAGCTCTGCGGGCGATCTCGGAGATCGTGGTTGCCCGGTAGCCCCGCTCCAGCATGAGCTCTCGGGTGGCGCCAAGGATGCGCTGCCTGGTCACCCTGGACTGCGCCTGGCGGGCGGCGTTGTCGTAGGCGCTGCGCTTGACCGGCTCTGGCATAGTAGGCATACTAGCTTGATCCGAAGCTAGTTCGGATCAAATCTGTGAGGTAGCCATGACGTACGCGTTCACGCAGGACGTCCCCATCGATGCCGCGTTCTACAAACGGATCACCGATGGTCTCGGTGACACGCCGCCGAAAGGCCTCATCGTCCACATCGCCGCCGAGCGGCCCGAGGGCGGCCTGCGGTACTTCGACGTCTGGGAGTCCGAGCAGGACTGCGACCGGTTCACCGATGAGCACTTGCACCCGGTCGTCCACCCCCTGCTCGCCGAGATCTTCGGCAACGACCTTCCGCCCGAGCCCGAGCGGCAGCCGATGCACGTCATCCACGTATGGCGTCCCTGATAACTCGAGTAGAGCGGAGAGGCGGCAGCTATGGGGACGATCGTCGTCTGCGGCGGCGGCGTGATCGGGCTGTCGGCTGCGATGATGCTGGCCCAGGACGGGCACCAGGTCACTGTGCTGGAGACCGACTCAGAGGGTGTCCCGGTGACGCCCGGTGCGGCATGGGAGTCGTGGCGGCGAAAGGGGGTCGGCCAGTTCCGCCAGCCGCACAACCTGTTCGCCCGGTTCCGGCGGGTCTGCGACGAAGAGCTACCCGGACTAACGGAACGGCTGCTGGCGGCCGGGTGCGTATGGGTCGACCCGCTGGAGTCTTTGCCGCCGGGTATCTCCGACTTGGCGCTCCGGCCGGGTGATGAGGCGCTGCGGTTTGTGACCGGCCGACGGCCGGTGGCTGAATCTGTAATTGCCGCCGCGGCGCAGGAGCAGCCGAGTGTAGTGATCCGCCGAGGTATGCGGGTGACTGAGCTGACTGGCGGGCCGACGGCGATGCCCGGCATTCCTCATGTCACCGGGGTGCGCACATCGACTGGCGAGGAGCTGCGCGCCGACCTGGTGGTCGATGCCATGGGCACGCGCTCGCCCAGCGTGAAGATGCTGCCAGCGCTCGGCGCGCGGGCGCCGTACGAGCACGCCGAGGACTCCGGATTTACCTACTACACGCGGTATTTCACCGGACCGTCCCGGCCCACGGTGCGGGCCCCCTGGCTAATGCCGCTCAGCACGATCTCGCTGCTCACACTGGCCGGCGACAATGACACATGGTCGGTCACCGTGTTCACCTCTAGCGAAGACGCACCAGTCAAGGCGCTGCGCGATGCCGAGTGCTTCACCCGCGTAGTCCGTGCCTGCCCGCTGCAAGCGCACTGGTTGGATGGGCGGCCCATCACAGCCGTGATGCCGATGGCAGGCGTCCTGGACCGATACCGACGTTTCGTCGTGGCGGGCGCTCCCATCGTGACCGGGCTCGCCGCCGTCGGCGATGCGTGGGCCTGCACCAACCCGTCGGCGGGACGCGGGATCAGCGTCGGAATGGTGCACGCGCAGCTGCTCCGCAGGATCGTTCGTTCTCACCTCGACGACCCGGCAGGCTTTGCCCAGGCCTGGGACAAGGGCACCGAGCAGCTTGTCGGCCCGTTCTACCAGAACCAGATCAAGGCCGACCGGGCAAGACTCGGGGCGATGACTGCCCTCCGGGAGGGCCGTGAGTGGTCACCCCCGGACTCGGTCATGTGCCGGTTGACCGCAGCGGCGTCCTACGACGCCGACACCTTCCGCGCCCTGATGGAGACCGTGCTATGTCTGGCGCTGCCGGAGGAAGTAATCGAGCGTCCCGGCATAAGAGAAAGATCGAGCAATCGGGCTGCCACTCCCCGCCGCCAGCCCCTGGCCCGGACCGCGTGCAGCTCCTTCAGCTGCTGACCACATGAGTCTCGTGGGTAATAAGATGCCACTGCGAGTCGCCGCAGAAACGGCCAATATTGACGCAGCCGATCCCTTCCGCGACCGGAAAGCTAGCGATACCGATTCCGCGACGTGCGCGTCGTAAACGTGTAATACGCGACGAGGAATCTCGCCCTAGGTGACGGAAATAGGTTGCCATTCGCTGACCCTCTGCCTGAGCGGCAGGAGCCGGCGTCGAAACGGCAGATTCAGCGCACTGCCCGCTGGCCGCCGGGCAACCGGCACCGGGCCCTCCGAAAGGCGTTCTTCCTGCTCAGTGGCCGGAACTCGGCCCTAGGACCTGGGATCCGTGCGCCGCCGCCCACGCGGACGACGCCAGTTCGAACGCATGTGCGGCATCTCACGCGGTCCCGGTTGCTGTACTTTGCTGCTGTACTTGCCCTGAACTATGGGCTCGTGATTTCGAATTATGCTTCTAACCAGTGGAGCTAAGGGGACTCGAACCCCTGACCCCCTGCTTGCAAACAACAGGCAGCACGTCCCCCCACGTCCATCCCCGCAGGTCACCGTCCCAGAGCGTGTATCGGCGTCCCTCCAGATCCGTACCTGTTGCGGTACTTCCGTGCTGTACTCCACACAGGTCAGGCTGTCCGCCAGAGGGCCATAGATCGGCTGACCACACGGAACCGCCGGGGTCAGCTGGCGAGAGCCCGCTCGACCAGGGCGCGGTAATCGTCAACTAGGCCGGGCAGGAGCCGCAGATGTACGATCATGCCATCGCCCGCAGGCACGAGGTTGACGACCTGGCACACTGCAGCGGCTTCCTCGTCACCGGCGACGACAAGAGCCCCTGGATGGATCCGGGCAGGATCGCGGGCCTCGTCGAGGAAGGTCCAGACGTAGCCGGTCTCGTCCTCGTCGTTCAGGTCAGCAGTGATATCCACCAGGTACATCTTCAGTCCTCCCCTCGCTAAAGCTCTCTCCCAGCGTACGCGGGATTGCGCTGCACAGCACCGAGAGCCCTCAGCAGTTCCCCGAGCTCCTGATCGTCGGCACGGCGCAACCGCACGGTGAAATGCGGGCGCTGCCCGGTAGGCAGCAACTCGAATCCGCGATCAGCCAGGCCGCCGACGGTGGGCAGGTGGATAGTCCGGAACGTGGCGAACCGGCGCCGGAGCAGATCATCGAGCGGCTCGCCGAGGACCGCGAAAACTGAGATATCGAGCAACGGCTGCCCGTCGAGCGACCAGGCACGCGCGGTCCGCTGAACATGGCTGCGCAGCTTCTCCGGGGTGTCACGGCCACCCCGTACAACCACCGTCGCTATTGCAGGCGGCTCCTCAGCCCGCAACCGCGGACGCTGCTCAATCCGCTGACCCGGCATTTGCCAAGGCTACTGGCGAGCGCTGGCGGGTACGGCGGACCGGACGTCCCCAGCAATCCGCTGGTCAACAAGATCACCCTGAGCGACAAGGAAGGCTCGGGAGAACGCGCGCAGTGCCGCCGTTCTGCTCAGTGATCGCGAATTGCCAGACGGCCGTCAAGGCATGCCGGAACTGGCTGATATGCGCGTGCGGGCCGAGTCGCGTCCGGCAGCGGATCCGGCCACGGACGACAACCTGCAATCATCGGTTGCACGTCTTCTCTTAACGCGCTACCGTCGGTTGCAGATACGGGGTGAGGCGCGAGCGGTGACCGACATGCGACGCCAAGTGGTGACACCCGCGTCCCGCGATACCGCGGGCGCGCTCAGTGAGGGAGCGGATACTGATGGCAGACCTAGTGATTGAGCGGGAGGTTCTGATCGAGGCACCGGTGGAGGTGGTGTGGCGCACCATCACCGAGCCCGATCAGATGAGCCAGTGGTTCGCCGACCGGGTGGAACTCGTCGTCGAACGGGGCGCTCATGGCTTCATGGAGTTCGGGGACCAGGGCGGCCCTGTCGTCGTGGAGATGGTCGATCCGCCTACTCGGTTCTCCTTCCGCTGGAACCACCCGGCCGGGGAGGAGCCGGTGGCCGGCAATTCGATGCTCGTTGAGTTCACGCTGACCCCTGAGGGGGACGAGCGGACCCGGCTTCGTGTGGTCGAAAGCGGCCACGAGCTGCGCGCCTGGCCCGACGCGGAGAAGCAGCGCTATGCCGACGAGCACCAGGGCGGCTGGGCCGAGTACCTGGACCGCCTCGCCCACATACTCGCGAATCCCGAATCGAGATGACGGCTCAGGCCGATGACGAGCTGTGGTCGGCCATCGCCGACCCGTCTCGCCGCCGGGTCCTCGACCTGGTCGTCAGCAACGATGAAGTCAGCGCTAGCTGGCTGGCCGGCCGGGTGCCGTTCTCCCGCCAGGCGGTCTCCAAGCATCTGGTCGTGCTCGAACGGGCCGGGCTGGTCAGGCGGCGCAAACAGGGCCGGGAGGTTCTCTACCAGGTCCAAGCCGGCCGCCTGGACCAGGCCACCCGGGCCATGGCGCAGCTCGCCGCGCGATGGGACCGGCGGCTCGGCACGATCAAACAGCTCGCCGAAGCCGCGCACGCAGAAGGCAAGAAGAGGAACCGTCATGACCGATGAATCAGCAAACCCCGGCGCCGCCAGCGCGCCGGGCCTGCCCGCGGCCGTGGACCGGGCCACCTTCCAGGCCGAGCTGGACAGGCTGCGGGTCCGGGAGAAGGCGCACACCCGGGAAGGCGACGCGATCGCCGCGGCCCGGCGGCGGCTGCCCATGGTGGAGGTGGACGCCAGCATCCCGCTGACCGGCCCGCACGGGCCGGTCACCCTGCTCGATGCGTTCGAAGGGCGCCGGCAGCTGATCGCCTACTACTTCATGTGGTGGGACGGCCATCCCGCGGCCGAGCAGTGCGAAGGCTGCACGTGGGTCACCACGCAGGTCAGCGAGCTGTCCTACCTGCATTCCCGCGACATCACCTACGCGGTCTTCTGCCAGGGCCCCTACGACGAGAGCGCCCGCTACCGCGACTTCATGGGCTGGGACATGCCCTGGTACTCCGCGCAGGACTCCCTCGACGCGCTCCTGACCGGGCGCCAGGTCGGCCTGATCCACCTCGTGTGCTACCTGCGCGACGGCGACCGCGTCTTCGAAACCTACTGGACGACGCTGCGCGGCGTCGAGGCCATGGACTACAGCTACGCGCTCATGGACCTCACCGTGTACGGACGCCAGGAGCCGTGGGAGGACTCGCCCCCCGGCTGGCCGCAACAGTGCTCCAACACGCGGACTGACGGCGGCCCGCCCGACTGGCCGCCAGTGCCGGCGTGGCCGGGCGGACGCCCCATCGCCCAGTGGCCGCGACTGGCAGCCGGACGCTCCGACGACCTCGGCACCGGGCCATGACGGCCGTTAGGACGACCGCGGCGGCCGCGCTGACGGCGACGCTTGGGCTCGCCGCCGTGTGCTGGGTGATCTCGGTGCGGCAGATGACCGGGATGGACATGGGGGTGGCGACCCGGCTCGGCTCGCTCGCGTTCTTCGCCGCGGTGTGGGTGGCGATGATGGCGGCGATGATGCTGCCGGGCGCGGCCCCGGCCGTGGCGCGGGCCGCCTGCGCCGGCGGCGTGCGCGCGGTGCCGCTGTTCGCCGGGTCTTACCTGGCGGTCTGGGCCCTGGCCGGGGCTGTCGTGTTCGCGGCCTACCGGCCGCACGGGACGGCCGTGGCCGGCGCGGTGACGATCGCCGCCGGGGCTTACGAGTTAACGCCGCTCAAGCGGCACTTCCGCCGCCGCTGCCGGCGAGATCGCCGGGCCGGGGTTTCGGGCTCGGGCTGTGCTGCGCGGGCTCCAGCGCCGGGCTGATGGCGATGCTGGTGGTGCTGGGCGTGATGAGCGTCGGCTGGATGGCCGTGATCGCCGTCCTGGTCACCGCCCAGAAGCTGCTGCCCCCCAGGGCCGCCCTCGATGTGCCGCTCGCCCTCGCGATCGTCGCATTCGGGGTCCTGATCATCGTGGACCCCTCGTCGGTTCCCGGGCTGACGCCACCGATGTGAGGTCACATCGGCGGCGCCGCCCATGGCCGAACGATGCGGGAAAAAGAAAGGAGACAGCACAATGACCAGTCACCGGATCGGAACGCGTGAGGAGTGGCTCGCGGCGAGCGCCGAGCTGCTGGAGCGCGAGAAGGAGCTCACCCGGATGGGCGATGAGCTCGCCCGGCAGCGCCGGGAGCTTCCCTGGGTGCCGGTCGAGAAGGAGTACACGCTGCAGACCGAAGACGGGGCCAGGACGCTGGCGGAGCTGTTTGACGGCCGCTCGCAGCTGGTGGTCTACCACTTCATGTTCGGCCCCGGCTACACGGCCGGGTGCCCCGCCTGCTCCTCGACCGCCGACAGCTTCAACGGCGTCCTCGCCCACCTCACGGCCCGCGACGTGACGATGATCTGCGTCTCGCGCGCGCCGATCGGCAAGCTGCTCGCCTACCGCGAGCGCATGGGCTGGAGCTTCACCTGGGCCTCCAGCCACGACAGCGACTTCAACGTCGACTTCGGCGTATCGGCCGGGGAGCGGATGACGCACGACCCGGCCGCGCCGCGGCCCGAAGCGAACGAGCTCGCGCTGCTGAAGCTGCTGAACGAGCAGCCGGCCGTCCGTGAGAGCCTGCCGCTCGTCACGGCGCAGAACGCGAGCGCGACCGGGACCGACCTCGAGGGCTATTTCTCCGAGGGACACGGCGTCAGCACGTTCGCCCGCGAGGGCGGCACCGTCTACCACTGCTACTCCAGCTACGCCCGCGGCACGGAGTTCCTGATGGGCTACTACGCGATCCTTGACCGCGCGCCCAAGGGCCGCGACGAAGGCGACCAGCCCATGAGCTGGCTGCGCCGCCACGACGAATACCACACCCAGTGACACGTCTCGGAGGAGATCATGACGAACTCGGCTGCGGACCAAGCCAGCGACTACAACACCCAGATCATCCAGGAGTTCCGGGCGAACCAGGGACGCGTCGGCGGGATGTGGACGGGCACCACGCTGATCCTCATCCACCACATCGGCGCCAAGTCCGGGATCGAGCGGGTCACCCCGGTGGCCTGCTCCCCCCAGCGAGGCGGCCGGTTCGCGATCTGGGCCGCCAACGGCGGATCGCCCACCCACCCGAACTGGTACCACAACCTCAAGGCCCACCCCAGGATCACCGTCGAGGTGGGCACCCAGACGTTCACGGTCCTAGCGGAGGAACTGGGCGGCACCGCCCGCGCCGAGCTGTGGCCCAAGCTGGTCGCGGAGTGGCCCAAGCCGGTCGCCGGGTCCCCTGACCTCGGCGCAGCCCAGGCCAGGACCACGCGGCAGTTTCCGGTGTTCATGCTGACCCGCCAGGACTGACCCGCGACGAGAACCCGGGCTCGCCGTGACCTCGCCACGAGCGGCGCGCTGGTACCGGTGCTGCCGGAGCACGTCACCGCCCAGCCCCCGCGACCGGGCCGCCGAACCCAGCTCAGGCCGCCACCGGCCGCCGCGCCGCAGTTCCCAGGCCCGGCCACCGGCGCCCGGGCCCGCCCAGGCAACGGGCCTGACCGCTCAGCCCAACAGGAGACAGCCATGAGCGCACGATCCCCGGACCTGTCCAACAAGCCTGACACGGTGCCAGGCAGGCGCGATGCCCTGACAGCCAGCCCGTCCCAGGCCGTGCCCGCGACGATAGCCCCACCGGCGGGAAGCTGCCGCTGTCGGCGACCGAGCGGACCCGGCACCGCCGGTACCGGCACCTGGGGCGGGCCGACCGGGACTCGTTGTATGCGGTGCTCGGCGCCGGGCTGGTCGCCCACCTCGGAGTGATCACCGGCGGGTGGCCGATGGTGGTCCCCACCATGTACGGGTTCACCGCGGACACCTTGTACCTGCACGGCTCGGTCGCCAGCCAGAGCCTGAACACCGCCGGCACGCCGGTGTGCGTCACCATCACGCTCACCGACGGGCTGGTGCTGGCCCGGTCGGTGTTCGAGCACACCATCAACTACCGCAGCGCCATGATCTACGGGCAGCCCCGGCTGGTCACCGACCCCGCCGAACGGCTCGCCGGGCTGCGCGCCATCGCCGAGCACGTCGCGCCCGGCCAGTGGGACTACGCCCGCCAGCCCAGCCGCAAGGAACTCGCCGCGGTCCGCCTGCTGGCGCTGCCGCTGGAGGAGGCCTCGGTGAAGATCCGCACCGGCCCGCCCAGCGACGGCGACAGCCCCGATGCCGCGCTGGGCCTGTGGGCCGGCGAACTACCGCTGGCCACCACCTGGCAGCAACCCATCCCCGACCCGGCCCTGCCGCCCGGCATCCCCCTCCCCGCCCACATCCGCTCCCGCGCCGGCACCCGGGCCGACCGGAGCACCAGCAGCAAGCCAGGGCGGACTGACGCGTAACAGGAGAGCAACCGGAATGGGTGATCTGCGCGTTGCTGGCGACACCGGTCTTATCTCAACCCGCACACGCATACTCGGCAGGTGCGTCCTCGTCATGGAAGGCGATGCCGATCCGTTGATCATCACACGTCGCCAAACTATGCGGACTGGCGGACAACTATGGGTGGCTGTAACGTCCGCTATTCGGCATTATGTGGGTGATCGAAGATCACCTTCGCCCTTCGGGCCACATAATGCCTGATCATGCAGGTGATTGAGGCACAGTGGTCTTGATTCTGGAGCCTCACGATCACCTCCATTTCAACCATGAGCGGAAAGGGCTCGACTGCGGGCTGTTGACTGGTGGCCGGGGGCCGATGGTGTGGACCGCTGGCCCGGCCGTGGTCTGAGCCGCGCGTCGGGATCGTTTTGGTGGCGGCTGGGAACTGCCGTGCAGGCTAGCGGGATGTGCCGGCAGGATGTGATCAAAGACCAGCGGACAGCCAAGTTGGCCTGATGTTGACTGGCCTGCTCTTCCTGGTGGTGGATCCCTGGGTGACCGGCGCCGTGATCGCCGCAGCCCTGGTGATCTTGATGGGCTCGGGGGTGGCCGTGCGCCGCATGGTCGCTTTCCGCGCCGATCAGGCGGGCATCACCCCGGGTGGGGTGCCGGGCAGGCTGATGGTCCGCCGCGGCCCGGCGGTGTTCATCCCGTGGGCAAACGCCGAAAAGATTATCCTTTATCGTGCCCGGCCGGGCGGTCAGGGCCCCGAAGACCGGGTCCCGTGCATCGGAGTCCAGCAGAGGGATGGGTCTGCGGCACTGCCGGTGGGTAACGAGCAGGCTGCCCGGTGCCCGGGGTGGCGGCCGGTGCGACCCGCCGGATTACCGGCTGGCGGCTGGACCGCGAGCGGCTCGCCGCCGTCGCAGCGGCGGTGGCGCCGGGAGTCCCCATTGTTGACGCCAGCGCCGGCTCCGGCCTGGGCCTTCAGGGGCCGGGCTCAGGGCCAGTGTCCCGCAGCTGGGGCCCGCAGATCAGACGGGTCCCAGCAGTTGAGTGATGGTTTCTGACCGCTCGGCCAGGCGCGCATAGGGCCCCGCAGGGACTGAGGATCCGCAGTGCCCAGAGCCGGACGGCTAACTCATGGCCTGACGCTGCTGACCGATCGTTCTAAATTTAGAACATACGGTCAGAAACTGGTAAAGACGGTCAGCTGAAAGGCCGGACCTTCATCGAGACCGCACGCCGGGCGCAGATCGCGGCGGCCGCCATCGACACCATCGCCGAGCTGGGCTACGGGCAGGCCTCGCTGGCCCGCATCGCCGAGAGAGCCGGCACCAGCAAGGGCGTGATCTGCTACCACTTCGGCGGCAAGGACGACCTCATCAAAGAGCTGATCGCCGAGCTGTCCGCGAAGGGCCGGGCGTACCTGACCCCCCGGCTGGAGGCCGAGCCGACCGGCGCCGGGATGCTCAGGACCTACATCGAGTCCAACCTGGCCTTCATCCGGGAGAACCGCAACGACGTGGTCGCGGCCGTCGAGATCGCGCTCAACGGTCGCGGCGCCGACGGCAGCCCGCTGTATGACTTCTCGATCCGCGATGCCGGGGTGGCGGCGCTGCGCCAGCTGCTCGCCCATTTCCAGGGCACGGGCGAGTTTCGGGCCGGCTTCGACCCGCAGGTCATGGCGACGGCGATCCGCGCCGCCCTCGACGCGGTGCCGCCCCGGCTGGCCCGCGATCCCGGACTCGACATCGGCCACCACGGCCGCGAGCTAGCGGACCTGTTCCACCTCGCCACCCGGCCCGAGGGAAGCCACCCGGAGGCGGGCCATCAACAACACAGTCAGGAGGAGACATGAACCCTACTTCGACACCAGCCACCTCCCCGGCCTGCTGCTCCTGATCGTCACGATGGGCTGGGGCGCGATGGAACTCGCCCAGTTTTCGCAGGAACTGGAAGCCAGGAAAGGAGCCACAAAGGCGGCGGAGCAACCTCCCGGGTGGCCTTCTGGGCCTGCCTGATCGCCGCGAGCATCTTCCTGTATCTCGCGCCGCGCATCGTCCCGGCGGCCGCGATCCGGCCCGGCACGGTCGCCTTCGCCGCCGGGATGGTGATCCTGCTGGCAGGCCTGGCGCTGCGCGGGTGGTCATTCAAGACGCTGGGCGAGTACTTCACCCACACCGTCATGGTCAGCTCGGACCAGCCGGTAATCACCACCGGCCCCTACCGCCTGTTGCGCCACCCCAGTTACACCGGGATCCTGATGGCCTGTGTCGGGGCGGCCCTGACCTCTGCGAACTGGGCCGGCGTGGCCGTCATGGCCGTGCTGCCGCTGGCCGTCATCTTGTGGCGCATCCACATCGAGGAGGACGCGCTACTGGCAACCCTCGGCGACCGGTACCGCGCCTTCGCCGCACACCATAAGCGCCTCGTCCCGCTCGTCTGGTGACCAGGACAACGACGGGAACCTACGTGGCCGCGCCTGCCGCACCCACCAGCTACGGCAGACACGGCCGTAGCGTAACCAGCTCGCCACAGGAGGCGGCAATGATGGATTCGCTGGAGGAGAAGCTAGCCATCGTGACCGGCGGCGGCTCGGGGATCGGTGAGGGCCTGTGCCGGGAGCTGGGGCGACGGGGCGCGCGGGTGGTGGTCGCCGACATCAGTGCTGACGACGCCGGGCGGGTGGCGGCAGCCATTGCGGGCAATGGCGGGCGGGCTACGGCCCGCACTGTCAACGTGGCCAGGGAACAGGACGTCAGGCGCATGGTCGAGGAGACCGCCGCCGCGCACGACCGCCTGGACTACTTGTTCAACAACGCCGGCATGGCGATCGGGGGTGACGCCCGTGACCTGACCCTTGATCACTGGCGTCGGGTCCTGGATGTAGACCTCTACGGTGTCCTGCACGGCATCCTCGCCGCCTACCCGATCATGGCCAGGCAGGGGTTCGGGCACATCGTGAACACCTCATCGGCGGCCGCGTTCTTCCCTGATCCGGGCAGCGCCCCGTATTGCACGGCCAAGCACGCCGTCGTGGGACTATCCCTCTCGCTGCGCCTGGAGGGCGCCGATCTCGGGGTGAAGGTCAGCTGTGTCTGTCCCGGGTTCGTGCGAACCAACGTCTACCAGAACGCGGGCGTGGTCAACGTGCCGGCCGTGGCGGCTCTTTCTGGCCGTGCCCGGGAGCAGGCGGCGGGCGCACCGGCCAAGATGATGGAGCCTGCACGAGCGGCGCAGGCGATCTTGGGCGGTGTAGCGCGCAACCAGGCGGTGATCGCCTTTCCCGCTAGTATCCGCTGGGCGCGGCGCGCCTACGGTCTTTTCCCGAGCGGTCGCGGCGTTGACAGCAGGCGAGATCCGCAAGGCCGGCGGCGTCGATCCCGCCCCGCTGCGAGGGACCGGTCCGGCCTAGCAGCAGTTCCTGCGGTCCCGGGCCGAGGCGATCCTGGCCTGCGACTTCTTCACGGCCGGCCTGCCCGGCGGCACCCACGCCCATGTGCTGGCCGTGACGGGGCACGCCGCCAGGCGCATCCGCATCCTCGGCGTCACCCTGCATCCCACCGGGGACTGGGCCTCGCAGCAGGCCCGCAACCTCCTCATCGACCTCGGCGATCAGGCGTACGGGGTCAAATGCATGATCCGCGGCCGTGGCCCTGACGTCACGGCCGCATTCGACGCGGTCCTCGCCGGCGCGGGGATCCAGACCGTGCTGCCCAACATGCGGACGCCCGCATGAACGCGATCGCCGAACGCTGGATCGGGGGATGACGGCGCGAGCTCCCGGACCGCACCCTCACCTGGAACCAGAACCACCTGCGGCAGATCTTGCGCGAGTACGAGACCCACCACAATCAGCACCGGCCGCACCGCTCCCCGCACGCCGCGGCGCCGCTGAAACCACTGCCCGAACCGGTCGATCCCGGGCAGTACCGCGTCCGAAGGCAGGCTCGCGCCGGCGGCCTGACCGGCGAATACCGCCTGGCCGCGTCACGTGGATGAGGTTCTCGGCACCTACAGTCGTGGGCGTCACCGTCCATTGGAGGCGTGCCCCTGCGGCGGGTCCGGCTGGCAGCGCTGCGCTGCTGCGGTAGGCCGCCAGGTTGACAAGCCGGATTATCGAATGTATCCATGTCTTATGGTCATAGATAAAGGCGACGGCGCGCAGGGCGGCGGGGCTGGTGCTTCGCCTGCGAGCGGCGGCATGCATTCCGACCAGCACCTGCGCGTCTCCGATGCCGAGCGCGAGACGGTCACCGACCGGCTGGCCGAGCACTTCGCCGCTGGCCGCCTTGGCCAGGCCGAGTTCGACGACCGGGCCGGACGGGCCATGAGCGCCAAGACCCGGGCCGACCTGAACGGGCTGTTCGCCGACCTGCCGGAGGCAGGGGCTCCGGCAGCGCCAGAGCTTCCGCGGGGTGGCGGCGGCACGCCGGGGGACGGGCCGCGCGGGCCGGGGTCGCCGATCGAGTTCCGGCTGGATGCGGCCTCGGGGGTGCCGACCTACCTGCAGCTGGTGCACCAGGTGGAGCACGCGCTGCGGCTGGGTTATCTCACGCTGGGCGATCAGCTGCCGAAGGTCCGGGACGTGGTGGCCTCGCTGGCGATCAACCCGAACACGGTGCTGAAGGCCTATAAGGAGCTGGAGACCAAGGGCCTGACAGGCCGGCCCGGCCAGGGCACGTTCATCCAGGCCACCCTGGGCCAGGTCGCGCTCCCGCAACTCGCCGGGCTGCACAAGTCCCTGCTGGGCTGGCTGACCACCGCCGACGCGGCGGGGCTGGACCAGGACGGGATCGTGGCGCTGTTCACCAGCGCGCTGCGGGATTTCTATAAGCGCCGCGGCGGCCAGGCTGACCGCGGCGGCGCGGCGAGCGGCGAAACGGAGGGCGTCGCATGAACATGAACGTCATCGAAACCAGCGGCCTGGGCAAGCGGTACGGCAGCACCTGGGCGCTGCGCGAGTGCTCCCTCGCGATCCCCGCCGGGCACGTGGCCGCGCTAATCGGCCCGAACGGCGCGGGCAAGACCACCCTGCTGAACCTGGCGGTCGGCCTGGCGGAACCAAGCGCGGGCGGCGTCACCATGCTCGGCGGCTGGCCCGCCGGGTCACCGGCCGCGCTGGACGGCATCGCGTTCGTCGCCCAGGACACGCCGCTGTACAAGAACCTGTCCGCCGCCGACATGGTGCACCTGACCCGCAACCTGAACCGCCGCTTCGACCAGCCCTATGCGCAGGCCCGGCTGGCCGACCTCGGCATCCCGCCGAAGCGGAAGGCCGGCAAGCTGTCTGGCGGCCAGCAGGCCCAGCTCGCGCTGACCCTGGCGCTGGCCCGGCGGCCCCGGCTGCTGGTGCTCGATGAGCCGATGGCGATGCTCGACCCGGTCGCCCGGCACGACTTCATGGCCACCGTGCTGACGGCGGCGGCCGACGACGGCGTGTCGGTGCTGCTGTCCTCGCACGTGCTCGCCGAGCTCGAGCGGGTGGCCGACTACCTCATCCTGCTGTCGCGGGGCCGGGTCCAGGTGGCCGGCGAGGTTGACGGCCTGCTCGCCTCTCACCGCGTGCTGACCGGCCCGGCCGCCGAGGCCGACAGGTACGCCGAACGGCCGGTGGTGCACGTCCGCCGGGCCGCGGCGCAGGCCCACCTGCTGGTCCGGGCCACCGCGGAGGATCCGGTCCCGCCGGGCTGGGAAGCCCACCCGGTCGGCCTGGAGGAACTCGCCCTGGCCTACCTGCGCGAGCCCGGCGCCGCGGCGCTGCCCGGCCCGGCCCGCGGCCGGGACGCCGAACCGTCGGAGGTGACGCAATGACCGCGCTGACCATTCCCGCCCGCCCGAAGCACGACGCCGGCCTGCGGCCGGTGCCGTGGCGGCGGATGGCCTGGGTCACCTGGCGGCAGCACCGGGCCGCGCTGGCCGGCGTGGCCGCGCTGCTGGGCGCGCTGGCGGTGTACCTGTGGGTCACCGGCCTTCAGATACACCACTCCTACGCGGCCGCCTGCCACCCGGCCAGCTCACTCGCCTGCGCCATAAACTTCACCGGCAGGTACGGCATTACCGGGATTATCGTCAGCATCTTTCTGCAGGCGGTGCCGGCGCTGATCGGGGCGTTCGTCGGGACGCCGGTGCTAGCCCGGGAGCTGGAGACCGGGACCTTCCGGTTCGCCTGGACGCAGGGCTTCGGCCGGTGGCGCTGGACGCTCGCCAAGCTGGTGCTGCTCGCGGTGGTAGTAGCCGCCGCAGCCGCGGCGTTCAGCGTGCTGTATTCCTGGTTCAGCCGGCCGTTCTTCGCCGCGGGCTACGCGATCCCGTTCACTACCCGCGTGTTCGACCTGGGCGAGGTCGCGTTCGCCGCCTGGACTCTGGCCGCCTTCGCGATCGGCGTCCTGGCCGGGATGCTCATCCGCCGGACCGTCCCCGCGATCGCCGCCACCCTGGCCGTCTACGCCGGGCTCGCCTCCGCGACCGCGCTGTACCTGCGCCAGCACTACATGACACCGCTGCTCACCAGCAAACTGAACCTGCCCGGTTCCGCGTGGCTCGTGAGCCAGTGGTACACCAAGGGCGGCAAGTTCGCGTTCGGCGCCCACGGCTTCCAGCTAGTCCACGCCGTCTCGCAGCTCTGCCGGCCCAGGATTGGAGCCTCCGGACTCTCGCCCGCACACTGCCTCACCCAGCACGGCTACACGGCGTGGACCAGCTATCAGCCGGGCAGCCGGTTCTGGCCATTCCAGTGGATCGAGGGCGGCTGGCTGCTCGCGCTGTCAGTGCTGCTCATCGCCGCCACCATCTGGCTGGTCCGCCGCCGCGCCGCCTGAGCCGCCCGGCAACCGCGGCTCAACCCGCCAGCAGCCATAGTCCTGACGACCGCGGCAACCAGGGCCACCACGCCGATGAAACGGGTTCCCGCCGATGCTCCCCGATGCCGCGTCACCACGTCCCGCCTCGCTGATGATGCTGCTTGCCTGGTTCGGCTCGCTGTTTACCGCTCCCTCCTTCCGCACGTTCTGCGGCTGGCCTGTGCGGGTTCCTCGCCCAGGCGGGGCGGCGGACGGTATGCGGGATGCTGGCCGGCGCGGGACTGTCGCGGTGCTGGCCGCATGACCGGGCGCACCAGTTCTTCTCCCGCGCCCGCTGGAATGCCGATGACCTGGGCCTGGCGGCGGCCAAGCTGGTCGTGGCGCTGCTGGCCCCGGCCGGGCAGCCGGTCACCGTCGCGATCGACGACACCCTGTTCCGGCGGCGCGGGAAGAACGTGTGGGCCGCAGGCTGGTTTCATGACGGCTCGGCCCCGGGGCCGGCCAAGACCGGATACGGGCAACGACTGGGTGATCGCGGCCATCGTGGTCAAGCTGCCGATGATGAAACGCCCGGTGGCGCTGCCCGTGCTGGCCAAGCCGGTCATCAAGGACACAAACGCCGCCTCACGGCCGTGGCTCGCCTGCCGCCCGGCGCAGATGCTGGCCGGGGCGCTGCCCGGGCGCGCAACCACGTGGTGGCCGACGCCGCCTACGCCGGAGAAGAACTCAAGAAGCTCCCTCCCGGCATCACCTGGACCACCCTGACCTCCATGATCACGACATGCGCGTACAGAACCGGCCGGCCAGAGCCGGCTGATCTGTGCGTGCCAGCGGACTTGAGAGCGGTTCTCGGGTATTTCCGTTGAAGGTCACGGCCCGGGCATAACTGATGTTCTGCGAGGGCCGTGTCGAGGGCCTGCTCGAGGCTGAGCGTGGTGCCGTGGGCGTAGACCCGGTCGAACTGCTCCTGGCCGAGTCGGGTCCGCACCTGGTCCAGGCTGTCCTGGCGGTAGCGCGCCTCGCCTTCTTCCCACTGTTCTCCGGTCCGGTCAAGAAGGGCCTGCGCGGCGCCGTGCAGCTCGCCGGACCGGTGCGAGTCGCCCAGGTCGGCGGCGAGGCAGGCCAGGCCGAGGCTGGCGTAGGCCAGACCTGACCAGATCCCGTTCCGGCGGCTTATCCGCAGGGCTGCCTCGAACAGGGACCGCGCGCCATCCGGGTCGCCTTCCTGGCGCAGCACCCAGCCCAGGTTGACCGGCACCTGGTGGCTACTCAGCCCGATCGCCTGCGCTGCTTGTGCCGCCTGTTCCAGGTGAGCTCGGGCGGCAGGGATATCTCCGGCGCAGAGGACTTGATAGCCGGCGTTGTTGTGCAGCCAGTAGTTCATGAGCCGGTCGCCGGATCGTTCGGTACAGCCGATGGCCTCGGCGTACAGCCGCTCGCCGCGAGCCGGGTCGATCGAGTGGCCGGACAGCAGATATCCCATGAGGCTCCTGCCCAGCACGACGTCATCGCCGAGCTGCCGGGCGCGCTGGACAGATTCTTCTGCGTGGGGGAGCCCCCCGCCCGGCTCACCGGACCAGTAGTAAGCAAAGCAGAGTGTGCTGAGGGATTCGATGAGCAGCCGGTCGTCGCCATGCTGGCGGGCGAACTCCACTGCCTGTTCCCCGAGCCGGCGTGCTGCCGCCAGATCGCACTGCTCCGCGGCGATCTCGGCAGTGATCAGCGCCTCTGTGAGCAGCTCGGGGTCGGCGCGGGCGTCGGGGCGCTCCAGCGCCGGCAGGAGCAGGCCGTAAGATTCCGCGTATCGGGACCGCGTTATCCAGTAGCGCCGCAGCGCGGCGCCGAAGCGCAGCACCTGCGCGGTGCCGTCCGGGTTGGCGGCCGCGTGCGCGGCGGCGCGCATCAGGTTCGCCTGATCGGCGTCCAGCCGGGCCAGCCAGCTGCCCTGGTCCGGGCCGGTCAGGTGGGGGGCCGCCGTCTCGGCCACGGACAGGAAGTGCGCGCAGTGGGCCGCCGCGGCCGCCTCGCCTTCGCCGGTCTCGGCGAGCCGCTCGGCGGCGAACTGGCGGATGGTCTCCAGCAGCCGGTAACGCAGCGCTGTCCCGGATGGCTCGGCCAGTACCAGGCTCTTGTCCACCAGCGAGCCGAGCAGGTCGGCGACCTCGAACGGCTCGGTCCCGGACCCGCATACCGCCTCGGCGGCGTCCAGGTCGAAGCCTTCGGCGAACACCGACAGGCGTCCCAGCAGCGACCGCTCGGGCCCGGTGAGCAGCGAATAGGACCAGTCGACTGTCGCCCGCAGGGTCTGCTGGCGTTCCAGCGCGGTGCGGCTGCCCCCGGTGAGCAGACAGAACCGCTGGTCCAGGCGGTCGTGCAGGTCGGTGAGCGACATCGAGCGCAGCCGGGCGGCGGCCAGCTCGATGGCCAGCGGCATCCCGTCCAGCCGCCGGCAGATCGACACCACCACCGGGGCGGTCTGCTCGTCCACGTGCAGGCCGCCGCCCTGGGCCCGGGCCCGGTCGGCGAACAGCGCGACCGCGTCGCAGGACTCAGCCGCCGCGACGCCGTAGTCGCCGGGTCCGGGAAGCGACAACGGCGGCACCCGGTAGATGGTCTCGCCGCCGATGCCCAGCGGTTCCCGGCTGGTCGCCAGCAGGCGGACCCTCGGGCACCTGCCCAAGATGGCCTCCGCGGCCTTGGCGCAGCCGCCGATCAGGTGCTCGCAGTTGTCCAGCACGATCAGCGCGTCCTGCGGGGCTAGGGCATCCAGCAAGGTCTCCAGGGCGGGCCGGCCCGGCTGCCCGGCAAGCCGCAGCGCCGCGGAGATGGCCGGCACCACCGCGTCGTCGTCCAGCACTGCGGCCAGCTCAACCAGCCAGACCCCGTCACCTTGACCGCCGGGCAGCCCGGCGGCCACCTGCAGGCCCAGCCTGGTCTTGCCGCACCCGCCGGCCCGGTCAAGGTCACCAGCCGCGAGGACTCCACCAGCGCCCGGACCGCGGCCAGCTCCCGGTCCCGGCCTATGAACGCCGACAGCTGGGCCGGCAAGTTGCCCGGCATGGTGGTCAGCGAGCCGTGCGCCGCCAGCACGCCCGCCGCCGGGGCGCGGCCGCGCGCCGCCGCCTCGAACAGCGCCCGCTGCGGCCCGGCCAGGCCCAGCGCGCCGGCCAGCAGCCGGGCGGTGTCCTTGCGGGCGGTCAGGTTGATCCCCCGCTCCAGGTCACTGACCGACCGCGGGGAAAGGCTGGCCGCCTCGGCCAGCTCCTCCTGGGTCAGCCCGGCATCGGCCCGCAGCTGCCGCAGCAGCCCGCCGAAACCCGGTCCAGCCTGCTCCGCCATCGGCCCGTCGTCCCCCTCACCAGCCCCGGCCCGCCGCCGCGTCCCGCACCAGCCCGGCCAGCACCTGCCGCGGGCACACGGCCGCCTGCAAGCCTACAAGCGCGCTGCCGGCAGGCCCAGCAGCCAGCCCGACGCGGCTCACCACACCCCGGCGGACTCACCACGGCCCGCGGCTGGCTCCCCGCATCCAGCCGGGATTTGGGCGGCCGGCACACCACCCGGGCGGCAAGCAGCCCCCGGCCGGCCGCAGCGCCCAGGCACCCATCCTGTGGGTCTCCTGTGCCCGCACACGTGTGGTGATCACCCGGGCCGCCAGGCAGCGTGTCAACCAGAGGCCCGAGCGTCCCGCCCCGGCCCGCAGCAGACAGGAGACGGCCATGTTCACCCACCCCCATATCGCCAGCCAGCTCGCCCGCGAACGCCAGCGCGACATGCTCGCGCAGGCCAGCCAGCAGCGCCAGGCGCGCCAGCTCCGCCAGCTGGCCCGTTCCTCCCGGCAGACACAGCGAGCCGGCCGGCCGGTGACCCGCGTGCTCAGGCGCATCCGCCCCGCCCCGCTCCCCTCATGACCCGCACCGCGGCTGCCCGCAGCCATCGAAGTTAAGGGACCCGCCATGACCGCTCTGACCGCTCTGATCGCCCTCGCGGCCATCTGCCTGTTCGCCGCCGGGCTCGCCACCGGAATCCTCGCCGTAGCGGCCCTCGCCATCCGCCGCGAGGAACGCAACCTCACCCTCGCCCGTGCGGCCCCCGACCCCCTGACCCGCACCGGACGCTGGCTCACCGGGCTGCACGTCCGCACCCCCCGCCGCACCCTCACCGGGGACCGGGAACAAGCGCTGGCCTAGCCCGCCCAAAGGGAACCGGCCCTCGGGGACACACCGAACCAGTCCCCGGCCGGCCCACCCAGCCAGGCTTCGCGCACAGCAACCCAGACCGATCTTCCTCACGCCCGGCGGCCAGCGGCTGGACCGGCACGGTGCCGCCCGGATCGTCCGCCGGGTCGTCGGCCGTGCGGGAATCACCAAACCAGTCGGGCCGCACACGCTGCGGCACGCGTTCATCACCGCGGCGCTGGACGCCGGGTGCCGCTCCGCGACGTCCAGGAAGCCGCCTCGCATGCCGACCCTCGCACCACCATGAGGTACGACCGTGCCCGCGGCAGCCTGGACCGGCACGCGACCTACATCGTCGCCGCCTACCTCGCCGGAGCCGCCCGGTAAGAACTAACTACCTGCATGAACTCCGCCTGGCCAGACTGCAGCGGCCAGGCGGAGGCCTGCCAGCAGTAAGGTCAGCTCACATTTCGAACGCGCAACCAAGCATGATCCGGGATAGCGTTCGCTAACCGCCGTTACGAGCGGTTGGCAGGTCGCGATCCGTCCTGGTTCGGCCGCGCCGTAACAGGCGATCTGCGCCTTCGAGGCAGCTGATCTACAGCAAGCTAGGCATGCGGGCCGACCATCACGGCGCCTACCGTGAGCGTCGCGGTCGCCTCCATGACCGCCGCCACAAGGCTGGCCTCGTCGTCGAGCTGCCGGCGTTGCGGTGCGGTCAGCTCGCGCAGCGGCTCTACGGTGATGGCGAGCCTGTGGCCGGAGCGCCGCTGGTGCCACACCCCGCCGACCACGCCGTCGATGAGCAGTACCGGGTAGTTTCCGGCCTGGCCTGCCGGGGTGAGCGCACGGGCGGCGGCCGCTTCGGGGTACAGCCGTCCCCGGGGCTGGCCCGCGACGACATAGGCGTCGAAGTAGGGCAACAGGTGGATCCCGCGGTGCGGCCGGGGCAGCGTGCCGGTGTCGCCAGCGGCTGTCCAGGCCGGCACGCCGTCCAGCTCGACGGGCTCCAGCTCGTCGGCCATCGTTGCGAATACCCCGGCGGCGTACCGCGGCGATATGGCAAGCCACTTGGCGAAGTCCGCCGGAGTGGCCGGGCCGTAGGCATACAGGTAGCGCGTGACGAGCGTGCGCAGGGCCGCGTCGCCGTCGGCGGGGCGGAAGCCGGGCAGCCAGCGGTGCGGATTGGTGTAGGTCACCTTGCGGCCACGGTCCGGGCCGAAGCACAGCATCCCGCGGTGCGCGGCCGTACTCGTCAACTGGCGCCAACGCGGCCACATGCCTTGGAACGCCGCCATCGTCGGCTCGACCGCCCACGGCCCGGTGCGGCCGGCGATCGCCTCGGTCAGATCATCCACGGTCAGCTCGGCGCCCGCCAGCGCGTCGCCAATGGCGGCGATGACCTCCTCCGCCTGCCCGCGGGTGAAGCGGACCCCTTCCGGGTGCGTGGGCACCGACGGCGGCAGGGCCGCCAGTGCGCCCGTCCACATCGGCAGGTCGGCGGTGGGCAACAGGTGGATAGTGCCGCGCGGGCCGAATGTCTTAACCAGGCTGCGCTCCTCCCAAAGCGCGCGCTGCACATCGCTGCGGACCGCACCTGCGATACGCCTACCGATCGACAGTTCCGCGGCGCTGAGCACCTGGGCGTGCGCCCCGCACTGGACGCTCGCGATACCGGCCGGGCCCAGGCCAGTGGCCGGTTCGGTCAGCGCATGCCGGGCCATCCGCCGAGCTGTGACCCCGCTCCATGTCAGGGCCTGGGCAGCGGGCTTTGCAGTCATGAACGCGCATTCTCCCTGGCCGTCCACTCCCTGTCACATCACGAAAGCGGTGACCGGCCTTCATCACCTCCCGCCGCGCCTGCTCAAGGACCACGCGCTGTGACCGGCGATCAAGTTGACCTCGCGCGCACTCCCGCCGTTCTGCTCGCCAGGCGGAACGCGGCGCCACAGTCCCCGCCGCGCGCAGATCGGGGCGATCTGCGCGCGGCCGACCGACGTCGCGGGAGGTTGACCCGCAGTCCGGCGACCGGCCGTTGCCGTTGCGCCAGACCTCTACCCAGTGGGCGAGGCAGGCGCCGAAGTCATCCAGGCTGGTCAGGAAGTGCCTACGTGGTCGCCTCCTGGGCCGCGTCGCTGACAACCCCAATGCCGAAGACAGCGCCTTGCGGGTCGGCCACCACCGCACCACGGCCGAAGTCCATGTCGCTGGGGGGCATCACGACCGAGCCGCCGAGTTCCTGAGCCCGCGACGCCGAGGAGTCGCAGTCCCCGACGGCGAACCATACCGACCAGGCCGGGGGCTCACCGGACCCGGCCGGATGCGCCCCGCAGACCGCCTTCCCGCCGACCGTAAAGATCGCGGCCTCAGCGCTGCCCGGATCCCCCTCGATCGCCCAGCCGAACACCGAGGTATAGAAGTCGCGGGCTTCGGCCAGATCGCTGGTGGCAAGCTCGTTCCAGGTGAAGGTACCGGGCTCGTTCACCAGCTGAGCTCCGATGTGGGCCCTAGGCTGCCACACGGAGATGAACGACCCGGCGCTGTCCTGCGCCACCGCCAGGCGCCCGGCGTCGAACACGTCCATAGGGCCGGCCAGGATCTTCCCGCCTGCTGAGGTCACCTTCGCCGCCGTCGCGTCGGCGTCGGCTACCGAAACGTAGACCGTCCAGTACGGCGGCCCCTCCGGGTTGGTCTGCGGGCCAAAACCCGCGACGTTCCTGCCCCGCAGGGTGAACATCCCATAACACGCCTCAGGGCGCGGGTCAGCGGCCGGCTGCCACCCGAAGAGACCGCCATAGAATCTTGCGGTTCCGGGGGGGTCGGCAGTGCCAAGATCCACCCAACAGGGGGTGCCCGGTGCATACGAGGTCCGCTCGGCCATGGCGAGTTCCGTTCACTTTCCCGCCGGGCAGGACCGCCGGCGGTCCATCGTCGCGACTGTAGCAGGGCGTGTCCGGCGGGCCAGCGGAGACCCGGCGCGGCGCGAACGCCTGACCCAGGCAGGCCACCGGGGGGCGAGGCTGAGACTTTCAGCTATGCAGCCACAAAACGGTGACCGGGGACCCGCTGCGGGTCTCTCACGCTGGGTGATGGCGATCCATGCCGTCAAGGCGCCGAGCCGCCGTTCTGGTCGGGCGGTCGGTTGGTCCCGCGGCAGGCGTGCAGTCACGGTGGCGAGACAGACGTTTCGGCCTGCTCGCGGTGTGCAGGGGCACCGGTTTCCGGTTACCTGGCCAACTTTCATGGCGCGATGCGCGTCGGCGGCTCTGTCAAGGGAATGTCGCGCCGACCGCGATGCGCAGATCACCCGCGTAAAGTGCGCCGCTGCAGGTGCCGGGATCGTCCGCTGTCGCTTCCGGTGCCTGCCAGCCGAATACCGGCGGCGCCTGCATCCAGGGTGAATGGGACCCGCAAGTTCCGGCCGGCCAGGCTGTTACCGCAACCTTGCCGTGAGCACCGTGCCATGCTGGGCATCAATGTCGGACTGCCATTGCGGGAGTGGCCTTGGGCCGCGTCAGCCCGGGGTGATCGTGAACATTGATGCCAACGCGCTGCAGTCGAGCCTGCAGCGGCTACGCCAGGCCACGTTCGATGCCGATGTCGTGGCTGTGATGATGCGTGCCGTCAACGCCGTCCACCGTGTGTTCGGGTGCAGCGGTGCCGGGATCATGTTCATCACCGAATCCGGGCAGCTGTCCTACGTTGCCGCCTCGGACGAGGCTGGCCGCCAGCTGGAGCAGGCCCAGGCCGTCGCGGGGCACGGACCTTGCTATGACTCCTATGTCTATGCGCGCGAGGTGGTCAGCAGCGACCTGCGCACCGACAGCCGCTGGCCTCAGCTGCCCGATCACCTGCCAGCCGAGGTGCGGGCGGTGGCTGGCATTCCGGTGCTGCTCAGCGGCAGCCCGGTTGGCACGCTGAACGTTTACCGTGACGAGCCCGCCGACTGGGACGACTCAGATGTTCAGGCGCTACGCGCCTACGGTGACCTGATCACAGAAGTCATCGGCAGCGCGCTGGCAGCTCAAGATCACAGTGTTCTTGCCGGGCAGCTGCAGTACGCCCTGGACTATCGCGTGGTCATCGAGCGGGCTGTCGGCTACCTGATGGGCTCTCAGGGTCTGGACGCCGTCACTGCTTTCTGCGCGCTGCGCACGCGGGCACGCGACTCGCGGCGCCGCGTTGCCGATGTGGCAGCCGAGATACTTCCGGGAACTGACGCAGCACCGGCCGGTAACCACGAAGAACAGTAACGAAACCGGGCGGGGACGGCCCTGGCGGGCAGTGGGCGCACGGCCGCGATCCACTCCGGTTGTCCCCCTTCTTGGCCGGCAGCAGGGGTCTGAGCGTTTGGGCATGTGAGAGGCCGTGCGCGGTTTGCGTTGTTCGTTAAGCGCGGGTAGATTCCCAACCGAGTTCCGCCGTGTGTCCGCGGATCGTCCTTCCCAGGAGGTGACGATCTGTGGCGCACAGGCCCGGCAGCCGAGCCAGACCGGCCGCTGCGGAACGCATCGTCTCGTACCCGTCGTCTGTGCCTGCGACCCGTTGCTCCAACTGGCGGCCAGCCTCGTCTGCAACCGAACCCGGTCTTGGGCCTGACCCGCCGGCGGCAACGCCTCGCCTGTGCCCCCCAGCGACCTTCGCCTCAACGGAGGGCTGATGGCCAGCTCCCCGTATCTGACCATCGTGACCCAACGCCACGGGCAGCAGGTCTTGCTCTGCGTGCAAGGGGAACTCGATGTGTCTAACCGGGATAGCCTGCGCGAGGTCATCGACGGGCTGCTGGAGCCCGGCCCGCAGACACTGGTTCTCGATTTGTCGGCGCTCAGCTTCGCCGACTGCGCCAGTCTTTCGATCTTGGTATCGGCGCACCAGCACCTGGCCGAACAGGGGCGGGAGCTGATTGTCCTGGATGCGCAGCCACTTGTCCGCCGACTGCTGGCGATCACCGGCCTGGACAGGGTTTTCCACCTAAGTGACCCGGGAACTGAGGAAGATAGTCCCCCCGACGAGGCTCCTGCGTGAGCCATCACCAGCCCTGCTCAGCAAGGCGCCGCTGCGGTTCTGGACTGTGCTTACCGCAGTTGCCGTCCGTCCAGGTAAGCCTTGACGGGCCTCAGGTTCATCCTCACCCGGATCGTTGTCCCGCCAGGACCGGTGCGGACCTCAACAAGATCACACAGCTGGTTCACCACCCACAAGCCGTTCCCACGGCTGCCCGGGATAGGAGGCCTGCGCCCGGCAAGCGGGTCGGTGATCTGGCCGTGGTCATACACCTGGCAGAAGATCTGATCACCAGTGTGCCAGAGATAAACAGTGCCACCGCCCGGCGCATGCTGCAAAGTATTAGCAGCCAGCTCGCTGACCGCGATGATCAGGTCGGCGGTGCGGTCATCAGAAAGCCCAGCGCTACGGGCCTGACCGGTTACCAGCGCCCGCACGGGCCGAAGGTCATCGACATAGGTGAGCGCCTCGGCGGCGGGCGGCGCTGGCAGCGGGGTCTCGCACACCGGCGGGATGACCGGACCCAGGTAGCTGTCATTGAGCTGGCGCACTCCCGGAGCGAACACGACAGGGTGCGTGGCCAGCGCGTTGGCAACCACCCAGGCGGGCAGCCGCACCGAGTCATACGGGCACAAGAAGGTGGCAGCCGTTCCCGCGAAGGCCACGTTGACCATCGCCTCGTGCCTGCACACCTCGCATGCCTCATCAATAGTGCGGGCGGGCCAGGCAAGCTCATCCACAACCCGGACCTGCCGGTGATCATGCTGGTCAATGAAGTCCCAGACGGCGGGAATAATCCGGGCCGGATTGCCGCACACCGCGCCCATGTCGGCGAAGGTGACAGCCTGCGCACGCGCGCCGAGTGCCTCTTGCACTACTTGCTGCCGATCCGCAGGCACCGCCACCAGGACCGGCTCGGCATGATCGAGGCCCTCGCTGATAAAGGCAGCAACACCGGCCCGGTACTGCCAGTCGCCAGCATAAAACAAGACGAAGTGACCAATATCAAGGTCACTCACCTCGCGGCCGCCCACCGCGGTACCTCCTACCACCCAGACCTCGCAGCCACCCGGAGAATCGCACCCGCCACCACCGCCTTCCCTCACGGCGCACAACCATGCGCCGCATGATGCCGGCGCTCAGGCGCCGATGCCGGACACCTCGGTGAACGGTGACCCGCGGTTCTGGATTACCGCGCACCGGCCGGACGGGCGGGCTGATCTCCGACATGGCAGGCTTGCCCGGCCCGGACGCGTCGCTGCTGCCCGCAAGCTTCCAGGTCTCGGGCGCGGGCGTGCCGGGCGCCGGCCACCGAAGGCCAGGACTCAGCATCGGGGATCGCCCTCCTGATGCCCGCGCGGAGCGATGATATGCGGCCGGCTGCGCCAAGGTGATCACCGCGCGGCTGCCGCAGGGGCGCGATGGCCGCGCGTGCCGGAACCACGTCACCACTCAGCCTGGCTCGCCGGGCACGGGCCGCGCAGTGGCGGCTCACCTTGCCGGCGACGAGCCCGGGTGGCATGCCACGGCCCCAGAACCCGCAACCAGCAGGCCAGCGGCGCAGCAGGCCACGCTGGCCAGGACCCAGCCAGCCTCGCCCGCGGTACGACAGGCCGGACCGGTGGGGTCGCCGGGGACCTCTCCCCAGAGGGCTCGGGGCGCAACGCCGGATCGAACAAGCGTAGGTTCGGCAACGGCAGGCGCTGCCCGGGCAGCCGAACCGCCAGCGCAGCGGCTCCAGGGTTGCCTGCCGCGCCGCGCCCGGGCGCCATCAACCGCAAGAGGGACTGACGTGCACAAGCAAGATCGCAGGGACCGCACGATCCCGGCCGCCGTCATCGTGGTGGTGTTCTTCGTCGCGATCCTGGTCGCCGCGCTGATCTGGCTGGCGGCGAGCTGAGGCGGCCACCTGATCAAGGGTGAGCGCCTGGTCGTTGTCACCACGGCCGTTACCTTTGACGACTCATGCCGGCCGGCATTCCGGCCGGAGTGCCGGTGCGGGCGCGGCGGCACCCGCCACGGCATCGCCTGGCCGGCACGGGCCTCCCGCGTGCTGGCCGGCCGTTCCCAGGCGCACGGCACGGTGATCGAGTCCGAGATATCGCGGCGTCGGGGCACGCCCTGCTGCGCGTCGCCCGCGCCGCCCGGCGGCCCACCGGGACCGCGCGAGGACTACATGAGGTACCGGCCGGCGCGGCACGGGTCATCTCCCAGGCTGCCAGCCGCGGCGGACGGCGCCTCAGACTCCGCTACCTGGGCGCTGCGGCATGCGTTCAGCACTGCCTTGACGCGGGCGTGCCGCTGCGCGACGTGCAGGACGCGGCCTCGCATGCCGATCCGCGCACGACGATGCGGCATGACAACCCCTCGGGAATTGCCTGAGGCGGGTGAGTTTCCGCGGGTCGCCAGGCCATGGCATGCAGGATCGGCCGATCTGGCGACCCGGCCTCACCGGGGAAGCCGAGATCGCTGACCGGCGAGCCGCTGAACTCGCCGACGGCGCCCGGCTGATCAGGGAAGCGCGGGGAGCGGCCAGCACACCTGGCGCCCGCCAGGCGGGCCGCGGGTGTGCTCCGCGCCGCGATCGCCTCGGCACCGTCCACAAACGTGGCCGTGTCCTTCGCATGTCCGCGAAGCCGAGCAGATCCCCCGGTCCTTGCGCCTGCTGTCCTGGTCATGTCGCGTGGTCCGGCCCCCGGGGACATTTTTCCCCAGCCCGGGCCGGCCTGCCCGGCTGGTGGCTTATCCCGTGGCGGGCATGATCTGGCAGGCCCTGTGCTTCACTGACGGCGGCCTGGATCATCGCAGGTCAAGTGCGGGTCAGGCGTGCAGGTAAAGGATGGTGATCGCCTGCGCCGGTCCCCGGGCCAGTGCTCGCGCACCCACTCGCTGACCTGCCGCCGGTATTCCAGCAGGGAGATTGTCATGCCGGTGATCGTAGTGAGGGCTGCCAGGATGGTCACGCGGCAGCGACGGGTAGCTGGCGCGGCAGCATCACAGGTCGTTCGCGCCCGCCAAGTAGTCTCCTTGCCCGGCAGCTTACGCCCCGCCCGGGGTAATGATCATGGAAATCTCGGGTCTAGGCTGGCCAGCCGGCTAGCCGGCCTTCCCCGAGGTCATCCCCGTTTCGAGGTTGTCCCGAAATCCGTGGAACTTCGGTGGCGGCCCCAATGATCGTCAGGCCGCGTTCACGGTCTCATCATGGCAGCCGGAACTGACATTCCCTCTGAAGTGCTCCTCAAGTGCGGCGCAGAGTTTCGGCAGGTGCAGGTGGCCGTTGACGCGGCGGAACTGGTGATCGGCTTCGAGCATCCCGGCTGCGCACCAGCGCAGCGCCATCGTCCCGTCCCGCCACCTTTTGACGTTCCTGGAATGCTCCCGGCAGATCTCGATCATGGACTCGGCCGGGTTGGTGGAGTGCAGCGTACGCGCCAGGGTGGGTGGCACGCCCAGGCGCTCGCCGCACAACAGCTGGCGGCCGGACTGGATCCCCCGGGCATGGGCAGCAGGCCCGCTGTAAATTCTATGCCCTTGCTCCTTCGATGGTGTTCCGGCCGTCCCGCCGATCCGGCGGCATGGCGGGTCTTTGGTGCTGGGCTGGTGTGCTAGTTGGCTGCTTCGGCCATGGTGGCAGGCAGCCGGCCCGGGGTGAAGCTGATCAGCCCGGCCGGGACCAGCCAGGGATGGAACTCGTGCCGGTACCGGCCGGCCTGCACTGCTGGGTCGCTGTCAGCCAGTTCGCGGGCCCGGGCCGGGTCACAGGCATAGATGCCGAACCCGCGCAGCTGGCGGTCCGGCGGGCCCAGGACCGGGCCCGCGGCCAGGAGCTCACCCTCATCGTGTAGGCGGGACAGGTGGCTCATGTGCGCGTCCTGCAGCGCATCCTCCTCGGCTTGGGTGAGCTCGGGTGCGTCCTGCTGGAGCAACAGCAGCGCAAGCGTGTAGTGGCCGAATTGCATGCTGGACCTCCCTGACCGCTGACCGTCGGCCAGCCCAGAAGCTTGTGTTTCCCTCTTCGACGGATCGATCTCTATACGGCCGTGGGGAACGTCGGGCGAGTAGTCATGACACAGTGGCCTGGTTTTATGCCGGTTTGGGGCCGGTGGTGTGTGGCTTGTAGGCGGCGAGGAAGGTCTGTACGCCCTGGTCGGCGTGGTGATGCAGGTCGCGGGGGGTGTATTGCTGGCCGCTGGGGTGGAGCATGGCGCGGTTGAGCGGGATGGACAGCACGAGCCAGTTGAATTGCTCGGCGGCCAGTTGCGGGTCGTCGATGGTGAGGCCGCCGGCGGCGGCCAGCCGCTGCAGGTGGGTGGCGAGTTCGGTGGTGAGCCGGGCCGGGCCGGCTTTCCACCACAGCTGGCCGAGCTGGGGAAAGCGGCTGGCCTCGCCGATGACCAGCCGCCGCAGGTCGAGCAGTTCGGGGCGCATGATCAGGTCGATGAGGCGGCGGCCCAGCGCCTGCAGGTCGGCTTCGGGGTCGCCGGTGTGGCCGAGCTGGAAGTCGATGCGGTGGAACAGTTCCTCCAGCACCTCGCCGACGGTGTCGTCGATGATGGCCAGGAACAGGCCTTCCTTGCCGCCGAAGTGCTTGTAGATGGTCTGCTTGGACACCCGGGCGGCGGCGGTGATGTCGTCCACGCTGGTGGCGGCGTAGCCGTGCTGCAGGAACAGCCCGATGGCGGCCCGCTGGATCTGGGCGCGCTTGCGCGCCGCGCGGGTGGCGGCGTCTTCGGGCTCGATCGGCTGCAGCGCGCGGAACCCGTCCCCGTCCGGGCTGGCATGGGCGCTGCGCGCGGTGCCTGCGCGGCTGCTCGCGTGTGGCTCGGTCACGGCTCTCCACCTCCTGCGCTGATCATACAGTGCAGTTCGGAACGATTGAGTACTAGACGAAACGGTACTGAGTGCGTACTGTGATGTCTAGCCCGCCGGGCAGACGGCGGGGAGCCTGGAGGAGGGGCCATGTCACATGCCACCATCGACGCCGCCCACCCGGCGGCCGCCACCGCGCCATCCCCACGCCCAGCCGGCCCGGGACCCGCCAGCACTCCGGCCGCTGCGGCTCCCGGCAGGTGGGCCAGCCCGGCGGCGTGGGCCGCGATCGGCGCGCCGGCCGGGTTCTTCACCGTGATGACCGTGCTCGGCCTGGTCAGGTCCGGCTATGACTGGGTGGCCCGGTACGCCAGCGAACTCAGCATCGGCCACCTCGGCTGGATCATGATCGCCAACTTCATCACCTTCGGCGTGGCCGAGCTCGCGCTGGCCGCCGTGCTGGCCCGCACCATCACCCAGCAGGTCTCCGGGCGGGTGGCCGCCGCAGCGGCCGCGGTGACCGGGGCGGCGTTCGTGGTGCTCGGCATCTGCGTGACCGACCCGGCCAGGCTGGTCACCGGTGCGCACACCGTGCACGGCACCATTCACGAGCTGATGGCCGTGGTCGTGTTCTTCCTCGCCACCCCGGCCGGCGCGCTGGCCACCGCCCGCCGGTTCCGCGGCCAGCGCGGCTACGCCCGCTACTGCATCGCGACTGCGGTGGCCACCCCGCTGCTGCTGATCGCCACCTTCGCCAGCGGCCCCCTGCTCGGCCTGACCGAACGGATCACCATCGCCGTCATCATGGCTTGGCTGACCAGCCTCGCCGTCCAGGCACACCGCCTGGCCCGGGCCTAAGGCTTGCGCTGTCATGCAGCTGCGCCGCGCGCGTGCGGGCGACGCGGGCTTCATCACCGGCCTGGCCGGGAGGCTGGCCGAGGTGTCCGGCCTGCCCTGGCTGCCCGAACCGGCCACCCGTGCGTTCGCGGCCGCCGGATGCCAGCAGGCCGCGGCGGCGACCGGCCAGCCCGGGCAGCTGGCGCTGATCGCCACCGGCCCCGGCGGCCAGCGGCTCGGGTTCGTGCACACCCTGCTAGACACCAGCGCCTTCACCGGCGAAACGGTGGGCTACGTGTCCACCCTGGCCGTCACCGCGGCCGCGGCCGGCCAAGGGGTGGGCCGGGCGCTGATGGCAGCCGCCGAGGACTGGGCCCGCCAACAAGGCTGCGCCCTGATCACCCTGGAAGTCTTCGCCTCCAACACCACCGCCCGCACCGTCTACGCCCGGCTCGGCTACGCCCAGCAGACACTCAAACTCGCCAAACCACTGTGAGCCCGGCCACCGCACCGCACTGCCAGCAGCCCGTGGTCACCCCACCTGCCATAGAACTGTTCATGCTGAAACTGGTCCCTCCCAGGGTGTCCTATGCCATCGGATCGGATCTGAGGCAACGGCGGGCTGCTGACCTGGGGTGCCTTAGTTTGAGTGGCAGGGCATTGGTCGCACCCGGCCCGCAGCACGTCCAGGATCTGGGCCCAGGTCCCGTCCAGCGACCAGCGGCGATGCCGCCCTTAGACGCTGCTCCAGTTCCCGAACTCGCCCGGCAGATCCCGCCACGGGCATCCGGTCCGGGCCCGGAACAAGATCCCGTCGATCACCGCCCGGTGGTCGTTCCATCGGTGCCCCTGCCGCGGATGGGCCGGCATCAGCGGCGCCAGCCGCTCCCACCTCCTCATCAGTCAGGTCATGACGATTCAGCAGATCATCCACCCGAAACGATCTACACCCGACCAGCCCGAAGATCTACGCGACACGCCCTAGCAGGACTCATTCCACAAAGCATTCCACGAGTCTTTGCTTCTTGCCTGAGTTTCTACAGGTGGGGCGCCAGGGGGTCGAACCCTGAACCCACGGGTTAAAAGCCCGCTGCTCTGCCATTGAGCTAACGCCCCGGAGAACGCCGTCGCGGCGACATCTCCGCGCAGGAAGCGTACCGCTTTGCGGGCTGAAGGCCGGCCCGGATCAGCGGTAGGCGGACAAGCCGGTGATCGCTTGGCCGAGCGCGAGCGCGTGGATCTCCTCGGTGCCCTCGTAGGTGAGCACGGACTCCAGGTTGGCGGCGTGCCTGATTACCGGGTACTCCAGCGTCACGCCGTTCGCGCCGAGGATGGTCCGCGCCTGCCGGGCGATCTCGATGGCCGCCCGGACGTTGGCCATCTTGCCCAGGCTGACCTGTGTCGCCGTGATGGAGCCCGCCTCCTTGAGCCGGCCCAGGTGCAGCGCCAGTAGCTGCGCTCGGGACAGGTCGGCCAGCATCCAAGCCAGCTTGGACTGGGTGAGCTGGAAGCTCCCGATGGGCTGGCCGAACTGCTCGCGGGTCCGCGAGTACTCGGCAGCGGCCTGGAAGCAGGTCCGGGCCGCGCCCGTGACTCCCCAGACGATGCCGAACCGGGCCTCGGTTAGGCACGACAGTGGCCCCTTCAGCCCGGTCACGCCGGGCAGCACGGAGTCGCCGGGCAGCTTGACCTCGTCGAAGTGCAACTCGGAGGTGACCGAGGCGCGCAGCGACAGCTTCTTGTGGATGTTGCTGGCGGTGAAGCCGCGCGCCCCGCTGGGCACGAGGAAGCCCCGGATCCCCTGCTCGGTGGCCGCCCAGACCACGGCGATGTCGGCCACGGACCCATTGGTGATCCACATCTTGGTGCCGGAGAGGGTCCAACCGGAGCCGTTCGGTATGGCCTTGGTTTTCATGCTGCCGGGGTCACTGCCCTGGTCCGGCTCGGTGAGCCCGAAGCACCCGATGGCGTCGCCCGCAGCCATCCGCGGCAGCCACTCCTGCTTCTGTTCCTCCGAGCCGTACCGCCAGATCGGGTACATGGCCAGCGAGCCCTGCACGGACACCAGGCTGCGCAGGCCGGAGTCGCAGGACTCGAGCTCGCGGCAGGCGACACCGTAGGCCACCGGCCCCACGCCCGCGCAGCCGTACCCGGTCAGGTGCATGCCGAGCATGCCGAGCTTGCCCAGTTCGGGCGCGAGCTCGCGGGGCAGCGTGCCCGCCTCGAACCAGTCCGCGATGTGCGGTGCGGCGCGTTCCGCGGCGAAGTCGCGTACGGTGTCCCGGACCAGGCGCTCCTCCTCGGTCAGCTGATCTTCGATGCGGAGCAGGTCCGCGCCCTCGTTCGGCGGCATCGGCGGTTCCTCTCTATGCGGGCGTGCCTGCGCTCAGGGTACGCAAGGATTGCCCCGGGAAGTGAGGACGCGGCCAGGAGGGGCATGATCGGACCATGAACACAAGCAACGGGACCAGGCGGCTCTACCGCAAGCCCGAAGGCCAGATCGTAGCCGGTGTGTGCACCGGCGTGGCCGACTACCTCGGCGTCGATGTCACCATCATACGGCTGGCGTTCGCGGCCCTGACGATCTTCGGCGGCGTGGGCGTGCTGCTGTACGTGATCGCCTGGGCGGTGGTGCCGGAAGAGGGCGAGAAGTCTTCGATCGTGGAAGGCTTCGTGAACAAGAACCGGGGCGGATAGCCAGTCACGAAGATTCTTCCGAACGGGCCCGCAGCCCGGCTATCATCTCGGCGTGCCGGCCTGTCCACCCCAAGGTCAGCAGCGTGGCCGATGTGAGGCCGAGCAGCCCGGACAGGGCCACGACCAGCTGCGGCCCGATGGCCTGCGCGGCCGCGCCGCCGATCAGGATGCCGAGGCCCTGGGCGGCGAGCAGCCCGGACTGGGCCAGGCCGAAGGCCCGCGCCCGGCCCGAGCCGGGCAAGCTCTGCACGAACGCGGCCGCCGCGGTGATCTGGAAGGCGCCGCCGATGCCAGACAGCACCCATGCCGCGAGCACCGCCCCCAGCGGCGGGTGCGCCGCGCTGACGATGAGCGGGGCACAGGACAGCATGGCCATCCACCCCACGAGCCGCAGCCGGGTCGCCGGGGCGACCAGTCGGCCGAGGGCGAAAGCGCCGATCACCGTGCCCACCGGCATGGCCGCCATCAGCAGGCCGATGTCGAACGTGCTGCCGTGCAGCGCGTGAGCGTAGGGCACGGCCAGGCCCTCGGGGAGCACGTAGAAGCCGGCTAGCCAGCCGAACAGCACCAGCGACCTGAGCAGCGGGTTACGGAAGACGAGCACCGCGCCGTCACGGGTGACCTCCCAGAGCGAGGGGCGCTGCGGGTGCACGCGGTGTGGCGCGGGACGGCGCTTGACCCAGGCGGCGACGATCAGCGCGGAAAGCAGGAAGGACAGGGCATCGAGGGCGAGCGTGCGGTTCGGGTTGAGCGCCGCTACGAACGCGGCGCCGGCCACGAAGCCGAGGATCTGGCTCGCCTGGTAGGTCATGTTCCCGATCGCCGAGCCGAGGACGAACTTGTCTCCCGGCAGCACGTCGGGCAGCATGGCCGAGCGCGCCGAGGAGAACGGCGGGCCGAGCAGCACGGTGCACGAGAGCAGGACGCACAGCACGGCGAACGGGGTCCCCGGTATCGCCATGCCCGCGACCAGGCCCGCCCGGATCAGGTCGCAGGCGATCATGATGCGCCGGCGCGGGAACAGGTCGGCCAGGCCGGACAGCAGCGGGCCGCCGACTATCGGCGGCAGGTAGGTCAGGGCGTACGCCAGCCCGGTGAGAAATGCGGATCCGGTCCGCTCGAAGACCAGGATCGCGATCGCGACCTGGGCAAACTGATCACCGACGTACGACAGTATCTGGGCGAGCCAGAGCGCCCGGAACTCGCCGACGGCGAACACTTCGCGGTAGGACGCCTGCCGCTCCCCGTGGTAGGACGCCTGCCGCTCCCGCGGGTGCCAGCGCCATCGGCCGTTCGGCCGGCCGGGCGGCCCGGCGGACGAGCGGATGCCCTGCCCGGCGGACAAGCGGATGCCCTGCCCGGCGGACGAGCGGATGCCCTGCCCGGCGGACGAGCGGATGCCCGGACCTGCGGACGGGTGGAGGCCCGGCCTGGCCTGACCGGACGGTTGCGGGCGGGTAGCGTCCTGGGCTGGCTGCGGGCGGGCAGCGTCCTGGGCTGGCAGCGGCCGGGTCGGGGCGCCGGGTTGCGGCGTGCCTGGCGGCGAGGTGGCCTGGGCAGGGCCGCCGCCGGCTGGGGCGCCCGGTTCGGCTATGCGGTATTGACTGGAGCCTCGAGCTGGCCTGCTGATGGCAGGCTGCTGCGGCTGCGCTGGCGATCCCCGGCCCGGTGAGCGCTCGTTTCCCTCCCAGGCGCGCCGCGCCGTTTCATGCGGGTTTCCCCCGTGCTCTTCTTCTCGCGGCACCTGGCGCCCTAAACGAACTCCTGGAGGCCGCGGCATCGTTGACACGGCGTGATCCTGGCGTTGTGGCTCATCGACGGGCTCCCGCTGGGGATCTCCCTCTCACTGTCGGAATGCGGTCGCGTGGCTCGGTGTTACTCTAAGTAATCATCCGGTATCAAGTAACGTTCTGTGCATGCTGCCTACCGTGTCGGATTACTCAGCGCTGCGCAAGGGCCCAGGGAATGATCCTCTTGGCTGAGGGCGCTACATTGCGCTACCTTCTGCTCGCTAGCCGCGGTCATGGGTCGCGCTTTGCCGTGGGCAGTCTTCCTCCCCTATGCTGGGACGGTTCCCGACGGCGGGCGCCACGGGTGACAGCGGCTAAACCGCCGGAGCCCCCATCGTCTAGTGGCCTAGGACACCGCCCTTTCAAGGCGGCGGCACGGGTTCGAATCCCGTTGGGGGCACGGTCGCCGGCCCGTCGGTGACAGAGGTCCTGTAGAGCAGCTCGGAGTGCTCGCCACCCTGTCAAGGTGGAGGTCGCGGGTTCAAATCCCGTCAGGACCGCCGGGACAGGTGGCGTACCGTCGGCCGCTGGAGGTCCGTCGTCGGCGACAGCCGGTCCCGCCGAGGTCAGGTAGCTCAGTCGGTATGAGCGTCCGCCTGAAAAGCGGAAGGTCGGCAGTTCGATCCTGCCCCTGACCACCACCTCTGACCAGTAAAAATGCCCCGGCCGCTTAGTGCGGTCAGGGCGTTTGACAGCAACGGTGACAGCAACCGCATCAGCCGAGCGCCTCCCCCAGCTTCCCAAGCGCCTTGCGCTTTTCCTCCAGCGACACGTGCGCGTAGATCGTCATCGTCACCTCAATGTCGGAGTGGCCGACGATATCCCGGGCCACATGTGGCGGCACCCCAAGATCAAGCAGCAGTGTCACGCAGGTATGGCGAAGGTCATGAAAGCGTGTCTGGCCGAGTCCTGCGGCCTTTCGTATCGTGTACCAGCTCCGGCGAAGGTTATCGGGCTCTATGGGTGTTCCCCGCCGGGACGGGAAGACGAGTCCGTGATCGTCCCAGTCCGGCCACGCTTCGGACCGCTCGGCGAATTGCCGCTTCTTATGCTCGCGGAGGGCCTCGACGCAGACCGGCGGGAGCGGAACCGTGCGCGCGGAGTCCTCGGTCTTGGGCGGTACCAGGCGCAGCGATCCGCCAACCCGCTGGAGCGTTTGAACGACTTCCAGCTTGGCCCCGTCGAGATCGACATCGGCCCAGCGTAGGCCGAGCAGCTCGCCGCGCCGCAGGCCGAGGAACAGCGCCAGAACGTACAGCGCGCCCAGCCGGTGCCCGGCAGCAGCCTTGAGGGTTGCCTTGGCTTGTTCCGCCGCCAGGCCGCGATTGATCTTGTACCGGGGCGCGGGCACCTGCACCAGCCTGGCGACGTTGCGCTGGATGATCTCCTCGCGGACCGCGGATTCCAGCGCGTTCCGGAGCACGGCATGGATCGACTGGACCATGCGCGCGGATAGCCGCGATTCGCAGCACTGACGATCCAGACGTACGCAGCAGCGGGGATGGTCGCGCTGGGCGTCCCAGCCGAGCTTGCAACACTGGCATTCCTGCCTGGTCCGGGTGATGAACATCCGGACATCCTGTGCGGTCAGCTTGTCCAGGCGTTTGCGGCCGAGGCCAGGGATCAGGTGCAGCCGGACGACGCCCTCATATCCCTGGTAGGTCTTCGGCCGCCGGTCCTCGCGCACAACCTGACGCAGCCAGTACGTCAGGTACTCTGCGACCGTCCAGTTCACCGAGGCCACCGGAACGCCCTGGTCGGATCGCTGCACCAGCTCGGCCAGCTTCTTGCGCGCATCCTCACGACTTCGGGCGTAGCCCTGGACGCGTTTGTAGGTACCGGCCGTGGTAAGCACATAGGCGGCGTAGCCGTAGCGGCCGTCTTTTCGCAGCCAGATGCTCCCCTCACCATTCGCGCGCTTCCGCTTGCTACGCCGAGCAGGGCTGACCTGCGGGTGTCGGGACTGATCCACTGAGTCTGGAGCCATTACGCTGCGTCCTCTCCGAGCAGTTCGATGCACTCGGCCAGCGCGGCGGGTGTCACCAGGCGACGGCGGCCGATCTTTATCGTCCGTAGCTGATGGGCGCGGATGAGGTTGTAGACCGACCAGCGGCTTACCCGCAGCCGGTCGGCGGCCTCTTCGATCGTGAACAGGTACTCGGTCGGTTCGCCCCTTCCTTCCGCGATCATGCCGCGCTCCCAGTTGCCGAAAGATTGGCCTCTTGGTCGCGGGCTCTGTCGCCGGGCCTCCTCCAGCGCGGCCTGCCACCGGTTCCGGTCGGCGACGATGTGCAGCAACCGCTTGTCTGGAGATAGGTAGTCGGGGTCGGACGGGGTGACGACGTGCCAGGTGTACCGGGCCGGGTCGGGCGCCTCCAGGCCGAGCATCTCGACCAGCCAGGCCTTACGGTCGCCGCGATGGTCGGCGAGGGTCTTGCCGGACCACTTGCGGGAAACCAGCACCCGCCGCCCGGCGTAGCCGAGGTGCTCGGGCCGGTGCGCTTTGCCCGTGCATTGTCCCGGGGTCAGCCCGGCGCGGGCGTTCTTCGGCTGGATGCCGTACCGGAGCCAGTTCGCGCACGTCGGCGAGCACGGCTCATACCTGAGCGCATCGGCCAGCCGGTCGGCATGGGCGCGCTGGGCGTCAGTGTCAGGGTGGTGGCAGTCGGCGACCTGCTTGGTCAGGTACTTGGTCAGGTAGCCGATGCACCGGGCGGCGTCCTTGGACCCGGCCAGCACGCCCTCGGCGTGGAACTCCGGGCCGAACCGGGCCACGTGCAACGGGTCGTCGTGCGGGCCGATGGCGTCCAGGGCCTGGTCCCAAGTGGGCAGCACTTCCCCGGTGGCCGGGCCCAGGTAGGTGCCGAGGCCCTCATCCCAGACCGGCAGCGCATCGTCCTCGAAGCGGACGACCTCCCTGGAGGGCCACCACACTTGGTGGTAGGTGGCGACGATCACCTGCCGGATCACGGCCCGGGGCACCGCGCCGCGGATGGCCATGTGCAGGTGCGGGGCCAGCCGCCGCTGCGGCTCGACCGCGCCGAAGTACTGCGCGTCGTAGCCGAGGGTGCGTCTCAGGTTCTGGATGAACCGGTCGGTCAGCGCGGAAAAGTGCAGCGCGTCCCGGGCCGCCCGCGTGTAGTCGTACGTTCCCGGGTCAACCGGGGTGCCGTCGTCACGGACCTTGCCGTAGCTGTCGCAGGTGAGGGTGAGGAACATCGACGGCCGATAGCTCTTGCCGCCCGGTCCAGTGAACACCCGGCCGAGGGTCTGCGGGGCGATCTTCCGCTTCGGCAGGTCGGGGGCATCCTGGCGGCGCCGGGTGGACCGGACTCGGCGCGTCTTTGGCTTCCCACTATCCCCGCTGGTAGTGACTTTGCCGCGGACACCAGCCCGGGTGATCTCAGTGTCGAGTTCGCCGATGAGCTCGTCCAGGTCGCCTGTGTCCTCGCCCGCCGCTTCGGCTTTGTCGCGGCGGACCTGAGCCTCAGCACGCAGGGTCAGCCAGTACACCTGCATCTGCTCGGGCGCGGGCGGGCCGGGGTCGGGCTCGTCCTCGAGGTGCCAGCCTTCCCGGCACTGGATGACGCGCAGCAGCTTGGCCCGCTCGGCGCACGGCGGGCAGATGCTGGCCAGGGTCGCACCGCAGGGAATCATGATGGCCTCGGACCGGCCAGTGACAGTGTCGGTGCGGCGCAGCTGCACCGGCCGCAAACACCCGCCGATCGCCTCGGCGATCTTCCGGATCGAGTCGCGGGCCAGCGGCATGACCATCCGGTCCGCCCGGGTCGAGGTGCCGGTCATCGAGTCACCTCAGTTCCGTGGTCGCCGGTCCAGGTGGACGACCAGCCGCACAGCGGGCAGTCCAGGGTGATCTGGGCGTGCCCGTTGTCGGTGGCCGTCAGTGCCCGGCCGCAGCACGGGCACGGATCGTCAGTCCGCCAGCTCGTCGGGGTCCGGTTCATCAGGCCGCCTCCCCCTCAACCGCCCGCAGCTCGCGATCGGGCCCGGGCGCAGCCGCGCACTGGTCGGCCATGGCCCGGATGTCCTCATCGGACACCCAGGCGGCGCGGACCCGCACCGGATCGGGATCAGCCTCCAGCCGGATGAACGCCACCCCGGCCCCGGTGGCCGGGTCAGCCGAGATCAGGTCCGAGGTAGCGCCGCGGTCACGGGCGCCGTCGCCGAGCACCATGTCCACCTGCTCCGGCTCGTCCAGCCGCATCGCGATCCGGTCCGGGAACAGGTTCCGGATACTCATAACTTCCTTGCGCGGGTCCTGCAGGGCAGCGACCACGCAGTAGCCGACCGCCCGGCCCTGCGTGGTGAGCGTGGCCAGGGCGGCCTTGACCCGCTCGCGCAGGTTCCGGTCGGGCTGGTAGGCAGTCAGGAACGCCACCTCGTCCACCACGATCACCACGAACGGAAACTCTGTGGTCGGCGTGTGGTCGCGCTGCTTCCCGGCCAGCTGCGCGGCCCGGGCCCGCATGTCGGTGACGGCGGCTTCGAGCATGGCGACGATCGCGGCGGGCTCGGCGGCATACTGCCCGTAGTGGTCGAAGATGGCCCGGCCGTAGGCCAGTTCCATCACCTTCGGGTCGGCGGCCAGGATGCGCACCAGCCCGGCCCGGGTGAGGCTAAGCAGGGCGCGGATGAGGGACCAGAGGATGGAGCCTTTCCCGGCGCCGGTGGCCCCGGCGATCAGCAGGTGGGTGCCGTGCAGCCGGGCCAGCCAGGGTGAGCCGTCCTCGCGGCGGCCGATGGCCAGGGCCTTGAGATCGGCGTGGGCGGGGATGGCCAGGGCGGGGATGATCGCGGCCAGGGCGTCGCGGCGGACGAATTCGAGGATCAGGAAGCCGGACCGGGCCGAGCGGACCCGGCAGAGCAGGGCGCCGAACCCGTTGGCCAGGTTCTCGGCCCGGGCGGCGAAGTCGGCGGGGGCCTGGCCGGAGGCGAGCCGGACGGGCACCCGATCGGTGTACCGGGTCGAGCGGACCTTGCCGAGCACAGGGACCAGCACCTGGCCGCGGTAGACCGGCACCAGGTGGGCGATGGTGAGCACGGCCAGCCAGTGCCGCTGGTAGTGCCAGCGCCGCCACTTCCCCCGGGCCGGGGAGCTGATGAACCGGGCGAACGACTCTGGCCAGCGCAACCGCCAGATCACCAGCACAGTGGTCACGGTGCTGGTGAGGATGACCGGGCCGGGCCATCCGGCCTGCCGCCAGGCGAAGGCCTCGACGGCGAGCACCAGGTCCAGCACCGGGTGCCGGGCCAGGAACTTGGCCAGCGCGAATAGCGCACGGCAGAGCTGGACGATCGTGATCACCCAGCCTGGTGTGTGATAGACGGGGGAGCGCCAGACCGGCGGGGCGAACGGATCGGGGTTGTCGATCTGGGCGAGCTGCTGCCCGGAGAACGCGGTCGTCTTCACGGCCTCACCTCCCGCGCATCACGCTGGTGGGCCAGCATCCCGACGTACTGCCAGGCATCGGCGGCCACCAGGTGCGCCTCGGCAGTGTCCAGGTCGGCGGCGACCCGCGACAGCAGATCGGCCTTGCGCTCGAAGAACCGGATGCGCTCCTCCAGCGGCGTGTGCGGGGTGATGGCGCGCAGGTGATCGAGAAAGGCGCTGATCTCGCCGGGTGTGACCCGGGCGGGCTGGTCGGTCATGATGGACGGGTTCCTTCCTGAGTGGTGCTTGGGCAGGGACGAACGGAAAGGGCCCCGGCCGGTGCGGCGAACACCGGCCGGGGCCACGGATATCAGGCACATCACACGGACACCGACTGCGGTTGCCGGGAGGGCAGGCCGCGCCAGGCGCGTTCCACCTCGGTGGCATAACGGGCGGCGGTGGCGGCCAGGTCGCGGGCGAACCGGACGTGCCCGGCGTTCAGGTGCTCGGGCAGGGTGAGCGTGACCAGCAGCCCGGGCCGGGCGGCCCAAATGGTCAGCAGCGGGGTGCGCTCGCGGTAGGCCTCGAATGCCACCCCGGACCGGCCATCGACCGGCAGGGTCACAGTGGTGACCCGGCGGGCGGGCATCAGGCAGCATCCCGGTTGGCCGCCGGGCGGGCGGCCTTGATCCCGGTGGCGCGCAGCGAGAACGCCATCCGGGCGTTGCACCGGCCCTGGCCTTGGCAGCGGCCGGAGTCCACGTACGGGGTGACTTGCAGGCCCTCGAACTCGACCAGCTCGAATGGCTGCCCGGTCGGCGGGGACGGCTGGCGGTCGGCCAGGATCTTGACCACCGTCTCCCGGGGCCGGCCCTCCAGCTCGGAGTCCATGTCGGCGACCCGGCACTGGAACACCCGCTTCCCGGTCACTTTGTCGATGGCCGGGCTGCGAGTCTTGGTCTTCTCGTCGTAGTCCTGCGCCTCGGCGATCGAGTCCGGCATCAGGTGAGCGCCGTGCGGGAACACCTGGGCCATGGCCAGCGGAAGCCGTACGCCGTTTTTGATCATGAGTCCTCCTACGGTTGTCCCGCATCCGCAACATCGGTGCGGGTAGTCGCACTATTTGTACGACCATCCTCAGTGTGGGCGCGAGTCGCCTGGGAGTCAAGGCCGATTCGCAGAAAAAGTGCGGGTTCCGCATCCTAGTAGTGTGAGTGCGAGTGCAAGTAAGCTGGTCAGCGACCTGACTTTCCTTGCGAGGAAGAGAGAACATGTCTCAGGACGCCACGCCGTTCGCGCTCGTCGTGCGCTTCACGGTGCGCCCGGGAGCCGAAGCCGACTTCGACCAGCTGGTCGCCCGCACCGCGGCGGGCATCCGGGCCAATGAGCCCGGCACCCTCGTCTACGCCGTCCATGCCGTGGACGGCGCGCCCCGGGAGCGCATCTTCTACGAGCTGTACCGGGACCGGACCGCCTTCGCCGACCACGAGGCACAGCCGCACACCCGCCGGTTCCTCGCCGAGCGCGAACCGTTGCTGGAGTCCAAGCAGGTCGATTTCCTCGCCCTGGCCGACGGCAAGCTGCCCGTCCCCCCGTCCGTCCTGCGTGCCAGCAGCGGGGCGACAGAAGAGGATATGCGCGATGAGTGACACCTATCAGGTGGGCGAGCGGATCGCCTACCACCGGCGCCGCCTGGGCCTGTCCCAGGTCGAGTTCGCCGCCCTGATCGGCCGCTCCGAAAGCTGGGTCTCCCAGATTGAGCGCGGGGTACGGGCGATCGACCGGATGTCGGTGCTGCAGCGGGTCGCCGACGTGCTGTCCGTGTCGGTCGCCGAGCTGCAGGGCGACGACGAGGCCCAAGCCCAGGAAGAACGACCGGAAGCGTTCGATACCATCCGGCTGGCCCTGACCGGACACCCGGCCATCGGCCTCATCGTGGGAGATGCCCGGCCTGCCGCCTCGGCGCAGATGCTCGACAAGCTGCGCCGCCAGCACGCCGGTGTCTGGGATCTGGTGCAGGCCAGTAAGTACACCGAGTTGGCTCCTGTCCTTGCTGCTTTGATCCCCGGCCTGGAGATCATCATCCGGCAGGCCAAAGACGAGCAGGCGCGGGCCGCCGCCCTGGACCTGCTCGGCGACACCTACCAGGCCACCGCCGCCCTCATGGCCAAGCTGGAAGAGACCGACGCCGCCTGGATCGCCGCCGACCGGGCCGCCTTCTGCGCCGAGAAAGCCCAGGAGCCGCTGGCGGTCGCGGCGGCCATGTTCCGGATGGCGCACGTGTTCCTGGTGCTGGGCCGGATGGACCAGGCCCAGTATGTTGCCGCCACCACGGCCCAGGCGCTAGAACCGAGGATCACCGACAAGCCCGCGCCGGAGGTCCTGTCGCTGTATGGCGGGCTGCACCTGGTCCTGGCCGTGGCCGCCTCCCGCGACAACGATCGCGGCCTGGCCCGCCTGCACCTGGACACCGCGCGGAAGATTGCCGAAAGACTCGGCGAGGACCGCAACGACTACGGCACCGAGTTCGGCCCGACCAATGTGGCCGTCCACGCGGTGAACATCGCGGTCGAACTCGGCGACGCCGGGCAGGCCATCGAACTGGGCCAGCAGGTCGATCCGGGCAGCCTGTCACCCGAGCGGCAGGCCCGCTACTACCTGGACCTGGCCCAGGCGCACACCATGCGCCGCCAGATCGGCGAAGCCCTGCACGCCCTCCAGGAAGCCGAGCGCATCGCCCCGGAGGAAACCCGCGTCCATGCGGTCGGCCGCGCGGTCACCCGCGACCTGCTCCAGCTGTCCGGCCTGCGGCCACGGCCTGAACTGCGCGAACTCGCCGAGCGGTTCGGCGTCCTGCCCTAGCCGCCGCTTGTGCGCTGCACTGCCGAATTACGCCATATATAGATCAAGGCGGCGCGCTGCGCGCGCCGTGGGCCGGCGCTCCCGCGCCGGGCTCTGGCCTTGGGAGGCCCCGCCCGGCGCGCCCGCGCCGTCCCAGCCGACTAACGCCGACTGATCTAATGGGGCCGTTCGTCACGCACGTTAGTGTCGCAGGAGCAGCCGTCTTCCTCGGCGTATCAGTGTCCCGGTCACGGCCGCCGCGTCAAGGCGCCTTCGGCGTCGCACGCGATCGCTTCGCGACCCCGGACTCGGCGACCGCTCCGCAGGGATCCGGCGCCTGCGAGGAAGACGGGAGCACGCCAGGCAGCCGGGTGGTACGGGCAGCGATTCAGCGTCAGCCGTCCTCGCGAGAGCGGCCTTCACCATCAGCAATCCTTCTGTGCGAGAGTCGTGGGTCCCCATGCGATCTGAGTTGCGTCCAGGTTCGGGTACATCAGGCGCAGCCCGGAGCCGTCGCGATTCACCATGTAGGCGCTTGTCCGGGCGCCATCCTTGACGAGGAAGACGATCTTGCCATCAGGGGTCCAGCTGGGGTTGTAGCTGGTCCATGAGGGCGGGCTCACCCGGTGAGCCCCCGTGCCAGCGGCGTTGGCAACCTCGATGACTGCCGCCGCGGACGGGTTGGCTACGAAGGCGATCGACTTCCCGTCCGGAGACCACGACGGTTCGCCGAATCCGGGAGCACCATGAGTGAGCGGGGCCACGCCGGACCCGTCTGCGCTCATGGTGTAGATCTCGGCGAAGCGCCGCCGGTAGAACGACCGGACGAACGCGATCCGATTGCGCACCGACCACGCCGGGGCGTCATCCCCGTAGGCGGACGTACGTGTCGTCAGAGCGTGAAGCCCCGCGCCGCTGGCGCTGATGACATCAATGCCCCCGCCGGCGACCGAGAAGGCGATCTGGCCCCCGGCCGGCGACCAGGACGGGCTGGCACCGTTCACCCCGCGAGTGAGCCTGGCCAGATGACATCCGTTCGCGTTGACCGCGTACAGGTCGTACTGCCCGTCACCGGGTCCGTAGTAGCCGCGGAAGGCCAGCCGGGCGCCATCGGGCGACCACGCCGCATCCCACAGCGGGAACGGCCCGCTCAGGGTCCGCCGCCCGGTCCCGTCCGGGCGCATCAGGCAGATGGCGTATCCGCATTCGTAGGCCACCTCCCCGCGCAGCTGCTTCGTCCACCGCGGCAGCGGCAGGCTCGCACCGAGGGTCATACTGACGCTGAGCCCCGGCGACGGGGTCCTGCCGCCGGGCGCAGGCCGGATGTGCGTGCCGGGCCGCAACGCCAGGGCTGGCACGATGCCTGCCGCCGCGATCACGGCAATGACTGCGCCGATGCCAGCGGCCTGTCTAGCCCGTTGCCGACGGGCGGCCCGGCGGATGCGCCGCACCGGATCCGGCCACGCAGGCATCTGCCGCCGCGGGTCGTGCAGTGAGTCGCGGATCCGGTCTTCCAGGTCAGTCATGTCCAGCTCCGTTGGTTGCCTGCCCGGCCGGGTCCGCGACGGCCAGCGCGGCGGCCAGGGTCCGCAGCGCGCGGGCGCACTGACTCTTCACCGTCCCCGCCGAGGTGCCCATGACCGCGGCGATCTCCAGCTCAGACAGGTCCTCGTAATACCGCAGCACGATCACCGTCCGCTGCCGGGCCGGGAGAGCCCGCAGGGCACGCCACACCTCATCGCGATCGTTGACGCGTCCGGCCGCATCTTCGGTGATCATCGTGCCTGCCGGGCTGGCGCTGACCACCTCCCGCATCGAGGCGCGGCGGCGATACCACGAGGCATGGCTGTTAACCATCACCTTGCGGACGAACGCGTATGGATTGTCGATCCGGTGCAGCCGCCACGCCCGCCACGAGCGGCCCAAGGCGGTCTGCACCAGGTCCTCCGCTGCGGCCGGGTCGCCGGTCAGTACGTGGCCGAACCGCAGCAAGCCAGGCAGGGCACCCGCCACGAACTCCGCGAACTCGTCCTCGCTAGCCAACGGTGACCCGCTTCCCGCGACTCACGCCCCGGCCACGGAGGTGCTCTCGCAGGCTGGCGAGAACTTCCGGCTGCCGGGGACCTACCTCCTATGACCGCATGGCACCAGCACAGGTTGTCAGCAGCCGGGAGAAAACTGCTCCGCACCCCGGATCGACCCATGGCGGCCGTGCCACATCCGTGCCAGAACGGTCAGGAAATCGGGGGGATTCGCGGTGACTCACGGGCAACCTCGTTGCCGCCTGAGCTGGCCGCAAGCAGGTAGGCGCGTTGCCAGAAACGACCTTCTGAGCAGCGGGTCACCGCAAGCCCGGAAGCAAAGCCGGGATAACCTCAGTCTCTGTCGATGGCTGCCCAGGTAAGGCTGTCCAGATGGTCGCCGGAGCCAAGCTCGGTCAGCCGGTGCCCATCGGCATCGACAGCTGCGATCGGCGGCCTGGGGGGCGGCTGCAACGAAGGCGGTGCCTTCCAGACGACAATGACGTAACCATGCCGGGGTACCGTGACCCGCCGCGCGCCGACTTGAAGGTCGGCGACTTCGGCAGCCACGCGGAACATCGCGCAAGCCGCCCACCCCACATGAGCGAAGTCCACCTGGCGACCCCGGGCTTGCCGGTCGGCGCGGCTGCGCACAGAGCAGCCGCCCAAGCTTGCCATCATGCTGGCTGGCCCGGCCCGCGACGCAGACGGCCTGCCCGCCAGCTGGAACTCCGTCCCGCCGCCACCGCCGCCCAGATACTGCCAGCTTCCCCCCACGTGCTCAAACAGGCAGACATCCTCGGCGGCGTCCGGCGATCCGGCGCGGTGCACCAGCCACACCGCGGCGACACCCGCGGCGGCGTCGATGTCACTGGCCACCACGACAACCCCGGCCAGCCGATGCCGCCAGCGAAGCGGCCGACCCGATAGGACTCTCAGGCCCGTGCTCTCCGGGTCATACGACCAGCCACCCGCCCTCACCCTCGGCCGACGTGAAGAACGGCGCATGCGGCCACCTTAAGACGGTCGTACCAGCCGGGCCAGCGCGCCGTCCCGGCAGGCGACAGACGGTCAAGATGACACGTTGAGAACGCGGGCAGCAGAGGTGCAGAGCTGGCTGATCTTCCTAACGGATTTGCTAACAGCAGCTGTGGGCGACCCTGGATGCCGCTGGACCGGGCCGCGGTCTGGCGACCCCGGCGAGTAGGCCTATCTGACTCCCATGGACGGATTTGGACAGCCGGAATCTTGCTACGAATCTGAAGGCAGAGGGGTCGTCATCGATGCGGAGCTGCCCGCCACTTGCTTCAATCGCTGGCATGGACGCTAAGCCGCCGCCTATCCGCCCGGCCCGCGGTGACGAACTTCCGCTCCTTATCGAGATTGAGCGCGCCGCCGGAGCCATGTTCCGCGATCTTGGCATGGACGCGGTCGCCGATGACGATCCTGGCCCGGTCGAGGAACTTGCCGCCTTCCAGCGCGGGGCCCGTGCTCTCGTCTACCCGGACGGGCAAGGGCGCCCAGTTGCGTATCTTCTCCTGGGTGTTATAGACGGCTATGCCCACGTCGAGCAGGTCTCCGTGCATCCCAGCCATAATCGGCGGGGTATCGGCCGGGCGCTGATCGAGGCTGCGGACGAATGGGCATGCGAGCATGACCTCGCAGGTCTGGCGCTGACCACCTACGCGCGCGTGCCGTGGAATGCGCCGTACTACCAGCGGTTAGGCTTCCGTGCCCTGGCTGAGCCGGACGTCCCTGCGGGGCTGCGGGCCGTGCGCGAACACGAGGCGGAGCGCGGACTTGACGCCTGGCCGCGTGTCGTGATGGTCCGCGCCCTGCGGTGATCGCATCCTGGGGGAGACCGACTGAGACGGTCGGCATGCGTCATACGGCTCATAACCTCAGCGGTCACAGGGCATGCGCGGCGGCCAGGAGCGGACGAGGCGCAAGCAGCGTCCATGCCACACTCGGCGGCGGCAGGCGGTGCTGGGCGATCGCTCACAGAGCCAGGGTCGGGCAGCGGACCTGCGAATCTGCACGTGACGGCTACGCCGACCATACACTCCTGGGCAGTAGTCCGCACGTTCGAATCTCGCTCGGGTCACGCGCAAAGTTTTTGATCAGGCCTTGGGCTACGAGAGCCGATGCAGGCTGGCACATGCTCCTGCCTGGGTACAGTGGGCGGGTGGCCGAGTCCGGAAACGTTCTCTCGTGCTCATTCTGCGGGAAGAGCCAGCAGCAGGTCACGAAGCTGATCGCCGGGCCGCACATCTACATCTGCGACAGTTGCGTCAGCCGCGCGCACACGGTGATAGCCGGGCACGGACAGACGGCCAGCACACCCATCGCCACGATCCAGCAGGTAGCTGATGAGGCCGAGGCCGAACACTGCAGCTTCTGCGCGAAGCACCGCCACCAGGTCACGGCCATGGCATCAGCTGGTGACACGCGGACCATCTGTGACCAGTGCCTGGAGCTGTGCGACGAGGTACTGAGCGACGAACCGCCCCTGCCTCGGCGGTGACCTGTAAGTTTCCCTGTTTGGCGAGAGCGGTCGAATCCTTCCACTGCCCGGGCCTGGCTCTCGCGGGATATGCGCGGGGTGATCTTCCAGACGCGGCGCGGGTGGCGGCGCAAGGGGGCATGTCAGAGGCTAGCTGCGAGGCGATTCGCAACCACGACGAAACAAGTGCCTCCGCTGGAGACCGTGTGGACGGTTCCGCCCCACGTAGGGGCCATGACCCTTACGAGGCCGCCGTCTCACTGTAAAACCGCTCCCTGACACGCGACAGCGCAGCGGACAAGGCGAGCTGATCTCAAGCCGGGCCACATATGGGCCGTAAGCCACGGACTCTCGCGGCTAACAGCGGTCACTCACGGGCACTCAACCCGCTAGACCAGCAGGAACGTTGCTCCTGGTAGGCCGGTTGCCGTACCACCGACCTTCCAAGCTGGGGGTCAACGCCGCCCAAGGTCGGGGCATGACAGCCATGCGCCGTGCCTGGCAGAATCTTTCGTGATGAGGATGACCGTCTAGGTCACGACGAACCTGGGTCACGCCAACACCAGAGTGGAAGGGACCCCACGGGCTATGAGTGTCACCTTGATTAACATCTTCGAAGTGCCCGCAGGCGACGAAGACGAGTTCATCGCAGCGTGGGAAAAGACCCGCGACTACCTCAAGACGTTTCCCGCGGCCATCGACACTGCAATGCACCAGTCGCTGCACGACACGCAGTTCCGCTTCGTGAACATCGCCCACTGGACCTCAGAGGATGAATTCAATGCCGCGATCGGCAGCCAGGGATTCCGGGAGGCAGCATCTGACCTGCACTGGCCGTTCCATCCCGCGCTGTATCAGGTGGTGCGGACCGGTTAAAAGGCCTGCCACGCTTCCGGTCCTCGGGCACTGACAATCCCTGCGGGTCCTGGTCAGCTTGCCCCTCGGACAACCTGGGCTGAGCTGACAGCAACCGTGACAGCAACAGCCACGACCAACGGCAGGCAGCGGCCACCGGCAACAGCGCCCGACGCTCGCACGTTGTATGGCGACTTGGGGATATGTCCGGCCTGAAAAGCGGAAGGTCGGCAGTTCGATCCTGCCCCTGACCACCACCTCTGACCTGCCCGAACGTGCAGTCAGTAATCCAGTCTGTGCTATCCGTGACGTTCGTGGTCTCATCTCGGTCTCATTTACCTCAGGCGCACGATCGCCTTTCCGCAGGTCACAGGAATGCGCACTGAGCACGAAGAGGTGACTTGCGCGGCCCGATGCCGACATCACTGACGGTGAGCAGGAACGAGTGGCCTACGCTGCCATTTAGCACCAGAACGCCGAGTATGCGTGGCTCCATTTCGGCTCGTTGGCGGTGCGCTGCGCGCGCATAACGGCTGCTTCTGCGCGCTGAGGTCCCCTGCCTGTAGACCTTGGACACCCGGCGCAGTTCCAGCATGCCGCATCCCCGCTTTCTACTGGTTTTCCTGGTGGGGTTCGAGTTCTGGGTTGCGGAGTTCGATCTGGCCGCGGCCGTTCAGGAAGACTCCGAAGATGATGAGGCTGGCGTCGGGCGGGATCTGGGCGGTGACCTGATGCCGGGCCCAGTCGCGGGTTCCGGTGACGAAGGCGTCAGCGATCGGGCGGGCCCGTGCCGAGTGGCAGCGGCGGGTCAGCAGCGGTAAGCCTTCCGGGTGTGCGGTCTGGCGTGATGGCGCTTGCCAGCTCGGCAGCTGCCGCCTGGCCGGCCTTCTAGGCTGTGGCCGTGGAGACCCTCACGTTCTTGTTCACCGACATTGAGGGCTCGACGGCGCTGCTCGGGCGGCTGGGAGAAGACGATTACGCGCGGATACTGGCCGGCCATCACGCGCTGATCCGGTCGGCGCTAGCCGCGCATGAGGGCATGGAGGTGGACACGCAGGGGGATGCGTTCTTCGCGGTGTTCTCCTCGCCGCGGGGATGCGTGGCGGCGGTGCTGGAGATGCAGCAGGCGATTGACGCCCATGCGTGGCCGGGCGGGGAGCGGGTGCGGGTGCGGATGGGGGTGCATTGCGGGGAGGCGGCGCGGACGGCCGCCGGGCTGGTGGGCCTGGAGGTGCACCGGGCCGCCCGGGTGGCCGCGGTGGCCTGGGGGGGCCAGGTGCTGATGTCGGAGGCGGCGGCGGTGCTGGTGCGGGACGGGCTGCCGCCGGGCGCGGCGCTGGCCGATCTGGGCCGCCACCGGCTGAAGGACCTGGGCCGTCCTGAGCGGATCTTCCAGCTACGCGCGGCGGGTCTGCAAGCGGAGTTCCCGCCGTTGCGCTCGCTGGGCAGCCCGGCGCTACCGAACAATCTGCCGGCCCAGCTGTCGGCGTTCATCGGCCGGAACCGGGAGGTCTCCGAGGTCCGGGCGCTGGTGGAGTCGGCTCGCCTGGTGACCTTGACCGGGGCCGGCGGGACGGGTAAGACCCGGCTGGGGCTGCAGGTGGCCGCCGAGCTGCTGGATGGGTCCGGGGATGGGGTGTGGCTGGCGGAGCTGGCCGCGGTCACCGACCAGGACGCTGTGGCGCCGGCCATCTCGCAGGCGCTGCGGCTGGCCGTCAATCCGGGCCGGCCGGTGCTGGAGGTCCTGCTGGATGCCCTGGCGCCGCAGGACGTGCTGATCGTGCTGGACAACTGCGAGCATCTGATCGGCGGCTGCGCCAAGGCCGCGGAGGCGATCGTGCGGGGCTGCCCGCGGGTGCGCCTGCTGGCCACCAGCCGCGAGCCGCTGGGCATCGACGGGGAGACCATCTACCGGGTGCCGTCGCTGTCGCTGCCCGGGCCCGGCGATCCCGGCTCCGGGACGCCCGGGTCTTCTGATGCGGTGGCGCTGTTGGCAGAGCGGGCCCGGGCGCAGGGCGTCGCCTTGCCCGTTGATGAGGAGGGCGGGCCGCTGGCGGTGTCGGTGTGCCGGCGGCTGGACGGGATGCCGCTGGCCATCGAGCTGGCCGCGGCCCGGCTGCGGTCGATGTCGCTGGCTGAGCTGCATGACCGGCTGGATCAGCGGTTCCGGCTGCTCACCGGGGGCAGCCGCACCGCGCTGGAGCGGCAGCAGACGCTGCAGGCGACGGTCGGCTGGTCCTACTCGCTGCTGACTGCCGCCGAGCGGGTGCTGTTGGGGCGCTTGTCGGTGTTCGCCGGCAGCTTCGACCTGGACGCCGCCGAGAAGGTGTGCGGGTTCGGCGACATCGACGCTCTCGATGTGTCCGGCCTGCTCGGGTCGCTGGTGGACAAGAGCCTGGTCGTGGCCGAGCCGACCTCGACGGCCTTGCGGTACCGGCTGCTGGAGACGATCCGGCTGTTCGCCGCCGAGCGGCTGGCCGCCGCCGGCGACGATGAGGCCGCCGCGGCCGCGGCAGCGCACTGCGCGCATTTCCTGGCCGTCGCCGGGGCGGCCGCTGCTCACCTGACCGGGCCGGAGCAGGGCAGCTGGCTGGCTCGGCTGGACGCCGGTCAGGCCAACATGCGGCGCGCCGCCGAGCATGCGGCCGGCCTGCCGGACGGGACCGCGCTGGTGCTGCGCCTGGGCGTCGCGCTCGACCGCTACTGGAGAGCCCGTTCCCGGCTGCAGGAGGCCTTCGGGCTGCTCGTGCCGGTGCTCCGGCGGCCCGACGCCCGCGCGAACCCCGCGCTGTTCGCCGCGGCGCTGGTCACCGCCACGTGGGCCGCTTGCTGGATTAACATCGCCACGGCGCGGCACCTTGCTGAACAGGCGGTCCAGGTCGCCCGGCAGCTGGGCGACGACCGGCTGCTCATCAGGTCCCTTGCGGCACTGTGCGACGCATATTTCTGGCCGGCGAGCCGGACATAGGGCGCCCTTTCGGGCAGGAGGCTGTCGAGCGCGCCCGCAGGCTCGGCGACGACGTCCTGCTGGCCAGGAGCTTGCTCCTGTATCTTCTGACCATCGACCCGGCCAGGTCCGGGCAACTGTTCGCCGAAGCGATCGCCTGCACCGAACGATCCGGCGACCATCTCACTAACTCCGCCCTGCACAGCAACGCCGGCTGCGCTGCCCTGGACACCGGGGACATTCCCGCCGCCCGGGCTCACCTGGGAGCCGCGGCGCAAGCCGAGCAGCAGATCGGGCACCAAGACACGATCGTGATGGCGATCATGGGCCTGGTCTTGCGCGCGGAGGGAGACCTCGACGGCGCCCGGTCCATGCTCGGGGCCGCCCTGCGGATCGGCCGCCGGACCGGGGACAGCAAAGGCATCGTCGGCGCCTGCCTTTACATGGCGTGTCTGGCCGGCGATGCAGGCGACTGGGACCGGGCAGCTGCGCTGCACGGCGCCGCGCAGGCGCTTCAGGACCGGATGGGCATTCCGTGGGAGGAGTTCGACGCGCGCCGCCGCCAGGACAGCCTCGACCAAGCGCGTGCGCACCTGGGCGACGGGCAGTTGGAGCGGGCCTACGCCCAGGGCATGGCACTCAGCCTCGAGAAGGCCCTCGACCTGGCCCTGCGAAGACCGGGTCCGGCCTGATCGCTGCCGTCACCTGACCCCGGGGCGGTCATGATCGGCCAGACCCGCCGGCCAGGCGCGGATACCGCGGTCGCGGTCGAGCCGGAGACCACCGAGCACTCAGATCATTCGCTATGCGCGGCCATGACCACAGCGACTCTGCGCCCGGTCGCCGCCCAGAACGGCGGCTCGGCGCGCGTTCTCCCCGACCTTGTCTATTACTCAGCGTGATCTCATCTGCCGAATCGACACGCGCTCCCGCTCACGCAGTGCAGAGTCAATGATCAACCAAGAGCCGACGCGCCGCAACCAGGGGGGCGTCTTGCCGATAGATGCTGCTGCCATCTGGTCATATGCCGTGGCCTGGGCGATCCCGGAGATTGTCAGCATTGGCAGCTGGCCTATCCCGGGTATGTCCATGCTGCAAGATGCTCGCGACGTGGCTTAGACCAGGATGGCTCCGCCGGCCACGACCGCGGCGACCGTCCCGATCACCCACAGGACGCACCACGCCGACCGCCAGAGAAAAGTCATCCCGGCGAGGATTTCTGCATCCTTCACTTTCTTCGGCGCACTGGCCACTCCGATCGCCCTCTTGGCAGCCGCCAGGAGCAAGAACCAAGTCACGGCGTAGGCAGCGGCAGTCTGGACCCCCGCCGTCGTGTCGCGCACGACGAGAGAAAGCAACACGCCGCAGCTGAGGACGACGATCCCGCCGAAGAAGTTGCGGACCATCAGCAGCATGACCGCAAGTAACAGCAGGCCCAGCCACAGCGCCGCGACGATGCGGCCGATCGAGATCAGCCACGCCGCAACGAGCCCCGCGCGGCTCGCGCCGATGTAGCCGACGGATGCGGCCACGCCGTAACCGAAACCGCTGTTCGGTAACATTCTCGTGGCGCCGCTAGTGTCTTTATTGATCTTTGCGCTGAGGATCCTGCGGCCGGTGAACAGCCCGACCAGCGCATGCGCACCCTCGTGTACGACGGTCTCGGCATGAACCGTGATCTTGTAGAGTGTCGGGCCTTGCACCACGATGGCCGCCAGTATCCCGATAAATAAAGCGACGGGAGCGGGCAGTGGCGTCTGAACCTCGCCGATCCTGCTTACGTAGCATGACATTCTGTGACGTAAGAGCTTCATATGCCTGCTTTGCTCATCGTGTCTACCCCAAGAACACCGTGGCACCTGCAACGCACAATGCTGCCGCTGGGCGTCCACACGCGGCCGTTTCAAGATCGTTAGCGGTGCGGGCGCCAGGCGGGGGGGGTGAACGTGCTCCGGCGCCAGTTCGGCTGCCGGGGCACGCTGCCCGGGCGACTGTGCCCATATCTGGCTAGTTGCGGGCGGTCCTGAATACTGACATGGAGCCGGCTCGGAAGAGTTGCGTGACGTAGATGGTCTGGGTGCGCGGGTTGATGGCAAGGCCGAACGGCTGTGACCCGGCCGGTTGCTTGCCCGGCGCCGCGCCGCAGCCGTTTGTCACGGTGGCGTTGCAGCGTGCTCCGTTCAGGATGGTCACGGCGGCGCCGCCGAAGTCGGTGACGTAGAGGATGTCGGTGCGGGGGTCCGCCGCGATCTGCAGCGGTGCCACGCCTGTCGCCATGGCGGGGAAGCGGCGATGGCAGCCGGCGGTGCGGGTGCCGTTGCAGGTCGCGCCGTTGATGACCGACACTGTCCCGGGTGAGTCGCCATTGGCGTTGTTGGCGACGTAGACGGTGTGGGTCCGGTCGTTCACGATCATTCCGGCCGGGCCGAGCCCCACCTTCGCGGTCGCGGCCAGATGCCCGCAGCCGGAGTGGCTGGTACTGTCGCAGGTCGCGCCGTTGATCACCGACACGGTGTCGCCGTTGAAGTTCATCAGGCCGGAATTAGCCCCGTAGATCGTGTTGGTCGCGGCGCTTACCGCCAGGTTGAACGTGCCCTTCCCCACCTTGGCCACGGCCGGGGTCTGGCCGCAGCCGGTGGTAATGGTGGCGTTGCAGGTGGCGGTGTTCACGACGGCGACCCGGTTGCCCCTGCTGCCGAACGGCACATACATGGTCTGCGTGGCGGTGTTGATGACCGGCGTGTTCGGGAACCGGCCGACGGTGACTGTCGCCGGGTGATCAGCGCAGCCGGTGATGTCGGTGGCGTTGCAGGTGGCGGTGTTGATCACCGAGACGGTGCCGGCGAACGGGTCAGCGGCATACAGCGTGTGAGTGGCGCGGTTGACCGTCCCGACGTTGGCCTGCGGGTGCGCCATCGGGATTTCCGCGACCGGGGCACAGCCGGACAGGCGCCCGCGATGGCAGGTGGCGCCGTTGATGACGTCGATCCGGGGCAGGCTGAGGCTGGCCGCGTAGATGGTATTCGTGGCCCGGTCGGCGGAGATCAGGAAGGCATGCTCCGGCACCCTGGGCGCCTCGGCGCGGCAGCCGGTGGTGTCGGCGGCGTTGCAGCGGCCGGTGCCGGTCACGGACAGGATGTTCCGGCCGCCTATGTTGACCACGTACGCGCTGCCGGTACGGGGCACGAGCATGAAGAAATTCGGGAACGAGTTGAATCCGGGGCCGTGGTCGGGCGTGGCCTGCTGGTTCGGCGGCCGCTTGCGGCAGCCGGATGTCACCTTGCGCCCGCAGGTCCTGGTGTTGATCGCCGACAGCGTGTCATCGCCCTGGTTGATGGTGAACGCCGTGTGCACCCGGTGGCCGACCGCCACGAACTGGGGGCCGGCGCCGGTGGTCACTGTCGGCGGGGTGCGGCGGCAGCCCGAGGTGACCCGGGCGTTGCACCGCGCGCCGTTGATCACCGACACGGTCCCGTCGTTGTTGCTGGGAACGTAGATGGTATTGCTGGCCTGGTCCACGGCCACCGCGAACGGGCCGCCGCCCACCCTGACGGTTGCCGGAATCCGCCCGCAGCCCCGGCCGGTGTGCCCGTTGCAGGCGGCCCCGTTGATCACCGACACGGTGTCGCCGTTGCCCGAGGTGCCGCTGTTCGCCACGTAGACGGTGCCGGTCGCCACGTCAGCATCGATCCAGGCCGGGCCTGCCTTGTCCGTCACGGTCCGGGTCGGCCGCCCGCACCCCATGGTCGTGCGGGCGTTGCACGCGGCCGCGTTGATCACCGAGACGCTGCCCCCCGCGAGGTTGGCCACATACAGCGTGCGCGTCCGGCGGCTGAGGGCCGCGGCGACCGGGAACTTCCCGACCTTGATCGTGGCAACCGGTCTGCCGCAGCCGCGGGTCACCCTCGCGTTGCACCGGGCCCCGTTCAGCACCGAGACCGTATCGTCGTTGCCGTTCATGACGTAAACGGTGTCGGTTCTCTCATCCACCGCGGCGGCGAGCGGACCGCTGCCAACCCTGGCCGCAGCGGCCACGCGGCAATGCGACCTGACCTTGGCGTTGCACGTCGCGGTGTTGATCACGTCCACGACATGGCCAGGCGAACCAGAGGCGGGGCAGAAGCTGGTGCGGCACTGGACCGGGACGTAGAGGGTATCTGTCCTCGGGTTGGCGGCCGCGGCGCCCGGGCTGCCGCCGAGCACGACCGACCCGCCCAGGCGGCCCGGCCTGGCCTGAACCGCGTTCCCGGGACCAGCCAGCGGCGCGCGCCCGATACGGTCTGACCAGGCAGGCTCTGGCCGCAAAGCCGCTAACCGCGCAGCTGACCCCCCGCGCGGCGCAACAGGCCCAGACGCCGGACCGCCCGCCGCGACCCCCGCGCCGCCCAGCGCCACCCCCGCAGGCAGCCACGCAAAGGCCACCAGCGCTCCCGTTCCCACCGCCGTGCCCAGCATCAAACACCGTAGGCGCATCGATCCCCCGCCCCCTCCCCGCCGATCCCGCAACCCCGCCGACCGGCACCCCAGATGACCATGAACATACTCCGCCCGCGAGGGATGAGCCAGCATGGTTGCATGCCCATGCGCTGACTCGCATCATCATGCGGCGCGGGATACGCACTACTGTCGGCAGAGTAGGACGTCGGTCAGGCACACCAGGCCGCCTGGCGGATGAGCCTCGCCACCGACGAGAAGGCTCCGGTCCCGTCCGGCCGGGCGTGGCTGGCCAACGAGGACGAACTCGCACGCGCTGGACGGCCGAGGCGGCCGGGACCGCGGCAAGGTTGAGCACCCAGTCGATCGCTTCGACGCTCACCGCGACCCCATCGCGCCGCGCGGCGCGCCGTTCCGGACAGCCGGGCGTGCCCGGCGTGGTCTCATTTGCGGTCTCGTTTATGCCAGTCCACGGGCGTCAATCTCGGGTCGCCGGGTGCCGCTGACGACGCGAAACGACGAGCTCGGCAGTTCGATCCTGCCCCTGACCACTGTTCTGACCTGCATAAACGTACACTCGGTGATCACTCGTGTGCGATTGCTAACCTCCCTTAGTCTCATTTCAGTCTCATTTATCTCAAGCGGACGGTCGGCATTCCGCGCATCATCGCAGGCCGCAGGCTTCGATGCCACGCGTCGGCCGGCCTGGCGAGCTATGTCGAGGCTCTCTGCGGCCGTCTGACGATCACCGACGGTTCCTGTGATCAGGGGCTAGCCTTCGCCGCGCTGAGAGCTAGCGCCGCGGGCATCGCCATCACTGTGGGCGAGTTGCGGCGATCGGCATTCTGGCGTCGCTCACTCCGCTTGCCGAATAGCCCTACCTGTCTGACGTGTCCGTCACTGGCGTAAGCGCGCGCAGATTATTCCGTCCTGCGGGTCAGGGGCCGAGATGGGTGTAAGGCGCCCACAGCAGGGGATCGGTGGGGTCGATGCCGCGGAGGGCCCGGATGGCGCGGTGGAGGGGCTTCTGCAGCCCGGCTGTGATCCGGTCCGTTGCCTGTGGTGAGCGAGGTGTACACGGCGTTGGCGACGTGGGGGGCGGGCGAGTCGGCGATGATCCATATGGTGGCGATGACATGTGGTAGCCCAAGAATTGAATTGCGGCGGCGAGATGGATGGCTTCGGCGAGGTGGGTGGTGCTGCCGGAGGCAGTCTGGCAGGCGAACAGGAAAGCCAGGTCGCGGTGTCGGGTCGGCAGGGCTGCTGGATCGGAGAGGCTGAGGATGCCGTCCCAGAGGGCGAACCCGCTCCCGCACCGGTCACCCAGGCCCTGCACGTGGCCCGTGTGGTCTCCAGCCAGGGCGGCTTGATGGTCGCCGGGGTGAAAATCGACCTCGGCCACGCCCACCGCGGCCAGGTCGTCACCGTGATCATCGAGGACAGCCAGTTCCGCATCCTGCGCGACGGAACCCAGCTGGCCGTCTGCCCCCGGACTGTCATCAAGGAGGTCACCCGCCGCAGCGCCAGCGGCCACCCCCGGCTACCAGACCTAGGGGGCGCCGGGTTAGAACTCGGTCTTAAGCCGCTCGATCTCGCGGGCCCGCTCGCGCAGCTGTGCGTATGCTGGCCGCTCGCGGATGCGGGCCAGGGCCCAGCGGACGGCCTCCGCGCGGCTGGCCGCGATGCCCGCGGTGATCAGCGCGTCCAGGGTTTCCAGGTCCACCGGGTCGAGCCGGGCCATCACGGGAGTCAGCTCGCCGCCTTCCGCGCGGGACTCCAGCGAGTCGCGGGTCCTGCCGCCCAGCACCATCCGGGGGCCATCAGTGTCGCCGCTGGTACGGAATTCCAGCCGCCCAGCCTCGGGCAGCTGGTCTGACAAGTCACGCCGGAACTTCTTGATCGCCGGACCGTGCGCGTTCTCGAACGCCTGCAGGGCCTGCTGCTGGGCCTCGTGTCCCTCTGCCGCCTCGAGGGTCACCCGGACCAGCAGTTCTCCAGGCTCGATCACCGGATCATCGCCATATTGCAGCACTGCGACCCGGTGCACCGCGCCGGGAAAGCGCTTCTTTACCTCATCGTCAATCTGCTGCTCGACCTGCCCGATCGCAGCCTGGTCCATGACCGCCTCCTACTGGTTACACTGGTTACATTAGAAGAGAGTGTAACACAATGTTTC
>CAVWWE010000010.1:0-5300 GCA_963758575.1 uncultured Actinomycetes bacterium
CGCCGAGCAGATCCTCAAGGCCGTTCCCGAGGTGCGGGACGCGGCGTGGTCCAATCGCGGCTTCCACCAGCGGGCGGCCACGTGGATCGCGCAGCAGGGCATCCGCCAGTTCGTCAACATCGGATCCGGGCTGCCCACGGTCGGCAACACACACGAGGTGGTGCAGCGCCTGGTGCCAGAGGCCCGGGTGGTCTACGTGGACAACGACCCGCTGGTGCGGCTGCACAGCGAGCCACTGCTGGCCGGCAACGGCTCGACCACTGTCATCCTGGGCGATCTGCGCGAGCCCGAGAGCATCCTGGGCCACCCGGAGCTGGGCCGGCTCATCGACTTCAGCGAGCGGCCGGGCTGCTGATGACTGGCGTGCTCATGTTCGTGGCGGACGAGGACGGCCCGTACCGGCTCGTCGAGCGGTACGTCGGCGAACTGGCCCCGGGCAGCTACCTGTCGCTGTCCCACCTCAGCGCCGATCACAAGTCCGATCAGGCGGTGGCGGGATTCCGCGCCGTCTTCGACACCGCCACCGAGCACATGTACTTCCGGTCCCGGGCCGAGGTGGCCCGGTTCTTCACCGGCCTGGAACTGGTGCCGCCGTACCAGGGCAGTCCGGCCGGGCTGACCTATGCCGGTCTGTGGGGCGCCGAGGACCCGGCCGCGGCCGACACCGATGGCTCTCGCTGGCTGTGGTGCGGGGTTGGCCGGCGTCCGGCGAATCCGGCGACTGCGGATAGTGACGAGTGATCATGCTCTACTGTTGGGGTTGCCACGCAGCGCCCTGCCGCCCGAGGAGGATGCAGCAGTGACCGGGAAGCCGACCGTAGCCGAACTCGGCGTCAACCTGGCCGCGCAGGAATGGCGGCGGTCTGGCGACCGGGACGGGGCGATTGAGATCGCGTTCGTGGCGGCGCACGCCCTGGCCACCGCGGCCGTGGCCGCGCCGGGGCCGGCTTCTGAGCGCACCGAATACGTGCTGATGCGAGTCGCTGGCGACCCGGCGGGCCGGGTGCTCGTATACGACCGCCACGAGTGGGAGTGCTTTCTCGACGGCGTCCGGAACGGCGAATTCGACGAGGGCGCGAGCTAGCCCGCCTCGGCCGGCCGCCACCGGGCATTCCGGTCAGCTAATGCCACACCGGACGCTGGATTGTGCCTACCCTGAACACAACCTGAGAGTCCCAGGAAAGTAGCCGAGAATCTGCGATTCACAAGTTAGGTAGCGGTATGCTTAATCCGGCGCCTTGTCAAGGAGGTGAGGCTGGATGACCGACGATGCCTACGGGGCGACTGTGGCCAAGCGTCGGCTGTCCCGCCGCCTCGCCGAACTCCGGCTGCACAGCGGGCATACCGCTAACCACGTCTGCGACATCCTTAACTGGGGTCGCGGCAAAGTCGGCCGGTTCGAGGCCAACCAGTGGAAGCGGCCCGAGATGAGCGACATCCGGGATCTGCTGCGAATCTACGGCGTGGACAGCGCCACTGCGGAAGAACTCGAGGACCTGGCCATCCGGTCCCGCACCCGGCCGTGGTGGCGTGACTACACCGACATCTTCGAGAATGAATTCCCCGGCTTCGAGAACGACGCGGAGCGGATCCAGGTCTGCATGCCGTTGGTCGTGCCCGGCCTGCTGCAGACCCAGGACTACGCGGAGGCGTTCATGCGGGCCGGCCCGCGGCCGCCCGCCTGGCGGCGTAAGGCAATGGAGACCCGGCAGCGCCGCCAGGAGATCCTGGACCGGAACAACGGGACGGCGCCCCGCCTGGTGGCGGTGATCACCGAGGCGTCCCTGATGTATCACTGGGGCACCCGGGCGGAGCGGCGGGAGCAGATCGAGCATCTCATCGAGATGAGCCGCCGCCCCAACGTGGAGCTGCGTATCCAGCGTTTCGCCGACGGCCCGAGCCCGGGCGTATCGTCCTCGATCAACATTTTCGAACTGCCCGGCGACGAGCCGAGCGTCGTCTTCACCGAAACCGACACGGCCATCCAGGAGGTGAGCAGGCCAGAAGAGGTGAACTTGTATATCCAGGCATTCGGCCGGATCCGCGATTCGGCCCAGGAGCCCGGAGCTACCGCGGTCTACCTAGAACACCTCGCGCAACAACTGGAGTAATCATGATCGATCTGTCTCGAGCTGAGTGGCGTAAGGCACGCCTGAGTAGCACATCCAACGGTGGCTGCGTGGAAATCGCGGCCAACCTGCCCGGCATCGTCGCCGTCAGGGACAGCACGCGTCCCGGCACCGGCGCACACGTGGTCAGCCGGGCGGCGTTCGCCCGGTTCCTGGCCGAGACCAGGGCGGGCCGCTTCGACCTCGACGGCGAAGGCTGAGCCACCCAGGTACCGAACAGAAGCATCCCCCGGGCCGCCACCCGGGGGATTCTTCTATCAGGACCTGTCTCGAGGCCCGGCGGCTGCCGCGCAGCCACCGCGGCACGACTGTACTGCGCGGCTCGCTCGGCGGAAACACCCAGGCCATGCGCCTTGCGTTACCTGTTAGCCACAGCACTATTACTTTACGTAATGTCCGCTTTGGCGACGCTTCTGTCCGGACAGAAAAAAGTAAAGACTGCTTCAAGCCCGCACTTCCGTCCCGGATGTCGTTGCGCGCCCGGCGCATGACTCATAATCTGTGTTTCACAGATTGCGGCCCGGGAAGGCTGAAAGATCATGCTAGGGTCACTTGCGGCCGATGCACCGCACCCCTCCGACGCGGTGCATCCTCCGGCCGCGACCGTGTCCGCGGGAGGATGTTCGGCTTCGCCACTGCCGATGGACGCCAGTTGCGCGGCCACTGCCCGGCAGCTGTTCCGGGCGGCGGCGACTGGGATCGGGCTGCCGGACGAGGCGATCTATGACGGCGCCACGATGGCCAGCGAGCTCGCCGCCAACAGCATGCACGCGCGGGCCGCGATCCAGTTCGACGGCGTGCTGGGCTGCCCAGTGGCCGGTGCCCCGGAACTCTGGCTGTACCTGCGCCGGGCTGCCGGCCAGCAAGAACTCGTGTGCAAAGTGTTCGACGCACTGCCCGGCTGGAAGAACGATCAGCCACCGGACCCGCTGTCCGCTGATGTGCCGGCCGAAGAGGATGAGAGCGGCCGGGGCCTGTGCGTGGTGCACGCGCTGTCCGAGGGCCATTGGGGTCATCATCTGACCCGCGCCCGGCTCGGCGGCTGGAAGGTGTCCGGTAAGGCCGTATGGTTCGCGCAGCCGGTGCCTCCTGGCACCGCGCTGGACCGGTTCCGCCGGGCCCTGCCCGGCTCGCTCCAGGCGGCTGCCAACCTGGAGCGGATGCTGGCCGATCGCGGCCTTGGGCACATCGTCCGGGCCGACGCGCCGGCCTCGGGCATGTCGGTGCTGTCCATCCGGCGCGGCCTGACCGTGTGGGTGCGCAGCCGGGTGGTGTCCTGGACCAGCCGCACCGGGGGCCGCGAGTGGCGGGAGTTCTCCGACCTGGTCAACGCGGCCGAGCAGATCGTCTGTGCGCACGAGGAGATGGTCAGCGCAGACGCGGGGTAAGGCCGGTCCGGTAGCTCTCTGGCCTAGCGGCCCTGGAACGTTGGCCGCTGCTTCTGGGCGAACGCGGCCGTGGCCGCCAGGTGGTCCGCGGTGCGGCCCAGCGCGGCCTGAACCTCGGCCTCCTGCTCCAGCGCCGCGGCCAGGTCATGCCCGGCCGCGTAGTCGAGTTCCGCCTTGATGCCCGCGTACGCGGCGGTCGGGCCGATGGCCAGCCTGGCGGCCAGCGCGCTGGCCGCCGCGGGCAGGTCCGCATCGTCCACCACCTGGCTGACCAGGCCCAGCTCCAGGGCCCGGGCCGCGGCCAGTGGCTCGGCCAGGAGCAGCAATTCGGCCGCCCGGCCGGCCCCGACCAGCCGCTGCAGGGTCCACGAGGCGCCGGTATCGGCGGCCAGCCCGACCCGGGCGAAGGCCATCAGGAAGCTGGCGCCACGGGCCGCGATGCGCAGGTCACAAGCCAGTGCCAGGGACGCGCCGGCGCCCGCGGCCACCCCGTTCACCGCGGCGATGACTGGCTTGGGCATGGACCTGATGGCCAGCACGATCGGGTTGTAGTGCTCCCGGACCGTATCCATCGCCGCCCCGGTCTGCGCTGCCGTCAGCAGCTCGGCGTGTTCCCGCAGGTCCTGGCCGGCGCAGAAGGCTGGCCCGGCGCCGGTGATCAGCACCACCCGGACCTCGGGACTGGCCGCCGCCTGGCGCAGCGCGGCCAGCAGCGCGGTCTTCATCTGCGCGGTGAGCGCGTTATGAGCCCGCGGCCGGTTCAGCAGGATGGTGCCGACCGCTTCGGTAAGGTCCCAGCGCACCGTGTCTGATCGAACCGTGTCAGATCCGGCGTCCGCCACTGGCCCTGATTCCGCGTCCGGCACTGGACTCTCCTTAGGTGCAGGTAAACCTAACCACCCGTGACCGATGGTGCACGAGGTGCTGCTGAGACCCTAGTTACCGACGGCAGGGGGCGGAAGGGAGTGCTGATCGTTACCACTGTAGGCCGGAACTCTGGATAATAGAGGTACTGATCATTCGGCTGTGGGTGGCCGGACCCGCCGCAGGTGCCGGGATCCCGGCGCGGCAGGCCTCAGCGAGGTCTCATGCGGCCCGGGCAGGAAGGGGATGCGGAATGGCGGCGATGAAGCCGCGGACGGGCGATGGTCCGCTCGAGGTCACCAAAGAGGGCCGCGGCATCGTAATGCGCGTACCGCTCGAAGGTGGCGGGCGGCTGGTGGTCGAACTGTCCGCGGATGAGGCGGCCCGGCTTTCGGACGCGCTCAAATCCGTCACCGGCTGAGCCTTGCCGGTCAAGGCAACGGTTACCGCTGTTCCAGCGGCTGACCAGCAACCCCTGGGCAGTTTCCTCCGCGCGGCCGGCGAAGCTGGGCCCGCGGTCATCGTGATTCCGGTGCGCGGCCCGGACGAGGCCCGGTGCCCGGCGCTGGCGCCACCGAGCTGGACAGCTATCTTCCGGTCCCGGCCGCCGACATCATCGCCAGCGGCGAGCTGACCGGCCGCGCGGGCGAGACCACCCAGACCGTCATCCGGCTCGGCACGCGCCCATGCACCGTCATGTTCCTCGGCATCGCCGATGCCGCACCAGCCGCGCTGCGCCGGGCCGGGGCGGTGCTGGCCCGGCGGCTATCGGCTGGCCGGCTGCACTGGCTGACGGCGGGTGCCCCGGTTACCGCTTGACCGCGGCCAGCAGCCCGTCGCCGACCGGCAGCAGCACTGGCACCAGGCGCTCATCCTGCCTGACCTGCTCACCCAGGTCCCGGATGGCCAGCGTGCCCCG
>CAVWWE010000011.1:0-106517 GCA_963758575.1 uncultured Actinomycetes bacterium
CATGTGCTGCCCCTTTCTGTCCAGTCCAGCAGGTCGTCTGCGGACCGGGTGTTGACCACGCGCTCGGCCGGGATGCCGAACGCGTCCGCCCGGGTGGTCCCGTTGCCCAGCCAGTCCAGCTGCCCGGGCGCGTGCGCGTCGGAGTCGATGGCGAACACGCAGCCGGCCTCGATGGCCAGCCGGAGCAGCCGCCCGGGCGGGTCGCGGCGTTCCGGTCGGCAGTTGATCTCGACCGCGACGCCGTGCTCGCGGCACGCGCCGAACACCGCCTCCGGGTCGAACTCCGACTCCGGCCGCCCCGGCCCGAACAGCAGCCGGCCGGTGCAGTGCCCGAGCACGTCCGTGTGCGGGTTGCTGACCGCGGCCACCATCCGCTCGGTCATCGGCCCGGCGGGCATCCGCAGCTTGGAGTGCACGCTGGCCACCACCACGTCCAGCCGGGCCAGCAGGTCCTCCCGCTGGTCGAGCGCGCCGTCCTCGAGGATGTCCACCTCGATCCCGGTCAGGATGCGGAACGGGGCCAGCTCCGCGTTGAGCCGGTCGATCAGCTCGAGCTGGCGCAGCAGCCGGTCGGCAGACAGGCCGTTGGCCACGGTCAGCCGGGGTGAGTGGTCGGTCAGCGCGATCCACTCATGGCCCAGGCGGCGCGCGGTATCGGCCATCTCGTCCGGCGGGCTGCCCCCATCCGACCAGTCCGAATGGGTGTGGCAGTCGCCGCGCAGCGCGGCCCGCAGGCCGGCCCGGGCCCCGGCCGTCCCGGCGGCGGGTTCGCCGGCCGGCGCCTCGGCCAGCAGCGTGGCCAGATAGCCGGGCTGCTGCCCGGCCGCCGCCTGGGTGATCACCTCGGCCGTGGTGGCCCCGATGCCGGGCAGCGCGCGCAGCGTCCCGTCCCGGACCCGCTGCGCCAGCTCGGCCGCGGGCAGGTCGCGGACCACCTGCGCGGCCCGCCGGAACGCCCGCACCCGGTAGGTCGGTGCCCCGGCCCGTTCCAGCTGGAACGCGATCTCACGCAGCGCCTGCACCGGATCCACTCGCCCACCAATACCCGACCCGGCCCCTCGCGCGCCACCGGGACCCGCCCGTCCGTGGCGCCGGAGGCCGGGGTGTCTAAACTTGAGTCATTCGTTGTCTTGAGCTGTTCACGTTTAAGCCGATAGGTTTGGTCACGTGACCGCAGGCCAGACTCCGACCATCGCCGAGGAGCTGCGCGGGGCCGGATTGCGAGTGACGGCCGCCCGGGTCGCCTTGCTGGACACCGTCCGGGCCGGTGACCACCTGGGCGTCGAGGCGATCGCGGCCGGGGTGCGCGACCGGATCGGCCAGGTCTCGCTGCAGGCCGTGTACGACGCGCTGAACGCGCTCGCCCAGGCAGGACTCGTCCGCCGTATCGAGCCAGCCGGCAGCCCGGCCCGGTACGAGGGGCGGCTCCGGGATAACCACCACCACATGGTGTGCCGCTCGTGCGGTTCCGTCGCTGACGTCAACTGCGCGGTCGGCCACCCGCCGTGCCTTACCCCGTCCGACGATCACGGCTTCGCGATCGACGAGGCCGAGGTCACCTACTGGGGCCTGTGCCCCGGCTGTTCCAACACCCGCACTGCTTAACCAACCGCGATCTGTCGCTAAGTCCGGAGGGAATCTCATGACCGAGAACCACGATCCAACAGTCATCGAAGGTGCGACCCCCGAGGCCGGGCAGGACGAGCAGGTCGGCGGCTGTCCGGTCGTGCACGGCCTCACTCAGCCGACCATGGGGGACGCCAACTATGAGTGGTGGCCGAACAAGCTCAACCTGAAGATCCTGGCTAAGAACCCGCCCGTGACCAACCCGATGGGTGCGGACTTCAACTACGCCGAGGAGTTCAGCCGCCTCGACCTCGCGGCGGTGAAGCGGGACATCGCCGAGGTGCTGACCACTTCGCAGGACTGGTGGCCGGCTGACTTCGGCCACTACGGCCCGCTGATGATCCGGATGGCCTGGCACGGCGCGGGCACTTACCGGATCGGTGACGGCCGCGGCGGCGCAGGCTCCGGCCAGCAGCGCTTCGCCCCGCTGAACAGCTGGCCGGACAACGTCAGCCTGGACAAGGCGCGGCGGCTGCTCTGGCCGGTCAAGAAGAAGTACGGCCGCAAGATCTCCTGGGCCGACCTGATGATCCTGACCGGCAACGTGGCGCTGGAGTCGATGGGCTTCAAGACCTTCGGCTTCGGCGGCGGCCGGGCGGACGTCTGGGAGCCGGACGCGGATGTGTACTGGGGCCCCGAGACCACCTGGCTGGACGACGAGCGCTACAGCGGCGACCGGGACCTGCAAGAGCCGCTCGGCGCGGTACAGATGGGCCTCATCTACGTCAACCCGGAGGGCCCGAACGGCACCCCGGACCCGGTGGCCGCGGCCCGGGACATCCGGGAGACGTTCCGCCGGATGGCGATGAACGACGAGGAGACGGTGGCCCTGATCGCGGGCGGTCACACGTTCGGCAAGACGCATGGCGCGGGCCCGGCCGAGAGCGTCGGCCCGGACCCGGAGGCGGCCCCGATCGAGCAGCAGGGCCTGGGCTGGCAGAGTTCCTACGGCACCGGCAAGGGCCGCGACGCGATCACCAGCGGCATTGAGGTCACCTGGACCGCCACCCCGACGCAATGGGACAACAGCTTCCTGGAGACGCTGTACGGCTACGAGTGGGAGCTGACCAAGAGCCCGGCCGGCGCCTACCAGTGGCAGCCCAAGGACGGCGCGGGCGCGGGCACCGTTCCCGACCCCCAGGACCCCGCCAAGAGCCGTCCCCCGACGATGCTGACCACCGACCTGTCGCTGCGCGTGGACCCGGTCTACGAGCAGATCACCCGGCGCTTCCTGGCCAACCCCAGCGAGTTCGCCGACGCGTTCGCCCGGGCCTGGTTCAAGCTGACCCACCGGGACATGGGCCCGAAGGTGCGCTACCTCGGGCCGGAGGTCCCGGCCGAGGACCTGATCTGGCAGGACCCGTTGCCGGCGGTGACGCATGAGCTCATCGACGCGTCCGACGCGGCCGCGCTGCAGAGCCAGATCCTGGCCTCGGGCCTGCCGGTGTCCCAGCTCGTGTCCACCGCGTGGGCGGCCGCCTCGTCGTTCCGGGGCAGCGACAAGCGCGGCGGCGCGAACGGTGCCCGCATCCGGCTCGAGCCGCAGAGCGGCTGGGAGGTCAACCAGCCTGAGCAGCTGGCCACCGTGCTGCGCACCCTGGAGGGCATCCAGCAGTCCTTCAACGCCGGGCAGAGCGGCGGCAAGCAGGTCTCGCTGGCCGACCTGATCGTGCTGGCCGGTGCCGCGGCCGTGGAGAAGGCGGCCAGCGACGCCGGCGTTCGACGTCGCGGTCCCGTTCCGGCCGGGCCGGGCGGACGCTTCGCAGGAGCAGACCGACGTCGAGTCGTTCGCGGTCATCGAGCCGCAGGCGGACGGGTTCCGCAACTACCTCGGCAAGGGCAACGGGCTGCCGCGCCGAGTACCGGCTGCTGGACAAGGCCAACCTGCTCACGCTGAGCGCCCCGGAGATGACGGTGCTGGTCGGTGGCCTGCGCGTGCTCGGCGCCAACTACCAGCAGTCGCCGCTCGGTGTGTTCACCGCCAGCCCTGGGTCGCTGACCAACGACTTCTTCGTCAACCTGCTCGACATGGGCACCACGTGGCAGCCGACGGCCCAGGACGCGAACACGTTCGAGGGCCGGGACGGTTCCGGCCAGGTCAAGTGGACCGCCAGCCGGGTCGACCTGATCTTCGGGTCGAACTCCGAGCTGCGCGCGGTGGCCGAGGTGTACGCGTGCGATGACGCCAAGGAGAAGTTCGTCCGCGACTTCGTCGCCGCCTGGGACAAGGTAATGAACCTGGACCGCTTCGACGCCGCCTGATCCCACCGTCCAGGCCGGCCCGGGTCGGCCTGGACATCACAACCCGAAGCCCGGCGGGTGTCTCTGACGCCCGCCGGGCTCATTTCTGGTGGCCTCAGGCGCGCGCGGGGTTTGCCCGGGGCGGGGCGGTACTCGCGCGGATTGTCCGGTCACCCGGGCCAACCCGCAGGCTCACCGACGTGCGCACCAGCACACGACTACCTGTCCCGCAGGGCCGGTACTCGCACGACTGCCGGTACGGCGGCAAGTGCGGCCAGCCCTGCTACCAGCCACCCGCGGTACGCATGGCCTCGGGCTGGGCACGCCGCTGGCCAGCACGGTGGCGCGGTGCGCGAGCACAGCAACGCGGGCCTGGGCTAGAGGCTGGGGCAGGCCTCAGCCCATCGACTTGGCGCCGTCCAGCGACTCACGGATGATGTCCGCGTGCCCGGCGTGCTGCGCGATCTCGGCCAGCACGTGCAGCAGCACCCGGCGGGCGGACCAGCTGGCGCCGCGCTCGAACCAGGGCGCCTCGGGCAGCGGCTGCGCGGCGTCCAGGTCGGGCAGCGTGGCGACCACTTCCGCGGTCTCCTGGGCGACCTGCTCGTAAGCCTGCAGCAGCCCGGTCAGCGTCTCCCCGGGCAGCATGCGGAATCCGGCCATCCAGTCGGACATGCCGGACTCGCTCCAGCTCATCGCGGCCGGGCCGTCCTGGATGAACCGGACCCAGCGCCGTTCGGTGAGCGTGACGTGTTTGATGATGCCGCCGACGGATAGCTCACTGGCCGTGGTGCGCTGCGCGGCCTGCTCATCGGTCAGGTCGCGGGCGGTGAACCGCAGGAAGTGGCGCTGCTTCGCCAGCGCGGCCAGCAGGTCGGCTCGCTCGCCAGTGACGACGGGTGCGCTGGTCTCAGACATGGTGGCTCTCCCCTCCGGCCCTTCCTGACTGCTAATCAGCACGTTACGGCCTGGAACCGACAGTCCCGGGACCCCGGGTCCCAGGATCTGCGCCCGATTCAGAGCCAGCGCAGAAGCTCTGCCAACGGCCAGCAGAACGCCCCGGGGCATCGTGAAGACATAGCAACCGGCGGCCCCCCGCCGGGACAAGAAGAAAAGAGGAGATAACCGTGACCGGCGCCGTGATCGCCAACTTCCCCATCATCGCCCTGATCGTGCTGGGCATCGTCGGGGTGCCGCTGTGGATGACCTTCAAGCGCCCGCACAAGCACCCGGACTACGCCGAGGCGCGAGCCTACTTCCGGGCCAAGGCCGCGGCCGAGCCGCACGTCAGCGAGTTCGTGCCGTCCAGCCCGGTGGCTGCGGTGGACGGACTGACCGTGGCCCGGCGGCACCTGGCCCCGCACCGCGCCGTGCCTGGCCGCCGGCACGCCACCGAGCCGGCCGTGCGCACGCACACCCGGACCGGGCAGCCCGCGACCAGCGAGACCCGGTGACCCTCAGTGCCGGGGGGAACGCCCGGGGGGAGTAGCCGCACCGCCCACGAGGCGGCGGGAACCTAGCCAGGTTCCCGCCGCCTCGTACCATCAGGGTGTGCTGCGTGGCGTGATAACTGACTGGGGCGGTGTGCTGACCGGTCCGCTGCTGGACACGGTGCGGGCCTGGATCGCCGCCGACGACATCGACTTCGACAGCTACCTCGCGGTGATGCGGCCCTGGGTGACCGGCGCCTACGAGTCCGCCGCGGAGGTCAATCCGATCCACGCGCTGGAGCTCGGCCAGTGCACCGACGCGGAGTTCGAGCAGTTGCTGGCGGCGCAGATCGTCCGCCGTGATGGCACCCCGGTGCCGGCCGCGGGCCTGCTGGACCGGATGTTCGCCGCGACCACCCTCAGCCAGCCCATGCTCGAGCTGCTCCGCCAGCTGCGCGCGGCCGGGGTGCGGACCGCGCTGCTGTCCAATTCGTGGGGCGTCACCGGCTACCCGACCCACCTGTTCCCCGACCTGTTCGACGCGGTCGTCATCTCGGCCGAGGTTGGCATGCGCAAGCCGGAGGAGCGCATCTTCCGGCACGCCGCGGAGCTGCTCGGGCTGGACCCCGCGGAGTGCGCGTTCGTGGACGACCTGGAGGCCAACGTGCTGGCCGCCGAGGCGCTCGGCATGACCGGCGTCTGGCACACCGACCCGGCCGAAACCGTGACCCGGCTCGGTGCGCTGGTTGGGCTGCCCACCGGGGACGCGCTGCCCTAGCCTTAGCCAGTGGCTGACTATCCGAGCCCGTCCAGCCCGGGACGCTCGGCGAACATGCGGGCCATCAAGCGCACCGGCACCAAGCCGGAACTGGCCCTGCGCAGCGCGCTGCACCGGCAGGGTTACCGGTTCCGCAAGGATTACCGGCTCGACCTGGCCCCCGGCACGAGGGTACGGCCGGATATCGCGTTCACCGCCCGCCGGGTGGCTGTGTTCGTGGACGGCTGCTTCTGGCACGTCTGCCCGGAACATGGCCGCGACCCGACGGTCAACGAGTGGTACTGGGCGCCCAAGCTGCGCCGCAACATGGAGCGGGACCGGGCCGCGGACGCCGCGCTGGCCGCGGCCGGCTGGCAGGTCGTCCGGGTCTGGGAGCATGAATCGCTGGACGCGGCGATCGCTGTCGTGGTGGCCGCGCTGAATGGCAGACTTACCGGCAGGGCAGCACCGGACAGCCCGGGCTGACCACATACTTTTCACCTGGGACAACATCATGCGCGTCTACTTGCCGGCCACGGTCAGCATGCTCGACTCGGTACTGCACGACGCTGAGATTGGCCCGGCACCGGTCACGGCATTCGCCGTTACCCCCGCGCTGCGCGAGTGGTACGCCACCGGTGACCTGGAAGAACTCGAGTACGTCGCGATGATGCACGCGGCCCGGGCGTCGCTGCGGCTGCTGCTGGCCGACCCCGGCACCCCGCGCCGCCGGGTGGTGCTGGCCGCCGACGTGCCGGACGACCAGGTGGACGCCAAGGGCGGCTTCGACGAGCCGACCCTGGTTCAGCTGGCCGCGCCGGTGCCGCTGGCCCGGGTGGCGTCCGGGCACGTGGACGACCGGGTCGCGGCGGACGACATCGGCGCCGCGGCGGCCGCACTGCCCGCGGCCGACTCCGGCGACGACGACGCCCAGTTCCTGGTGGACAGCGCGGAAGGGCACGAGCTGCTCTGGTTCGCCACCCAGGAACTCCGCTACGTCGACGACGAGTAACCCTCCCGCACCAACGGCCGGGCAGCGTTGCACCCTGGTGAGTTAGCCTAACCTAGGTTAGGCTAACCCGGTGTACTTTGACATACTGACGCTGCGGGTGCTCCGCGACCAGCCCCGCCACGGGTATGAGATCAAGAAGCAGGTCGAGCGGATCCTGGGCGGCCGGTCGATCAACAACAACGTGCTCTACCCGGCGCTGCGCCGGTTCGAGGAGCAGGGCGCGGTCGAGCGGGCGGCCGCCGAGGCCGACCCGGGCCGCCCGCCGCGAAACGTGTACCGGCTCACTGACACCGGCCACGACCTGTACCAGTCGATGATCCGCGACGCCGATCCCGCGCTGCTGGCCGACGAGAACGAGTTCCAGGTGCGGGTGTCGTTCTTCGCCGACCTGCCGCCCGGGGACCGGCTGCGGATCATCGGGGTACGCCGGGCCGTGGTCCAGGGCCGGATCGACCACCTCGACTCGCTTCGTCCGGACGCCCAGGCCGAGCCGTGGGGGCTGCGGGTACTGGACTTCAGCCGGGCCGCCGCCCAGCACGAGCTGCGCTGGCTGGACGAACTGGCCGTGGTGGCGGCCGGCCGCGTGCCGTGACCGCCGCCCGCACCGCCGCCGGGACCGGCACCGGCCGCCCGCGCGTCCCGGAGGGCGTGCTCCAGCTGGTCCTGCTGGCCTGCCCGATGCTCTCGATGATCGACTCCTCGGTGGTCAACGTGGCCGTGCCGGTCATTGTCACCGACCTGCACACCACGCTGGCCACCGCGGCCTGGGCGCTGAGCGGTTACCTGCTTGGCCTGGCCTGCGGGCTGGCTGCCAGCCCGTGGCTGGCCCGGCGGTTCGGCACCCTGCCTGCCTACCAGGCCGCGCTGGCCGGCTTCGTGCTCGCCTCGGCCGCTTGCGCCATGGTGCCCAGCGTGGGCCTGCTCATTGCCGCCCGGGTGGTGCAGGGCCTGCTCGGCGCGCCGATGGTGCCGCTGGCCATGGGCCTGCTGCTGGGCCGGGACGGTGCGGCCAGGACGATGCCGCCCAGCGCGGGCATCATGCTGTTCGCCGCCCCGGCCCTCGGGCCGGCCCTCGGCGGCCTGCTGATCGGGGCGTTCGGCTGGCGGTCGGTGTTCCTGATCAACGTCCCGGTCGGGCTGGCCGCGCTGGCCGGCCTGCGGCTGCTGCTCCGCCGGGCCGGCCCGGGCAGCGCGGCGACCCGGCAGCCCGGCTCGACCTGCCTGGGCTGGTCCTGCTCAGCGCCGGCCTGGGCCTGGCCACCTACGGCGCCAGCCAGGGCCCCAGCCACGGCTGGCTGTCCGCCGCGTCGGCCCCGGCCTGGCTGGGCGGGCTGGCCCTGATCGGCGGCTACCTGCTCTGGTACCGGGGCCGGCCGGGCTGCGCCCGCGGCGCCAGGCCCGCGGTCAACCTGAGCGTGCTCGCCGCGCCGCGCCGGGCGCTCACCCTGGCCCTGGCCTGTGTGGCCAGCGTGGTGCTGTTCTCCGTGCTCTTCCTGGCCCCGGTCTACCTGCAGGACATCCAGCACCGCTCGGCCGGCCTGACCGGCCTGGCCCTGCTGCCGCAAGGCGTGGTCATGGGCCTGGCCAGCTGGCTGGGCAGCGTGCTGATCAAGCGCGGCCGGGCCCGTCCCGCGATCATCGTGGGCAGCGTGGTGGGCGGGCTGGCCCTGCTCGCCGTGGCTACCCTGGCCATGCTCCTGCTCGGCCCCAGCACTCCCGTCTGGGCCAGCGCCACGCTCTTCTGCGGGCGCGGCGTGGCGCTCGGGCTGACCGTCCAGCCGCTGGTCATGGAGCTGGTCGGGGACCTGCCCGGAGAGAAGCTGCCGGACGCCAACACCCTGTTCAGCATTACCGAACGCCTGTCCGGTTCGTTCGGCATCGCGTTGCTGGCGACGTATTACGCGCAGCGGGTCAGGATCACCGGGCTGCCGATCGCGGCCTTCCACGACTGCGTGCTGGTGCTGGCCGCGGCCTCCGCCGCAGGCGCGCTGGCGGCGCTGGGCCTGCGGCGTGGCACCATGGGCTCACCGCCCGAATGAAACCTTGATCCAGGGAGACCCTCATGGATGCCGTCAGCACCGTTCCGCAGCCCAGCAACGAGCCGGTCCGGCCGTACTCACCCGGCAGCGCCGAGCGCGCCGCGGTCGAAGCCAAGATCAAGGAACTGGCGGCCAGCCCGGCCGAGCTGACCATGACCGTGGGCGGGGAGCAGCGGATGGGCGGCGGCGAGCGGATCGCGGTGGTGCAGCCGCACAATCACGCGCACGTACTCGGGCACCTGGCCAACGCCGACAACGTGGACGTGGCCGCGGCCATCAAGGCGGCCGCCGCGGCCGCCCCGGCCTGGCGGGCGATGTCCTTCGACGACCGGGCGGCGATCTTCCTCAAGGCCGCCGACCTGCTGGCCGGCCCGTGGCGGGCCACCATCAACGCGGCCACCATCCTCGGCCAGTCCAAGTCGGTGTACCAGGCTGAGATCGACGCCGCCTGCGAGCTGATCGACTTCTGGCGGTACAACGTGCACTTCGCCCGGCGGCTGCTGGCCGAGCAGCCGTCCTCCGCCCCGGGCGAGTGGGACCGGATGGAGTACCGGCCGCTGGAAGGCTTCGTGCTGGCCATCACCCCGTTCAACTTCACCTCGATCGCGGCCAACCTGCCCACCGCACCCGCGCTGCTCGGCAACGTCGTGCTGTGGAAGCCGTCGCCCACCCAGCAGTTGTCCGCGCACCACACGATGCGGCTGCTGGAGGCGGCCGGGCTGCCGCCCGGCGTGATCAACCTGGTCACCGGGGACGGCCAGGCGGTGTCCCGGGTCGCGCTGGCCCACCCGGACCTGGCCGGCATCCACTTCACCGGGTTGACCGGGACGTTCCAGCACCTGTGGCGCACCGTGGGCGAGAACATCGCGGGCTACCGCGGCTATCCCCGGCTGGTCGGCGAGACCGGCGGCAAGGACTTCGTCATCGCGCACCCGTCGGCCGACCCGGAGGTGCTGTCCGTGGCGCTGCTCCGCGGCGCGTTCGAGTACCAGGGCCAGAAGTGCTCGGCCGCCTCTCGCGCGTACGTGCCCCAGTCGGTGTGGCGCCGGATGGAGGACTCGTTCCTGGCCCAGGTGGACTCGCTGACCATGGGCGACGTGTCGGCCGACCTGTCCCTGTTCCTCGGCGCGGTGATCGACGCCCGCGCCTTCCACAAGCTGTCTGACGTGCTGGCCAGCGCGCCGGGCAGGCCGTCGATCCGGGTGCTGGCCGGCGGGACCGCGGACGGGTCGCAGGGCTACTTCGTCCAGCCGACCGTGCTGGAGTGCTCCGACCCCACGGACGAGGTGTTCCGCACCGAGTACTTCGGCCCGATCCTGGCCGTGCACGTGTTCGACGACAGCCGGTACGCCGAGGTGGTGGCCCAGGCGGCCGACGCCGCCCCGTACGCGCTGACCGGCTCGATCATCGCCCAGGACCGGGCCGCGATCGCCGCCGCGGCCGAGGCGCTGCGGTACTCGGCAGGCAACTTCTACATCAACGACAAGCCGACCGGCGCGGTGGTCGGCCGCCAGCCGTTCGGCGGGGCCCGGGCCAGCGGCACCAACGACAAGGCGGGCTCGATCTGGAACCTGACCCGCTGGGTGAACGCGCGGGCCATCAAGGAGCTGTTCGCCCCGCCCACCGACTACCGCTATCCGTACATGGGCTGAGGCCGCCCACTCACTTAGCGTTGTACATCGCTATCCCCCGTCAGTGGGCGGGCTGGCTGGGCAGGGTGTTGGTCCAGCCGCTGCTGACCCGCTCGTTGTAAGTGAGCACCGAGCCAGGCGGCAGGCCGAGCAGCGGCGTCACGGTGATGTTCTCGTCGCCGAGCAGGTAGCCGTTGGCCGGGTCGATCAGCTCGTAGTCCACCGCGCGATCGCCGGGGTGGCTGAGCCAGACCGCGGTGCCGACCTGCCTGGCGATGTCCCGGATGCCCGGCTTGACCTGCACGCCCGGCACGCTGGCCAGCACCCGGTAGGCGGCCGCCCGGACCGCGGGCCGGACCGGGTCGCCCATCACCCCGACCGCCGCGTAGAACAGCATGCCGTTGCGGATCATCCGGTAAGACCAGCCGGTGCTGTGCTCCTCCATCTTCATGACCGCACTGTCCGGGCCGGGCAGCCCGGCCGAGAGCTGTGCCTTGAGCGTGGCCGGGTCGGCGGACAGGCTCGCGTAGTTGCTCCAGCCCAGCTTGGGGCCGGTCCGCAGCCGCGGCCCCGGCTGGAACGAATCCGGCTGGTTGGCGTACCAGGCGCCGACCCGGGTCGGGGAGCCGTCGCGCTGCCAGGCGGCCCGGTCCGCTGCCGTCGGGAACTGGGCACCCAGCGACTGGTAGTAGCCGGTGACCGTGCCGCCCGGCCAGTTGCCGTGCGGGGCCTCCAGGCAGTCCTCGGACTGGCTGCGCTCGATAACCGAGTACTGGAATCCGGCCGGCCGGGCCGTGCTGGGGCTCCGTCCCCCACCGTCCAGCCAGGGCACGGAGATTTCCTTGTTGCCCGCGACGACCATCTCCCGGCTGCCCTGGCGGACCACCGAGCACCAGTACCGCCCGGCGACCTTGGCCTGACCGGCCGTGCTCGCCATGGCCAGCAGGTACTGCCGGGCGCTGGACGCGGTCAGGCTGCGGGGCAGCCCAGGTGCCTGACCGTGCCCCGGGCCGGCTGGGCGGCCGCTGGGCAGCAGGGTCACGGTCAGCAGCGCGGCGGCCGCGCCCGCGGCCAGCACGCCGGTGACCAGCAGGATCGGCCGCCCGCGCCGGGGCCGCCAGTGCGGCCGGCCCGGGCCGTGCATGCGGGCGTCCAGCCGATCCCGGGCGGCCGCGACGACCGGCCCGGCCGGCGGCGGCGCGTCCGGCAGGAGTTCCCGGACCAGGGTCATTTCATCCATCGGTGGGCTCCTTCACCTGCATCGGGTTGATGTCGCCGAGTGCGCCGCGGACGTGCCGCCGGGCCCGGCTCAGCCGGGAGCACACTGTGCCGTACGGGATACCGAGCGCGGCGGCCACCTCCGGGTAGCTCAGCTCGGCCAGCGCGACCAGCAGCAGCACGTCCCGGTCGCCCGGGGCCAGCGTGGCCAGCGCGGCAGCCAGAGCCGGCCCGGCCGCGGCCGCGCTGACCCGGTCGGTGAGCCGCTCCTCCTCGTCGCTGTGGGCCGGGGTGACGGCCGCGGTGCGCGCCAGCGCGCGGTAGTAACGCTGCTCCCGGCGGCGCTGCGCGCCGACCAGGTTGGTGGCGATCCCGTACAGCCACGGACGGGCGCATTCCTGGTCCAGGTCATAGCGGGTGCGCTGGGCGAAGGCGGCGGTGAACACGTCGGCCGCCAGGTCGTCGGCCAGCTTGCCGCCGACCCGGCGGGCCAGGTAGCGGTGGATCTGGCCGAAGTAGCGATCGAAAATGGCGGCGAACTGCTCCGGGTCGGCCCAGGATTTCTCGATCACCCTGGCATCGGTCAATGGTCACGTCCCTCAGGTGGTGACTTGGTCACCCGGTTCTTAGCCGGACCTGGCTGCTCCCTTCGCGCTACGCTGACCGGGGCGCCGCGCCCAAACCACCCCGGAGGCTTCCATTCATCGCCTGGTTCTGTGGAATATCGACCTGACCCTGCTGGACGTCGGACGGGTCACCCGGGATGCATATGTCGAGGCGTTCCGCGCGGTCACCGGGCGGCCACTGGTCCAGCTGCCGCAGCTGGCGGCCGGCTGGAGTCGGGGATCTTCTTCGACGCGCTGGCCCTGAATGGTGTCACGGTCGCGCCCGGCCCGGCCAGCGAGGAACTGCTCGTCCGATTCAGCCACGCGCTGGCCGGCGCGTTCACCGCCCGCCGGGATCAGCTCACCGAGCGCGGCCGGCTGCTGCCCGGCGCGGCCGAGGCGGTGGCCGAAGTGGCCAGCCTGCACGGCGTGGTGCAGTCCGTGCTGACCGGCACCCTCCGGCCTAACGCGGTGCTGAAGCTGCGTGCGTTCGGCCTGGACCGGTTCTTCGACACCGAGGTGGGCGGGTACGGCTCGCAGGTGTACCCGAAGGGCGCGCAGCTGCTGATGACCCGGACCCGGGCGGCCGAGAAATACGGCGTGCCGTTCGGCGAGGACGCCACCGTGTACATCGCCGACTCGACGCTGGACGTCGAAGCGGCCCGGACCGGCGGAGCCCGCTGCCTGGCCGTGGCCAGCGGCCGGTCAACGGTCAGCGAGCTGCGCGCGGCCGGTGCCGACGCGGTGTTCGCTGACCTGACCGACACGGCCGCCGTGGTGGCCGCGGTGGACCGGCTCACCCTGGCCGCCGCTGGTTAACCTCCGGGGCGTAAGTTGACCCCGTGTCTGGGGACGGGGCGCCGGATGGCGCCCCTGCACAGCCTGCGGCGCCGCCCGCCGTCCCGCTGCGCACGATTGCCCGGGAGTGGGGCCGGATCGGCTGCATCGGCTTCGGCGGCCCGCCCGCGCATATCGCGCTGCTCCGCCAGCTCTGCGTCGAGGACCGGGGCTGGCTGCCGGCCAGCGAGTTCGAGGACGGTGTCGCGGCCTGCAACCTGATGCCCGGCCCGGCCTCCACCCAGCTGGCCATCTTCTGCGCCTGGCGGCTGCGCGGTGTCGCCGGGGCGCTGATCGGCGGGCTCTGCTTCATCGTGCCCGGCCTGATCGTGATCCTCGCCCTGTCCGCGCTGTTCCTGGCCAAGCACCCGCCGGGCTGGATCCGCGGCGCCGCGGACGGGGCCGGTGCGGCGGTGCCCGCGGTGGCGGTGGCCGCCGCCATCGGCCTGGCCCCGGCCAGGTGGCGGCGGATCATCCGCTCCGCTACGAGTGAGCGCGTATCCCATGCCCGCTGGATCGGCTACGCGCTGGCGGGCGGGGTGGCCGCGGCCACTGTGGGGCCGTGGCTGGTCCTGGTGCTGGCCGCGTGCGGGCTGGCCGAGGTGGTGCTGGCCACGCCGCGCAACCGCCCGGACCGGCCCGCCGGGAGACCGGGCCGGGGTGCGCTGCTGCTGCCGCTGGCCGCGGTGCCGGTCACCGGCGGGCTGCTCGCGGTGGCCTGGGTGGCGTTCAAGGTGGGCGCGCTGTCCTACGGCGGCGGCTTCGTGATCATCCCGCTGATGCAGCACGACGCGGTGCACACCTACCACTGGATGACCGCCGCGCAGTTCCTCGACGCGGTCGCGCTGGGCCAGGTCACCCCGGGGCCGGTGGTGCAGACCGTGGCGGTGGTCGGCTACGCGGCGCACGGCGTGGGCGGCGGGCTGCTCGCCTCGGCGGTCGCGTTCACCCCGTCGTTCGCGTTCGTGCTGGCCGGCGGCCGCTACTTCGGCCGGCTCCGGGCGGATGCCCGGGTGCAGGCGTTCCTGACCGGGGCCGGGCCCGCCGCCATCGGCGCCATCGCCGGGGCGGCCATCCCGCTCGGCCTGGCCCTCGGCCATCTGTGGCAGGCCGGCCTGCTGGCCGTGGCCGCGCTGTGGCTGATCGGGCTGCGCCGCGGCGTGGTCAGCGGCATCGTCGGGGCGGCCGCGCTCGGCATGCTGGCCTTCCTGGCCGGGGCACCAGTGGGATAGATCACCTGGTCCGCTGCGCGCGGGCACATTGCGCGACCCGGGCTGACCCCCGATGCTGGGCCCTATGCCACGAGACGAGGACGTCACCGCGCTGCTCGGCGCCGGGTACGGCACGGTGCTCTGGGAACCAGGTCCCGAGGTCATCGAGCAGGCCCAGATCACCCGGTACCAGCGCTGGCTGGCCGGGGAGCGGGGCGTGCCGACCGGCGGTTACGCCGAGCTGTGGGAGTGGTCGGTGGCCGAGCCCGCGGCGTTCTGGGACTCGATCTGGGACTACTTCGGCGTGCTCGGCGAGCGCGGCACCGGCCCGGCGCTGACCGGCCGGCTGCCGGACGCCGACTGGTTTTCCGGCGCCCGGCTGAACTACGCGCGGAACGCGCTGCGGATGGCCGAGACCGATCCCGGCCGGGTGGCCGTCATCGCCGCCGCCGAAGACGGCGAACCGCGCCGCATGACCTATGGCGAGCTGGCCGCCGAGGTGACCAGGGTCCAGGCCGCGCTGCGCGAACTCGGCGTGACCAGAGGCGACCGGGTGGCCGGCGACCTGCCGACCGTGCCCGAGTCGCTGATCGCCCTGCTGGCCACGGCCAGCCTCGGCGCGATCTGGTCGTCCTGCTCACCCGACTTCGGCGCGCACAGTGTGATCGATCGATTCGCCCAGATCACCCCGAAGGTACTCGTCGCGGTGGCTGGTTACCGCTATCACGGACGGGCGTTCGGCCGGGAAGACGCCCTGGCCGAGATCATCGCCGGGCTGCCCGGCCTGGGCGCGGTCATCATGGTGGGCGGCCCGGCTGCCGGACTGGCCGAGGGGCCGGTGACCGCGGCGGTGCAGGCCGCCGGGGCCAGCCTGCTGGACTGGGCCGAGCTGCCCGCCACGGCCGGGGGCAGCCTGGAGTTCGATGCGGTCCCGTTCGGGCACCCGCTGTGGGTGCTGTACTCGTCCGGCACCACCGGGCTGCCCAAGGCGATCATGCACGGGCACGGCGGGGTCGTGCTGGAGCACCTCAAGGCGCTGTCGCTGCACCAGGATCTCGGGCCGGACTCGGTGTTCTTCTGGTACACCACCACCGGCTGGATGATGTGGAACTACCTGGCCGGCGGGCTGCTGACTGGCGCGACCGTGGTGCTCTACGACGGGAGCGCCACCTACCCGGGCACCGACGCGCTCTGGCGGCTGGCCGCCCGGACCGGGGTGACCTACTTCGGCACCGGCGCGCCGTACCTGCTGGCCTGCGCTAAGGCCGGACTGTCCCCCGGCCGTGAGCTGGACCTGTCCGCGGTGAGCGGCATCGGCTCCACCGGGTCGCCGCTGCCCCCGGAGGGTTTCGACTGGGTCTACCGGGAGGTCGGCGCGGACCTGCTGCTCGGCTCGTTCTCCGGCGGCACCGACCTGTGCACCGGGTTCGTCGGGCCGTCGCCGCTGCTCCCGGTGCGGGCCGGCATCATCGCCGGCCGCTGCCTGGGCGCCCGGGTCGAGGCGTTCGGCGAATCCGGCCAGCCGGTCACCGGCCAGGTCGGCGAGCTGGTCATCACCGCGCCGATGCCGTCCATGCCGGTCGGCTTCTGGAACGATCCCGGCGGTGAGCGCTACCACGCCAGCTACTTCGCCGCCTACCCCGGGGTGTGGCGGCACGGCGACTGGATCACCGTGCTGCCGGACGGCGGCTGTGTGATCTACGGGCGTTCGGACGCCACGCTGAACCGGGGCGGCGTGCGGATGGGCACCAGCGAGTTCTACCGGGTGGTGGAGCGGCTGCCCGGGATCACCGACAGCCTGGTCGTGGACACCGGGCAGCTGGGCCGCCCGGGCCTGCTGGTGCTCTACGTGGTGCTGGCCGAGGGCCGCACGCTGGATGACGAGCTGACCGGGCGGATCCGCGGCGCGCTGCGCGGCGAGCTGTCCCCGCGGCACGTGCCGGACGAGATCCACCAGGTGCCCGGCGTGCCGCGGACGCTGTCCGGCAAGAAGCTCGAGGTCCCGGTGCGCAAGATCCTGCTCGGCACCCCGGTGGCCCAGGCGGCCGACCCGGACGCGCTGGCCAACCCGGAGGTCCTGGCCCTGTTCGCGAGCCAGGCTGACCCCGCGTACAGTCAGGACGAGGTGCAGCGCGGCAAGAAGGGTGACTAAGGGAGACGGGTGACAACACCACAACGGCGTGGTGCGGGCGGATCCAGTTCAGCCTCTTCAACGCGGCTGGCTTCGCCGAGCCCGCGCAACTTTGGCGAGGAAGGCGGCCTGCTCACCTACGGCAGCTACCTGCGGCTGCCTGAGCTGCTGGCCCAGCAGGTGCCGCAAGCCGACCCGCCCGCGCACGACGAGCTGCTGTTCATCACCGTGCACCAGGTTTACGAGCTGTGGTTCGGGCAGCTTCTGCACGAACTCGAGGCGGTCCGGGACGCGATGACCGCCGGCCAGACCTGGCGGGCCCGGCACCTGCTGCGCCGGGTGCATGCGATCAGCCGCCTGCTGATCGCCCAGGTGGACATCCTGGAGACGATGACCCCGCAGGACTTCCTGGAATTCCGCGCGCTGCTCTCCCCGGCCAGCGGGTTCCAGTCGGTGCAGTTCCGCGAGCTGGAGTTCCTGTCCGGGCTCAAGGATGAACGGTACCTGGCCCGGTTCCGCGGGGAGACCGAGGCGGAACGCGGCCGGCTGCGCCGCCGGCTGGCCGAGCCGGGTATCTGGGACGCGTACCTGGCCCTGCTGGCCGCCCGCGGGCTGCCCGCCGGGTCCGACGCGGAGGTGCTCGACTCGCTGGCCATCGTGGCCCGGGACCGGGCCCAGTACGACGACCTCTGGCAGCTGGCCGAGGATCTGCTCACCCACGACGAGCTGGCCGGGCTGTGGCGGGCCCGGCATGTGGCCATGGTGGAGCGGCAGATCGGCACCAAATCCGGCACCGGCGGGTTGACCGGGGCGCCCTACCTGCGGTCCCGGGTGCCGATTCACTACTACCCCCTGCTGTGGGAACTGCGGGACATGCTGTGACCACTTGGAGCGTGACTACATATGTCGGGTAACCGGGATGGGCTGCTGGCCGAGGCGGCCGAACTGGCCAAGGCGGCCGGGCCGGGCGAGGCGGGCGGGGTAGGCGTCGGCGACCTGCTGGCCTATCTGCGCGCCTACTACCGGCACGTCCCGGAGGAGGACCTGGTCAGCGCGGGGGCCGGCCCGGTGGCCGCGGTGGCCATGGCGCAGGCCCGGCTGGCCGCCGACCGGCCGCAGGGCCGGGCCCTGGTCCGGGTCGGCCAGGGCGGCGCGATGGCCGCGTTCGACCCGGCCAGCACGGCGATCGGCATCATCACCGACGACATGCCGTTCCTGGTCGACTCGGTGACTATGGAGCTGGCCCGGCACGGCGTGACCAGCTACCGCGTCGTGCACCCGCAGTTGCTGGTCCGCCGGGACGTGGCCGGGGCGCTGCGCGAGGTGGTCGGCCCGCTGGACGCCAGCCGGAGCGGGCACGACGAGCAGGCCGAGTCGTGGACGCACATCGAGATCGACGGCCGGGCCTGCGACGTGCCGCTGCCTGGGCTGGAGAAGGACCTGCACCGGGTGCTGCACGACGTCCGGGTCTCGGTCGAGGACTACCCGCGGATGCAGGCCAAGGCCACCTGGCTGGCCGACCGGCTGTCCGCCGAGGGGGCCAGCGCGCCGGCCGAGACCATCGCGCTGCTGCACTGGCTGGCCGACAACCACTTCACGTTCCTCGGCTACCGGGAGTACGACCTGGTGGACGACCCGGAGGAGATGTCGCTGCGGGCGGTGCCGGGCACCGGTCTCGGCATCCTGCGGCACGACCGGGCGGGCTCGAAGTCGTTCGGCGCGCTGCCGCCCGAGGTGCGCGCCCGGGCCAAGGAGCCGATCCGGCTCATCATCACCAAGGCGAACTCCCGGTCCACCGTGCACCGGCCGTCCTACCTGGACTACATCGCGGTCAAGCGGGTGGACGAGGCCGGGCAGATCAATGGCGAGTACCGGTTCCTCGGCCTGTTCACGCACGCCGCCTACCACGAGAGCATCACCCGCATCCCGGTGCTCCGGCGCAAGCTGGCCAGCGTGCTGGAGGCGGCCGGGCTGGCCGCGGACAGCCACGACGGGCAGGACCTGACCGAGATCCTGGAGGGCTACCCGCGCGAGGAGCTGTTCCAAATCATGCCGCAGGACCTGGTGCCGATCGCGCTCGGCGTGCTGGCGCTGCGCGAACGGCGGCAGACCCGGCTGTTCGTCCGCCGGGACCGGTACGGCCGGTACATGTCCTGCCTGGTCTACCTGCCGCGGGACCGGTACACCACCGCGGTGCGGCTGCGCGCCCAGGAGGTGCTCCGGCAGGCCTTCGGCGGGGTGGCGGTGGAGTACAGCGCGACCGTCGGCGACTCGGCGCTGGCCCGGCTGCACGTCGTGGTGCGGGCCGAGCCCGGCACCCGGCTGCCCGAGGTGAACACGGCCGAGCTGGAAGCCCGGCTGGCCGCCGCGGTCCGGTCCTGGGACGAGGACCTGGACGCCGCCGCGCACGAGCGGCTGGGCGAGGCGGAGGCCAAGAACCTGCTCGGCATCTGCTCGTCGGCCATCCCGGAGACGTACAAGGCCGACGTGCCTGCGGTGTACGCGCTGGACGATCTGACCCAGATCATCCGGATGCTGGAGAGCGGCGAGCAGGTCGCGTTCGAGATGTGGGAGGCGGAAGGGTTCTCCGGCGGGGTGCCGGTGGAGGACGCCCCGCCCGGCCGCCCGCTGGTCTGGCGGCTGACCATCTACCGGACCGGGTCCCCGATCACGCTGACTGACGTGCTGCCCCGGCTGCAGCACATGGGCGTCGAGGTGGTCGACGAGCACCCGTACGAGTTCAAGGGCCCGAGCCTGGCCACGCCGTTCTGGATCTACGACTTCGGGCTGCGCCGCGCCGGGTCCGCCGACCCGGCGGCGGTGCCCGCGCCGAGCGCGGTCAAGGGCCTGTTCGAGGACGCGCTGGCCGCGCTGTGGCGCGGGCAGATCGAGGACGACGGGTTCAACGCGCTGGTCCTGGACGCGCATCAGAGCTGGCGGCAGATCATGATGCTGCGCGCCTACGCCAAGTACCTGCGCCAGGCGGGTACCCGGTTCAGCCAGGACTATATCGAGCGGGTGCTGCGCTCCAACACCACGGTGACCCGGCTGCTGGTCCGGCTGTTCGAGTCGCGGTTCGACCCGGCCCGGCAGGCGGGCCAGACCGAGCGCAGCGAGGCCATCACCGAGGAGATCCGCGGCGAACTGGACGACGTCGCGGTCCTCGACCACGACCGGGTGCTGCGCGCCTACCTGGCGCTGATCCTGGCCACGCTGCGGACCAACTACTTCGCGGCGCCCAAGGGCGATCCCACCACGGTGCCGTACCTGGTGGTCAAGCTGGACGCGGCCCAGGTGCCCGACCTGCCCGCGCCGCGGCCGCAGTTCGAGCTGTTCGTCTACTCGCCGCGGCTGGAAGCGGTGCACCTGCGGTTCGCCGCGGTAGCCCGGGGCGGGCTGCGCTGGTCAGACCGCAGCGAGGACTTCCGCACCGAGATCCTCGGCCTGGCCAAGGCCCAGGAGGTGAAGAACTCGGTCATCGTGCCGTCCGGGGCCAAGGGCGGCTTCGTCTGCAAGCGGCTGCCGGACGCCGCCGACCGCGAGGCGCACCAGGCCGAGGTGCTGGCCTGCTACCGCACGTTCATCAGCGCCATGCTGGAGGTGACCGACAACCTGCAGGCCGGCCAGGTGGTGCCGCCACCCGGCGTGGTCCGGTACGACACCGACGACCCGTACCTGGTGGTCGCGGCGGACAAGGGCACGGCCACGTTCTCCGACACGGCCAACGAGATCGCCACCAGCTACGGATTCTGGCTGGGTGACGCGTTCGCGTCCGGCGGGTCCGAGGGCTACGACCACAAGAAGATGGGCATCACCGCCCGCGGCGCCTGGGAGTCGGTCAAGTTCCACTTCGCCACGCTCGGCGTGGACACCCAGACCACCGACTTCACCGTGGCCGGCGTCGGCGACATGTCCGGCGACGTGTTCGGCAACGGGATGCTGCTGTCCCGGTACATCAAGCTGCTCGGCGCGTTCGACCACCGGCACGTGTTCCTGGACCCGGCGCCGGACCCGGAGGCGAGCTTCGCCGAACGGGAGCGGCTGTTCGGGCTGCCCCGGTCATCCTGGGCCGACTACGATCAGGCGCTGATCTCGGCCGGCGGCGGGGTGTGGCCGCGCAGCGCGAAGTCGGTCCCGGTGTCCGAGCCGGCCCGCCAGGCGCTCGGCCTGGCCGAGGACGTCCGGGCGCTGTCCCCGGACCAGCTCATCTCGGCCATCCTGGCCGCACCGGTGGACCTGCTGTGGAACGGCGGCGTCGGCACGTACATCAAGGCCAGCACCCAGTCGGACGCCGACGCCGGGGACCGGGCCAACGACGCGGTGCGCATCGACGCCCCCGCGGTCCGGGCCAAGGTCATCGCCGAGGGCGGCAACCTGGGCGTGACCCAGGCCGGCCGGATCGAGTACGCGCTGGCCGGCGGCCTGATCAACACCGACTTCATCGACAACTCGGCCGGGGTGGACACCTCCGACCATGAGGTGAACATCAAGATCCTGCTGGCCGAGAGCGTGAGCCGCGGCGAGCTCACCATGGAGCAGCGCAAGCGGCTGCTGCAGGAGATGACCGACGAGGTCGGCCAGCTGGTGCTGCAGGACAACTACCACCAGAACCGGGCGCTGGCCTCGTCCCGGGCGCAGGCCGCGGAAATGCTGCACGTGCATAGCCGGATGATGCGGAAGATGGCCCGGGACGGGCGGATCAGCCGGCGCCTGGAGGTGCTTCCGGGAGACAAGGAAGTTGCCGAACGCCGGTCCGCGGGACTGGGGCTGACCACACCCGAGTTTGCAGTGCTGCTGGCACAGGTCAAGATCGGGGCTGAGCAGGAAATGCTGGCCTCGGCGCTGCCCGACGACCCGTACCTGCGGTCGGTGCTCACTCACTACTTCCCGGCGCCGCTCCGGGAGAAGTTCGCCGCGCAGATGGACGCGCACCCGCTGCGGCGGGAGATCATCACCACCGCGGTGGTCAACGACATGGTGGACCGGTCCGGGACCACGTTCCTGTTCCGGATGAACGAGGAAACCGGGGCGTCGGTGCCCGACCTGGCCGCGGCGTACCTGGTCGCCCGGCACGTCTTCGACATGGCCGGATTCTGGGCCCAGGTCGAGGCGCTGGACGGCCAGGTGGACGTGCCCACCCAGCTGGACATGCTGCTGGAGGGGCACAAGCTGACCGAGCGGGGCACCCGGTGGCTGCTGCACCACCGGCGGCCGCCGTTCGACATCGCGGAGACCATCGACTTCTTCTCCGGCGGGGTGCTGTCCGTCACGTCCGGCCTGCCCAAGCTGCTCACCGGCCGGGACCGGTCCGAGTTCGGCGAGCGGCTCGACTCGTTCACCGCCCGCGGCGTGTCCGAGGAGCTGGCCGGGTGGGTGGCCGGGATGGTGCCCGCCTACTCCGCGTTCGACCTGGTCGAGATCGCCGCGACGGCGGGCCGCAGCGTGGAGGAGACCGCCGAGGTCTACTTCGACCTGGCCGACCGGCTGCAGATCGCCCGGCTGCGGGACCGGATCACCGCGCTGCCCCGGGACGACCGGTGGAACACGATGGCCCGGGCCGCGCTGCGCGACGACCTGTACGCGGCGCACGCGGCCATTACCCAGGACGTACTCGAGGTGACCGGCCCGGGCCACCCGGAGGAGCGGCTGGGTGTCTGGGTGGAGCGGAACGAGACGGCGGTCAGCCGGGCTGCGCAGACGCTGACCGAGATCTGGGAGAGCGACCGGTTCACCGTGGCCATGCTGTCGGTGGCGGTCCGGGCGATCCGGACACTCGTGACGGCCAGTTCGCTTCCCGAACATCCTGGGTGAGTTGGCGGGCGATCGTCCTTTCGAATGCCCGCGCTCGCGTAGGCTTTCCCGCATGGCAGGTACCGATCCCGTAAATGAACTCTCGGAACTGTCGTCGACGCTCACCAGTGTGGAGTCCGTGCTCGACCCCGAGGCCATGCGGCGCGAAGCCGACAACCTGAGGGCCCGCTCCGCCGACCCCGGGCTCTGGGACGATCAGGAGAACGCCCAGGCGGTCGGCCGCCGGCTCTCCTACCTGGAGGGGGAACTGAGCCGGCTGGACAACCTGCGGCGGCGCCTCGACGACACCCGGGTGATGTTCGAGCTGGCCGACCAGGAGCACGACGAGCCGACCCGCGAAGAGGCCACCCGCGACCTGGCCGCGCTGCGCAAGGAGATCGACCAACTCGAGGTACGCACGCTGCTGTCCGGCGAATACGACGCCCGGGAGGCGCTGATCACGATCAACGCCCAGGCGGGCGGGGCCGACGCGGCCGACTGGGCCGAGGGGCTGCGGCGCATCTACCTGCGCTGGGCCGAGCGGCACGGGCACCCGAGCGAGATCTACGACACGTCCTACGCGGAAGAGGCGGGCATCAAGTCCACCACGTTCGCGATCAAGGCGCCGTACGCCTACGGGACGCTGCGCGGGGAGCACGGCACGCACCGGATGGTGCGCATCTCCAAGTACGACAACCAGGGCCGCCGGCAGACCTCGTTCGCCGGGGTGGACGTGATCCCGGTGGTGGAGCAGGCCGACCGCATCGACATCCCGGAAGACGAGATCCGGGTGGACGTGTACCGCTCCAGCGGCCCGGGTGGCCAGGGCGTGAACACCACCGACTCCGCGGTGCGGCTGACCCACCTGCCCACCGGGATCGTGGTGTCCTGCCAGAACGAGCGCAGCCAGATCCAGAACAAGGCGACCGCGATGGCGGTGCTCCAGGCCAAGCTGCTGGAGCGTAAGCGGGCCGAGCAGGCGGCCAAGATGGCCGAGCTGCGCGGCGACTCATCCGGCAGCTGGGGGACGCAGATCCGAAACTACGTGCTGCACCCGTACCAGAACGTCAAGGACCTGCGCACTGGCTACGAGACCGGGAATACGGCGGCGGTGATGGACGGCGAGATCGACGACTTCATCGAAGCCGAGATCAGGTGGCTGCGCAAGAACCCGACCGCGTGACCTTGGTGACCGCGCGCCGGGGCGGCGGCACCGGGCGGGCACTGGCGTTCGGGAAGATGGGTTTGGTTAGTGCGCGAGCTGCAGCGAGAGCGCGAGCAGCAGCAGGACGAGCAGGATGGCCAGGATGAGCGGCTTGCTCAGGTGGGAGTGATGGTGCACCTGGGCCCGTGCGGCCTGGCAGGCAGGGCAGCGGGCCTCGACCACAGGTCCCGCGCACTGCGCGCAGATCAAGTGTTCACAACTCACCTGGGTCCCTCCGGTCCGCGCCCGCCCGGGCCAGTTCTGTAGTGTTGGCCGCCGCGAGCCGCATTCCCCCCTAGACTAGCCCGTGGCCAAACCGGACAGTTCCCCAAGCGCCCGGACGGCCGTCTGGCAGCCGCGTCCGGCCGCCTGGTCCGCATTTTCGTCGAGCGAGTGATGGGCCCGTGATCCACTTCGATAACGTCACGAAGGCGTACCCGAGCCAGAGCCGCCCGGCGCTGGAGAACGTCACGATCGACGTCGAAAAGGGTGAGTTCGTCTTCCTGGTCGGCTCGTCCGGCGCGGGCAAGTCGACGTTCCTGCGGCTCATCCTGAAGGAAGAGAAGCCGACCGAGGGCAGGATCCACGTGGCCGGCAAGGACCTCGCCCGGCTGACCAACTGGAAGGTGCCCTACCTGCGCCGCCGGATCGGCTGCGTGTTCCAGGACTTCCGGCTGCTGCCGAACAAGAACGTCTACCAGAACGTGGCCTTCGCGCTGCAGGTGATCGGCAAGCCACGCCGGTTCATCCGCAAGGTGGTGCCGGAAGTGGTGGACCTGGTCGGCCTGGAGGGCAAGCACGACCGGATGCCGCATGAGCTGTCCGGTGGTGAGCAGCAGCGGGTCGCGATGGCCCGGGCGTTCGTGAACCGGCCGATGATCCTGCTGGCCGACGAGCCGACGGGGAACATCGACCCGGCCACGTCCATCGGGATTATGAAGGTTCTCGACCGGATCAACCGGACAGGGACTACGGTCGTCATGGCGACGCACGACGCGGCGATCGTGGACTCGATGCGTAAGCGGGTCATCGAGCTGGAGTACGGCAAGATCGTGCGCGACCAGTCACGCGGGGTGTACGGCCAGGCGTACTGACCAGCTCAGCGGCCCTTACCGCGGGCGGCTGACGGGGTCTGGGCGGTACCGGATACCGAGGAATTACCGAGGGATTCAAGCAACCATGCGTGGACAGTTCCTGTTTCAGGAGGTCTGGACCGGCCTCCGGCGCAACCTCACGATGACGGTTGCGCTGGTCGTCGTGGTGGCGATCAGCCTGTCGCTGCTCGGCACCGGGTTCCTGTTCGTCAAGCAGGTGGACAACACCCGGACCTACTGGCAGGGCCGGGTCCAGTTGTCGATCTACCTGTGCACCACGACCAGCGTGAGCCCGCAGTGCAAGCAGAACGGGCCGGCCACCCAGGCCGAGCGGCAGCAGATCTACAACGACCTGGTCTCGCTGCGCACGCACGGCGTGCAGCACGTCTACTACGAGTCGCAGGCGCAGGCGTTCGCCCGGTTCAAGCAGGACTTCGCCCAGGACAAGTCGTTCTCCAGCCTGGTCACCGAGAACGAGATCCCGGATTCCTTCCAGGTCAAGCTGGCCAACGCGCAGGCCGACTACAGCGTGGTGGCCGGCACCGTGCAGGGCCGCCCGGGCGTGGACAACATCGTCAACGTGCAGTCGATCCTGTCCAACTTCTACAAGCTGCTGAACGGCGCACGGGACGCGGTCATCATCACCGCGATCATCCTGGTCATCGCGGCCATCCTGCTGGTCGCCAACACCATCCGGCTGTCCGCGTTCAACCGCCGCCGGGAGACCAGCATCATGCGGCTGGTTGGCGCGTCCAACTTCTACGTTCAGCTACCCTTCCTGCTGGAAGGAGTCATCGCGGGGATGATCGGCTGGGTGATCGCAGCCGCGTTGCTCGTCGCGGTCAAGACGATGGGCCTGGATGCGCTGCAGCAGTACTTCCCGTACAACGTCCAGCTCAGCCTGGCCGACCTCATCGAGGTCATCGTCCTGGCCATGGTCATGGGAGTGCTGCTCTGTGGCGTCACGTCCTTCCTCACCCTCAGGCGCTACCTACGCGCCTGAGCCTGGCGGACGCTGAGCTATGGCATCCACTTCCCGGCAGCAGCAGTCCACGGTCATCGCCCGTAACCGGCGGGCCAGGCACGACTACCACATCGAGGACACCGTCGAGGGTGGCCTGGTGCTCACCGGCACCGAGGTCAAGTCGCTGCGGGCTGGCCGTGCGTCGCTTACCGACGGGTTTGCCCAGATTCAGGATGGAGAGGTCTGGCTGCACGGGGTGCACATCCCCGAGTACACCCAGGGCACCTGGACCAACCATGAACCACGCCGGCCGCGCAAAGTGCTGCTGCATCGCCGGGAGATCGACCGGTGGGCCGCCGAGACGGCAGAACGCGGGCTCACCATTGTGCCGTTGGCGCTGTATTTTAAAGATGGCCGGGTCAAGGTCGAACTTGCCCTGGCGCGCGGCAAACGTACCTACGACAAGCGTCACGACTTGGCGGAACGCGATGCTGCCCGGGAGGTGGAACGTGCCTTCCGGCGGCGGGGCTGATGGCGAAGCAGGCCGTGGCCTCCTACCGTAGACGTGGGGCGCACGCGGCTGCCCGCAAGCCCGTCACGCCCTTCGTCTCAGTAAAGCGTGATCCGCAGCCTGCCGTCGGCGGACACGCACCGCGCAGCGGCGGCGCCGGGGGAGTCGTGAGCGGCCTGCGCTCGAGGTCGCGGCAGCTCAAACTAGGGGCTGCCGGGCTGGTGGCTGCCCTCCTGGTGGTCGGCATCGCCACCGGCATCGTTAGCGGCGAGCCATCCGCCGAGCCGACCGCGCAGAACTTCCTGCTGGCCTGGGCCCAGGGCCAGTACAAGGAGGCGGCCGCGCTGACCACCGGGCCACCCGGCCCGGTGACGGTGGCCTTGCGCACCGCGTACCAGCAGCTTGGTGCGGCCGCCTATTACCTGTCGATGGGCCAGATCAGCCAGCATTCCGGGGTCGCGACGGCCTATTTCCACGCCTCGGTGGACCTGGGCCAGGATGGGGCGGCCTGGGACTACACCGGCCATTTCACGCTGCGCAAGCTGTCCGGGTCCTGGAAGGTGGAGTGGAGCCCGGCTGTCATTAACCCCGGGCTGCGCCAGGGCGTGCGGATGGCTGTGGTCAGCCGGATGCCGAACCGGGCCCCGGTCCTCGACGCGGGCGGCGGGTCGCTGATCCGGCCGTCGGCGGCGTGGATCGCCCAGGTGCGGCCGGGAGACCTGAAGGACCCGCAGGCCACCGCGACCGCGTTCGCCAACGCGACCGGACTGGACGGGGAGCAGGTGCTCAGCGTGATCCGGGCCGCCCCGCAGTCCGCGCCGCTGACCCTGCTGACCCTGCAGCCGTCCAGCTACCAAAAGCTCCGCCACAAGCTGGACAAGGTGCCCGGGCTGACCATGCGCCGGGTGTCCCGGCACCTGTTCAGCAGCCTGGCCAGTGATGTGACCGGGTCGGTCGGCACCGAGACCGCGCACGCGCTGCAGGAGCAGGGCATCGCGTACCGGCCGGGCACCACCGTGGGTGTGTCCGGGCTGCAGGAGGTCTACCAGCGGATGCTGGCCGGCTCACCGCAGACCATGATCGTGGCCGAGAACGCGGCCGGGCACCAGGTGGCCGTGCTGAAGAAGTGGGACGGGCAGCCCGGCACCCCGGTGCGCACCACCATCGACGGCGGGGTGCAGACGGCCGCGGACCGGGCGCTGGCCGGCCAGTCCTCGGCCGCGGCCATCATCGCCGTGCAGGCGTCCAACGGGCACATCCTCGCGGTGGCCGACCGCAACGCCGGCGGCGCGCCGAAGATCTACCCGCTGAACGGCCAGTACCAGCCCGGGAACGCGTTCACCATCGTGTCCACCGCCGCGCTGCTGTCCGGCGGCAAGGTGTCGCTGGACACGCCGATCCCATGCCGGTCCAGCATCAGCGTGGGCGGCCGCACGTTCAGCAACGTGCCGGCCACGCCCCGGCTGGGCGCGGCGCCGCCGTTCAGCAGCGATTTCGAGCAGTCCTGCGGGACCGCGTTCACCACCCTGTCGCTCGGGCTGACCGGATCCCGGCTGGCCAGCAGCGCCTCGAACTTCGGGCTCGGCCTGAACTGGAAGCTGCCGCTGAGCGCGTTCACCGGGTCGTTCCGGGCCGCAGTCACCCAGGCCGGACTGGCTGCGAACACCGTCGGCCAGCAGGGCGTCGAAGTCAGCCCGCTGGACATGGCTCTGGTGGCGGCCGGCGTGGACGCTGGTACCTGGCACCCGCCGGCGCTGGTCACCTCGCCGCCCGACCCCGGGCTGAGCCCGCGCGCGGTGGCCGGCGCGCAGACCGTGGGGGCGCTCCGCCAGCTGATGCGGGCGGTGGTGACCAACGGCGCCGCCAAGTCGGCCAACCTGAGCGGCGCGGCGGTAGCCGGGCAGGTCGGGACGGCCCAGGTCACCCCCGGCAGCAAGTGGTGGGCGCACTGGTTCGTCGGCTACCGGGGCGGCGTGGCGTTCGCCGTGCTGCAGCTGACCAAGGGCCCGGACGGCTCGGCGGTCCCGCTCAGCCGGTCGTTCCTGGCGGGTATGGGCGGGTAAGGGGCGGATCCGCGATTGCACAGCGTGAACGCGCCGCAATTTTTGTCACTCTGAGCAACCAGACGGGTGCTCCCTGGCGTCTTACCTATTGATTGGGAGCCGCTTGGGGGGTTGCGCCCCAGTCGCCGTGATGAGAACCGGACCTCATCTCGGGGGAGGTCCGGGCATAAGACCGGCCCCGACCCTGCCGGTCGGCCCCCGTGGGCGCACTTCGGCCACCGCCAGCGCCCACGGGGGTATCTCATCACCACGTGGGATGCCCGATGGGGCCCGCACTGCGGGCAGCCCATCGGGCATCTTGTGTTGCTGCCCGGTGGGCCGGAATTCCGGTTGGTGCTCAGGTGTTGACTCCAGTACCGTCGTGAGTCACCGTGTTCAGACTGGCGTGACGCACGGCAGCTTGACAACTGGATAGGTTGTTACCCACAGGGGGTGACAGGCTTCGACTTCAGTGGTTGAACCAGGGGAAGCGAGCCGAGGACGGCGGACATAACCTCGTTAATACTGTGACCGCACATTTATAAGTGCCAATGTTAAGCGCACTCACCTCGCCCTCGCGGCCTAAATAACCGCGAGTTAGGGGTTGTCAGCCCGGGAGCGCCTCCGGCCCGGTGTCTGGCATCAGCTAGGAGGATCCACCGGTCGGCCCGGTCGCGGGGCCGAGCGGGACACTAAACAGCGACTGAGCCCGTCGGCGACCTGCCTGCAGGACCGCCGGGGCTGAGAAAAGCGACGCAGGCTGCGCTCGGAGAAGCCCTGGTGATGTACTGAAGGACGCGGGTTCGATTCCCGCCACCTCCACGACGACGCGGGCCACCGCGCTGGCCGTCCCCGGACGGTCGCGCCGGTGGCTCGTTCCTTGTCACGGGTCGGCGCTAGCCAGCCCCCACCTATCACCCCGGATGCCTGGTACCGGCCACATCTCATCCCGGTGTCCGGAAAATTGTCCCCTTTATCCCAGTTTGCGCGGGACGCAGGGGTGATAAGTGGGCTGGGGTGAAAAGTGCGTGCCGTCACCGGCCGGCTAGGGCTGGGCGGCGGGGGCTAGGCCGGCCAGGCGGCACTGGGTCCGGGTCTGCCGGGACAGGGTGTCATTGTGGCGGAACGCGCTCTTGCACAGGGCGCGGGCCTTGGCTCCGCAGGCGTGGCTTACCGCGCCGCCCATGGAACTGACCACGTTCACCGTGACGCAGCCGTCCCGCGAGGGGCCATAGCTGCTCTTGCCGACCACGGACCACACGCCCACACCGGCCAGCACGGCCACCAGGACGACGCCGATCGCACCCATGACCCACTTGCCGCGGGGGCTGAGCGACTGGCCGAAGTGGCCCGGGTTGCGGCCTGTCATGTGTAGCGAGCATAAGGCAAACGCCAGGCAAAGGCGGCCCGGCCGGTGCCGGCCTGGCTGGAGATGACCGACCTGGACGACCTCAAGGCCCGGGTCATCTCCATGATCATCCTGGTCACGTCGGTGACGTTCGCCGATGTGCTGCTGGAGTTCCACGACGAACTCGACGTCCTGTACCTGGGCACCGGAGTGGCCGTGTTCATCGTCGCGCTCACCGTTTACCTGCGGTTCGGCTCAAGCTATAACCGGGACTGAGCGGCGGCGCTAGAACTGCCTGGCGAACCGGCGCAGTGACGAGATCAGCGCCTGCTCGGCCAGCGGCCGGATCACCCGGGCCACCGGGCCGCCCAGCCCGGCGGGCAGCGGCAGCCGCAGCTGCTCGGTCCAGCGGAACTCGGATTCCGTGCCCGCCGCGCGCACCTCGAAGATGCCGGCCCCGCGGATCAGCCGGCCGGTGTGCTCGACCACGCAGCGGCGCGGCGGGTCCCATTCGGTGATCACCATGGTGTCGGTGAAGCCGACCGGCCCCAGCCCGGTCCGGCCGGTCACCGCCGCGCCCACGCCCTGGCCGCCGTGTACCCGGGTGGCCCAGATCCAGTCCCGCTGCCGGGACCAGTCGGTGACGGCCCGCCAGACCCGCTCGGCGTCGGCCGGCACCCGGACCTGCGCGGTGACGTCGAGTGGGCTGCTCACGCCGACCAACCTAGCGAAACCGCCGCCGCGGTGGCCGTGGCGGTCATCTCGACCCTCATCCCGGCGCTGCGGGCCGCCCGGATCAGTACGGTCGCCGCGCTGGCCGCTCGGTCCGGCCGCCGCGCCGGGCGGCCTGGCTGATCAGATGCTCGGCGTGGCTGCCGGTTCCACTGCTGCTGGGCACCGCGCTGTACCGGGCCGTCCAGCAAGGCGGCCCAGTGGGCAGCCCACCGGCCTGGTGGCTGCTGGCCATGGTGGCCGGGATGCTGCTCGCGGTGGCCGGGCTCACCGTCATCCCGGCGCGGATTGGCGCCCGCCGTCCAGTAGCCGAGATCCTGCAGGCCGAGACGCCCTGACCCGGGTGTCCGGTCTGGACACGCCGCAACCGGCTGCCTATCCTTGACTGTATGGTCAGTCAAGATCTTCGCACAAGCTCGCCCACGACCGCTACGTCTACCGCCCCGGCGGCCACGCGTCCCGGATACCCACCGGCCCCGCTGGATCTGGCCGGGGTCCGCGAGGCGCTTCGCCCGTTCGGCCAGAGCAGGATGCTGCCCCCGGCCGCGTACGAGAACGAGGACGTGTTCGCCTGGGAGCAGCGGCACTTCTTCGGTGGCGGCTGGATGTGCGTGGGGCGCAGTGCGCAGACCCCGGAGCCCGGCGACATGCGCGCCGAGCAGATCGGGCCGGGCAGTGTGCTGATCGTCCGCGGCGACGACGGAGTGCTCCGCGGGTTCGCGAACTTCTGCCGGCACCGCGGCCACGAACTGCTGCCCTGCGGTGCGGCCAGCCAGCAAAAAGTGATCATCTGCCCGTACCACTCGTGGACCTACGGGCTGGCCGGGAACCTGCGTGCGGCGGCCGGCTTCAAGAACAAGCCGGGCTTCGACGCCAGCCAGTGGGGACTCGTCGAACTGCCGGTGCAGGAATGGCACGGGCTGGTGTTTGTGGACGGCTCCGGCCAGGCCGGGCCGCTGGCCGACTCCCTCGGCACGCTGGACGAACTGATCGCCGGGTACGAGCTGGAGCGGCTGGTCGTCCGCGGCCAGCACGACTACGAGGTCGCGGCCAACTGGAAGATACTCACCGAGAACTACCACGAGTGCTACCACTGCCCGCAGATCCATCCGGAACTGTGCAAGGTCAGCCCGCCAAAGAGCGGTGAGAACTACGCCGCCCCCGGGTCCTGGGTCGGCGGCTGGATGGACCTGCGCGACGGGATGGCCACGATGTCTCTCGACGGCACCAGCGGCGGAGTGGCGTTGCGGAATCTGGATGCGAAGGGGCTACGGACGGTCATCTACGTGAACGTCTGGCCCAACATTCTGCTCAGCTTGCATCCGGACTACGTGATGACGCACCGGCTGACCCCGCTGGCCGCGGGCCGCACCCGGATCGAGTGCACCTGGGCGTTCGCCCCGGAGTCGGTGGCGGCGGCGGACTTCGACCCGGGCTATGCGGTGGACTTCTGGGACATCACCAACCAGCAGGACTGGCACGCCTGCGAGTCGGTGCAGCGCGGGCTGGCCTCGCCACGCGCCATCCCCGGGCCGCTGTCCGCCGAGGAGGACGCGGTCTACCAGTTCGTCACCATGGTGGCCCGCGGCTACCTGGGCGAGCGGGTCTGGAACCCAGGCAGCCCTGACGCCTACCAGCCGCGGCCGGCCGAGGCCCGGTAGGCCCCGGCCGGAGCAGCCCGGTCAGTCGTGGCCAGGGATGCGCCGCGGCAGGGCCAGCACGAGCAGTAGCGCGAGCACGACGAACCCGACGTTGGCCACCAGGGCTAGCTGGGCGCTGTGGGTGAACGCCACGGCGACCGCGTCCGGGCCGGGGTGCACGTGCAGGCTGCCGAACAACACGGTGCCGATCACCGCTATGCCCAGCGCGGTACCGATCCGCTGCGCGGTGCCCAGGATGCCGCTGGCCGTGCCCGCCTCCCGGCGGGCCACCGTGGCCAGTACGAAGTCCTGGTTTGGCGCGATCGTCATGCCGGTGCCCAGGCCGGCCACCAGCAGCGGGGCGACCAGGTACCAGCCGCTAACCGCGGGTGCGGTGAGGTGCACCACCAGGACCGTACAGCCGAGGCCGGCGATGACCAGGATGCAGCCGGTGACCAGGACCATCCGGCCCAGCCGGGCGGACAGCTTGTCGCTGTTGGCCGCGGCGACCAGGCTGCCCACCGAGAACGGCGCGATGACCAGCCCGGTGATCAGCGCGCTGTGCCCGAGGCCTTCCTGCCACAGGATGGACAGGGTGAAGAACACGCTGGCGAACCCGGCGAAGTAGACCACGGCGAAGATCGCGCCGGCCGAGAACGACATCTGCCCGAGCAGACCCGGCTTCAGCAGCGCGTCGCCGCCGCGCCGGTCCTCGGCCACCTCCCAGAAGCCGAGCAGCACCAAGGCTGGCACGCTGGCGGCCAGGCAGGCCCAGCACCAGGCCGGCCAGCCCACCTGCTGGCCTTCGACCAGCGGGATGAGCAGCAGCAACAGCGCGGCGGTGAACAGGCCGAGCCCGATCGGGTCGAAGCCGCGGCGGGCGCGGGCCGGCGAGCGCGGCAGCAGCCAGGCGGCCAGCGGCACGGTGACCGCGCCGATGAACAGGTTGACCAGGAACACCCAGCGCCACCCGTCGTCCGTCCCGGCGCCTGCGATGATCAAGCCACCGAGCAGCGGACCCAGCGCGGTGGACACCCCGATCGTGGCGCCCAGCATGCTGAACGCCTTGGACCGCGCCGGGCCGGTGAACGACAGCTGGATGGTGGCCGAGATCGCCGGATAGAACAGGCCGGCGCCGAAGCCCTGCACGATGCGGGCGGCGACGATCTCGGCGGGGTGCTGTGATACCCCGCAGGCCACGCTGGCCAGCGTGAACACGGTCAGCCCGATGAGGAACATCCACTTGTGCCCGAACCGGTCGCCAGCCCGGCCGCCTGCACCAGGGCCAGGCCGTAAGCCAGCGCGTACCCGGCCACGATCCATTCCAGGCTGGCCGACGAGGCGTGCAGGCCGGTCCGGATGGACGGCAGCGCGACGTTCACGATCGTGGTGTCGAGCAGCGCCATGAACGCGCCGATCAGCACGATCGAGACGGCCCGCCAGCCGTGCCCGGCCGGCGCGTCGGTGCCGCTGGCGCTGGTGGTAGCCCGGTCCGGGCCGGTGCTCGTGCTCACGTCTGCTCCCTGGGCTGGCCGGTGTGGCCGGGCTCGCCGAAGTGCGGCCCGCCCACTCCCTCGCGGAAGTCCGCGGCGATCTTGGGCATGCGCGCGATCAGCTCTTCGTGCCAGCGGATCTCCGCGGTCACCCGCTCGATCTGGTGCCGCAGGACCATCCGCTCCGACTCGTTGAGGTAGATGTCGGCGGTCTCCGCCCGGTGCTGCATCGAGGACTCGTCCACCCGCAGCCCGGCCAGCCGGTTCTCGGCGATCTGGGTGAGGACCTCCTCGGGCAGATCCCGGGACTGGGTGAGGGCCAGATCGAACGGATCGTTGTGGTGGTCGAGCTGGCGCAGCGCCTGCTCACGCAGCACGGACAGGGCCCGCCGGCCGTCCGCGCTGATCTCGTAGACGGTCCGCTCGGGCCGGTTCCCGACTCGTTCCGTGCGCACCTCCCGGACCAGGCCCTCGTTGGCCAGCCGTTTCAGCGCGCCGTACAGCGATCCGACGTGGACGTCGGCCCATAGCTCCGCGTGGTCCGCCTGCGCCTGCTGGCGGATCTGATGACCATGCAGTGGCCCGCTCTGGGCGAGCGTGCCGAGGATGAACACCCGAATTGATGACACGCGATTACTCTCGCACGACTAATCGCGTGAAGTCAACCCGCGTGCAGGCAGGGTTCACCGCGCTAACACGATGTGCGCTTGGTGCCTGGGTCAGGCCAGGGCGGCCGGGCCGCGCTTGGTCATCTGCGCCGCGATGATGGCCCGCTGGACCTCGCTGGTGCCTTCCCAGATCCGCTCGACGCGCAGTTCCCGGTAGAAGCGTTCGGCAACGTTCTCCCGCATGTAGCCGCGGCCGGCGAAGACCTGCACGGCGCGGTCGGCCACCCGGCCGGCCATCTCGGAGGCGTACAGCTTGGCCATCGAGCACTGCGCGTGGGCGATCTTGACGTCGTTGCCCCGGTCGATGCCGCGCGCGGTCTCGTAGACCAGCGAGCGGGCCGCGAACAGCTCGGTCAGGCTGTCGGCCAGCATCGCGGCCACCGTGCCGAACTCGCTGATCGGCCGGCCGGATACCTGCCGCTCCTTGGCGAACGTGGTCATCTCGCTGGTCAGCCGCTCGGCGGCGCCCAGGCAGCGGGCCGCCACCATCAGCCGCTCGAAGCGGAACCACTCGTAGGCGAACGTCATCCCGTCGCCTTCCGCGCCGATCAGGTGGCTGGCCGGCACCCGGACGTCGGCGAACTCGACGATCGGGTGATGGTGGCTGATCGTGTGCGAGTAGGCCGGGTTGCGCACCACGGTCACCCCCGGGCTGGGCAGGTCGACCAGGAACATGGCATGCTCCCCGGCGTGCGGCCCATCGGCCAGCACCCCCTGGAAGAACGCGAAGTCCGCCGTGTTGTACGACGTCACGTGCCACTTCACGCCGTTCAGCACGTACTCCCCGCCCCCCGCCCGCCTCCCCATTCCCTCTTCACCGTCCCCCTCCACTCGCCGGGCAGTCGCCTGCAGGCCGGCCACGTCCGAGCCCGCCCCTTCCTCGGTGATCGCGTAGCACTCCTCGCGCTCGCCCGCGACGGCCGGCCGGACGAACTGCTCGATCTGGTACGGGGTGGCGATGGGCGGCAGCCAGGACGGGGGCGTGGCGGCGACCCAGCCGAGCGCGTTCGTCACCCGGCCCACCTGCTCCTGGACCAGCACGACCTGGAGCATGCTGCACCCGCCGCCGCCGAGTTCGGTGGGCATGTTGGTGGAGTGCAGGCCGAGTTCCTGGGCCCGCTTGGCGTGCCCGGCGGTCACGTCGGCCGGCAGTTCGCCGCTGTCCATCTCGGCCTGGACCTCGAACGGGATCAGCTCGTCCGCGAAGCTGCGGGCCCGTGACTGGATGGCCAGGTCCTCGTCCGACAACCCGTACACGCTGCACTCCTTTGGCTAGCCAGGGCGCACAATCGCGCCGTCGTCACCGGCATCCACCGATCTTGACTGACTGTTCAGTTTATGCCAGCATCGGTCTCGTGCCAATGCCTTCCACTGGCCAGCCACCCGCCGCGGACGTCGTCGTCGTGGGCGGCGGGACGGTCGGCGCCTGGTGCGCCTACTTCCTGCGCCGGGACGGCCTCCGGGTCACCCTGATCGAGAAAGGCCTGCTCGGCCAGGGCGCGAGCAGCCGGGCGGCCGGCGTGGTCCGGGCCCAGGGCGGCACCGCCGAGGCGGTCCGGCTCGCGCACTGGACCCAGCGGTTCTACCTGCGGCAGCGGGATGAGCTCGGCATCGACTCCGGGTTCACCCCCCAGGGCTACCTGCTGCCCTGCTTCACCGAGGCCGAGGTCCCGGTGGCTCAGCAGCGGATGGCCATGCAGAACTCGCTCGGCCTCGACGTGGAGTGGCTCAGCCCGGACGAGGTGGACGAGCGCAACCCGACGCTGGCCCCCGGCCAGACGCTGGGCGGCACGTTCTACGCGGCCGACGGCTACCTGCCCCCGCCGCGGAACGTGACCGCCTACACGGTGGCGCTGGCCAGCAGCGGAGTGGACGTGCGCGAGCGGGTCCGGTTCCAAGGGCTGTTCCGCGCGGGTGGCCGGGTCACCGGCGTGCAGACCAGCGCGGGCCCGGTCACCGCGGGCTCGGTGGTGCTGACCGGCGGGCCCAAGCTGGCCGAGGTCGGCCGGCTGGCCGGGCTGCGTATTCCGGTCGGCGGCGCCCGGCACCAGGTCGCGGTGACCGAGCCGCACCCGGACCTGCACCCGTCCCGGGTGCCGATGGTCTTCGACCTCCCCTCCGGCCTGTACTGGCGGCCCGAGGAAGGCGGCCTGCTGTTCGGGATGAGCAACCCCGAGGAGCCGCCCGGCTGGGCCCAGCCGGTGGACGAGCCCTACCTGGCCCGGATGCGGTCCCGGCTGAACCAGCTGGTGCCGGTGACCGCCGGGCTGGGGCTGCGCCGGGTGTGGGCGGCCACCATCGAGTACACGCCGGATCACCTGCCGATCGCCGGACCGGCGCTCGGCCCGGACGGCGGCGCGCTGCCCGGCGTGTTCGTGGCCACCGCCGCCGGGCACGGCATGATGTGCGGCCCCGGCGTGGCCCGGACCGTGGCCGACCTGGTGCTGACCGGCTTCTCCGACGTAGTGGACACGGCCGGCCTTGGCCTGGACCGGTTCGACGAGCAGGGCCGCAGCAAGCTGATCGCGGATCCGATCGCGCTGCCGTTCCCCGAGCAGGCCTACCCGGACACGCTCACCATCCCCTGACCGCAGATCGCTGACCCGTCACCGAGAGGACCAGACCGCACCATGACCGAAACCATGCCGGTTACCCCGTTCCTGTCCGCCGCCGCGCTGCATGGCGAACTGGAGGACTGGGGCCCGCTCGCCGAGGCAACCGGTGAGCCCATGCACACCTCGGGCGTCACCACCTGGGCCGACGGCGACCTGGAGGTGGGCGTCTGGGAGTGCACCCCGGGCCCGTCCTACTGGAAGCTGGAGACCAACGAGGCCATCCACATCGTGTCCGGCCGGATGACGTGCACCCCGGACGGTGGCGAGCCACAGGACATCGGCGCGGGAGACAGTGCCGTCTTCCCCCGCGGCTGGGCTGGGACGTGGCAGATCCACGAGACGATCCGGAAGCTCTACGTTCTTTTCTGAACGCCAGTGCCTGCTCACTGATCCCGGGTGGTACCCGGGGTTCGGGCTCGGTTCTGACTGCCGCAGTCACCACGGGCCGCGGGGGAAGCGGCGGCCCCACTCCCGGGCCCGGATCAGCGCCCCGTTGCAGCGCAGTTCCCGGCGGAACCGGTAGCGCAGCGCGGCCTCGTCCCCGGCCAGGTCGAGGGTGGATGAGGCGACCAGCAGCCGTCCCGGCAGGTGTATCTCGGTCCGCGCCGCGCCGTGGGCCCGGGCGTTCGCCGGGCGTGCGTCATCGACCTCGTAGCGCAGGTACTCCTCGTCGACCACGCGGCCCCACGGGAAGTCCGTACCTGACGTGCCCCGCCAGGACACCGCGGCCGTACCGTCCTCGTCCCGTCCGGCCGTCCAGCGGACCGGCAGGATCTCGCCCCAGTACCGGACCCCGTCCGGGTAGCGGGCCGGGCCGGGCGCCGGGAACTGGGGCGCCGGGAACTGAGGCCCCAGCGGCGCCGCGGCCGGATCGGCGGCCGCTGGGACAACCGGCAGCAGGATGGCGGTCAGCCCGGGCCCGACGTCGACCGTGGCCGTGGCCGGCACCGGTGTCGGCCAGATCATCGGCCACAGGGCGTTGCTGATGGCCAGCCGGATCCGGTGCCCGGCCGGGAACACCCAGGACGTGGCGTGCAACTCGATCGGCAGCAGGCCGCCGGCCACGGGCACCGGGTCGCGCAGCGGGTCCGGGGCACTGCCCCGCCCGGCCCCGGTGACCAGCGTGCAGGTGCCGTCCGGCGCCACGTCGCAGAGCCGGGCGAACCAGTGCAGCGGGGCGGCGTCGGCCCGGCCGTGGATGTCCACCCGGGGCGAGCCGAGGATCTCGGTGTCCGCCGCCAGCGGTGCGGAGTCGAAGGTGAGGCTCCACGCGTCCACCGAACGCTGGTCGTCGGTGAGTTCTCCCCACCAGTGCCCGGCGGCCACCCCGGCCGACGGCACGTAGCGCAGCTGCCGGGTGCCCGGCTCCGGAGGGTCCAGCGCCAGCGAGCCAGCCGCCCCGCAGGACCAGCGTTCCCACCGGGTCCGCTCCGGCGGCAGCGCGGTCTCCCGCCGCCACCGGCCGGGGATCTCGGCCAGCCCGGTGTCCGGCGGATGCCAGTGCCGGACGAACACGGTGACCGGCGGCTCGGCCATGATGCCGGTGTCGGCGTCCTTTAGCCAGTGATCCCACCAGCGCACCGCGTCCGCGCGCCACTCGATGGCCGGCCCAGGTACTGCGTCGTGCGGAAAGGTGTGATTCCACGGGCCGATCAGCACCTTGACCGGGGAGCTGGCGTGCGCCAGCATCCGGGGTACCGAGTCCCGGTAGCCGTCGTACCAGCCGCCGATCAGGAACGCCGGCACGGTAAGCCTTGTATAGTCCGGGCGCAGCGAGCCACGCCGCCAGAACGGGCCGTCCTGCCCCTGCCCCAGGAAGCTGATCAGCCACGGCTCGGTGTCCACCCGGGCCAGGGCCGCCTCGTCCAGCGGGAAGTCCGGTGCGGGCGGCAGCATGTTCAGGTGGTCGATCATCAGTGCGTACTCGTCCAGGTGCGGCAGCCCGTCGATGTAGTGCACGTCGTCGTGGAACAGGTCGTCCGAGGCGTCCACCGCGATGATCGCCTTGAGCGCGGGCGGCTGCCGCAGCGCCACCTGGATCGCGTTGAAGCCGCCCCAGGAGATGCCCCACATGCCCACTGCGCCGGTGCACCAGGGCTGGCCGGCCAGCCAGGCGATGACCGCTTCGGCGTCCCGCTGCTCGGTCTCGGTGTATTCGCCCTCGGGCAGTGTGCCGCCGCTGCGCCCGGTGCCCCGGATGTCCACCCGGGCCCCGGCGTAACCCCGCTCGGTCAGGTAGCTGTACAGGTCATGGTCCCGGGCCAGCATCGCGTCGTCCTTGCGGTACGGCAGGTATTCCAGCAGCGCGGGCACCGGGGCGGCCGGGTCGTCCGGCAGGTACAGGGTGGCGGCCAGGTGCACCCCGTCCGGCATGGGGATGGCTGCCTGCTCGGCTCTCACCGCGCCCCTACCGCGCCGCGCAGCAGTTCGACGAACTCACGGACCCGCAGGTCGCGGACCTCCGGCGGCTGGCTGTGGTAGCCGAACAGGCCCGGGTCGAGTTCCTCGGTGACGATCGCGTCCTGACAGCGGTCCATCAGCCAGTCCACCATGGACACGATCATCCGCGGGTCGATGTCGTCGCGTACCTCGCCGCGTTCGATGCCGAACCGGACGAACGCCCGGGTGCCGTACGGGTCCTCGCGCAGCAGGAACTGGGTGATCTCCCGGCGTAGCTGCAGCCCGGAACAGTAGTTGCCGATCAGCGTCACCCGGTACGGGATCCAGTCCTCGTGGATCAGGTGCGGGCTGCGCTGGATCCAGTAGCTGATGACCGCGAAGAAGCCCTGCTCCCGGACGCCGGCCGGAGCGGCCAGGTAGGGCTGGAAGGACCGGGTTGCGGCCTGGTAGGCGGCCAGGAACAGGCCGGCCTTGGTGTCGAAGTAGCCGAACACCGCGCCCTTGGACACGCCGGCCCCGGCCGCGATCTCCTCGATCCGGGCCGCCTCGTAGCCCCGGGTGGCGAAGTGCTCCATGGCCACCTCGACGATGCGCTGCTGCTTGGCCCGCTGCCGCTCCGGCGCGCGCTGCGGCGTGTGGCTGGGGGCCAGCTCACCAGTTGCTTGACCGCTGGTCATATTTCGGCCGGTTTCCGATTCGCCGAGATTGTTGACATTATCCTGGGCATCTAATCATACTTTCGAGCATCTTGCCTTCTAAAGTGACCAGAAGTCAGATAGGGAGGATGACTGTGACCAGGCCCGGTCCCGCGACCCGCCGGTGGGACGTCATCGTGGTCGGCGCCGGTCACAACGGCCTGACCGCGGCGGCACTGCTGGCCCGGGCCGGCCTGGCCACGCTGGTCGTCGAGGCGCGGGACGTGATCGGTGGCTGCTGCGTGACCGAGGAGATCGCGCCCGGCTGCCGGGCCTCGACCACCTCCTACATCGCCAGCATGCTGCGGCCCGAGGTGATCCGGGCCCTGGACCTGGGCCGGCACGGGCTGCGCATGGTGCCCTGCAGCCGGCCCTGCAGGTGGCCCTGGACGGCGGCGAGGTGCTGGCCGACTGGGCCGACCCGGCGCGTACCGCGGCCGGCCTGGCCCGGTACTCCCCGGCCGACGCCCGTGCCTACCAGGCGGTGCACGCTGAGCTGCGCGAACTGGCCGCCCGGCTGCAGCCGCTGTTCATGGAGCTGCCGCCGGACACCCGGGCGCACGGGCTGCGCGGGCTGGCCGAGGTGGCCCGGCTCGGACGGCATCTGCGCGGGCTGCGCGGCCGTGACGTCGAGGGCCTGACCCAGCTGCTGACCGGCAGCCTCGGCCAGTTCATCGACAGCCGGTTCGAGTCCCGGCAGGCCAAGGCGCTGCTGCTGGCCAACAACCTGTATGGCAAGCACGGCGGCCCGTACCAGCCGGGCACCCTGATCGGGTTGGCGTTCCACCTGCTCACCGGCGGAGACGACGCGGTGCAGGGGTTCTTCGGGCACGTCATGGGCGGGATGGGCGCGATCAGCGACGCGATCGCCGCGGCCGGCCGGGCGCACGGCCTGGAGATCCGCACCGGGGCGCCGGTGGCCCGGATCGCGGTCACCGGCGGCGTTGCGTCCGGGGTCGTGCTGGCCGATGGCACCGAGCTGGCGGCGGGCACGGTGCTGTCCGGCGCCGACCCCAAGCGCACGTTCCTGCACCTGGTGGACAAGGCTGAGCTGCCGGAGGACTTCCGGGCCGCGGTGGCCGGGATCAAGATGGACGGCCCATGCGCCAAGGTCAACCTGGTGCTGGACGCCGAACCGCAGGTGCTGGGCATGCCCGCGACGGCGGGCCCGGGCCAGCGGGCGCTGTTCACCCTGCCGCCCGACCTGGCCGTGGCCGACGCCTGCTACGACCGGGCCAAGCGCGGTGAGCTGGCCGACGCCGACCAGCTGTTCATCGACTGCGTGGTCGCCTCGGCGGTGGATCCCTCGCTGGCCCCGGCGGGCCGGCACATCATGACCTGCTTCGTGCAGTATGTGCCGTACCGGCTGGCCGAGGGCGGCTGGGACGGCCGGCGCGACGAGCTGGGCGACCGGGTGCTGGGCCGGATCGGCCGGTTCGCGCCGAACGTGCCCGGTGCCGTCACCGCCCGCCAGGTGCTGACCCCGCTCGACCTGGAACGGACCTACCGGCTCACCGAGGGCAACATCTTCCACGGCGACATCCAGCCGGACCAGCTGTTCCACATGCGGCCGGTGCCGGGCTGGGCGCGGTATGCCACCCCGGTGCGCGGGCTGTACCTGTGCGGCGCGGGCGCGCATCCGGGCGGCGGGGTGACCGGCGCTCCCGGCTACAACGCGGCCCACCGGGTGCTGGCCGACCTGAAACGGCGGTCGCGAGCCTCGCGGGAGACACGGTGAGCGGCCCGGCGGACCGGGGCGGGCCGGCATTGTGATCGTCGGGGCCGGGGTCATCGGGGCCGCGATCGCCTTCCATCTCAGCCGCCTGGGCGCCGGCGACGTGCTGGTGCTGGACCGGGACGCGGCCGGGGCCGGGATGAGCAGCCGGTCCTCGGCCCTGGTCCGGATGCACTACACGTTCCCGCCCGAGGTCGAGCTGGCGGTGCGCAGCGAGCGCATGCTGGCCGCCTGGCCCGAGCTGACCGGCCGCCCGCCGGTGCTGCGCCGGACCGGCTTCGCCCGCATCGTCCGGCCCGGCGAGGAGGACGCCCTGGCGGCCAACGTGGCCATGCAGCGCTGCCGCGGTGCGCTGGCCGAGGTCATCGACGCGGCCGCGCTGGCCCGGCTGGCCCCCGGGCTGCGCACCGACGACCTGACCCAGGTGGCGTGGGAGCCCGAGGGCGGCTACGGGGACGGCGCGGTGGTGGCCGGCGACCTGCTGGCCGCGGCCCGGGAGCGCGGCGTGCGGTACCGGCCCCGCACCCCGGTCACCGGCCTGCAGCGCGCGCACGGCCGGGTGACCGGCGTGCTGACCCCGGATGGGACCATCCCAGCCGGCACCGTGGTGCTGGCCGCCGGGGTGTGGTCCCCGGCCCTGCTCGGCGCGGCCGGGGCCGGCCTGCCGATCGAGACCGAGCTGCATCACGTGGCCGTGCTCAGCCACCCGCCCGGTCATGGCGCCCCGGTGGCCTGCATCGACTCGACGACACAGACCTACTTCCGGCCGGAGGCAGGCGGCCGCAAGACGCTGGTGGGCAGCTTCACCGGGCCACGCGGGGTGGACCCGGACACCGCGCTGGGCATCCGGGACGCCGCGGCTGAGCTGGCCGGGCTGGTCGGGGCGGCCGCCCACCGGGTGCCCGCGCTGGCCGACGCGGGCATCGCCGGCACGGTCACCGGTGCCTACGACATGACCCCGGACGCGCGGCCGATGCTGGGCGAGGTCCCCGGCCTGCCCGGGCTGATCTTGGCCGCCGGGTTCTCCGGCATGGGGTTCAAGATCTCGCCCGCGGTTGGTGAGGCCGTCGCCGAGCTGATCACCGCGGGCGCGGCGCAGCACGTGGACATCGGGCCGTTCCGGCCGGGGCGGTTCGCCGAGGGGCAGCCGGTGGCGGCCCCGTTCCCGTACTCGGACGACTGAGCGAGGAGCAGGCCGATGACCCCCAGGGTGGGGCAGGACGTGGAGCAGGACCCGCAACTGCCGCTGGACCGCAGCCTGCCGCAGCGTAGCTACACCGACGAGGCCGAGTTCGCCCGGGAGCGGGACCAGGTGCTGTTCCCCGGCTGGTTCTGCGTCGGCCGGGCCGACGGCCTGGCCGGGCCGGGCGACTACCTGGCCGCGGACGTGGCCGGGGAGAGCATCATCGTGGTCCGCGGCCCGGACGGCACCCTGTCCGGCTGCTACAACCTGTGCCGGCACCGGGGCAGCCGGCTGGTGCCGGTGGCGGGCGCCCAGCCGTCCGCTGACCCGGGCCGCACCGGGCGGTTCGACGGCAGCATCCGGTGCCCGTACCACGCCTGGACCTACGCGCTGGACGGCCAGCTGCGGGCCGCGCCGTTCCTGCCCTCGCTGCGTGGGTACCGGGCCAGCCTGGCCCTGCACCCGGTCGACGTGGCCTGCTGGGCCGGATTCGTGTTCGCCCGGCTGGACCCGGGTCCGGAGCCGGCCGAGTCACTGCGCCGCCAGCTCGCCGGGGCCGACCAGCGGGTGGCCGGCTACCCACTGGCCGAGCTGCGCTGCGGCGCCCGGCAGCGCTACCAGGTGGCCGCCAACTGGAAGGTCATCCTGGAGAATTACAACGAGTGCTACCACTGCGGCCCGGTCCATCCCGAGCTGTGCGAGCTGGTGCCGGCCTTCCGGCGCGGCGGCGGCGACCTGGACTGGGACGCGGGCATCCCGCACCGCCCCGGGGCCAGCACGTTCACGGTGACCGGGACCACCCGCCGGGCCCCGTTCCCCGGGCTGACCGCGGCCCAGCGCAGCCGGCATTTCGGCGAGCTGGTGCTGCCGAACCTGATGCTCAGCCTGTCCGCCGATCACGTGGCCGCGTTCACCGTGTGGCCGGAGGCGGCCGGGCGCACCACGGTGCTGTGCGACTTCCTGTTCCACCCGGACGAGCTGGCCCGGCCGGACTTCGACGCCGGCGACGCGGCCGGCTTCTGGGACCTGGTCAACCGCCAGGACTGGCTCATCTGCGAGCAGGTCCAGGACGGCATGCGATCCCGCCGGTTCTCGGCCGGCTACCTGGCGCCGATGGAGCAGCCCAGCGCCGACGTGGGCCGCTACGTCCGCGCGCACCTGCCGGCGAAGCACCCAGGTGAAGGAGAACCCGGATGACCGGCCGGCCATCCCGCCCGGCGGCGGGCCAGCGTGGCCGGGGCGGCCCCGGATGCCGCCACCGACCCGGCCGCTAGGGTGGCTGGACGGGCGGAGCCACGCCTGCTTCTTCCCACTGGAACCGGTGCCCGGGACACCGGGCCAGCCGGCCGGGACGCCGGACCGGACGCACCTCGAGGAGGGATCGCGGCGGTGACAGCACGCCACGACGTAGTGATCATCGGCGGCGGGCACAACGGGCTGGTGGCCGCGGCCTACCTGGCCCGGAGCGGGCTGGACGTGCTGGTCTGCGAGCGGCGGCCGGTGCTGGGCGGCGCGGCGGTGAGCGAGTACCCGTTCGGCCCGGATTACACGGTGACGTCGCTGTCCTACGTGGTCTCGCTGCTGCCGCCGGCCCTGGTCAAAGACCTGGGGCTGGCTAAGCACGGCTACCACGTCTACCCACAGGGCCCGTACTTCGCGCCGCGCGAGGATGGCCGCTATCTGCGGCTGCCGGATGACCCAGCGGAGCGGCACGCGGAGATCGCCAAGTTCTCCGCCGCGGACGCGGACGCCTACCCGCGCTACGAGGCCCACCTGGCCGGCCTGGCCCAGGTGCTGGGCCCGATGCTGGACGAGATCCCGCCCCGGCTCGGCTCCCGCCGCCCGGCCGACCTGTGGCGGCAGGCGCTGCTGCTGCGCCACCTGCGTGGGCTGGACGAGCGCCGGATGGTGGATGTCACCCGGCTGATGGCGGCCAGCATCGCCGACCTGATCGAGGAGTACTTCGAGAGCGACGCCATGCTCGGCCTGCTCTCGGTGTCCGGGGTGATCGGCACCTGGGCCGGGCCGCGGTCGGCGGGCACCGCGTACGTGATGCTGCACCACCACATCGGCGACACCGGCGGCCAGGCCGGTGCCTGGGGTTTCCCGCGCGGCGGGATGGGCGGGGTGACCAGCGCGCTGGCCGCGGCGGCCCGCTCGTTCGGCGCCCAGCTGCGCACCGATGCCGAGGTGGCCCAGATCCGCACCCGGCCCGGCCGCGGGCCCGGGCCGTCGGTGGCCGGGGTGACGCTGGCCAGCGGCGAGGAGATCGACGCGGGCACGGTCATCACCACCGCGCACCCGCAGATTTCCTTCCTCCGGCTGCTCGACCCGGCCGTGCTGCCGCCAGACTTCGTCACCGAGATCCAGCGCTGGCAGACCCGCAGCGGCACGGTGAAGATCAACCTGGCCCTGGACCGGCTGCCGGTGTTCGCCAGCCATCCCGACCCGGACCGGCAGATCCACGGCGGCACGATCGTGCTCGCGGAGAGCCTGGACGACATCGAGACCGCGTTCCAGCAGGCGGTGAGCGGCCAGCCGTCGGCCCGGCCGTTCGCCGACATCTGCATCCCGAGCGTGTTCGACGACTCGCTGGCCCCGCCGGGCAAGCACGTCATGTCGATGTTCACCCAGTGGGTGCCGCACCGCTACGCGGCCACCCCGGACGAGGCGGAGCTAGCCGCCTACGCGGACCGGGTGCTGGCCCGGATGGACACGGTCGCGCCCGGCTTCACCAGTTCGGTGCTGCACCGTCAGGTGATCGGGCCGCACCAGATGCAGCAGGAGTACGGCCTGGTCGGCGGGAACATCTTCCATGGCGAGCTCAGCCTGGGCCAGCTGTTCCACGCCCGTCCCGCGGCCGGCGATGCCGACCTGCGCACGCCGGTGACTGGCCTGTACCAGGCTGGCTCGGCGACGCACGGTGGTGGCGGGGTGACCGGGATCCCGGGGCGCAACGTCGTGCACCAGGTCCTCGCCGACCGCCGTGCTGACCAGTTGCGCCGCCGGGCGGCGTCGCTGACCGCCGCGGCCCGCGGCGGCCGCCGCCGGACCGGCCCGGCCTAGCCCCGGCGGACTCGCAGGCGCTGCAGCAGGTCATCAACGCGCACGGGCCAGTGTCCGGCATCTGACCGAGCCCTGCCTGGGTAAGTCAGCGGGGTGCGTGGCTGCCTGGCGCGGAATGGCCAGGGCATCCACCGCCACCGCGCCGTGCGGGCCGCAGATCAGCGGGTTGATATCCAGCCCCTCCAGCGCGTCGCCGAGCTCGGCCGCAAGCTGGGACAGCCCGGTGATGGCGGCCACGACCGCGTCCAGGTCGGCAGCGGGCCGGCCGCGCGCCCCGGCCAGCAGCGCGGCCACCCGGAGCTCGCCCAGCATCGCCCGGGCCTGCTCCGGCCCGACCGGGGGCAGCGCGACGGCCCGGTCCGCGAGCAGTTCCACCAGCACCCCGCCCGCGCCCACCACCAGCAGCGGGCCAAGCTCGTGGTCGCGGGCCAGGCCCAGGGACAGCTCCGGGCCGGCCGGGATGGTCTCGCAGACCAGCACCCGGCGGCCCAGCCGCTCGGCCAGGTCCTGGTAGGCCGCGGCCAGCGCGGCCGGGCCGGCCAGCCCGAGCACCACCCCGCCCGCGTCCGACTTGTGCGCGATACCCGGCTCGTCGGTCTTCAGCACCACCGGGTAGCCAAGCTCCGCCGCGGCGGCCAGCGCGCCGGCCTCGCTGACCGCGGAGCGGCTGCGGGCCACCTCGATGCCGTAGTCGCGGAGCAGGCCGGCCAGCGCGGCCCCGTCAGCCTGGCCCGCCGCGAGCAGCGCGGTCCACCGGGCCCGCCGCGCCGGATCGATGGCCGGGGGCGGCACGTGGGGCGAGAGCCCGTGCCCGTGCCCGAGCAGATGGCCCAGCGCGAGCAGCCCGGTCCGGGTGCCCTCCAGCACCGGGATGCCGCCCGCCCGCAGCCGCGCCGCGACGTCCGGGTCGATGGACGCGGGCAGGTTGCTCAGCACCACCACCGGCTTGCTGGTGTGCCGCGCGGCCTCGGTCACCGCGTCCGGATAGGACTCGTCGCCGTCGTACTCGTGTACCAGGTCCACGGCCAGCGCCACCGCGGCCACCGCCGGGTCGGCGGCCAGCGCGGTCAGCGCCCCGGACAGCTGCTCCTGCGCCCGGGCGCCGGTGCCCCAGATGTCCAGCGGGTTGGTCGGCTCCAGCCCCGGGTCGAGCAGCCCGGCCAGCCGCGCCGTGGTCGGCTCGCCGATGGCCGCGAACGGCACCCCCAGCTCATCGGCCACGTCGGCCACGTACGCGCGTTCCAGCCCCGAGTCGTGCACGGTGGCGATCCCGGTGCCGCCCCGCGCGCGGCGGCCGATCGCGAACAGCTCCAGCGTGTCGGCCAGTTCGGCCAGGTCGCCGACCCGGTGCACGCCGTAGCCGCGGGCCAGCGCCTCCCAGCCACCGTCCGCGGCGGCCAGCGCACCGGAGTGGGCCGACACCATGGCCCGGCCGCGCGCCGACCGGCCCGCGGTGAGCAGCACCACCGGGATGTCCCGGGCCGCGGCGGCGGCGAGCACGGCCCGCAGCCGGCTGGCGTCCCGGACCGCTTCCAGCACCAGCGCCAGCACCCGGGTCTCTTCGCTGCGCAGCGCCCATTCCGCGTACTCGGCCGCGCTGGTGACGAGTTCCTGCCCAGAGGACACGGCCACCGTGTAACCGAGCTCGCGCCGGGTGCGCAGCATGGCGGAGAACACCGACCCGGAGTGGGTGACCAGCGCGACCGGCCCGGCCGGCAGCGGGTCAGGTTCCACGTAGCCGACCGCGCGCAGCCCGCGGCTGACGTTCACGAACCCCATGCAGCCCGCGCCGCACACCGCCATGCCCGCGGCCCGGGCGGTCGCGGCCAGCCGGTCGCGCAGGCTGGGCTGGCCCGCCGGGCGCGCCCCCGGCGGGTCGAACGCGCTGCCGTAGATGACCGCCGACCGGTCACCGCGCCGCGCGGCCAGCGTGAGCTGCTCCTCCAGCGCGGTGTCCGGCACGGCCAGCAGCACCAGGTTGACTGGTTCCTCCGGCAGATCGGCCAGGGATGCGTAGCACCGGGTTCCGGCGATCTCGGTGTGCCGCGGGTTGACCAGGTAGCTGCGCGGCGCGGGGCTGCTCCGCGCCATCTCGCTGATCATCCGCTGGCCCAGGCTGCCGTCCCGCGGGCTGGCCCCGACCAGCGCCACGCTGCGCGCCTCCAGCATCGCGCTGAGTGCGGTCCGCTCATCCGCCTCCGGGGCGCCGGGCGCATCACCCCCCAGTTCCCAACGACGTGACTGAATCATCGGTGTAGTCCTGACTGCAGCGATGAAACATCCATGTAGTGCGGCGGGGTGGGGGTGGCTGCGTAGTGCGGCGGGATGCGGGTGGCCGTGGCCGGGTGCCGGGTGCGGTGCGGCGGGGGCGGGGGGTTGGCGGGCCCCGGCCCCCGGCTGCTACGACGCTGGAGCGAGCCGGGGGCGGGGGAGTCAGCAGCGGCGGCGGCGCGCTGGTGGCGGCCGATACCGGGTACTGGCGTTCAGCTGAAGAGGGGTTGGTCATGACCGCCGGGTGAGCCGGCGCACGTTGCCGGACCGCTTGGCCGCCTTCTGGTCGGCGATGGCCGCCCGGGCCGCCTGCCAGCCGGGGATGCCGCACACCCCGCCGCCCGCGTGCGTGGCCGAACTGCCGTAGTACATGCCGGTGATCGGGGTGCGGTAGTCGGCGTAGCCGGGCGCCGGGCGCATGTGGAACAGCTGCTCCAGGGACAGCTCGCCGTGGAAGATGTTGCCGCCGATCAGCCCGTACTCCTGCTCCATCTCGTACGGGCCGACGATGTCCCGGTGCAGGATGGACGCCTTGAAGTTGGGCGCGACCTCGTTGTAACAGTCGATCATGCGGTCGGTGTAGGCCTCCAGTTCCGCGGTGTGCGGCTGCTCGTTCCAGTCCTGCGGCACCCACTGGGTGAACAGCGACATGATGTGCGTGCCCTCGGGGCTCAGCGTCTTGTCGAACGCGGTCGGGATCACCCCGTCGCTGAACGGCCGGGCGGCGGGGCGGCCCTCCCGTGCGTCCTGGAAGGCACGCTCGATGTACTCCATGGTCGGCGCCATCTCGACCGAGCCGGTGTGGTGCTCCTGCAGGCTGGACCCGGGGTCGGCGGTGAAGTCGGGCAGCTCGGACAGGGCCAGGTTGATCTTCACCACGCCGCTGCGCGTCTTCCAGTGCTCGATGTCGGCGGTGAAGTCCGGCGGCAGGTGCTGCCGGCCGACCTGGTCCAGGAATGCGATCTTCGGGTGCACGGTGGACACGACCACGCTGGCCCGCAGTTCGTCGCCGTTGTCCAGCACCACGCCGCGGGCCCGGCCGTTCTCGACGATGACCTTGGCCACCCTGGCGTTCAGCCGGACCTCGGCGCCCTGTTCGCGGGCGGCGGCTTCGATCGCGTCGGCCACCGCGCCCATGCCGCCTTCCTGGAAGCCCCAGTTGCCCAGGTGGCCATCGCCCACGTCGCCGATGGAGTGGTGCGCCATCACGTACGCGGTGCCCGGCTCGTATGGGCCGGCCCAGGTGCCGATCACGCCGTTGACCGCCAGCGCGCCCTTCACCTGCGGGGACTCGAACCAGTCGTCGAGCAGGTCGGCGATGCTCATCGTCATCAGCCGGGTCACGTCGGCGATGGTGCGCACGTCCAGGCCGCGGTGCCGCCAGGCCAGCCGCAGCGTCTCGCGCAGCTCGCGTGGCTTGCGCGAGCCGATGTTCGGCGGCACGGTGAGCAGCAGCGGGCCGAGCACCTCAGCCAGGCCGGCCAGCCAGGCATCCCAGCGGGGCATGGCGTCCGCGTCCTTCTTGGACCACTTGGACACCTCTTCGTGGTTGCGCCTGGCGTCGTCCGCGTACAGCTTGATCGAGCCGCCCTCTGGGAACGCCTGGTAGTAGGGGCCCATCGGGTAGATCTTGTAGCCGTGCCGGGGCAGGTCCAGGTCGTTGATGATGGTCGGCGGGAGCAGGCTCATCACGTAGGACAGCCGGGTGACCCTGAACTCGGGTGCGTCCGGCCAGGGCGCCTCGGTGGTCGCCGCGCCCCCGGTCTTGCCGCGCCCTTCCAGGACTAGTGTGCGGGCCCCGGAGCGGGCCAGGTAGGCCGCCGCCACCAGCCCGTTGTGTCCCCCGCCGACGACGATCGCATCGTAGGTTCCGGCCTGTGTTGCGGCCATCTGTCCATCCTCCATGCAAGTGTGCTAAGACGTTCGCGGGAGAGATTCCCACGAGTTGACTGAATGTTCAGTCTAGAAACCTGATACGGTTGCCACAAGAGGCCGGCGCCCAATCGGTCTTGTGGTAGCGGCGGATGAACGCACCGGAGTCAGCGACCCGGGTGCGCAGAGTGGGCGAGGATGTTCCGCATGACTGAACGTGCTGGCGCTGTAGCTGACACCGCCGATCAGCGCCGCGAGCAGATGCTGCGCGCCGCCCTGGACGTGATCGAGGAGCGCGGCTTCCCGGATACCCGGATCGCGGACGTCGCAGCCCGGGCCGGAACCAGCCCGGCCCTGGTCATCTACTACTTCAAGACCAAGGACCAGCTGCTCACCGAGGCGCTGCGGTACGCCGAGGACACCTGGTACGAGGCGGGCATGCGCAGGATGGCGATAATGCCCAGCGCGGCCCGGCGGCTCGAGGAACTCGTGGCCATCACGTTCGTGGAGGACGTCGAAGGCGAGCCCACCGGCAGCTGGCTGCTCTGGCTGGACCTGTGGTCGGCATCGGTACGGCTGCCCGAGGTGGCCAGCGTCCGGCAGAAGTTCGACGACCGGTGGCGGGAGACGATCACCGCCGTGGTGCTGGCCGGTCAGGAGGCCGGCGAGTTCGGCCCGGTGGCCCCGGATGATTTCGCGGTGGCCCTGTCCGCGCTGCTGGATGGGCTGGCCATCCAGATCGCGCTGCAGGACCCGTCGGTCGGCGCCGACCGCGCGTTCGAGCTGAGCATGCGGTTCGCGGCCAGCCAGCTTGGTTTCGAGTGGACCGGGCGGGCGTCCGGCAGCTAACGGTAAGGAGGCCCCGGTGGCCGGTGGACATATTCAGCTCGTTTCGCTGACCAAGCGGTTCACCGAAGTAGCGGTGGACGACATCGATCTCACCGTGGACAGCGGCGAGTTCTTCTCCCTGCTCGGGCCCTCTGGCTGTGGCAAGACGACCACGCTGCGGCTGATCGCCGGCTTCGAGCAGCCCACCGCGGGCAAGATCATGCTCGACGGGACCGACATGTCCGGGGTGCCGCCGCATAAGCGCAACGTGAACACGGTGTTCCAGAGCTACGCGCTGTTCCCGTTCATGTCCGTGTTCGACAACGTGGCGTTCGGGCTGCGCTACCAGAAGCTGCCCAAGCGCGAGATCAACACGAAGGTGAACGAGGCGCTGGACCTGGTCGAGCTGCGCACCTACGCGAAGCGGCGGCCGGGCGCACTGTCCGGCGGCCAGCAGCAGCGGGTGGCGCTGGCCCGGGCGCTGGTCCTCGGGCCCGCCGTGCTGCTGCTCGACGAGCCGCTCGGCGCGCTGGACGCCAAGCTGCGCCGCTCGCTCAAGGTGGAGCTCAAGGCGCTGCAGGAGCGGGTCGGCATCACCTTCCTCTACGTCACCCACGACCAGGAGGAAGCGCTGACCATGTCGGACCGGCTGGCGGTGATGCACGAAGGCAAGATCGTCCAGATCGGCAACCCGCGGCAGGTGTACGAGGAGCCCGCGGACACCTACGTGGCCGACTTCCTCGGCGTGTCCAACCTGATGGAAGTGGACGTGGTCGAGCAGGGCCCGGGCACCAAGTGCTCGGTCAAGCTCGGCGAATCCGCGCTGGACGTGGAGCGGTCCGACGTGGCCGCACTGGGCACCGCGCACGCGGTGATCCGCCCGGAGCGGGTGCGCATCGAGGAGCACAGCTCGGCTGGGCCGAACCGGATCCCGGGCATGGTGGAGCGGCTGATCTTCCTCGGCGCGGCCACCCAGGTGCTGCTCCGGCTGGCACCCGGCGCCCAGTTGCAGGCGCTGGTGCAGAACGACGGCGACCATCCGCAGCACCTCACCCAGGGCACTCCGGTGCAGGTGTACCTGGCCCCGGACGCGCTCCGGGTGCTGCGCGGCAGCGCCCAGGACGTGGCAGACGCTGACGAGCACCTGGCGGTCGGTTAACCGCCGCTGCCCGTGGTACCGCCGGGTAACCGTGGTACCGCCGGATAACCGTGGCGTCGCCGGATAACTTGGCCCGGCGGATGGCTCCGCCCCGGCGCTAGCGCGGTACGACGGTAGCGCCGGGGCGGTGTGCCTCGGCTGACCTGGGTCAGCAGCCGGAAGCGTCCGGCGCCAGGATGTTGCCGTCGCTGGCGCTGCTCCCGGAGCTTGGTGAAGCGTCCATCCACTGGCTGGTCAGGTTGGCGCAGTCGTGGTCCGCGCCTGGCTTGGCCAGGTAGAGGTAGTTGAAGAAGCCGGTGCCCAGCTCGCCGCCGCCAGCCGGGTTGACCGACCCCTGGCCCTGGCCGGTGGAGTCCCAGAACATGGTGCCGGCCGGGAAGAACAGCTCCGGCCACTCGCCGGAGTTGTAGTTGCTGCCGTCGTCCGACGACGGCACGTTGGACGCGCTCGCCCCGCTGATCGGCACCGTGGTGTAGAACGCGTAGGTCTGGCTGCCGTTCATCGTGCCGGTCAGCGAGAACTGCATGGTCGGGTCTTGGTTGCTGCCGTTGAGGTAGCCGAAGCCCGGGCTGAGCTGACCCACCTGGGTGGTGAAGTGGCCGACGTCCGAGACCTTGCCGGTGTAGGAGTAGCAGGGCGATCGGCCGCCGCAGTCGCTGCTGGAGGCTGCGCCCTTGTAGTAGATCGAGGCGCCCCGGGTGAAGTTGTCCAGCGCCCAGTTGCCGCCGCCGTTGGCGGCGCTGTCCGGCCGGTTGGTCATCGTGGTCTTGGCGGTGAGCGTGGTGCTGCTGGCGCCCGCGGACGGGGCCAGGGTGGCAATGCCCGCGAGCGCCAGCGCCCCGGCGGACAACGCCGCGGCCAGGGCATACCTGTAGTTGCGCATGAGCTTCCTCTCCTTCGGGTTCGGGCTGTTAGTGATCGGGTTGCGCGTTACAGCCGCCGCGGCGGAAACGGCCGGATGCCGGTCGCCGCAGCAATGCCGTTCCTGGACTTCTGTGCTGCCCCGGGCAATCCGCTCCGGGCAACGGCACGGCCAGGGCCGGCGTCAGTGCTGAGGCATTTTCGAACGGGACGTCCGGCGTGCTCTACCGGGAGCGGGGCACGGATTTGTCCGGGCCGGGTACATCGTGGTCCGATACTGCCGTGCGGAAGCCTGAACTGAGTCCATTTCGGTTCCCCTCCACCCGCTTCACCCAGGATTGGGTGAAACGGCTGTAAAGGTGACGCGTTCAGCGGTGCCGAGGTTTACCGCCGCCGATTCTTTTCCCGAAATGCGCTCCCAAAGCCCATAAAGTTCGCATTTCGGTGAGTCCAGCGCGGGCTGGCGGTCCGCCGGCGAGCGGCAGGCCGGGCGGCGGCCGCGCTGGCTCTGGTTGCTGGCTTTGGCTGGTGGCTCTGGGTGCTGGGGCTGGGTGTTGGAGCTGTCTGGTGAGGGCTGGATGCTGAGCTTGGGGCTGTCTGGTGGGGCTGGGTGCGACCGGCGCGAGACAGTTATGTGTTCCCGGCTGCGAGCTGTGATTGGGCCGCCGGCCCGGGCGGGGAGATGGGGCGCCGGGGGCGGCCAGGTGTGGGATAATCGCGCACTAGCTGCGATGCCGTAAGCATGGGTAATGGGGGGCGGCCGCGTCCTCACGCAGGTTGATGTCCGACCAGCAGGTATCCGGAGGCGAGATGACGGATGTCCCCGGACTACCGCCTGAGGTGGATCTGACCCGGCCGAGCGCCGCCCGGATCTACGACTACATGCTGGGCGGGTGCAGCAACTTCCAGGTGGACCGGGACGCCGCGGCCGAGCTGCGGGACCTGGTGCCGGAATTCCACGAGATCGCCTGGGCGAACCGGGGATTTCACCAGCGGGCCGCGCGGTGGATCGCCAGCCGCGGCGTGGGCCAGTTCCTCGAACTCGGCTCCGGCCTGCCGGCCGTGGGCAATACCCACGAGGTGGTCCGCGACGTGCTGCCCACCGCCCGGGTGGTGTACGTGGACATGGATCCGCTGGTCGCGGCGCGGGCCAGCGCGCTGCACGGCGATGAGGACGCCGCGTTCATCCAGGCTGACCTGCGTGACCCCGGGTCATTAATCACTGATCCGCGGCTCGGCGCGTTGATCGACTTCACCCGGCCGGCCGGACTGGTGCTGACCGGGGTCATGCACTTCGTGGCGGACGGGTCCGGCCCGTGGCGGCTGGCCCGGGCCTACCTGGATCAGCTCGCACCGGGCAGTTATCTGGCGCTGTCCCACTTCACCTCGGACGGGGTGCCGCCGATCGCGGTACAGCGCTGGCAGGAGGTGTACGCGGACGCCCCGCTGCAGTTCCACCCGCGATCCCGCGGTGCCATCGCCCGGTTCTTCGACGGCCTCGACCTGGTACCGCCGTTTGCTGGCGCCCCGGCTGAGGTGGTGCACCTGGGCCTGTGGGGCTGTGAGGACCCCCGGCTGGCGGACAACGAGAGCTCCCGGTGGGGGTACTGCGGGGTCGCGCGGGTCCGCTGACCGATCAGCCGGTGCGGCCGACCGTCAGCCGGTGCGGCTGACCGTCACTCGGTGCCGGCGATCGTGGTCAGCGCCTCTACCCGGCTGCCCCGCTCGCCGCGGGTCATCCAGCGGTAGCCGATGAAGCCGATGACCGCGATGATCAGCGACATGACCAGCGCGATAGTGCCGAGCGCGTTCAGCGCCGGGCCGCCGTTGCCGCCGTGCTGCTGGGAGTAGATGATCACCGAGATCGGCGTGTTGCTCGCGTTGGACGACAGCAGGTCCACGATCACGAAGTCGTCGATGACGCTGGAGAAGACCAGCACCGCGCTGGCGAAGATGGCCGGGCCGAGCAGCGGGACCATCACCCGCCACATCGTCTGGAACTGGTTGGCGCCCAGGTCGGCGGAGGCCTCCTCATACTGCCTGGCCCAGCCCGACCAGCCGGGCCTGCACGATGATGGCCGGCCAGCTCACGTTCCAGGTGACCAGGCCGAGCACCTCGGCCAGGGTGCCCAGGTGCACTGACTTGAACAGCACGGTGAAGGCGAAGAACATGGCCACGCCGAAGATCAGCTCGGGGATCACGAAGGACAGGATCATCAGGAAGTTAAAGCTGGACGACGTGATCCCGCGCCATCGGTTGATGCCCAGCGCGAACGCGACGCCAAGCGGTACCGCGATCAGCGTGGTGAGCACGGACAGCCGCACCGTCTGGATGACCGCCGCATGCAGTTGCGGGTTGTGCAGTACCGAGTTGACCGGGTCGCTGAAGTACCACCGCCAGGAGAAGCCCTGCCAGGCGCTCTGCGACTTCCCGTTGTTGAACGAGAACAGCACCGCGATGCCGATCGGCACCAGCGACCAGATCAGGTACAGCCAGGTGAAGCCCTCCAGGAACCAGGGGTGGCCCCACGGGTTGCGGCGCGGCACCATCCGCCGCAGTCCGCTGCGGGGCGCGGCTTCGGTCCGGCCCGGCGCCTGCGCCGGCGCGCTGGTCGCGGTCATGACGCCTCCCGCCCGGTCCGGTTGGTGGCCACCACGTAGTAGATCATCGGCACCAGCAGCACGAGCAGCAGCGCGAGGGACAGCACCGCGCCCTGCCCCTCCAGGCCGGGCGTGCCCAGCTGGCCCTGGATCAGGTTGCCGATCATGGACGTGCTGGCCGCGCCGGACATCAGCTGGTTGGTGAAGTAGTCACCGATCATCGGCAGCACAGTGATCAGCATGCCGGTCAGGATGGTCTGCCGGGACAGTGGCAGCGTCACGTGCACGAACGTGCGCACCCGGTTCAGCCCCAGGTCGCGGCCGGCCTCGATGAGCGCCGGGTCGATCCGGTCCAGCCCGGCGTAGAGCACCAGGATCAGGTACGGGATGTAGCCGTAGACCAGGCCGAGGATCACGGTGAAGGAATATCCGCCGAGCCAGTTGACCGGGGTGGAGATGATGCCGATCGAGGTCAGCGCCTTGTTCACGTAGCCGCTGGTCTGCAGCAGGTCGATCCAGGCCAGCATGCGCATCATGTAGCTGATCCAGAACGGCGCGATCAGCAGGATGAGGAACAGGCCCTTGCGGCGCCCGGCGAACCGGGCCACGAAGTAGGCCGTCGGGTAGGCGATCAGCAGCGAGAGCAGCGATGCCACCGCGACGTACCAGATCGTCCGCCACACGATCGGCCCGGCGAACGACGTACTGCCGACCAGGTCATGCCAGACGTTGATGACGTTGGACGAACTCCAGCCCAGCGGGTTCCACACCGCGATCGGCGACTCGAACAGCCGGTCCAGCTGGCCCATGGCGATGGCCAGCACGGCGTAGAACGGCACGATGAACAGCAGGACGAGCCAGATCATGCCGGGCAGCGCCAGCAGCACATAGAACAGCTTGCTGTGCTGGGGGTCGTCCCGCCGCGCCGCGCCCGGCTGGTCTGGCATCCGCGGCGCGCGAGCCTGGTGGCTGGTGGCTGTCATCGCTGCCGCCCCCTAGATCCCGTTGCTCACGACGAGCCAGGACTGCTGCCAGTCCGCGTCCGCGTCCACTGGAAGCTGCAGTTCGCTGACTCCCCGCCGGAAGTAGGACGGCAGCACCGCGGTGGAGATCAGGCTCTTGGGCAGCAGTTGCTCCTTGACCAGCCGCTGCGGGGTGACTGCCGTCAGCGGCTGCATGTAGCCGTTGAAGCTGATGTTCTCCAGCACGTTCGGCAGGTCCAGCAGATAGTCGAGGAACAGGTGGGCCAGCACTGGATTGGTGGCCCCATGCTGGATGGTGAGTGTGTCGTTGGCCACCGGCCCGCGGCCGTCCGGCGGGAACCAGTAGCCGACCGTGTCCACCGGGACTCCCTTGGGCATGTAGTACTGCGCGGAGGCCATGTCCCCGGACCAGGCGTGGTGGATCCAGATCTCCCCGGTCGGCACCTCGGTGTAGTCGTTGTTATCGATCCGCACGTTGACCAGCTTGGTCAGGTTTTCCAGCGACTGCCGGGACAGCGCGATCTGGTTGCGGTCGGTGGTGTTGAGGTTGAAGATCCCGTTCTTCATCAGCCCGAGGCTGATGCTCTCCCGGTAGTCGTCCAGGATGGCGACCTTGCCCTTGTACTTGCCTTGCCAGGGCATCGCCCACGGGTTGCGCATCGCGTACGGGTTCTCGTGCACCAGGTCTTTCCGCCAGGCCATGCCGGTGGTGTAGATGGTGTACGGCGTGGTGTACTGCCAGCCCCGGTCGTAGAACGGCTGGGTGAAGTCCGGCCAGGCCTGGCTGATGTTCGGGATGTAGCTGTGGTTCAGCGGCTGGATCAGCTTGGACTCGATCAGCGGGCCCAGCACGTCCGCCGTGACGCCCATGATCACGTCGAATTGCAGCCCGGCGCGCAGCTTGGACAGCGCCTCGTTCATCGTGTTGAACGTGGTCAGCTGAACCTTGCAGTTGTACTTCTTGGCGAAGTGGTTCAGGCAGGCCTGGTTGACGTAGGCGACCCAGTTGTAGACCTGCAGGGTCGCCCCGGTCTCCGGCTTGAGGCCGCTGGCGATTGGCTTGTTGTCCGGGAAGACAGGCCAGGTCACCGGGTTGTTCGGCCGGGGCAGCGGGCTGGTGGTCCGGCCGGCCAGGGCGGGCGCGCACGCGTCGAGCAGCGCGGCGCCGCCCAGCGCGGCCAGGCCGGCGCCGCCGGTCCGGGCCAGGAAGCTCCGCCGGGAGACCGGCCGGGAGACCGGCCGGGAGAACAAGGGCGGCCGGGACCCGTCTTTGGGCCACCCTTCTCGCGGATGCACCAGGTCGCCCCTTCCTGTTCCGGGTTCCTCTGGGCTGGGTCCTTTGGAGTTTGTGAACCTTGACTGAACGGTCCGTCAATAAGAGGTACTACTGCGTCAGCTTAGGCGCAAGCCCTCTGTGGTAAAAGCGTCGGGACCAGCCGATACACGACCGAAACCTGCAGCTCAGCTGGTGACCGCGGTGGCAAACGCGGCGAAGTTCGCTACCAGCAGGTCAATGTCTGACTCGTTGTGCTGGACCGAGATCAGCCACTGCTCGATCTTCCCCCAGGGCGGCAGGAAGACCCCGCCGTTGTGCTGGAAGAGCCAGTGCGCGTGGCTGTACCGGTCGTCGATGCCGAGGAAGCCGCGGTAGTTACGGACCGGCTCGGCCGAGAACACCACGCAGCCCTTGGCGCCGACCGCAACCACGTGCGCCTGCAGCCCGGTACGGGCGATCTCCCGCTCGATGCCGGCCACCGCCTGCTCACGCAGCTGGTCGATGCGCTGGTACGCCTCGGGGGTAGCCACCTCGGTCAGCATGGCCCGGCAGGCCGCGATGGCCAGCGGGTTGCCGTTGAACGTGCCGACCATCTCGTAGTCGTTGTTGGCGACATGCTCCATGACCTCGGCCGAGCCGCCGATGGCCGCGATCGCGACGCCGCCCCCGATGGCCTTGGCCAGGCAGATGATGTCCGGGGTGACCCCGGTCCGCTGGGTCACGCCGCCCGGCCCGGCGGTCAGGCCGGTCTTGACCTCGTCGAAGGTGAGCAGCGCGCCGTGCGCGTGCAGCAGGTCCTTGAGGCCCTGCAGGTAACCCGGCTCGGGCTCGATGATCCCGGCGTTCATCATTACCGGTTCGATGATCATCCCGGCGATCTGGCCCGGGTGCTGTTCCAGCAGCCGCTTGACGCTGCCCAGGTCGTTGAACGTGGCGACCAGGGTCAGCCGGATGATCGCCTCGGGGATGCCAGCACTGCCCGGTACCTGGGCCGGATCGTCGGCCGGGCCGACCTCCTCCGGCTCGGGGGTCACCGAGACCTGGACCGAGTCGTGGTGGCCGTGGTAGCAGCCCTCCACCTTGATGATCAGGTCCCGGCCGGTGATGGCGCGCATCAGGTGCACCGCGTCCATGGTCGCCTCGGTGCCCGAGTTGGCGAACCGCCACAGCGGCAGGCCGAACCGGCGGGTGAGTTCCTCGCCCACGGCGACCGCGCTGCGCGTCGGCTGGGCGAAGTGCGTGCCCAGGCCGACCTGGCCGCGCACCGCCTCCACCATGGCCGGGTGCGCGTGGCCGGCCAGCGCCGCCCCGTACCCGCCGTGCAGGTCGACGTACTCGTTGCCGTCCACGTCGTAGATCTTGGAACCCTTGCCGTGGCTGAGCCAGACCGCCTGCGGGACGGTGATCTGCCAGCTGGAGGTGACGCCGCCAGCCAGGCTGTGGCTGGCCAGGCCGGCCATCCGGGCGGACTCCGGCTGCCGCTCGACGAAGATCTTTTCCTGCTCGGCGATGATGTCCTGGAGATTGGCGGAAGGCCCTGGCTGTGGGCTCGGCACGGTCATGCTCCTTTGGCCTGGCGCCGCCGTGGGTACGCGGCGCCGCTGGTGGCTGACTGAACGTTCAGTCTACGAGCGTGGGCCGGCCGCTGACAAGACTCAAGGCTCCGGTGATACCTGCTACGGCGGGTAACAGGCTCCTTGCCAAGATACATTGATCACCGTTACATTGCGCTCATGGGCGATGCGCTTCGCGAGCCCACCTTCCTGATCCTGGCCGCGCTGGCCCCCCAGCCGCTGCACGGCTACGCGATCATCGGTGAGGTGGCTGCGCTGTCCGGCGGCCGGCTGGAGTTGCGGCCCGGCACGCTGTACGGCGCGCTGGACCGGCTCGCCGCCGAGGGGCTGCTGGAGCCGGACCGGGAAGAGGTGATCGAGGGCCGGCTCCGCCGCTACTACCGGCTGACCGACACCGGAGCCGGGGTGCTGGATCAGGAAGCGGGCCGGCTGCAGCGCAACGCCGACGCGGCCCGGCAGCGGCTGGCCCGGCGGCTCGCGTCCCTGGGGTCAGGCCAAGCCGCCCCGGCCGCTGCGGCGGCCGGGGCGGCGCCTGGGTATGGCCCGCCGGGCGGGTATGGCCCGCCGGGCGGGTATGGCCCGCCGGGCGGATATTAATTAATGGCTGCAGCCGATCCCGGCCGGACAATCGTGGTTCCCGGCACGCGCCGCGCCTTTTCGGCAGCCATTGTCGCACCGTCACTAAACGCACTTACCCGCTTGTTACCATCCCGTAAGCATGCGGCGAGCCGTTACCTGGCCGCCGCCGTGACGCGCCGGGCCAGACGCTGCCACAGCAGCCGCCAGCCGAGCTGGAACAGGCCGAGGAAGGCCAGTGCGACCAGGATGAACGCGAACGCCGTGCCCTGGCCGGCCAGCACCCGGAGGATCATCCCCACCGCCACCGTGCCCAGCCACACGCCAACCCCGGTCGGCAGCAGCGCGGCTGGGCGCCGCCACCAGCGGGTCGCCAGCAGCCCGGCGACGGTGCCGGTGGCGAACGGCCAGAACGTGTCCCACAGCCCGGCCGGGCCACCGCCCGCGTGGTGATTGGCCCGGCCGATCACCACGAACAGCAGCACGCAGCCGAGGTCGGCCGCGGCGGCCCCAGCGGCAGAACGCATGACCCTCCTCGTCCGGCTCCGGCAGTGGATGATCCAACTTACCGGCACCGCGTAGGCTCCCGGTGTGGCCGGCCGCACGCTGCGCCGGATCAAGGCCGGCTCGGGACGCCCCGCGCCGCTTCCGGGCGCGCTGGACGCAGCGGCAGGCCGGCCTGGCCGCGGCCGCACCGCGCGGCCGCCACCTCGTGGCGCACCGGGCCGGCCACCAGCTGCACCGGCAGCGGCCGGATCTGGTGGCCGGCGCGATCCGGCAGGTCGCCGCCGAGGCCAGCCCGTAGTACCTGGGCGTACACTCGCCAGGTGCTAATACCAGCCCAGCCCGGTGGGCGATGGCCAGGCTGCTGATCGTGCACCACACTTCCTCACCGTCCATGCAGGCCATGCTGGAGGCGGTGCTGGCCGGCGCGGGCACCGACGAGATCGAGGGTGTCAACGTGCTGGTCCGGCCCGCGCTGACCGCGGCCGCGGTGGACGTGCTCGGCGCGGACGGCTACCTGCTCGGCACGCCGGCCAACATCGGCTACATGTCCGGCGCGCTCAAGCACTTCTTCGACACGATCTACTACCCCTGCCTGACCGCGACTCAGCGCCGGCCGTACGCGCTGTATGTGCACGGCAACAGCGACACCGGCGGCGCGGTGCGCGCGGTCGAGTCCATCGCGACCGGGCTGGGCTGGCGGCAGGCCCGGCCGCCGGTCACCGTGCTGGGCGATCCCGGGCCCGCGGACCGCGAGGCCTGCTGGGAGCTGGGCGCCACGGTGGCCGCGGAACTGGTCACATGATCCTCACCGTCGCGCTGAACGCCAGCCTGCACGTCAGCTACGAGACACCCCGGGTCGCCTGGGGCGCGGCCAACCACGTCAGCCGGATGTACACCCGAGCTGGCGGGGGCGGCCTGGCCGTGGCCCGGGTACTGACCGGCCTGGGCGAGGACGTGGTGGCGGCCGGCTTCGCCGGCGGCGGTGCCGCCGACCTGATCGAGGCCGACCTGGCCCGGTCCGGGGTGGCCACCGCGTTCACCCGGATCGGCCACGAGTCGCGCCGGGTCGTCGAGGTGCTGGATGAGGCGCGGGAGGAGAGCACCCGGCTGGCCGAGCCGCCGCCGTTCATCACCACCGAGGAACTCGGCCGGTTCGCGGGCGAGTACCGCAAGCTGCTGTCCGGCATGGACGCAGTGGTGCTGAGCGGCGCGCTGCCGGCTGGCCTGCCGGTGGATGTCTACGCGTCGCTGGCCAGCTACGCCGCCGAAGGCCAGCATGCCGGCCATGGTGCACGCCGGCGGCCCCGTGCTGTGGCACGCCCTGGACCGGCACCCGGCGCTGGTGCTCGCGGCGTCCACCGCGGGCGCGCCCGGCGCCGGGATCTCGGCCGGCCCGGCCGGGCTGGTGGACCGCGGGGCGGCCGCGGCGGCCATGGTCTCCGGCCCGGCCGTGCTGGCCGCGGCGGACGGTGGCGGCTGGCGGGCCGCCCTGGCTGACCTGCCCGGGCTGTCGCTGTCCGGTGAGGCGGTGGTGGCCGGCCTGCTGCCGGCCGTGCTGCACGACTGGACCTGGCCGGACACGCTGCGGCACGCGGTCGCGCTGGGCGCGGCCGCCGACCCGGCCGGCGAGGTCAACCTGGACGGCTACGACCTGCTCGCCGCCGAGGTCTCCGTCGAGCCGGCCAGCTGAACTAACTCGCCAGGATGGCCCGAGCCAGGATGCCAGCCAGGCCAGGCGGGCCAGGCCGGCCGCCCAGCCCGCCGCGGTCACGATGAGCGGAACGCCAGTGCCCGCCAACCCGGGCGCGCTCTGCCTCGCAGTCGTCAGCAGCGAGCCCAGGAAGACGAGGTACGAGCCGATGATGAGCACGCCGGTGGCGCGGCGCACCCCGCCATCGCGGTAGGTGAAGGCCATTGAGACAGCGGTCAGCCCGAGATACCAGACCGCGATGAGCACCGCATGCACCGACGGGGGGCCTAGCCCGGTGATCGTGGCGGGCAGCAGCAGCCCGGCGGTCACGTTCAGCGTGTTGCTGTTCAGCGTGGTGCTCAGCATGGCCGCGCCGCGGCCGCGCGCGGCCAGGTACACCGCGGCCACCGCGTTCGGCAGGCTGGTCACGCCGGCCAGCACCACCCCGCCGGTGATGATCTGCGGCACGCCGAAGTGCGCGCCGAGCGAGGTGGCCGAGCGTTCCATCAGCACGCTGGCCGCCACTACGACGACCAGGGCCGCCGCGCCCACCAGCATGTCCCGGCGGCGGCCGTGCGGCGGGTGGATGACCTCCTCGAGTTCTTCCTCTTCCTCATGGATGGCTACGGTCAGCCAGTCCGCGTAGCGCCGGGCCACCGGCAGCCGGCCGAGCTGGGCGCGGCCCGCGCCGAGCAGCACCAGATAGGGCAGCAGCACGGCGAGCACCGCGGCCAGCCCGGCGCCGGGCGGGATACTCCCGGTGGTGGTGACCAGGCAGACCACGGCCACCCACAGCCCGACCGTCCCGCCCAGCAGCACCACCTTGCGATGCAGCGCGATCCGGCCCGCCACCAGGGCGCCCAGTCCCAGCAGCGCGGCCAGGTTGAACACGTTGGAGCCGATGATGACGCCCGCGCCGACCTTCTGCTGGTGCGCGGCCAGTGCGCTGACCGACGAGGTGATCTCCGGCGCGTCGGCCGCCAGCGCGGCCACCATGCCGAGCAGCGCTTCGGACAGGCCGAGCCGGTCCCCGATCCGCTCCAGCCGGGTGACCAGCAGGTAACTGGTGGCCAGGCTGACCGCCGCGCCGAGGCAGAACGCGACGACCTCGGCTGTGACTGGCACTGGGCTACCCGCTCACCACGGGTTGGGCGTGGCGTTCCCGTACACCTTGTCCTGCAGTTGCTGCGCACTGGCCGACGTGCCGCACACCGTCGAGGGGAGCTTGTCGTTGGCCGCGGTCCAGTTGGCCCAGGCGATCAGCGAGTACTGTCCCGCCGTCGTGTTCCCGGTGTTGACCGGCACCCAGAGCGCGCCCTGTTTCTTCCAGGGTGTGCCGAACTCCAGGTAGTGCGTGCGGTGCCCGGCAATGGTGAACGTCTGCGGGTACGGCCCGGCGCGGCCGTGCGTGGTCCACCAGTTGGTGAAGTTGCTGGCGTTCGTGGTGTTGATGCTGACCTGGCCGTCCCTGAACCAGTCGAGCCCGGTTCCCGGGTGCAGGCCGGCCTGGTCCACCGCGCACTGCACGAGCAGCGCGGGCGCGTCTGCGGCCCGCGCGCCGTACGGGTCGGCCATGGTCGGGCTGGCGCTGGCCCGCGCTTTGGCCGGGTGCTTGGGCGGGACCACCGCGAAGTGGCAGCCAGCCAGGATCACGGCCGCGGCCAGGGCCGCGCCCGCGCGGCCGGTCCGTGCCAGTATCCGCCCCATGCCCGCCTCTCATCCAGCCCAGTCGGTGTCGCTCCCTTGTACCGTACGGTGGCCGGCTGAGTGCCTGTTATCCGGCAAAGTGCGGGTAGGGCTGGGCGGACGCGGCAGACCGTGATCTACTCCGGAGTAGTGTTTCTGGGGAGGTGAGCCATGGCGCTCGCGTTCTGGCGCCGCGCGGAGCAGGATCCGAACTGGACCGCGCTGATCGAGCCGGACGGCACCCGGGTCACCGCGGGCGAACTGCTGGCCCGGGTGAACCAGCTGACCCACGTGCTGCGCGCGCTCGGGCTGCGCCCCGGCGACGGCATCGCGGGCGTGCTGCCGAACGGTTCCCCGGCGCTGGAGGTCTACCTGGCCGCGCTGCAGGGCGGCTGGTACTACACCCCGATCAACTGGCACTTCGCCCCGCCCGAGATCGGCTACATCGTGGCCGACAGCGAGGCGAAGGCGTTCTTCGTGCACGAGCGGTACGCGGCACTGGGCGCGGCCGCGGCGGACCAGGCCGGGGTCCCGGCCTGCGGCCGGCTGAGCTACGGCGAGGTGCCCGGGTTCACCCCGGTCCGCAACCTGCTGGCCGGCCAGCCCGCCAGCATGCCCACCGACCGCACGGCGGGCTCGTCCATGCACTACACGTCGGGGACCACCGGCCGCCCCAAGGGCGTCCGCCGCCCGCTCAGCGGGCTCGATCCGGACGAAGCGGCCGAGCTGACCGCGATGCTGCTGCAACTGTTCGGCGTTCCGCCGGGCCAGCCGAACGTGCACCTGGTCACGTCGCCGAACTATCACACCGCGGTCACCATGTTCGGCGCGTCTGCCATTCACCTCGGCCACACGCTGGCCTATCTGGATGCCTGGGACGCGGAGCAGGCGCTGGCCTGTGTCGAGCGGTACCAGGTGACCAGCACGCACATGGTGCCGACCCACTTCAAGCGGATGCTGTCGCTGCCCGAGGAGACCCGGGCCCAGTACGACCTGTCCTCGATGCGCTGGCTGCTGCACGCCGCGGCGCCCTGCCCGGTGCCGCTCAAGCAGGCCATGCTCGACTGGTGGGGGCCGGTGGTGTACGAGTACTACGCGGCCACCGAGGGCGGCGGCACGCTGGCCACCCCGCAGGACTGGCTGGCGCACCCCGGCACGGTGGGCCGGCCCTGGCCGGTCAGCGAGGTGATGATCGCCGACGAGGACGGCGCCGAGTGCCCGCCGGGCAAGCCCGGGACGGTGTACCTCCAGATGGGCCTGGACTTCGAGTACAAGGGTGATCCAGTCAAGACCGAGGCGGGCCGGCTGCGCGGCTTCTTCACCGCCGGTGACATCGGCTACCTGGACGAGGACGGCTACCTGTTCCTCTGCGACCGCAAGTCCGACGTGATCATCTCCGGCGGGGTGAACATCTACCCGGCCGAGATCGAGGCGGAGCTCATCATGCACCCGGCCGTGGCCGACGTGGCCGTGTTCGGCATCCCCGATGACGAGTGGGGCGAGCGGGTGCTGGCCGTGGTGGAGCCCGCGGCGGGCCAGTCGCCCGGACCCGGCCTGGCCGCGGACATCCTCGCCTCGCTGGACGGAAAGCTGGCCCGGCTGAAGTGGCCCTCCGCCATCGAGTTCACCCCCGAACTGCCCCGCGACCCGAGCGGGAAGCTGCTCAAGCGCCGTCTCCGCGAGCCGTACTGGCAGGCCGCGGGCCGGTCTATCTAGCCTGCGTCTTAGCTCGCGCCGGCCGGACGGTCTGTCCCGGCGGTCTGGCTGAGCACGTCGAGCAGCCGGGCGATGGCGGGCGGCTCCGGGCCCTCGCCGTAGGTGACCGCCAGCACCTCACGGTGCGATCCGGGCAGCACCGCGGTCTGCACGCCCGGATGCCGGGCCGCGCGGAGCGCCAGTCCGGGCAGCGTGGTGACGCCCAGGCCGGCCGCCACCAGGGCCTGGACGGCGACGAAGTCGTCGGTGGTGAACGCTATCTTCGGCGCGAAGCCAGCCAGTTCGCACTGCCAGACCAGGTAGCTGCGGCACCGCTCACAGCCGCCGATCCAGCGCCGGTCCGCGTACCCGGCCAGGTCGGGCCGCTCCGGCAGCGGCTCGGCGTCACCGCCTGCCGGGGCGCGGGTGACCAGGTGGATCGGGTCGTCCAGGATCAGCCGGGACCGGGTGCCGTCCTCCGGATCACTGAGCGGGCCTGCCGCCGCGCCGTCCTGGTAGTGCCGGAACACCAGCGCGACGTCCACGTACCCCGCGCGCAGCATGTGCAGCGCCTCCGGCGGCTCGGCCTCGGCCAGGCTGAGGTCCAGGCCCGGGTTCTCCGCCTCGAGCCGGGTAGCGGCCGCAGGCACGATCGTGCTCAGTGCGGACGGGAACGCGGCCAGCCGGATCCGCCCTGCGCGCAGGCCGACATGCGCGGCCAGTTCGTTCTCGGCCGCGTCGAGCCGGCCCAGGATCTCTTCAGCCCGCTCGGCCAGCAGCCGGCCCGCGTCGGTAAGCCGGACCCCGCGGCCGGCCCGCTGGGTGAGCAGCGCCCCGGTCTCCGCTTCCAGCCGGGACAGATGGTGGCTGACGGAGGGCTGCGCGTAGTTCAGCGCCCGTGCCGCGGCGGTTACCGAACCGTGCCGGGCCACCGCGACCAGCACGCGCAGCCTGGTCACGTCCAGCATTCAGCAAGTATAGATCCGCTCGATTTGTATGGATCGTTTCCAGTAGCGGGCCTATCTGACCAGATGACGCCGGTCTTCACCCGCAGCCGTAATAGGTGGCGTGATAGCCGGGCGGCGGCGGGCCGATCAGGTAGACGCCGCCGGTCCGGCGCAGGTACAGCACGATCCGCCAGTTGGTGCACGTGGCGTGATTCGGGCTGGCGGCTGGGGACTGGCGGCTGGTGAACGTCACGGTCGCGGTCAGGCTGTCCTTGCTGCTGGTCAGCCCGACCAGCACGGCCGACGAGTCGTGCGTGGTGCGGTAGCCCCGGTCGAACTCGGCGCGGGTCAGGTGGCCGCGGCGCAGTTCGAGATAGTCACGCGCACACTCACGCGGTGGCGACACCGCCCGCATGCCCAAGGAATCGAGTGGCACGTCATGATCGCGGAACGCCGTGGCAATATTCTCGAATGCGGCGCCGCTGGCATCCGCGCTGCTTTCCACCAGCATGGTCCATTGCCCGAGCAATGCCGGAACCGGGATAATCCAGAACAGGATGGCCACGGCCAGTGCCGCCAGCCACAGGCTCTCTATTTCCAGCCGCAGCGCGGCATGCAGGCCCAGCCCGGTGAAGCCGAGGCTGAGGAACACGATCAGCGCGACCGTCTCGGTCAGCAGGTAGATCCCGGCGAACAGTGCGGCCTGCCGTCCGACCCGGAGCAGGAACCGGCTGTTCGCCGCGCGATGTCTGGCTGCCTGGATTGGCCGCCCGCGGCCTCCTGTGCCGCCGGCCCGGCCGATGTGGTGGGCCGCCCGCAATTACCTCAAAAGGCGTCGCCGGTAAACAGCCCCTCACCACAGCTGACGCATTTCTCCCACATAGGCCGACCCCTCCCCAGTGCCGGGATAATCGGGCATGCGACACGCCCGGCCCGCCGCGCGAGAGGTAACTTACCAACTCCCCGATCAGCAGTAAGCGATCATGCTCAACCCCATTCACTGGGCTCCAACGTGATCAACCGATTGGTGTCGTTATAGCAACACCAATCGGTTGATCACCAATATGTAAAAGGGCGGACTAGCGGGTGGCGGGGACCCGGACCGGGGCAGCCAAGGGGGTGGGGTCGGCCTCGGTCAGGGCGGTGCTGGGCAGAATGCGGGCCAGCGGCCGGGGCAGCCACCAGTTGGCTTTGCCGAGCAGTTCCATGACCGCGGGGACCAGCACCATCCGGACCACGGTCGCGTCGATCAGCACGGCCACGGCCAGGCCCAGGCCGACCTGCTTCACCGACACGTTCGCGCCGAGCACGAAGGACAGGAACACCACCACCATGATGGCCGCCGCCGCGGTGATCACCCGGGCGGTGCGGGCCAGGCCGGTGGCGACCGAGGCAGCGTTGTCGCCGGTGGCGTCGTAGCTCTCCCGGATCCGGGACAGCAGGAACACCTCGTAGTCCATGGACAGGCCGAACAGGATGACGAACAGGAACATCGGCACCCAGGTGGTCACCGGCATCTTCTCCGGGAACCCGAACAGCCGGCCCAGCCAGCCGTCCTGCACGATGAGGACCAGAACCCCGTACGCGGCCGAGATCGACAGCAGGTTCATCAGCGCCGCCTTGACCGCCACGGTGACCGACCGGAACATGACCAGCAGCAGCACCATGGACAGCGCGACCACGACGCCGATCAGCCAGGGCAGCCGCTGGCCGACCAGGTTGGCGAAGGACACGTTGGCCGCGTTCGGGCCGGTCAGGTAAGCCCGGATACCCGTGCCTGCGGTGGCCCGCGGCAGCACGTGCCCGCGGAGCTGGTTGACCAGCGCGTTGGTGGCCGCGTTCTGCTCACCGGTCGTCGGGTAGGCGATCATCATGGCCGCCTTGCCGTCCTGGCTGACCTGCGCCGGGGTAACCCGCGCGATGCCCGGGGTGGCCGCGATGGCGGTGCGCAGCTGGGCCGTGCTGGTGGCCGGTGACGGCAGCGCGGCCGCCACGATCAGCGGTGCGTCGAACCCGGGCCCGAACCCCTTGGCCATGGTGGCGTAGCTCGCGTAGCCCATGGTCCCGCGGGCCTGGCTGGACTCGTCAGGCATGCTCAGCTTCATGCCGAGCGCCGGGGCGGCCAGGGCCAGGATCAGCCCGGCGGACAGCACCGCGGCCACGGCTGGCCGTCGCTGGATCAAGGCGGCCCACCGCTCGGCGGCCGGGCGCTTGGTCGAGGCCGCACCCGCCGGGCTGGCGCCCCGGCCACCCAGCCAGCGCGGCAGCCGCACCCGCGACGGCTTGGCCAGCCGGGCGCCGGTGAAGCCGAGCAGCGCGGGCAGCAGGGTCAGCGAGCCGAGCAGCACCATCGCGACCGTGGCGGCGGCCGCGATGGCCACCCCGTTCATCAGCGACTCGCGCAGCACCAGCAGGCCGAGCATCCCGATGATCACGGTCGTCCCGGCGATCAGCACGGTCCGGCCCGCGGTCCGCATGGCCAGCACCGCGGCGTCCTCCGGCGGGCGGCCGCCGCGCAGCGCCTCACGGAACCGGGTGACGATGAACAGCGCATAGTCGACGCCCACCCCGAGACCGATCATGGACGCGACGATCGGCGAGAACGACGGCGCCGGGAAGATATGCCCAAGCAGCGCGATCAGCGACAACCCGGCGCCGATGCCGAGCACCGCGGTGAGCACCGGCAGCCCCATGGCCAGCAGCGAGCCGAACGCGATCAGCAGCACGATGGCGGCGGCCAGCACGCCGATGCCCTCGGTCGGCCCGCCATACGGCGTCTCGGCCTGGTCAACCACGTCGCCGCCCAGGGCGAAGCTGACCCCGTGCCCGGACGCGGCCCGGGCATCGTGCATCAGCGACAGCGCTTCGGCGTTGCTGATGCTGGCGCCGGGCACGCCGAACTGGATGGTGGCGAACGCGATGTGCCCGCCGGCCGAGATCTGCCCCGGCACCTGGTACGGGCTGTCCACCGCGGTGACATGTGCCGCGTGTGCGAACGGGACCAGCGCGCTGGCCACCCGGGCCCGAACCGCCGGGGAGCCGACCGGTGCGGTGGACTGGATGGCCAGCGTCAGCGTGTCCCCGGACTGCCGGTGGAAGTGCTGGTTCAGCAGGGTCTGGCCGGGGTCGTTGCCGGTGAAGTTGTCCTGGGCCGGCGCACCGAACCTGGTCCACAGCGTGATCAGGCAGGCCACCATGATGAGCCAGGTGACCAGGGTGAGCCAGCGGTGCCGGAAGCAGGTACGCCCGAGCGTGCCCAGCAGCCCGGGACGGAGCGTCCCCGGGGTGCCGGTGCCGCCGGGGCGGAGTGCGGTGGATGAGCCAGGCATGGTCGGTCTCCTACGAGCCGGAGGAGTGATGGCTCTTCCGATCCTGCTGACCGGCGCCGCCTGGCACGTCCTGCTGGTGGAGGCAGTTGACCGCCGTCAGGACGCTGTTGTGTACTCCGCGCGGAGTAGCCGTCCTGCTCCCGGCGAAGGCACTGCCCAGGTCAGAAGCTCGGGCCAGGTCAGCAGCACGGGCCAGGTCAGCCGCAGGCCAGCACGGACTGGGGGAAGCCGGGCCGCGGGTGCCGGATGTGCAGCGCGGTGCCCTGCCGCTTGAGGAACAGGGTGATCAGCCAGCTGTCGCAGCTGGCGCCATCCGGGCTGTTGGCCGGGTTCTGATGGCTGATGAAGGCAACCGTCGCGGCCAGCCCGTGCGGCCCGGTCGCGACGAGCTGGGTCAGCGTGGCCCCGGAGTCGAAGGTGCCGGCGTAGCCGCCGCCGAAGTGGGTCATCATCCGCTGGATCGACGGGACGAACAGGCTCTGGTACTGCGCGAAGTTCTGGTCGTTGATCGACTCGAAATACGTGGTCAGCAGCGCCACCACGGCGCGCACCTGGGGCCCGCGCGCGGCCTGCGGACCGACGGCCACCACCGCGTTCCCGACCGGGGCGGGCGTCGCGGCGCGGTGCGCCGCGGATGGGGCCGCGGACCGGGACGCGCGGGGCAGCGGTGCGGGCCGGCCGTGCGCCGCGGGCTGCGTCGAGCCCGGGTGCCCGGTCCCGGCGACCAGTCCGTGGTTTGGCCGGTGCACGCCGGTCGCTATCGCGTCCGGCTGCGCGTGCAACTGGCTGACCTGCCAGGCGGCGATCCCGGCCGTGCCGACCAGGGCCAGCGTGACCACCATGACGGTGATCGTCATGCGGTGGCCGGACCACGCCGCCCGGCGCCTGCTGCCCAGGGCCGCGCGCCGCGATGCCGTCGCGGGCGCGGCCCCCGGCATCCCATCGGCCTGCGGGCGGCCGGCGGGAGACATGGTGTCGAACCAGTTGGGCGGGGAGGTAACCGAGGTCGCCGCGATTCCGGCGAGCGACCCGGCTGGGCCCACCGCGGTCCATGGGTCGGCCACTTCGTGGTGGGTCCAGGGATCACGGACCTCGAACCCGGTGGTCTGGCCGGGCCCGGCCGCCAGCTCCGCGGGTAGCCAGGACTCCGGCACGCCGGCGGTGGCCGGGGCCGCCACGGCCTGCTCGCCGGGCGGGGACTCGGCCACGGACACGCTGCCCGCCGGCTGGGCGTCGGCCATCCAAACGTCGGCCGCCCCCAGGCGCAGCGGTGCACTGTCGAATGGCCCGCGCTCGGCCGGCGCCAGGGCGGCCCGGGACGGGACGGGTTGCGCCGGGGTGACCTGCGTTCCGCAGCCGGCGCAATAGCGGGGCGACTCGCCGACCGGTATCCCGCAGTTCGGGCAGAACCGCATGTCGTGCTCCCACTGGCTCCGTCAAGCCCTGCGCCTGATGTGGTCATTGTGGTGCGGGTTCGGCCGGTTTCGGAACACTCGGCGACGTCCTGTTAGTGGGCCGTAATTGTTACTCGCGAGTAGCTTTCTCGTCACCCAACTCGGTCCGGCCCACCGCGAATCAGCAGGTCAGCCCCGATCCTCCAGCAGCGGCCGCCGTGGATCGCGGGCTGGCTTATCTGGCTGCCCGGCTGCCCGGCGGCGCCGCCAGGCGATTCCGGACAGCGCTTCCAGCACCACCCGGCTGGCCAGGAACGCGGTGACCTCAGCATGGTCGTAGGGCGGGGCGACCTCCACCACGTCCACGCCCGCCACCGGCAGCTCCATGGTGATCCGCCGGACCGCGTCGAGCAGTTGCCGCCCGGTCAGCCCGCCCGGCTCCGGGGTGCCCGTGCCGGGCGCCATGCCCGGGTCGACGACGTCCACGTCGACGGACAGGAACACGCCGTCGCAGTCATCGACCGCGATGCTGAACGCCTCGGTCAGGCAGTCATCCAGGCCCCGCGCAACGACCTCGGTCATCTCGTAGCTGCGCATCCGCTGGCCGGCCATCCAGTCCAGGGTCTCCGGCTCCGGCCAGTAGCCGCGCAGTCCGATCTGCAGGAACCGGTCGCCGCGCACCGCGCCGGACTCGATCAGTCGGCGCATCGGGGTGCCGTGCCCGTACAGCGAGCCGAACTGGGTGTCGCCGGTGTCGGCGTGCGCGTCGAAGTGGATGACGGACAGCCGTCCCCAGCCGACGTGCCGGGCCACGCCGGTGGCGTCCGGGAACGCGATGGTGTGGTCACCGCCGAGGATGACCGGGATCGCGCCGCCCTCGGCAGTCCGCTGCACCGCTCCTTCCAGGCGGCGCAGCGACAGTTCGGTGTCCCCGGACGGCATCTCGATGTCGCCCGCGTCGGCCACCCGGAGCTCGGTCAGCGGGTCCACCCCCAGGGCCAGGTGCGGCCGGGACCCATCGTGCGGCAGGTAGTCGGTGAACCGGATGGCCTGCGGGCCGAACCGCGCGCCGGGCCGGTGTGAGGTTCCGCCGTCGAACGGGGCGCCGATGATCATGATGTCGGTGCCCGCCCAGGAGGGCGGGTCGCCCAGATCCGCCCGGGGCACGCCGAGGAACGTCGCATCCGGTCCGTACATCCCGCCCAGCCGTGCCATGACTTCTCCCCAGCTCATCGGTACATCGCCAGCGGCGCTAGTATGCCCGCCCTGGCCCGGGCCGGCCCAGGGCCCCTCAGTCGCAGGCGTGGTGATAGGGGTGGTATCCGCTCGGCGCCGCCCCAATCAGGAAGCCGTTGCCGTGCTGGCCGAGGAACAGGGTGATGGCCCAGTAGGTGCACCCGGTCACGCCCAGGCTGGGCACCGGCTGCTGGGTGCTGGTGAACGTCACCGTGACGGCCAGGCCGTGCCGCGGCGCCGTGCCGATGCCGACCAGGCTGGCGTTGGAATCCCGGGTGGATTTGTACCCGCTGGCGAAGGAGGCCGTGCTGAGCTGGTGCCGGATGGTGGGCAGGAACGTGCTCGCGTACTGCCCGAAATTGTGCGTGTTGATGGCCGTGAAGTAGCTCATCAGCAAGCCGTCCACCTGGTGCGCGGCCGGATTGCGGCTCAGCCCGGGCGCGATCAGCACGGTAAAGCCGCCCGGGCTGGACGCCCGCGCGGTGCCGGACGGCGCGGCGGACGGGGTGGGCGTCATGGACCGCCTGGAGGTGGCGGGCCGTGGGCTGGGTGTCGCTGCCCGCGAGCGCCCGGTGGTCCGGCTATTGCTGGACAGCCGGGCGCCCGAGTCCATCCGCTGGTGATGGCCGAACGCGCTCCACGCGGTGACCCCGCCGGCCAGCAGCGCCACCGCGGCCAGCACGGCGCTGAGGATCTGGGCCCGGCGCCCGGCCGAGGCGTGCCGGGGATCGGCCGATGGGTAGTACAGCCGGCCGCCGCGGCCGGCCTGGTCCCAGCCGCCGTCCTCGGCCGGGTCGTCCACCAGCAGCGGCATCACGCTGGTCTCCGCCTCACCGCCGGCGAACCAGTCGTTCACGGCGCCCGGGTCGGACCAGTAGGGGTCGTCCTCCCACCACGGAGCGGGCCGGGCATCGGCTGGCTCCGCCGGATCGAGCGGCGCGACACACCGGGTGCAGAACCGCTGCTGCCCGGTCGCCACGTTTCCGCACCTGGTGCAGACCCTCATGACGATCCCTTTGCTCCCAGTCCGTCAGCGCAGTCAGGGCATGCAGTGCGGGCGCTGGCCGCTTCGCGGTGCGGATCTGCTCACCCCGGCGGCGGTCAGCGGGTAACGGTCACAGGCGGACTGGTGTTGGTCCTGCTTCCCGGCGGGGAGGTACGCGAAACGGGCAGTTCGCGCGATTTGCCACGCTGTCCCCGCTAATGATGCCCGGGCCGCTGGGTCGCGCGGGTATCGCCTGGGTGGCGCGCCGGTAACGTCTGGTTGTCCACGCTGGGCGCAACGCCCTCGCCGGTCAGTGCGGCGCGGCGGCCAGGCCGTCCGCCGCGCCGCTCCCGGGCGAAACGGTAGTTGTGTGCATTCACTACTAGAAATTGTCTTTGCTTATTCGTGACCCGCTGGCTGTCCGGCCTGGCCGGCGTAGCTGATCCGCCGGCTGGGCTGGCAGGATCGGATCGTGCCTGGACGTGCTGCCGCCCTCGATGAACTGGATGAGCGGATCGTCGCCGCGCTGGTGGCGGACGCCCGGGCCAGCTACGCCGACATCGGGGCCCAAGTCGGCCTGTCCGCGTCCGCGGTCAAGCGGCGGGTGGACCGGCTGCGCGCATCCGGCGCGATCACCGGGTTCACGGTGACCGTGGACCCGTCCGCGCTGGGCTGGACCACCGAGGCTTACGTGGAACTGTTCTGTCTGGGCCGGACCTCGCCGAGCAGCATCGGCGCGGCACTCAGCAAGTACCCGGAGGTGACCGGGGCCTGCACGATCACCGGCGAGGCCGATGCGCTGCTGCACATCCGGGCGGCCGACGTGCAGCATTTCGAGCGGGTGGTGGAGCAGATCGTCGCGGAGCCGTTCGTCGTCCGCACTCGCAGCGTAATCGTGCTATCGCGATTGGTCAGCCGCACCGACATCCAGCCACGGGGTGACGCCGGGCGGTAAGCACAGATCGCCGGGAAAGCATCAGGGCGCGGTAAATTCACCTCGAATCCGTAATAAACCCCGCGATGGCCTGGTCACCGCCGCTACAGTCGAGCCCATGCCTGACCGTGACATGGACCCGTCCGCCAGCACAGCGCAGTTCCGCGCATTCGCGGACGGGCGCTCAGCTGCCGACTCCGCGCCGTGGCAGATGCGAGCCTCCCGCAACCGGGTGGCCATCCTGGCCGCGGTCGTGATCGGTGTGGCCGTGGTCCTGTTCCTGATCGCCCTCCTGGTCATCGGCTAGCCGGGCGCTTTCCGCAATTACCCGGGTGCCACAGCGCCCAGCCGATCTGTTAATGCTTGGCGGCAGCGTGGCTGGGTAAATCCTCCGCGAATTGTGGCCATACTCAGCGGTGCAGCAAAACTGTGCCGCACTGCAGTGTGGCCTCTTTCTGATAACGGGGGATATACGTGCGAATTCAGGTACCCAGAACACTGCGCCGCCCAGCGTGGCGGGCGGCGCTGGTGCCGGCCGCGGTGGCCGTCGTCATCGGCCAGCTGGCCCTGGCCGGCCCGGCGTCGGCGACGCGGGTCGCCGGCGGGTCGGCCGGGAACAGCCGGGCCTCGGCCGGGATAGCGCCGAAAGCCGTGAACGAACTGGATTGCAACGGCTGGAGCCCGAAGTACAAGTCGGTACGGCCTGCGATGCGTGGGCTGTGCACCGACCCGGTGCTCCGACGGCCAGGCAAGAAAGCGGCGCGATTCATCGACAATGGCTGGTATGTCGGCCATGACGAGCCAAGCGTTAAATTCATCTCGAATGCGGCCGGCTCGGGCAACGCGATGACCTATTTCATGAAGCTGCCGGTCGACCCCAAGCGCAAGCCGACAGCGAACGGCCGGGTCACCAGTTACGGGGAACTCAGCGTGGCGCCCTGGTTCGGGCTGCCGATCTGACCCGCGGTCCTACCCGCAGAACCCGTGCACGCCCAATAGTGACAGCAACATCGGGACCAACACCGCCGACGCGGCCGGGTCCGCTCTCATGGAGCTGCAGTTCTACCCGCCCGGGTTCACGCCGTTTCCGGACAGTGAGAGCTGCAGCGCCACCCCGTGGTGTCCCACTGTGACGGCCACCCGTTCACGTTCCACGCGGAGTACAACACCGCGCGGAAGCAGAACATGGTGCCGTGGACCGCGCTCGAGGCCGGTGTGCTGATGGAGCAGGAGATCGGCCACTTCGAGACCTGCGACTCGCTGCGCTACCGGGACGGCTTCCGGCTCACCGGAGCCGGGCAGTCCTACGTCGACCCGAAGGTCTACCAGACCTGCATGGGCGGCTCGGAAGGCCGGCACAGCCGGGGCGAGGGCCCGTGGTTCAGCCCGACCCGCAGTTCGCCGGTAAATGCCGGTGATCGGCTAGTTGGCCGCCCCTCCCGGCTGGGTATTCCCCAGCCGGGAGGGGCGGGGGGCGCGCCGCTGAGCGACAGGGCAGGATAAGCAGACATGACGGTCCGCGACGCTGTGCCGCACCCGCCTGAAGCGCAGGACACCGAGGAAGCGCACCGGCTGACCGCACTGGAGGGCCTGGCCGCCCTCTCCCTCGACGCACTCTCTTCCGTCGCCTACGGTCCCGAGGCCATCGTCATCGTGCTGGCCGCGGCGGGCACCGTCGGGCTGGACTACACACTGCCGGTCACGCTGGCCATCGTGGTGCTGCTGGTCGTGCTGGTCATCTCCTACCGCCAGGTCATCGCCGCGTTCCCGAGCGGCGGCGGCGCCTACGCGGTGTCCAAGCGGCACCTGGGCCTGCCAGCCAGCCTGGTCGCAGCCGCCTCACTCACCGTCGACTACGTGCTGAACGCCGCCGTCGGCGTCTCGGCCGGCGTGGCCGCGCTGACCTCCGCCTTCCCGGCCCTGTACGGCAGCCGGGTGTGGCTGTGCCTGGCCGTGCTGGCGGTGATCACCGGGGTCAACCTGATCGGGGTGGCCGAGTCGGCCCGGGTGTTCATCGTGCCGACGCTGCTGTTCATCCTGGCCATCGCCATTGTCATCGTCAGCGGCCTGCTGCGCTCCCACCCGCTGGTCGCGCCGGTCGGCCACCTGCCCTCGACCGTCGAGGCGGTCGGCCTGCTGCTGCTGCTCAAGGCGTTCGCCTCCGGCTGCTCGGCGCTGACCGGCGTCGAGGCCATCGCGAACGCGGTGCCTGAGTTCAAGGGGCCGCGGGCGCACCGGGCCCAGCACACCGAGATCATGCTGGGCGTCATCCTCGGCCTGATGCTGATCGGCATCGCGGTGCTGATCAAGAAGTTCCACATCACCCCGTCGGCCACCACCACGACGCTGGCCCAGCTCACGGCGGCTGGCGTTGGGCACAATGTGCTGTTTTACGGGATCCAGCTGATCACTACGGTGCTGCTGGCGCTGGCCGCGAACACCTCGTTCGGCGGGCTGCCGGTGCTGGCCAGCCTGCTGGCCAAGGACAACTACCTGCCGCACATGTTCGCGCTGCAGGCCGAGCGGCAGGTGTACCGGTACGGGATCAGCGTGCTGGCCGTGTTCGCGGCGGTGCTGCTGGTGGTGGCCCGGGGCAACACCCAGGCGCTGATCCCGGTGTTCGCGATCGGGGTGTTCGTCGGGTTCACCCTGTCCCAGACCGGCATGGTGCGGCACTGGCACGAGCAGCACAGCCCGGGCTGGGCCGGGCGGGCGTTCATCAACGGTCTGGGCGCGGTGCTGACCACGGCCGCGCTCGGCATCGAACTGGTCAGCAAGTTCACCGAGGGCGCCTGGCTGGTCGTCATCGTCATCCCGCTGCTGGTGCTGTTCTTCGAGCGGATCCACCGCGCCTATGTCCGGATCGGCGCGGAGCTCGGGGTCGGCCAGCCGCTACCCCCGCCGCAGCAGATCCCGTCGCTGGTGGTGGTGCCGGTCCAGGGGCTGTCCCGGCTGACCCGGGAGGGGGTGTCCGCGGGCCTGTCGCTGGGCGACAAGGTCATCGCCGTCACGGTCTGTTACGACAACCCGGACAAGGTGGAAGACCAGCAGCATCACGCCCAATTTGATGCCGCATGGCACGCCTGGGACCCGGATGTGCCGCTGGTCACCCTGCATTCCCCCAAGCGGACGCTCGGCCCGCCGATCGTGGACTACCTGCGGGCCAAGGAGGTGGAGAACCCGCACCGGCGGATCGTGGTGCTGATCCCGGAGGTGCAGCCGGAGCACTGGTGGCTGTGGTTTCTGCACAACCAGCGCGGCGCGGTGCTGAACCGGGCCATCATGAACGGCACCGACAGCGTGGTGATCTGCCGGCTGCGGTTCCGGCTGGCTCATCTGTCCCCGGACGAGCAGCCGGGTACCGTCCCGGTAGAGCGCGCTTAACGCTGGCCCTAGCCGCCCGGCTGGCTCGACTCGACCGCGGCCAGCAGGAAGTTGACCAGCTGCTCGGCGTACTGGGTGGTGTTCGCGCGCAGCGCCGGGCGCAGGTCCGCCGGGGTGGCCTGCACGTGGGTGGTGGCCCCGCCGGCCAGCGTATCCAGCAGCAGGGTCACCGACGTGCCGGCCGGGATCTCGCCCCGGTCGATGCCGCGGTGCACGATGCCCCGGGCCGCGCGCACCTGCGAGGTGCGCAGCGCACTCAGCCGTTCGGCCAGGCCGGGGATCAGGTCGCCGTCCAGCGCCAGCCGCAGCGCGGCCTTGCCCGCACTGCCCAGGTACAGGTCGAGCACCTGCCGGGCGAGCTCGATGAGGTCATCCCGCAGCGTGCCGGTGTCCACGTCGGCGATCATCCCGATGTGCCGCTTGAGCGCCTCGGCCAGCAGGTCTTCTTTGGCCTGCCAGCGCAGGTAGATGGAGGCCTTGCCGACGCCGGCCCGGCGGGCCACCGCCTCCATGCTGAAGCCCGCCCAGCCGGCCTCGCCGAACAGCGCCACTGCCGCGTCCGCGACCCGGCGGTCCACATCCGGATCGCGGGGCCGGCCTGGCTGCGTCGCGCTGATCGTCACGTGGTCCCACCTGTCGTCTCGCGGACCCACGGTATGGGGAGCGACGGTGTGCGGAGAATCGTGTGCTGAGACTATAGCCACGGCCCTGCCTGACGAAGCCCACCGGACCGGAGGACGCGTGCCCATCCCTGACGAGACGATCGCCGACTTCCTGGACCAGCTGGCCGAGCGGGTGCCCGCCCCGGGCGGCGGCGCCGCCTCCGCGCTGCAGGCCGCGCAAGGCGCGGCCCTGCTCGGCATGGTGGCCCGGTACACCACCGGGGAGAAGTACGCCGAGCATGAGGGGACCATCGGCCGGATCATCACCGAGGTGGACGAGCTGCGCGCGATCGCGCTGCGGCTGGCCGAGGCGGACGTGGACGCGTTCCGCGCGGTGACCGACGCCTACCGGCTGCCGCAGTCCACCGAGGAAGAACGCACCGCGCGGTCGGCGGCCGTCAGCCAGGCGCTGGCCAACGCGGCCTGGCCGCCGGCCCAGGTGATCAGCGTGGCCGGGATGGTGGTGGACCTGGCCGAGGCGCTGGTGGTCATCGGCAACCGGAATGTGCTCAGCGACGTGGCGGCGGCCGCCGAATCGGCCCGGGCCGCGGCGGCCACGGCCCGGGTCAACGTGGAAGTCAACCTGGCCGGGATCACCGATGAGCAGACCAGCCTGGAAATGATCGCCGAGACCGGCAACGCCGACGACATCATCACCCGGGCCGACCGGATCACCGCCGCCGTCCGCGACCAGATCCGCGGCTGACCGCGCCGGGAATGTCCTGCTAGGAAAACATTGCTGAACAGTGCGGGACCGTAGCACTATCTCGCCATGAGGACGTTGCCATGCGCTTGCTGCTGATCGGCGCGCCGGGATCCGGCAAGGGCACCCAGGCCGAGCGCCTGGCCCAGCGATACGGCATCACGCACATCTCCAGTGGCGACCTGCTCCGCCAGCACGTCCAGGAGCGGACCGCGCTGGGGCGGCAGATCCAGTCGTACATGGACCGGGGCGACCTGGTGCCCACTGGCATTGTCGTGGACATGCTGCGCAAACCGGTGGTCGCCGCGGTCGAGGCGGGCGGGTACGTGCTGGACGGATTCCCGCGTACGGTCGAGCAGGCCCAGGCAGCGTTCCCCACCGCCCACGCGCTCGGCGCGGAGGTACAGGCCGCGGTCCATCTCGACGTCCCACGGGCGGAACTGATCCGGCGGCTGCTCGCACGGGGCCGCGGCTCCGACGACACGCAAGAGGCCATCGAGCACCGGCTGCAGGTGTACCTGGACGAGACGGTGCCGTTGCTGGAGTACTACGCGAACCGGGAATGGATGTTCGCGGTGGACGGAGCCCAGCCACCCGATGCTGTGCACCAGGAGATCGTGGCCCGGCTGCACAAGCTGTCCGCGTTCGCCTCCGAGACGAGCTGACCGGGCCGGCTAAGAGGGCACACTCCCCTCCACTTTCAATCTATAGCCCACCGGGGGGCTTGCCGCAAGACCCGGGTCATGCCGCATAATCGCTGGCCGAGGCCCGGGAAGCTGCGGAAATGGGGGACACGGAGTGCGCGTGCTGCTGACTACGTATGACTCGCGTGGGGGCGTCGAACCGCTGCTCGGACTGGCGGTGCGATTGCGGGAACTCGGCGCGGAGGTGCGGATGTGCGCACCGCCGGACTGCGCGGAACGGCTGGCCGAGGTGGGCGTGCCGCTGGTGCCATTCGGCCCGCCGGTGCACACGCTGGTGCACGCGGCGGCGCCGCCGACCCCGGCGGACGTGCCCCGGCGCGTTGCCGAGGTGACCGCCGCGGCATTCGACAAGATCGGCGCGGCGGCCGGGGGATGTGCTGCCGTGCTGGCATCCGGAGTGATGCCGGCCGTGGCCGCCGCGCGGTCGGTGGCCGAGCAGCAGGGCATCTGGTCGGCGTCGGTGAGCTACTGCCCGATCTTCCTGCCGTCGCCGCACCACCCGCCGTTCCCGCTGCCGGGCTACCCAGCCCCCCCGGGAGTGACCGACCACCAGGTACTGGACGACCTGAACGTGCAGAGCTACAACGCGCTGTACGGCCCGGCGCTCAACGCCAGCCGGGCGTCGGCCGGCCTGCCGCCGGTACGCAACGTCCGCGACTTCATCGTCGGCGACCAGCCCTGGCTGGCGGCGGACCCGGTGCTGGCCCCGTGGCCGCAGCCGGCCGATCTCGACGTGGTGCAGACTGGCGCGTGGTTCGTGCCGGACGAGCGCCCGCTGCCGGCCGATCTGGCCGCATTCCTGGACGCCGGCCCGGCACCGGTGTACGTGGGGTTCGGCAGCATGCGCGCCCCGGAGGACATCGCCCAGGTGGCCATCGAGGCGATCCGGGCGCAGGGCTGCCGGGCCCTGGTCGGCCGCGGCTGGGCCGGCCTGGCCCCGGTCGACGACGGGGATGACTGCTTCGCGGTCGGCGAGGTCAATCAGCAGGCACTGTTCGGCCGGGTGGCCGCCGTCGTGCACCACGGCGGCGCGGGCACCACCGCGACCGCCGCCCGGGGCGGCGCGCCCCAGGTGGTGGTGCCGCAATGGGGGGACCAGCCCTACTTTGCCAGCCGGGTGGCCGCGCTGGGCATCGGCGCGGCGCACGACGTTAAGCCGCCGACCGTCGAGTCCCTGTCCGCCGCGCTCAGCGCGGCCCTGGCGCCCGGGACCCGCGCCCGCGCGGCCGCCGTGGCGGCCACTATCCGAACCGACGGGGCGACGCTGGCCGCGACGCGGCTGGCCGACCAGTTCACCCCGGAAAGGATGCTGTGAATCCCCTCTCCACCAGCGCGTTTGACCTTCCCGACCGGCTCGCCGCCAAGGCCGACCCGGCGCTGATCGCTGGCGACGAGCAGCACTTCGCGGCCATCGCGGCCAGCCTCGAACAGTCGATCGCCGAGCTGTCCGGCCGGCTCGAGGCTGAGCGCCAGGCACCTGGCGGCATCGGCCGGCAGGCGCTGGACCGGGACCTGGAGATCCACCGGCTGAGCAACCGGCTGCGCCTGCTGCGCCGCTTCGGCCTGGACCTGTGCCTGGGCCGCATCGTCCGGGCCGACGATCCCGAGCCGGTGTACATCGGGCGGCTTGGCCTGCGGGACAGCGCGGGCCGCCAGTTGCTCATCGACTGGCGTTCCCCCGCCGCTGAGCCGTTCTTCGGTGCCACTCACGCCAACCCGATGGGCCTGGTCAGCCGCCGCCGGTATCGCTGGACCCGGGGCCGGATCAGCGACTACTGGGATGAGGTGTTCACCCCGGACGGGCTGGACGGGCACGCCGCGCTCGACGATCAGTCCGCATTCATCGCCAGCCTGGGCGGCAGCCGGTCGGACCGGATGCGGGACGTGCTCGGCACCATCCAGGCCGACCAGGACGCCATCATCCGTGCCGGGTCCCGCGGCGCTCTCGTCGTGGATGGCGGCCCGGGCACCGGGAAGACCGTCGTCGCGCTGCACCGCACCGCCTACCTGCTGTACGCCGACCCCCGGCTCGGTCACCGCCGGGGCGGCGTGCTGTTCGTCGGGCCGCACCAGCCCTACCTGGCCTACGTCTCCGACGTCCTGCCCAGCCTGGGCGAGGAAGGCGTGCAGATCTGCACCCTGCGGGACCTGGTCCCGGAGGGCGCCACAGCGGCCGCCGAGACGGACCCGGACGTGGCCCGGCTGAAGTCGTCCGCGGACCTGGTGCGGGCGATCGAGCCGGCTGTCAGGTTTTACCAGAACCCGCCCACCACAGGGATGACGGTCGAGACGCACTGGTCCGACATCCGGCTGAGCCCCGGCGACTGGGCCGAGGCGTTCGGGGCAGTGGAACCGGGCACTCCGCACAACGAGGCGCGCGACCAGATCCGGGACGAGCTGGTCACGATCCTGGTGGACAAGTTCGACGGGGACGTGCCGGCTGAGCTGCTCCGCAAGTCGCTGCTGCAGAACGCAGAGCTGCGCACCGCCATCAACCGCGCGTGGCCGCTGATCGAGCCGGCCGACCTGGTCGGCGATCTCTGGACGGTACCCGCCTACCTGCGCATGTGCGCCCCCTGGCTCAGCCCGGATGAGGTGCGCAAGCTGCAGCGCGCGGACGCCCAGGCCTGGACGGTGTCCGACCTGCCGCTGCTGGACGCGGCCCGGCTGCGGCTCGGCGACCCGCGGGCGTCCCGGCGTAAGCGCCAGCGTGACGCCACCCTGGCCGCCGAACGGGAGCGGATGACCCAGGTGGTGGACAACCTCATCGCGGTGGCCGACGACGAGTACGGCACCGGCCTGGTGACGATGCTGCGTGGCGAGGACTTCGAGGACGCCCTGATCGACGAGGCCGCCCTGCCCAGCGCAACCCCGGACCTGCTGGCTGGCCCGTTCGCACACATCGTGGTGGACGAGGCGCAGGAACTGACCGACGCGGAATGGCAGATGTTGCTGCTCCGCTGCCCGTCCCGGAGCTTCACCATCGCCGGGGACCGGGCCCAGGCCAGGCACGGGTTCACCGAGTCGTGGCAGGACCGGCTGGAACGCGTCGGGCTGGACCAGATCAAGCTGGCTTCGCTGAGCATCAACTACCGGACGCCGGAAGAGGTCATGGTGGAAGCCGAGCCGGTCATCCGGGCCGTGCTGCCGGACGCCAACGTCCCGGTCTCCATCCGGCGCAGCGGCCGCCCCGTGGTGCACGGACCCGCGTCGGACCTCGGCCCTATCCTGGACACCTGGCTCGCCGCGCACGACGAAGGGATCGTCTGCGTCATCAGCGATCCCGCGTTCCGGCCAGTGTCCCGGGTCCAGTCGCTGACCCCGGAGCTGTCCAAGGGGCTCGAGTTCGACCTGGTCGTGCTCATCGACCCAGTGGCTTTTGGCCAGGGCATCGAAGGGGCGGTCGACCGCTACGTCGCGATGACCCGGGCGACCCAGCAGCTCGTCATCCTGACCAGTTCCTGACGTTGCCTGCACGACGAGACCAGGCAGCTCCCCGGCCTGGCTCAGTGCCCGGCCGCAGCGAGCCCGATCCCGGCCAGCAGGAACAGCAGCCCGGCGGCGAGAAAGGCGAGATTCCCGGCCCGCCCCCAGCGGCCGTAGACCAGGACGTCGTCGGGGTCGGCCGGGTCGTACCAGATGAGCACCTTGTCCCCGGGCCGGGCTGAGCCACGCTTGCTGTCCATCATCGGGCCGGATCGCTCGAACGGCCGTCCATTGGACAGCGTGTAGCGGAGCAGCACGTGGCGGGCCGGATCGTCGGGCGATTCGCCGGCCGGTACCGGCTCGGGTACGGCCAGCGCCCAGGCCGTCGTGCCGTGGTGGCGCAGTCGCTGCACCCGGCGCAGCCCGGTCAGGCCGGTCAGCGCCGCGACGCCGCCGGCCAGCGCCAGCCAGATCCCGAAGGCGATCAGCATCCTGGTCTCCTGCTGCCAGGGTACGGCGGGCTGCCCGGCTGACCGCTATATGCGGCATGCGTGAACCGGACCGGGATCTGCATGGGTTTCGTAAGTAACCGGGTTTGCCGCGGCCCGGTCGGGTTACCTGGAAGGCGTCCGTCGTCGTGATATGCGGAGAGAAGGCTGACCATGTCCGGCCCGCGTCGGATCATTATTGGCGCGAACGGTTCCCCGGAAAGCATCCGGGCGCTCCGGTACGCGGAAGATCTAGCCCATTTCGGCGGCGCCATGCTGGTGCCAGTCATCGCGTGGACACCGCCTGGCGGTGAAATGGCCGAGCGCCGCGCGCCCTCGGCCGAACTGCGCCGGGTCTGGGCCACGGCGGCCAAGCAGCGGCTGCGCGACGCGATGGACGCGGCCTGGGGCGGGCTGCCCGATGGGCTGGACGTCCGGGCCATCATCGCCCGCGGCGCGCCGGGGCCGGCGCTGGTCGACGAGGCCGGCGCCGAGGATCTGCTGGTTATCGGCGCGGGCCGCCGCGGCGGGTGGTCCCGCCTGGTCGGCGGCCGGGTGGCCCGTTACTGCCTGCGGCACGCCGAGTGCCCGGTGCTGGCCGTCCCGCCCGCCGCGCTCGGCAGCACCGGGCTGCGCGGCTGGGCGTTCTGGCACCGGGAGCTCACCCTGGACCGGGCTATGCGGGAGTGGGGCAAAGCAGCCGCCTGATCAGTCCGGTTGCCTGGCTCGGGCCAGCCAGGGCCCGCTGGCCTGGCCGAACGGCTCGGCCCGGGCGGATACCGCGCCGACCAGCCAGTCGCAGCTGGCCCGGGCCCCGGCGATCAGCTCGGCCGGGTAGCCCAGCTCGACCTGGTGCTCGGCGAACTCGTCCTCGTCCAGCACGGCCACCCGGCCGTCCCAGTACCGGACCACGTCCAGGTCCAGGTCCACGGCGGTGACCTGGCCATCGGTGAGCACCGGGCGGGTGGTCACGTCGGCGTAGATGTCCAGTTCGCCCTCGACGTTGAAACACGCCGTCCAACAGCCCTCGGCCGGCACTAAAAGCGCGAAGTCCCGGGGCTGCCGGAATCCCGGCCCCGCGCCGCGCTGGATGGTCATGCCCTTACGGCCAAACAGCCACCAGCCATAGTCGTCCTGGCCGAGCAGGTCCATGGTGAAGTGGTAGTGGTCGATCCCGCCCCATTTGCTGTAGCGCACGTCGATCTGCTCCCGGTCCACCGGGGCAGCGTACCCGGCGCTAGCCCGGCTGGCCGTCTGCCCCGTCCGGGCTGGGCTGGTACCGGTAGCCCATGCCGGGTTCGGTCATCAGCCAGCGCGGCCGGGCCGGATCGGGCTCCAGCTTGCGGCGCAGCTGAGCCATGTACAGCCGGAGGTTCCCGGACGCGTCCGCGTACCCCGGGCCCCACACCTCGGTGAGCAGCTGGCGCTGGCTGAGCAGCTTGCCCGGGTTGCGCAGCAGCATTTCCAGCAGGTGCCACTCGGTCGGCGTGAGCCGGATGTCCGGCCCGTCGGCATCGTCGGCGCCGTCCCGGATCACCCGCTTGGCGGCCAGGTCCACCACCAGGTGGCCGAGCCGGACCCGCGGCTCGCTGGTGCCCGGGCCAGTCCGGCGCACCGCGGCCCGCATCCGGGCCAGCAGCTCTTCCATGCCGAACGGCTTGGTCACGTAGTCGTCGGCGCCCGCGTCCAGGGCCTCGACCTTGTCGGTGCTGTCGGCCCGGCCGGACAGCACGATGATCGGGGCCTGGGTCCAGCCGCGCAGCCCCTCGATGACCTCTACGCCATCCAGGTCAGGCAGGCCGAGGTCGAGGATCACCAGGTCGGGTGGGTGCTTGGCGGCGGCCTCCAGCGCCTGCGAGCCGGTGGCCGCGATGTCCACGTCGTAGCTGCGCACTCGGAGGTTGATCCGCAGTGCGCGCAGGATCTGTGGTTCGTCGTTGACGACCAGGACACGGGTCACCGGACCAGCCTGCCAGGTTCAGGACGCATCCGGTGCGGGTCCCCCCGCGGCGGTCAGCGGCTCCGCCAGGTGCGCACCCGCGGGCGCGGGCACGGCGGGCAGCGACAGGGTCATGGTCATCCCGCCGCCCGGGGTCTCTTCCGGTTCCAGGGTGCCGCCCATCGCCTCGGTCAGCCCGCGGGACAGCGCCAGCCCGAGTCCTACGCCAGTGGTGTTGTCGGTGTCGCCGAGCCGCTGGAACGGCACGAAGATCCGGTCCCGCTTTGACTTGGGGATACCCGGCCCGCGGTCCACCACCCGCAGTTCCACCCGGTCGCCCAGCGAGCTGGCGATGAGCAACGGGCGGCTTGCCCTCGGGGGAGTAGCGCAGCGCGTTCTGGGTCAGGTTCACGATGACCCGCTCCAGGATGCCCGGGTCCACCCGGACCGCGGGCAGCGAGTCCGGGATCTCCACCCTGACCGTGTGCCCCACGTCACCGAGGTCGTCCAGGGCCCGGGCCACCACCTCATCCAGGCCGGCCGGGCGCGGGAACACGGACAGCGCACCGGCCTGGAGTCGGCTCATGTCCAGCAGGTTGTCCACCAGATGGGTGAGCCGGTCCAGTGACTCGTCCGCCGTGGCCAGCAGCTCGTCCCGGTCCTGCGCGTCCCACTGCACGTCAGCCGAGCGGAGGCTGGTGACCGCGGCCTTGGCCGACGCCAGCGGGGTGCGTAGGTCGTGGCTCACCGCGGCGAGCAGCGCGGTGCGCATCCGGTCCGCCTCGGCGATGGGCCGGGCCGCTTCGGCTTCGGCCGCCAGCCGCTGCTGCTCCAGCGCCACCGCCGCGTAGGCGGCGAACGCGCCCAGCACCCGGCGGTCCGAGGCGGGCAGCGTCCGCCCCCGCAGGGCCAGGGACATCGTCTCGGCCACCGGCACTTCGACATCCGCGTCGGCTGGCCTAGCCACCGGGGGCTCACCGGAATGGGCCACCACCCGCCAGCCGGCGTTCGGATTGCGCGCCGCGGTGCTCTGGCTGGGCGCGCATTCCAGCAGCGTCACCGACCGCATGCCGAATGCCTCACGCACCCGGTCCAGCACTGCCGCCACGGCCCGCTGGCCGCGCAGCACGCTGCCCGACGTGGTGACCAGCAGCTCCGACTCGGCGCTGGCCCGGGCCGCCTGCCGGGTGCGCCGGGCGGCCTGGTCTACCACCGTGCTCACCATCAGCCCGACCGCGACGAACACCCCGAGGGCCAGCGCGTTGTTCGCCTCGGCGATGGTCCACTGGTGCACCGGCGGGGTGAAGTAGTAGTTGAGCAGCAGTGACCCGGCCACCGCGACCAGGATGGCCGGCACGAAGCCGCCGACCAGCGCGACCACGATGACCGCGACCAGGAAGGCGAGCACGTCGCTGGTCAGGTTGAGGTCGCCGCGCAGGTTGGCCAGCATCAGGGTGAGCAGCGGGCAGAGCACCGCCGCCAGCACGTAGCCCATGATCTGGCGGCGTCGCGTCAGGCCGCCCCGGCCGCGTGGCAGGCCGCGGCCGCGGCCCATCCGGGAGTGAGTCACGATGTGCACGTCGATGTCGCCCGAACCGCGGATGGTGCGCGCGGCCGAACCCGGGCCGGTGAGCACCGTGGTCAGCCACGACCGGCGGCTGGCGCCCAGCACCAGCTGGGTGGCGTTCTCCGCCCGGGCGAAGGTGAGCAGCGCCTCCGGGATGTTGTCCCCGACGACCTGGTGGTAAGTGCCACCGAGGGACTCGGTGAGCCGCCGCTGCCCGGCCAGCGCCGCCGGGTCGGCCCCGGTCAGCCCGTCCGAGCGAGTCACGTGCACCGCGAGCAGGTCGCCGCCTACCGAGCGGGCGGCGATCCGGGCCGCCCGCCGGATCAGCTGCTCGCCCTCTGGCCCGCCAGTCAGCGCGACCACCACCCGCTCCCGGGCCTCCCAGGTGCCGCTGATGCCGTGCGCCTCGCGGTACCGCTGCAGGCCCTCGTCCACCTTGTCGGCCAGCCAGAGCAGGGCCAGCTCGCGCAGTGCGGTCAGGTTGCCGGTGCGGAAGTAGTTGGTCAGCGCGGCGTCGATCTTCTCCGGCGGGTAGATGTTGCCGTGCGCCATCCGGCGGCGCAGCGCCTCCGGGGTCATGTCCACCAGTTCGACCTGGTCGGCCGTGCGGACCATGGCGTCCGGCACGGTCTCCCGCTGTGGCACGCCGGTGATCTTCTGCACCACGTCGTTCAGCGATTCCAGGTGCTGGATGTTGACGTTGGAGATGACCTCGATGCCGGCCGCCAGCAGCTCCTGCACGTCCTGCCAGCGCTTCTCGTTCCGCGAGCCGGGCACGTTGGTGTGCGCGAACTCATCGACCAGGGCGATCTCGGGCCGCCGGGCCAGCACCGCGTCGAGGTCCATCTCCTCGAACTCGGCGCCCCGGTAGCTGACCGTGCGGCGCGGGATGATCTCCAGGCCATCGAGCAGCGCCGCGGTGTGCTGCCGGCCGTGCGTTTCCACGAACGCCACCACGACGTCCGCGCCGCGTTCCAGCCGCCGGTGCCCCTCGGAGAGCATGTCGTACGTCTTGCCCACCCCGGCCGCGGCGCCGAGATAGATGCGCAGCTGCCCGGGATCCCGGTCAGGCACTGTGACCCGCTCGGATACTGGTTCCTGCTGCTCGCTCATCCGCGTCCTGTCTGTGCGGTGACCATCCCCATCAGTGTGCCCTGAACTGGGCGGATGCGATAACGGCCGCCCCTTTCACGGCTGGAACCGGTAGCCCATGCCCGGCTCGGTGAGCAGGTGCTGCGGCCGGGCCGGGTCGTCTTCCAGTTTCCGGCGCAGCCCGGCCATGTGGAAGCGCAGGTAGTGGCCCATCTGCTCGTAGCCGGGCCCCCAGACCTCGGTGAGCAGCCGGCGGCCGCCGACCAGTTGGCCAGGGTGGTGGACGAGGATCTCCAGCAGCCGCCATTCGGTGGGGGTAAGCCGGATCGGCTGGCCATCCCGGGACACCGTCCGGGCCGTCAGGTCAACCGTGCACGAGCCGATGATCACCTGGCTGCCGTCCGGCGCCGTCTCCTCCCGGCGCAGCGCGGCTCGCAGCCGGGCCAGCAGCTCTTCCATCGAGAACGGCTTGGTCACGTAGTCATCCGCGCCCGCGTCCAGGGCGCTGATCTTGTCCCCCGATCCGGTCCGCCCGGACAGCACGATGACCGGGGCCTGGGACCAGGTGCGCAGCTCGTGGATCACCTGCACGCCATCCAGGTCAGGCAGGCCGAGGTCGAGGATCACCGCGTCCGGCGGATGCTGTGCCGCTTCGGCCAGCGCCGGGCGGCCCGCTGCCGCGGTGATCACCTCGTAGTTGCGCGCGCGCAGGTTGATGCGCAGCGCGCGGAGCAGCGCAGGCTCGTCCTCCACGATGAGAATGCGCGGCCGCACCGCGGCGACGGGGGCAGACGCAGGCGCGGGCGCACCGGTCGCACTGTCCGGTGCGCCCGCGCTGGCAGCCACTATCATCCTCCGTTCAGTGCAGCGGGTACTTCACGTCGAGGGCCCGGTTCAGCAGCAGCACGTTCACCACCGGCTCCCCGAGGAAGCCCAACTGGCGGCCACTGGTGAACTGGGTCACCAGCGCCCGGACGGCGACCGGGCTGATGTGCCGCGCCGCCGCGACCCGGTTCACCTGGATGGCCGCGTTGGCCGGTGAGATGTCCGGGTCCAGGCCCGAGCCGGACGCGGTCACCGCGTCGGCCGGGATCTGCGAGATCTTGACGTGGTCGAACGCCGCGATCTGCTTCTGCCGCTGCTTGATCAGCGAGACGAACGCCGGGTTGTTCGGCCCATAGTTCGACGCCGCCGAGTACCGCGGATCGCAGCCGTAGTCGTTCTTGGCCCCGGCCAGAATGGCCGCCGACGGCCGAGGCTGGAAGTACTGCGGCAGCGGGTTGCCCTTGGCGTCCACGAACTCCTGGCAGAGCAGGCTGGAGCCGATCACCCGGCCGTGGTAGCTGACCAGTGAGCCATTGGCCTGGTTGTGGAAGGCGCCCTGGGACACTCCCCACATGAACACCGGGTAGATGATCCCGGTAAGCACCGTGAACACCAGGAGCAGCCGGAAGGCCGCGAGGTGCTGACGGACGATACTGGGCAGACGGTTCATGATCGGATCACCGGAATCCTGGAATGTACTGAACGACGAGATCGATGGCCCAGATCCCGACGAATGGAATGATCAGCCCGCCGATGCCGTAGATCAGCAGGTTCCTGCGGAGCAGCGACGAGGCCGAGGCGGGGCGGTAGCGCACCCCGCGCAGCGCCAGCGGGATCAGCGCGACGATGATCAGCGCGTTGAAGATGATCGCCGAGGTGATGGCCGACGCCGGGCTGTGCAGGTGCAGGATGTTGAGCTTGGCCAGCCCGGGGATCACGCCCTCGAACATGGCCGGGATGATGGCGAAGTACTTGGCCACGTCGTTCGTGATGGAGAACGTGGTCAGCGCGCCCCGGGTGATCAGCAACTGCTTGCCGATCTCCACGATCTCGATGAGCTTGGTCGGGTTGGAGTCCAGGTCCACCATGTTCCCGGCCTCCTTGGCCGCGGACGTCCCGGTGTTCATGGCCACGCCGACGTCGGCCTGGGCCAGGGCCGGGGCGTCGTTGGTGCCGTCCCCGGTCATCGCGACCAGCTTGCCGCCTTCCTGCTCCTTCTTGATCAGCGCCATCTTGTCTTCCGGCGTGGCTTCGGCGAGGAAGTCGTCCACGCCGGACTCGTCCGCGATCGCCTTGGCGGTCAGCGGGTTGTCCCCGGTGATCATGACGGTGCGGATGCCCATCTTGCGCATCTCGGCGAACCGCTCGGCGATGCCCTCCTTGACGATGTCCTTGAGGTAGACCACGCCCAGCGCCCGTGCGGTGCCATTGGCTTTCTCCGCGACGACCAGCGGAGTGCCGCCGACGCCCGAGATGCTGTCCACCATCTGGCCCAGGCGGCCGGCGGGGTGCCGCCGTTGTCCCGGATCCACTGGGCGACCGAGGAGGCCGCGCCCTTGCGGACCTGGCGGCCGTCGGCCAGGTCGATGCCGCTCATCCGGGTCTGCGCGGTGAACTCCACGAATTCGGCGCCCTGCAGCTCACCCTCGTGCCGCTCGCGCAGGCCGTACTGGTCCTTGGCCAGCACCACGATCGAGCGGCCTTCCGGGGTGTAGTCGGCCATGCTGGACAGCTGAGCGGCGTCCGCGAGTTCTGCCGCGGACACCCCCTCGACGGGCAGGAACTCGGTAGCCTGCCGGTTGCCGATGGTGATCGTGCCCGTTTTGTCCAGCAGCAGCGTGTTCACGTCGCCCGCCGCCTCCACCGCCCGGCCGGACACGGCCAGCACGTTGCGCTGCACCAGCCGGTCCATGCCGGCGATGCCGATCGCGGACAGCAGCGCGCCGATCGTGGTCGGGATCAGCGCGACTAGCAGGGCGACCAGGACGACCAGGCTCTGCGGCGCCTTCGAGTAGAACGCCATCGGCTGCAGCGTGATGACGGCCAGCATGAAGATGATGGTCAGCGACGCGAGCAGGATGTTCAGCGCGATCTCGTTGGGCGTCTTCTGCCGGGATGCGCCCTCGACCAGGGCGATCATCCGGTCGATGAAGGTCTCACCCGGCTTGGAGGTGATCTTCACCACGATCCGGTCGGACAGCACCTTGGTGCCGCCGGTGACCGCGGACCGGTCACCGCCGGACTCGCGGATGACCGGGGCCGACTCGCCGGTGATGGCTGACTCGTCCACCGAGGCGACGCCCTGGACCACGTCTCCGTCGCCGGGGATGATCTCCCCGGCCTCGACGACCACGAAGTCGCCGAGGGTGAGCCCGGTGCCGGGGACCTCCTCCTCGCGAGTGTCGGCCTGGCCGGGCTGCCAGCCGATCAGCCGCCGGGCCATGGTGTCCCGCTTGGTCCGGCGCAGCGTCTCCGCCTGCGCCTTGCCGCGGCCCTCGGCCACCGCCTCGGCCAGGTTGGCGAACACCACGGTCAGCCACAGCCAGACCACGATGGTCCAGTTGAAGGCCGTCGGCTTGGCGATGGCCGTGCCGGTGGTGAGCACCGCGCCGACCTCGACCACGAACATGACCGGGTTCTTGAGCTGGACCCGGGGGTCCAGCTTCTTGAACGCGTCTGGGGTGGACTTCAGCAGGATCTTCGGGTCGAGCAGCCCGCCGCCGATCCGGCTCTGCTCGCGGCCGCCCACCTGCTCGGGGGCGCGGCCCCCGGTCTCCGGTGTTGTTGAGACGGACATCAGTGCAGCCCCTCAGCGAACGGTCCCAGTGCGAGAGCCGGGAAGTAGGTCAGGCCGACCAGGACGAGGATCACGCCGACCACCATCCCGACGAACAGCGGTGTCCGGGTGTCCAGCGTCCCGGCGCTGGCCGGCACCGGCTGCTGCCGGGCCAGCGAGCCGGCCAGGCCAAGCGCGAAGATTTCCGGCGCGAACCGGCCCAGCAGCATGACGATGCCGCCGAGCGTCTGGTACCAGGTGGCCGCGGTGCCCAGGCCGGCGAACGCCGAGCCGTTGTTATTAGCCTCCGAGGCGAAGGCGTACACGATCTCGGTCAGCCCGTGCGGGCCGGGATTGAAGATCGCGCTCTGCCCTATATGCGTGCCGATAGACAGGCCCGCAGCGGTCAGGACGAGCACCGGCAGGGTCAGGAAGTACAGCGCCGCGTACTTCATCTCCACCGGCCGGATCTTCTTGCCGATGTACTCCGGCGTGCGGCCGACCATCAGCCCGGCCACGAACACGGTGACGATGGCCAGGATCAGGATGCCGTACATGCCGGCCCCGATGCCGCCCGGCGCGATCTCGCCCAGCGCGATGTCGAACAGGGCAATGCCGCCGCCGAACGGGGTCAGCGAATCGTGGAAGCAGTTCACCGACCCGGTGGACGTAACGGTGGTGGACGCGGCGAACACCGAGCAGCCGGGCGTGCCGAACCGCGTCTCCGTACCTTCCGCGGCGTGGTGCGCGAGGACCGTGGCGGTGCCGCCGAGGCTGGTGTGCGCCTCGAAGTAGCTGATCCCGCCGACCGCGGCCATCCAGATGATGACCATGATGGCGACCAGCGCGTAGCCCTGCCGGTTGTCCCCGACCATTTTGCCGAACGCCCGTGGCGTGGCGAATGGGATCAGCAGCAGGCTGAAGATGATCAGCCAGTTCGTGAACGGGTTCGGGTTCTCGAACGGGTGCGCGGCGTTGGTGTTGAAGAACCCGCCGCCGTTGTTCCCTAGGTCCTTGATGCTCTCCATCGAGCCCACCGGGCCGCCGGGGATCGTCTGGTGCGCTCCGGACAGCGTGGTGTACGTGTGGTAGGCGTTGAAGTTGTCGATGGCACCGCTGGCGATGAGGGCTATGCCGACGACGACGGCCAGCGGGATCAGCAGCCGGACCGTGCCCCGGGTGACATCGACCCAGAAGTTGCCCAGCTTGTCGGTGCGGGACCGGGTGAAGCCGCGGATCATGGCGATGGCCACGGCCAGGCCGACGGCCGCCGACATGAACTGCTGCACAGTCAGCCCGGTCATCTGGGTCAGGTAGCCCATGGTGGACTCACCGGCGTAGTTCTGCCAGTTGGTGTTGGTCACAAACGACGCGGCGGTGTTCCACGAGGTGTTCGCCGGGACGGCGACCATGTTTGCCGACAGCGGCAGGTAGTGCTGCAGCCGCTGAATGCCGTACAGGAACAGCACGCTGATCGCGGAGAACGCCAGGATGCTCCGGACGTAGGTGCCCCACCGCTGGTCGGCCTTGGAATCGATGCCCATCAGCCGGTAGAAGCCGCGCTCGACCCGCCAGTCCTTGTCGCTGGTGAAGATGTGCGCGATGTAGTTGCCCAGGGGGATGTAGCAGGCGGCCAGGGCGGCGAACAGCAGCGCGAACTGCAGCCAGCCCGCAGCGGTGCTACTCATCAGAACTTCTCCGGGAAGACGAGGGCGACGAACAGGTACACGGTGAGCACGACGCCACCGATGAGCCCGATCCAGTTCTCAGCGCTCAAAGCGCTCGACCCCCTTGACCAGAAGCCAGAGCGCGGCGAAAATCACGATGGTCAGACCGATATAGAAGAGGTCCCACACGGCGCCCTCCTTGGCGTTGCACTGTGTGGCCACCTGGGCCCGCCGCCCACCCCGGGGGGTGGAGCAGGCGGCGGGCGGCCTGTTCGCACAGGCATCTTTCAGGTGGCGTCCAGGCGTAAGCACGCTCTGGCGCTTCTCAGTGAAACCCCAGGAAAGGGTGGTAAGTCCGGTCCAAACGGCACCCATGCGCGGCGCCATGGGTTCCTAACAGAACCCATGCGCGGGCGGCCGTGTGTGCCGCGCCGGCAGGTGTGTGCCGCGTGCGGACACTGGGGAGGCGCGCGGCCGCGCGGCGGGAAGGCGTATGCCCGGGCGGCGGGTGAGACGCGCCGCCCAGGGAGGTTAGATGACCAGGTCGCGGACGCCGAGTTCGTCGGCCCGGGCGAGCAGGTCGGCCGGGTCGGCGTAGACCCGGTAGGCGCCGGCCCGCTCCAGTTCCTCCCGCCCGTAGCCGCCGGACATCAGGCCCACCCCGATGGCGCCGGCCCGGCGCGCGGCCAGCAGGTCCCACACGCTGTCGCCAACGACAAACGCATGCCGGGGCTCCACGCCGAGCAGCGCGGCGGCGGCCAGGAACAGGTCCGGGTCGGGCTTGGCCCGGCGCACCATGTCCCGGGTGATCATCGGGGTGTCCTCGGGCAGCCCGAGCAGGCCCAGCGCATGGCCCGCGGTGGCCCGGCGGCCGCTGGTCGCGATGGCCCAGCCGACCCCGCGCTTGGTCAGCGCGTGCAGCAACTCGGCCGCCCCGGGCAGCGCGCGGACCGTGTCCGCCCGGGCCAGGTAGCCCTCCGCGTGTGCCTGCTGCAGCATCTCGATGTCCGCTTCGGACAGGGCCAGCCCGGTCTCCCGGATCAGCGCGGACACGAACAGCCCGCCGCTCATCCCGATCCGCCGGTGGATGCGCCACACGGACAGGTCGATGTCCAGCCGGAGCAGCGCCGCGTGCCACGCCATCACGTGCTGGTACACGCTGTCGATCAGGGTGCCGTCGAGATCGAAGAGGAACACCGGGGACGGGGGCTCGTGGTAGCTCACCGGAGCGTTCATGGCACCAGTGTGGCGGCTGGCGGCGGGATGGGCCCGGGCGGACCCTCGGGCCGGCGAACTCGCGTTGCGCTGGCCCCCTACCAACGATAACTGTATGCTCCGACTCGATTACCCAAAGTCACATGCGGGTGACTCACTCTCTCAAGACTCCGAAACGGGGACAGCTATGAAGCGAATTTTCCGCCGCGCGCTCGTGGCGGCCAGCTCGCTGGGTGTGGTCGGCGGCATCGCGCTGACCGCCCTGCCGGCCAGCGCAGCGCCCATTCCGGTCGAATCGTGGGGCGCTCACGGGGCCGTTCACCCTCCCGCCGGGCCTGCTGCTCCTCGGCGGCCTGGCCTACCTGCTCAGCCGGCGCAGCCGCCGCGTGGCCTGACCCGGCGTCAAGCCGCCCGGCCTGACCCGGCGTCAAGCCGCCCGGCCTGACCCGCGTCAGGCTAGGCAGCACAGCGCGTCGGCCAGCGTGGGGTCGAGCGGATAGCCCGGCGGCAGCCGGCCTACCGTGGCGGCCACGAAGTCCGCCGTGGGCAACTCCGCGGACACGCTGCCGAGATGCACCAGGATCGAGCGTTCTGAAGAAATGATCTTGACTGGTGAGTTCTGCTCGGCCAGCGCGAACCGGCCGACGGAGGCCCGCCATGCGGTCCGGCCCGGCTCTTCGGCCGCGGCCACCGGCGCGCCCACGTCGTCGGCGTGCGTGGCCTAGTCGGAGCCGCAGTGGAACGCCTGCAGCCCGGCCGGGTACGGGCCCGCCGCAGTGAGCAGCGGCGCGTCCCGGCCGAGTTCGGCCAGCCGCTGCCGGGTCTCCCCGTTCGCCTCGCGCCACTCGGTCAGCACCTCGGCCGCGGGCAGGCCGCGGCGCTGCCGCACGCACCATTCGTTGAACTCGCGGTAGCCACCGGCGATGCCGGCCGCGCGCAGCATGCCACGGAACCCGGCCAGGTCGGCGTTCAGGCAGGCGTGGTTGTACAGTTCCGCGCCGGCCAGGTGGGCCAGCACGTCCTGCACCGACCAGCCGGCGCAGCGGCACGGCTGAGCCCAGCCCGCCGCGTCCAGCCCGGCGAAGAAATGGTCTAGCCGGTCCGCTTCCACATCAAAGATGCCGAACGAATTGAGCCCGGCCAGTGCCGCTGCGTCCATGACATGCCCTCCGGGCCGGCGGGAGCGTTGCCGCAGGCCAGTCAATCACTGCCGGGCTAACTTCCGGTGTACGCAATCGGGCTGGGCGGGGCGTGGCAAAACGCCCATTCCGGGTGGCCGGCGGGCGGATCAGCGGGCGGGCTTTTGCCCCACGCCGACCTGGGCCCAGACCTGGCTCGGGTCCTCCGGCACGTCATCGGGCGAGTCGGGCCGCCACTCCGGAATGTAGACCAGGCCCGGATCCAGCAGCTCGAATCCGTCGAAGAAGCGCAGAATGTCGGCCCGGGAGCGGGTCTGCATGCCGCCGGCCACGCTGCGGTTATAGACCGTTTCGGCGGCCCGTGCCTTCTCCGGGCGGCCCTCATTCTCGACATGGCCCAGCACCAGATAGCTGCCCGGCGCGAGCGCATCGCGCAGCGTGGCCACGATGGCCCAGGGATCATCGGCGTCGGAGATGAAGTGCAGCACCATGGCCAGCAGCAGCGCGGTCGGCTGGCTGACGTCGATCAACTGGCGGGTGGTCGGGTGGGCCAGGATCTTCTCCGGTTCCCGCAGGTCGGCATCGATGATCTCGGCGTCCGGGTTGCCGTCCAGCAGGGCCTTGCTGTGCGCGATGACGACCGGATCGACGTCGCAGTAGACCACCCGGACGCCCGGCGCGGCCTGCTGGGCCACCTCGTGCACATTGCCCTGGGTGGGGATGCCGGACCCGATGTCCAGGAACTGGCGGATCCCGGCCGCGGCCAGAAAGCGCACCACCCGGCCCAGGAACGCCCGGTTAGCCCGGCAGCCGACCCGGATGTTCGGGTGAACGGCGGTCATCGCCCGGGCCAGGTCCTGGTCGGCCAGGAAGTTGTGGGTGCCGCCGAGCAAGTAGTCATAGACCCGGGCAATGTTCGCCCGTTTGGTGTCCACGCCCGGTGGGACCCAGTCCGGCTGGCCAGCCATGATCTGTCGCTCTCCTCATGCGTGCGGGTGCTCCCCGGCCACATTCCGGCGCCACATCGTGCCGTACGGGCCCTATTCGCCCAGGGTGGTGCGGTACATTTCCGCTTGCACGATAGCGCACGGTTGGGCAATGGGTGCGCCGGGCCGGAGCACTTCGGGCCGGAATGGGCGTGGCATTGCCGAAGTGGCCACCCGTGGCCGGCGGGGCCTGTCGGCAGGAATGGTGCAGGTGGTGGTGGAGTCTTGGGTGGCCGGTGATGGCCGGCCAGTGCTGCCGCGGCGGCGTGCGCCGGATCTGGCTGGCCTGGCCGCGTTCATCATGGACCCGGACGGGCGGGTGGACTCCTGGCCGGTGACCGCCGAGCGGCTGTTCGGCCACCCGGCGGCCGCGGTGATCGGGCGGGACCTGCGGGACGTGCTGCTCACCGGCCCGGGCCAGCGCGAGCTGGCCGGCGAGGCACTGGCCGAGGTGCGCGCGGGCCGGGTCTGGACCTCGACCCTGGCCATGGCGTTCGCGGGCGGCAGCGGGCCGGTCGCCATCCGGTGTGAGCCACTGGCCGGACCCGGCTCCGGGGTGCTGGTCATCGCGCAGCACGCCACCATGGTCATCGGCTCGGACTGGCTGCGGCACGCGCGCGACCTGATCGGCACCACACTGGACCTGCCCCGCACGGCCGGGGAGGTAGTCAGCGTCTCGGTGCCCGCGTTCGCCGACGCGGCGTCCGTCTTCGTGGCCGAGCGGCTGCTCGCCGCGGACGAGGCGGGCCGGCACCAGGCCGGGCCGACCGCCGTGGTGCGCCGCATCGTGGCCCGTGTGGTCGGCCAGCCCGGGGAGGTCACCGACAGCCTGCTGCCACCGAACGAGGTGCTGGTGCTGAGTGAGGCCTCACCCAGTTACCGCGCCATGCGGAGCAACAGCCCGGTCGTGTTCGACGAGCTCGACGCCGATACCACCGAGCGGCTGGCCCGCCGTCCCGGCGGCCTGGAGTTCACCGCCCGCTACGCCTCGTTCCTGGCGGTGCCGCTGACCGCGCGCGGGGTGGTGCTCGGCTGCATGACGTTCTGCCGGGCGCCGAGCAGCCCGAGTTTCGGGCCCGCGGACATCGCCGCGGCCGACGAGCTGGCGTCGCGGGCCGGCGTGTCCATCGACAACGCGCGGCTGTATGACCGGGAGCGGCGCTCCGCGGTCGCACTGCAGCAGGGCATGCTGCCGGCCGAGTCCAAGGTCCCGGCGGGCCTGGAGGTAGCCGGGCGGTTCCTGCCGGTCGGCCTGTCCGTGGTCGGCGGGGACTGGCACGACATCGTGGCGCTCCCCGGCCGCCGGGCCGCGCTGATCGTCGGCGACGCGATGGGGCATGGGCCGGAAGCGGCCGCGGTGATGGTGCAGCTGCGCACCGCCGCGCACACCCTGGCCGAGCTGGACCTGCCGCCCGGCGAGGTGCTGGGCAAGCTGGACCGGATGGCGGCCAGCCTGCCCGGCGCCCCGTTCGCCACCTGTGTCGCGGCGGTCGTCGACACGGCGCGCGGCGACTGCGTGATCGCCGCGGCGGGCCACCCGCCGCCTGCGGTGGCCGGCCCGGACGGCCCGGCCCGGCTGCTCGAGCTGCCCGCCGGGCTGCCGCTCGGCCTGGGCGCCGGCTCGGTGGAGACCACCGAGGTCAGGCTCCCGGCGGGAGCGGTGCTCGCGCTGTACACCGACGGCCTGGTGGAGACCCGGGCCCGGTCGCTGGAGGACGGCATCACCGCGTTGCGTGACGCGCTCAGCAGAGCGCTGACCCGCCCGGGCGGCACGCTGGACGAGTGCTGCGAGACCGTCACCCAGGAACTCGGTCCGCACGGCGAAGACGATGTCACCCTGGTCCTGGCCCGCATTCAGCCCTGACGGGGTGCGGAGAACGCAATTGACGTCAATCTGTGGCTGACCCACGTGAATGTGCACTGACCAAAAGGGGCAATAAAGAATGTCCGGCACGCCGCCCATCCTGTTCAAGGTTGGGCCGTCCGGCCGCGGCCTGCTCATGCCGCTGTCCGCCCGAAACGGGCTGACCGCCCCCGACTTCCTGCCCGGACGCAACCTGACCAGGGCAGGCCGGGCGCTGGGCCAGCACGCCTGATCTGGCGTGGCCCGCACGCTTGCCTGCGTAATGTCGCTAATGTCGCCAGCAGGGTCACTGTCGGTTCAAGTTACCGTTCTGTTGCTAATGGCCCGTAATCTTCTGAACCGGTTCCACGTCTACATAAGTAAGCGCGGACTAGGCGCCGCGCCGGTTTGGGAATCCTCCCGGTTAGGGGAACGGAATGTCGCAGCAGCCACCCGGAGCGGGCTGGGGCGGCTCACCAGGTCAGGGGTGGGGCGGCTACCCCGAATCAGGGTCGGCCGGAGCGCCGGGCTCAGGCGCCGGCGGCCCTGGCGGCGCGGGCACACCCGGGCCGCCCTGGGGCGGCGAGGCCGGCCGCGGCCAGTACCGGCCCGCCGGGCAGCCCGCCTATGGCGCTGGCCAGCCATCCGGGCAGCCGTCCTACGGCGCGGCGCAGCCGTCCTACGGCGCCGGCCCGGCCGGTCAGTCGGCCGGCCAGGCGGGCGGACGGCCGGCGTTCGCCACCCAGCAGTTCTCCGCGGCTGAGCCGAAGGGTTTCCTGGGGGCGCTGTTCGACTTCTCGTTCACCTCGTTCGTGACCCCCAAAGTGGTCAAGGTCCTGTACGTCCTGATCGTGGTCGTGGTCGGGCTGAGCGCGGTCGGCTTCGCCCTCAGCGTGCTGGCCACGAACGTCGGGCTCGGCCTGATCGTGCTGCTCATCGGCGCGCCGCTGTACTTCCTGGTGGTCACCGCGCTGTACCGGATCACCCTGGAGTTCTTCATGGTGGTCTACCGGATGGCCCAGGACATCCGGGCCATCCGCGAGCGCGGCGACTTCCGGTAGGAGCGCCGGGTCGGGTCACCCAGCCGTGGTGCGGGCGGCTGGGTGACCCGACCCGGCCCAGTTCGCCCCCGGGGCCGCCCGACCGCCGCGCCAGTCGTGATCATGAGCTCGCTGTCGTCCCAGCGCAACTGCCGCTGGCTTACTGTCCCGGGCGGCGTCAGCGCCGCGCTGGACTGGCCAGGCCCCGGAATCTTCCGCACACTTCCACCCCGGAGCACTTGTCACCCGGAACGCTGGAACATATCTGGCAAAATCGGGCAAATCCGCGTGCTGCGGGGTGAAAGTGGGCGCCCGCGCCGGTGGTCCGGCGCGGCGGCGGTGACTTGGCATGCGCGGCGTGCGCCAGAACCGGGACAAACCGGGCGACAGTCGCATGGTGCGCATGCCAAGTCACCCGGGAGCGTGATCGAAGTGCCGGATGGGGCGAAGGTGACGGGGTAACGGTCCTGCGCCGTGAGCAGCCCAAGTGTATAAGTAAGATATATAACTGCGTGATATAGTTGCGGGCATGGACGCAACGCAGGAAGTCAGCATGCCCGGTACCGCGCCGCCCATCGACTGCGCCGAGTTCTCCGCCGTCCTGGAGCGGCTGCTCTCGAACTGGCGCCGCCTGGCGGTGCCCGGTGAGCTGAGTCCCACGTCCGCGTTCACCCTGGCCCGGCTGTCCCGGGACGGCGCCAGCCGGCTGACCGACCTGGCCAACAGCGAGCATGTCACACAGCCGGCCATGACCCAGCTGATCTCCCGGCTGGAGGCCCAGGGCCTGGCCGAGCGGTTCCGCGAGCCGGGCGACGCCCGGGTGGTGAACGTCCGGGTCACCGCGGCCGGGGAGACCCTGGTGGCCAGCAGGCGCGCGGCCCGCGCGGCCCGGGCCACCGAACTGCTCGGCACCCTCCCGCCCGGGCAGCAGGCCGCCCTGGCCATGGCCCTGCCCGCGCTCGCCGCACTGGCCGAGGTAAGCGCCCAGTGAGCGCCTCAGCCAGCACCGGAACCACGACGGCCAGCCCGGCCCGCCGGGGCAGCCCGTTCCAGCAGCCCAAGGCGGTCTGGGCGGTCGCGTTCGCCTGCGTGATCTCGTTCATGGGGATCGGCCTGGTGGACCCGATCCTGCCCGCGCTGCGGGACAAGCTGCACGCCAGCCCCAGCCAGGTCGAGTTGCTGTTCACCAGCTACCTGGTGGTGACCGCGGTGGCCATGCTGGTCACCGGCTGGGTGTCCACCCGGATCGGGGCCAAGCGCACGCTGGTGGCCGGTCTCGTGCTCATCGTGATCTTCAGCGCGCTGGCCGGCAGTTCCAGTGGCATCAGCGAGATCGTCGGCTTCCGGGCCGGCTGGGGACTGGGCAACGCGCTGTTCATCGCCACCTCGCTGGCCGTCATCGTGGCCTCGGCCAGCGGCGGGTTCGCGGGCGCCATCATCCTGTACGAAACCGCGCTGGGCGTGGGAATCGCGCTCGGCCCGCTGGTCGGCGGCGAGCTCGGCGCGATCAGCTGGCGCGGCCCATTCTTCGGCGTCACCGTGCTGATGACGATCGCGCTGATCGCCACGCTGGTCCTGGTCGAGAAGACACCCAGACCCGCGCACCGCACGTCGATCCTGGATCCGCTGCGCGCGCTGCGGCACCGCGGGCTGCTCACCATGGGGCTGACCGCGCTGTGCTACAACTGGGCGTTCTTCACCGTGCTCGGCTACGCGCCGTTCCCAATGAACCTGAACACCCACCAGCTCGGTTACGTGTTCACCTGCTGGGGCGTGCTGGTGGCCATCTTCGCCATCTTCGTCGCCCCCCGGCTGGAGCGCCGCCTCGGCGTGGCCCGGACGCTGTACCTGAACCTGACCCTGTTCGCGATCGACGTGCTGGTCATCGCGCTCTACACGACCAACCGAACGGTGCTGATCGTCGCGGTGATCATCTCCGGTGCGTTCATCGGCACCAACAACACGGTCACCACGCAGGCGGTGATGACCGTGGCCCCGGTCGAGCGCCCGGTCGCGTCGGCCTCTTACGGCTTCATCCGGTTCATCGGCGCCGGGCTGGCCCCGTACGTGGCGGGCCGGCTGGCCGCCGCGTACAACGTCCACCTGCCGTTCTACATCGGCGCCGGCGTGGTCGTCGTCGGGATCATCATCCTGTCCACCGGGCACCGGCTGCTGTCCGCCGCCGCGCACCAGGAAGCGGCCGCGCCGCAGGCCCAGCCGGTGTCACCGGAGCAGGCCGGGCCCGCACCCGGCTGGGTGCTGCTCGCGATCGACGGTTCGCCGGGCTCCGCCGCCGTCACCAGCCGGGCCGCCGCGGTGGCCGCCAACCGCGGCGTCGGCGTCGAGGTCATGCACGTCCGGGAGACCGACGTGGTGGACACCGAGGCCATCGAGCTGGAACCGGCCGAGCAGGCGGAACGCGTCGTGCACGAGCGGCTGGCCCAGCTCGCGGAACTCGGCGTCCCGGCCACCAGCCACCTGATCACCAGCACCGGTGACCACGGGGATGTCGGCCGGCTCATCGCCCGCCGGGCCCGGGAGATCCGGGCCGGGCTGATCGCGGTCGGGGCGCCCGCCGGGCGGGGCGCGCTGCTGGCCGGCGCCGACGCGCTGGCCACCGCGCAGCTGGCCTGCGAGGCGCCGTGCGACCTCCTGGTCGTCCAGCCCAGCCCGGTGCTGACCAGTGCTTCGCCGTCCGCCAGTGCGTCGGCCAGCGTGGGTTAACTCGCCCCGGGTGAGGCGCCCGGCGTCCGGCCTCCCTAGGCTGCTCCGTGGGTCACGGATGACACGTGCGTTCACGGTCACGATGCGGTGGCGCGCCCGGCGCACAATGAATAGGAGGAGTAGGAGGACACGTGACCACGGAGATTCACTCCTATGTCGCGCTCGGGGACAGCTTCACCGAAGGACTCGACGATCTCACCGCGCCGGACGGTGGCTACCGTGGCTGGGCCGACCGGTTCGCGGAACGCCTGGACACCAGGCAGCCGGGCCTGCGCTACGCGAACCTGGCCGTCCGCGGCAAGATGCTCCGCGAAGTGGCCGACGACCAGGTGCCGGTAGCCATCTCGCTGCGGCCCGACCTGGTCAGCATCGCGGCCGGCGGCAACGACATGCTCCGGCCGGGCGCCGATCCGGACACGCTGGCCGCCGAGTTCGACCGGGTGATCGTCACCTTGCAGCAGGCCGGGCTGCCCGGTGCTGATGTTCACCGGCTTCGATCCGCGGTTCCCGGTACTCCGGCTGATCCGGGGCAAGGTGGCGGCGTTCAACATGCACCTGCGCGCCATCGCCGACCGGCACCAGTGCCAGGTGGTGGACCTGTGGTCCATGCACGTGCTGCGTGATCCGCGGGCGTGGAGCGCCGACCGGCTGCATCTCACCGCCGACGGGCACCGCCGGGTCGCGCTGCGCGCCTGCGAGGTGCTCGGCGTGCCGGTGGACGAGGACTGGCGCGAGCCATGGCCGCCGCTGGACCAGGCCCCGCGCTCGGCGGCGGCCGGCTGGCTGTCCGCGCGCCGGATGGACGCCCGCTGGGCCCGGGTGCACGCCGCGCCCTGGGTGGGCAGGCGGATCCGCAGGCGCTCCTCCGGCGACGGCATCCCGCCGAAACGCCCGCAACTGCTGCCATTTAGCCGAACGCCAGCGCCCTCGAGTGTCGTTGACCTGAGCCCGGGCCCGCTGGGGCACTTTACGTCCTGACCGGGGCCGGTCGGTTCCGGCCCAGCCGGTCCGCACATGCGGCGATGACGCCTCACGCTTGGTAGCTGACCTGTTACGCTAAGCCACCCGCTTGATACAGCCCAGCCGTGTCCCGCGCGGCGATCCCCCAGCGTGAGCGGGGCAGGAACCGGGACATGGCGGGTGCGGCGCGCCGGATGGCGGCGGTGACCGGGCTGACGGCAGCAGACGGCCGGACCGTATACGTGCTGGAGCAGGTGGGCGGGATCGCCAACATCGCCCTCGTCAACCCGGCCACCAAGCTGGTAGAGAAGGTGCTGCCTGCCCCGGGCACCTGTGTCCAGGTGCTGGTCTCACCGGACGGCGGCCACCTCTACGAGGTCGTCCGTACGGCCGGGACCGGGAGCATCCAGGTCGCGGCGGCCTAGCGGCTAGCCGCCCGCGGGCGGCGCCAGGTCGGCCAGCACGTCCGTGGCGCGATCCAGCGCGGCCGCGATCCAGGGCAGCCGGACCGGGTCAGCCGAGGCCAGTGCGATCTCCCGCTGCTCGTCGGTCTCGCCGTACAGCAGCCCGGTGGCCACCCGCATCCGCAGCACCGTGTCGTCCTCGCCGAACGCGCTGCCCGGCAGCATGCCCATCCCGTACCGGTGCAGCAGGTGCCCGGCCAGTTCGGCCCCGGTGCTGATGCCGTACGCCGCGCGCAGCTGAGCCCGCCACGGCGCGAAGTCCGGGTACAGGTAGAAGGCCGCCCGCGGCGCGGGCACTCGCAGCCCGGCGGCGCTGAATCGGTCCGCCATCGCGACCGCCACCGCGGCGTGCAGCGACCGGCTCCGCGAGATGCGTTCGGTAAGTTCGGCCGGTTCGCTGAATGCGAGGGCCGCGGCGTGCTGGATGGGCAGCGAGGGCGCGGACCATATCTCGCTGCCGATGCCGAGCAGCCGGTCCCGGAGCGCCGGCCCGGTGCTGCCGTCCGGCAGCCGGGCCGCTCCGATCCGCCAGCCGCCCAGGGCCAGGCTCTTGCTCAGCGCGGTAGTGATCACGGTCCGCTCCGGCGCGTAGGCCACCGGGCTGGGGAACCTGGCCGCCGGGTCGTGCACCAGGTCACGGTAGATCTCGTCGGCGATGATGATCAGGTCGTGCTCGCGGGCCACCTGGCACAGCGCCCGCACGCTGTCCGGGCGGGCCAGCTGCCCGGTCGGGTTGTCCGGCAGGGTCAGCACCACCGCGCCGATCCGGCGGCCGGCCTGCCGGGCGGCCAGCACGGCCTGGGCCAGCGCCGCGGCGTCGCAGACCCCGCCCTCGCCGGGCGGGGCGGGCACGAAGTGCGGCCGTACCCCGATCATGGTGGCCTGCGCGGCATAGCTGACCCAGCTCGGCTTGGGCACCGCGACGTCGGCGCCGATCGCCAGCAGCAGGCCGAACAGCAGCGCCTTGCTGCCCGGGCCGCAGACCACCGAGGACGCGCTGGCCGGTGTGCCGCGCCGGATCCAGTAGCCGGCCGCGGCCTCGCGCAGCGCCGGGAGCCCGGCCACCGGGCCGTAGGCGTTGCCGCCGCTGGCCGCCGCGAGCGCGTCGCGGAGCAGCGGGTGAGCGGGCAGCCCGGCCTCGCCGAAGGCCAGTGGCAGCACCGGCTCGCCGGCCCGGCGCTTACGGGCCAGGGTTTCGTTGGCGGCCAGCGTGGCCGACACCGGGATGGGTGGCAGCGTGCCCAGGCCGGACGGAGCTGGCTGGTCAGTGCCGGGCTGGCGGGCAGGGCGCGGCCGGGCGGTGCGAGTGGCGGGGGCGTCGCTGGGCACGGTAAAAGGCATGGCTGTACCAGCCATGGTCATGAGTCTCGACTCCTCGATCCGGGTGGTGGGCGCCGCGCTGCGCCGTGAGAATGGGCCCTCAGCGGGGTGGGCCGTCAAGCGACCCCCAGGCCACTTGACCAGCATGCCGTCTGATATGCGTTAGCGCAAGCCGCTATAACTGACTTTGAGGGTAAGCTGGTCTTATGCTGGATTTGCACCGGCTCCGGTTGCTCAAGGAGTTCGCAGGCCGGGGCACGATAGCGGCCACCGCGGCCGCGCTGGGCTACACGCCGTCCGCGGTGTCGCAGCAGCTAGCCGCGCTGGAACGGGAAGCCGGGGTCATCCTGCTGGACCGCACCGCCCGGTCCGCCGAGCTTACCGACGCGGGCACCCGGCTCGCCGCCCATGCCGAACGCATCCTGGCCCAGGTCGAGGAGGCCGAGGCCGATATGTCCGCCCGGGAGCGCGAGCCGTCCGGGCGGGTCTCGGTGGCCGCGTTCCCGACCGCCGCGGCCGCGTTCGCCCCCGCCCTGGCCCGCAGCCTGCGCGCACACCCGGCGCTGACCCTGCTGCTCCGGCAGACCCGGCGGGACGAAGGGCTCAGCTCGGTCCGCTGGGGCGAGGTCGAGGTCGCCCTGGTCGACGACTGGGCCGGCGGGCTGGCCGACACCGCCGCCGGGGTGCTCCAGTTCTACCCGCTGCTGCGCGACCCGATGGTGCTGGTGGTCCCGCGCGGGCATCCGCTGGCCGACCCGGCCGAGCCGGTGGACCTGCGCAAGCTGGGCGAAACCAGCCGGTGGATGGCCGCCCCGGCCGGGGAGCCGTCCCGGCAGGCGGTGGACCGGCTGCTGGCTGGCGCGGGCGGGGTGCCGGCCATGCCGTGGGAGTTCGAGGGCCTGGGCACGATCATGTCCCTGGTCTCCCGGGGCATCGGCGTGGCCGCGGTGCCCCGGCTGGCGCTGGCCGCGGGCGAAGGCCGGGTGGTGGTCCGCGAACTGCCCGGCACCGAGGTGGGCCGGGACGTGTATGCGGTGGCCCGCACGGCCAGCGTCCGGCGGCCCTCGGTCGCCGTCATCCTGGCCGCCCTGCACAGCGGGGCCAGCCACCTGCCCGGCCGCCGCGCCGTACCAGCCAACACAGCACGGCCGGAACGCGGAAACTGACCGGCACCTGGCCAGGTGAGGGCAGTCAGCAGCACGACCGGGAACCCGATAATGCCGCCGCCTGACCTGGCTAGCTGGCCGTCTGGTCGTCCACCTCGGCGTCTG
>CAVWWE010000012.1:0-159531 GCA_963758575.1 uncultured Actinomycetes bacterium
ACCAGACCGTGGTGCCGACCTGATCCAGGACGTAGCCCCAGCTGTCGGCGAGCTGATCGACCAGGAACAGGCCGTTCCCGTCGGGGGCGAGCACCTCGCCCTTCACCACCGGGGTGCTGGCCGTGGACCCGTGGTCGATGACCTCGACCCGCACCGCGCCGGTCAGCCGGAGCACCACGATCGTGACCGTCCCGCCGGGCAGCCCCGAGGCGCTGTGCACCACCGCGTTGGTGACGAGTTCAGAGCACAGTAAAACGGCGGTGTCGCAGCACGGATGCTGGGGACCGAGCGTCTTGGCAACGAACGCCCTGGCCTCGGCCACGTTCCGGGTCTGGCCGGGGGGGTCAGGCTGCCCGCGATGACCGGTGCCGTATTAGCCCGGGGGGACGACCATGTCCGGCAGGGCCGGGTCGGCGAAGCGCAGGAGGCAGAACGAGCCCGGGGCGGCATGGCTCACCGTGGGGAACGGGGTGATCTGCAAGGTCAGCCACGGCTGCTGGCTGAGCTCGCCGAGGTACTCCAGCTGGCGGCTGAGCACGGCCGGGCCGCCGACCGGGCGGCGCAGCGCCACCTCGTCCACGATGGCCCATAGCCGGGTGCCGCCCGCGGCGAAATGCCGCTGCCGTTCCTTGCGCAGCACGACCAGGCGTTCCGCCTCGTCCAGCGAGAAGTCGCCGAGCGCCAGCACGGCGGCCGCGTACTCCTCGGTCTGCAGCAGGCCGGGCACGAATTGCGCGTCGTAGCTGCGGATCGACTGAGCCGATTCCTCCAGCCCGATATAGGCCTGGAACCACGGCGGCAGCACATCGTGATACCGGTGCCACCAGCCCGGCTGGTTGGCCCGGCTGGCCAGCGACAGCAATTGCTCGCGCTCCGCCTTGTCAGTAATGCCGTACAAGGTGAGCAGGTCGGCGATGTCAATCTCGCGGCATTCCGGCCCAGCTCTATCCGGCTGATCTTGGATTCCGAGCCGCGGATTGCCTGCGCCGCGTCGTGTCCGCTGATTCCCTGGCTTTCTCGCAGGCGGCGCAACTGGGCCCCGAGCAGCAGCCGGAGCACTGTGGGGCCACCCACCGCGTCTGCCATCGACCCACTTCCTCTCGGGGAGAGCGCACCGGCCTGGTGCCGGGCTGCCTATCAGGAGGGGAAAGGTGCGTGGCGGGCCGCCCATTTCAGCAGCTTTCGGATTGTATCGCCTGCGCTATTGGCCAGCACCCCCGGCGCGCGGCGGGCATGGCGGCAGTAGTTACGATCCATGCTCAGGGTCAGGTGGTCTCCAGCAGAGGCAGGGTCATGCGTTTCAGGCCGGTGGGTAACAGTGGGCTGCTCGTGTCCGTGGCCGGGCTCGGCTGTAACAACTTCGGCAGCCGGCTGGACCTGCAGCAGACCCGGGCCGTGGTGGACGCGGCCATCGACGCGGGCATCACCCTGTTCGACACCGCGGACATCTACGGCCACGGCGGCGGCTCCGAAGAACTGCTCGGCCAGGTACTGGGCAGCCGCCGCGACCAGATCGTGCTGGCCACGAAGTTCGGCCACCAGAAAGTGGACATGGACTACGGGCCCGCGGCCGGGGCCAAAGGCGGCCGGGCCTACATCCGCCGCGCCGTGACCGCCTCGCTGCGCCGGCTGCGCACCGACTACCTGGACCTCTACCAGCTGCACACCCCGGACCCGGAGACCCCGATCGAGGAAACCCTGCACGCGCTGACCGAGCTGGTCACCGAGGGCAAGGTGCGCTACCTGGGGCACTCCAACCTGTCCGGCTGGCAGACCGCTGATGCCGCACACCTGGCCCGGCAGGCCGGCACCGAGGCGTTCATCTCCGCGCAGAACGAGTGGTCGCTGCTGGAGCGGGCGGCCGAGGCCGAACTGGTGCCGGCGGCCCTCCACTTCGGGCTGGGCGTGCTGCCGTACTACCCGCTGGCCAACGGCCTGCTCACCGGGAAGGTCCAGCGTGGCCAGCCGCCCGCGCCGGGTACCCGGCTGGCCAGCCGGGCGGGCTACATCACCGAGCCGAAGCTGGACCGGGTCGCGGCGCTCAACGAGTGGGCCGCGGCGCACGGGGTCAGCCTGCTCGACGTGGCCGTCGGCGGGCTGGCTGCGCAGCCTGGCTGCGCGTCGGTGATCGCCGGGGCCAGCTCAGCCGATCAGGTCAAGGCGAACGTGGCCGCGGCGGACTGGATCCCGGCCGCGGCCGAACGGGCCGAGCTGGACGCGATCGTGCCGCCGCCGGGCGGCTGAGCTCAGTTCTTGGCCACGGCCTTGTTGTACAGCGCGCGGACCGAGCTGCCGAACCGGGCCGAGTAGGACACCGACGGGGTGTCCCCGCCCTGCTCGTAGCCGCCGATCGCGCCGATCACCGTGCCCAGGCCGGTGGCCGGGTGCACGTTGGCCAGGAACGGCCCGCCGCTGGTCCCGTCGGTGTACCCACCGCAGTCGAACTCCAGCTGGTGCGCGCCGAACGCCCGGGTGGCCGAGGTGCAGCTGATCGGCCGCTGCCGGCCGTCCGGGTAGCCGATGACCTGGACCTTCTGCACCGGCTTCCAGCCGGTGCCCAGCTTCTCGCCACCGGTCAGGTCCTGGATCGGGGTGGCGTCGCCCGGCTGGGCGACGACCAGGAACGCGAAGTCGTCGTTGGGGCTGCGGGACGAGGCCCAGGCCCGGTCCACGAACACCTGGCTGACCGTCCACACGCCGAACGGCTGCTGGCTGCGGTGATACCCCGGGACGAAGTCCACGTCGCCCGGCTGCTTGCCCTGCATGCAGTGCGCCGCGGTGATGACCAGGTCGCCGGCCGGGCTGCCCACCACGCTGCCGGTGCAGAAGTGCTGGCCCAGCTGCCCGGAGCTGGTGGTGGTGAACAGGGCGCCCACCGCCGGGGTGCCGGTATAGAAGTTGCCATGCAGCAGGGCGGGCGGCACCACCGGCGCCTTGCGGGGCAGCGACTTGACCGCGGCGGCGAGCCGGACGGCCAGCCGTTCCGCACCCGGCGCGTTCGGTGACCCGGCCACCGCCACGATGATCGCCGCGCTAGCCAGCCCAATGCTCCAGATCGCCCGCCTGGCGTGGAAGACCCGTCCGGTAAACGCAGTCCTCGTGCCATGTCGCCGCATCCATCCTCCTGCCTGGGTTGTCCGGGGGGCGGACCCAGCGATCGTGACCTGTTCTTAACATTGTGCGGGCAGGCTTTGCGGAGGGCCATAGCGGGTAGCCGAGAAGTTGCTGAGAGTCTGCTGTGACCGGGGAATTGTGCCCGGTGTTCCCCGCTGGGCGGGCTGCGGGGAGAATGCCTGCGGCGGCCGTCCGGCGCGTAGGATCGTGCCGTGTGAATTGCGCTGTTGCAGCGCGGTGTCACCCCTCTGGGACCGGGAGTGGCAGTAGTTGGTCGCCAGGGGTGCATAAAAGGAGTCAAGTGGCATGTCCGGGATGGGCTCTTCCCTGCAGTTGACGAATCAAACGGTGGTGGCGGCGTTCCGCTCCGCCTTGATCCATCAGGGGATCATCGCCCTGCTGATCTTCTTTCTGCTGGCCATGCTGTGGGTGAGCGTCCGCGAGTGGCTCCCCGCAGCCCGGCACCGGCCCGCCCCGGCGTCGGCTGGCCTGGCCGCCGAGCCCGCCGCCCGGCGGCTGATCCGGGTCGGTTTCGGCGTGCTCTGGCTGGTGGACGGCGTGCTGCAGATGCAGCCCGGTATGCCGCTGGGGCTGCCGTCCAACGTGACCGAGCCGGCCGCGGCGGGCGCCCCGGGCTGGGTGCGGGACGTGGTCGGCTGGGCGGCCAAGGGCTGGTCCTACCATCCGGTCAACGCGGCCGCGGCCGCGGTCTGGATCCAGATCGGGATCGGCATCTGGCTGCTCACCGCCGCCCGCGGCCGGTGGTCCCAGCTGGGCGGGCTGGCCAGCGTGGGCTGGGGCCTGCTCGTCTGGATCTTCGGTGAGGCCTTCGGCGGCCTGTTCACGCCCGGCCTGAGCTGGCTGTTCGGCGCGCCCGGTGCGGCCCTGCTGTACGCGGTGGCCGGGGCCCTGATCGCGCTGCCCGACCGGGCCTGGCTGGGCGGCCAGCTGGGCCGGCGGCTGCTGGCCGGCGCGGGCGTGTTCCTGGCCGCAATGGCGGTGCTGCAGGCGTGGCCGGGCCGTGGCTTCTGGTCCGGCACCATCGGCCGCCAGCCGGGCAGCCTGACCAGCATGCTGCAGGACATGTCGCAGTCCTCGCAGCCCGGCTTCCTGGCCAGCCTGGTGCGCGGGTTCGGCACGTTCACCGCCGGGCACGGGTTCCTGGTCAACCTGGTCGTGGTGGTCGCGCTGGCGGTAACCGGAACCGGCCTGGTCGCCGGGGCGCTGGTGCCAGCCTGGCGGCGGGTGCTCCGCCCGGCCGTCGGGCTGCTGCTCGTGCTGTCCGCCGCGACCTGGGTGCTGGTCCAGGACCTGGGCGTGTTCGGCGGGCTGGGCACCGACCCGAACAGCATGATCCCGTTCGCGCTGCTCGTGGTGGCTGGGTACCTGGCGGTGGCCCCGGTACCCGCGGTGGCGACGGTGGCCGAGCCGGCCGTGGCTGGTGAGGCGGCTGCGGCGGCTGAGCCGGCGGCCGCGCCCGCGGCCGGCTGGCGGGACCGGCTCCGCCCCGGGCAGCTTGCCCGCGCGCTGGGCACCGCGAGCCCGCGGACCGTGGCCGCGGTGGGCGCGCTCGGCGTCGCCATCATCGGCGTCGTGCCGATGATGGCCGCGTCGGCCAGCACCACCGCCTCGCCGCTCGTGGCCGAGGCGCTGGACGGGTCGAGTGCCCCGCTGAACTTCCGTGCCCCCGCCTTCCAGCTGACCAACCAGGCCGGACGGCAGGTCAGCCTGGCCAGCCTGCGGGGCAAGGTCGTGCTGCTCACCTTCCTCGACCCGGTGTGCACCTCCGACTGCCCGCTGATCGCGCAGGAGTTCCGCCAGGCCGACCAGTTGCTGGCCGGGCAGCAGCGCCAGGTAGAACTGGTCGCGGTGGTAGCCAACCCGCTCTACAACGGGCTCGGCTACACCCAGGCCTTCGACCGGCAGGAGCACATGAACACGCTGCCCAACTGGGACTACCTGACCGGCAGCGTGGCCCAGCTGAAGAAGGTGTGGCAGCAGTACGATATCGCCGCACAGATCACGCCGGCCGGCGGGATGATCGGGCACAGCGACGTGGCCTACGTGATCGACCGGTCCGGGCGGACCCGCACCGAGCTGGATTTCGACCCCGGCCCGGGCACCACCAGCTCGCAGGCCTCGTTCGCCAGCGAGCTGTTCAGCGCGGCCCAGCAGAACCTGGGGGTCTCGTGACCGGCTGGCGCTGGCCGGCCGCGGCGGTGACCGCGAGCCTGGTGACCGCGGCACTGGCCGGCTGCGGCAGCACCCGGGTTAGCAACACCGGGCAGCCGGCCGCCCCGGCCACCCCGTCCCTGGCCACCTCGGCCAGCTACCCCGACGGCACCTGGGCGGTGCTGGTGATGGGCGGGTCAGCCGCATCGCACAACGACTTCTGGCAGGTCTTCGCCCGGCCGTCCGGGAAGCAGGCGGCCTGGCGGCTGGCCACCCCGCTGGGCGTGGCCAGCAACGGCGGCATCGCGGTCGCGGCCACCGGCGGGCCGTCCCTGATCGCCGCGGTGCTGCCCAGCCAGGACCTGCACTTCTCGCCGATCTCCCGGAGCACCGACGGCGGGGCCAAGTGGGTGGCGGACGGCCTGCTCGACGCGCCGCTGGCCGCCACGCCCAGCGCGCTGGCCGCCGCGCCCAGCGGCGGCCTGATCGCGCTGACCCGGGCCGGCGCGGCCGAGGTGGCCGGCCGCCCCGGCGGATCCTGGGCCCGGCTGACTACCGAGCATTCGGTGGCCAGCTCGCCGGCCGCCCGGAGCTGCGGGCTGACCAGCCTCACCGCGGCCGGCTACACCGCTGCCGGGTCCGCGCTGCTGGCCGGGACCTGCTCCCGCGGCGGTCGCGCCGGCATCTTCGCGCACGGGGCGGGGGGCTGGGTGGCCGCCGGGCCGGACCTGCCCGCGGCCCTGGCCGGCCGCCCGGTGACCGTGCTCCAGCTGGCCCGGTCCGGCACCGCGGATGTGGCGCTGCTCCAGGTCGGCACCGGCCGGACGGCCAGCCTGCTCGGCGCCTGGTCCAGCGGGACTGGCAGTGGCTGGCAGCTGTCCGCGCCGTACCGGCTGGCCGGGGCGCAGCCGCGGTCGGCGGCCGTGGCCGGCCGGGCGCTCGGCGTGCTGCTACGGGGCGCCGATGGGACCACTGGCCGTGCGGTCACCGTGGCCGGCCCGGGTGCGGCCTGGCAGGCACTGCCCGCGCTGCCCGCGGGCACCGCTACGCTGCCCGCGGGCGCAATGACGCTGGCCGCCGGCCCGGCTGGCGGCTTCCAGCTGCTGACCGCCCGGCTCGGCCAGCTGTCGGTGTGGACGGCCGGCTCCGCTGGCTGGGCCCGGGCCCAGGCCATTAAAGTTTCCATCCCGTACGGCTCGTCCGGGTGAGTGGAGTGCCGTGAACTACCTCGTCGATCACTGGTCTTTCGACCCGTTCCTCATCCTGGTGCTGATCCTGGTCGCCTGGCACGAGATCGGCCTGGCCCGGCTGGCCCGCCGGTCCCGGCCGGAGCGGACCAGGCAGCGCCGGCTGCGCTCGCTGCTGTTCTACGCCGGGCTGGGCGTGCTGCTCATCGCGGTCGAGTCGCCGATCGACTACTGGTCGGACTACTACTTCTTCGTGCACATGATCCAGCACCTGCTGCTCATGTTCGCCGCGCCGACGCTGGTGGTGGCGGGCGCGCCGTGGCAGCCGTTGCTGGACGGCCTGCCCGGGCGGCTGGGCCGGACCGCCACCGCCACCGCGCTGCGCAGCGGCTGGACCCGCCCGCTGCGGGCGGTCACCGGGTTCCTGCTCCGGCCCTGGGTCTCCGTGTTCACGTTCAGCTTCGTGATGGTGTTCTGGCACATCCCGGTGATGTACGACCTGGCCGAGAACAACCAGCTGGTGCACATCTGGCTGATGCACGCCAGCTTCTTCCTGGCCGGGGTGCTGTTCTGGCTCCAGTTCATCCCGTCGCCGCCGTTCATCCGCCGGATGCCGCTGGTCTCCCAGGCCGCCGCGCTGGTCGCGACGAACATAGCGATGTGGGTGCTGGCCATGGCGATGAGCATCTTCTCCACTCACGCCTGGTACTCGGTGTACACCCACCACGTCCCCGGCATCACCCTGCCGCCATTCGCCGACCAGGAGATCGGCGCCGCCATCCTGTGGGTCTGCGGCGACTTCTGGGCCATCCCCTCGCTGATCTACATCTTGCGCTGCCTGATCACCGAGGACGGCAGTGTGGCCGCGGCGGTGGAGCAGATCCTGCACCGCGGCTCGGCTAGCCGCGGCACCTGGGCGTCCGGCCGCAACCCGATCGGCTCCAACCCGCCGCTGCCCCCCTCCACCGAGCCGTAGCGGCGGGCCGGGTCAGCCGTTGTGCTTTTCCAGGTAGTCCAGGTAGAGCGGGCGAAGCGCGTCGGCGACCTCGGGTGACTCGTGTCCGAACGCGTCGTCGATCGTCGCGGACAGCTGGGTGACGTCGGCCGCCGTCTCGTCGATGTGACCGGCCACCGCCTCGCCCTCCGGGATCTCCCTGAGCAGCTGCCAGAGGAACCCGACGTCCAGATGGTGCACGGCCCGGCGCACGGCCCGGTCGTGCAGTTCCTGGGACGAGAGGGCTTCGAGTTCCTGCCGGTCAGTCATGGCAGGAACCCTACCCCGCGCTAGGCGGTCAGCGCCCGCCAGGCCAGCCGCCCTGCCCGGCACCTGGCCAGCCTCCCGGGCCGGGGGCGGGCCAGCCACCGAACCCGTGCTGCTGCGGGCCGCGCCACCAGCCACCCGGCCAGCCGGACCCACTCGGCCAGCCGATGACCAGGTGCCCGGTCACCGTGCCGCCCAGGTGCCTGATCTTGTAGTGCACGCGGACCTGGTGGTCGGCCGACTGGCCTGGCCCGGCGGCCAGCCCGGCACCGGCCGGCGCGGCCTGGGCGGGGCGGTCCGCCTGGCCCGGAGCACGGGCCGGCCGCGGAGCGGGCCGCGCCGGGCCCGGCGACGCGGCCGGGCCGGTGGCGCTCGCGGTCACCGAGCGGGGCAGCGTGGCCGAGCACGGCACCAGGCCACAGTCCCGGTGCGGGCCGGCGGCGGGCTGCTGCCGGAGCAGCACCAGGCCGCACCCCGCCATCGCGGCCACGGTGGCGGTCGTGCCGACCGCGGTCAGCCAGCGATGCCTGATCAGACCGCCGGACGCGCCGCGCGGCTCGCTGTCCGGCGGTTTGGAGCCGCTAACCATGGCGGCCCAGCCCGATGATTGCTCCCCTGAGTCCCAGCATCGGGTCACCATTCTTTTTTGTCATCCCTTCGCAGACACTTAACAGGCCGTTCCGTTGAATGAGCAGCTCGCCGGGCTGGCTGTTTGCCCCGCGGCGAAGAACACGACCGACACCCGGCCGCCCGGCCCGAGTTGCGCCCCGGCCGACGCGGGCTCCAGGACCAGCACATCGCTGCCCAGGTCCGGGTCGGCGGCGCCGATCACGAACTGGACCTGGTCGCCGGGGAACGTCGCGGTGAACTGCCAGCCGGACAGCACCGCGTTGCTCTCATTGGCGATCGTGTACTTGCCGATGATGCCGCCGGACCACTGCTGGACCAGCCGGAACGTGACGGCCACGAACCCAGGTGCGGAGCTGGCCGGGGTGGCCACCGGCACGCTGGCGGACTGGGCCGGAGCTGGTGTGCTGGCGGCCGGGGTCGCGGTGGGATCGGCCTTCCCATCCGGGGCCGGGCTGGCCACCGGCTGGCTGGGCGAGGTGCTGGCCGGGCGGCTGCGGGTGGCCCCGGGCACCTGCCTGGCGTCGGCCATCATGGCCCGCCCGGACTGATGCGGCAGGAGCAGGATCACCCCACTGGCCAGGGCCATCGCCCCGGCGCCCGCGCTGACCGCCACGTACCAGCGGTACCGGGCCAGGGCCAGGTACCAGTCCTGCTGGGTGACCCGGCCCAGCCATGCGGGCCGGCCCGCCCGGCGCCGCCCGTGCAAGCCCGGGCCAGTGCCATGCCCGGCGAACCGGGTACTGGCCGCGGGCTCTTCTGGCCAGTCAGATTCGGGCAGGCCGTCGAGTAGGCGGCGCGGGGCCGGCTCGTCCGTCCAGTCGCCCAGCCACTGATAAGCAGCCGGGTCCGCGCGCCAGCTTTCGGCCGGGTCATCGGCGGGGCGTTCGGCATCGGAATGGCCGGGCCAGCCAAACTCGGCCGGCTCGGCCAGCAGACCGGAGGTGGCATCCTCGGTGGGCCGGCCACGGCTGACCAGGGCCCGGAGCCAGCGGTGACGGCCGGAACGCCGGCGCCGCCCCGGATTACCCATCGCACCGTGAACCGAATCGAGGCATGCTCGGTCCCCAACTGTCCGGCCCTCAGCGCTAGAGCAGCCCGCAACACCGTACGGACCGGGGCCAATTTAACAACGGTGCGGGTCGCGCGGGCGGCAAAACGCCATAACGACATACCGTCGCCGAAATCGACGTATTGCGCGCAGTAGCGCCGTTTCCAGGCGGCTGGATGGTCAGCCGCGCGGCCGGGCCGGCCGGCCGCGCGGCTGCCTCGGCCAGCGCGGTGCGGACCTTGCCGATCAGATCGCTGGCGGTGAACGGCTTCTGGATGTAGGCCTGCTCGGACCCGGGGGTGTAGTGCGGCCGGGCCCGGGCGGTGTCGTCGCTGCCGGACATCCGGATGATCGGCAGGCCGGGCCGGAGAGCCGCGACGCGCTCGGCCAGCGTGGGGCCGTTCATGCCGGGCATGACCGAGTCGGTCAGCAGCAGCTGGAAGTCGCGGGTGGCCGCCAGGATCAGGGCCTCATCGCCGGTGCCGGCCTACTGTCCCGGCCGGGCAGCACCACCCCGGCCGGGACGCAGTCCCCGGCGCGGCCGTTAGCCGCGGGCGGGCATTGCCTCGTTGGGCCCGACCAGCTTGAACGTGGCCCCGGCCGGGTCGGCCACCTCGGCCAGCCGGCCGTACGGCGTGTCCTGGGCCGGGCTGACCACCGCGCCGCCCAGCCGGGTGACCGCGGCCAGCGTGGCGTCGGTGTCCGCGGCGCCGAAGTACACCGACCAGCCGGCTGGTGCCCCCGGCGGCAGGAAGCCGCTGGCGTCCATGATCCCGGCCAGCTGCTCGTCGCCGCGCACCAGCATCGTGTAGCGGAACTCGTCGGTGTCCCCGGCCACCTGGGTCTCCCAGCCGAACACGTCGCGGTAGAACCCGACCGTGGCCGGGTAGTCCCGGGTGAACAGCTCGAACCAGCCCGGCGCGCCGGGCTCGGCGAGCAGCCCGAACCCCTTGTGCTGGCCCGGCTGCCAGAGCCCGATGGCCGCACCGCCGTTGTCCGTGATCACGGCCATCGTGCCCAGGTCGCCGACCTGCATGGCCGGCACGACGACCTGGCCGCCGTGTGCCGCGGCCGCCTCCAGCGTCTTGGCCACGTCGTCCACGGCCAGGTAGACCGACCAGACGTTGGGCACCCCGGAACCCGGCTCGCTGCCCATGCAGCCGGCCACCCGGATGCCGTCCTTGGCGAAGTTGAAGTAACCGCCGAAGTCCGGGTTCGGGTCTTCGGCGGTCCAGCCGAACAGCTGGGTGTAGAACTCCCGGGCGCCGCCGGTGTCGGAGGTCATCAGGTTGACCCAGCAGGGCGCCCCGGCGGGCGCGCTGTCGCGTGCGGGCATTCTGTCTCCCCTCATAGAACCTGTGTCTGCTCACTAGGACGCCGCCGCGGGCCCGTACTCACCGGTCCGGCCCGCGTACCCTCAAAGGGTGTACCTGCCACCGCACTTCACCGCGCCCGATGCCGCCGATGTCGCGGCGTTCGTGGACGCCGTCGCCGCCGCCGACCTGGTCACCTTCGACGGCACCAAGCCGGTCGCCAGCCTGATCCCGATCATCTGGGATCGGCATACCGCCGACCCCGGCATGGAAAACCCCGGCCGGCTGCTCGGCCATCTGGCGCTGGCCAACCCGCAATGGGAGTCGGTGACGGCCGGCACGACCGCGCTGGCCATCGTGCACGGCCCGCAGGCCTACGTGTCACCGAACTGGTACCCGAGCAAGGCCCGGCACGGCCGGGTGGTGCCCACCTGGAACTACGTCACCGTGCACTTCACCGGCCCGCTGACCGTGCACCGCGACCCGGAGTGGATCCGCGACGTGGTGACCCGGCTGACCCGGCGGCACGAGGCAGGCCGGCCCGCCCCGTGGGCAGTGACCGACGCCCCGCCCGACTACATCAACGGCCAGCTGCGCGGCATCGTCGGCGTCGAGCTGGCCATCGCCACCGTCGAGGCCAAGCACAAGCTGAGCCAGAACCGGAGCGCCGGCGACCAGGCGTCGGTCGCCGCCGCGCTTCGCGATGAGCCAAGTCCCGGCGCCGCCGAGATCTCCGCCCTGATGTCCGCGGGGGAGTAGCCAGGTCTTACCAGCGATCGTGGACCTGGGCCCGGATCCGCCGGTCGTACAGGTTCTCGATCGCGGCTAGTTCCGCGTCGCGCAGCGGCGGCAGTGCGGCGGCACTGGCGTTCTGGATGACCTGGTCGGGGGTGCGGGCGCCGGGGATCACGGTGGTCACGCCGCGCTGCTGGATGATCCAGCGCAGTGCGGCCTGGGCCGGCGTGACGCCGGCCGGGGCCAGCGCGGCGAACTCCTGGGCCGCCTCGACGCCGGTGTCGAAGTCCACGCCGGAGAACGTTTCCCCGACGTCGAACGCTTCGCCGTGCCGGTTGTAGCTGCGGTGATCGTCGGCCGGGAACGCGGTGTCGTGCGTATACCGGCCGGAGAGCAGCCCGGAGGCCAGCGGCACCCGGGCCAGGATGCCGACCCCGGCGGCCTGCGCGGCGGGCAGGACTTTGTCCAGCGGCTTGCGCCGGAACGCGTTGAAGATGATCTGCACGCTGGCCAGGTGCGGCCTTGTGATCGCGGTCAGCGCCTGGCCGGTGGTCTCGACGCTGACCCCGTAAGCGGCGATCCGCTGCTCGTCCACCAGCGTATCGAGCGCGTCGAAGACCGCGTCGTCGGAGAACACGGCGGTCGGCGGGCAGTGCAGCTGCACCAGGTCCAGCGTCTCCATGCCCAGGTTGACCCGGGACCGGTCGGTCCAGTCGCGGAAGTTCTCCAGCGTGTACGCGGCCGGGTCCTGCGCCACCCGGCGGCCCATCTTGGTCGCCACGGTGAATTCCGCGCCCGGGTTGACGGCCAGGAACCGGCCGATGAACTGCTCGCTGCGGCCGTCCCCATACACGTCGGCCGTGTCCAGCAGGGTGACCCCGGCCGATGCCGCCGCGTCCAGCACGGCCATCGCGTCCTTCTCGGCCACCTCGCCCCAGTCGGCGCCGAGCTGCCAGGTGCCGAGGCCGACCACCGAGACCGCTTTGCGGGTCCGGCCCAGAATGCGCTCTTCCATGAAAAGTGATCCTAGGGTTCAGCCCTCTAGCGCGGCCGAGCAGTCCCCGTCAGCCGGGGCAGAGCTCGCGGCAGCGAGGATCGTCTCGCTGATGTCGGCCAGCTGGCGCAGCTGCTCGGGGGTCAGCGGGTCGAACAGTGCCCGGCGGACCTGTTCCACGTGCCCGGGCGCGGCCGCGGCCAGCGCGGCGAAGCCCTCGTCGGTGAGCTGGGCGATCTGGCCGCGGCGGTCGGTCGGGCAGTCGGTCCGGCGGACCCAGCCGCGTTCCTCGAGCCGGGCCACCGCGTGCGATACCCGGCTCTTGCTGGACGCCGAGGCCGCCGCGAGCTGCGTCATGCGCAGCGCCCGGTCCGGGGACTCGGACAGCCGGACCAGGATCTCGTAATAGGCCAGGGGTATCCGGGCGTCGCGCTGCAGCTGACCGTTGACGGAGGCGAAGAGCCACTGCGAGGCGGTCAGGAAGTCGCGCCAGGTGCACTGCTCGTCGGCGCTCAGCCAGCGCGGCCCGGTGCTGCCTGCCGTGCTGGATGTGCTCATGTGACTCAGTGTACCAGGAATAGTTGAGCGCTTGACAATGTTACTCTGGCCGTGATAGTCGTTGAGCATTCAAATATGAACGATGACACTATGATCGACAGGAGTATCACATGACTGCTAGTACCGAAGCCACCACCATCCCTGGCTACGTCGCTGGGACCTGGGAAATCGACCCAGTGCACTCCGAGGTGGGCTTCACCGCCCGGCACATGATGGTCAGCAAGGTCCGCGGCCGGTTCACGCAGTTCTCCGGCGAGCTCGTCACGGCGCCCGACCTGCTGCAGTCGTCGGTGACCGCCACCATCGAGCTGACCTCGATCCAGACCGGGAACGAGCAGCGCGACCAGCACATCCGGTCCGCCGACTTCTTCGAGGTGGACAAGTACAAGACGATGACCTACCGGTCCACCGGGCTGCGTCCCGAGGGCGACCACTACGTCCTGGACGGCGAGCTGACCCTCAGGGACGTCACCAAGCAGATCCCGCTCAAGCTGGAGCTGAACGGCTTCGGGCCGGACCCGTACGGTGGCACCCGGGCCGGCTTCACCGCGACCGGTGAGCTCAACCGCGGCGACTTCGGCGTGAACTTCAACGCCACGCTGGAGACCGGCGGCGTCGTGGTGTCCGACAAGATCAGCCTCCAGCTCGAGATCGAGGCCGTGCTCAAGGCCTGAGCCAGCCGATCCTGAGCAACTCACCCCGGGCGGGGGCCGCCAGCATGGCGGCCCCCGCCCGTGTCATTCTGGGGCGGGGGCCCGCTGAGCCCGAGGAGGCGTACCCAGTGCGAGCCGCGGTTTATGAGCGCACCGGCCCGGCGGCCGAGGTGCTCCGGGTGACGGACGTGCCGCAGCCGGAGCCCGGCCCGGGTGAGGTCCGGGTCCGGGTGCAGGCATCCGGCATCAACCCGACCGACGTGAAGACCCGCGGTGGCCTGACCGCGCGGCCCATCGACGGCTTCCAGATCCCGCACCACGACGGGGCCGGAGTGATCGACGCGGTCGGCCCGGGCGCCCCGGCCGAGCGGGTCGGCCAGCCGGTGTGGGTGTGGCTGGCCGCGTCCGGGCGGCGCTGGGGGACCGCCGCGGAGTGGACGGTGCTGCCGGAACGCCAGGCGGTGCCGCTGCCCGAGGCGGTATCCCCGGAGCTGGGCGCCAGCCTGGGCGTGCCGGCCATCACCGCGCACCGCTGCGTGTTCGCCGACGGGCCGGTAGACGGCCAGGTCGTGCTGGTGGCCGGTGGAGCCGGCGCGGTCGGCCACTTCGCCGTGCAGCTGGCCACCTGGGGCAACGCGGCGCAGGTGCTGGCCACGGTGAGCGGCCCGGCCAAGGCCCAGCTGGCCAAGGAGGCCGGCGCCGTGGACGTGATCAACTACCGGGACCCGGACGTGGCCGGCCAGATCCGCGCGGCCGCGGCCGGGCCGGTGGACCGGATCATCGAAGTGGCGCTGGGCAGCAACCTGGCCCTGGATCTGGCCGTGTCGCGGCCGGACACGGTCGTGGTCAGCTACGCGGCCGAGGCCACCGACCCGGAGCTCCCGGTGCGCGCCTGCATGACAGCCAACGTGGTGCTCCGCTTCATGCTGCTCTACACGCTGCCCGCGGCCGTGCAGGACCAGGCGGCGACCGACATCAGCGTGGCGCTCAGCACCGGGGCGCTGTCGCTGTCCGGGCTGCCGGTGCACCGGTTCGCGCTGGACGAGATCGCCGCCGCGCAGCAGGCGGTCGAGCGCGGCATCGGCGGCAAGGTGCTGGTCATCCCGGGCTGACCGGGAAACCCGGGTGGCCGGGCCCGCATCCGTGCGGGCCCGGCCATCCGGCTAGGGAGCGGCTGGTGTTGCCGCCGTCACCCTTCGATCGAGCAGGCCGGAGATGAACGCCGCGTGCGTCCTGCACGTGCTGCGCAACCGGGGCGGTTTCACGCTCACCCACGCGGCGGACCCGCAGGATGCCCTGCACCAGGCCACGGCGGCGCGCTGGGACCTGGTGCTGACCGACGTGGAAATGCCCGGGATGACTGGGATCGAGCTGATCGGGCAGCTGCGCGACCGGGCGCCGCAGCTGCCGGTGGCCGTGCTCACCGCCCACCCGTCGGTGGACTACGCGGTGCAGGCGCTGCGCAAGAGCGCCGATGAGTTCCTGGAGAAGACGGCCGCGGCGGAGAAGTTCGACGCGGAGATCCGGGACGCGGTCCGGTACGAGAAAGGCCTGGTCGTCAAGGCGCTGATCGCGCTGGCGCTGGTCGCCCTGGTGGTACTGGCCCGGCTGCTCTACCTGGCCTGAGCATGAACCGCGCTGCCGTGGGCACTGTGTCCAGCCATGTCCGACCAGCCCGTGCCGCGCAGGCAGGCGCACCTGATCGTGGTCATCGCGGCCACGCTGGTGTTCACTGTGCTGCTGATCGCGGTGCGGCTGCGCTGGAGCCCGTTGGAGGCGGCTGACCACGATGCCGCGGCCCGGCTGAACAGCCTCGTCGCCGGGCACCCGGCGCTGGTCACGGTGATCAGGGCAATCACCTGGCTGGGCAGCAACGGGGTGCTGTGGACCGTGCTCGGCGTGTCCGCCGCCGTGATGGCCATCCGGCGGCGCTGGAAGCTGGCCCTCTATCTGCTGGCCACCGGGGCCGGCGCGCTCGTGCTCGACCCGATCCTCAAGTCGCTGGTCGGCCTGCTGCGCCCGGTGGTCGCGCATCCGATCGCGCACGGCACCGGGAACAGCTTCCCCAGCGGGCACTCGCTCGGCTCGATCGTCTGTTACGGCGCCGTGCTGCTGGCCTTTCTGCCGGACACCCGGCCGGGCTGGCCGCGCACCGCACTGCGCTACGGCATCGGCGTGCTCATCGCGGCCATCGGGATCAGCCGGATCCTGCTCGGCGTGCACTACCTGTCCGACGTGGTCGGCGCCTGGGCGCTCGGCCTGACCTGGCTCGGCGTGACCGCACTCGCGTTCGGCCCCCTCCACCCACCTCCGGAGGCCACCATGGCCAGACCTGGCCGCCAGTACGCCCGGATCGCCGCCGGGGTTCTCGTCGCCTGGGTGCTCATCCTCGGCGTCGTCGTCGGCTTCGGCGAACTCGTGGTCAAGTACAGCCACAACCAGTGGCTGGGCGACACCGCCATCCCGCGCTGGTTCGCCGCGCACCGCACGCCGGCCGGCAACCACTGGAGCGATGTGATCAGCGTCTGCTGCGCCACCACCGGCATCCTGGTCGTGGCGGTGGCGGCATGCCTGCTGTTCCTGCTGTTCATCCGGCGCTGGCGGCCGGTCATCTTCCTGGCCGTGGTGATGTTCGGCGAGCTGGCCGCGTTCCTGGCCGCGGCCGCGGTGGTCAAGCGGCCCCGGCCGTACGTGTCCCACCTGGACCACCACCTGCCCACCTCGGCCTACCCGTCCGGGCATATGGCCGCCACCTGCTGCCTGTACATCGCGATCGCCATCGTGGTCATCGGGCACGCCCGCGGCTGGTGGCGCTGGCTGTTCCTGATCCCGGCGATCGTGATGCCCGTGCTCATCGCGCTGTCCCGGATGTACCGCGGCGAGCATCACCCCACCGACGTCTTGGGCAGCGTCATCTTCGCCGCGCTGTGGCTGACCGCGACCACCCTGCTGATCAAGCCCAACGCGGCGCAGCGCGATAGCGCCCCGCGGGCCGCCCGGGCCGGGCACCGAACGTTCACCGGGCGGGTGGTTTCACTGCTCCCGGCCCGGGCAGGCGCGGGGAAGTGATTCGCGAGGGAGGTGCCACATGACCTATCCAGACGAGGCCCGGCGCGTCGAGATCAAAGACGGCGAGCAGACCGTGGCCGCGGCCGACGTATCCAAGCAACCGGATGGCGCGGCCCGCGCCTCCTTGCACCCGGCCTCCGGGCATGCCGCACCGGGCCACCGGGCTGAGCTCGTGGACGCGGTCGTTGATGCGCCGGAAGTGCAGGAGAGCGACCGGCTGGAGGCCAGCGTGCCGCTGGGCGACAGTGAAGCGCTGCAGCGGCTGCGGGAGCGGACCGAGCAGACGGAGACCCGGCCGGCCGGGTCCACCGCCCTGGTCGACGGGACCATCCCGGACGGCCCGGCCGAGGAGGATCCGGCCGCCAGCGCGCCACCGGAGTCGTAAGCCAGGTGGCGGCGTATGTCGGGACGTCAGGGTGGGGCTATGAGCACTGGTATCCCGAGCTGTACCCGCCCGGGCTGCCGGCCCGCGACCGGCTGGCCTGCTACACGGCCAGTTTCCGCACCGCCGAGCTGAACAGCAGCTTCTACCGCTGGCCCGGGCCGGCCCGGTTCCGGGCCTGGCGGGAGCGGCTCCCGCCGGGTTTCTGCCTGTTCGTCAAGGCGCCCCGCGGGCTGACCCACGCGCGCCGGCTCTACCAACCGGAACCGTGGCTGGACCGGATCCGGGCCGGCTGGCATGAGCTGGGCGGCGCCCGGGCCGTGCTGCTCGTCCAGCTCGGCCCGCAGCAGCCACGCGATGACGCCAGGCTGGGCTATTTCCTCCGGCTGATCCCGGAATGGCTGCGGGTGGCGGTCGAGTTCCGTCATTCCAGCTGGCATTGCGAGGACGTGTACCGCCTGCTGGAAACGCACCGCGCCGCCTATTGCGTGCTGAGCGGCGCGCGGCTGCCCTGTGTGCTCCGGGTGACCACGGATTTCGCCTATGTGCGGCTGCACGGCCCGGACCACCAGCAGTTGTACGCCGGCTCGTACAGCGACGCCGACCTGGGCTGGTGGGCGGAGCGGATCCGGGAATGGCAGGCTGGCGGCCCGGACGTGTTCGTCTATTTCAACAATGACGGGCAGGCCAATGCGGTCCGCAATGCCCGCACCCTGCGGAGAATGCTGGGCCAGTGACGCGCCGGGAACATCAGCCGCCCGGCGACGGTTGACTACCTGTGACCCTCACCAGCCTGCTCCCTGCCGACGCTGCCCCGGACAGCGTGTTCGACGCGTTCGCCGGCTGGGCCAAGGAGCAGGGTTTCGCCCTCTACCCGCATCAGGAAGAGGCGCTGATCGAGGTGGTGTCCGGGGCCAACGTCATCCTGTCCACGCCGACCGGCTCGGGCAAGAGCCTGGTCGCCATGGGCGCGCACTTCACCGCGCTGGCCGCGGGCCGCCGCTCGTTCTACTCCGCGCCGATCAAGGCCCTGGTGTCGGAGAAGTTCTTCGCGCTGTGCGCCGCGTTCGGCCCGGACCAGGTCGGCATGATGACCGGCGACGCCAGCGTCAACGCCACCGCGCCGATCATCTGCTGCACCGCCGAGGTGCTGGCCAGCATCGCGCTGCGGGACGGCGCGGACGCGGACGTCGGCCAGGTGGTGATGGACGAGTTCCACTTCTACGCCGACCCGGAGCGGGGCTGGGCCTGGCAGGTGCCGATTGTCGAGCTGCCCCGGGTCCAGTTCGTCCTGATGTCCGCGACGCTGGGCGACGTGACCAGGTTCGAGACCGACCTGACCCGGCGCACCGGCCAGCCGACCGCCGTGGTCAGGTCGGCCGAGCGGCCGGTGCCGCTGATCTACTCCTATGTGCTCACCCCGCTGCACGAGACCCTGGAAGAGCTGCTCAGCACACACCAGGCCCCGGTGTACGTGGTGCACTTCACCCAGGCCGCCGCGCTGGAGCAGGCCCAGGCGCTGATGAGCGTGAACGTCTGCTCGCGGGCGGAAAAGGACGAGATCGCCGCCATGATCGGCGGGTTCCGGTTCACCGCGGGCTTCGGCAAGACGCTGTCCCGGCTGGTCCGGCACGGCATCGGGGTGCACCACGCGGGCATGTTGCCCAAGTACCGGCGGCTGGTGGAAACGCTGGCCCAGGCCGGGCTGCTGAAGGTCATCTGCGGCACGGACACCCTGGGCGTGGGCATCAACGTGCCGATCCGCACCGTGGTGTTCACCGCGCTGTCCAAGTACGACGGATCCAAGACCCGGCTGCTGCAGGCCCGTGAGTTCCACCAGATCGCCGGGCGGGCCGGCCGGGCCGGGTTCGACACCACCGGGCGGGTCGTGGTGCAAGCCCCCGAGCACGTCATCGAGAACGAGAAGGCGCTGGCCAAGGCGGGCGACGACGTAAAGAAGCGGCGCAAGGTGGTGCGCAAGAAGCCGCCCGAGCGGTTCGTGTCCTGGGGCCAGCCCACGTTCGACCGGCTGGTCGCCGCCGACCCGGAGCCGCTCTCCTCCAGCTTCAAGGTCAGCCACGCCATGCTGCTGAACGTCATCGGGCGGCCGGGCGACGCGTTCGGCGCGATGCGGCACCTGCTGACCGACAACCACGAGGACCGCGCCGCACAGCGCCGGCACATCCACCAGGCCATCGCGATCTACCGGGCGCTGCTGGCCGGGGGAGTGGTGGAACGGCTGGCCGAGCCGGACGCCGAGGGCCGCCGGGTCCGGCTCACCGTGGACCTGCAGTTCGACTTCGCGCTGAACCAGCCGCTGTCCCCGCTGGCGCTGGCCGCGATCAGCCTGCTTGACGTCGAAGCACCGGACTATCCGCTGGACGTGGTGTCGGCCATCGAGGCCACCCTGGACAACCCGCGGACCGTGCTGTCCGCGCAGCAGTTCCGGGCGCGGGGCGAGGCGGTGGCCCAGATGAAGGCCGACGGGGTGGACTACGACACCCGGATGGACCTGCTCGAGTCGGTCAGTTACCCGAAGCCGCTGGCCGACCTGCTGGACGCGGCCTACGACATGTACCGGCGTGGGCACCCGTGGGTGGCCGACTATGAACTGGCGCCCAAGTCGGTGGTCCGGGACATGTACGAACGGGCCATGACGTTCACCGAATACGTGTCGTTCTACGGCCTGTCCCGGTCCGAGGGCCTGGTGCTGCGCTACCTGGCCGACGCGTACAAGGCACTCAAGCAGACCGTGCCGGACGAGGCCAAGACCGAGGAGCTCGGCGACCTGATCGAGTGGCTCGGTGAGCTGGTCCGCCAGGTCGACTCCAGCCTGCTGGACGAGTGGGAGCAGCTCCGCGACCCGTCCGGGGCGCTGGCCGAGGCGGCCCCGGTGCGGCCGCAGGCAGTCACCGGCAACGTCCGCGCCTTTCGTGTCCTGGTCCGCAACGCCGTGTTCCGCCGGGTCGAGCTAGCAGCGCTCGGGCGTTATGCAGAATTGGGTGAGCTGGATGCGGACGCCGGCTGGGACGCCGCGGCGTGGGAGGCGGCCGTGGAGCCCTATTTCGAGGAGCACGACGAGATCGGCACCGGTGCGGACGCCCGCGGGCCGGCGCTGCTCATCATCGATGAGGGCGCAGACCGGTGGCGGGTCCGGCAGATCTTCGACGACCCGGCCGGCCACCACGACTGGGGGATCAGCGCCGAGGTCGACCTGGCCGCGTCGGCCGAGGCGGGCGAGGCGGTGCTCCGGGTCACCGAGGTCGGCCAGCTCTAGCCGGGTACCCGCCGTGGCACCGCCGTGTCGTGCTCAGGGTGGTGCCTGACCACCGCAAAGCCGCGCTGCTCGCCGACCCGGACGCGATCAGCAACATGGCCAAGATCCGCGCCGCGCTGGAGTAAGGGCCGCCCGCGCGGCGACACGCGGACGAGTCCGGGGTCACCGGGAATGCCGCATCCGTCCGGCATCATGACGCTGAAAGCCCCCACCGGCCGGCCTTCCCCCTGGATCGGAGTGCGTGTGGCGCGATGCGACTGATCCATACCTCGGACTGGCACCTGGGCCGCACGCTGCACGGCGAGAACCTGCTCGGCCACCAGGAAGCATTCCTGGACTGGCTGCTGGCGCAGGCGCAGCGGCACCAGGTGCACGCCGTGCTGGTGGCCGGGGACGTGTACGACCGGGCGGTGCCGCCGGTGGACGCGGTCCGGCTGCTCGACGCCGCCCTGCTCCGGTTCAGCCAGGCCGGCATCCCGATGGTGCTGACCAGCGGCAACCACGACTCGGCGGTCCGGCTCGGTTTCGGTTCCGGGCTCAGCGAGGCGGCGCACATCCACCTGCGCACCTCGCTGGCAGACGCGGTCCGCCCGGTGCTGCTCGACGACGAGCACGGCCCGGTGGCCATCTACGGCATCCCCTACCTGCTGCCCGACGCGGTGCTGGCCGAGCTGAACTGCGCGCGGTCGCACCAGGCGGTGCTGACCGCGGTCACCGCACGGATCCGCCAGGACGCCGCGGACCGCGGCATCGACCGCGCCGTCGTCATGGCGCACGCGTTCGTCACCGGCGCGCGCCCTGCCGCATCCGAACGCGACATCCGGGTCGGTGGCATCGCCGACGTCCCGGCCGCCGTGTTCGGCGGGTTCAGCTACGCCGCCCTGGGCCATCTGCACGGCCAGCAGCAGGTTGCGCCGGGTGTGCGTTACTCCGGGTCGCCGCTGGCCTTCTCGTTCGGCGAGAAGAATCAGGCCAAGTCGGTCACCCTGGCCGAGCTGGACGGCGCCGGGCAGGTCACCGTGACCCAGCTGGCCACACCGGTGCCGCGACCGCTGCGCGAGGTGCGCGGCAGACTTGATGATCTACTCGACCGGGCCGAGGCTGGCGGCGACCTGGCGGACCTGGCCGGTGCGTGGGTCAAGGTGGTGCTCACCGACCCGGTGCGCCCGGCCGCCCCGATGGAGCGGCTGCGCGAGAAATGGCCGCACACCCTGGTGCTGGACTTCGACCCGGACGGCGGCCTGCCGGGTGCCGCCGCCGACCTGGAGCGGCTGGCCGCGGCCACCGACCCGGTCGAGATCTGCGGCCTGTTCGTGGAGTTCACCAGCGGCGGCCCGCCGGACGACGCGCAGCGGGCCGTGCTCCGCGCGGCCGTGGAAGCCGCCCAGCACGCGGAAGCGGCCGTCTGATGAGGCTCAGCCGGCTGGAGGTCACCGCGTTCGGCCCGTACTCGGCCACGCAGCGGATCGACTTCGCCCGGCTGTCCAGCAGCGGCCTGTTCCTGCTCGATGGGCCGACCGGGGCGGGCAAGACGACGATCCTGGACGCGATCACGTTCGCCCTGTACGGCGGGCTGGCCGGCACCGGCGCGGCCGAGGACCGGCTCCGCTCGCACTTCGCGCCGCCCGACGCGGTGCCGTCAGTCCAGCTGGAGTTCGCCGTGGCCGGGGTGACCTACCGGGTCAGCCGGGTGCCCGAGCATCAGCGGCCCAAGAAGCGCGGCGAGGGCTTCACCACCGAGGCCGCGCAGGTGCACCTGGAGCGCCGCGAGGGCGCTGGCTGGGTCAGCCTGACCGCGAACAAGGCCGAGGCCGGGGAGCTGATCACCGAGCTGATCGGGCTGAACCGGGCCCAGTTCACCCAGGTCATGCTGCTGCCGCAGGGTGAGTTCGCCAGGTTCCTGCAGGCCGCCGACGACGAGCGCCGGGTGCTGCTGTCCCGGCTGTTCGGCACCGAGCTGTACGACGGGATCACCAGCTGGCTCGATCAGCAGCGGGCCGCCGCGCAGCGGGACCGGGCGCAGGCACGGGCGGCCATCGACACGGCGGTGTCGGCCGCGGCCGAGGCGGCCGGACTGGACGGCGCCGCGCGCACCGAGCTGCTCGCGCTGCCAGCCGCCGACCGGGCCACCCGGCTCAAGGAACTCAGCACCGAGCTGGCCAGCCACGCCGCGGTCACCGCCGACGGGCTGGAGCTGGCCGCCGCGCGGGCCGCCGACCTGCTGGCCGCCTGCGAGCAGGCCAGGCAGCGGTCGGCCGTGATGACCAGGCTGACCACGGCCCGGGACCGGCTGGCCACGCACGAGGCCGCCCGCGGCGAGCACGAGGACCGGGCGGCCCGGCTGGCCGCGGCCCAGCGCGCGGAACCGGTCCGGCCGCTGCTCGCCGCGCTGGCCGACGCGGACCAGGCGGCCGCCGCGGCCGCTGCGGCGCTGGACGAGCTCGGCCCGGAGGTAGCGCAGCTCAGCCCAGTCGCAGGTCAGCTCAGCCCGGGGCCGGACGAGGCGGGGGCTGCGCCAACCGCGCCGCCGGGCCAGCCCAGCCTAGGGCCGGGCGCCACCGCACTGGATGAGGCGGCGCGGGGTGGGACCACGCTGGCCCAGGCGGCGTCGGGTGGGGTCGCGGTGGAGGATTCCGCAGCGGGTGGGGCGGGGGCGGTCCGGGACCGGGCACAGGCTGCCGAACAGGACGCGGCGGGGCTGCAGCACCTGGCCGGGGCCGAGGCCGGGCTGCCGGCCCGGCTGGCCGCGCTGGCCGGCCTGCGGGAGGCCGCAGCGGACGCGGGCCGGCTGGCCGGCTCGCTGGAGGCCGCACAACAGCAGCTGCCCGGGCGGATAACGGCGCTGGACGAGCAACTGGCTGGGGCGCGGCTGCTCGGCGCCGCGCTGGCCGGACTCCGGGAGCAGCTGGCCGTGGTTAGCCAGCGGGCGTCGGCAGCGAGCCGGCTGGCCGGGCTGCAGGAGCAGCTGACCGCGCTGGACGGCGTGCTGCGTGCCGCGGTGGACACGCACCAGGCGCTGGTCGACGAGCATCAGCGGCTGATGGAGGCGCGGCTGGCCGGGATGGCGGCCGAGCTGGCCAGCCAGCTGGCCGACGGGGTGCCCTGCCCAGTCTGTGGCTCGGCCGCGCATCCCGCTCCAGCCCCAGCCGGTGACGGGCTGGTGTCCGCCGCCGATGTGGCCGCCGCGGCCGGCCTGGCGGGACGCCGCCTGGGCCGAGCGGAGCAGGCTGGCGGACGAGCGGGAGGTGCTGGCCGGTGAGGTCGCCGCCTGTGCAGCGCTAGCCGGCGGCGGGACCGAAGCGGGGCTCGCCGATGAGGCGGCCGTGCTGACCGGGCAGCTGGCCGAGGCGGAGCAGGCGACGGCGGACGCGGGCCAGCTCGAAGCCGAGCTCGCCGACCGCCGGGCTGAACAAGACCGGGTGAGCGCCGAGCTGCGCGAGGCGGTAGCCGCCATGGCCACCGCGCAGGCCCAGGCGGCCTCGGCGGGCGACGACGTGGCCGCCGTGCAGCAGGACATCGCTGCCGCCGCCCGGGGGTACACGTCGGTGGCCGCGCGGCAGGCGGCGCTGCGCACCGCGGCCGCCGCCGACCGGAAGCTGGCCGCCGCGCTGGACACACTGGCCGCCGCCCGGGCCGAGCAGGCCAGGGCGCAGGCACGGGCCGGCCAGGAATCGGCGGCCCGCGGGTTCGGCCAGCCGGACCAGGCCCGCGCGGCGCTGCTCAGCCCGGCGCAGCGAGACGGGCTGGCCGCCCAGGTGAGCGCGTGGACCGAGACGCTGGCCGCGCTGCGGGCCGCGGTCGACGCTGACGACCTGGCCGGGCTCGACCCGGCCCAGGCCGACGAGGTGCACGCGGCGGCCCGGACCGCGGCGGACGCGCTGGCCCGCGCCGAGCAGGCCGAGCGGGAGGCGCGCGGCGCGTACCAGGGCTGGACCGGCCGGGCGGCCCGGCTGGACCAGCGGCTGGCCGAGCTGGACGCGGCCCAGGACGGCGCGGACCAGCTGGACGAGCAGACCGCGCCGGTGATCAGCCTGGCGGGGCTGGCCAAAGGCATGGAGGGGCAGCGCCGGGTGGCGCTGACCACCTATGTGCTCCGGCACTGGTTCGGCCAGGTGGTCGCCGCGGCCAACGTCCGGCTGTCGGCCATGTCATCCGGCCGTTACGAACTGCGCCGCACCGACGAGGCCGGGTCGCGGCGGGAACGCGCCGGGCTCACCCTGGCCGTGATCGACCGGCACACCGGGGCGGAACGCAGCCCCCGGTCACTGTCCGGCGGGGAGACGTTCTACACCTCGCTAGCGCTCGCCCTCGGCCTGGCCGATGTGGTCAAGGCCGAGGCCGGCGGGGTGGACCTGGACACCCTGTTCATCGACGAGGGCTTCGGCGCGCTGGACACCGACACGCTGGACCAGGTGATGGCGGTCATCGATGAGCTGCGCGACCGCGGCCGGGTGGTTGGCATCGTCAGCCACGTGGCCGACCTGAAGGAGCGGGTCCCGGAACGGCTCGAGGTGCGCCGCCTGCCGGATGGCTCCTCCACCGTCCAGGTAATCGCCTGAGCGCGGACCGTTAGAACCCGCCCCGCCGCCTGGTGTCCCGCCAGGCACTATGCTGGTCCGCGCACGGCTGGGGAAGCCGGCATGCGCGAGGGGGACGCGGTTGAAGCTCGCGGAGTGGGGCCGGGCCGGGCTGAGGCGGGCCCGGGTGACCAAGATGAGCGTCGCGGTGCTGGCCGCGCTGGTGCTCGCGGTGACCGCGGCGGGCACGGCGGCCGCGCTGACCACCCACCCGTCCCAGTCTCCGCTGGCCAGCCGGCACCGGCTGCCGGTCGCGTACAACGGCCTGGACGGGTGGCAGCACGGCCGGGCCCGGCTGACCGTGATCTACGTCGGCGGCACGACCGCGTTCCTGCGGATCCGGCACTGGTCGCACTGGAGTGGCACGTCCGCGGCCAGCCACGGCACGCTGTGGGTGGACAACTGCAAGCCGGACTGCGCGTCCGGCCACTTCCGCACCTACCCGGCCCAGGTCACCCTGTCCCGGGTGGCGGACCGGAAGGGTGTCCGGTTCTTCTCCCGGATGCGGCTGAGCTACCAGCACGCCGGCCCGCGCGACTATCGGTACCACTGGGGCACCTACCCCGGCGCCACCGTCCCGCTCTGGGTCGGCGGCCCCGCCTAACCCCGCCACCTTCCCCTGCCTCACCAGCCCGGTACCCCGGGGCTTTCCTAGATGATCAGACGATTGGTGGTCGTAACAGCGGCAGCAATCGTCTGATCATCGCGAGGGCGGCCCGGATTTGACGTTGCCGTATATCCGTGCGATTGTACGGACGTACGGAGGTGTGGCTGATGTCCCCGCGTGATCATGATCATCCCGTTGACCAGGCCCGGGTGGCCGCGGCCCGGGCCGACGCGCTGTCCGTCGGCGACGCCGGGCGGCTGGCCGGCCTACTCGGGCTGCTCGCCGACCCGGTGCGCTCGCGCATCCTGTTCGCCCTGGTCATCGCCGGTGAGCTGTGCGTCGGCGACCTGGCTCTGGCCCTGGACGTGACCGAGGACCAGGTGTCCTACGCGGTGAAGATGCTGCGGCTGGCCGGTCTGGTCAGCTTCCGCAAGGACGGCCGGGTGGTGTTCTACCGGCTGAGCGACGGCTTCCCGCACCAGCTGCTCGAACACTGCCTGCGCCAGCTGCTCACCATCGCCGCGCCGGAGATGGAGTGATGCGGGTGCTCGAAGCGCTGGGCCACGCGCTGGCCGTGGCGGGCTCGATGACCTGGCAGATCACCTGGTCGCTGATCCTCGGCTTCACGCTGTCCGCGGTGGTGCAGGCGGTGATCCGCCGGTCTACCGTGGTCCGGCTGCTGGGCAGCGACCGGCCCGCCGCGCTGGCCCGGGCCACCGGGCTCGGTGCGGCCTCCTCGTCCTGCTCGTACGCGGCGGTGGCGCTGGCCCGTTCGCTGTTCCGCAAGGGCGCCAGCTTCACCGCGGCCATGGTGTTCGAGATCGCCAGCACCAACCTGGTCATCGAGCTGGGCATCATCCTGGCCCTGCTGATCTCCTGGCAGTTCACCCTGGCCGAGTTCATCGGCGGCCCGATCATGATCGTCCTGCTGGCGGTGGCGTTCCGGCTGTTCGTCCGGGCCAGGCTGATCGACGCGGCCCGCGAGCAGGCCGGCAAGGGCCTGGCCGGGTCGATGGAGGGGCACGCCGCGATGGACATGAGCATCACGTCCGGCGGGAGTTTCTGGCGCCGCCTGGTCAGCCGGGAGGGCTACACCTCGGTCAGCCACATCTTCGTGATGGAGTGGGCCGCGGTCATCCGGGACGTGGTCATCGGCCTGCTCATCGCCGGCGCAGTCGGCGCCTGGGTGCCGGACTCGTTCTGGCAGCACCTGTTCCTGACCAGCCACCCGCTGGCCGCGCGGCTGTGGGGGCCGATCATCGGGCCGGTGATCTCGGTGCTCAGCTTCGTCTGCTCGATCGGCAACGTGCCACTGGCCGCGGTGCTGTGGAACGGCGGGATCAGCTTCGGCGGGGTGATCTCGTTCATCTTCGCCGACCTGATCATCATCCCGATCCTGATCATCTACCAGAAGTACTACGGCACCCGGATGATGCTGGTCCTGCTGGGCACGTTCTACGCGACCATGGTGCTGGCCGGGTACGCCGTCGAATTCCTGTTCACCGGGCTGGGCCTGGTGCCCGGCCGAGCGGGACGCGAAGGTGGGCGAGGTGGCCATCCAGTGGAACTACACCACCGTGCTCAACATCATCTTCCTGCTGCTCGCGGCGGCACTGCTGGTGCGCTTCTTCCGGACCGGCGGGCCCGCCATGCTGCGGATGATGGGCGGCAGCCCGGACGGGCACGAGCATCATGCGCTGGCGGCGCACGCGCACGGCGTTCCCGAAGCCGGACGCTGAACTGGGCAGTTGCCTCATCACTATATGTATGCGTAGAGTGACGTAAGGTCACTAGCGGGCATGAGGCGCCATGGCCAGTGCGGGCAACGCAGAGCATGCAGCAGCAGAGCATGCGGCGGCACAGGCAGGCCAGGGCGCGGCCGCGCTGGAGCCGGACTTCGGCGCCATCTTCGAGGCGCTGCCCGGGTCGTTCCTGGTGCTCAGCCCCGACCTGGTCATCATGGCCGCCAGCGCGGCCTACCGGCGGGACTGCCGCGCCACCCGGGACGGGCGACGCGGCGCGGATCGAGGCGCGGACGCTGAGCCTGTCGCTGGGCGCGGTGCGGCTCGACGTGGTCATCGCCGACGTGCTGGACCTGGTCCGGCCGCTGGCCATGTCGTGTGGCGTGCGGCTCGCCCCGGCCCCAGCGGCAGACGGCACCGCGTTCGTCCGCGCCGACGAGCAGCGGCTCCGCCAGGTGCTGCTCAACCTGCTGGACAACGCGGTGAAGTACAACCACCCGGCTGGCTCGGTCGAGGTGACCGTGACCAGGCAGCCTGGGGACCGGTTCCGGATCTGTGTCACCGATACCGGCCGCGGCCTCGCGGAGCAGGATCTCGACCCGATGTTCCAGCCGTTCGAGCGGCTCGACGCCGCCCAGGCCGGGGTGGCCGGGACCGGGCTGGGCCTGGCCCTGTCCCGCGACCTGACCGAGGCGATGGGCGGCAGCGCCGGGGCCAGCAGCACGCCGGGGGAGGGCAGCACGTTCTGGATCGAGCTGCCCGCCACCGAGCCGATGGCCGTGGCCCAGCTGGCCATCCAGCGCGATGAGATCGTGCGCAGCCGCGCCTACCGCGCGCCGCGGACCGTGCTGTACGTCGAGGACATGGTGGAGAACCTGCGGCTGGTCGAGCAGATCCTCAGCCAGCGGCCGTCGGTGACCGTGCTGGCCGCGATGCTCGGCGGGGTGGCGCTCGACCTGGCCGGCCAGCACCGGCCGGACGTGATCCTGCTCGACCTGAACCTGCCGGACATGGCCGGCGAGGCGGTGCTGGCCGAACTCCGGGCCAACCCGGCGACCTGCGACATCCCGGTGGTGATCCTCAGCGCGGACGCCACCGAGCGGCGCGCCGACCAGGCCCGGGCCGAGGGCATCCAGGCCTACCTGACCAAGCCCATCGACGTGCAGGGCCTGCTCCAGGCGCTGGACACCATCCTGGACGAGGCGCCCGCGCCGGCCGCGGCACCGGCCGCCGAGGCGGCGATGGCCTAGCGCTCGGTGCCGCCGCCGTCCGGGCCGGCCCAGTGAGCCCGGCCCCGGGCGTCAGCCCGGGGCCGCCCGCGGCGGCAGGCCGCGGCGGAGCACTTGCAGCAGGTCGTCGAGCACGTCGTCGGGTACCTGGCCGCCCGCGGTCCAGTCCGCCCAGCGCATCCCGATGAAGTTGCCGACCCCGGTGTACATGTACGCGATGACCTCGGGGTCGTATTGCGCGTCCACCTCACCGGCCAGCTGCGCCTGGCGCACCCCCCGGGCGTAGCCCCGGGCCAGGTGCTCGTAGTACTCGCGGTACAGGCCGGGCGCCACGAACTCCGACTCGCGCACGATCCGGTCCATCCACGGCCGCTCGGACAGCATGTCGAAGAACGCACGGAACGAGGCCCGCTCCCGCTCCCGCTGGCCCGGCCCGGCCTGCTCGATGGCCTCCTTCATGGCCATCCGCAGATCGGCGTTGAGCTGGCGCACCACCGCGGTGAAGATCTCCGCCTTGGAACCGAAGTAGGCGTAGAAACTGCCGGTGGCCATGCCGGCCCGGGCACAGATGCCGGCCACCGTGGTCCGCTGATAGCTGCGCTCGCCGAACAGCGTCTCCGCGGCGGCCAGCAACCGCTCGGCCGGCGGCTGCCCACGATCATCGGGCAGCCGCCGACTCGGTGCGACGGCCACGCCTGCTACCCCCGTCCGGGTTCCGACACCGGGCCCGGCCTTAGCAGGCGCCCCGTGCGTATGTTAGGGCAACCCACTGGCCGGGGCGGCGGGTGCGGAGCCGGTGTAGGTGGTAACAGGGCTGGTCGCGGACGTGGTGGTGGTCAGCACCGGGCCCTCCTGCACGAGGACCCCGTTCTTGATCACGCCGATGTAGGCCCCGGTCATCCCGGAGTGCACGCTGGCCGAGTAGGTGTACGGCGCCACCGCCGGGCCCTGCGGCAGTCCGGCCTGGATCGCCTTGACCAGGTCTTCCCGGGTCGGGTTCCGGCCGGCCTTGAGCATGGCCTGGACGAACGTGTAGGCGACCGCCTCACCGAACAGCACGTTGCCGTCGAACGGCAGCTTCGGGATGTACTGGTCGTGGATCTTCTTGAACAGCGCGATCCAGGAGTTGCCGGCGTCGCCCAGCGTGGGCAGGTAACCGTCGGTGATGATGCCCTGGGTCAGCGCGTTGCCGGACACCTTGGCCCCGCCCTGCTTGGCGTAGGCCTCGAGCAGCCCGGCCAGCGTGATGGGGTCGGACCCGACGTCCGACACGACATATGTCGGGCTGAAGCCGAGCTTGAGGCTGTTCAGCTTGAGCAGCGCGGTGAACGCGGGCACGCTGAACGACACCACGACCTTGGCGCCGGACGCCTTGAGCGCGGCCACCTGCGGGCCGACGTTGATGTTGGTCGGGTCGTAGCTCTCCCGGCTGACCACGTCGGCCTTCGGGATCTCCATGTCGAGACCCTTCACGCCGTCCTTGCCGAACTCGTCGTCCTGGTAGAAGTAGCCGATCTTCTGCCCGGCGAAGTGCTGCTTGATGTAGTTGCCGAGGATCTTGCCCTCGCGCACGTAGTCCAGCTGCCAGCCGAACGTCTCCGGCAAGGTGGACGGGGCATTCCAGCATTCGCAGCCGGAGGCCACGAACACGTCCGGCACCTTCTCCTGGTTGAGGAACGGCGCCACGGCCAGGTGGGTGGGCGTGCCCAGGCCGTCGAAGATCGCGTACACGTTGTCCTGCAGCACCAACTGCTTGACCACGGACACCGTGTCGGTCGGGTTGTACTGGTCGTTGAGGTACTTGTAGACGATCTTCCGCCCGTTGACCCCGCCGTGCGCGTTCACGTACTGGAAGTACGCGTTGGACGCGGGCGCGATTTCGTCGTACCCCGGCGCGGCCACCCCGGTCAGCGGCTGGTGGCTGCCGATCGTGATGGTGGTCGCGGTGATGCCCGGCGCCGAGGCGGTCAGCGCCGAGCTCTTGCTGCCCGAGCTGGATCCGCCGCTTGAGCCGCACGCGCTGAGCACCAGCGCGACGGCCGCCGCGGCGGCGACAGCGGGCAGGCCGACCCGGTGAGATCTGTTCATATCGACCCTTCTTCCTGGTGTTCGCTGGCTGACGTGCGGGGCTCTGCGGCCGGCCCGGGGGATAGCGGCGCGCCGCTCTCCGGCCGATCCCGGCCACGCCAGTGGGGGGCAGGCGCCCGGGCGCTGGCCAGCCGGTACAGCCGGACCAGCCCGCCCTGGATGCCGTTGGGGAACAGGAGCATGACGACGACGAGCACGACGCCGTACGCGACGACCGGGATGTTGGACCCGGCCGAGCTGGACAGGCCGTGGCTGGTGGCCACGTCGGTCACGTAGGTGGGCACCAGGACCAGCACGAGGCTGCCCCACACCGCGCCGGCCAGGCTGCCCAGGCCGCCGAGCACGGCCCCGGTGAGCAGCGCGATCGACAGGGTGAGCGTGAACGCGCCGGGGGAGACGATCGACGTGGTCACCGCCAGCAGCACGCCGGCCAGGCCGGCGCAGGCCGCGCTGATCACGAACGCGAGCACCCGGAGCCGGGCCACGTTCAGCCCGGCCAGCGCGGCGGCGACCTCGTCGTCGCCTGCCGCCCGCCAGGACCGGCCCACCCGGCTGCGCGCCAGATTGGCCAGCAGCACCAGGACGATCAGCGCGCAGCCGCAGGTCAGCCACGCCTGCCACCGGGTCAGCGGGAAGCTGGCGCCGAGGAACGCGGGCGTGTTCGCCACCACGGTGAGCCCCTGGTCGCCGCCAAACAGGCTGTTGTCGCTGAGCGCCAGCGAGGGCAGCGCCACGGCCAGCAGCAGGGTCGCGCCCGCCAGGTACGGGCCGCGCAGCCGGGCCGCCGCCACCCCCACCACTGCGCCGCTGGCCGCGGTGATCACGGTGCTGGCCAGCAGCACCGCGTACAGCGGCCAGTGCCAGTGCAGCTGCAGCAGGGCGGCGGAGTAGGCGCCGATAGCCATGAACGCGCCGTTCCCGAGGGAGATCTGCCCGCTCAGCCCGACCAGCATGGTCAGCCCGGCTACCGCGACCACGTAGCAGGCGATCTCCGCCATCTGGTAGTCGCGGAACGGGTCCAGCCGGATGGTCAGCAGCACCAGGATCAGGCCGAGCACGACCGCGGCGGCCAGGTGCCGGAGCAGCGTCATCCGTCACACCTGCCGTGCGGCCGGGGCCGAGAACAGGCCCTCGGGCCGGATCATCAGCACGACTACCAGCGCGGCCAGGCCGAACAGCGGGACCACGTCCGAGCCGAGGTAGCCGCCGACGTAACTGAGCGCGACGCCGAGGATCAGGCCGCCCGCGACCGAGCCGACCGGGCTGTCCAGCCCGCCGATCACCGCCGCGGTGAAGCCCAGCACGAAGATCGAGTCCATGCTGTTCGGGTACAGGAACGTGGACGGCGACACCAGCACGCCGGCCAGCGCACCGATCAGCCCGGCCAGCGCCCAGCCCAGGGTGAGCATCCGGCCGACCCGGACCCCGAGCAGCCGGGACACCGGCGGGCTGAATGCGGCCGCGCGCATCCGCAGCCCGACCGCGGTGTACCGGAACAGCATGGCCAGCAGCAGCGCGGCGATCAGCACCGCCACCGCGACGAACACGTCGTTGGCCGAGATGCCGAGCGCCGCCGAGCCGATCTTCAGCCCGTTGATCGAGTACGCGGCGGGAAACGACCGGTACTGGCCCCCGTAAATAACACCGGCCAGGCCCTCCAGGAAGATGAGCAGCCCGATCGTCACGATGATGGCGTTCAATGGCGGCTTGTTTTCCACCGGGCGGATTACCACGCGCTCGATCAGCCCGCCCAGCAGCAGCCCGCCGAGCAGCGCCGCGGCGAAGCCTGCCCAGTACGACCCGGTGCGGTTGATCACCTCGAAGGCCAGGTAGGTGGTGAACATGGCCATGCCGCCCTGGGCGTAGTTGAGGATCCGGGTGGCCCGCCAGATCAGCACCAAAGACAGCCCAATCGCGGCGTAGATCATGCCGACGCTGAGCCCGCCCAGGGTCAGCTGGCCGAGTTCTGCCACGGACGCCTCCTCAGAAACCCAGGTAGTGCTGGCGAAGCTGGACGTCGGAGGCCAGCGTGGCGGCCGCCGCGGAGGCCACCACCTGGCCGAGGTTGAGCACCACGCCCTGATCGGCGATGCTCAGCGCGCTGCGCGCGTTCTGCTCGACCAGCAGCACGGTCAGGCCGCTGTCCCGCAGTTGGGCGGTGAGCTGCATGACCTGCGCCACCACCCGGGGCGCCAGGCCGAGCGAAGGCTCGTCGAGCAACAGCACCCGGGGCTGGGCCATCAGCGCCCGGGCGATGACCAGCATCTGCCGCTCGCCGCCGGACAGCGTGGCGGCCGCCCGCCGCCGCCGGTCGGCTAGCACCCGGAACCGCTGGTAGGCCTCAGCCAGCGCGGCGGCCCGCGCCTCCCGGCCGCGCCGCCACAGCGCGCCGAGCCGCAGGTTCTCCTCCACGGTGAGCTCGCCGATCACGCCCTGCCCTTCGGGCACGTGCGCCACCCCGCCGCGGGCCATGTCCTCCGGGGCGCGGCCGGTCATGTCCCGGCCGTGCACCAGCACCCGGCCGCCGCGCGGCCGGAGCACGCCGCTGATCGCGCGCAGCAGCGTGGTCTTGCCCGCGCCGTTCGCGCCGAGCACCGCGGTGATGCTGGCCAGCCGGACCGCCAGCGAGATGCCGCGCAGCGCCAGCGCGCCGCCGTAGCCGGCCGTCAGGTCGCTTACCGCCAGCGCGTCCGGCTCGGCCGGGGCGGTGGCCTGCTCACTCATCGGGGCCCTCCGCGGCTTCGGTGCCGAGGTAGGCGGCGGTGACGGCCGGATCGGCCTGCACCTGCTCCGGGGTGCCGCGGGCGATGACCCGGCCGAAGTCGAGCACCACCACCGCCTGGCAGACCGCCATGACCAGGTCCATCCGGTGCTCCACCAGCAGCACCGTGGTGTCCGCGGACAGGCTGGTGATCAGCCCGCGGAGGTCGTCGATCTCGGCTTCGGACAGCCCGCCGGCCTGCTCGTCGAGCAGCAGCAGCCGGGGCTGGGCGACCAGGGCGCGGGCCAGCGCCACCCGCTTTCTTATCCCGAACGCCAGCTGGTGCGGCATGGCGTCGGCCAGTCCCGGGGCGCCCACCCGGTCCAGCGCATCCAGCGCTTTGCCGCGCAGCGCCCGCTCGTCCCGGTCGCTGCGCGGCAGCCCGCCGAGCGCCGACCAGAACCCGGCCCGGGCCTGGCGCTGCGCGCCGATCATCACGTTCTCCAGCACCGACAGCCGCCGGAACAGGCCGACGCCTTGCAGCGTGCGGGCGATGCCCAGCGAGGCCAGCTGGTGCGGGCGCAGCCGGCGCAGTTCGGCGCCGTCGAACTGGAGCCGGCCCGGATCGGGCCGGACGAAACCGCAGAGCACGTTCAGCAGCGTGGTCTTGCCGGCCCCGTTCGGCCCGATGATGCCGGTGACCTCGCGGGGTGCGGCGGCCAGCGACACGTCGTCCAGCGCGGTCAGCCCACCGAACCGCACCGTGACCCCGTGCACCTCCAGCAGGCCGGTGCCCGCGCCGGCTGGTGGCGACCCGGCGGATGAATCATCGTTCACAGAGAAGGCCCTGCTCAGATAGGCATGGTTGGCATCTGGTGAATCGTGATTCATTGATTCAAGGACCGCATTCCGGCACCGGCAAGACCCAAAGTGCCAGTTGTCGCCGATTCGTGACCTAACCGAGATCGGCTCATCTGGGCCCCATCTGTGGGGCGCATCTACTAAGTAGCCGCATACTGGACAGATGAGCTCGTTAAGGGGAGGGGATGCCGTCCGGCGTGCGGCCGGGCGGCTCAGGGAGACTCTGGCCCGGCCGGGTGTGCGCTCCGCGGTGGCCGCCTATTTCGATCCGGCCGAGGGCTTCGCCGGGATGACGTTCGGCACGCTGGGCGACAACCCGCCGGACCAGCTGACCGCGGACGACCTGCTGGCCGTGTCGCTGCTGGATATCACCTGGCGGCCGGATGTGGTGCGCCGCCTGCTCGGCAGCGACCGGGAGGAGATCGCCGGCCTGCTCGGCGCGATCAGCACCGAGACCGACCTGTGGCAGGCCAGCGACGCCGACCTGGGAGCGGTGGACGCGGCCTGGGACGCGCTACTGGACATCCCGGGTGTGGGCACGGCCAGCGCGGCCAAAGTGCTGGCCCGCAAGCGGCCCCGGCTGTGCCCGGTCACCGACAAGGTGGTCATCCGCGCCGCCGGGCTGCCCGGGCTGACCTGGGAGGTGCTGCGCTGCCTGCTGCAGGCCCCCGGGGCGCGGGCCGAGGTCGAGGCGCTGCGGCCGCCGGAAGCGGCCGGGGCCAGCCTGCTGCGCATCCTGGACGTGGCCATCTGGGTCGCGCACAGCGACTCGCGCGGCGCGCAGCGGGCCCGGCTGGTGGGCGGGGACCGGGCCGCCTGACTGACCGGTCGCCTGACTGACCGGCCCGCGGGCCCGGCTGCGCTGGGCTGGGCTAGGCGCGGTAGGCCGCGGCCAGCTTGTCCATGACCGCGTCCAGCCTGGCGTCCACCTGCTGCCGGGCGGGATCCTCGCCGTACCAGCCGAGGATCTCCCGGGCGCCCTGCTCGAACGGGATGACCGCCCGGTAGCCGGGCACCACGCTGCGCAGCTTGCTGTTGTCGAACACCAGCGAGTGCGACTTGTCGCCGAGCAGCCCAGCGCCCCAGTCCGGGTCGGCCGCCGCGATGAGGTCGGACGGGACGTGCACGATGTCGGCGGTGCAGCCCGCCGCCGCGGCCAGCGCATCGGTGATCTGGTTCCAGGTCAGCACGTCGTCCGAGGTGATGTGGAACGCCTCGCCCAGCGTGCGCGGGTGGGCCAGCAGCGGCACGAACCCGGCCGCGAAGTCGCGGTGGTGCGTCAGCGTCCACAGCGACGTGCCGTCCCCGTGCACGATGACCGGCTTGCCCTGGCGCATCCGGCCCAGCACGGTCCAGCCTCCGTCCAGCGGCACCAGCGTCCGGTCGTAGGTGTGCGACGGCCGCACGATGGTGGCCGGGAAGTTCTCCTCCCGGTACGCGCGGACCAGCCGGTCCTCACAGGCGATCTTGTCCCGGGAGTACGCCCAGAACGGGTTGCGCAGCGGGGTGGACTCGGTCACCGGCATCCGGGACGGCGGGGTCTGGTAGGCCGACGCCGAGCTGATGAACACGTACTGGCCGGTCCGGCCGCGGAACAGCTCGATGTCCGCCTCGACGTGTTCCGGGGTGATACGCGACCCAGTCCACCACCGCGTCGAAGTCGGCGCCGCCGAGCACCTCGCGGACCTGGGCCAGGTTGCGCGCGTCGGCGTGCCGCACCCGCGCGGCGGCCGGCAGCGGCCGGTCCCGGGTCTCCCCGCGGTTCAGCACGGTCAGCTCGATGCCCTGCTCGACCGCCAGTTCGGCGCACGCCGAGCTGATCACCCCACTGCCGCCAATGAACAGCACCCGCAAACCCGCCATGCCCCCACATTAAGGCCAGGGTGCCCGCCGGCCTCGTGCCGCCCGGCAATCGTGATCATGGGCTTGGTTGGGTTCTAGTACCACCAAGGCCATGATCACGAACGGCGGGTATGTCGCGAAGTGTGGGGTACCTGACCTGGCCGACATCTGCCGGGTAGCGGCAGGCTGGAGGGGTGCAGCCGCGCCGGGTGGTCTTCGTCATCTTCGAGGGGTTCCAGTCCCTCGACCTGGCCGGGCCCTACGAGGTGTTCCAGCAGGCCAGCCGGGGATCCGGGGCCTACGACTGCCAGGTGGTGGCCCGCCAGGCGGGGCCGGTGCGGTCCGGCAGCGGGCTGCCGGTGCACGCCGGGCACGGCATCGCGCGAACTCTCGCCGGCCGGGATCGACACGCTGGTGGTGACCGGTGGCGGGGGCGTGGACGCGGCGCGGGCCGACCAGGGCCTGCTCAGCTGGATTGGCGCGGCCGGGGCCGGCGCGCGCCGGGTCACCTCGGTGTGCAGCGGCGTGTTCCTGCTGGCCGCGGCCGGGCTGGCCACCAGCCAGCGGGTGACCAGCCACTGGGGCCGGGCCGCGCAGCTGGCCCGCGAGTACCCCGGGCTGCAGGTGGACTGCGACCCGATCTTCATCCGGGATGGGCGGCTGTGGACCTCGGCCGGTGTGACGGCCGGCATGGATCTCGCGCTGGCCCTGGTGGAAGACGACCTGGGCCGGGACGTGGCGCACACGGTGGCCCAGCAGCTGGTGCTGTTCCTGCGCCGCCCGGGCAGCCAGTCCCAGTTCAGCGTGCCGCTGTGGTCGGCGCAGCCGTCCACCGGCCCGGTGCGGGCCGCGGTCGCCGCCGTGCAGGCCAGCCCGGGCGGGCGGCACACCGATCGACGACCTGGCCGAGCGGGCCCGGCTCAGCCCGCGTCAGCTGCAGCGCCGGTTCACCGCCGAGCTGGGCATGCCGCCGGCCGAGTACGTGGAGCGGGTCCGGCTGGAGGCCGCGCGACGGGCGCTGGCCGAGGGCGACGACCCGGTGGCCGCGGTGGCCCGGCGCTGCGGCTTCGGCACCGCGGAATCACTGCGCCGGGCGTTCCACCGCCGGCTCGGCGTTGCGCCATCCGACTACCGGGACAGGTTCCGGGCGACAGGAGAGTTCACATGACGACGTACGGGCTGCTCATCTTCGATGGTGCCGAGGAGCTGGACTTCGCCGGGCCGTGGGAGGTGTTCACCGTCTCGGCCATGCAGCGCGGCCAGGGCGACACCGCCGTGCTGATCGCCGAGCAGGCCGGGCCGGTGCGCTGTGCCAAGGGCATGCGGGTGTTGCCCGACCACACCCTGGACGACCATCCGCCGCTGGACGTGCTGCTGGTGCCGGGTGGCATCGGCACCCGCCGCGAGGTGGACAACCCGGTGCTGACCGGGTGGATCGCCCGGGTGGCCGCCCAGGCCAGCTGGGTCAGCAGCGTGTGCACCGGGGCCCTGCTGCTGCACGAGGCGGGCCCGGCCCGCGGCCGCCGGGCGGCCACCCATCACGCGTTCGAGGACACTCTGCATGCCCGGGGCGACATCACCGTGGTCCGGGACGCCCGCTACGTGGTGGACGGGAACGTGGTCACCAGCCAGGGTGTGTCGGCCGGGATCGACATGGCGCTGTGGCTCATCGGCCAGTTGCACGGCCGGGACCACGCCCGGCTGGTCCGGCGGTACATCCAGTACGAGCCCGCGCCGCCCTACCTGGCCGACGAGCCGCTGGCGCCGCTGGCCGGCGGGCTGAGCCGGCTGAACCGTCGGGGCCACGCCTGACGGGTCCGGCGCCGGCGGGGCCACGCCCGGCGGGTCCGGTGCCGGCGGGGCACGTCCGGCGGGCCCGGCGGGCCTGGTGGGCCCGGGCTCGGGGCCGCGGCCCGGTCGGGGCCGCCGTGGCCGCGGGACGAGGAGCGCCGCCAGGACACCTCGAACAGTGCGCCGCCCAGGCTGGACTCGCCGATCCGCCAGTGCCCCCCGGTGGACCGCACGATCGAGTCGGCGATGGCCAGCCCGAGCCCGGCGCCGCCGCCCTGCTCGGTGGCCCGGTGGAACCGGTCGAACAGCCGGGCCCGGTCGGCGGCCGGGATGCCGGGACCGCTGTCTTCCACGGTCAGGCTGACCCGGCTGCCCCGGGCGGCCACGCTGAGCCGGACGCGGCCACCTGGCCCGGCGTACCGGCAGGCGTTGTCCGCCAGCACCCCGGTCAGCCGGTCGATCCACTCCGGCGGCGCGCTGATCCACGCCGCGGGGGATGGGCTGACCGTCACCGAGATGCCCGGCGACGCCGCGTGCGCCACCGCCTGGAACCGCGCCGCGCACTCGGCGGCGATCGTGCTCAGGTTGACCGGTTCCGCGCCCGGCGGTGGCGGCTGCGAGTCGAACCGGGCCAGCCAGAGCAGGTCCTCCACGATGCGGCGCAGCCGCTGGCTCTCCCCCTCGATGCGGCTCAGGGTGGCCCGGTAGTCCTCGGCCGGGCGGGGCGAGCTCAGCGCGATGCCGATCTCCGCACTGATCACGCTGAGCGGGGTGCGCAGCTCGTGCGAGGCGTCCGCGGTGAACTCCAGCTGGCGGCGCCGGGAGTGCTCCACCGGGGACAGCGCGCGCAGCCCGATGATCAGCGACCCGGCGAACATGGCCAGCAGCAGCACCGGCGCCACCGCCATCTCGCCGTCCTGCAGCACGTCGGCCACGTGCTGCTGCTCGGCCAGGCTCTGCCCGGCCACCAGCCGGGCCGTGCCCCGGCCGGCCGTGACCAGCCGGAACGGGCTGGCGCCGAGCTGCACTGTGGCCGGGCCGCGGCCGGCCGGCACCCGGGCGGCGGGCAGCACCGGGGCGCCGTCGGTGACCGGCACCGGGCGCTGTCCCGGGACGGCCCGCCAGACGAACACCGGTGCCTCGTCCACGTCGTTGTCTGGATCGGTGATGAGCGTGCCGTCGCTGTCCGGCTGGTGGCCGTCGTGGTCGCCCCGGCCGCCTGGCCGGTGCCCGGCCAGCATCCCGCTCACGTGTTCCTGCAGGCGGCTGTCCACCGCGGCCACCAGCCGCCCGGTGATGGCCCGGTTCAGCGCGATCACGCAGCCCAGGTACACCACGCCGACCAGCAGGGTGGCCACCAGGGCGACCCGGGCCGCGTGGCCGAACTGGGGTGGCATCCGCACCCGCAGCCCGGGGATGTGCAGGCCGGGCACCCGCGGGCCGGAACCCGCCCGCGGGCCGGAACCCGCCCGCGGGCCGGAACCCGCCCGCGGGCCGGAACCGGACGGCGCCCGCTCACTGCGCCACGATCCGGTAGCCGACCGCACGCACCGACTCGATGCGCACCTGGCCCGCGGCCAGCTTGGCGCGCAGCCGGGCCATGTGCACGTCGATGGTGTTGGAGCCGAGCGCGTCCGCCTCGTTGTCCCAGACGCTCAGCGCGATCGAGCGCCGGTCCACCACCGCGGGGGAGCGGCGCATCAGCATCTCCAGGATGCCGCGCTCGGTGCTGGTCAGCGACGGCCGCTGGGCGCCGATCCGGACCTCCCGGGTGGCCGGGTCGAACACCACGTCGCCGATCACCAGCTGGGGCGGCTGCGCGGTCCGCGGCCGGCGCTGCAGGGCGCGGATCCGGGCCAGCAGCTCGGCGAAGTCGAACGGCTTGACCAGGTAGTCATCGGCGCCCTGGTCCAGCCCGGTGACCCGGTCCGCGGGCGCGTCCCGTGCGGTCAGCATCAGCACCGGCACCGGCTGCGCGCCGTGCCGCAGCCACTGCAGCACGTCCAGGCCGGACGCCCCCGGCATGCGCCAGTCCAGCACCACCACTTCGTACTCATAACTGCGCAGGTAGGTCATGGCCGTCTGGCCATCCGGAACGGTATCGACCGTATACCCGTGCTCGCGCAGGCCGCGGCCGAGCGCGTCGCGCAGCCCCCGGTCGTCCTCCGCCACCAGCACCCGCATGACCAGCCCAGACAGTGTCAGCGGGGCAGCCGGCGCCAGAGCGGCCGCGGCACCAGCCGGAGCCCGCCGGCCAGCACGGCCAGCGAGGCCGGCACCCACACGGTGCCGGACGGGGACGGCCGGCTGAGCGCCCGGGCCACCGCCGCCCCGACCTGGGCCGGGGTGCTGGACAGCGGCGCCGGTGGCATCCCGGCCGTCATCCGGCCGATCACGAAGCCGGGCCGGACCAGCAGCACGCCCACCCCGGTGCCGTGCAGCGCGTCGGACAGACCGCGGGCGAAGGCGTCCAGGCCGGCCTTGGCCGAGCCGTACACGAAGTTGGCCTTGCGCGGCCGGATGGCGGCCACCGAGGACAGCACCACGATGGTGCCGTGGCCCTGTGCGCGCATCCGGCTGGCCGCGGCCAGCAGCGCGGTGACGTGCCCGGTGAAGTTGGTCTCGACCAGCCGCCCGGCGCGCAGCGGGTCGCGGTCCAGCAGGTCCTGCGCGGTCAGGATGCCCGCCGCGGAGATGACCAGGTCCACGTCCCCGGCCGCGAACGCCTCGTCGATGACCGCCTGGTGGGTGTCCAGCGCGGTGGCGTCGTAGTGCAGCGTCCGCACCTGGCCGGGCTGGCCGCCCTGTGCTAGCTCAGCCTGGGCCTGCTCAGCCAGGGCCTTCCCGGCCGCCGCCAGCCGCTGCTCGTCCCGGCCGGCCAGCAGTATCTCGGTCCGCCCGGGCAGGCCGAGCGCGGCCAGGATCTCCAGGCCGATCTCGCTGGTCCCGCCGAGCAGGAGTACCCGGTTCACGTCCGCCGGGGCCGGCCGCCTGCGCTGCACTGCACCTCCTGAGTCACTACGCATCTGGATTATCCGGCGTCCGGCACTAACGCCAGCAGGCCGGTCCCGAACAACACCAGCCAGCCCAGCTCGCAGCAGACCATCAGCCGGTCCCGGGAGATCAGGTCTTCGACCGGTTTGGCCTGCTCATGCCCGGTCAGCCAGTCGAACCGGATCAGCGCGGCGGCCAGCGGCAGCACGCTGACCAGGTGCAGCACCCGGGTCCCGGTCCCGGCCTGGCCGGCCGCCCAGAGCAGGTAAGCGGTGATCATGCCCACCGAGACGGCCCGCTGGCCCAGCCGCAGCCAGCCGACCCGGTACCAGCGCATCACCGGCCGGGTCCGGGCCGCCCGCGAGCCGAACACGGACAGCTCGGTGAACCGCTTGGCGATCGCCACCATCAGCGCGCCCATGCTGCACACCAGGAGGAACCAGCCGGACGGCGGCACCCGGGTCGCGCTCGCCCCGCCCAGCGCGCGCAGCACGAAACCGCTGGCCACGAAGATCAGCTCGACCACCGGGAGGTGCTTGAGCGCCGCGCTGTACAGCAGCGACACGGCGAAGTACACGAAGACCAGCAGGCCCAGCGCGTCCATGTCGAGCCACAGGCAGGCCGCCTCGGCCAGGCCCAGGCTGAGCACGGCCACGGCCAGCGCGTGCCCCCTGGGCAGCCGGCCAGAGGCCACCGCGCGCAGCCGCTTCACCGGGTGCCGCCGGTCCCGGTCGGCGTCCAGCACGTCGTTGACGAAGTACACCGCGGCCGCGGCGGCGGTGAACGCGGCCGCGGCCAGCAGCGCGTAGCCCAGGCCGTCGTCCCGGCCCAGCGACGCCCCGGCCAGCGGCGCGGCGAAGACCAGCAGGTTCTTCGGCCACTGCCGCGGCCGGGCGGTCTGCACGACGGCGGCCAGCCAGCCGGCCAGGCCGCCCGGCCGGCTGAGCGCACCCGCCGCGCCCGGCGGGACGTCGGCCGCTCTGGTGCGGGTCGTCACCGTGCGTACACAGCGGTGAAGTCGCGGCTGGCTGGCGCGTAGTACCGGTCCGGTGGCTGGATCTGGGTCGGCAGCAGGTTGACCGGAGTCGGCTCGGCCGGGTGGTGCTTCGGCAGGTAGTACATGTAGGACATCCAGTCCGGGTTGATGTCCAGCTCCATGCCCGTCACCGCGCCCGCCCGCTTCAGCAGCTCAGCCAGTTCGCGCACGTTCAGCGCGGGCCCGTAAGCGAAGATCACCCGCCCGTCGCTGGTGATGCCGATACCGGACCGCCACACGTAGTAGCCGCCGCCCAGGGTGGCGCCCCAGGCGCCCTCGACGTTGTAGTCCACCGTGGCCGGGATCTTCCCGTGCGAGACGATCATGTGCAGGTTCTGCCGCACGCCGGCCACGTCGGGGCCCATCCGCACCGAGCCGCCCCAGTTCCCGATCGCGATCCGCCCATCACGGTAGTACACGACCGACGCCACCCCCTTGGTCAGCGTCCCGCTGGTCGCGCCGTTGAGGTAGAAGCCGCCGCCCGATGTGGCGATCTTGAAGCCGCCGTTGAACGTGGCGAGCAGCCCGAGCCTCTTGCCGGGCAGGATGTATGGCTGGGACTTCCACGGACCGGGGCCTGGGTCCTCCGCACCTGGGTGCAGCTGGAACCGCACCAGGTGCTGGTTCATCGACACGATGCCCGCCACGTAGGACGTATAAACGCTGCTCGCGCGCAGGTAGGTGCCGTAGATGGCGGGCTGGCCATCGGCCGTGCCGAGCACCCGCCAACGGCCCTCGCCGGGCAGCGGATGGGCCACGAACGGCTTGAGCGCGGCGGGCGCCGGGTAGCTGGGCGTGGCCTTGCCGTGCGACTTGTGCGGCGCGGACCGGACCGGACCGGCGCTCGGGCCGGTCAGCGCGAACGACGGCTTGCCGCCCGCTTTCGGCGGCGAATAGGTGAGCCACTCACCGAACGTGACCACCGGGCCGAGGTAATGGTCCCGGGCCCATTCCGCCATCCGCTCCGAGATGGTGCCCCCGCCCGGCATGGTCAGCGCGTGCCCGATGGAAAAAACAAGCCAGATAATGAACGCCAGTACCGCCGCCATCACCACCTGGAACCAGCGCCGGCTGCGGAGCCGGCGCCGGGAGCGGGACCGGCCAGCCCGGCCGTGCCGACGGCGCGGCGGTCCGCCGGGCAGGCCTGGATCGCCGCCCGCCGGATCAGGGTCCGGCCAGGACGGCTCCGCTATCCCTGTGTCTGGGTCACGCCAGGACGATGCCGGTCTAGGCACCCACGTTCTCCCTCCGGTTTGCTGAGAACAGAGAGAATCACCGCAGCCGAAGGCATCGCTACGGTGCCTGTAACTGGGCCTGCGGGGGCCCGTGCCGGGAGCCAGGCTCACCATGCTCGTAATGGGCAGCGTTCCCGGGCGGGCGGCACCCAAACGACAGGTGTACTCGGGAAACATGAAGACTGCGTTAAGGCGGCGTCAAGTATCCGGTGACCCGGATGGCTGGCATCCCGGAGCCGGGTCCGGGCCGTGTCCAATAGGCTGGATTCGTGGCAAGTTCCCAGGCAGACGGCCCGCGCATCGTCGATGGCCCGCTGATTTACCGACGGAGGTACCGGTGCGGCTGTGCACGTTCCGGCCCGGTGACGGGCCGCTGGAAGGCTGGCCGGGCCGCGTCGACGGCGAGCGCATCGTCCAGCTGGACGCCCCTGACCTGATCACGGTGCTGGCCCGGCGCGGCCAGGTAGCCGACGCGGCCACCTGGCCGGCGGCCGACGTCCAGCTGCTCGCGCCGGTGCCGCGGCCGCCCTCGATCCGCGACTTCTTCGCGTTCGAGCAGCACATCGCCACCGCCCGGGCCAACCGCGGGGCCAGCGTGCCCGCCGAGTGGTACGAGTTCCCGGTCTTCTACTTCACCAACCCGGCCGCGATCACCGGGCCGGACACCGAGATCCCGTACCCGGCCGGTACGGCCGAGCTGGACTACGAGCTCGAAGTGGCCGCGGTGATCGGCGCGGACGGCCAGATCGGCGGCTTCACCGTGATGAACGACTGGTCGGCCCGGGACATCCAGCGCAAGGAGATGCGGGTCGGGCTGGGCCCGGCCAAGGCCAAAGACTTCGCCACCAGCTTCGGCCCGGTGCTGGTCACCGCGGACGAGTTCGACGGCTCGCGGGCGGTCATGACGGCCCGGGTCAACGGCGAGGAACGGTCCCGCGGCCAGCTGGCCGACCTGCACTACCCGTGGCCCGCCATCCTGGCCCAGGCCGCACGGAACACCGAGCTGCGGCCGGGCGACATCATCGGCTCCGGCACAGTCGGCACCGGCTGCATCCTGGAACACGACGACGGCCGCTGGCTGCAGCCCGGTGACCTGGTGGAAATGGAGGTCGAGGGCATCGGCATCCTGACCAATCAGGTCGGGCCGCCGCGCGGCGGAGCCGCCTGACATGGCGGCCGGCGACAGCTACGACGTCATCGTCATCGGCGCGGGCCTGGTCGGGCTGGCCACCGCAATGGCGCTGCTGGCCCAGCGGCCCGGATTGCAGCTGGCCGTTCTGGAAAAGGAAGTGGCCGTTGGCACCCACCAGAGCGGGCACAACTCGGGCGTCATCCACGCCGGCCTGTACTACCAGCCGGGCAGCCTGAAGGCGCGGTTCTGCACCGCCGGGCGGCTGGCCATGATGGACTTCGCGCGGCAGCACCAGATCCCGTACCGGCAGACCGGCAAGCTGGTGGTAGCGACCCGGGAGGGCGAGCTGGCCCGGCTGGCCAGCCTGGCCGAGCGCGGCCGGGCCAACGGGCTGGCCGTCCGGGAGATCGGCGCGGCCGAGATCGCCGAGATCGAGCCGGCTGTCCGCGGCATCCGGGCGCTGCACATCCCGGAGAGCGGCGTGATCGACTACCGGCTGGTCGCCGCGGCCTACGCGGACACGGTCCGCCAGCGCGGCGGCCAGGTGCTGTGCGGGCACGGCGTGCGCGGCCTGGCCCGCACGGCCGGTGGCTGGCTGGCCGACACGGACGGCGGGCCGCTGCGGGCCGGGCTGGTCATCGCGTGCGCCGGGCTGCAGGCCGACCGGATCGCGGCGCTGACCGGCCAGGACAGCGGCGAGTACCGGATCGTCCCGTTCCGCGGCGATTACTACACGTTCCGCCCGGCCGCGGCCGGCCTGGTCCGTGGGCTGGTCTACCCGGTGCCCGACCCGGCCTTCCCGTTCCTCGGCGTGCACTTCACCCGGGGCGTCGACGGCACGCTGCACGCTGGGCCGAACGCGGTGCCCGCGCTGGCCCGGGAGGGCTACGGCCGGCTGTCGGTGAACGGCCGGGACCTGCTGGACAGCCTGCGCTTCCCCGGGCTGCGCAAGCTGGCCCGCGCCTACGCCCGGACCGGCGCGCTGGAGATCTACCGGGACCTGGTCAAGCCGGCCTACCTGGCCGAGATGCGCCGGTACATCCCGCAGCTCACCGCGGCCGACATCACGTTCGGCCCGTCCGGGATCCGGGCGCAGTGCCTGAGCCGGTCCGGCGGGCTGGTTGACGACTTCCTCATCGAGGCGGGCGACGGGATCATCCACGTGCTGAACGCGCCGTCGCCCGCGGCCACCGCGTCGCTGGTCATCGGCCAGCACATCGCCGAGCAGGCGGTCACGTCAGCGAGCCGGTAAGGCGGGCGGCTAGCGCGCCGTGCCGACGATCGGGCGGTACACGTGGATCGCCGTCCCGTCCGGGAAAGTCCTGGCCTCGGTGAGATCCACCCGCAGCGGCTTGGCCAGATCCTGGAACAGCGGCAGCCCGCCGCCCAGCGCGACGGGCAGGATGACCAGGCGGTACTCGTCGATCAAGCCGAGCCTGGACAGGGCCTGCACGAACGCGGCGCCGCCGTGCGCCATGATCTCGCCGCCGGGCTCGTCCTTAAGGGCGGCTATCTCCTCGGTGAGGTCGCCGCGGGCGATCCGGGAGCCGGCCCAGCCCGCCGTGGGCAATGTCCGGGAGAACACCACCTTGGGCAGCGTGTTCATGAAGTCCGCGTACTCGCCCGTGGCGTTGGGCCAGTAGCCGGCCATCTGCTCGTAGGTGACCCGGCCCATGATGTGCGTGCCGACCTTGCGCAGCGATGCGACCTTCCACGCCCGAACGTCCGGATGCTCGGCCGGCAGCCCCCAGTCGCCTGCACCGCCCGCGCCGGCGACGTACCCGTCCAGCGTGACACCCATCTGCAAGACCAGTTGCCTCATCGCAGCTCCCGCCTGAGGGTTTCCTTGTGCCCGGCTAGCAGGTAGAGCCTCGCCGGGAGTCGGCCCCGCGTCCAATACATGCGGCCATAACCTGATGGCATGGATGTCGACACCCGGCTGCTGCGCTACTTTGCCGCGGTCGCGGCCGAGCGAAACCTCACCCGCGCGGCCGAGCGGCTGTTCGTGTCACAGCGGCCCTGACCAAGCAGCTCAGGCAGCTGGAGAACCAGGTGGGCGAGCGGCTGTTCATCCGGTCCCGGGCCGGAATGACCCTCACCCTGGCAGGCCAGGCGCTGGCCGGCCGGACCCCGGCCGTGCTGGCCAGCTGGGACCAGGCGCTGCGGGAGACCAAGGCCGCGGCCAGCCGCGCGGCCTGGGTGCTGCGGGTCGGCTTCATGTCCAGCGCCGCGAACGAGGCCACTCAGCAGATCATCGCCGCGTCCGCCTGCCGCCGGCCGGGCTGGCGGGTGGACCTGCAGCAGGCCCCCTGGCCAGATGCGACCGCCGGGCTGGCCAGCGGTGATGTTGACGCTGCTTTGCTCCGGCTGCCGTTCACCGGCCAGGACGACGTGCGGGTCGAGGTGCTGCTCACCGAGCCCCGCTGGGTGGCACTGCCGGCCACCCATCCGCTCGCCGCCTGTGCTGAGATCCCCTTCCACCGGCTGTAGGACGAGCCGTTCGTCGCCGCGCCGGAGGAGACCGGCTGCTGGCGGGAGTACTGGCTGGCCAGCAGCGAGCGCCAGGGTCATCCGGTCCGCATCGGATACGTCACCGACCAGCCTGACGTCTGGCTGGCCGCGATCGCCAACGGCTACGGCATCGCGCTGGCGCCGGAATCCGCCGCCCGCTACTACGCCCGCCCCGGCATCGTCTACCGGCCGGTCACCGGCGTCAGCCCCAGCCAGGCCGGCGTCGCCTGGCCGCCCGCCAACGACGCTGACCCCGTCGTCCAGGACTTCGTCCGCTGCTGCCTGGACAACAAGCCGGCTCATCCGCACGAACCGGATTAGCGGACCGGGTCGAGGCGGACCCGGTCGAACTGGCGGCGGACCACCGGCACCGGTACCGGCTCGCCGCGGGACTGCGCGCCGAGCAGCACCCCGCGTACCCGCAGCCACCAGCGCACCGCCATCACGGTGCCGAGCAACTGCACCGCGACGGCGGCGCAGAACGCCAGCCGGTAGCCCGCGCCACTCCCTGCGCCGGCCAGTTCGAGCACCCCACCGACCAGCAGCGACGCGATAATCGTGGAGCTGAATCCGCCGACGTTCACCACCCCGGTGGCGGTGCCCACGACGGCCGACGGATTGTAGTCCCGGGCCAGCGAGAAGCCGATGGTGGACGCGGGCCCGCCCACCGCGGCCACCGCCACGACCGCGACGATCAGCGGGTGCGGTGGCCGGCCGCCGAAGCAGCCGAGCAGCGCCGCCCAGCCGGCCACGGTGAGCAGGCACACGCTGAGCGCGAACGGCACCCGGGCGGCCGGGTACCGGCCGAAGACCGCGCCGATGGCCGGGCTGGTCACGATCGCGGCCAGCACGCAGACCAGCAGCACGGCGCTCGCGCCCGCCTCAGTGAAGCCCTGCTGGACCAGGTAGGGCAGACCCCACAGCACGGCGAACATGGTGGCCAGCGACATGCAGGAGAAGTGCACCCAGAAGCCCAGCCGGGTGCCCGGGGTGTGCCACGCCGCACATACCCGGTGCAGCATCCGCCCGGCCGGAGCGGGCTGCCGTGGCGCGGCGGCGCCCGGGCCGGTGGACAGCAGGATCCACACCGCCACGCCGGTGACGAGCGTGACCAGGCCGGTGCCGGCGAATGACAGGGTCCAGCCGGCCGAGCGGAGCAGCAGCGTGAGCGGGATGGTGGCGGCCAGGTTGCCGACCATCCCGAGCATCGAGGTGACCGACACGGCCAGCGGGAAGCGATGGCGCGGGAAGTCCTGCGCCGCGACCCGGACCACGCTGACGAAGGTGAGCGCGTCCCCGCAGCCCAGCACGCCCCGGGCGAGCAGCGCGGCCGGGTAGGACCGGGTCAGCGCGAAGGCCAGCTGGGCCACGGCCATGGTGGCCGCGGCCGCGATCAGCAGGCGGCGCGGCCCGTACCGGTCCACCAGCAGCCCGGTCGGCACCTGCATGGCCGCGTACACGCCCAGCTGGACCAGGACGAACACGCTGAGCTGGGCCGGGGAGATGCCGAGCCGGCGGGCCGCCTGCAGCCCGGCCACGCCGAGCGAGGTGCGGTTGAACACCGCGGCGACGTATACGGTGACCGCGATGGCCCAGCGCCGGAATGCTGGGGTGGCCGATCTGGGCGGCGGGGGAGCGGCTCCGGCTGGGGTCGTTTCGGGCACGGGGACACGGGCCGGGGAAGGCATGGGGAGTCAGTTCCGGGGCTGGAGGGTGGTTAATGGTGGGGGATGGGCCGCGGCGGGTCAGCGTCGGGCCAGCGTGCTCTCCGCGTGGTCGAGATGGGCGGTCACGGCTTCGGCCACCGCCCGGACGCTGCCGGAACGCAGCGCGTCGCGGATGCGCTCATGCTCGGCCAGGGTCGCGCGCATCCGCGCCGGGTTCGACCGCGTTCCCGCTGTCGTCCAGCAGGTTCACGGTGCCCATCCGGAGCTGACGCTCGCGGAGCGACCGGTACAGCGCGGTGATGATCTCGTTGCCGGTGGCCGCCACGATGGCCAGGTGGAAGTCCCGGTCGGCCTGCACGTACGCGGCCACGTCGTGGGCGTGCATGGCGGCCCGCATGTCCTGCAGGTAGCCGTCGAGCACCGGAACCAGGGCGGCCTGCGGCCGGCTGGTCAGCACCTTGCGGGCCGCGAACGACTCGACCAGCCGCCGGGTCTCCATCACGTCGGCCGCCTCGTCCACGGTGACCGGCAGCACCAGTGCGCCCCGCTTGGGCAGCAGCCGGACCAGCCCCTCACCTTGCAGCCGGAGTAGCGCCTCACGGACCGGGGTCCGGGATACGCCGACGGCGTCGGCCAGCTGGCCTTCGGAGAGCAGGTCGTGCGCGGCGAACCGGCGGGCCAGGATCCCGCCCTTGATGTAGGCGTAGGCACGTTCCGCCGCGCTCGGCGGAACGAGCCCCAGCCCGGCCGGGATCTGTGCCGTATGCATCTTGTATCTATGCTACATGCCAGCCGCCCCACTCACCCACCACTAAACACTCACGCGCGCACCTGCTACTAGCGGTTGATAACAGCAAGAAGTGGCGGCGCCCAGGAACGGGCCGGGGTGGGAGCGGAGTTACCGGCCGACCCCGCGCTGGGGGCGTGCGCCGCTGCGGGCTACTGGTGCCGCTGCCGCAGCCAGTCGAGGACCGTCTGCGCGACCTCGCGCCAGCCGTGGTCGATGGTCAGCGAGTGGCCGCAGTCCGGGAACTCACGCAGGTCGGTGATGGCCGGCGAGCGGTGGTACTGCCGCCGGGTGGCCGTGCTGACCGCCGCCGGGACGGTGTGGTCCTGGCCGCCCGCGGTGATCAGCAGCGGCCCCCGGGTCTTGTTGCGCGTGTTGACCTTGGCCGGCGATTTCGGGGTGAAGTTGGCCAGCGCGTCTTCGAACAGCGGCTTGCCCGGCGACGGGATGGCCCACTTGTCATACAGGTCAGCGGACTCCTGCGCGGGCAGCACGTTGCCGAAGCCGTAGCGGAACTGATCTGCGGTCAGCGACACGGCCTCCTTCCGGTTGGCCGGCTTGCGCAGCGCGATCGAGGCGACCTTCAGCGCGGACAGCGGCAGGTAGAGCACGCCCTGGATGGGCGCCGGGTCGATGGCCACCGCGGCGGCGGCCAGGTCTTGGCCGAGCAGTCGCTGCACGATCAGGCCACCGAAGGAATGCCCGATGACTATCGGCTTGGCGGGCAGGCTGTGGATGATCCCGGTGTAGTACTCGACCACGTCCTCGATACCGACCCCGGCCACCCGCTCCGGGTTGTCCCTGGTGTCCGCGACGGTGTCCCCGTCGCCCGGCCAGCCCGGCGCGGACGGCACGTAGCCGGCCTCCTTGAAGAAGTCCACCCACGGGTCCCACGAGCTCGCGTGCAGCCACAGGCCGTGTATGAAGATAACCGGAGTGTTCGCTGGCTCCATCTCATTTCCCCTCACCGGTGACAAGTCGAAGCCCTACCCGGTAAGGGCGCTGCGGTAACGGTGCTGGAAAGCTTTCACCCGCTGTGCTGCACTGGCACGGGTAATCGTTTTGGCGGGCCACGCAGCGGGAGCTAGCCATGGAGCAGACCAGGCTGAATGAGTCTGAGGAATACACCGCGCGCCGCGAGGAACTGCGGCTGGCCGAGATCGAACTCGTCCAGCAGCGGGAGCGGGTCGCGGCGCTGCGCCGGGCGCTGCCGCCCGGCGCGGTTGTCGAGGATTATGTGTTCCAGGAGGGGCCGCGGGATCTGGCCAGCGGGGATGCGGAGGTGTCCGAGGTCCGGCTGTCCAGGCTGTTCACCGCGCCGGACCGCGCCCTGGTCGTCTACCAGTTGATGTACGGGAAGGCGGAGACCACGCCGTGCCCGATGTGCACCATGTGGATCGACGGGTTCAACGGCGTGGCCAGCCATCTGGCGCAGAACGTTGATTTCGTCATCGCGGCCGCGGCCGATCCGGGGCCGCTCCGGGCGCACGCCCGGTCCCGTGGCTGGTACCGGCTGCGCCTGCTCAGCTGCGCCGGAAACACGTTCAAGCACGACCTGGGCAGCGAGGGGCCGGACGGCAGCCAGCACGCCACGGTCTCCGTCTTCACGCTGGATCCGGACGGGTCGCCGCGGCACGTCTACACGGCGCATCCGGACCTGGCCGAGGACCGGAAGGAACGCGGCATCGACCTGCTCAGCCCGGTCTGGCACATCCTCGACCTCACCCCAGCGGGCCGCGGTGACTGGTACGCCTCGCTGGACCACGGCCCGGTCCCGGTCAGCCGTTTGGCGCGACCTGGACCTTGATCCCTTCGCCGGCCCGCACGCTGGCCAGCGCCTCCGGGAACTCGGCCAGCGTGAACGGCTGGCCGAGCAGCGGCGCGGTGTCGATGACGCCTGCCGCCATCAGATCGGCCGCGGCGCCGAAGCTGTTCAGCACGGCCATCGAGCCGAGCACGGTGATCTCGTCGTTGTAGATCCGGAACGGGGACAGCGACACGGTGGCGTCCCCGCTGGTCACGCCGAAGACCAGCAGCCGCCCGCCGCGGTCCAGCGTGGCGAACCCGGCCTCGATCGCGGCCGGTGCCCCGGTCGCGTCCACCACCACGCCGAACGGCCCGCGGTCCAGCGCGGCCACGTCGGTCGCGACGCCGTCCGCGCCGACCGCTTTGGCCGCCTCCAGCCGGGACTTCTTCCGGTCCACCACGCTGACCGAGCCCGCGCCCGAGTTGCGCAGCAGTTGCAGGAGCAGCAGGCCCATCGTGCCGGCCCCGGTGAGCAGCACGTCCACGCCGGTGACCGGCCCGATCCGGCGCAGCCCGTGTACCGCGCAGGACAGCGGCTCGATGAGCGCCCCCTGCGCGTCGTCCACGCTGTCCGGGATGCGGTAGGTGTTGGCCGCGGGCACCGCCACATACTCGGCGAACGCGCCGCTCACCGTGTCGCCGAGGGCGTTCCAGTTGGCGCATAGGTTGCCCCGCCCGGCGTGGCAGGCCGGGCAGTAGCCGCAGAACAGCGACGGGTCCACGGCCACCCGTTCGCCCTCCCGCCAGCCCGGTGGCACCCCGGTGCCGACGGCCGCCACCCGGCCGGCGAACTCATGCCCGGGAATGATCGGGTACGGGGTGGGCGGGAACTCGCCGTCGGCGATGTGCACGTCGGTCCCGCAGACGCCGCATCTGCCCACCTGGATGACCAGCTCACCATGCCCCGGTGCGGGGTCGGCCGCCTCGGTGACGCTGAGCTTCCCGGGCTCCTCCCAGATAACCGCGCGCATGGATGTCCTCTCAGTCGCCGAGCCGCAGGCCGCTGGCCGCGTCGAACAGGTGCAGGTGCTCGGCGTCCGCCGCGACCTTGACGGCCTCCCCGGGCCGCGGATGGACCCGCCCGGACCGGACGATCATGCTGCTCTCGTTGTCCCCGGCCAGGTGCCCGTACACGTAGGAGTCGCTGCCCAGGTCCTCGACCAGGGACACCTCCATGGTCAGCGGGCCGTCGCCGATCGACAGGTGCTCCGGCCGGATCCCGGCGGTCAGCTTGCCGTGCCCCTGGATGGCCTGCCGCTGCGCGTCGGACACCGGCAGCAGGGCGTCGCCGATCCGGACGCCGTCGCGGTCCGCCGTGGCCTCGAACCGGTTCATCTGCGGTGAGCCGATGAACCCGGCCACGAACACGTTCGCGGGCCGGTCGTACAGCTCGGTGGGGGAGGCGAACTGCTGCAGCTGCCCGGCCCGCATGACCGCCACCCGCTCGCCCATGGTCATCGCCTCGACCTGGTCGTGGGTCACATACACGGTGGTCACGCCAGCCGCCGCTGCAGCTCGGCGATCTGGGTCCGGGTCTGCACCCGGAGCTGCGCGTCCAGGTTGGACAGCGGCTCGTCCATGCAGAACACCTTGGGCTCGCGGACGATGGCCCGGCCCATGGCCACCCGCTGCCGCTGCCCGCCGGACAGGTTGCGCGGCTTGCGGTCCAGCAGCGCCTCCAGGTCGAGCAGCTTGGCCGCGTCGCGGACCCGGCGGGCCCGCTCGTCCTTGGCCACACCCTGCATCTTGAGCGCGAAGCCCATGTTCTCCCCGACGGTCTTGCTCGGGTAGAGCGCGTAGTTCTGGAACACCATGGCGATGTCCCGGTCCCGGGACGGCACGCCGGTCATGTCCCGGCCGTCGATCCGGATCGCCCCGTCGTCGATCTCCTCCAGGCCGGCCAGCATGCGCAGCGCGGTGGTCTTGCCGCAGCCTGACGGGCCCACCATGACCACGAACTCGCCGTCGTTGATGGCCAGCTGGAGCGCGTCCACCGCGGGCCGGTCCGCGCCCGGGTAGATGCACGTCGCGCTGTCGTAGGTGACCTCAGCCATGACCGACTCCTGATTTAGCCGTTTCAGTTGCCCGTGGTTCATTTGATGGCGCCGAAGGACAGGCCGCGGACGAGGTAACGCTGCGCCACCCACCCGGCCAGGATGACCGGCAGCGTCGCCACCGTGGCCGCCGCGGCCAGCTGGGCGAAGTACAGGCCCTCGGACGAGATGAAGCCGACCAGGAACACCGGCACGGTGGCGGCCTGCGTCGCGGTCAGGTTCACCGCGAAGAAGAACTCGTTCCAGGAGAAGATGCAGCAGATCAGCGCGGTGGCCGCGATACCGGGGGCGACCACCGGCAGGATCACCTCGCGCATGGTCCGGCGCAGCGGCGCGCCGTCCATCTCGGCCGCCTCGAGCAGCTCGTGCGGCACCTCGAGGAAGAACGACCGCATCATCCACACCGCGATCGGCAGGTTCATCGCGGTGTACAGGATGACCAGGGTGAAGATGTTGTCCAGCATGTGCAGGTCGCGGGCGGCGATGTAGATCGGGATGATCGCCGCCACCACCGGCAGCATCTTCGTGCTGATGAAGAAGAACAGCACGTCGCGGGTCTTGCGCACCGGGCGCAGCGAGAGCGCGAACGCGCACGGGATGGCCAGCAGCAGCACCAGCAGGGTGGACACGATGGTGGCGAACGCGGAGTTGGCCACGTACGGCCAGAGGCCGCTGGCGAACACCGTCCGGTACTGGGACAGCGTCGGGGTGAAGAACAGGTGCGGAATGTTGGTGTACGCCTGCGCCTCGGTCTTGAACGAGGTGAGCACCATCCACAGCACCGGGAAGAAGAAGATGATGCCGACCACCCAGCCGACGATGCCCCAGGTGATGCTGTTGCGGTTCTTCTTCTTCCGGGCCACTACCCGGCGGGGTGCCGCGGTGGCCACGCCGGTGTCGGCGGTGGTGACGTCTGCGCTGGCCATCATGCTGCCTGTTCCGTGCCGGAGAACGAAGTGAAGATCAGCCGGAGCGCGAACGTGGCGATGATGATGGTGGCCACGACCACCACCACGCCCATCGCCGCCGCCTGGCCGACCTGGAAGCCGAGGAAGGCCCGCTGGTAGATGTAGAAGGGCAGGTTGGCGCTGGAGATGCCGGGGCCGCCCTGGGTCATCATGTAGATCGCGTCGAACTCGTTGACCACGTAGATGGCGCCGAGCACGATGCCCAGCTCGATGTACCGGCGCAGGTGCGGCAGGGTCAGCTCACGGAAGATGTCCAGCGGCCGGGCACCGTCCGTGCGGGCCGCCTCCAGGATGTCGGTGGGCTGGCTCTGCAGCCCGGCCAGTACCAGCAGCATCATGAACGGCGTCCACTGCCAGATCATCTCGATCATCACCGAGCCGAGCGGGAAGCTGCCGATCCAGTTGAAGTGGCCGATGCCGAACGGCCGGAGGATGAAGTTGACGATGCCGAACGTGGGGTCGAGCATCACCGTCTTCCACACCAGCGCGCCCGCCACCGGCATGACCAGGAACGGGGTGATCAGCAGGGTGCGCACCACGCCCCGGCCGAGGAACTTGCGGTCCAGCAGCAGGGCCAGCGCCACGCCGAGCACCATCGCGATCAGCACCACGCCGACCGTCATGATGACGGTGTTCAGCGCGGTGGTCCGGAACTGGCTGTCCTGGAACACCTGCGCGTAGTTGGCGAACCCGACGAAGTGCTGGGAGCCGGGCCGGACCAGGCTCCAGGACTGCAGCGAGTAGTACAGCGTGAGCAGGAAGGGCAGCTGGGTCACGATGATCGTGAAAACCAGCGCGGGCAGCAGCGGCGTGCGCCGGACCCAGCCCTGTTTGCGCCGGTCGGCGCGGGCCCGGGCGGTGCGGGTGGCGGCAACCGGGGGAGCGATCGCGGTCATCTGGGCCTCCGGGGGTAGGGGGCGGGAGCGGCATCAGGTGTGCCGGTAGCTGTCGCCGACGGCCTGGGCGTACAGCTGGGCCTGGGACAGCGCGGACGCCACCGACTGCTGGCCGGCGATGGCCGCGCTGAACTGCTCGCTGACGTTGGTGCCGAGGTCCTGGAACTCCGGGATGTCCAGGAACTGGACGCCGGTGTAGGGCACCGGCTTGACCGACGGGTGCGCGCTGTTGGTGGCGTTGATCGACTGCAGGGTGAGCGGCCCGTAGACCGCGGACAGCTTCTTGTACTGCGGGATCTGGTAGCTGGAGAACCGGCTGCCCGGCGGCACGTGCGACCAGCCGAGCTTGCTGCCCACCGTGTGGATGTACGACTTGGACGTCATCCAGGCCACGAAGTCCCAGGCATTCTGCTTGTTCGGGCAGGTGGAGGGGATGGCCAGCGACCAGGTGTACAGCCAGCCGGACGGGCGGCCGTCCTGGCTGGGCGCCCAGGCGTAGCCGTTCTTGCCCGCCACCTTGCTGGCCTGCGGGTCCTCGATCACGCCGACCGCCGAGGTGGCGTCGTACCACATGGCCGCGTCGCCCTGGCCGTACAGCGTGGCGCACTCGGAGAAGCCGGCCTCGGGCGCGCCCGGCTCGCCGTACTTCTGCAGGATCGACACGTACGTGGTCACCGCGTGCTCGACCTCGGGGGAGGTCAGCTGGGCCTGCCAGGCCGGGTTGAACCAGCGGCCGCCGAACGAGTTGATCACCGTGTCGATCGGGGCCAGGTTTTCCCCCCACCCCGGGTCACCGCGCAGGCAGATGCCCGCCATCCCCTTCTTGGCGTTATGCATCTGGGCGGCGATCTTCCCCACCTCGTCCCAGGTGGGCCGGAGCGGCATCTTGATACCCGCCTTGGCCAGCAGGTCCTTGCGGTACATCAGGAACGAGGACTCGCCGTAGAACGGCACCGAGTACAGGTCGCCCTTGTGCGACAGCGTCGCCCGGAGCTGGGGCAGGAAGTCGTTCGCGTCGTAGCCCGGGGTGCGGTCGATGTACGGCTGCAGGTTGGTCAGCCAGCCGTTCGCGGACCACATCGGCGTCTCGTAGTTGCTGATCATGACCACGTCGAACTCGCCGCCCTGGGTGGACACGTCCGCGGTGATCTTGGCCCGGGCCTCGTTCTCGGGCAGCGAGACGAACGACAGGTGGATGCCCGGGTGCTCGCGCTCGAACAGGTAGGACAGGCTGATCGCGTCCTGCATCTGCGAGTTGGACACGATGGCCACGGTGACGGTGCTCTTGGACGCACCGCCGGTGAACAGCTGGTCCGCGCCTGCCGCGCAGCCGGTCAGGGCCAGCGCCGCGCCGCCCGCGCTGCCGGCCAGGAAGGCCCGGCGGCTGAGCGCGGCCGGGGAGGTGCGGGCGGCCATCAATCCGGCGTCTCGTCGTCGAGTCATCGTCGCGTCCCGTCATCCAGGTGGCCTTGCCCGTACGGGTAGGACGTCCGTGCTCATTTGAGCGATACCGCTTCAAATGAGCAGGCGGATACCGAACACATTGAGTTCGCCGCTGGGCAAAGTCAAGATGTAACTGTAAAAATGAGCCCATCCCGCTCAAATGAGCGACTGAGGAGGTGGGGGATCATGGCTGGCCTGTCCATCGACCGGCCCTCGGAGATCGTGCTGGCCGCCCGGGTGGCGCGGCAGTACTACCTGGAGGGCGTGTCCAAGGTAGACATCGCCGACCAGCTCGGCATCAGCCGGTTCCGGGTGGCCCGGCTGCTCGACTCCGCGCGCGAGGCGGGCATGGTCCGGATCGAGATCGGGTTGCCCGGCGGCACCCTCGATGTCGGGCTCTCCGCCGAGTTGTGCGGGGCGTTCGGCCTGAAATATGCCTTTGCCTTTGATTTTCCCGACCAGGACGTGCTTGCGCTGCGCAGCCGGATCGGCGAGGCGGCCGGGCAGGCGCTGATGGACATCGTCACGCCGGGCGACGTGCTCGGGCTGTCCTGGGCCCGGTCGCTGAGCGGGCTGGCCGCCGCGCTGACCCGGCTGCCGCCGTGCCCGATCGTGCAGCTCACCGGGGCGGTTCCGCCGCCGGACGGCCGGGACCTGCTCGACCTGGTCCGCTCGGTGGCCCGGATCGGCGGCGGCACCGCGCACGTGTTCTACGCGCCGATGATCGTGGACGACGCGGCCACCGCGGCCGCGATCCGGCGGCAGGCCGACGTGGCCGACGCGCTGGCCCTGGTCCCGTCGGTGACGATCAGCATGGTCGCGGTGGGCGCGTGGGGGCCGGGGCTGTCCACCATCTACGACGCGGTCAGCCCGGACGAGCGGGCCGAACTGGCCGGCTCGGCGTGGTCGCCGAGATGGCCGGGGTGTTCCTGGGCCAGGACGGGCACCCGGTGCCGACTCCGCTGGACAGCCGGATGATCGTGACGCCGGGGGCGGAACTGGCCCGGATCCCGTCCGTCATCGCGGTCGCCTACGGCGTGTCCAAGAGCGCCGCGGTCCGCGCCGCGCTGCGCGGCGGCCTGATCCACGGCCTGGTCACGCACACCAGCCTGGCCCGCGATCTGCTTAACCCCGGCTGACCGGGGGAGTGAAGGTGGACTGGCCCGTAGCGCACGGACCTGGGTTACCAGAGACGCCGGTGGCGGGAGGTGGCGCGATGCACGCGATGGCGGTGCGGCGGCCGCAGCCGGACGAGCCGCAGCCCGATGGGCCGATGGCGGGCGGCACCGCCAACCGGGGGCTGGTGCGGCGGGCTGGCCGGACCGTACGCCGCCCGCGCGCTCCGGCCGGGGCGGCCACCCACGCGGTGCTCGGCCATCTGGCCGCGGCCGGCTTCGACGGCGCGCCCCGGCTGCTCGCGGCCGACGCGACCACCGAGACGCTGAGCTACATCGAGGGCTGGGCCGCGGTGCCGCCGCTGCCCGAGGACATGCTCACCGAGCGGGCCCTGATCAGCGTGGCCGAGCTGCTGCGCCGTTACCACCAGGCGGTGGCCTCGTTCGACCCGGCCGGGTACCGCTGGCCACGGCCGGTGCCGGCCCGCTTCGCCGGGCAGCTGGTCAGCCACAACGACGTGCATCCGGCCAACGTGATCTTCCGTGGCGGCCGGGCGGTGGCGCTGATCGACTTCGACCTGGCCGGGCCGGGCAGCCCGGCCTGGGACCTGGCCGCCGCCGCCCGGCACTGGGCCCCGCTGTACGACGAGCGGGATGTCGCCGACTCGCGGCAGGGCCTGGCGCTGCGCCGGTTCCGGCTGATGCTGGACGCATACCGGCTGCCCGCCGCCGGGCGGCGCGAGGTGGCCGAGGCCATCCTGGCCAACCACGACTGGAGCTGCGCCATCATCACCGACGCGGCGCAGGCTGGCCATCCGGGGTTCATCGACTACTGGCAGCACGTGGCGGGCCCGATGACCCGGGCCCGCCACTGGTGCGAGGTCCACCACGCCGACCTGCTGGCCGCCGCCGGTTAGCCGTGATCATGACTGCAGTGCGCCGGGACGCCGGGTCCTGGTCGCGAAGGGGAGCCCTCGGCGCCGCCGGTCGCGGGCCGGCCGCCCGGCCGGCGGTGGGCTCGGCGGCGGCCACGGGCGGGGCGGCCAGGCGGTCCGGGGCAGCGCGAACACGGCGGCGATGGCGGCGACCAGGGCGACCGCGGCGGCGACCCGCATGCCGTCGGCCATCGCGGTGACGAACGCGCTGTGCGCGGCCGCGGCCAGCGCGGCGCCCTGCGCCCCGCCGACGTGCCGGGCCACGATGTCCGCGGCGGCGACCGAACCGGTGGCCACGTGGCTGACCGCGTGCGGAACATGACGCGGAACTCAGCGCGCTGCCCAGCTTCGAGCTGTACACCCCGGCGGCCAGGCTGCCCACGATGGCGATGCCCAGCGCGCCGCCGACCTCGCGGATCGTGTCGTTGATGGCGCTGCCCGCACCGGCCTGGTGGGCCGGCACCGTGGTCATGATGGTGGTGCTGGCCGGGGCCATGACCAGGCCCATGCCCGCGCCCATGATGGCGACCGCGACGGCCAGCGGCGGGTAGGCGGTGTGCACCTGGGCGGTGGACAGGTCGAGCAGGCCCGCACCCATCATCGCGATGCCGGCCGGGATGATGACCCGGGCGCCCAGCCGCTGGGCCAGCATCGGCGAGACCGGCGACACGGCCGCCATGGCCAGCGCGAACGGCAGCGCGCGCACCCCGGCGGACAGCGGGCTGTAACCGTGCACCAGCTGCAGGTACTGGGTCAGCACGAACAGGCTGCCGAACAGGGCGAAGAAGATCACGGTCACCGATCCGGCCGCGGCCGAGAACGCCCGGGAGCGGAACACCCGCAGGTCGATCAGCGGATTCGGGATGCGCAGCTCCCACCAGGCGAAGCCGGCCAGCACGGCCAGCCCGGCGGCCGCCTCGGCCAGGGTGACCGGGCCGGTCCAGCCCCGGGTGGGCGCCTCGATGATGGCGTCCACCAGCAGGAACAGCGAGCCCGCCACCAGCAGCGTGCCCAGGATGTCCAGCCGGTGGCCGGACGGCTCGGCGGTCTCCGGGACGGTCAGCAGCACCCCGGCCAGCGCCACCGCGACCAGCGGGACGTTGATCAGGAACACGCTGCCCCACCAGAAGTGGGACAGCAGCAGGCCGCCCAGGGTCGGGCCGATGACGATGCCGACCCCGGCCACCGCCGACCAGGCTGCGATGGCCTGTGGCCGCTCCCGGGGCGGGAACACCGAGTTCAGGATGGACAGCGTGGCGGGCATGACGAACGCCGCACCCAGGCCCATCACCACGCGCGCGGTGATCAGCGTGCCGGTGCCGCCGGAGAACGCGGCCAGCGTGCTGCCCAGCGCGAACACGGTCAGGCCGCCGAGCAGGGAGAGCTTGCGGCCGTACCGGTCGCCGAGGGCGCCCGCCGGGATCAGCAGCGCCGCGAAGCACAGCGTGTACGCGTCGGCGATCCACTGCAGCCCGCTGGTGCCCGCGTGCAGCGTCCGGGCCAGCGTGGGCAGCGCGGTGTTCAGGATCGTGTTGTCGATCACCACGACCAGCAGGCTCAGGCAGAGCACGAGCAGGATCTGGCGGCGGCGCGGGTGGCCGTCCGGCCACTTGGCGTTTGGCCGGCCACCGGCGGGGGCCGGGGCGGCGGCCGGCCGGGAGGAGGTGCTGCGGGCCATCGCGGATCTCCTTACGGATGATTACTTACGCTCGTTCACTTACACCCGTAAGCATAGACAGATGAGCTAACAGCTGTAAAGTAGTTAGCGTGCAGAATCTAGACGTCAGCAGAGCAGCGGAGCGGACGGCGGGCCGCCGGCAGCGCAACAGACGCGGCCAGGGCGCCCGGCTGACCGAGGACATCGTGACCGGGGCGCTGGCCCTGATCGACCGGGCCGGGTCGGCCGAGGCGGTCACGCTGCGCGCGGTGGCCCGCGAGGTGGGCATCGCCGCGCCGTCCATCTACCCGCACTTCGCCGACCGCGAGGCGATCCTGGCCGCGGTGGTGGCCCGGGTCTTCGACGAGCTGGCCGTGGCCATCAAGGCGGGTGCGGCGGCGGCCGGCCCGGACCCGGTGGACCAGCTGGTCGCCGGATGCGCGGGCTACGTGGACTTCGGGCTCAGCCAGCCCGCCCGGTACGGCGTGCTGTTCACCGGGCGGTGGGGGGCAGCCGCGGACTACTGCCAGCCGGTCGCGTTCAGCCCGGACGGGCAGCCGGTGCTGGAGTGGGGCGCCGAGGCGTTCTCGCTGCTGCTGCACGGCATCCAGGACTGCGTCACGGCCGGCCGGTCGGCCAGCACCGACGTGGTGGCCGACGCCACCGCGGTCTGGGTCGCGCTGCACGGAACGGTCGCGCTGCGCACCACGCTGCCCGGCTTCCCGTGGCCCCCGCTGCCCGCCCAGCTCCGGCACGAGGTGCTGGCGCTGGCCCGGGTCACCGGGCAGTGACCCCGTCGATCGCCTCCCGCAGCAGGTCAGCGTGGCCGTTGTGCCGCGCGTACTCGCCGATCAGATGCACGTACATCATCCGCAGCGACCATCGCTCACCGCCGCCCGCATCGAACGTGTCATCAAACGCCATTTTCTGAACGCTGTCATCCGCCGACTGCCACTCGGCCTGCAGGCGGCTGAAGTCGGTCGGCGCCTGGCTGGCCTCGGCGTCATTGAAGTCCGCGTCCTTGCCAGTTGAGGCCGGGTACATCGGGGGCACATCCTGCCCGGCGGCGCGCTGCCGGAACCAGGTCCGTTCGACCTTGGCCAGATGCCGGACCAGGCCGAGCAGGGACAGGTTGGACGACGGGATGGGCCGCCGGGCCAGCTGCTCGCCGGTCAGGCCGGCGCAGATGTTCAGCAGCGTGGCCCGCTGCCAGTTCAGATAGCCCTCCAGGATCGGCCGGTCGTCGCCGGTAACCGGGCCGTCAACCGGGTTCGGGGTGGGTGCTGTCCAGGTCACTGGGCCACCTTAGCCGCGGGCCCGGAACAAGATGACGGCGGCCACGTAGGCCAGCCCGCCGACGAAGCCGATGATGTCGTAGGGCCAGCCGCTGCCGCCGCGGGCGATGCTGACCACGAAGCCGACCAGGACCGCCGCGATCATGGCCAGCGCGGTCACCGCGGTGGCCCGCAGGTCGATGGCGGAAATCCGCTCGTCGCGGTGGTCGAGCAGGCCGCGTACCGTCTCGCTGCGCCGCGCGGCCAGCATCAGCGCACCGGTGAACGCGACCATGATGCCCAGCGCGCCCAGGCCGAGCAGCGGCTTGCCGCCGGCCGCGAACCCGATCAGGTAGATGACGCCGATGGCTGTGCCGACGGCCACCGTGGCCCAGTAACCCCGGCGGTTGGTCCTAGATGTGATCTGCATGGAAGATCTCCTCCACGGTCGTGCCGAAGAACCGGGCGATGGCGATGGCCAGCTGGAGGGATGGGGTGTACCGGCCGGTCTCGATCGAGTTGATCGTCTGCCGGGACACGTCCAGTTCCCGGGCCAGCTCGCCCTGGGCCAGCCCTTTGGCGGCGCGGCGTTCCCGGACGTCGTTCCTCACCGGGCGGGCCACCTGTCAAGTCTGCTTGTCACATGGCCATGGTGCCCGGCGGCCCGCCGCCTGTCAAGCGAGCTTGTCATGGGTTGCGCCCGCTAAAACCTTTTAGGAAATCCTGGTGCCCGGATAGGTGCCCGGGACCCGGTGCAGGTAGCGTCGGGGCATGTACCGCAGGCCACACTGGCTCGTGTGGCACCGGGGGTGGGGAGGGTGCCGGTGATCGGCCTGATCGCGGTGACCGGGGGCGGCCGGGCGGCCGCCCAGCGGCTGGCCGACGCGTGGCCGGGGCAGACCCGGCGTTACGACGAGCCGGCCCGGCAGGCGCTGCCCCGGGCCTGGGCGCAGTGCGACGGGCTGGTCTGCTTCCTCGCGGTCGGGGCTACCGTCCGGCTGATCGCCCCGCTGCTGGACAGCAAGTGGACCGACCCCGCCGTGGTCTGCGTGGACGAGTCGGCCCGGCGCGCGGTGGCGGTGGTCGGCGGGCACGCGGCGGGCGCGAACGCGCTGGCCGCCCGGGTCGCCGCGGTGTTCGGCGCGGACGCCGTCATCACCACGGCCACCGACGCGGAGAACCTGCCCGGGCTGGACTCGCTGGGCTGGCCCACCGAGGGAGCGAGCGGGACGGTCAGCCGGGCGCTGCTGGACGGTGAGCGGGTCCGGCTGGAGTCGGCGCACACCTGGCCGCTGCCACCGCTGCCGGACACGGTGGGCGAGGTGGGGGAGTACCGCATCCTGATCACCGACCGGGCCGGCACTCCCGACCCGCGCACCGCCGTCGTCCGCCCGCCCTCGCTGGTCATCGGCGTGCACGCGGCCCCGGGCGCGGCCGCGGAGGACGTGCTCCGGCTGGCCGACAACGCGCTGGGCGAGGCCGGGCTGTCCCCGGCCAGCGTCACCGCGCTGGCCACGGTGCTGGAGAGCGACGCGACGGACGCCGGGCCAGCCATCACCGAGGCGGCCCAGCGGCGCGGCTGGCCGGTGCGGACCTACCTGGCCCGCGGGCTGGCCGCCCGCGGCTCCGCTGGTCAGGACACGGCCGGGCGGGACCCGGCCCGGCGGGCCGCCGCCGGGATCCGGGCGGCAGGCCGCGCGGCGGATGGATCCGGGGCGCGACGCCACCGGCCGGCTGCCCTGGACGCCGCGCTGCGCCCGCCCGAGGCGGCGGCGCTGGCCGCCGCGGACGAACTGGTCGTGCCGGAACGCAGCGCGGACGGGGCCAGCGTGGCGGTGGCCCGGATCCGGCCGCGTGGCCGGATCGCGCTCATCGGGACCGGGCCCGGCCCCGCCGACCTGCTGACCCCCCGCGCCCTGGCCGAGCTGCGCCGGGCGTCGGTGCTGGCCGGTCTGGGCCGGTCCCTGGACCAGGTGGGTGACCTGCTGCGGCCGGGTACCCGGATCCTGCCCGGCGCGGGCAACGCGGTGGCGTGCGGCCAGGAGGCCATCCGGCAGGCCCGGCTCGGCCACGCGGTGGCCATCACGTTCCCGGCCGACCCGGGCATGCACGAGGTGGCCGGCCTGGTGCTCAGCCTGGCCGGGGAGGACATCGACGTGGTCGAGGTACCCGGCGTCACCGCCGCGCTGGCCGCCTCGGCGGTGCTCGGGGCGCCGCTCGGCGGCAGCCACGCGGTCATCTCACCGGGCGAGCACACCTCCTGGGCGGTGACCGAGGCCCAGGTCCGCGCGGCCGCCGAAGCGGGCTTCGTGCTCACCGTTTGCCTGCCCCCGGGCAAGTCGGATGAGCCGCGGCTGGACATGGTGCTGGGCGTGCTCCGGCAGTACCGGGCGGCGGACACCCCGGTCGCGGTGGTGCGCGACGCGCACCGTGCCGATCAGCAGGTCTCCCTCGGCACGCTGGGCGCGCTCGAGCCATGCCAGGCCGGCGAGCAGAGCATCATCATCGTCGGGACGGCCAGCACCCGGGTGGTCGCCGGCCGGATGATCACCCTGGATGACGGCTGAAACTTTCCTCCGGGCCATCCCGCTGACCTCGGTGGATGCCCGGGGCCTGGGCCGCCCCGGTGCCGGGTGTGCGGCGCCGGGTTAGCGTGCCCGCACTGGCAGCGGACGTCCACCGAAAGGGGCAGGCATATGGGGCTGGCGATCCGTCCCAGCCGGGCACGTCTCGGCGCGGCCAGCCTGGCCACCGCGCTGGCCGCGGTCGGCCTGCTCACCCTCGGCGCCGGGCACGCCCGCGCGGCCACCACGACGCTGTGCGGCGAGCAGACCGCGGCGGCCGGCGGCAGCTACATCGTGCAGAACAATGAGTACGACTCCAGCGCGTCGGAATGCGTCAGCACCGACGGCAACGCCGACTTCACCGTGGCCAACTCGGCGATCAGCAACGCGACGGACGGCTCACCCGGCGCCTACCCGTCCATCTACCAGGGCTGCCACTGGGGCAACTGCAGCGCGGGCGGGCTGAGCTCGGCGCCCATCCAGGTGTCCGCGCTGACCGCGGGCAAGGTCACCACGAGCTGGAGCACCACGCAGACCGGCAGTGGCGCCTACGACGTGGCCTACGACATCTGGTACAACCAGACGCCGACCACCACCGGCCAGCCGGACGGCACCGAGATGATGGTCTGGCTGAACCACAACGGCAGCGTGCAGCCGTTCGGTTCCGAGGTGGCCAGCAACGTGAGCATCGGCGGCCACAGCTACGACATCTGGTACGGCACCCAGTCCGTCTGGGACACGGTCACCTACGAGATGACCAGCGGCACCAGCTCAGTGAGCAGCCTGGACATCGGCACCCTGACCCAGGACATGGTGAGCCGCGGCTACACCAAGTCCAGCTGGTACCTCATCGACGTGGAGGCCGGGTTCGAGCTCTGGCAGGGCGGCGCCGGCCTGGCTACCAACTCGTTCGCGGTGAACATCGCCGGCGGCGCCAGCTCATCCCCGACGCCGACCAGCCCGGCCTCACCCAGCCCGTCCCCGACGCCTAGCCCGTCCCCGTCGGCCACCAGTACCGGGCCGGCCGGGTGCTCGGCGGCCTACTCGGTGGTCAGCAGCTGGCCGGGCGGGTTCCAGGGCCAGGTCGTGGTGCGCAACACCGGCTCGGCGGCGCTGGCCGGCTGGAGCCTGGCCTGGACCTTCCCGGGCGATCAGCAGATCACCAACCTGTGGAACGGCAGCTTCACGCAGACCGCGGCCACGGTGGCGGTGACCAGCGCCTCCTACGACAGCAGCATCCCGGCCGGCGGCACGGCCACGGTCGGCTTCACCGCCAGCTACACCGGGACCAACAGCGCGCCCGCGAGCGTCTCGTGCACCTGAGCCCGCGCGGCGGGTGCGGGTGGATTCTGCTGGTTCGGCCAAAGCGTCAGTGTCTGTACTGAGTCGGGCCTGATTCGGGTATTTTTCCGGCGGGGGAAAGTCTATAGCCAATGGGGCGCGGGTTACCCCACGCCCCTTATGTGGCATTTGGGAAGGGCTCGCGGATGGGAACGAGGCGCATCAGCCTCCGATTGGCGTGCGCTACGGCCGTCCTGGCGCTGGCCGCGGCCGGGCTGGCCGCATGTACCTCGTCCGGCGCCCGGACGCCCCCGGGGCGGCCGACGACGACGGCGCTGCACGGCGAGGTCGTGCCAGGCGGCCCGGACGGCCGCTACGTGGTCCCGACCGGGATCCACAAGATCAAGCACGTGATCATCATCATGCAGGAGAACCGGTCGTTCGACAGCTACTTCGGCACCTACCCGGGCGCGGACGGCATCCCGATGCGCAACGGGGTGCCCAGCGTCTGCGTGCCCAACCCGGCGGGCGGCTGTACCCGCCCCTACCATGACCTGGCCGACGTCAACGGCGGCGGGCCGCATGCCGAGGGCAACGCGGTGGCCGATGTGAACGGCGGCCGGATGAACGGGTTCATCCGGGAGCGTGACAAGGCCCGCACGTCCTGCCACGTCGTCACCGACCCGGCCTGCGCCGGGACCAAGACTCCCGACGCGATGGGCTACCACACCGCCGCCGAGATCCCCAACTACTGGACCTACGCCAAGGACTTCGTGCTCAACGACCACATGTTCGAGCCGGTCAAGTCGTGGTCGCTGCCCGACCACCTGTACATGGTCTCGGCCTGGTCGGCCAAGTGCAAAAACCGCTCGCCGATGAGCTGCGTGACCGACATCGTCGGGCCGTACGGGGTGAACAAGTTCCAGAAGGCGGTGGACCAGGAACTGCGCACCGGCAAGACGGACATCGACTTCGCCTGGACCGACATCACCTGGCTGCTCTACGCGCACCACGTGAGCTGGAATTACTTCGTGCAGGCCGGCATCCAGCCGGACTGCGACAACGACGCGGCCGAGACCTGCGACGCGGTCAAGCAGAACGTCGAGACGCCGGGCATCTGGGACCCGCTGCCGCTGTTCGGCGACGTCAAGTCCGACAATCAGCTGCACAACATCCGCACGCTCGGGTCCTACTTCCACAAGGCCAAGACCGGGACGCTCCCGGCGGTCAGCTGGATCGTCCCGTCCGGCGCGGACAGCGACCACCCGCCGGCCAGCGTGCACTGGGGCCAGGCCTACGTCACCGCCCTGATCAACGCGGCGATGAAGAGCCCGGACTGGGACTCCACCGCGATCTTCCTGTCCTGGGATGACTGGGGCGGTTTCTACGACCACGTGGTGCCCCCGGCGGTGGACCAGCAGGGCTACGGGCTGCGCGTGCCCGGGCTGGTCATCTCGCCGTACGCGCGGCAGGGCTACATCGACCACCAGACGCTGAGCAGCGACGCCTACCTGAAGTTCATCGAGGACGACTTCCTCGGCGGCGCCCGGCTCAACCCGAAGACCGACGGCCGCCCGGACCGGCGGCCGGACGTCCGCGAGGACGAGCCGATCCTGGGCGACCTGGTCCAGGACTTCAACTTCAGCCAGGCGCCGCGCCCGCCGGTGCTGCTGGCCACCAACCCGCCCACCGACTCGCCCACCATCCCGGCCTACTTCGTCACCCATCCGGCCTGCCTCGGCTGCACCGCGGTGCTGAACGGCATGCCCGGCTCGGCCGGCCCGCAACTGTCCCGGTCCACGGCGGCGGACAAGAAGAAGAAACGAGACCGGCGGCACTAGGTCAGCCCCCGGGACGGATCTCCCGCAGCCGGCCGCGGAGGAAATCGCGCTCGGCCGCGTTCCCGGCCCGGTCCAGCGCCTCCTGGTAGGCGGCGGCCGCCGCGGCGGTCCGGCCCAGCTGCCGCAGCAGGTGGCCGCGGATGGCGTGGAACAGGTAGTAGCTGGCCAGGTCCAGCCGGTTAACCAGGGCCAGCGCGGCGGCCGGGCCGTCCACCTCGGCCACCGCGACGGCCCGGTGCAGCGCGACCACCGGGCTGGGGGCTACCGTCAGCAACTGGTCGTACAGCGCGAGGATCTGGGCCCAGTCGGTGGCCGCCGCGTCCGGGGCGTCGCTGTGCACCGCGTTGATGGCCGCCTGGATCTGGTACGGGCCGGGCTGGCCGCGGCGCAGGCACTGCCGGACCAGGGCCTGGCCCTCGGCGATGAGCTGCCCGTCCCACCGGCTGCGGTCCTGGTCGGCCAGCAGCACCAGGTCACCGTCCGGTGTGGTGCGGGCGGCGCGCCGTGACTGCGCCAGCAGCATGAGCGCGAGCAGCCCGGTCACCTCGGGCTCGTCCGGCATCAGTGCGGCCAGCAGCCGGCCGAGCCGGATCGCCTCCGTGCACAGGCCGGCCCGGATCAGCTGGTCACCGGTGCTGGCCGCGTAACCCTCGCTGAAGATCAGGTACACCACGGCCAGCACGGCGCCGAGCCGGGCCGGCAGTTCGGCTTCGCTGGGTACCCGGTACGGGATCCGCGCATCGCGGATCTTGCCCTTGGCCCGGACCAGCCGCTGCGCCATGGTCGGCTCCGGCACCAGGAACGCGTGCGCGATCTCCGCCGTGCTCAGCCCGCCGAGCAGCCGCAGCGTCAGCGCGACCTGCGCGGCGGTGCCCAGCGCGGGATGGCAGCAGGTGAAGATCAGCCGCAGCCGCTCGTCCGGCACGGGTTCCTCCTCCGCTGTCACGTCACCAGCTGGGCCGGTCTGATACAGCCGCGCCCCCTCGGCCTGGCGGCCGTCCCGGGACGCCTCCCGGCGCAGCCGGTCGATGGCCCGGTTGCGGGCGGTGGTGATGATCCAGCCGGCCGGGCTGGGCGGGATGCCCGCGGCCGGCCAGCGCCGCACCGCCTCGGTGAACGCGTCCTGGACCGCGTCCTCGGCCAGGTCGATGTCGCCGAACGCGCGGACCAGGACGGACACCGCACGGCCGTACTCGGCGCGGAAGACGCGCTCGATGTCGGTGCCCTGGATGGTCACGGCTCCGGTCAGCCCGCGTCCACCGCCGGGCGGACCTCGATGGGCAGCGTGGTCGCGGCGGCCAGCCTGCGCGCCCAGTCCAGCGCCGTGTCCAGGTCCGGGGCGGAGATGATGGTGAACCCGCCGAGGTGCTCCTTGCCCTCGGTGAACGGGCCGTCGGTGATGACCGGCCCGCCATCGCGATCCCGGACCACGGTGGCCGTGCTGGCCGGGTGCAGCCGGCCGGTGAAGACCCAGGCGCCGGCCGCCCGTAGGTCGGCGTCCCAGGCCCGGACGTTCTCCATGATCGGGTCCAGCACCTCGGGCGGCGGCGGGTCCCCGTCGGGCTGGTAGATACTGAGCAGGTACTGCGGCATCGTGGTGCCTCCTTCGCTGGCTGGTCTCACCAGCTATACGATCGGCGGCCCGGGGTTTCGACACCCGGTCACGGCAGACTGGCATATGATCATCAGTGCTGGCCGGCGTGTCAGCACCGGCACGATTCAGTAAATCTGGCGTGGGTAGCTCAGCTGCCGCCCTAGGCTGAACGTAGGCGTGCGAGCACTGCATAGCCGCCTAGGCCCGCCCATGGAGGTATCGCCCAGGTGACACAGGTGTCCGTGGACTCGGCTGATCAGCCGGGAGCGGTCCGGCAGGCTGGCCGGCCCCGGGCACCTCTTCCTTTCGAGCAGCACCCGCCCGGCCCGGTCGAGCGGTTCATGAGCGCGCTGATCCGCAAGCTGTCCTGGAGCTGGCTGTCCAACCCCAAGGTGGCCGTCTCGCTGTCCGGCGCGGGCCTGCTGCTCGGCATGCTGCTCGGGGCGACCTCACCGAACGCCGAGACGGTGGGCGTGCGGCTGCCGCTGTCGGTGCTGCCGTCGCTGGAGCACCAGGTCGTGCTGGCCAGCGTGATGCTGTACAGCGCGGCCATCCTGGCCTGCCTGGGGCTGGCCGGCATGCTGTGGGCGCACAGCCAGGGATGGCGGCCCAACCCGCGGATCCTGGTGCTGGCCAGCAGCGTCATCGTGGCCATCATGGCCTGCCTGACCCCGGTCGGCTCGTCCGACGTGGCCAGCTACGCGGCGTACGGCCGGATCACCGCGCAGGGCGGCAACCCGTACCTCACCAACCCGCTGGCCTGGCTGGGCGCGCACTCGCCGTACACGCTCTCCGTCGGCACCATGTGGAAGTCGCAGTCGTCGGTGTACGGCCCGTTCGCCACGCTGATCCAGTGGTTTGCGGCCACGATCGGCCGGTCCGACGTGGCCACCACCGTCTGGATGCTGATGATCCTCAACGGGATCGTCTTCATCGGCGTTGGCCTGCTGCTGCTCAAGACCTCGGACGACCCGGTGCGGGCCACCCTGTTCTGGACCGCCAACCCGGTGCTGATCCTGGAACTGGTCAGCGGCGGCCACCTGGACACGTTCGTGGCCGCCGCGGCCATCTGCGCCATCCAGGTGGCCCGCCGGGTGCCCCGGGTGTGGGGCGACGTGCTGGTCGGCGTGCTGATCGGGCTGGCCTGCGGGGTGAAGATCTACGCGGTGCTGATCGCGGTCGGGCTGGCCTGGCCGCTGATCCTGCGCCGCGAGTGGCTGCGCACCGCCCGGATCGCGGCGATCGCGCTGGGCACGCTGGCCCTGCAGTACAGCTACTACGGGTTCAGCGCGCTGAAACCGCTGTTCGGCGGGCTGCAGCTGGTTACGCTGCCGTCGCCGTGGCGGCTCTTCGAGCTGTCCGGCCAGGCGCTCGGAGTTCCGCAGAGCACCATGGCCACCATCATCAGCTGCCTGTGGCCGATCGCCCTGCTGGTCGTGGCCTGGCTGATCTACCAGCGGATCTCGGCGGACCAGCCGCGCGAGGTGGTGGCCCCGTTCGCGCTGACCTACGCCTGGATCCTGGTCGCCCCCTGGGTGTTCGCCTGGTACACCGCAGTGGCCTGGGCCGCGCTGACCCAGGTGCCGCGGAACCGGATGACCCGCTGGCTGACCATCGTCACGGTCCTCCTCGCGCTCTGCCTGTCCAGTGGCGGGCAGGCCGCACCGGGGCGATGAGGCAGGTCACCACCCCAGTCACGGAGAGCGGTCCCGGCGCGGCCGGGCAGGCCGGGCCGGGCTCGTGCCGCGCGGTGGCAGGCGGTCGCGGCCGGGCTGCGCCGGCACTGGCTGGCCGCCGCGCTGCTGCTGGCCGGCCTGGTGCTCCGGGTGCTGGTCCAGCTCGCCTACCGGCCCGCGCTGTTCTACATCGACTCGGCCCGCTACCTCTACAACGCGGGCGGGATGGATCCGGTCGGCTACAAGGGGCCGCTGCGGGCCATCCTGTTCCTGGCCAACTTCGACGCGGTAGCCGCCGTGCAGCATCTGCTCGGGCTGGCCATGGCGGTGCTGCTCTACCTGGTGCTGCTGCGCTGCGGCGTGCCCCGGTGGCTGGCCGCGCTGGCCATCGCCCCGGTCCTGCTGGACGCCTACCAGCTGCAGATCGAGCAGATGATCATGCCGGACGTCTGGTTCGAGGCGCTGATCGTGGCCGGGCTGGCCATCCTGCTCTGGCCGCGCGGCCGGGCCGGCTGGTGGCGGGTGCTGGCGGCCGGCGTGGTGCTGGGCAGCGCGGCCACCGTGGCCCAGGTGGCCGAGGGGCTGCTGGTGCCGGCCGTCATCTACCTGCTGGTGGCGGGCGGGACCTGGCGGCGTGGTGGGTGGCGGCAGGGGCTGGGCAAGCCGGCCGCGCTGTGCGCCGCGTTCGCCGCGCCCATCCTGCTCTACTGCACCGTGTCTTACCTGCTCAGCGGCGCGTTCTACCTGTCGCACACCGGGGTCACGTCGTTCTACGGCCGGGCCGCGGCGGCCGCGGACTGCCACACGCTGCGGCTGCCTGCGGACGAACGCGGCATGTGCCCCACCCCGGCCCAGCAGGCCCAGGGGCCGGACTGGCTGGAGTACGCACCGGGCTCGCCCATCCGGCCGTACTACCGGAACCTGCCGCGGGACCGGGTGGACAACCTCATCACCGACTTCAACCACCGGGTGCTGCACCAGCAGCCGGAGCGGCTGCTCGGCGCGTACGCACGCGACCTGGTCAAGCCGTTCGCGCTGACCCGGGACGGCGCGCTGGGCGACACGCCCATCTCCCGGTGGCAGTTCCAGCTCCGCTTCCCGTACAACCCGCCGCACGAGTCGGCCGCGTTCGTGCACACCGCGGTCAGCCGGTTCGGCGGCGGCGACCCGGCCGTATGGCGGCCGGTGGCCGCGTTCCTGCGTGGCTACCAGCTGCACGGCGGGTACACGCCGGGGCCGCTGCTCGCCCTGTGCGTGCTGGCCGGGCTGGCCGGCTCGCTGACCCTGCTGCGCCGCCGGGGCGATCCGGGCAGCCGGCTGGCCGGCCAGGCCTGCCTGCTGTTCTTCCTGTCCGGGGTGGCCGTGCTGCTGGTCTCCAACCTGTTCGAGTTCTCCTGGCGGTACCAGTTGCCCGCGCTGGTCACGCTGGTGCCAGCCGGCGCGCTCGGGATCAGCGTGCTGATCCGGCTGCGGCCAGCACGGCCTGCTCCTGCTCAGGAGTGAAGCCGTCCTCCAGCGGCGGCTCGCCGCGCTCCCGGTCCCAGGCCAGCACATCGGCCACGGTCTGCTCGAGCGGGGTGGCGGGCATGCCCGCGGCCCGGGCCTTGGCCGGGCTGCGCCGCTGTCCCGGCCAGTTGTCCCGGACCAGCGGGAAGAATCCCGTGAAGGTGTCGGCCGGCACCGGGACGATCTCGACCTCGGTGCCGCGCCACCCGGGCGCAGGTCTGGATGAGCCCGCCCAGCGTGACCGGCTCGGCCGGGCCGACCGCGTGGAACGCGCCCGGGCGGTCGTCGGCGATCAGCGCCGTGACCAGGCGGGCCAGGTCACGCGAGTCGATGACCTGGACCGGCTGGGCCGGGTCGGTGGGCACCGCGACGGGGCCGCCCCGGGCCGCCCGGCGCACCCAGTAGGTGAGCCCCTCCTGCCAGTCGTGCGGCCCGGCCACCTTGCCCGGCCGGACGATGGTGGCCCGCTCGCCGTACCGGGCCAGCACGTCGTCCTCGCAGGCCACCTTCAGCCGGCCGTAGTTGTCCCCGGCCAGCCATTCGGTGTCGCGGAGCGGAACGCGGCGCGGCGCATCCTCGGTCGGGTCCGCGTTGTGCTCGGTCTTCAGGTACACCGCGTGGCTGGAGATGAACAGGTACCGCCCGGCCCGGCCGCCCAGCGCGTCCATCGCCTGGCCGACGTGCCGCGGCACGTAGCCACTGACGTCCACCACCGCGTCCCAGCGGCCGTCAGCCAGCGCCGTGTAGTCGCCGGTGTCCCGGTCGCCGGTCAGCCGGGGCACGCCGGGAAACAGCTCAGTCCCGGTCCGGCCCCGGCCGAACAGGGTCACCTCGAACCCACTACGCAATGCGTCTTCTACGATGGCCCGGCCGACGAACGCCGTCCCGCCCAGCACTAGGATCCGCACGACGACCGACCCTACCGCTGTTTAATCGCCGCTCAAGGGTGGCCAGTCATCGTGATTCAGGCTGAAGCTTTGAAATGTGATATCACAATGATACGATGCTGATAGTTGATGAGCTGATCAAGGAGGCGGGCATGGGTGAGCCAGCCATCGTGGTGCGCGGACTGCGCAAGAGTTTCGGGACCAAGGAGGCGGTGGCCGGGATCGATCTGGACATCGCGGCTGGTTCCTTGGCCGGCCTGGTCGGGCCGAACGGGGCAGGCAAGACCACGTCCCTGTCGATGATGACCGGGCTGCTCCGGCCGGACGCTGGCCAGATCGTCGTGGACGGCAAGGATGTCTGGGCCGACCCGCCGGCCGCCAAGGCCATCATGGGCGTGGTGCCCGCCGAGGCCCAGCTGTTCGAGCGGCTGAGCGGGGCCGAGCTGCTGGAGTACGCGGGCCGGCTGCGCGGCATGCCGGCCGCCGAGGCCCGGTCCCGGGCCAGCCAGCTGCTGGACGTGCTGGATCTGGCCGAGGACGCCAGGCGGCTGGTGGCCGACTACTCCACCGGCATGCGGAAGAAGGTCATGCTGGGTTGCGCGCTGATCCACAATCCGGCGGTGCTGTTCCTGGATGAGCCGCTGGAAGGGGTCGACCCGGTCTCGGCCGATGTGATCCGCCGGCTGCTGACCCGGTTCGTCGGCTCCGGATCGACCGTGCTGTTCTCCAGCCACGTGATGGAACTGGTCGAGCAGGTCTGTGACCACGTGTCCATCATCGACCAGGGCCACATCGTGGCTACCGGGACGATCGACCAGGTGCGCGGCGGCAAGACGCTGCAGCAGGCGTTCATCGACCTGGTCGGCTCGCGGGCCACCGGTGAGGAGGGACTGACATGGCTCGGCTCCTCGTCCAGCTGAAGCTGCAGCTGCTGACCAACGCGCTGCGCGCGTCCCGGCCGGCCAGGATCTCGTTCATCATCAGCACGATCTTCGCGGTGCTGGTCGCGTTCGGCACCTTCATCGTGCTCGCCCTGCTGCGCGGGTCGGCCGCGCCGGTCACCCAGACCGCCGCCGTGTTCACCGTGTTCGCGTTCGGCTGGCTGATCCTGCCGCTGCTCGTGTTCGGCCTGGACGGCACGCTGGACCCGGCCACGCTGGCGCTGTACCCGCTGCGTACCCGCCCGCTCGCGGTCGGCCTGCTGGCCGCCTCGGCCACCGGCGCCTGGCCGCTGGCCAACGTGATCGGCCTGCTCGGCGTCACGGTCGGGCTGGCCCGCGGCCCGCTCGGCCTGCTCGTCGCGGTCGTGGCCGTGCTGCTCCAGGTGCTGTTCTGCATCGTGCTGGCCCGGTTGGTCACCACCGGCTTGGCCGGAATGCTGCGGTCCCGGCGCGGCAAGGACTTCGCCGCGTTCCTGATCATCCCGATCTTCGCCCTGTACGAGACGTTCGCCCAGGTGGTGCCCAGGCTGGCCGCCGAAGGCAAGATCACCACGCGGGCGTTCGAGGGGATCGACAGGTGGCTGCGCTGGCTGCCGCCCGGGCTGGCCGCGCACGCCATCCAGGACGCCTCCGACGGCCACGCCGGCGCCGCGCTGCTGCGGCTCGCGCTGCTGGCCGCGGTCATCCTGGTGATCGGTGCGCTGTGGATCCGGTCCCTCGGCCACTCCCTGGTCACCGTGGACACCAGCACGCAGTCGTCCAAGGTGCGCAGCGCGGCGCTGCCGTTCGGCCGGTTCGGCATCGGCGGCACGGTGGCCGCCCGGTTCCTGCTCTACCAGCGCCGCGAGCCGGGCGCGATCGTCCGCTGGTGCATCATCGGCGTGGTCATGCTGGCCGCGTCGGTCAGCACGATCCGCACGCCGGCCTACCATGTCGGGCTGATCATCAGCGCCGTGCTGGCCGGCATCATGCTGAGCGTGTTCCAGGCCAACACGATCGGCCTGACCGGGCCCGCGTTCGGCCTGGAAGCCAGCGCGCTGACCGGGTTGAGCGCGTTGCGCGGCTACTTCACCGGGCGCAACGCCGCGCTGGCCGTCATCGCGGTGCCGCTGTCCCTGGTGCTGTCCACCGGCCTGGCCGCATTCGCCGGCCATCCGGGGGACTGGTTCTGGGGCGTGGCCATCGACCTGTGCGCCATCGGCGCGGCGCTGGGCCTGAGCAGCCTGCTGAGCGCGACCACCGCCTACCCGGTGCAGAAGCGGGTGGGCAGCCCGGTGCCGAACGCGGCCGATGGGTACGGCAGCCAGGCGTTCGCCGGCGGGATGGGCAGCCTGTTCGGCGTGCTGCTGATCAGCGTGCCGGTGATCCTGGCGCTGATCTTCACGCACGGACTATCCGATGCCGTCCGCATCCCGCTGCTGGTGGTGTGCGCCGCCGCCTATGGCGCCGGGGCGGCCTGGGCCGGCTCCTACCTGGCGGCGGTGGCATCCGTGCGCAGGATCCCGGAACTCTGCCAGGACGCCCTTCGTAGCAAGCTGTAGCCACGCTTCGGGGGCCCCCGGGCTCGGCAACCGCTGGTTGCCGGGCCCGGGGCCAATGTTTATCGGCTGCCTTATCGGCCCGTCCAGTCACACGTGTCACAGCAGACGCAATAGTGTAGAGCGTGGCATAACTCACTCGAATTTTGTCCGCCGATCCGGCTAATGAGCGCATCTGCGCAGCTCAGGGCCACAATGCTTGTCAATTTCGGCCAGCCAGAAACAACCGCGCGCCGACCGAATCCGGCCACCCGGGTTTGGCGTTCGGCAAAAAATGTGGTTACCGTGGCGGACGCATCATCAGCCGCTTACCGAATGGAGCCCGCATGATTACGGGGGGTAACCACACACTTATTGCTGAGTAGATCGAGGCGGCCCCGACCAAGCGTGATTGAAGCACGCGGCCGGGGCCTTTGCATGGCAACGAACCTCGGAGGTAACAAGCCATGTCGTTTTTCAGTATCGCAGGTGCTGGCGCCGCTAAGACCCTCATGGCGGTCACGGTTTCGCTGCATCCTGGGGCCGCTCACCAGGGCACCCAGCACGCCACCGTGCGGGCGGGCGACTCGCTCAGCTCCATCGCCCAGCGTGAGCTGGGCAAGGCCGCCGACTGGCCGGCGCTGTGGTGGGTCAACCGGCACACGGTGCACAACCCGTCGCTGATCCAGGCCGGGCAGAAGCTCGTCGTGCCGGACTCGCCCGAGGTCAAGCCGTGGCTGATGCGGGCCGCGCTGTCCGCCATCCCGGCCCCGGCCCCGGCCGCGGCGCCGGTGCAGGCCGCCCCGGTGGCCTCCTCGGCCCCGGCCGCGGCGCCGGCCCCGGTTGCCCAGGCCAGCAGCGCGTCCTACAGCGGCGCGTCGGGCAGCTTCCAGAGCTGCGTGATCCAGGCGGAGAGCGGCGGGGACGCGGGCGCGGTCAACGCCTCCAGCGGCGCGGGCGGCCTGTACGGCTTCCTGCCGTCCACCTGGCAGGGGCTCGGCTACTCCGGGCTGCCGGAGAACGCGTCGGTCGCCGAGCAGAACGCGGCCTTCCAGAAGGAGTACGCCCAGTCGGGCACGTCGGCCTGGTCTGCCTACGACGGGTGCTGAGTCAGCTCAGCTGACCAGAGGAGCCCCGGGCCTAACTGGCCCGGGGCTCCTGCGTGCGGCTAACAGCACGACGGTCATCACCGCGCCGACTGTCGCAAAACCAACCGACTCCGCGAATTCGTCCCAGCTAGACGCGCCGCTCAGGAACGCGAGGGGAACCGCAAACGGCAGCACTTCGAGCATGATTCCGGCCCAGCACAGCACCAGGATCAGGCAGGTCTGCCGGGATGTCCCGGCGGCCCGGGCCGGGGCTGGTGGGCGCTCCATCGCGGTCCAGTGTGACCAACCGCACATCTCCTGTCCAATCCCTCCCGGCGTCCCGGCCGTACTGAGTTCCGGCATGCAAATGACGCAGGGCGGCATGCACCCCGTGGGTCGTGACCGTCCGGGACAGGAGATGGTGAAGATGGGCAAGTCGTTCTTGGCACGAGTGCCGGCACCGGTCAAGCTGGGCGTTCCAGTGGCGGCCGGGCTGCTGGCCGCGGCGTGCAGCAGCGCGGCCGGGACGTCGGGTAGCTCCGCGCCGGCCAGCAGCGGGACCTCGGGCGGGTCGGCCACCGGAACGGTGATCGAAACTCATGCCGGCTCGGGCGGGACGTTCCTGACCGAGGGTGGGCGCACGGTGTACCTGTGGGTCAAGGACGGCATGAACAAGACCACCTGCACCGGTGCCTGCGCCAGTGCCTGGCCGCCAGTAATGGACAAGGGCAAGCTGACCGCCTCGGGCGGCGCGAAGGCAGCCGACCTGGGCACGATCGCCCGGCCCGGCGGTGGCAAGCAGGTCACCTACAACGGGCACGCGCTGTACTTCTTCGCCGGCGATTCCAGCGCCGGCCAGACCAGTGGCCAGGGCAGCGACTCGTTCGGTGCTAAGTGGTGGCTGGTCACCCCGACCGGGACGCAGATCACCGCGGCGGACACGGCGTCCGGTGGCTCTTCAGCCAGCGGGTCCTCGTCGGGTGGCTCCAGCTCCGGCGGTAGCTGGGGCTGAGCGGCCGCAGTGACCACCTTCCTGGCCCGGGTCACAGGGACGGGCGCTGACCGGCCGCCGGAGCTATCCGGGCGGCCGGTCGGCGGATCGCCCTGGTCCAGGCCGGGCTGTGGATCTTCAGCTACCTGCTGTACCTGGTGTACACCACCACGCAGATCGTCTATGACACGCTGCCCGCGGTACTGCCCGGCGAGCGGCGTTACCAGCCGGTGCTCGAAATCGCCATCCCGGTCGTGCTGGCCGGGGTGATGATCGCCGGGCGCCGGGCCGCGCTGCTGGTGGCCGGCGGGCTGGCCGTGGGCCAGCTGGCGCTGGCCGCCACGCTGGGTGGGGTGACCGTGGCCCACCTGGGCCTGCCGGTGAGCAGCTTCGGGGCCTCGGCCCCGGCCGGCTCGACAGCCAGCGCGGCCGGCCACCTTCCACCAATTCGCTACCTGACCTGTTAAGGAGCAACACAATGAACGTCGATCAGACCAGCACCCTGGCCCCGGCCCATGAAGCCAGCCAGCCGGCCAGCCTGCTGCGCCGGACCACCCAGCGGCTTACCCGCGGCCCGGCCACGCTGCCGTCACCGGCCGCCCGGGGGGCGATCACCGCGCTGGCGGTCGTAGGCGCCGGGCTGACGGTGTGGTCGGGCGTGATCCACCTGCAGCTGTGGTCCCAGGGCTACCGGGACATCTCGGTGATCGGGCCGCTATTCCTGGTCCAGGGCATCGCGAGCATCGTGCTGGCGCTGGCCCTGGTGGTGTTCCGGCGGGTGTTCCTGCTGGCCGCCGGGGCGGCCCTGATGGCCGGCACGGGCGTCGGGCTGCTGCTCAGCGCCACGGTCGGGCTGTTCGGCTACCAGGAGAGCCTGGCCATCACCGACGCACAGACATCACTGATGGTGGAGTTCATCGGGGCTGCTCTGCTCGCTGGAGCGGCTGCGGTGCTGGCTGCTTACCCGCAGCGGCGGCCGGGGCGATCCTAGCGATCGTGAGTCCAATCCTTTTCCAGCCGCCATCCGTATGTACTGTGTGCGAATAGTGGGGACCTCAGCTGACCAGCTACCGGATGAGACGCTGCTCGCGGGTCTGGGCGCCGGCGACGCGGAGCTATCGCTCGCCTTCGTGCGTCGCTTCCAGCGGATAGTGTTCGGCGTCGCGATGGCTGTGCTTGGCGACAGTACGACCGCCGAAGACGTGGCCCAGCAGGCTTTCGAGCAGGCCTGGCGGCACGCCCAGGTGTTCGACTCACGGCGCGGCTCGGTGCGCACCTGGCTGACCACGATCACGCACAATCTGGCCGTGGACGCGGTCCGGGTGCGCACGTCCGCGCCGGTGGATCCGGAAGATCTGCCAGCTATCCTCACCGCAGTGACCGATACGCCGGAGCGGCTGGCCGTCGCCCACGACAACGCCGCCGAGTTGCGGCGCGCACTTGGCCGGCTGCCCGAGGCGCAGGCCCGGGCAGTGGCGATGGCCGGTATCTACGGCATGACAGCGCGGCAGGTCGCCGACGCGGAGGACGTCCCGCTGGGCACGGCCAAGACCCGGATCAGAGACGGGATGCAGAAACTGAGGGCCGCCTATCTACCGGAGGAGGCCGGCAATGAGTGAGCTGAACGAGATGAACTGCCGCGACTTCTCCGACGTGGCCGCCGAACTGGCGCTCGGGGTACTGACCGGGCGGGAGCGCGCGGCGGCGCTCGCGCACCTGGATCAGTGCGATGCCTGCCGGGAGAACGTCCGCCAGCTGACCATGACCGGTGAAGGACTGCTCGAGCTGCTGCCGACCAGGGAGCCTCCGGCCGGATTCGAGAGCCGGGTCATGGAGCGCATCGGCCTGGCTACGCCTGCGCCGACCCCGGCGCCTCGGGCCAGCTGGCCCGGCCGGCTGCTCCATGCGAGCCGGCGGCCCGGCGGCCAGGCCGCTCCCGCGTCGCGCCAGCCGCGTCCGTCACGGCAGGCCGGCTGGATCCGGCGCCCGCTGGCGGCTGCGGCGGTCGTGGTGGCGGTGGTCGCGGGCGGCCTGGCCGGCTGGGGCCTCAGTGCCGGGACCTCAACGCCGGCTAGCACCTCGCTGGCCTCCGCCACGCTGCAGTCGGTCAGCCACCAGACAGTGGGCAAGGTCTTCCTCTACCAGGGCAGCCCGCGGTGGCTGTATATGTCGGTGGACATGCCCTCCGGGGACGGCACCGTGCTCTGCCAGGTGGTGGGTCAGGACGGGCAGGTGACCACGGTCGGCTCATTCCAGCTGGCCGACGGCCACGGCTACTGGGGCAGTCCCGCCACCGGGGCTCCCGGTCAGCTCACCGGCGCCCGTCTGGTTACCACCAACGGCACCGTGCTGGCCACCGCCAGCTTCCACAGCGACTGACGCTCAGCCGGGCAGATCCTCCGGGCGCTTCTTGGCGTGCTGGCCGTGCAGCAGGCCGGTGGACTGGCCGACCTCGATGAGGTATCCGTCCGGGTCGCGGAGGTAGCAGCGGATCTCCGCGCCCCGGTCGATCGGCGGCGTGACGAACTCCGCCCCCTTCGCGCTCCACTCCTGGTAGCAGGCCTGGATGTCGGCTACCCGGAGGTTGATGAAGATCGACGTGGTGTCGCCGGGCTCATAGTCGGCCACTGTGATGCCCGGCTTGTCCGGGGTCGGCGGGCCGCCGGGATTCATGATGATCCACGAGTTGGACAGCTTGACGACGCACGGGTTCTCCTCGATGACGACGGTGCCGCCGAGGACGCGCGAGTAGAAGTCCCGGGACACGGCAACCTTGCGCACGGTGATGAACATCGAGACCAGGATGCCTTCAGCGGGCGCGGGAAAGTCGGCCAGGTCGTCGTGGCTGGACGCGGGTTCGGTCATGGTTGCTCCACTCCAGTGGCGCTAGCGGGTCATGCATCAACCCTTCCCCACCGCGGCCGGGCCAGACAGCGTCCCGATGGATCCACCCGGGCTCTGGAGCGGCATCTTGACCTCGTTAGATTGAGCCCCGTCCGGCTGGGATGCGGAAGGGGCGCGAAGACCATGACGATCCTCGTTGTCGGGGCGGGCGCCACCGGCGGCTATTTCGGGGCACGGCTGGCCCAGGCCGGCCGGGATGTCACGTTCCTGGTCCGCCCGCACCGCGCCGGGCAACTGCGCGAGCACGGACTGCGGATCGTCGGGCCGGGCGCTGGCGCCGACGCGCAGCAGGTGGTGCGGCCGGACCTGGTCACGGCCGGCGACCTGACCGGGCCCGCGGACGTCGTGCTGCTGTCGGTGAAGGCGACCGCGCTGGACCAGGCCATCACCGACTTCGCACCGGCCGTCGGCCCGCAGACCATGGTGGTGCCGTTCCTGAACGGGCTGGCTCACCTGGCCGTGCTCAACAAGCGGTTCGGGGAGTCGGCGGTCCTCGGCGGCGTGATCCTGATCGCCACCCAGCTCAATGGCGAAGGCGACATCGTCCAGCTCAGCCCGCCCGCCAGCCTGGTCATCGGGACACAGGACGGGACCCGCACCGCCCGGCTGCAGGCGGCCTTCGAGCAGCTCTCCGGGGCCGGGTTCGACACCAGCATCAGCGACGAGATCATCGCGCGGATGTGGCAGAAGTGGGTGTTCGTCGCGACCATTGGCGCTCTGACCTGCCTGATGCGCGGCACCGTGGGTGAGATCGTGGCCGTCCCCGGCGGACCTGACCTGGGCCCGGCCATGCTGGCCGAGGCCAGCGCGGTCGCGGCCGCGGCCGGCTACCCGATACCCGCCGACGCGATCGAGAGCACGACGCGGCTGATCACCCAGCCCGGGTCGCCGGTCAACTCGTCGCTGTCCCGGGACGTGGCCGAGGGGCGGCCCGCTGAGGTCGAGCAGGTGCTGGCCGACCTGGTCCGGCGCGGCGCTGGCCACGGAGTCAAAACCCCGCTGTTCGATTTGGCCACGATGCAGCTGCGCGTCTACAACAACAGCCTGCATCCGCCGCGCTGACCGCCCTCCCGGACCCGCGCCCAGGCTCGTAACCGCTGCACAACCAGGTCAACCTTAGGAATTTATTACGGCCCGGTGACAAGATGGGATCGGGTGCCCGCCTGTGTGAGCCGGCTCCTACGATCGCGATGCCGGGGTGCTGTTGATCGTCGTCCAGGGTGGCTACCTGGCCGACGTCATAGCGGAACGCTCCGGCCATGCGTAGCGCCCGCTGAGCAGCTACCCCGGGATGAGGATTCCCCGAACGGAGAGGACCGGCATGCGTGGGCATGCGCCCTGGACATGGCTCACGGACGGCACGAGCAGGTTGCGCGGTATGTTGATGGCTGCCCGCACGCACGCCCGCCATCACTGGCTGTTCATCACCGTGTTCTGCGCCGGGCTGGTGCTGCGCATCGTGACGCAGCTCGCCTACAGCCCGGCGCTCGTCTACATCGACACCTACCGGTACCTGCATGGCGATTCCAGCCTGGATCCTCTCGGTTACCTGGCCTTGCTGTGGCCGTTGCAGCGCGCTGGCGGACTGGCCGTGGTCGCGGCGGTCCAGCACCTCTTGGGCCTGGGCATGGCGGTGGTGCTCTATGCGGTCCTGCTCCGCCGCGGCATGTGGCGCTGGGCGGCCGCCCTCGCCGCCGCGCCGGTGCTGCTGGATGCCTATCAACTGCAGGCCGAGCAGACGATCATGCCGGATGTGCTGTTCGAGGCGCTCATCGTGGCGTGCCTCGCGCTGTTGCTGTGGCGCCGCATCCCGGCTGTCTGGCAGGTGGGTCTGGCCGGCCTGGCCGTGGGCGTGGCCGTTGACGTCCGGCAGGTCGGTATCGTCCTGGTTGTCCCGGTACTGCTCTTCCTGCTGGCCCGCGGGATACGGTGGCGGCGGCTGGCCGAGAGCGCGCTGTTCACCGCGGGTTCCGTCATCCCGGTGCTGCTGTACATGCTGGCTCAGCTCGCGGTGACGGGCCATTTCACCTTCACCGCGCGGAACTCGTATGTCTTCTACGGGCGCACCGCCGCGGCCGCCGATTGCACCACGCTCAGGCTGCCGCCGGACGAGCGAAGCCTGTGCCCATCACCGCAGGTCGTGGCCACCCTGGGCATCGATGGCCTGGTCGGCGATCCCGGCGGCCCACTGCTCAGCTACCAGCCCCCACCGGGCCAGACGCTCGAGGCTATGGCGGACCGTTTCGAGGACGCGGTCGTCACTCAGCAGCCGATGGCCGTGATAAGTGCCATCCACACTGACTTCATCAAACTGTTCGCGCTCACCCGGGACACCGATCCCGGGGACATGCCGATCAGCCGCTGGCAATTCCAGGCCAGCTATCCCACCTACCCGCCCTTGATCACCCTGGGCTATGTCGCCTCCATCAAGCCGGGCGGCGGCCAGCCATCGGTCGTCAGGCCGCTGGCCGCAGCGCTCCGCTATTACCAGTTGCATGGCGGATACACACCAGGGCCGCTGCTCGCGCTGGCCGCGCTGGTGGGCATGGCTGGAAGCTGCCTGCTTGGCCGCCGCCGGGAGCACACGACCACGGCAACTGCCTGCCTGCTCACCACAGCCATGACGATCATCCTGCTGCTCGGCTCGGACGCGTACGAATTCTCCTGGCGCTACCAGCTCCCGGCCCTGGTCTTGCTGCCGCCCGCGGGCATCCTCGGCGCCGCCACCATTGCCACCGCCCTGCGCCGTGCCGCGCCGAAGCGGGCCGCAGCACCAGAGCCGACCGACGTGCCCGCCGCATCAGGGCGGGCAGCCTAACCTTCGTGTCCGGTCTTACCGGCGGGCCATGGCGATCCGCATGTCGGCACCGTCTGGGGAACCTGATGGCCCTGCGGGAGAGAGAACCTGTACGGGCCGACCGTTGATCTGGTCCTACAGTCCAGATTCACGATCGGCCCGCTGGTCGGGACGGCCGGATTCGAACCGGCGACCCCTTGACCCCCAGGCACGAATCGGGTGTCTGGGCCGGTCTGAGGGGAGTCGGGCGGGGAGCCTCCCCCTGCAGATTCGCCCCGACGGGTCGCAGTGAGTCTGGGGCAGTCGGAGGGCATTGGCTCCCGTAATTGGCTCCCCGGATTCCTTGACGATCCGTCATAGACGCCGGGAATGCCGGGTTCCCATCCATCTGGTGGCTCCCGTACGGCTCCCCGGGGCGGCAGAGGTTCCTCATGCCGATCAGGATCGGCGGCCGCTTCATGCACCTGGAAATCGACGGGCGGGCCGTAACAACGGCCACCGAACGGGCCGGTGGCTGGTGGGAACTCAGCTACTGGCCGCGGTTCTTCGACCGCAACCAGGCCATCACCGCGCTGACAGTCACCGAGCTCCTAGAGAGCGGGCGCGACGGCGATGACCCGGTGGTGGTGGCGCTCCGGGAGGAGTTGCGGTAGCTGACGGCTGATCAGGTCCAGGGTCGATCTAGCCGGGCTGTGCCTGCTCGTACACCTGCTTGCACCCTCAGATCACCGATCTAGCGGCGTAGCCGCGATCATCGTGGCAGGGTGCTCGCCTAGCGCGATAGCGAGCCTGGCGAGCGTTCGCGTCCGGCAGCGTGCTGCGCGCTCGCGTTCGAGCCTGGCCAGCGTGTCTGGGCTGATACCGGCCAGCCCGGCTAGCTCCTCGCGGGCTAGGCCTCGCTGACGACGCAGATGCCGGATCTGCTGGCCGTCAACGGAGGTGACCCAGCGTAGGGCCCGGTCACTGAGGCGGGTTCCGGTCATGGGCCGGGCCAGTCGAATCGGGCCCAGACGGTCCGTCCCGTGTGGTCACCGTCGATACCCCAGTCATCGGCGAGCGCCCGGATGATGTCGAGCCCATGGCCGCGTTCGGGATCGTAGGCGGCTGGAGACCACGAGCCGCCGTCGTCCTCGACTTCGATCCAAGCGTAGTTACCTGCAGCGATCTTGCCGCGGACGGTGAAGGCCCCGCCCGCCAGCCGGGAATGGCTGTGCAGCACGGCGTTGGTGGCCAGCTCGGAGACGCACACGAGCACGTTGTCCGACATCGGGCAGCCCACCAGTAAGGAGCGGAGGTCGGCCCGGGCCGTGCGGACCTTCTCGGGGGGTGCCAGGGTAGGTAATCTCCGTTGTGCGCAGCGCCAGTGTCCTGGGTGCCGGAGTGTGCATGAGGTCACCTGGTCCCGCGTCCCGAGGGAATTGCACTTCAACCAATCGGGCTCCCGTCACCCGTGAGTCACTTGCTGTCACGTACGGTTGGTACGGATGAGCCAACCAGCACCACGCAGGAATAAGGACCCCCAACGCAGAGGCCTCTCAGCCCCCTTTAGGACCCCTTTAGGCGTTCAGTGACGAAGAAGATCCCGAACATCGTTCTCCGCGCCTGGCGGGACGCCAGCCATCTCACCCGGGCAGAAATGGCTGAGGCGCTCAACCGGACATCCGCTGGACAGGAAGCGAGCCTGGCCTGCGACGAAAAGCGCCTAGCCCGGTGGGAGACCGGGGAAGTGCTCTGGCCGCACGCCGTCTACCGGCGCGCCCTCCACGAGCTGACCGGCCGCGACGCGGAAGGTCTCGGATTCGTCCCACCTCACCGGCACAGCGAGCGCCTGCCGATCGCCGAACCCAGCGCGCCGCGGGACACGCTGCAGGCCGAGGCCGACATCTTCGACACGCTCGAACTCACCCGCCTGGCCGAAGTCTCCGATATCGGGGCCGGGACCATCGAGGCCCTGCACGAGACGGCTGATCTGCTGTGCCGGGCCTACCCGAGCACACCAGCGGCGGTCCTGCGCGACCGAACCAAGCGAAGACTTCAGCATGTCATCCGGCTGCTGGGGGGCCGGTCAACTCTGTCCCAGCACCGCGAGCTGCTGGTGGCCGCCGGCTGGCTGGCCGTCCTGCTCGGCTGCCTCCACTACGACCAGGGTGAACGTGAAGAGGCGGAGGCAGCACGACAGGCCGCCTACCAGTGGGCCAGACAGGCCGGGCACGCCGAGCTGATGGGTTGGGCGTACGAAATGAGCGCTTGGTTCGCGCTGGTCGACGGCCGATACGAGCAGCTGATCGAGTTCGGCAAGGCAGGCCAGGCCGTTGCCGGGGCGGGCAGCGCTGGGGTCCAGCTCACCCTGCAGGAAGCCAAAGGCTGGTCACGCCTCGGTGACCATCAGCAAGCAGAAGCGGCCTTGAGCCGGGGTGCCGAGATGCTGAGCCGCATGCCGGTCCCAGCCCACCCAGAGCACCACTTTGTGTTCGATCACACGAAGTGGATGTTCTACGCCTCCACCTGTTACGTGTGGCTTGGTGACGATGATCGTGCCGAAGAGCATGCCCTCGAAGTGATCGCCCAGCATGTCCGCCCGGACGGCAGCACCAACGCCCCCATGCGTGTCGCGCAGTCGCGCATCAACCTCGGAATTGTTGCCGCGCGTCGAGGCGATCTGGACCAGGCTGTCGCCTATGGCCATAGCGCTTTCGCCTACGAGCGCCGGAGCCTCACCGCTCTGACCAGCAGCGCAGCCGACCTTGATGCCATCCTCCAGCAGCACTACCAAGGCGAACACCTAGCCCGCGACTTCCACGAGCGCCACCTCCACATCCGTCGAGCCCTTGAGGCCCGCAAAATCACCTCGCTCTGAAACCGAGTTCAGCTACGGCCCACGCATCTGCCATGCCGAATTGAGCCGCAATGGAGATCAAGGCGGCGCCTGCGGCGCCGCTGGCCCGGCGTCAGCGCCGGGCTCAGCCTTTCCCGAGGCCCGCCCGGCGCGCGCCGGGCCGCCTGTCTGCAGGACACGCAGATGTAGCACGTTCACCAGCACGCAGACCGGTGCTGCACGTAGCCGTCTTCCTCGCCCCGAAATTGTCCAGCTCGCGGCCCCCGCCTCAAGCCCGCCCTTGCGGGCGCCGCTGCGCAATGCCGCGTAGTTAAGGGTCTGACGCGGCTGTCGAGGATGTGCTGGGTGACGGCGTGTTGAGCCGGTAGGTGCCGAATCCGGTGTGGGTGAAGAATCCCAGGCGTGCCCATTCGCCGAGCTGGGTGAGCATGTTGCGGGGTTTGACCTGGAGCAGTACGGCGAGTTCGTGGCCGCTCCAGTCACGCGGCGGCTGGCCGGTGATGATGGCGGTGATCAGCTGGCGGCGGGTCGGCCGTTGCGGGCCGATCAAGGCGGAGGTCTTGCGATGGGGACGGCGCTTGCTGGCGCGGGTGGCGGCGTTGTCGAGGGGTGGTGTGCGGACGGTGACGGTGATCGCGGTGATAGCGCTGACGGCGTGGGGTCTTTGGTCACCGTGGTTGAGGTAGCGGGAGGTGGCGCATTTGACCTTGCGGGCGCTGAAGCGGGGACGGCGGGCGGGCAGCAGGGTGGCCAGGACGGCGCGGCCGATGACACCGGCCAGGTCAGCCGGGCCTTGTGGGCAGATCCCCTGAGCGGCGGTGAGCTGGTCGCGGGCAGTCTCCAGCGCGGTGGTGAAGCTGGCCCGGTCGGGGTTGGTGCCGGGCTGGGTCTCGATGGCGGTGACCATGGCCATGCGGAGCAGCTGGTAGACGGTAAGCAGTGCCCACAGTTCCTGTTCGACGCCGGGCCGGTCGCCGGAACGCAGCACCTGGCCATCGAGCAGGGTGTGCCGCATTGCCAGGTAGGCGGACTCGATTTCCCACCGCTCGTGATAGAGCCGGATGAGAGTGCCGGCTGGGTAGGCGCGGTGGTCAGCCAGGGTAGTGATGAGCCGGTAGCTGTCGGCGATGCGGCTGCCGTCGGCGCCGGTCATGGCGACTTCGGCCTCGATGATCCGCACGTCCAGCCCGTCCAGGCAGGATAGGTAGGAGCCGTCAGGCAGGTGCCGCAGGACTACCGGGGTCCGGGTGGACTTCGCCCGTGCCAGCGGCACCGCGCCGGTGGCGGCGATCTGGGCCAGGAACGCGTTGCTGTCGAAAGCCCGGTCCAGCAGCACCAGCATCCCGGGGCCCAGCAAGTGCAGCAGCCGCCGGGCCAGGCCGGTCTCATCCCGGTCGGTTCTCGAGCCGAGCGTGGCCCCCAGCAGGCCGCGGGTGCCGGTCTCGGCCAGGGTCATCACCCGCAGCGCCGGGTATCCGGCCAGCCCCAGCCGGTGGCGGATCTTCCCGGCCCAGGCCCGGTTGCGGCTGGTGTCGGGGATCTTGAGAGAGTTCAGGCCGTCGAACGCGACGGTGCGCAGCCCAGCGAACCGCACCCCGGGCGTGTGCGGCCAGGCCAGCGGCCCGGCCACCACCTCGAACAGCGCCTTCAGCGGCGCCGGCCCCAGCCGCCGCCGCAGATCCCGTAGCGCCTTCTCCGACGGCCGCGGCACGTCCAGCCCGGCCAGCCCCGCGGTCAGCTTGCCCCACACGCGCAGATAGCCCAGGTGCGGAAACAAGCCCAGGGCCAGCACGAAATACACCCCGGCCCGCGACGGCAGCACCCGCAGCCGCCGCTGCGCCGTCCCGGTCTGCTCCAGCACGTCATCGACCAGCTCGAACGGCAGGTACTGGGTTAACTCACCCAGATGACCAGGAGCGAAGACACCCCCGGCGACGGTCACGGCATGAGTGGTGCTGGTCGTGGCAGACTGAGCTCTCAACGGGACCTCTGGTGATCGGAAGATCTGTGGTGGATCGCACCGATCTATCAGAGGTCCCGTGCCCACCTGGCCCCGCCACGCCGAAGCGTGATCATCCTTGACCTGGCCACCGCAGCCCTAACTACGCGGCATTGCGCCGCTGCGCGGTGGCTTCGCCAGCCTTGACCCGGTGTCCACTCCCAAGGATTCGGCGCCTGCGAGGAAACGGACAAGACCGGCAATCCCAGCGGGGGTACGGTAAGACGCTGGCACTGGCCGGTCAGGGGTGAAGGACACCATGGGTGGTCCGGAGATCGTCACAACAGCCGACCGTCATGACCTCGATGACCAGGCCCGCGACGCCCTCCGTACTGTCTGGCCAGAGTTCATCTTCCACGACCCGATCAGCTCCGAACACATCGGCCGCGTCGAAACCTACTTCCCGCACTACGACGTGCTGCTCCTCGACGAGGGCCAGGTCGTTGCCGGAGGCTGGGGAGTCCCCATCCGCTGGGACGGAGCAATCAGCACCCTGCCGGATGGCTACGACGGAGCACTGGTCAGCGCGGTGACCGGCCACGAGAGCGCAGTCCCGGCCGACACGCTGTGCATCATGGCCGCCGCGGTCAAGGCCGGCCTGCAAGGCAGCGGGTGGGCGGGGAAGGCCCTCACTGCACTCCGCGAGCGCGCCACCGCCGCCGGGCTGCAGCGGGTCATCGCACCGGTCAGGCCAGCGCTCAAGAGCCGGTATCCGCTGACGCCCATGGAAAACTTCGCGCGCTGGACCCGAAGCGACGGCCTCCACATCGACCCGTGGATCCGCACGCACCAGCGGCTTGGAGCCAGCATCCTCGCGCCCGCCCCACGCTCCATGATCATCACTGGCACCGTGCCCGAATGGGAAGACTGGGCCGCCATGGCCTTCCCCGAAACCGGCCAGTACGTCGTGCCGGATGCCTTGAACCTGCTCGCCATCGACCGCGAGCACGACCGCGGGACATACGCCGAAACAAACCTGTGGATGCGGCACACCTAGGGCAGCAGCGTCAGCGAGTTCACATGGCTAGGCCGCACGACGGTGAAGTGCCGCCGGTCCAAGGTGGCCACGTCCGTCAGCTTGAGCCGCTCCGCGACTGCGATCACGGAGGCGTCCGTAGTGCCCAGCGGGAGATCGCCGTACGTGTCGACCAGTTCCGCCATCCGGGCGTAGTCCGCGGCGGTGAGGTCCACGGCTGCGAAATCGCCCTCCGCGAGGGAGCGGAGGAAGAGCGACTCGACGCGCGCTCCGGCTTCCTGGGCGAGGAGGTAGCCGACCTCTGCGGTGACCGTGGCCGGGACCAGCAAGTCCCTGCCTGCCGCGTGCATGTCGTTGAACAACCGTACGCATGCGGTGTGGTCGGCGTCGTTCGACAGCGCGGCGGCCACCAGTGGGCCGGTGTCGCAGACGATCACGCCTGCCGGCCGAAGCCGTCTTCGAGCAGTTCTTCGGATCGGGCAGCCACGTCAGGGGTCCGGCCCGTACCGGCGGCGAACCATGCTGGAGGCCATGTCCGGTCGTTGACGGCACGGAGATGGCGGCGCACGTCATCGAGAACTGCCGGGACCTCATCCTCCGGCAGCTCTTCGACCAGGCGGAGCAACTCCTCACGCTGCGCGCTCATGGGCTCAGTGTACGCAGACTGTCGCGGGCCGGTAGGTGGCGCACTGGCGCCATCGGTATGGAGTGACAGCGTATGGCCAATCTTGGCACTGATTAGAAATGTGTGTCAGGCCGAACTCTGGTGAACCGTTACGAACTCCCGTGGACTCCGTTCGATTGCATGTTCCTGGAGTCGGAGAAAGCATGGCCGGGGGCAGAGTCATGGCGCGTTTGAGCCTCTGAGTCCGAGCATCCTTGCCTGTCAGAGAGGGCTTCGTGTCCGGGAATCATGCGGCGTGAAGCGCTTGGCGGGCAGTTGCGAACCGCCCCGCATTACTGGTGCACTGTCGGATCCAACCGTGTCGTATTCGCCGGCGGCCGCGGCTCTTGCTAGGGCACCCGCGCCAGGGCCGACTGGAACCCCCGCCCCGCGCCGGTTCGCAGGCCAGTCAAACCGGTCATATCCTGCGTGCATGTCAGACGGGACACCTCAGCCGAACCGCGGGCTCACGCCCAAATGAAACCAGTGCGCAAGTTGCCAGGTCAGGTGACCCGTTCGCGCAGCCCGCCTCTCCCGGCGCCGGGCCAATCTGCCGCAGGCGCCCAGAAAGCGGCACCAGCAGGGTTCGGGTGTTGAGCGCACTGACAATGTCGGTGGAAAACGCACTGACATTGTCAGTGGAGCCGTGGCCGTGGTTGCGGAGGTTGACCGACCGACCTCGCCGCGTGGGTGTCAAGCGGAGGATCCTGTGCCGGTGGGCTCGCCTTTAGGTCCGCCTTCCCCGGGCGGACTATAAAGGCACGCAGCGGAACGAAAAGTCACGGTTAGGGGAGTGGGCAGGTCGGGCTTGGCGTGAGTGGTCGTTCCAGAGCTACTTGGGTGGGCGTGGCACGATCTGCCAGTGTCCGCCAGTAGAGTCCTGGGCCCACCCTTCTCGCTGCGGACGGGGCCCGGCCAGCGCTGCGCGGCAGCGGGCGGTCCCAGCCGCCCCGGATTGGCGGTGTGGCCCACGGTTACGAACCTATTGGCGGTGTGGGCCACAACGCCAATAGGCGGGGCGAATCTGACCATGACAGCCCGGCCGGGCCGGACCTCATGGCAATCACGGGGAGCGCAGGGCAATTACCGTCACAACGGCACAGGCGCGCCTGGGAAACTGGGGGATGTCCGTCCCCGCAGAATCAGCCACCAGGATCGGGCCGCGAGGGCAAACCGGACAAACTGGCCTGGGAACCGCTTAACCCTCGCGGTGGCTCGGGTGAGCGGATAGATCAGACCGTTTGCGCTGGAGATGGGCAGCGCAGATATTGGGTTCTGTCGGCGCGAGGCGGTTGGAGGGGCGATGATCCGGGTCCTGGTCGCGGAGGACATGCGGATCCTTCGGGACATGCTGGTCTCCATGCTGAACCTGGAAGACGACATCAAGGTCGTCGCCCAGGTGGCGGACGGTGCGGGCGTGGTGCCCGCCGCGCTGGCGGAGCGTCCCGATCTCGCGGTGCTTGACATCGACATGCCGGAGGTCGACGGGCTCACCGCGGCGGCGGAGCTGCATAAACAACTGCCCGCGTGCCGGGTGGTCATCCTGACCGTGCTCGGGCGCCCCGGGCAACTGCGTCAGGCGCTTAGCGCGCACGTGTCGGGCTTCCTGGTCAAGGACACCCCGTCGGAGCAGCTCGTCGGCGTGGTGCGCAGGGTCGTGGCTGGAGAGCGGGTGATCGATCCGAAGCTGGCGCTCGCGACGCTCGAGATGAAAGAAAGCCCGCTGTCGGAGCGTGAGGCCGACGTCCTGCGGCGGTTCGCGGCGGGCGCCGAGCCGGCCGAGATCGCGGCGGAGCTGTTCCTGTCCTACGGCACGGTGCGCAACTACCTGGCGTCCGCGGTCATGAAGGTCGGCGGCCGTAACCGGGTCGACGCGGTGCGCATCGCCAGGGACGCTGGCTGGTTGTTATGTGGCGATGTGCAGATTGCACGCCGCGGTGATGCGATCTGCCGCCTGGCCGGTGCGTTCCGCGCTACTGCGGTCGCCCCGGCGGGCCGAGACTGCTGCCATGAGCGATGAGCCGGCGGAAGCGGGCGCTGTCATCCGCCTGCTGGTGGCGGAGGACACGAGCATTCTCCGCGAAACCCTGGTCACGCTGTTTTCCCTGGAGGACGGCATCGAGGTGGTCGCCCAGGTGGCGGGCGGCACCGGCATCGTGCCGGCCGCGATCGAGTATCGTCCCGATGTCGCGCTGCTGGACATCGGCATGCCCGGCGCGGACGGCCTTTCCGCCGCGGTAGAGCTGTCCCGGCGGCTGCCGGACTGCAAGGTGGTCGTGCTGACCGCCCTCGAGACGCCGGATAACCGGCGCCGGGCGGCCGTCGCGGGCGTTTCCGGGTTCTTGCTCAAGGGCGTGCCTGCGGCGACGCTGATTGGCGCGGTGCGCTCGGCTGCCCGGCAAGCGGGATCTCGGCGACCAGGCTGAACTCTCCGCCGTTCCGCTGGGCGGAAAGCTGGCCTCCCGCGGCCTCGACGCGGGCGGCGAGGTTGCCCAGGCCGCTGCCGGTGCGGCCGGCCGCGGCCAGCGGCGCGCTCCCGGCGTCGTTGCTGCCATCGTTGCTGATCAGCAGCCGCAGCAGCCCGTCGCCTGCGGTCATCTCGAGCACGCAGTAGCTGGCGCTGCTGTGCTTGAGCACGTTGGTCACCGCCTCCCTGACCACGGGAACCAGCACCGCGGCCGCCGCGCCAGATGCCAGGTCCTCCGCCACGCTCGCCTGGACGTCGATGCCCGCCGAGGTCAGGACGTCGCGGGCGGCCGCGAGCTCGGCGTCCAGCGGCAGGTCGCGGGCCTCCCCGGTGACCAGGCGCATGTCGGCGCGGGCCGTCGCGCAGATCCGCGCGAGCTCCGCGGTCTCGGTGCCCGCCCTGGCGTCGCCGCGGTCGATGAGCCGCCCGATCAGGTCGGCCTTCATCGCGATGGCGGCCAGGCCAAGACCGAGCAGGTCGTGGGTGTCTCGCGCGACCCGGAGCCGCTCGCCGAGCACGGCCTTGCGGGCGAGCTCCGCGCGCAGGTCCTCTAGTTGCACCGCCAGCCACGCCAGCCGGGTCAGCCCGTACACAAGCAGGCCGAGCACCACGAACAGGAGCGTCAGGTAGATCTCCGCGCCCGCCGATGCCAGCGGTGCCGGTCCCAGGTGGGAGGACGTAACCGTCAAGAACACGGGCACGCTGGCGATCACGGCCGCGAACGCGATCCGGCCCCACGGAGCCGGGAGGAGCAGCAGCGCCGAACCGGCGAGAAACCCGCACGCGACCAGCGGGCGCCAGCCGGTCACCGGGACCATCACGTAGGTGAGCAGCACCTGCAGGCCGAGGGTGACCTGCCAGCCCCGGGGCCGGCGGGCGCCGCGCGACGGCCATGAGTGGCGCAGCTGCAGCGCCACGAGCGCGACCGCGTTCGCCGCGGTCCAGGCGATGACTGGGACGCTGAAACTGCCGCCCGGCAAGTCGTTGAGGTTCTCCGCGACGTCGTTCACGTACTGGACCGCCAATGCGCACAGCACTGTCACGAAGACGGCCTGGGCGAGCCGGGGGGCCAGCGTCACCCCTGCCTGGGCCGGCACCGCGTCCGGCCTGGCCGCGTCCCGGTAGCTGACGGTTACCTCGCGCACGTCATCGAGCGCCTGACGGGCGGCCGCGGCGGTTCCCGCCAGGTGCTCGCGGGCCTGTGGCTGGCTCCTGGTGATCGTCTGCAGGGCGGCGGCTGCGCGCCCGGCCGCCGCGGCAAGGCGGTCACCGACCGCGGCCCGCAGGCTGTCGGCCGCCCGGAGCCGCTCGGCGGTGACCGCCGCCTCGGCGAGTTCGTCCCTGGCCGCGTGCACCGCGGCGATGAGGTCGGCGAGCCGGGCCAGCCCGAAGAGGATCAGGGCGTCCAGGACGAACGCGATGACCGCCCACACCCCGAGCGCTGGAGCGGCGGGAGTGCCGGCGAAGGGGAGCCCGACCACGGCTACCCGCACGGCTAGATCGGCCGCGGCCAGGGCCGCGGACACCAGCCACGACGCCGGCCACGGAACCGTCAGCAGGACCAGGCCCGCCAGCCACCCCGACGGGCCCGGGATCCAGCCCTGACCGAACAAGGCAAAAGGCAGGCAGGTCAGCGCCGCCTGCACGGCCAGCAGCGGGTACCGGTGCCGCAGCCACAGCGGCCTGGTCGCCGGCAGGACGTACAGCAACGGCAGGGCGAACGTCGCCACGACCATGAGGGCTTCACCGGCCCCGCCGTTGGTGGCGCCGTAGCCTGCCTCGGCGACCGCCAGCAGGCCCAGGACGACGGCGACCAGCCTCGTCGCCCGTCGTACGGCCGGGTCGCCGGGCACGGCAGCACCGTCGGCCGCCCTTGCGTAGGGCGCCCTGGCCCAGGTCATCACGCCACCCAGCCTAATCCCCAGGTGCTACGCGGCCAGGCTACAAGGCGCACCAGCGAGGCATGCACTTTGCACATGCGGTTGCTGAGCGGCGCACGCGGGGCCGGTACCCGCGGCACTGCCCCGGCCCGCCGGCGCCGGCGGACACTCAAGCCGCGATCGGCAAGGCTTGCCGATCCGCGGAGCCCGAAAGGAGGCCGGTAATGAGCCGGCTGCAGAACACGGTGCGGGGTAAGGCATCTTGCCGACGGCACAGTCCTCGCCGCGACCGCCGCGCTCGCGGCCTTAACCCCGTCTATCCAAACAGGTCAAGCAAACCACCCGCCCGTGCGGGGCCAGCTCACCGCGGGTTGGCCCAGTCCGTGATCTTCCGCAACCCAGCAACCCCAGAGAGGTCATCATGCGACAAGCGCAGAGTTCAGGATTCCCTCAGTCAGCCGATACCTACGGAGAGAAGCGCCGCAAAGCCAGGGCGCCGGTCACCGAGCGTGTCGCCGGATGGAGCGCGAGACACCGCAAGACCGCGGTCTTCGGCTGGCTGCTGCTGATCGCCGCCATCTTCATGGCAGGCCAGGCGATCGGCTCGGGGAACCTTCCGCAGTACGACGCCGGGCAGGCCGGGCAGGCCGAGCGTATCCAAAACCAGGTCGCGCCTGCGCAGTACAACGCTTTCGCCGAGAGCGTGCTGATCCAGGCGCGCGCCCCCGGCGTCACGTTCGCGGGCAACGCGAGCATGCGGCAGGCCGCGAGCGAGGTGGCGGCCGCGCTGTCGGTCCTGCCGAAGTCCGCCGCCGGCATCCGCAGCCCGCTGTCCGCAGGCGGGCAGTCGCTGGTGTCGAAGGACGGCCGCAGCGCCCTGGTCACCTTCGACGTGCCCGGCAACGTCGCCGACGTCGGCCAGGCGGCGACCGCCGACCAGAACGCGGTCGCCGCGGTGCAGGCCCGCCACCCGGACCTGCGCATCGCCGAATCCGGTGACGCGAGCATCCAGCAGGCGGTCAACAACGATCTGACCTTCAGCAAGGCCGAAGGGACCTCGCTGCCGGTCACGCTGATCCTGCTGCTGATCGTGTTCGGCGCCCTGGTGGCGGCCGGCATCCCGCTGCTGCTCGCGGTGACCTCGGTGGCAGCGGCCATCGGAGTCCTGACGATCGTCAGCCACCTGCTGCCGGTCGCCAGCTCAATCTACGAGGTGGTGGTGATCATCGGGATGGCGGTCGGCGTCGACTACTCGCTGTTCTACCTGCGCAGGGAACGCGAGGAGCGGGCCAGCGGCCGGTCGTTCCCGGAGGCCTTGCGCATCGCGTCCCGGACATCCGGGCGCACCATCCTGGTCTCTGGCGTGACCGTGATGGCCTCGCTGTCCGCGCTGTTCCTGGTCGGCGGCGGGCCGTTCGCCGGCGCCGCGGCCGGCACCATCGCGGTGGTCGCCATCGCGGTAGCGGGTTCGCTCACCGTGCTGCCCGCGCTGCTGGCCTGGCTCGGGCCGCGCGCCGACAAGGGACGGATCCCGTTCCTGGCCGGCGGCGTGCCGCCGCCCGGCCGTCGCGCGCGTGGGCGGCGCTGGCCCGCGCCGTCGTCGCCCGGCCGCTGATCTGGGGCGGGCTCGCCGCCATCGCGCTGCTCGCGCTGGCCGCCCCGGCGCTCGGCCTGCGGATCGGGCAGCCGCCCATGGACGCGCCCTACAACCTCCCCGTGGTGCAGACCATGACCGAGATCGAGCACGCGTTCCCGCAGGCCCCAGCGCCCGCGGAGGTCGTGGTGACCGGCCCGGACGTGACCGGCCCGACGGTGGCGGCCGCGGTCGGCGCGCTGCGTGCCCGCACTACGGCCGGCGGCCCGCTCCGCGGGCCGGTCACGGCTACCTCCATCGGCGGCGGCCGGGCGCTGGTCGTGAACGTGCAGCTGGCCGGCAACGGAGAGGACACCGCGTCCTACACTGCCCTGACGGCACTGCGCGACAAGGCCCTGCCCGCCACGCTGGGCAAGGTGCCCGGGATCAGTTACGCGGTCGCCGGCGACACCGCCGTCAGCCACGACGACGTCCAGGTGGTGCACGACAACACGCCCCTGGTGTTCGCCGTCGTCGCCGTGCTGGCCTTCCTGGTACTGCTGGCAGGCTTCCGGTCGGTCGCGGTCCCGGTCGTGTCGATCGTGCTGAACTTGCTATCGGTGGCGGCGGCCTACGGGCTGATCACGCTGATCTTCCAGGACGGGCGGCTGCAGGGACCGCTCGGCTACACCTCCTTCGGCGGGATCACCTGGTGGGTGCCGCTGTTCATGTTCGTGTTCCTGTTCGGGATCAGCATGGACTACCACGTGTTCATCCTCAGCCGCGTCCGCGAGCTCTGGACGCGGGGCTCCTCGCCGCGGGAGGCAATCGTCGGAGGCATCTCCTCCAGCGCCGGCGTGGTCACCAGCGCCGCGCTGATCATGGTGGCGCTCTTCTCGATCTTCGCCACCCTGCCGCTGATCGAGCTGAAGGTCATGGGCGTCGGCATGGGCGCCGCCATCCTGATCGACGCCACCGTAGTCCGCGGCGTCCTGCTCCCGGCGGTCCTGTCGCTGCTCGGCGACCGCGCCTGGCGCCTGCGCCGGCACCCGCAGCCACGCAGGTGAACCAGCCCGTCGCGGCCAGGCGATGAAGTACTTCGAGCTGGTCCCCTTCGAGATACGCGTCACGGCCGAGACGGTCGTCCGCGCGCTGGCCGAAGACGACGGCAAGGATGCGCTCCAAATGATGGAGGAGAGCGAACAATGACACACACCACAACGCTGGCCTCGGCCGGCACGAACTACACGGCGATCGGCATCCTGCTGGCGATCTTCGTCCCGATCTGCGCCGCGGTCGCGGTGATCGTCTGGAACTACTACCGGCTGCAGCGGCACCGCGCGGACGCGGTGGCGATGGCCTCCTACCGCAAGCTGGCCGAAGAGGCGGTGGCCAACATGACCGAGCTGCGCGCCGACATGGCGAAGCTGGCCGAGAACGTCAGCGCCGTCGAGCAGCTCATGCGAGACGTGGGGTAAGCGCCGTGAGCGAGCTGAGCCTGCGCCGCGACCCCATCCGGCTCGTGCTCTCCCGTGGCCCGTGGGCGGCTGCCTGGTACCTGCTCGGCTACCTGGCCGTGGGCTGGGCGCTGTTCGCGATCGCGCTGGGCACCGCCGTCGCCGGCGCGGGGCTGAGCATCACGTTCGCCGGGCTGCCAGTTCTCGTAGCCGCCGCCGCGGCGATCCGCTGGTGCGCGGACGTCGAGCGGGCCCGGCTGCGTCCCCTTGCCCGCATCCAGGGCACCTACCGGCAGGTCACCGGGCACGGCATCATGGCCCAGCTGCGTGCCCGCTGGCGGGACCCGGCGACCTGGCGGGACGTCGCCTACCTGGTCGGCATGTTCGTACCGCTGCTCGCGCTGGATGCCATCGTGCTGGCGGTCTGGTGGGTGTTCCTTGCCGGCATCACGCTGCCGATCTGGTACTGGGCGCCGTGGCAGACAATCCACGGCGTGCGGTACCACGGCTACGACCTCGGCTACCACCCTAACGGCCCGCACGGTCCCGGCGGCTGGGGCCTCTACGTCAACACGCTCCCGGAGGCGTTCGCGGTCGCGGCCGTCTTCCTAGTGCTGTTCCTGATCTTCAATTACGCCGTGGTGGCGACCGCCCGCGCCCACGCGGCGGTCGCCCGCGGACTGCTCGGCCCGGCGGAAGACCCGCTGCGAGAGGCGAAAGAAGTACTCAACCGTCCCGGCCCGCTCGCGCCGAACTCCCGCGGCTGACAGTCCCCGCCCGTGAGGGTTCAGCTCACGGGCGGGGACCAGGCCGCGGCCGGTTAACACCAACACCCATCTGCGCCAACAGAACCCATCCGCATTCCCGCCTGCGCCCGGGCCCTGTTCACCGCGCACCTGGCCTACCGGCGCCACAGCGGTGCCGCCAGCAGCGACCCCTACTTCGCTCACCCCCGCGACCCTGGGAACACGCCCGCTACCGACGCCCTGTGCGGGGCGATCCGCAGCACCGCGCGGCGGATTGGCCTGGACCTGCCCTGGATGCACGGCGATGACTGCCAGTACGGTGCCGACATCTGCGTAACCTGGCGCGGCCACAGCTGGCTTGGCGAGCGCGGCCTGCGGCTGGCCCGCACCGGCCCGGGCCAGGACCCGGTGCTCACGCTCCCCGCGAGGCAGGCCGCACCGGCTCGGGTGGATCCCCGGCGGCCCGCCATGACCGGTCACACGCTGCGTGAGCGGCTGCGCGACGCCGGCATGTCAACCTGGGAGCTCGGCGATCTGCTCGGCATCCACCCGCATCTGGTCAGCGACTCCCACGGCCAGCCGCTGACTGCCCGGCCGGTGCAGCCCCTCATCGAGATCGCCCGCCGGCTCGACCTCCACCCGGCCGACCTGGTCCCCGAGCTGGAGCCGCTGCTGTCGCGCCGCCGCCAGGCCTCCGGCGACGACCTCGACCAGGACCTGCGAGCCGACGCCCTCACCGTGCTGGCCGCGCTGGCCACCGCCCGGGCTCCGCTATCCGCCGACCAGCTCGCCCGCGCCCTGGGCTGGCCGCTGCCGCGCACTGCGGCGGCCATCGCCGCCGCCCAGGACGACCCCGGCCTCGGCGGCCCGCTGGCGCTCCGGCGCATCCCACCGGAAACCTGGACCGTCACGCCCCGGCTCGACATCCTCACCCAGGCGCAGCGCCGCGCTCTGCGCGATGTCACCGGTGCCGCCGACCTCGATGACGACCAGGCCGCCGTCCTGCTCGCCGCGCTCGCCATCGGGCAGAAATGGCAAGGCGGCAACTACCCCGGCCTGCAGACCCGGCCCGGCTGGGCCGCCGCCGAGGCCGCGCTCAAGCAAGCCGGCCTGATCTACAGCAGCACCGGCCCGGACGACGTCCACGTCAGCGACGACGTCCTATTCAGCCTCCGCTACCGCGACGACGGCCACATCGCCGCGAGCTCGGCGAGCCTCCGCCGCTGTGAACCAGGCCGCGGCAGATGCGGCCGAGGCGGCCAGGGCAGCCCGCGAGTGAGGGCCGACCGGCCCGGCGCGGCCCGCTTTCCGGGCCGGTCGGCCCCGCCAGCCCCCGGCCCGCGGGGCTCACTAACGACCCGGCCGGCTCCCTCCCGGGCCGGCTCGGGGCTCCCGCCACGAACGCCGCGCTCCGCGAGCCAGGCACCCGAGCACGCGGCCGAACACCAGCCAGCGGACTCGTCGCCGCCTCGGCGGGGTGGCCGTCGTGGTGATGTCAGATTCGTAGCTACAGGAGCGGCAGCCCGGGCCCGGCTTTCGCTGCCGCTGAAAATGCGTTGCGCAACACTGACATTGTCAGTGCGTTTCCGCTGACATTGCCGCTGCGCTCAACATCAGGCGCAACGCGCAGACGGGATGCCGCGCCCTCCAGAGTTTCATCGAATGCAACCCTACTGGATGGAGAGCAAGATATGCGTATCCATGGTTTATCTCTGGACAGACGGCTGTCCAGAGATAAACCATGGAGGTAACTGCGGGACCGGGCGCGGTCCCATTGCGTGTTGGTGAGGGCTAGCGACCGGGCACCGACAGGGAGATCATGCGGGGCTGCCGATGATCGCGAAGGTGATTCGCGGGACATGTGTTCAGCGGCCGCTGGCTTACCTGTACGGGCCCGGGAAGGCGAACGAGCACACGGATCCGCACCTGGTTGCTGGATTTGGTGACCCGCAGCAGCTTGAACCGGATCGTCGCGCCGACGGCTCGCCAGACTTACGCCGACTGGCGGGACTGTTCTTGCAGCCACTGGCGGCCCTCAATGGCAGCTCGTATAGCAAGCCCGTCTGGCACTGCGCGGTCAGAGCTGCACCGGATGACCGGATGCTGTCCGACGCCGAATGGGCTGAGGTCGCCGCGGGAATCATGCAACGCACTGGGCTCGCGCCTGACAGTGACTATCTCGGGGTGCGCTGGGTGGCGGTCCGGCATGCCCCGGATCACATTCACATTGTTGCCACGCTGGCTCGCCAGGACCGTGACCGGCCGAAGATCTGGAATGACTTCTACCGGGTCCGCGAAGCGTGCCACGCGGCCGAGCGCCGGTTCGGGCTGCGGTGCACCGCGCCAGCGGACCGTACGGCCGCCAAGCGCCCGACCCGCGCCGAGACGGAGCAGGCAGCGCGGCGCGGGTGGGCTGAGACACCCCGGGCGGCGTTGCGCCGCGAGGTCTGCGCTGCGGCAGGCAGTTCGGGCACCGAGAGCGAGTTCTTTGAACGGCTCGACCAGGCGGGGGTGCTGGTCCGGAGCGGTACAGCGCCAACAACCCAGGCCAGGTCACCGGGTACGCGGTGGGCCTGCCGCATCATGCGAGCAAGACCGGTGGGACTATCTGGTACGGCGGGGGCAAGCTGGCTGCCGACCTGACCCTGCCGAAACTGCGCGCCCGCTGGATGACCCCCGCACCGGAACGCCTCGGCGTCCGGATCCCTGGGGTGGCGGCGCGTGCCGTGCTCCGGAGCAGGGTGGCCGACGCTGCGGAGCAGGCCCGGGATGAGGCCGGGTTCTTCGGCCAGCTGCGCGAGAACGGGCTGCTGGTGCGGCTTCGGTTCAGCCAAGTCGATCCGGAGCAGGTCACCGGGTATGCGGTGGCCCTCGCTGGTTACGCCGAGGCGGCCGGGACGCCGCGCTGGTATGGGGGAGGACGGCTCTCCGCCGAGCTGAGCTTGCCGCAGCTTCGGTGCCGGTGGAACCAGGGTCACCGCGGAATCGGGGATCAGCACGGGCGTTCCGGTTCACCGCTGCGGAACGCGACGACCTTTACCGGCACATCGCGCGCGAAGCGGCCGACGTGGCGGAGCACATTCGGCGCGCCGCAGCGGCCGATCCGGCGGCGGCCGCCGACGCGGCCTGGGCGGCGGGCGACACCATCCATGCGGCGGCCCGGCGGCTGCACGATCCGGGCTTGCGGAACGCGGCGGATAACTATGACCGCGCGGCCCGCGCACCCCACGGCCAGGTTCCGCGCCGTACACACTACGGCGACTGGTTGCGGGCGACCGCGAGGCTCGTCGCCGTCGCCGGGGACGCGGGTGGCAGCTTCCCGGCTGGTGCGCTGCTAGGCAGTCTTGCTGCGCTCACCGCGGCGGTGAGCGAGCTGCGCCAGGCCCAGGGGCATGCCGCACAGGCGGCTGCGGCGCGCAGGTCAGCTGAGCACCTACACGCGGCTTTCCGGGCGGCCCGCGCCGGGCCGCCACAACGGCCGCACCAAGCCCAGCAAGCTGGCCGCGGCGATATCGCCAGCCGGGACTTTCCGGTACCGCTGCGGCTTGCCCTGGCGGCCGCTTCCGGAGGCGATACGGATGCGCGGCCAAGCGCAGCACGCCAGCCGCCCAGAAGGGCTGGCCCGCACCGGTGAGCGCCGCATTGGCGCAGAACGGAGCGGCCTGCTGGTCGGTTCGGATGAACCCGCTACGGTCACTACGTCGCATTGCTGATGAACCGCTGAAACTCGGTGATCTGTATCCGGTAGTTGCCCTGCTCGCCGTTCCGCTCGCCGACCAGGTGGCCGTAGTGGAGCAGGCTGTAGACCGTCGCCGGTGAGCAGCGCAGGATGCGGGCGCACTCCTCGACGGTGAGGGCGTGGCCTTCACACTTCTGCCCAGCAGCCATCCAGTGCACCTCGGCCTCAGGAATCCGGTAAGACCGGCCCAGCCGCACGCTGCGCAGCTTGCCTGCATGAAGCAGGCGCAGTACCGCCGACCGGTGCCGGGAGAGCTTCGCCGCCGCCTCCGTCACCGTCAAGAACACCGGGGGCAGCCACGCCGCGTCACCAGGCCGACCGGATAGCGGTGACGACGGTTGCCGTTGCCGCGCCATGGCTGATGCCCGCGACAGCCCTAGGCGCCCAGCGGATACGGCCTCGGCCAGGTCGGGTGCCAGGGTTAGCAGACTCGTGGCCAGCGAGACCTGCGACTTCGAACAGCCCGCTTTCGCGGCGATCTCTACCTGTTTCACCCCGGGGCCAGACAGTTCGCGGACGGCGGCCACCACTTCCGCGCTCCTGCTCACCCGTCCGCCTGCCGGCTTCTCGGGGTCCGACCGGCTTCGAGCGCCGCCCGTAGCTCACCAAGATCTGGAGTGACAACGGTGTGCGGCTGCGTCCCTTCCCATCGGCGGCGCGCAACATAGCGGACCCGGCCCATGATGGATTCCTCACCGATCAGATGGCCGGGGAAATCCGCGCGCAGCATGGCCAGCTCGCTCTCGCTCTCGGTGCCTTTGCCGCTCATTCGCCGCCGCCTGGCGCACTGGGGCGTCCCTCCGGGGCGATTAACTCTTCCCGTGCTTGAGTGCTCTTCCAGGGCATTGTTTTCGTGCCTTCCCGTCGGCCCGCTGATGCGCCTGTGAACCTAAACGCCAATACATGCGCGGAAAGGCGCAGTGCGTAGCCGACCGGGAAGAGGTGCAGTGTGCGCCCCGCGGTTACAGGGGCAGACCGAGGCTGCCCGCCAGGACGCGGGCGCGGCGGCTGATCAGCGGGCCACCGTGGTTGACAGCCTCCGAGGCCAACTGCCGGGCCGAGGGGGAGTAGCGCACTGAGTCAGCCGAGGTCTGATAGGCCAGCTCCAGCCAGTGCAGCATGCCCGGGTAATCCTGCCGCTGGCCGTAGGAGCGCGCGATCTCTACGCCCAGCCGGCCACGGCGTTCCAGGCTCGGGATGCTCTCCGGCTCGATCTGCTCGGCACGGTTGCGCGCTTCCTGCGACTTGGCCAGGTCCGCGCTGATCGATACCGCATGCAAGTCCACGTTCGACGACCCGAACATCGTCCACGGATGGTGGTAGCCACCGGGTAGCCCACGGGCGATGACGCCAGCCTGGTCCCAGTACCGCCAGGCATCCCCTTCCCGGCCCGCCTTCGCGCATGTCGTGGCCGCGTGCAGCTCCAGTGCCCCGGCCAGGCCATGCACGTCCGAGTCCCCGGTATCCATCAAGGGCTCCAGCAGCCCGACGGCATCCCGGGCCAGCGACAGCGCACCGTTGACATCACCGGCCGACCGCTGGACCATGCCCAGCGTCCACGCCGCCCCGGCCAACGCGACCGGCGTGTCCGCCTCCTGCGCGGCGATCATGGCCCGGTCGGCAACAGTCCAGGTCAGTTCAGCTTCGCTGGCCCAGACGATCTCGTGCTGCACCAGCGCGTAAACCTCGGCCAGCACCGCATTCGCGGTACGCCGGTCCGCTCCCTCAGCCGACCGGGCGGCAGCCCGGGCATCGGTGACCAGGCGGGGCAGGATGCGGCCGACCTCCGTGCGGTGCTCCCGCGACGTGTGCCACAGCCGCCAGGCATCAGCGGTCCGCGACACCAGGCTCTCCACTTCAATAGGCGAGCCGGGCGCGGACAGCATGGGATCGCGGACCGCGTCCCGAATGGCCGGTACCGCATCGTGCGGAATACGGGCAAACGACGCGACCGGGACCGAGGTCGCACCGCCGAGGTCCATGTCCGTCCCGGCCAGCACGGCCACGTCACCAACGGCCAGCGCTTCCGCGAGCTTGACCAGCACCGGCAGGCGTGGTGGCAGCCGCCGGCCCTGCTCGATTCCTTCCAGCCAGGACGCGGACATGCCCACCAGCCCGGCGAGCACCGGCCGGGACAGGCCCTTGCGCTCGCGCAGGATCTGGATACGCTCACCCGTCCGCTTACCGGCGAGATCATCGAGCACGTGTCACCCCACGGTTGATCCACGATCAATTACCAAGGGTATGCGCCCGGCCACATCCGCGACCGGGACGCGGCGGAGAGACCCTTGCCGGACGGTGACACTGACGACTCTTTTTGAACACCGGATGCCGCGAAATGCCGCCAAATCCTGCGGTCAAACTGCGGTCAAACGATCAAGAGGCCGTCTCGCCGAGCGGCGAAATGGCCTCTGATGCGATGAAGGAGCGGGGCCTCCCGCTCTTCGTAGGTGACCCGGGGTTGATGCTCGGGTTGTCTACGCCATCTACGACGATGGGAGGCCCACTGTGGAAGCGTACGACGGCCCGCAGATCGTGGGCATGGACCTGCACCGCCGCCACGAGGGACGCCGCGTGAGCAGGCCCGGACACGGGCAGCGCGTGATCGCCTGCAGGTCTGGCCCCCGCCACCAGGCGGCGCGGCCGCGCCTCTGATTGATCCCGCTGCCCGCACGCGGAACGCCCCATGCCCCCGCGGCCAGCCACCGCGGGAACCCCGAAGGGATGACGGCAGCCGGAGGCCTGCCAGCCAACGAGACTGCACCTGGGGCCGCGCCCACAACCACATACCCGTTCCCGGCCGCCCCATTATGGGGAGTCGCGGCCGGACCCCTCAAGGACGCCTGCGGCGCCGCTCGCGCGGCCGGGGCTCACGCCCGGTCCTTGACCTGCCCGGCCGCTCACCCGAGATGGCAGCGATCAGGAACAGGCACACCACGGGGCCTACGCCACCACCGGCGATGGCCTCAGTCTGGCGTGCCCGCCGGCCAACCACAAACCAGGAAGAAAGGGCACAAAACCCCTCCTTGACACGACCCCGCTCCTTCAGGGATGACCTGCAACGTTGGTCGGGACGGCCGGATTCGAACCGGCGACCCCTTGACCCCCAGTCAAGTGCGCTGCCAAACTGCGCCACGTCCCGTTGCCAGGCGTCAGCCTACAGGACTTCCGGGGCTCCTTCACCGCCACGGCGCCCTGTCCCGGGCCCACATCTCGCTGCCCGGCCCCGGCAAGCTCGTGATCATGAGTTTGGTGCTGCTCGAGCGTGCTCGAGCGACACTGGAGTCATGATCACGAACCGCTCGGCCGGCGCTGGCGGCGCGGTGGGCCGGGCGGCGCACCAGGTGTGACGATGGGGGAGTGCCGACGATCGCAGAGTTGCTCACCGACCTGAACGATGCCACGGCCGCGCTGCTCAGCGACCTGGACGGCCTCACCGACCGCGCCGCCCGCGAACCCTCGCTGCTGCCCGGCTGGAGCCGCGGGCACGTGCTGACCCATCTGGCCCGCAACGCAGAGGGCGGGACACGGCTGCTGATCTGGGCGCGGACGGGGGAGCCAAGCTATGAGTACCCGAGCGTGGCGGCCCGCGCCCAGGCAATCGAGGACGGGGCCGGCCGCCCGGCACACGAACTGGCCGAGGACGTCCAGCGCCCCGCCACCGCACTACAACAGGCGGCGGCCGCCGTGCCACCGGGCGCCTGGCAGCACCGGGTCACCTGGACGACCGGCCAGGAAACCGAGGCCGGGCACGTCCCAGCCTCCCGGCTGGCCGAAGTCCTGATCCACCACGTGGACCTCAACCACGGCTACCGGCCGGCTGACTGGCCCGCCAAGTGGACGGCCTGGATGCTCGACCGGGCCGTCGAGAGCATGAACGACGAGCGCCACCTCGCCCCGCTCAACGCGGACCTGCACGCCACCGACACCGGCCGCACCTACTACCTGGACCGGCCAGCCAGCACGGAAGACGCCGAGCAGATCAGCGGCACAGAGGCGGACCTGCTGGCCTGGCTGATGGGCCGCTCCGGCGGCGCCACCCTGGCCCGGGACAAGCCAGGCCAGCTCCCGGCCGCGCCGAGCATCTACCACACGTGAGCCGTCAGCGCACCAGGCGGATCAGAGCTTGAGCGGCCGGATCGGCGCGGCGAACAGCGACGGGTCGTTGCGCCAGTCCACGCCAGGCACATCCACGTACAGCTCGATCTCGTTCCCATCCGGGTCGGTGATGTACAGGCTGTGCGTCACCGTGTGGTCGCTCGCCCCGACCACGTTGACCTGGTTCGCGTGCAGCGTGGCCAGCGCATCGCGCAGCTCGTCGTCGCTGTCGCCGACCTTGAGGCCGAAGTGGTACAGCCCGACCCGCCGTCCCGGCGGCAGGCCGGCCGCGTCGTCGCCGACCTCGATGAGCAGCAGTTCGTGATGGGTCCGCCCGCCGGGCGCGGAGTACGCCGCGGCGCGGAACGGCTGTGGCTCGTCCCCGGGGCCGCCCATGATCTGACGCCAGCCGAGCACGTCGCGGTAGAACGAGGCGGAACGATCGAGGTTGCGCACGTACAGGACCAGGTGGCCGAGTTCCTTGACTTCCATGCGGCGCTCCAGGTGAACGATCTGGGCTGCTGACCGGCATTCGCCAACCAGCACAACCAGGGAGGCCACCCGCTCTATGCCCGCTGCCGCACATCACCCAACCGACGGCTGAGGCGTGCGTGGATCCGGCTGGCTTCGCGCGGGCACTCGGGCCGATGATTTTTCGTTGCCCTACTGGGTAAGTCCGGCCATATCTTGGGGCGGCGGGATCTTCGACCAAACGGAGCAACACGGATGACTGCACGGGGACCCGTCTGGGAGGGCGACCCAGCCCCGCCGCGGCTGGGGTACGACCCGCAGACTGCGCCGCTGCCCTACGGCGCCACGTCCGGCGACCCCTACCAGCAGACCGCCCCGTACCTGGACGACGGTCCCGGCGGCTACGGCCCCGGCGACTACGGCCCGGACGACTGGGACCGGCCCCGGCGGCGCAGGCCGGGCCGCGCCCGCCGCCTGCTGCGCTGGCTGGTGGCCCTGCTGGTCGCCGTGGTCCTGCTCGGCGGCGCCGCCTTCGGCCTGCTCTACGTGGCCACCCCCTCGGTGCAGAACGCCCCGGCGCTGGCCCGGGCCATGGACCGGGCGCACCACGTCCGCTACCCGGGCCCGCGGGTGCCCGCGCTGTTCGCCGAGTCGCTGGTCGCCACCGAGGACCACCGGTTCTACTCCGAGCCCGGCATCGACGTGTTCGCGGTGGCCCGGGTGGCCGCCGCCACCCTGACCGGCCACGGCGCCGAGCAGGGCGGCGCCACGCTCTACCAGCAACTGGCCAAGATGCTCTACACACCGGGCGGCAGCGGGGTGGCTACCGAGGTCGAGCAAGTGATGCTCGGCATCAAGCTGGACCAGACGTACAGCAAGGCGCAGATCCTCCGGATGTACGCCGATGTGGCCTACTTCGGGCACGGCTACTACGGCCTGGCCGTGGCCAGTTGCGGCTACTTCGGTACGGTGCCCGCCGGGCTCACGCTGCCCGAGGCGGCCACGCTGGCCGGCCTGGTGCAGGGCCCGTCCGCGGACGACCCGATCGCGCACTACGCGCGGGGCCGGGCCCGGGAGGCGCACGTGCTGAGCCGGCTGGCGGCCACCGGCAAGATCACCGCGGCCCAGTCCGCGCGGGCCTACGCGCAGGGCCTGCAACTGGTGGGCGGAACCGGCCGGGCCTGCGCCCGCTAAACGACCAATTTTGCCGAACGCTATCGACCGGCTCGTGGCGTCGACATGTCCCGGGGCTCACGGTGCGGGAGTGGGCTGCCCGGCCGGGCAGCGTTCCCGTTGGCTTCCGGCTGGCCCGGGTAGTCACCGGGGGTGGGCAGCTCGGCATCAGCCGGGAAACCAGCCGCCTCGGGCCCGCCTTCCTTCCACACCCACTTCCGGTACGACCAGAACCGGAACAGCGTGCCCAGTGCGATGCCGCTCAGGTTGGCCAGGTTGTACCAGAGCTTGCTGCCCTGCAGGTTGAAGCCGTCCACCACGATGGCCACGCAGGCCAGCTGGATGAGCAGGCCGATCCCGTTGAACACGAAGAACAGGACGGTTTCCTTGCCCATGCCGGTGCGCTCGCGGTGCCGGAACGCCCACCACCGGTTGCCGATGAACGTGACGATGGTGGCCAGCACGGTCGCGACTATGACGGCCTTGTACTTGCCGAAGTTAAAGTCGAAGTGCAGCACGTCAGCGCCGCCGAGGCTGACCACGAAGCCGACCGCGCCAACGACACCGAACTTGGCGGCCTCGTGAATCAGGACTCTGAACCGCTCATACAGGCTGCGAGCAAATCCCACCGGGCCGTCTTCCTCTCACAGGTCCTGTCGGGGGCTCACCGTAGTGCTCTCTGACAGTACCGGCCGCCCCGGGTACATGTGGCCACTGACCCCATATTCCCGGGTCAAGGCCTGGGAAAATACTCGTTCGGTATTGTCCGGGCCCGCCGGTAGTGTCGCTGAGGTGCCTGCCGATACCCCGCTGATCCGCGCTCACCGGCTGACCAAGAAGTTCGGGAATTTCACCGCGGTGGATGGTATCGACTTCGAGCTGCACCGCGGCGAGGCATTCGGGTTCCTCGGGCCGAACGGCGCAGGCAAATCATCCACCATGCGGATGATCGGGTGCGTCTCCCCGCCTACCGCCGGTGAGCTGTCCATCTTCGGCCTGGACCCGGTGGCTGACGGGCCGGCCATCCGGGCCCGGCTCGGCGTGGTGCCGCAGGAGGACACCCTGGACGTGGAGCTCACCGTCCGGGAGAACCTGCTGGTCTACGGGCGGTACTTCGGGCTGTCCCGGGCGGTGATCCGGGAGCGGTCGGCCCGGTTGCTGGACTTCGTGCAGCTCGCCGAGCGCGCCGATGACCGGGTGGAGCCGCTGTCCGGCGGGCTGAAGCGCCGGCTCACCATCGCCCGGTCGCTGATCAACGACCCGGACATGCTGCTCCTGGACGAGCCGACCACCGGCCTGGATCCGCAGGCCAGGCACGTGGTCTGGGACCGGCTGTTCCGGCTCAAGCAGCAGGGCGTGACGCTGGTGCTGACCACACACTACATGGACGAGGCGGAGCAGTTGTGCGACCGCCTGGTGGTCATGGACCGGGGCCGGATCGCGGCCGGCGGCTCGCCCCGCGAGCTGATCGAGGAGTACTCCACGCCCGAGGTGCTGGAGCTGCGGTTCGACCCGGCGGTGCACGAGAGCGCGGCCGAGAAGCTGGCCAGCGTCCCGGCCCAGCGCCGCGAGGTGCTGGCCGACCGGGTGCTGCTGTACGTCGAGGATGGCGATGCCGCGCTGAGCGCGGTGCGCAGCCTGGGCCTGGAACCGCTGACCTCGCTGGTCCGGCGCAGCACGCTGGAGGACGTGTTCCTCCGGCTGACCGGCCGCCGGCTGGAGGATTGATGACCGCGGTACCAACTACCCCAGGCCGGGCCGCCCCAGGCCGGCCCGCGGCGTGGCCGTTCGCCGTGCGCCAGCTGCGCTTCTGGCTGACCGACTACCGGCGGACCTGGCGCGGCTCGGTCGTCTCCACCGTGCTGAACCCGCTGCTCTACCTGGGCGCGATGGGCCTTGGCCTGGGCAGCCTGGTGGACAAGCACGGCACCGCCCACCTGGGCGGGGTCAGCTACCTGGTGTTCCTGGCGCCGGGGCTGCTGGCGGCCAGCGCGATGGGCAACGCCGTGGGGGAGTCCACCTACCCGGTGTACGGCTCGGTCAAGTGGAACAAGACCTACCAGGCCGCGGTGTCCTCGCCGCTCCGGCCGGCCGACCTGTTCCACGGCCACCTGCTGTTCGTCGCGCTCAAGCTGACCATGACGTCCAGCGTGTTCCTGGCCGTGGCCGCGGCGTTCGGCGCGCTCACCTCGCCGCTGGCCATCGCGGCGCTGCCGGTCGCGGTGCTCACCGGGCTGGCCTTCACCGCGCCCATCGAGGCCTGGACGGTGACCCGCAGCCGGGACACCTCGCTGGCCGTGGTGTACCGGTTCGGGGTCATCCCGCTGTTCTTGTTCTCCGGCACGTTCTTCCCGGTCACCCAGCTGCCGGCCTGGATCCGGCCGGTCGCCTACCTGACCCCGCTGTGGCATGGGGTGGCGCTGTGCCGGGCGCTCTGCCTGGGCACCGCCACGCTGCCCGGGGCGCTGCTGCACACCGGCTACCTGGCCGCGGTGCTGGCCGCCGGGATCTGGGCCGGGCACCGCAGCTATACCAGGCGGCTCTATGTCTAGCCTGCCGGCCGCAGCACGCCGGTTCCCGTTCCGGGTGCTGCCGCTGCGCGCCTTCGGCTCGCTGGGTGGCCGGGGCAGCCTGTACCTGGCCGAGCGGCACGCGCTGGTCTACCGGCACACCTGGCTGGTGTTCGTGTCCGGGGTGGTCGAGCCGCTGTTCTACCTGCTGTCCATCGGGGTGGGCCTGGGCCAGCTGGTCGGCCAGCTGCACCTGCCCGGCGGCCAGGCGGTCGGCTACGCCGAGTTCGTCGCGCCCGCGCTGCTGGCCAGCGCGTCGATGAACGGGGCGCTGTTCGACTCCACGTTCAACGTGTTCTTCCGGCTCAAGTACGAGAAGCTCTACGACGCGGCGCTGGCCACCCCGATGCGGTCCGGCGACGTTGCCCTCGGCGAGATCAGCTGGGCGCTGCTGCGCGGCGCGCTGTACGCGGTCGCGTTCCTGATCGTGATGGCGGCCATGGGCCTGGTCGAGTCGTGGTGGGCGGTGGCCGCGCTGCCCGCCGCGGTGCTCACCGGGTTCGCCTTCGCCGCGGCCGGCATGGCCTGTACCACCTACATGCGGAGCTGGCAGGACTTCGAGTTCATCCAGCTGGCCACGCTGCCGATGTTCCTGTTCTCCACCACGTTCTACCCGCTCAGCGTCTACCCGCGGGGCATCCAGTACGTGGTCGAGATCACCCCGCTCTACCAGAGCGTGGACCTGCTCCGCGGTCTCACCCTGGGCCTGGTCGGCCCCGGCCTGCTCTGGCACGTGCTCTACCTGGCCGTGCTCGGCCTGGCCGGGCTGGTGGTGGCGGGCCGCCGGATCGGCCGCCTGCTGCTTACCTGAGCATCTGCTGTGCCCGGCGGGAAGCTTTCATCGGCGGTGGGCGGGCAGGTTAGGCTTCGAGCAGGCCGCAGCGAAGCCTAGCCGGAGGGGAGCCAGCTAGCCGGGAATGATCAGGACCAGCGGCAGTCAACCTGAGCCAGCGGCCGGGACCTCCGTGCCCGCGGCTACTGCTGTGCGCCAGGCCGACGTCAGCTGGCCGGACTGGGTGCCGTGGCTGATCGCGCTGGTTGTCTTCGCCGGCTACACGATCATCTCGGTGTCCCGCTACCTGCGGCTCGACCCGGGCTCCTGGGACCTGGGCATCTTCACCGAGTATGTCAAGCAGCTGGCCCACCTGCACGCGCCGATCGTGAACATCCACGGCGCCGGGTTCAACCTGTTCGGCGACCACTTCCAGCCGATCGTCGGGCTGATCGCCCCGCTGTTCCTGATCTTCCCCAGCCCGGTCACCCTGCTGGTGGTGCAGGCCTTCCTGACCGCGGTCTCGGTGATCCCGGTGAGCCGGGCGGCCGAGGCCCGGCTGGGCACCGCGGCGGGGCGGATGATCGGCGCCGCCTACGGCCTGTCCTGGGGCCTGGCGCAGATGATCGATTTCGATTTCCACGAGATCGCGTTCGCCGTCCCGCTGCTGGCCTGCTCGCTGTCCGCGCTGCTGCGCGGCCGGACCCGGGCCGCTGTGCTGTGGGCGCTGCCGCTGGTCTTCGTCAAGGAGGATCAGGGCTTCACCGTCGCCGCGCTGGGCCTGGTGCTGCTGCTGAGCTGCGTCAGCCGCCGCGCCGAGCCGGGCACTGACCGCGGCGAGGCGTTCTGGGGCGGGCTGCTGCTGATCTGCTGGGGCTTCTTCTGGTCCGCGCTGGCCATCATCGTGATCATCCCGCACTTCAACATCGCCCACGTCTACCCGTACTGGACCGATGGTGGCGCGGTCAGCCCGGCCGGGCACGCCGCGCCGGGCGCGGTACTCAGCCAGCTCGGCGCGTCCTGGCTGGTCAAGCTGCGCACCACGGTGCTCATCCTGCTGCCGGCCGGGTTCCTGGCACTGGGCTCCCCGCTCGGCCTCATCGCGCTGCCCAGCTTGGCGCTGCGCTTTGTGTTGACCAACAACATGTACTGGGGCGACGGGTACCACTACAACGCGACCCTGATGCCGATCGTGTTCCTGGCCGCGGTGGATGCCCTGTCCAGGATCCGGGCTCGTGGCGACCAGCCCTGGCGGGTGGTCGCCACGAAGTGGGCCGCGCCCGCCGTCATGCTGGCCATATCGCTGGCCATCCTGCCCAGTTTCCCGCTCAGCGGGGTGTGGCAGCTGCCGACGTACCAGATCGGCCTGCACGTCCAGGCGGAGGACGCCGCCATGGCCCGGGTGCCGGCCGGCACCACGGTGGAGGCCACGCTGACCATGGTGGCGCCGCTGGCCGCCCGGGACGACACCTACTGGATCGGCACGGCCGGCAACCCGGCGCCGCGGTACATCGTGTTCGACAGCACCAACAGCGGCTGGAGCCCGCAGCCCGCCGATCCGCTCGCGTTCGTCGAAGGGCGCCACCCCGGGACCAGGTATCAGCAGATCTTCCTGGACAACGGCGTGTACGTGTTCCGCCAGATCAGCAAACGGGGTACCGGCCAGTAGCTTGCCGGCCGGCCAGTCGCTAGAGTCGAGGTCGGACCGCTCAGGAGGGCGAATGGACTTCGGCTACGACAGCACCACGGAGGAGTTCCGCAAGCGCCTCCTGACGTTTATGGACGAGTGCGTGTACCCGGCGGAGCCGGTGTTCGCCGCGCAGGTCGAGGCGAACCGCGCGGCGGGCTGGCCCTGGCAGCGGCCGGACATCATCGCCGACCTGAAGGCGGAGGCGCGCGGCCGCGGGCTGTGGAACCTGTTCCTGACCCACCACCCGGAAGGCGCCGGGCTGACCAACCTGCAGTACGCGCCGCTGGCCGAGATCACCGGGCGCAGCCCGGCGCTGGCCCCGGAGGCACTCAACTGCGCCGCGCCGGACACCGGCAACATGGAACTGCTGGCCGAGTTCGGCACGGCCGCGCAGCAGGACCGCTGGCTCCGCCCGCTGCTGGACGGCCAGATCAGGTCGGCGTTCTGCATGACCGAGCCTGATGTCGCCTCGTCCGACGCGACCAACATCACCACCCGGATCGAGCGGGACGGCGACGAGTACGTGATCAACGGCCGGAAGTGGTGGTCGTCGGGGGCGATGAATCCGGGCTGCGAGATCTTCATCGTGATGGGCCGCACCGCGTGGGACGGCGAGCGGCACCGCCAGCAGTCAATGATCCTGGTGCCGCGGGACACCCCGGGGGTCACCGTCAAGCGCGGGATGATGGTGTTCGGTTACGACGACGCGCCGCACGGCGGGCACGCCGAGGTGGAGTTCCGCGATGCCCGGGTGCCCGCGGCCAACCTGATCGCCGACCAGGGCGACGGGTTCGCGATCGCGCAGGCCCGGCTCGGCCCCGGCCGGATCCATCACTGCATGCGGCTGATCGGGGCGGCCGAGCGGGCCGTCGAGCTGATGTGCCAGCGGGTGACCAGCCGGGTCGCGTGGGGCGGCCCACTGGCCGACCAGGGCGTGATCCAGGAGTGGATCGCTGAGTCCCGGGTGCGCATCGAGCAGGCCCGGCTGCTGGTGCTGAAGACCGCCTGGCTGATGGACACGGTGGGCAACAAGGGCGCGCACACCGAGATCCAGGCCATCAAGATCGTCACTCCGGCGATGGCGGAGTGGGTGATCGACAAGGCGATCACCGCGCACGGCGCCGGCGGCGTCAGCCAGGACTTCCCGCTGGCCGCGCTGTGGGCCAGTGCCCGCTCGCTGCGGTTCGCGGACGGCCCCGACGAGGTGCACAAGCGTTCCCTGGCCCGGCGCGAACTGCGCCGCTACCGAAATGGAGACAGTTGATGCCAGACACCCAGTCACGGGTTGCCATCGTCACCGGGGCGGCTCGCGGCATCGGGTCGGCCGCGGCCCGGCGGCTCGCCGCCGACGGGATGGCGGTCGCCGTCCTGGACCTGGATGCGGACGCCTGCAAGGGCACCGTGGACGCGATCGTCTCGGCTGGCGGCCAGGCGATCGCGGTCGGCGCCGACGTCAGCCAGGCCGATCAGGTGGCCGGTGCCGTGGAGACGGTCGTCGCGGAGCTCGGCCCGCCCGCGGTGCTGGTCAACAACGCCGGGATCCTGCGGGACAACCTGCTGTTCAAGATGTCCGACGACGACTGGGACATGGTCATGGGGGTGCACCTGCGCGGCTCGTTCCTGATGAGCCGGGCGGCCCAGAAGCACATGGTGGACCAGCACTACGGCCGGATCGTCAACCTGTCGTCCAGTTCCGCGCTGGGCAACCGCGGCCAGGCCAACTACTCGGCGGCCAAGGCCGGCCTGCAGGGCTTCACCAAGACGCTGGCCATCGAGCTCGGCCCGTTCGGCATCACCGCCAACGCGGTCGCGCCCGGGTTCATCGCCACCGACATGACCGCGGCCACCGCCGCCCGGGTCAAGATGAGCTTCGAGGACTTCCAGGCCGCGGCCGCCGGGAGCATCCCGGTGCGCCGGGTGGGCCAGCCTGAGGACGTGGCGAACGTCATTTCGTTCCTGGTCAGCGAGGGCGCCGGGTTCGTCTCCGGTCAGGTGATCTACGTGGCGGGTGGGCCGCTCTGTTGACCGGCACCGTAGACGCAGCGCCCGTCAGCGCGGACGGGCTGCGCCAGCAGGTCCGTGACTTCCTGGCCAGCCACGACCCGGTCAGCCTGCCCCAGCTGGACTTCCTCCGGGCCCGGTTCGACGCCGGCCTGGCCGCCGTGCACTACCCACCGGGCCTGGGCGGGCAGGGCCTGCCCCGGACCATGCAGCCGGTACTGGACGCCGAGTTCGCGGCCGCGGGCGCACCGGCCAACCAGGCCGACCGCAACCCGATCGGGCTCGGGATGGCCGCGCCCACGATTCTGGCGTTCGGCAATGAAGAGCAGAAAGCGCGCTGGCTCCGGCCACTGTGGACCGGAGAGGAGGTCTGGTGCCAGCTGTTCAGTGAGCCGGGCGCGGGCTCCGACCTGGCCGGCCTGGCCACCCGCGCGGTGCACCAGGACGGGCCGGATGGCGGGCAGTGGGTGGTGGACGGGCAGAAGGTATGGACGTCGGTGGCGCACCACGCGCAGTGGGGCCTGCTGCTCGCGCGCACCGACCCGGACGTGCCCAAGCACGCCGGGCTGACCTACTTCGGCTGCGACATGACCCAGTCCGGGGTGGAGGTCCGGCCGCTCCGCCAGCTCACCGGCGAAGCCGAGTTCAACGAGGTGTTCCTGACCGGCGCGGTGGTCCGGGACGTGGACCGGATCGGCGACGTCGGCGCGGGCTGGCGGGTCGCCCAGGGCACGCTGATGAACGAGCGGGTGTCCATCGGCGGCACCGCGCTGCCCCGGGAAGGCGGGATGATCGGCCCGGCCGCGCAGAACTGGCGGGAGCACCCGGAGCGGCGCACCCCTGGGCTGCACGACCGGATGCTGCGGCTGTGGGCCGACGCGGAGGTGGCCCGGCTGGCCTCGGCCCGGTTCCGCCAGTCGCTGGCCGCGGGGCAGCCCGGCCCGGAGGGGTCCGCGGCCAAGATCGTGTTCGCCCGGCTCAACCAGGAGATCAGCGCGTTCGAGGTAGAGCTGTCCGGGGCGGCCGGGCTGCGCTACGACGACTGGACGATGCGCCGCTCCGGCACGGTTGACTTCTACGGCCGCCAGGTGGGCTACCGCTACCTGCGCTCGCGGGGCAACTCGATCGAGGGCGGCACCTCGGAGATCCTGCGGAACATCATCGCCGAGCGGGTCCTCGGCCTGCCCACCGAGCCACGCACCGACACCAAGATCCCGTGGAAGGACCTGCCCCGATGAGCACCACAGCTGAGCCTGCCACCACGGGGCAGGCCGCACGGGCTATCCCCGACCTGCTGTACAGCGCGGACGAGCAGGATCTGCGGGACGCGGTCCGGTCGCTGCTGGCCGAGCGGGCTGACTGGCCCGCGGTGCTGGCCCGGACCGAGACCAGCGAGACCTACGACACCGGGCTGTGGCGGGTGCTGGCGGCCGAGGTCGGCTGCGCCGGGCTGCTCATCCCGGAGGCCCGCGGCGGGGCCGGGGCCAGCTTCCGGGAAGCCGCTGTGGTCGCCGAGGAAACCGGCCGCGCGGCCGCCCCGGTGCCCTACCTGGGCAGCGCGGTGGTCGCCACGACCGCGCTGCTGGCCGCGCCGGACGCGGAGCTGCTGGCCGGGCTGGCCGCCGGGACGCTGACGGCGGCGCTGGCCGTACCGTTCGGCCAGCCGGCCCGCCGGTGAGCTGCCCAGTGGCGTGCGGGTGACGCCGCCGCAGCCTGGCGACGCTGGCGGCCAGGCCCGGCTGACCGGGACGATCGCCGGGGTAGCGGACGCGCTGCCCGCCGATGTGCTGCTGGTGCCCGCGGACGGGGTGCCCGCGGCGCTGTACGCGGTGCAGGCCGGCGCGCCCGGGCTGACCGTGACACCGGTGGTGTCGCTGGACCAGACCCGGCAGCTCGCCGACCTGGCCCTGGACAGCGTGCCGGCCCGGCCGGTGGTGACCGGCCCGGACGCGGCCGCGGCGGTGCGGGCGGCGCTAAACGCCGGGGCCGCGATGCTGGCGTCCGAGCAGCTCGGGCTGGCCGAGAAGTGCCTGGAGATCACGGTCAGCTACCTCAAGGAGCGGTACCAGTTCGCCCGGCCGGTCGGCTCGTTCCAGGCGCTCAAGCACCGGCTGGCCGACCTGTGGGTGGCGGTGCTGCAGGCCCGCGCCGCGGCCCGGTACGCGGCGGCCTGCCTGGCCGAGGACGACCCGGACACGCCGGTGGCGGTGGCCCTGGCCAAGGCGGCCTGCGGCGACGCGGCCACGCTGGCCGCCCAGGAGTGCGTGCAGCTGCACGGTGGCATCGGGTTCACCTGGGAGCACCCGGCGCACCTGTACCTGAAGCGGGCCAAGAGCGCCTCGACCGGGTTCGGCACCCCCGACTGGCACCGCGGCACGCTGGCCAGCCTGGCCGGGCTGCCCGGTGCTGGACAATCCGGCCCTGACGCGGCATGAGGTCGGTCAACGGCGCTGGGGTGGTGATCACCGGCGCCGGCCGCGGGATCGGGGCCGCACTGGCCCGCCGGTTCGCCGCCGAAGGCGCCCGGGTGGTGGTGAACGACCTGGACGCGGCGGCCGCGCAGCGGGTGGCCGGCTCGATCGGCGGCGAGGCGATGCCGGGGGACGCGGCCAGCGAAGACGGCGTCGCCTCGCTGATCGAGGGCGCGGCCGACATGCTCGACGGCATCGACCTGTTCTGCGCCAACGCCGGGATCGGGCCGGAAGGCGGCCCGGACGCGCCGGAGGCGGTCTGGGAGGCCTGCTGGCAGGTCAACGTGATGGCGCACGTCCGGGCGGCCCGGCTGCTCACCGGGCCGTGGCTGGCGCGCGGCCGCGGCCACCTGATCTGCACCGTGTCCGCGGCCGGCCTGCTCACCATGCTCGGCTCGGCGCCCTACTCGGTGACCAAGCACGCCGCGCTCGGCTTCGCCGAGTGGATGGCGGCCAGCTACGCGCATCGCGGTATCACCGTGCAGGCGCTGTGCCCGATGGGGGTGCGTACCCCCATGCTGGAGCAGGCCGGCCCGGCTGGCCAGGCGATGCTGGCCGATTCGGCGATCAGCCCGGAGGAGGTGGCCGGCGCAGTCATCGAGGGCATCGCCGACGGCCGGTTCCTGATCCTGCCGCATCCGGAGGTCGCGCGAATGTACGCGCACCGGGCCGATGACCCCGGCCGCTGGCTGGCCGGCATGAACCGGCTGCAGCAGCAGCTGGAGAATCTGCCTGACTGACTGAGAAGTAACCCGCGCTGGATGTCCGGATTGCGGCATAGTGTCGGCCATGAGGCCGGTCGTCATGGGTACGCTGCACCACCTTGAGCTGTGGGTGCCCGACCTGAGCCGGGCCGAGCACACCTGGGGCTGGCTGCTGGGTGCGCTGGGCTACGAGCTCTACCAGCAGTGGCCCGAAGGATGCAGTTTCCGGACGGGGGATATGTACATCGTGCTGGAGCAATCCCCGGCACGCAGCGCGTTCCGCCACGACCGGTGCCGACCAGGGCTTAACCACCTGGCGTTTCACGTAACCGACCGGACCACCGTGGACCGGATGGTGGGGGAGGCGCTGCTGCACGGCTGGCGGCTGATGTTCCCCGACCGGCACCCGTACGCGGGCGGGGAAGAGCACTACGCCGCGTACCTGGAAGACTCGGACGGCTACGAGGTGGAGCTGGTCGCCCCGCCGCCGGCCTATTGACCCGGGGGGCTGGTGGCTGGTCCGGGCGGGGAGGCATCCCGCCCGGACCAGCAGTTTGTCAGCCTGCGATGACCGCAGTGGTCAGGCGCAGGTCGCGGGACGAGCGGCCGACCGCGATGGTGAACTGGCCGGGCGGCCAGTCCCAGCGGCCCGCGGGCTCGTCGTAGCGGGCGAACATCCGGGCCGGCAGGGTCAGCGTGACCGTCGCCGCCGCGCCCGGCGCGGCGGTCACCGTGCCGAACGCACCCAGCACCCGGACCGGGCGGCCCGGGCCGAGAGCGGGCCCGGCCACGTAGGCCTGCACCACCTCGCGCCCTTCTCTCGGGCCGGTGTTGCGCACCGTGACCTCGACGGTGAGGTCGGTGCCGGCCCGCAGGCCCACCTGGTCCGCGGTCAGCGACTCATAGGCCCAGCTGGTGTAGCCGAGCCCATGGCCGAACGCGAACAGCGGGCTGGTGCCCGCCGCGTCGTAGCCGCGGTACCCGATGAGCAGCCCCTCGTCATAGCTGAGGCGGCCGTCCGCGGGCATAGCGTGCAGCACCGGGGCGTCGGACTCCCGGGCCGGCATGCTCACCGGCAGCCGCCCGCCCGGTTCGGCCCGGCCGAGCAGCACGTCGGCCAGGGCCTCGCCCATGGCCTGGCCAGGCAGCCAGGCGTAGAGCACGGCGGCGACCTGGCTGGCCCACGGCATGAGCACCGGCATGCCGGCGTTCACCACCACCACGGTCCGCGGGTTGACCGCGCTGACCCGCTCGATGAGCTCGTCCTGCCGGCCGGGCAGCCGCAGCGTGTCCCGGTCGAATCCCTCGCTCTCGGTGGTCTCCGCGGAACCGACCACGACGACCGCTGCCGCGGCTGCCGCGGCCGCCTGGACCGCCTGGTCCAGGGCCGCCTCCTCGTCCGGCGCGGCCACGATGCCGAGCCGGACCGCGAGCGGGCCCTCGGCCAGCGCCGACGGCAGGAAATCCAGCCTGACCTGGGCTGGCTGCCCGGCGGTCAGCTCGACCTCGCCGGTCACCTCACCCGGCCGGGTCATCGTCTCCACCGGGTCCGCCGGGACCGGGGTGTCGCCCGCGGCGGCCACTGTGCCGTTGACGGTCAGGGTGAGCCGGCCCACCCCGGCCGCGCCGACCATGTGCGGCCCGGATGTCTCCGGGCGGTAGCTGGTCAGCAGCGAGATCGTGCCGTCCTCGCCCCAGCCGATGCCGTCTGGCAGGCCATCGCCCCACCAGGCGAACACGGTGGTGTTCCGGTGCTCGGCACCGAGCAGGCGGCCGTCGGCCGCGCGGAACTCCAGCCGGACGCCCGGCTCACCGGTCACCGGGTCGGCCAGCGACCGGGCCGGTGGCTCCGGCACGGTCTCCCAGGTGTGACAGCCGGGCGTGACGGTGACCGTGGCCCGGCCGGCCAGGGCCGTGCGCAGCGCCTCGTCCGGGGCCGAGATGGCCGCCGGGTGGACGGCTGCGCTGCCACCACCCTGGATGACCGGGTGCACGGCGTTCGGCCCGATCAGCGCGATGCTGCCGATGCCGGCCGGGTCGAAGGGCAGCGCGCCCTGCTCGTTGCGGAGCAGCACGAACGAGGCTGCTGCGGTGCGGCGCAGCAGCCCCCGGTCGGCCATGACCGGCCGGGGTGGCGGCTGGCCGTCTGGTGCGTGGCCGTGCGGTGACTGGCCGTCCGGCGGGCTGAGCGCCCCCACCCGGCGGGCCACCTCCAGCAGCCGGAGCACCTGCTCGTCGAGGACCTCCTCGGGCACCAGGCCGGACCGGACCGCGTCGGCCAGGCCGGTGACCCATGGGCTGTCCGGCCCGGGCATGGCCAGGTCCAGCCCGGCCAGCGCGGTGGGCGCCACGCTCCGGCACGCGTCCCAGTCCGAGACGATCGCGCCGGTGAAGCCCCATTCGCCCTTGAGCACGCCGCGCAGCAGCCGCTCATGCTCGGTCATCCTGGCCCCGTTGACCGCGTTGTACGCGGCCATCACCATGACCGCGCCCGCTTCGCGGACGCTGGCCTCGAACGGCACCAGGTACAGCTCGCGGAGCACTGCCTCGGCGATCCGCGCGTCGTAGGTCCACCGCTCGGTCTCCGAGTCGTTGCCCACGAAGTGCTTGATCGCGGCGCCGACCCCGGCCGACTGCAGCCCGGTCACGTAACTGACCGCCAGCCGGGCGGACAGCACCGGGTCCTCGGAGAAGCACTCGAAGCCGCGGCCGCCGAGCGGGGTCCGCATCAGGTTCATCGTCGGGGCCAGCACGATGTCGATGCCCTTGCCCCGCGCCTCGGCGCCGAGGGCGGCCGCGAGCTCGCGAACGAGCTCGCTGTCCCAGGTGGCGCCGAGGGCGGACGGGCACGGCACGCTGGCCGATGGATTCCGGTCATCTTTGGTGACGCCGCGTATCCCGGCTGGCCCGTCCGACATGACTATCGGACGGAGCCCGAGCGCGGGGGCACCGTAGGTACGCCAGCTGTCCGCACCGGTCAGCAGGCGCACCTTCTCCCCGACGGGGAGCGCAGCCACCCGGCTGCGCTCCTCCGTCGCCTCTGTAGACGTTGTCATCAAGGTCCTTGCGTCGGGTCCGCGCTCAGGACTTCGGCGTGAGATGCAGGATGGTGTCCTCGATGTACGGGGTGTTCGGCACCGGGTTCATGTACGGGTTGCTGGCCGTCGGCCAACCCGTGTAGTCCCGGGTGGAGACCTCAGCCCAGGCCCCGCCGTTGAGCAGCGGCACCACTGGCACCTGGGTGGTCATGATCTGCTCCAGCTTGGTGATGGCCGCCTTCTGCGCGGCCGGGCTGCCGGAGGCGGCGAACTGGGCCAGCGCGGCCTGGGCCTGCGCGTTGTTGAAGCGGCCGTAGTCGCCGGCGGCGGGCTTGCCGATCGGTGCGGTCGTCGAGCTGTCCATCCAGTTGTCGTAGATGAAGTACGGGTTCGGGCCCTGGTTGCTCCAGTGGATGGTCGCGTCGAACGTGCCGTTGGCGACATCACCGGCCCATGTGGTCGGGTTGCCGATGCCGTTCGCGGTCACGTTCATGCCCAGCGCGGTGAGCTGGTGGCTGATCAGCTGGGAGTCGGTGTAGTAGTCGCTGTACGGGATCGGGTCGGAGATGGAGAACGTGATGTGCTGCCCGTTCTTGGTCCACTTGCCGCCGGACATCTTCCAGCCGTCAGCCGTGAGGATGGAGCTGACCTTGGCCTTGTCGCCGGTGGCCGGGAGGTTGTTGGCCAGCGACGGGTCCAGGTAGGACTGGTGGTTGGGCAGCAGCAGCCCACTGGTGCTGGTCACGGCCGGCTCGTAGCCGGTCTCGCCCTGCACGTTGAGCTGGGACCGGTCGATCCCGTAGCTGATGGCCTGGCGCACCGCCGGGTCGTTCAGCGGGGCCTTGGTGGTGTTCAGGAACAGGCCGACCACGTTGTTCGCGCTGAAGTACGGCGCGCTGTTCGTCCAGGTGTGGTTGTCCGGGCTCTTGGCCAGGTAGTTGCCCTGGATGTTGGCCACGTAGTTGCCGGCGAAGTCGATCTGGCCGCTGGCCACCGGGGGCACCAGGTTGGCGTTGGTGTTGTACGCCGGGAAGTCGATCTCCGGCTCGTGCACCTTGGACTTGTCCCAGTAGTGCGGGTTCGGCTTGAGCGTGTAACCCTGCGGCGAGAACTTGTCCAGCATGAACGGGCCAGTGCCGACCGGGCTGGGGTCCGAGTAGGTGGCCGGGTCGCTCACCTTGGACCAGACGTGCTGCGGGACGATGTACACCTGCCCGATCAGGAACAGGTTCGCGTACTCCGGCTTGGCGAAGTTGAGCACCGCGCTGGTCGCGCTGGGCGCCGAGGCGCTGGTCACGATCGGTGCGCCTGAGGTGTACAGCTTCGGGTTGGCCTTCAGCAAGTTGAACGTGTAGGCCACGTCGCTGGCGGTGAATGGCTTGCCGTCGTTCCACTTGACCCCGGACCGGATGGTCAGCGTCAGCGTCTTGCCGCCGTTCGACCAGGAGGAACCGGTGGCCAGCATCGGGATCGGCGCCTGGGCCGAGTTGAGCGTGTTGAAGATGAACAGCGGCTCGTTGTAGAGCGAGACCGCGTTGGTCAGATAGCCGGTCGAGGTGAGGGAGAACGGGTTGAATGTGTCAGTCATCGGGGAGAGCGGGGTGCTCTCGACGACCAGCGTCTTGCCCATCTTGACGCTGCTGCTGCTGCCACTGCCGTTGCTGGAACTGCTGCCACACGCGGCGATGCCGAGGCTCAGTGCGCCGGCTACCGCCACCGCTGCGAAAACTTTGTGCTTCATTGCTTAAACTCCGTTGTGCCCGGCCGGCTTGATGCCGGCCTGTTGTGAGCGACCGTGTCGGGGTCTTTATCGGTGGGGCGGTGCTGGCCGGCCGGGCTTCCGGATGGCCTGCGTGCCGCCGTGGTGGGTCTGTCAGGTAGGCACACGCTGCGTTGTCGCAGCCGCTAGGCGGCATCCCGGTGCATCACGGCTCCTCTCCCCCTTCTGCTGCGGACCTGGGTGAATCGTCGGCCGGGCTCGGCCGGCGCAGTGCTCAGCGGCTTGCTCTCCGCCGTGGTGAGCCCGCTGGCGTGCAGCCAGCAGGCGCTGGAGTGACCGGCGGCCACCGTGGCCGCCGGCGGGGTGCGGGCCGCGCAGACCGCCATCGCGTGCGGGCAGCGCGGGTGGAACCGGCAGCCGCTCGGTGGGGCCACCAGGCTTGGCGGGGAACCACGGCCCTGCAACGAGGGCGGCTCGGCACGGTCCGGATCCGGCGCCGCGCTGAGCAGCAGCTGCGTGTATGGGTGGGCTGGCTCATCGGTGACCACCGAGGCGGGGCCGGACTCGACCACTTCCCCGGCGTACATCACCATGATCACGTCGGCCAGGTAGCGCGCCGAGGCGATGTCGTGGGTGATGTAGAGGATGCCGAGCCGGTCCCGGTCCCGCAGGTCGCCGAGCAGGTTCAGCACGCCGAGCCGGATCGACACGTCAAGCATGGAGACCGGCTCGTCGGCCAGCAGCACCCGTGGCCGGACGGCCAGCGCGCGGGCGATCGCCACCCGCTGCCGCTGCCCGCCGGACAGCTCATGGGGGTACTTGCTGAGGAACTGGGCGGCGGGCGTCAGCGACACCCGCTCCAGCAGGGCGGATGCGGCCGAGTCCAGCGTCCCGCCCGCCTCGCCCAGGCCGTGGATCTGCAGCGGCCGGGCCAGGTGGTAGCGCACGTCATGCACCGGGTTGAGGGATGAGAACGGGTCCTGCAGCACCAGTTGCACGTCCCGGGCGTACTCCCGGCGGTGCCGGCTGGACGCGGGCACCGGCTGGCCGTCCAGCAGCAGTTCCCCGGACGTCGGGGTGATCAGCCGGGCCAGCAGCCGGGCCAGCGTGGACTTGCCGGAGCCGCTCTCGCCGACCACCGCGATGATCCCGGCCTGGGGCAGCGTGAGTGAGAGGTCCTCCACCGCGTGCACCGCCGGGGGTGCCCCGGCGGCGCGCCGGCTAGCCGGGCCCGCCCCCGGCGCGGCGCGTGGTGCAGGGTGAAGTGCTTGGTCAGGCCGCGCGCTTCGAGTAGCGGGACGCCGGTCTCGGGGGCGCGGGGTGGGGTGGCGGTCTCGGTCATGCCAGGCTCCCGGGCTCAGGCGAGGCCGCTTGGCCAGCGGCGGCGGTGGAGGCGGGGATGCCGGAGTCGCGGGTACTGGCGTTCGGCAAAATGGGTGTCGGTGGGGGCGCTGTGCCTGGCTCGGGTAGCGCCAGTTCGGCGGGGACCTCGTGCTGCCCGTCCTGCAGCCAGCACGACGCCAGTCGGCTGCGGGAACCGGTGCCGGTGGCCGGCTGCTCCAGCGGTGGGGACTGCTCGCGGCAGATGTCCATCGCGTACCGGCAGCGCGGGTGGAAGACACAGCCGACCGGCAGCATCCGCAGGTCAGGTGGTGACCCGGGGATGCCGGTCATGTGCTTGTGCGGCCCGTGCAGGGACGGGAACGAGTTCAGCAGCCCGACCGTGTACGGGTGCCGGGGCGCGCGGAACAGGTCGGCCGCGGCGGCCCGCTCCACCAGGCGGCCCGCGTACATGACCGCGATCGAATCGGCGATCTCCACCAGCAGGGACAGATCGTGCGTGATGAACAGCACCGCGAAGCCGAGCCGCTCGCGCAGCGTGGTCAGTTCTTCCAGGATCTCCCGCTGGGTGACCACGTCCAGCGCGGTGGTCGGCTCGTCCAGGATGACGATCTGCGGCTCCAGCGCGAGCGCCATCGCGATCATCACCCGCTGCCGCATCCCGCCGGACAGCTCGTGCGGGTAGCTGCGCAGCCGGTCGGCGGTGATCCCGACCATGTCGAGCAGGTCAGCCGCGCGCTCCCGGCGGGCCGCCGCCGACTGACCCGGCACGTGGGCCTGCAGCACGTCGGTGAGCTGGACGCCGATGGACAGTACCGGGTTGAGGGCGTTCATCGCGGATTGCAGTACGACGGCAATGTGTGACCAGCGGAGCTCGCGCAGTTGCGGTTCGCCCAGGGACAGCAGGTCCACGCCGTGGCCGGGCTCGGGGTAGTACAGCACCTCGCCGCCGGTGATTAGGCCGGGCGCGCGGAGCAGCCGGATCGCCGCGTAGGCCAGCGTGGACTTGCCGCTGCCGCTCTCGCCGGCCAGCCCGAGCACCTCGCCGCGGCGCAACTCCAGGTCGGCGCCGGCCACCGCGTGCACCGCGCCCGAGCCGGCCCCGTAGTCCACCTGCAGCCCGCGGATGTCCAGCAGCGGATCGCTGCTCATATCCCTGCCTCCTGGCTCTGCTCGGCCCCGGCTGGGCCGGCTGCTGGGCGGCCGGCGGTGGGCCGGACCACCGGGGTGAGGCCCAGCTCGAACCGCTTGGGCAGCCCGGAGCCCTTTGTCTTCTTGGCCTGGCGCCTGGTCAGCCCGGCGGCCCGCAGCCGCGGGTTGATGAACTCATCGATGCCGAAGTTGAGCAGGGCCAGCGCGGTGCCGAGCAGCGCGACCATCAGGCCGGGCGGGATGTACCACCACCAGTAGCCGCTCACCTCGGCGTCCGAGTTCTGCGCCTCGAACAGCATCGAGCCCCAGCTCCAGTGCTCGGGGTTGACCAGGCCGAGGAACGCGATGGCAGTGTACGTGCCGACCCCGTACAGCACGGTGAACAGGAACGAGGACGCGACCACCGGCACCAGGTTGGGCAGGATCTCGTGGCTGATCACCCGCCAGCCGCGCTCGCCGATGATGCGCGCCGAATCGACGTAGTCCCGGGTGCGCAGCGACAGCGTCTGGGCGCGCAGCACCCGGGCGCCCCAGGCCCAGCCGGTGAGCGCGATGATCAGCCCGATCAGCAGGTCGTTGGTGCTGCTGCTGGCGGGCAGGAAGCCGAAGATCACGATGAGCAGCGGCAGCGCGGGCAGCACCAGGAAGATGTTGGCCAGCATGGACAGCAGGTCGTCGGCCAGCCGGCCGTGCAGGTAGCCGGCGCAGATCCCGATGACCACGGACAGCACGGTGGCCACCACCCCGGCCAGCACCGCGACCAGGATGGTGCTCCGGCCGCCCGTCAGCAACTGGGAGAACACGTCCTGCTGCGTCTGGGTGGTGCCGAGCCAGTGCGCGGCGGACGGCGGCTGCGGCGTGCCGTTGGTCGTGGACACGCTGGCCGACGGGTTGTACGGGGCGACGATCGGCCCGACGATGGCCAGGATCAGGAACGCGGCCAGCATGAGCAGGCCAGCGATGATCTTGGGGGATCGGGGCAGCTGGAATCGGCGCCCCCGTTGCTCGGTGAGTTCCGACGTGCCGAGGGAGCCGCCGACCGGCTCGCTGGCCGGATCGACGCCGCCCGCCCCGGCGCCGCCGACGCCGAGTCCGCCGAGGCCGGTTCCGCCCAGGTCTGTGCCGGTGCCGATGGACATCGCTCAGGCCTCCTGACGGGTGCGGGGGTCGAGGAACACGTACACCGAATCGGCGGCCAGGTTGGCGATCAGCACCGCGAACGTAATGATCAGGAAGATGCCCTGGAGCAGCGGGTAGTCCCGGGCGCCGACCGCCTGGAGCAGGATCCAGCCCAGGCCGGGGTAGCTGAACACGATCTCGGTGAGCAGCGCGCCGGACACCACGAAGCCGATGGCCAGCGAGAAGCCGGACACGCTGGGCAGGATGGCGTTCCGCGCCGCGTACCAGACGACCCGGCGTTTAGCCAGGCCCTTGGCCTGGGCGACCAGCACGTAGTCCTCGTCCATGGTGGTCACCATTACGTTGCGCATGCCGACGATCCAGCCCGCCGCGCTGCACAGCACGATGGTGAACGCGGGCAGGATGGCGTGGTCGAGCACGTCGCCGATGTAGCCGGCGTTCCAGGCCGGGAAGTCCAGCTGGTTGTAGGCCCGGCCGGTGGGGAACCAGCCCAGCCGCACCGCGAACAGGTCCAGGGCCAGGAACGCGACGAAGAAGTACGGCGCGGCCTGGAAGAACGTGGTGGCCGGCAGCAGGTTGTCCAGCCAGGTGCCGCGGCGCCAGGCGACCAGGATGCCGAGCAGCGTGCCGAGCAGGAAGCTGATCACCGTGGACACGCCGACCAGAGCGACCGTCCAGGGCAGCGCGCCGCGGATCACGCTGGTCACGGTGGACGGGTAGTAGCTGGTGGAGATGCCCAGGTTGCCCTGCAGCAGGTGCACCCAGAACGTTATGTACTGGCCCCACAGGCCCTGCGGGCTGTTCAGCCCGTACTGCAGCTCTAGGGCGCGGATGGTGGCCGGGGTGACGTTGCCCTGCAGGTGGGCCAGCACCGCCTCGACCGGGTTCCCGGGCATCAGCCGCGGGATGAAGAAGTCCACGGTGACCGCGGCGATGGCGGTGACGATGTAGAACAGCAGCCGCCGGACGATGACGCGCATGGCCGCCCCCTCAGCCCAGGCGCCAGGCCGGCGTGGCCGGGTCCGGGGGGCAGCCGCAGCTCTCCCGGGGGATGAGCTTGGTCGGCAGCACCACGTCGCGCTGGGCGGGCTCAGCGTCGCTGATCATGGAATAGAGCACCTCGAAAGCGGTTGCGCCGATCTCCTGGATGGGCTGGCGGACGGTGGTCAGCTGGGGGCGCAGGTGGCGCGCCATCGGGATGTCGTCGAAACCGGTGACCGCGACGTCACCGGGCACGTCGAGGCCGTGCTGCATGAGCGCGTACACCACGCCCAGTGCGGTCTGGTCGTTGGCGCACGCGATGACCCGGGGGAGTTCGCCTTTCCCGGTCAGCAGGCGGCCGATGACGCGGGCGCCGCCCGCGGCGCAGTAGTCGCCCTGCCACCGCGGGCCGTCCACCAGAGTGCCGCCCACTTCGGTTACGGCGGCGCGCAGCGCGGCGTGCCGGGCCAGGTTGTCCGGGCTGTCCGGGTGGCCGCCGAGGTAGGCGATGGTCTGGTAGCCGTGCTCGCGGACCAGGTGGAAAGCCAGGTCCCGCATGCCGTTACGGTTGTCGCCGCCCACGTTCGAGGTGGTCGGGGTGGCCACGCCGGCCAGCGTCACGATCGGCACCTGCCGGGACAGCCGTTCCAGCTGAGCCGCGTCGATCACCTGGTCGTGCAGGATCAGCCCGTCGCTCTTGCGGGCCAGTGCGTGGATCCGCCTGGTGTGGTCGTGGTCGTCCACGTCGACGGAGCTGACCAGCAGGTTGTAGTCCCGGTGCTGGGCCGCGACCTCGATGCCCCGGTTGATCAGGTCGGGGAACTGCAGGCTCTCCGCCTCGTCCTGGAAGACCCCGGCCTCGGCGGTGCTGTCCGCGGCCCGGGCTCCGGTGGGCCGCCGGATCACCACCCCGACGACTTCCTTCAGCCGGGCGCTCAGCGCGCGGGCCGCGCCGTCCGGGATGAAGCCGAGTTCGGCGACGGCCTGCAGCACGCGTTCCTTGGTCTCCGGCAGTGGGTTGCCGCGGCCGTTCAGCACCCGGGACACCGAGGCGATCGACACGCCCGCCGCGTTGGCTACGTCGTAGATGGTCGCCGGCGGCACCGGGCCGATGCGCCGCCCGGTGAGCGGTGCCGCGGCCGGGCTGGCCGGGTTGGCCGGGCTGCCGGCGGCGGGCAGGGTCGCCGCAGGGCTGTCGGCCAGGCCGTCCAGCCCGTCCAGGGGGGCTGTGCTGGCCCCGTCGCGACTGTCCACCGGAACGCTCCCTCGCGCTTCCTGGGCCGCTACCTGGGCCTACTCGCTGACCCCAGCAGCAGCCGCCACCCGCCTCTGGTAAGCGCTTACCCAGGAGCCTTTTAGAAAGCGGCTGGGTCACAGCCGCGGGCTCAGCTTGGTCTAGGTAAGCGCTTACCAAGCGGATACGGGCAGAGTATTCCGGGACCGCGTGCGACTCAACCCCCCTCTGTCACTGTTACGGGAACGTGACGGAACGGGTAACAGCCCGGAGTCCCGGGCAAGCCGGGCGGCCTGGGCCCAGCCGGGCCGGTGATCCGGCCGGCCGCCGGGCCCGGGATGACCTGGCCTGGGCCCGTCTGGCCTGGCCTGGCCGGGCCGCTGTGAAACAGAGCCGAAACACGATGTCCGCCGAACGCAGGTCCGTTGTCTGCGGCGTAACAGTTGGGAAACGTGACCGAAACCCGCACATGGGAAACATGAAGCGTTCTCGACGGACACCGAAGTGGCCGGCCGGATTGAGCTAGCCCGGGGGAAACCCCGGATCACGCCGCTGTGATAGCGCGGGAGGGGTGCCAGCAGCCCAGCAGGGTCTGCCTGGGGCCACGACCGGAAACCCCCCGGCAAGCCCTTCCAGGGTAACTCGCTGGAGGCGGAGAGTAGTGATTCCCTATGCACATTGGCTGTCGTCAGGCGATAACGCCTGGCAATTGACAGCCGCGACGTTCGTCGGCCTCATGAGCATCCCTGCGCTAGCCGTCTTGTACGGCGGCCTGGTGCAGAAGAAATGGGCCGTCAATACCGTGCTCATGGTGTTCGCCACGTTCTGCCTGGTGCTCATCACCTGGGTGCTCTGGGCCTTCAAGATGGGTTTCGGCACCCCGTGGATCGGCGGCAGCCTGCACCTGCTCGGCCGGCCGGGAGCGGTACTCGGCACCGGGGCCCTGGAAGGCCAGGCCAACATCCCGCTGCTGTCCGGCGGCATGCCAAGCTTCCGGTTCCCCGAATCGTCGCTGGTGTACTTCCAGTTCGTGTTCGCGGCGATCACCCCGATCCTGTTCATCGGCAGCGTGCTCGGCCGGATCAACTTCAAGGTCTGGCTGATCTTCGTGCCGCTGTGGATCACGTTCGCCTACGCGGTCAACGCGTTCCTGCTCTGGGGCGGCGGCTACTGGGCGGGCAAGGGCGCGCTGGACTTCTCCGGCGGCTACGTCATCCACCTGGCGGCCGGTGTCTCCGGCTTCGTGGCGGCCTGGGTGATCGGGCCACGGCTCAAGCGCGACCGGGAACACGCGGTACCGAACAACCTGCTCTTCGTCGCGGTCGGCGCGGGCATCCTGTGGCTCGGCTGGAACGGCTTCAACGGCGGCGACCCGTACTTCGCGGGTGCGGACGCGGCGGCGGCCGTGGTCAACACCAACCTGGCCACCGCGGTCGCGATGATGACCTGGATCATCATGGACATGATCGGCGGGCCGGGCAAGAAGGCGACGTTCCTGGGCGGCCTCAACGGCATGATCTGCGGCCTGGTCGGCATTACCCCGGCGGCGGGGTACGTGAACGGTTTCGGTGCCATCGTCATTGGCTTCGCCTGCTCGTTCATCGTCTGGTTCGCCTGGAACTACCTGAGCAAGGTGCCACCGTTCAACAAGGTCGATGACGCGCTCGGCGTGGTCTACACGCACGGCATCGCCGGGTTGTGTGGTGGCCTGCTGGTCGGCCTGCTGGCTGACCCCAAGATGATCGTGTACCTGGGCCTGGGCAAGAACCCGGGCTTCTCCGGCACCGGCCTGTTCTACGGGCACGCGCACCAGTTGCTGGTCCAGCTGGGCGCGGCGGTCACCGTGATCATCTGGGACGGGCTGGTGACGTTCCTGCTGCTTAAGGGCATTGGCTTGTTCATGAAGCTGCGGGCGCCCGAAGAGGATCTGGAGATCGGCGACGTGGCGTTCCACGGCGAAGAGGTGTACCCGTCGGATGAGCTCGCCCTGGCCGGGGTTAGTGCGGCGCAGGCCGCCGAGCGCGCCACCAGCAATTCGTCCATACCGGAAAAGGTGCCAGAAAAGGACGGCTAACCCCGTTATTGGCTGGCCGCACTAGCCGGGCGGCTTCCCGGACCCACCCCGGGAAGCCGCCCGGCATGCATTTCCCCCGGCCCGCACAGCGCCCTCGTCCCGGCGCCCGGCCCGCATCCTTTTAGCCGTGATCAACTGATTGCTGTAGCTATAACAACAGCAATCAGTTGATCATGATGCCGGCCACGGGGTGTGCGGGCTGGGGGAGGGGCCCGCCGGGGGTGGTACGGGCGTCTGCGCGGCCGGGGAGAGGGCGGGCGGCGGGGTGGGCTGCCGCGCGGCCCGGGAGCGGGCGGGCCGGGTGGCAGGCTGGGCGGGCAGGTGGGCGGCGATGCCGTCGAGCAGGCACTCCAGGCCGAACTCGAACCGCGCGTCGCGGGTTTCCGCCGCGTCGGGATCGTGCCGGTCGTCCAGCATGGCCAGCAGCCGCGGGTACCGGCCGGACACCCGGACCCGTTCGGTGAACTCAGCCAGGACCCGCTGTATCTCGTCCTCGGTAAGCCCGGCGAACTGCTGGTCGCGGAACGATTCGTTGTTGCGCTCCTGGACCTCGCGAAGCACCGCCCCCAGCACGTAGGTGCCGACGGTGGTCGTGATATCGACCGCGGCGGCGCTGTTCAGGCCCAGCCCGTCGAAGGACGCCAGCACGCGCTCCAGGTTGCGCAGCGATTTGGGGCCGGTCGGCGGCCGGCCGCCGATGAAGTCCATCATCCAGGGATGCTGGTGCAGGCTCAGCCGGGTGTTGATGGCCAGGGTGTACATGTCCTGGCGCCAGTCCCCGGATAGCTCGGGCAGTCGCTGCCCGCCCTGGATCTCGTCGATCATCAGATCGAGGAGTTCTTCTTTAGATGCGATGTGCCAGTACAGCGACATTGTCCCGGCATTCAGCTCGCGGGCGATCCGGCGCATGGTAACGGCGTCCGCGCCCTCCGCGTCGGCCACCTCGATGGCCGCCCGGACGATCTCGTCCCGGGATAGTGCGGGCGCCCGCCGGGGCACATGCCGCTGGCCACGCCGCTGATCCGCACGGGCATGGGTGCGCAGCCGGGCCGCCTGCCGGTCGGGGGTGCGGGACGCGAGGAACGGTGCCCAGAGATCCTCGTCGTCGGTGTCCACCATGCCTCCTCGCGGACCAGATCGTGGTGGTCGACGCGGGACGGGTGATCGCGGCGGGCACGCCCGACGAGCTCAAGGTGCGGGCCGGCGACGACCGCCTGGTGCTGGTGCTGCCCGCGTCCGCCGACCGCGCCGCCGCGCAGGCCGTGCTGAAGGAGTACGCGGCCGGGCCGGTCCAGGCGGAGGACGCGGCGCCCCAGCTCACCGCGCAGGTGACCAGGCGGGACGGCATCACCACCGAGGTGGTCCGCGCGCTGGACGCCGCCGGGGTCGAGGTGACCAGCGTGACCGTGCAGCGGCCCACTCTTGACGACGTGTTCCTCACCCTGACTGGAGGTGCAGCGGCATGACCGCGCCCGTTATGGCTCTGCCGGCCGGCCACCACCCGGACGCGCGGCGGCGCAAGTTGCGCTGGGCCATCACCGACGTGCTCGTGCTGACCAAGCGCAGCCTGGCCCGGATCGCCCGGGAACCAGAGACGCTGATGGATGTCACCGTCCAGCCGGTGATCTTCGTGCTGCTGTTCGCCTACGTGTTCGGCAGTGCCATCGTGCTGCCGGGCGGCGGGAGCTACCACGAGTACCTGATCGGCGGGATGCTCGGCATGGGCGTCGCGGGCACCGCGCCCGGCACTGCCGTCGCCCTGGTCACCGATATGAGCACCGGGCTCATCGACCGGTTCCGCGCGCTGCCGATGTCCCGGGCCGCGGTGCTGGCCGGCCGTACCCTGGCCGACCTGCTGACCCAGGGGATCGGCGCGCTGGTGGTGGCCGGGGTGGGGCTGGCCATCGGCTGGCGGGTGCACACCGGCCCGGCCGACGTGCTGGCCGCGTTCGGCCTGGCCCTGCTGTTCGGCTACGCGTTCACCTGGGCTGGCGCGTGCCTGGGCATGCTGCTGCGCAGCCCGGAGTCGGCGCAGCAACTCGGCTTCATCCTGTTCCTGCCGCTCATGTTCATCTCCAACGCGTTCGTGCCCACCCAGGGCATGCCCGGCTGGCTGCAGGCGCTGGCCAACTGGAACCCGTTCAGCGCGCTGGCCGCGGCCAGCCGGCACCTGTTCGGGAACCCGAACCCGGCGGCCGCCGTGCACGTGTGGCCGATGCAGCACCCGGAACAGGCCGTGCTGCTCTGGTCGGCCGCGCTGCTGCTGGTGTTCGCCCCGCTGGCCGTGCACCTGTACCGCCGCAAGTCACTCGGCTGATCCAGACCGGACCAGCACCGCTAGTGGCCGCGGAACGCCTCTTCCAGCCACCACGAGCCGCGGTCGGCAGTGACCTTGGCGTCCACCAGCAACGGCCGGTCCCGGGGCCCGTCCAGCCACGCCTTCACCGGGCCCAGGTCGGCCGGGTCGCGCACGGTCACCCCGTCGCAGCCGAAGCCCTGGCCGATCGCCGCGATGTCGGCGGCCGGGAAGCGCACGATGTCCAGCGGGTGCCCGTCCGGGCCGAAGTGGTGCACCTCGGCGCCGTAGGCCTCGTCGTCATACACCACGATCAGCATGGGCAGCTTGAGCCGGACCACCGTCTCCAGTTCGCTGACCCCCATCAGTGCCCCGCCGTCGCCCAGGGCCGCGACCGGCAGCCGGTCCGGCCGGGCGATGGCGGCGCCGACGGCCGAGGCCAGGCCGAGCCCGACCGACTGGTAGGCCTGGGTGAAGCAGAATCCGGCCTCGTCCGGCACGGACAGGTACATGCTCGGGTAGCCCATGAAGTTGCCGGAGTCGACGGACACGGTCCGCTCGGCCGGCAGCATGCCGTCCAGCGCGATGCTCAGCGTGCGCGGGTCGATCCGGCCGCCGCCGGTCTCGTCGTCATACGGCACCGAACTCCAGGCGATCTCCCGGTCGATCCGGTCCCGCACCTCGTCGGTCCGGTAGCCCAGCCCGCTGCCGAACCGGTCGCCGAGCGCGGTCAGCGCGGCCCGCGCCGTCTCGGCCACGTCGCCCAGAACGCCCAGGTGCACCGGGCGGTTCGCGCCGATAGCGGCTGGATCGTCGTCCACCTGGACGACGGTGGTATCCGGGCCGATCAGATTGCCGTGCCGCATCGTCCACATGTTCAGCGAGCAGCCCCAGCCCACGATCAGGTCCGCCGCGGTGATCAGTTCGGCGACCAGCGGGGAGGCGAACCCGCCACTCACATCCAGGTCCCAGGGATTGCCCCGGAACAGGCCCTTGGCCGCCGCCGAGGTGGCCAGCAGCGCGCCGCACGCGTCGGCCAGCCGCTCTAGGTCGCCGCGGGCCTGGGCGATGCGGGCGCCGCGGCCGGCCACGAAGACCGGCCGCCGGGCCATGGCCAGCCGTCCGGCCAGCGCATCGGCCGCACCCTCGGACGGCGCCACCGGGCCGAGCACCGGGCTGGCCGGCGGCGGCTGCCGGTCGCACTCGCCCGCCTGCACGTCCAGCGGCATGGCCAGCACCACGGTGCGGCGCTGCAGCGTGGCCGTCTGGTAGGCCCGCGCGGTGTCGGCGGCCGCCGAGGCAGCCGAGTACAGCCGTTCCGGCACCGCGCCGACCGCGGCGGCCAGACCGGCCACGTCGATCCGGAAGTTCGAGTTGACCGCCGGGCCGGCCACGTCGGCCGCCAGCACCAGCAGCGGCGTCCGGCTCTTGGCCGCCTCGGTGATCCCGGTCATCGCGTTGGTCAGCCCGGGCCCCTGGTGCACGGTGAGCAGCCCGGTCCGGCCCGCGGTCCGCGCCCAGCCGTCGGCCATGCATACCGCGCCGCCCTCGTGCCGGGCCGCGATGTACCGGGTGCCCTGGCTGATCAGGGCGTTGGTCACCTGAAAGTTGCCGCTGCCGACCACGCCGAACAGGGTGTCCGCACCCAGCCCGGCCAGCGTGGCCGCGACCGCGTCAGTAACCCGCATCAGGCGACCCGCATCAGGCCCGCTCGACCAGCGCGATGGCCCGGCACGGGCTGCCCGAGCCGCCGGTGATCGGCAGCGGGCCGGTGATCACCACCGCGCCCCGCGGTGGCAGCAGGGCCAGGTTCTGCAGCTGGGTGAGCCCGTACTTGCCCGCGCCGAGCAGCGAGGCGTGGCACGGGAACGGCGGGTCGAACGAGTGCGCCGTGCCCGCATCGGTGCCGACGGTCTCCACGCCCAGGCCGATCAGCTCGGCCCGGCCGGCCAGCCACTGGGCGCAGGCACCCGAGATCCCGGGCGTGTGCGGGCCGGTCTCGTTCGCGTTGAGGAATGCTTCCTGGCTCGCCGAGCGAGCATCCCAGCCGGTCCGGTAGAGCAGCCAGCCACCCTCGGGCAGCGGCCCGTTCGCCGCCTCCCACTGCTGCACATGCTCGATCTCCAGCAGGAAGTCCGGGTTGGCCGCGGCCTGCGCGGTGAAGTCGATCACGACCGCGGGGGCGATCAGGCGGCGTACCGGGACCTGGGCCACGTCCGCGCTGTCCTTGCCGGTCACCCAGTGCACCGGCGCGTCGAAATGGGTGCCGGTGTGCTCGCCGGTCGTGATGTCGTTCCAGTACCAGGCCGGGCCGCGGTCGTCGTACCGGCTGATCTCGTGCAGCGCGAACGTGGCCGTATTGCCGAACGGCGGCGGCAGCTTGATCACCGGGGTGGTGTCGGACAGCGGCGCGGTCAGGTCGATCACATCGATGCTGCCGTTCCGGATCGCCTCGGTCAGGTCACTCAGCACGGACATGGCGGCTCCTGTTGTCGGCACGGATCCATTGCGGCTCTGCCGTTGTACCACCGCAGCCGCGCCAGCCGAAGCCGACTGCCAATCATGTTATGGTTATAACATGGCTGAGAAGAAGGCAGTGCTGAACGTCACCGTCAGCGAGTCCCTGGCCGAGGACGTTCGCCGGGCTGCCAAGCTGGAGCACACCACGATCTCCAGCATCGTCGAGCGTGCCCTGCGCGAGCAACTGGCCTGGGACCTCAGGCGGCTCGACGGCATCCGCGTCATCGAGGCGTACTACCAGGAGCACGGCTACCCGACGCCAGAAGTGATAGCCCAGGCTGAGGTGGACGTGGCTGAGGAGCGCCGCCGTGCGGCGGAGGCCCGGGCCTGGAACAAGGCGCACGGCCAGAAGTTCCCGCCTGCGGATTGGGTCATCTGATGGAGCACGTGGTCTACGACCGCGGCGCGCTCGTCGCCATCGACAGCGGCAACGACCTGTCGCTGCGGCGTCACCTGAAAAGGATCACCGCGCGGCTGCACGTCATCGTTCCCGTGCCGGTGGCGGCGCAAGTGGTCCGCCACCCACAGCGCCAAGCGCGGTTAATGGCCGCTCTCCGGGCGTGCGACATCGTCCCGTTCGAGGCGGCCCATGCTGGGCTGGTAGGCCAGCTGCTGGCCCAGTCAGGTACTTCCGATGTGGTGGACGGCTTTGTGGCCATCAAGGCAGCGGAAGTCGCCGCGACGGTCATTACCTCCGACGCCCAGGACATCAAGCATCTGCTGCACGTGATGGGAGTCCGGCTGACGCTAGAGCAGCCCTGACCTCAGAGGGGGGCGACGGCGGGGATCACCTCGCTGCCGATGATCTCCAGCGGGGTGACGTCCCAGACTCCGACCACGAACCCGATGGCCGCCTGGAAGCCCATCTCGGCCAGCCCGCCAAGCTGGTCCACCACTTGCTGCGCGTTCTCGCCCTTGGGCCCGACGTCGTAGGCGAAGTAGCAGGTCTTCTCAATCTCGTCGTAGTCCCGGCCGACCGCCGCACAGTGCTCGCGCAGCACGTCGAGTTTGCGGGCCAGGTCCGGGCCGGGGAACAGGTTGCAGGCCTGGGCGTACTGGGCGACCAGCCGGAGCGTCTTGCGCTCGCCGCCGCCACCGATCAGGATCGGCGGGTGCGGCTGGGTCAGCGCCTGCGGCGAGTTGATCGGCCGTTCCAGCTGATAGTGCTGGCCGTGGTACGGGCTCTCGTCGCCGCGCCACATCTGCAGGCAGATCTGCAGCGTCTCTTCCAGCCGCTCGAACCGCTCGGCGACCGGCGGGAACGGGATGCCCAGCCCGCGCGACTCCTCGTCGTTCCAGGCCGCGCCGATGCCCAGCCCGCCCCGGCCGCCGGACAGCACGTCCAGCGTCGTGACGATCTTGGCCAGGACGCCCGGATGCCGGTAGGTCACCCCGGTGACCAGCGTGAGCAGCCGGGCCCGCGAGGTATGCCCGGCCAGGTAGCCGAGCGTGGTGTAAGCCTCGAGCATCTCCCGCTCGGGCGGCCCGATCACCCCGATCTGGAAGAAGTGGTCCATTACCGCCAGGTACTCGAAACCGGCGTCGTCCGCGGTGCGGGCCACCGTGGCCAGGTTCGGGCCGAGTCGGCCCGGGCCGTCCGGCGTGGTGAAGTCAGGGATCTGCAAGCCAACCTTCACGGTCCACCTCCAGTGATGAGGCTCTCACATACAGGACAGCCACCCAGCACCAGGCGTCACGCAGAATGGAAGCATGAGCGGACCCGTGGTGAAGGCACTGACCCTGGTGACCGACGACGGAGTCCCCATCGACACCGTGCACCTGCCGGGCGACCAGCGCACCGCGTTCGTCCTGGCGCACGGGTTTACCTTGTCCTGGCAACACGGCGCGGTCTGGAGGGTAGCCAGCCGGTTGCGCGAGGCGGGCGGGGTGGTGAGCCTCGACTTCCGCGGGCACGGCCGGTCCGGCGGCCTGTCCACGGTTGGCGACCGGGAGATCAAGGACCTGGACGTGGCCGTCCGGTACGCGCGTGAGCTGGGCTACCAGCGCATCGCGGCGGTCGGGTTCTCCATGGGGGCTTCAGTGGTGCTGCGCTACGCCGGGCTGATCGGCGGCCTGGACGCGGCCGTCTCGGTGAGCGGGCCCGGGCACTGGTACTACCGCGGCACGGTGCCGATGCGCCGGGTGCACTGGGCGGTCGAGCGCCGGCTGGGCCGGGCGATCACCAGGACCTGGCTGAAGACCCGGATCAGCCCGGTCGGCTGGGACCCGGTGCCGATGCCGCCGGACGAGGCGGCCGCGCTGATCTCGCCGATCCCGCTGCTGATCGTGCACGGCGACAAGGACCTGTACTTCCCGGTCCACCACGGCCAGCGGCTGTTCGACGCGGCCCGTGAGCCCAAGGAACTGTGGATCGAGCCGGGGTTCGGCCACGCCGAGTCGGGCGCCGGCGGCCCGCTGCTGGACCGGATCGCCCAGTGGGTCAACCAGCAGGAGGTCCTCCAGCAGCAGCCGCTATCCGCGGAGGCTGTCCCCGGTCTCGGGGTCGAAGAAATGCAGTGACGACAGGTCCACGTACAGCCGGGTGGGCTGCCCCTCGCGGATCGTGGTCCGCGGGTCCAGCCGGGCGACCAGCGCCGGGATCTGCGGCACCTCTTCGATCTCGGCCGCGTCCGGCTCGGTGTCGCCGATGGTGACCCCGGCCACCTGCACCGGCGGCGCGCCCACCGTGCAGTGCGCATTGACCTCGGCGCCCAGTTCCTCGCGCAGTTCAACGGTCACGTCGAGCACCGACTCGGGTGCCGCGCCCGGCACCAGCGCGGCGTCCTCCAGGTGCTCCGGCCGGATGCCGAGCACCACCGTGCGGCCCAGGTAGCGGTCGAGCGCGGGATGCTCGTGCAGCACGGCCGCGGGCACCTGCAGCCGGTGCGGGCCGAACACCACCTCCGGGCCGCCGTCGCCGGGCGCCAGGCTGGCCTCGATCAGGTTCATGGCCGGGGAGCCGATGAACCCGGCCACGAACAGGTTGGCCGGCCGCGAGTACAGCTCCTGTGGCGCGGCCACCTGCTGCAGCACACCGTGCCGCAGCACGGCCACCCGGCTGCCCAGCGTCATCGCCTCGGTCTGGTCATGGGTGACGTAGATCGTGGTCACCCCGAGCGAGCGCTGCAGCTTGGCGATCTCCGCGCGCATCTGCACCCGGAGCTTGGCGTCCAGGTTGGACAGCGGCTCATCCATCAGGAACGCGCGCGGCTGGCGGACGATGGCCCGGCCCATCGCGACCCGCTGCCGCTGCCCGCCGGACAGCTGCCGCGGCTTGCGGCCGAGCAGCTCGGACAGCTCCAGGATGCGGGCGGCCTCGTCCACCCGGCGGCGGATCTCCGGCTTGGGTGTCTTCCGGTACTTCAGGCTGAACGCCATGTTGTCCCGCACGGTCAGGTGCGGGTAGAGCGCGTAACTCTGGAACACCATCGCGATGTCCCGGTCCCGTGGCTCCATGTCGTTGACCGGCTGGCCGTCGATCAGGATGGTGCCGTCGGTGATCTCCTCCAGGCCGGCCACCATGCGCAGCGCGGTGGTCTTCCCGCACCCGGACGGGCCGACCAGCACCATCAGCTCCCCGTCGGCGATGGACAGGTCCAGCGACCGGACCGCGGTGGTCCCGTCCTGATACCGCTTGGTGATGCCGTCGAGCACGATCTCCGACACTGCTTCTCCCTATCCGAACTACGCGCCGAACCGGCCCACCGGCTGGCCTGCCACGCCGTCCACCCGGGTGTGCAGCACATGCCCGGCCATCGGTTCCGCATCCCGCTGCGCCTCGGTCATGTTCTCCCAGGCCGTGGTCACGTACAGGTCCTCGAGCCCCGGCCCGCCGAACGCCGGGCAGGACGGCTGGGACACCGGCACCGGCAGCTCGGCCAGCACCTCACCGGACGCCGAGAACCGGCGGACCGCGCCGCCGCCCCAGAACGCCACCCACAGGCAGCCGTCCGCGTCCACCACCAGCCCGTCCGGGATGCCCCGCTCCACCCCAGGCTGGACCAGATCCCGCGGCGCACCCAGCGTGCCCGCGGCCATGTCGCACGGGAAGGACCGGATCCGCGGCCGGGGCTCGCCCGAGTCGATGTAGTAGAACGTGCCGCCGTCCGGGCTCCAGCCCAGCCCGTTGGACTCGGTCACGCCGTCCAGCACCACGGAGATCTCGCCGGACGGGTCGAGCCGGTACAGCGCACCCGCACCGGCCCGCCGGTCCCCGGCCACCGTGCCTGCCCAGAACCGGCCCACCGGGTCGCACACGCCATCGTTGAACCGGACGTCGGCCAGCATCCCGGGCGGCCGCCACGGCCCCCCGGAAGCCTGCCCGGCCTCGTCCACCAGCCGGAACCCGTCCGCCGCGGCCAGCACGTACCCCCCACCAGCCCGCGGCGCCGCCGCGCCCACCGCCACCCCGGCGGTGTGGAACACCGAGTCACCCACCCCCGGCCAGTACCGGTGCAGGTGCCCGGCCAGGATGTCCACCCACATCAGGGCGTCCACCGCCGGGTCCCAGAATGGCCGCTCACCCAGCTCAACCCGGGCCGCTACCGCCACTTCCCAGACCACATCCGCTGACGAGTTCACTTGCCCATCCCCAGGGTCAGCCCGCGCACCAGGTACCGCTGGAAGATCAGGAACACCACGATGGCGGGAACGGCGCTGATGAACGAGCCTGCCATCAGCACCGGGACGCTGGTGGTCCGCCCCGCCGACAGCGCGGCCAGCCCGACCGTGATCGTGCGCTGCTGCGGGTTCTGCAGGAACAGCAGCCCGACCAGCAGGTCGTCCCAGATCTGGATGAACTGGAGCACGGCCACGGTGGCGATGGCCGGCCAGGACAGCGGCAGCGCGATGCGCAGGAACGTCCGCTCGTAACCCAGCCCGTCCATCACCGCCGCCTCGATCAGGTCGTCGGAGATGCCCCGGTAGTAGGTCGCCATCAGGAACGTGGCGAACGGCGTGCCCAGCGCGACGTAGACCAGGATCGCGCCCAGGTACGTGTTGATCAGGCCGAGCTTCCCGAGGTTCACGTACTCCGGGATGATGATCGACTGCAGCGGGACCATCAGCGCGGCCACCACGCCCAGGAACACCCACCCGCTGGCCCGGTAGCGCAGCTTGGCGAACGCGAACCCGGCCGTGGTGGACACGGCCAGGATGAGCAGGATCGACAGCACGCAGATCAGCGTGGAGTTGAGCAGTTCCCGGCCCACCGGCAGTTCGGAAAACAGCTGGTGCCAGCTCACCGCCGAGTGCCCGCGCTGCTCGTTGAACTGGGTCTGGTTGCGGAACGCGTTGTTCAGCAGGTACCAGAACGGGTACAGCATGACCACCGCGATCAGGGTCATGATCAGGAGGATCAGCCCGACGCGGCCGCGCCGCCGCGCCTGCAACGCCCGCTTCCGGCCGGTCCCGGCCGGGGCCGGGGCCGCCTCGGTCGCCGTGGAGGCCGCCATCTACCAGCCCTCCCCGTCCTCGGACCGGATCAGCCGGAGCTGCACCAGGCCAACGACAATCATGATCACGAACAGGATGATCCCGTACAGCGCGCCGGTGCCGAACTGGCCCTCCGAGAACGCCGACTGGTAGACGAAGAACTCCAGCGTGGTGGTGCCGAACCCGGGCCCGCCGTTGGTCATCACGAAGATCAGGCTGAACAGCGCGGAGAACGCCGAGATCACCGTGATCACGAAGGAGAACTGGACGAACCGCTTGAGCAGCGGCAGGGTGACCCGGAAGAAGATCTGCCGCCGCTTCAGCCCGTCCACCCGGGCCGCCTCCAGCAGCGTCGGGTCCAGCGTGGCCATCCCGGTCAGGAAGATTATCGTGTTGGTGCCGATCATGGAGAAGATGAACGTGATGGCCAGCGCGAGCAGCGCGGTGCGCTGGCCGGCCAGCAGGTTGGTCTGCACCGAGCCGAGCCCGACATCGGCCAGCAGCTTGTTCAGCAGCCCGTTCAGCGCAAAGAACTGCACCGCCACCATGCCGATGACCACCCAGGACACCGCGGTGGGCAGGAAGTACACCGAGCGGAAGAACCGCCAGCCGCGAACGTGCTCGTTGAGCAGCGCGGCGATGGCCAGCGGGATGCCGATGGCGAACGGGATGGCCAGCAGCAGCAGCGCGTTGTTCTGGATCACCCGCCAGAAGATCGGGTCGGTCAGCGCGGCCGAATAGGTGCTCGGCCCGATCCACTGCGCGGTCAGCCCATTCCAGTTGGTCATCGAGTAGTAGACGGCCTGCCCGATCGGGATGCCGAGCAGGGCGACTACCACGATCACCGCGGGCAGCGACAGCAGGATGCCCGCCCGGCGCCGGCGCCGGGCCAGCCGCGGGCGGGACCGCCGGGCGGGCTGGCCCGGGGGAGCGCCCCGGGTCAGCCGCGCTTTCGTCTCCGAGATACTCACCAGGGCATCACGGGTAGCTGGTCCCGCGCTGGCTGGTCGGCAGCTGGCCGAACGTGGTCTGCAGGCTGCCCAGTGCCGACTTGGGCGAGATGCTGCCGTTCAGCACCGACGGCAGTTCCTTGCTGCCGGTGTTGACCACGTTGGGCTGCACCACGTTGTCCAGCATGGGGTAGACGGTCATGTGGTCCTGGCTGACGAAGTTCAGCATCTCCTGGTTGACCGGGTTACTGGTGCTGGTCCCGTTGATGGCCGGGATCAGCCCGGCCGCGTTGATGATCTTCGCGGCCTGCGTGGTCGTCATGAACTCCAGGAACTTCAGCGCCTCGGCCTGGTGTTGGCTGTAGCTGGTCATGGACAGGCCATCACCGGCGAAGTCCACCACGCCCTTGATCGGCGTGTTCGAGAACGGCGGCACGAACGCGCCCACCTTGGAGCCCAGCGCCTGAGTGAACTTCTGCGTGTCCCAGGTGCCGTCCACCATCATGGCGGCCTTGCCGGACTCGAAGTCGCCCAGGTTGTCGGTCTTGGTCAGCACGTCGGAGTTGGTGCAGCCGGCGCTCTTCAGTTTGGACCACTCGGTCAGCTGGGCCTCGTTGGCTGCCGAGGTCCACGGGATCTGGCCGCTGTACAGCTGCTGCCAGTCGGTCACCGGGTGCGCGCCGATCATCATGTAGCTCATGTCGTACCAGGGGTAGAACTCGGCGCCCAGCGGCTGGCCGCCGTTGCCGTAGGTGAACGGCATGAACCCGGCCTTCTTGAGCTTCGTGCACGCGGCGAACAGCTGGGACCAGTCAGTCGGCACCGAGGTCACGCCCGCCTTGGCGAAGTCGGCTTTGTTGTAGAACCCGATGTAGAACTGGTTTTCCAGCGGGATCACGTACGGCCCGTTGGCCGCGTTGAATTGATCCGAGGTCCACTTGAGCGCGTTCGGGTCGATCCGGGCCAGGTCGGCGGCCGGGATCTTGCCCTTCAGGTTGGTCAGGAAGTCCTTGTACTGCAGGGTGAACAGCCCGGTCCACATGACCGCCAGGTCCGGGCCGGTCTTGGACACGGCGGCCGCCTGCAGCAGGGCGAAGTAGTTGTCCGCGGGCTGGCTCACCACGTTGACCGTGACGTTCTTGTTCTGCTGCTCGAACGCTTTAGCCAGGTTCTTCAGCGCGGTCGCGTTCTGCTCAGTGCCGTAGTTTTCCCAGATGGTGAGCGTGACCGGGCCAGATGTCGAGCCACTGCTCCCCCCACTGCTGCCGCACGCGGTCGCTACGAGCGCTACCGCGGCCACGGCCGCCAGCACCTTCCAGCGTCTCACGGCTATCTCCTCTCACTTGTGCCTCGATATCTAGGTCCGCGTGGCCGGCCGCCCGGCAGAGGTCCTGGTCAGCTCAGGACCTCCCGACGACTGGCTCGACGAACCGGCGGTGCTCCTCCGTTGGGGCCCGCAGGAAGTCCAGGTCGCAACCCTCCGGTGCCTGCAGCACGTGGTCGCGGTAGAGCGCGGGCCAGCCGCGCAGGTGCGGTGACGGCGGCGGCGACCACTGCGCGCGCCGCCCGGCCAGTTCGGCTTCGGGCACGGCCAGGTCCAGGCGCCCGGCCGCCACGTCCACCTCGACCAGGTCGCCGTCCCGGACCAGCGCCAGCGGGCCGCCTACCGCCGCCTCCGGTGCGGCGTGCAGGAACACCGTGCCGAAGCTGGTCCCGCTCATCCGGGCGTCGGTCACCCGGACCATGTCGGTGACCCCCTCCGCGGCCAGCTTGGCCGGGATCGGGATCATCCCCCACTCCGGCATCCCGGGCACCCCGACCGGCCCGCAGCCGGCCAGCACCAGCACCGTGTCCGGGGTGACCGGCAGCACCGGGTCCTCGACCCGGCGGCGCATCTCCTCGTACCCGTGGAAGACCAGGGCCGGCCCGCGGTGCCGGAGCAGGCTGGGCGAGGCGGCTGAGGTCTTCAGCACCGCACCGTCCGGCGCCAGCGACCCGCGCACCACGGCGAACGAGCCATTTTTGCCGAACGCCAGTGCCCGGATGCGGATCGCGCCGGATGCATCGGGTGCGGCCGCGGCGATCTGGCCGATGCTGGTCCCGGTGACCGTGGCGGCAGCCGGGTTAACCAGCCCGCCCAGCTCGCGGAGCAGGGCCGGCACGCCACCCGCCCGGTCCAGGTCGGGCAGCAGCCCGGCGCCCGACGGCTCGACGTCGGCCAGCACCGGGACCCCGGCGCCCAGCCGGTTCACCTCGTCCAGCGGCAGCGGGACACCGACCCGGCCGGCCATCGCGGCCAGATGGATGATCGCGTTGGTTGAGCCGCCGATGGCATGCAGCATCCGGATCGCGTTGCCGAACGCGGCCGCGGTCAGTACGGCCGACGGCCGCCGCCCGGCCAGCACCCCACCCACTGCGGCCCGGCCCGCCTCGGTGGCGGCCGCCACGGCCCGCGGGTCACCGGCCGGGATGGTGGCCGAGCCGGGGATCATGAGGCCGAGCGTCTCGGCCATGATGGCCATGGTGGACGCGGTGCCCATCGTGTTGCAGGTGCCCGTCGCGCAGCCCAGGCAGCGTTCCAGCTCGCGCCAGCCCGCGTCGTCCAGCCAGGCCCGCCGCTCGTCCCACAGCCGCCACAGGTCGCTGCCGGAACCGATGCGCCGGCCGCGGAACGTGGCCGGCTCCCGTGCCCCGCTGGTCACCACGACCATCGGCAGGCCGGCGCTGGCCGCGCCCATGATCGCGCCGGGCACGGTCTTGTCGCAGCCGGCCAGCAGCACGATCCCGTCCAGCGGGTTGCTCCGGATGATCTCCTCGATCTCGATGGCCAGCAGGTTCCGGTAGAGCATCGCGCTCGGCTTCATCAGGTCCTCGCCGAGCGAGATCGAGCCGAACTCGACCGGTATGCCACCGGCTTCCCGGATGCCGTCCGCCACCGGGCCCGCCAGGTCGCGCAGCGGCAGGTTGCACGGGTTCAGCTCGCTGGCCGAGTTGGCGATGCCGATCACCGGGCGGCCGCCGTCGGCGGTCACCGGGTGGCCGGCCGCGGCGAACGCCACGCGGTGCGCCAGCGCGACCTCGTCGTCGCCCCGGAACCACGCATCACTGCGTAGTTTTGCGCCTCCGGGGGCGAGCGCGGTCATCAGGCGCGCTCCGGGATGCCCAGGCCCGGTGCCCCGGGCGCGGACTGGATCAGCCCCAGGTCCGCCAGCTCCATCCACTCCAGCGCGACCCGCGCCCGGTGCACCTTCTCCCGGGCGATGGCCGCCGCCTCACCGACCAGGTGCAGCCCGCTGGGGTACAGCGGCCGGGAGTTGCGCAGGCCGAACTTCACGTACATCGGCGCGGCCGCCGCGACCAGGTCAGCCGCCTCGTGGCCACGCACCACCCCGCCCATCGAATTGGGCGCCTCCACGTACAGGTCGATGGGCAGCGAGGTGGCCGCGCGCAGCTCGGCCAGCTGGGCCGCGGTCAGGTCGGACGGCACGTTGACCGTGTGCCCGCCGAGCCGCTCCAGCTGCCGGGCGGTCACCGGGTTGGCCGGCGCCAGCATGGCCGACACCTTCCACACCACCGAGGCCGGGATCTCGCCGTCCCGCTGCATCCCGGCCAGCACTTCGAGCAGCCCGGTGTCCGCGACCAGGAAGCCGCGGATGCCGTGCTCGACGCCGCGCAGCACGTCGTCCACCGCGTAGCGGAGCTGCCGGGCACCGCGGATCAGCCCGCCCCGGGACGGCCCCTCGGGCGACTGGGCCAGGCTGCCGATGTCCCACTCCTCGCGCGGCCCGACGAACAGCGATACCTCCAGGCCGGCGTCGGCGCCGATGGCGGACATCTCGGCCAGCTCGGCGCCGGACAGCAGCATCGCGCCGCTGCCCTGGGACACCCGGTTGACCGTGATGCCCTCAGCCGCGGCCTGCTCGACCACGGCGCGCAGCACGGCGGGGCCCTCGACGCTGGGGATCTCGATGCGGAAGTCCGCCCCGTCCGGGAACCGCGACGTGCTGCGCGCGGGCGCCGGCTCGGCCGCGATGCCATACCGGGCCAGCACCTGCGCGCCGGTCAGTCGGCCGGTCTTCCCGTCCACGGATGCCGGACTCGGCTCCCAGCCGGGGGGGGGGAGCGACTACGCCACCTCCAGGACCGCCGGGCGCGGCGGCATCACAGAATCGTCCTCGTCCTCGGCCGGCCAGCCCGGTCCCGGGCCGTCCGCCGCCGTGGTCACCCGGTGCAGGCCGGTCTCGCTGACCAGGTAGGTGTCCTCGGCCTTGGCCCCGCCGGGCAGGCTGGGGTTCCACGCCACCGCGTGCCCGTACTCCACCGGGGTGGCGTACCAGCGGGAGTCCTGCTGTACCGGCGCGATCTCGAACTCGCGCTGCGCGTAGCCGATCGGGCCGCCCTGGTAGTGCCCGGCCCAGCCGCCGGGGGCACCCTCCCGGGCATAGCTGCTGGCCAGCACCGTCAGCACGGCCCCGTAGCGGTGCGGCGGCCCGGACGCGGCCAGCGTGTCCCGCTCGATGCGCAGCACCCGGGCGCGCAGCGCGGCGAACTCCGGGTCCACCGGGCCCGCCGAGGCGAACCGGGTGGCGGCGGCGTGCAGGCCGCCCCGCCGGGCCACCACCACGGCCATCACCAGCCGGCGCACCGGTACCCCGGCCGCCATCGGGTGCCGGAACCGGCGCACCCGGTCGTCCCCGCCGACGATCAGCACCGGGCTGTCCGCGCCGCGGGCTTCGAGCAGCGCGGCCACCCGGGCCTGCACGTCAAGGTCCCGCTCGCCCGGCCGCCAGCTGGCCAGCGCCTGCTGCAGCGCGTCCGCCGCGTCCGCGCCGAGCGCGCGCAGGTCCTGCTGCTCGGCGGGGGACAGGGCGAGCCGCAGCGCGCAGAGCTCGTCGGTGGCGTCGTGGCCGAAGCCGGGATGCCCGTCGGCGGCCAGCCCGGCGGCGGGCGCCCCGGCGATGTCCTGCGCGGCCCGGGGGAAGCCGTCCGGGTCGTACCAGGGGACCGCGGCCAGGTCGGCGAAACCGTGCTGCCGCGGCTGGTACTCCTCGGCCACCCGGTCCGCCTCTACCTCAGTCGTCACCAGCGCCGCGGACGACCGGGTGGCCACCACCCAGACCAGGTCCACCCCGGCGGTGCGGTCCACCGGGGGCGCCACCGTGCCGGTGGCCCAGGCCACGGCGGCCGGGCTGGTGAGCACCACACCGGCCACCTCCGGGTGCTCGTCCAGCCAGCCCGCCAGGCGCCGCCTGGCGGCCGCGGCCCGGGCCACGCTACGGGGCAAATGTTCGGTTGTCCCGAACGATGTTTTGTGATGTAGAATCACGCCGACATGGAATCACCCGCATTTGCCCATGTCAAGGCCGTTTTGGACTCGCTACCATAACAGAATGTACGTTCTGCTGTACCGAACAGTGTTGAGCAAATCGCGGTGGTGTGAGAGGTGAGCAGGTGGGGATCGCGCCGGAAGAGGCGGGCCGGTACACGGTGCACAGCGTGGCCCGGGCGCTGCGCCTGGTCGGCATCGTGGCCGACGGCCCGGCCGGGGGCCAGACGCTCAGCGAGCTGGCCAGCGCGCTGGGCGCGTCCAAGAGCACCACGCTGGCGCTGGCCCGGACCCTGGAGTCGTTCGGCTTCCTGCGTGACACCCGGCCCGGGCCCCGGTACACGCTGGGCACCGCGCTGATCCGGCTGGGCGACATCGTGAGCAGGCAGCTTCCGCTGGGCGACCTGTGCCGGCCACTGCTCGACGAGCTGTCCGAGACGACCAAGATGACCGCGCGGATCGCCGTTCCGGAAGCCGGCTACCCGGTGTTCATCGCCCGGGTGGACGGGCCGGGCAGCGTCCGCTTCTACACCCCGCTGGGCCAGCGTGAGGTGCCGTACGCCTCGGCCGCCGGCAAGGCCATCCTGTCCACCCTGCCCGCCGCCGAGGTGCGCCGGATCTGCGCGGAGACCGGGCTGGCCCCGCGCACCGCGCACACCATCACCGACATCGAGACGCTGCTGGACAACCTGGCCGCGGCCCGGCGGCTCGGCTTCGCGGTGGACGACGAGGAAGATGCCGAGGGCGTGTTCTGCGCGGGGGCGGCGTTCTTCGGCCACGACGGCGGCTGTGCCGGCGCGGTCAGCGTGACCGGGATCAAGGGTGACCTGCCCGCCTGGCGGATCGAGGAACTGGGCCGGGCGGTGCGCAGCTACGCCGACCGGGTGTCCGACCTGCTCGGCGGCGCGCCGTACCGCGCGGAAGGAGCCTGACCCATGGCCGAACCGCAGACCGCCGCCGCGCCCGCGGCCGCCGGGCCGCCGCGACGCCCTGGTCGTGGCCGCACCCGGCCAGCTCGGGCTGGACCGGCGGGACCGGCCCGGGCCCGGGCCGGGGGAGGTGCTCATCCAGCCGGCCGTGGCCGGGCTGTGCGGCACCGACCTGGACATCGTGGCGGGCCGGATCGACCCCGCTTATGTCCGCTACCCGCTGATCCTCGGGCACGAGTGGGCCGGGACCGTGCTGGCCGGCGGAGCCGGCGCACTGGCCCCGGGCACCCGGGTAGTGGCCGAGGGCATTGTGCCGTGCTGGCGTTGTGCAAAATGTGCGGCCGGCGAGACGAACCTGTGCGTTACCTACGACGAGATGGGGTTCACCAGAGATGGGGCCGCGGCCGGCTACGCGACGGTCAGCGAGGCACTGGTGCACCGGCTGGCCGATGGGGTGAGCTTCGAGGACGGTGCGCTGGTCGAGCCGGCCTCGGTGGTGTACCGGGGGCTGGCCAGCGTGGCGCCCGCGCCGGGCGCGCGGGCGCTGGTGGTCGGGGACGGCACGGTGGCGCTGCTGGCGGTGCGGCTGCTCCAGCTGTGGTCCCCGGCCGAGGTCGTGCTGCTCGGCCGGCGGCCGGCCCAGGCCGGGCTGGCCGGGGTGGCGGGCGCGGCCCGGTTCGAGACCGACCCGGGCGCGGCCGGGGGCGGCTACGACCTGGTGGTGGAGGCGGCCGGGGCGACCGGCGCGGTGCTCACCGCGCTGGCCGCGGCGTGCCGTGGCGGTACCGTGCTGCTGCTCGGCCTGCCGCCGCACGGCGCCACCGCCGCGGTCCCCGTCGACGACCTGGTCAATAACGACCTGACCATCCGGGCCAGCTTCGGCTACACCTCGGCCGCGTGGCGCCAGGTGGTCACGCTGCTCAACGCGGGCCTGCTCAGCCTGGCCTTCCTGGTCACCCACCGTTTCCGGCTCAGCGACTGGCCGGCGGCCCTGGACGCCCTCCGCGACCCCGACCCAACGGGCCCGCGCGGCAAAGTCCTCCTCAACCTCACCCCCTGAGGCCGCACGCTGTCACCTCACCAGCCCCACCAGCCACATTGATCATGGTCCGCACTCACTCTTCACGCGAAACGTGCGGCCGGGGGGACGATTTGCCCGGTTTGTCCGTGCGAGCCGCATGCTAAGTGGGCTGGCGGCGCCGACGGGGCCGGTGGGCGGGTCACCAGGAGGTGGGGATGGGCTGGCCTTCGGTGTAGCCGGCCGCGCTCTGCATGCCGACGACCGCGCGCTGGTGGAACTCGTCCAGGCCGGCGGCGCCGGCGTAGGTGGCAGCGCTGCGCAGGCCGGCGGTGATCGCGTCGAGCAGATCCTCCACGCTCGGGCGCTGCGGGTCCAGGTACATCCGCGCGGTGGAGATGCCCTCCTCGAACAGCTCCTTGCGGGCCCGCTCGAACGAGGAGTCGGCCGCGGTGCGCAGCCGCACCGCCCGGGCCGACGCCATGCCGAAGCTCTCCTTGTACAGCCGGCCATCCGGGTCGCGGAAACTGTCGCCCGGCGACTCGTAGGTACCCGCGAACCAGGAGCCGATCATCACGTTGGACGCGCCCGCGGCCAGCGCCAGGGCCACGTCCCGGGGGTGCCGGACCCCGCCGTCGGCCCACACGTGCGCGCCCAGACGGCGGGCCTCCTGGGCACACTCCAGCACCGCGCTGAACTGCGGCCGGCCCACGCCGGTCATCATCCGGGTGGTGCACATCGCGCCCGGCCCGACGCCCACCTTGACGATGTCCGCGCCCGCCGCGACCAGGTCGGCCACGCCCGCCGCGGTGACCACGTTGCCCGCGGCCACCGGGACCTGCGGGCTCACCCCGCGGACCGCGTGCAGCGCGCTGATCATCTTGTCCTGGTGGCCGTGGGCGGTGTCCACTACCAGCACGTCCACCCCGGCGTCCAGCAGCAGCTTGGCCTTGGCCGCCACGTCCCCGTTGATGCCCAGCGCGGCGCCCACGCGCAGCCGGCCGCTGCGGTCGGTGGCGGGCTGGTACAGCGTGGCGCGCAGCGCACCGGTCCGGGTCAGGATGCCCACGCACCGGCCCGTCTCATCCACCACCGGCGCGAGCCGGTGCCGCCCATCATGCAGCAGGCTGAACGCCCGCTGCGGGTCAGTGCAGGCCGGCAGCGTGAGGGGATCGGTGGACATGACGTTGCGCAGCTGGGTGAACCGGTCCACCCCGGTGCAGTCGGACTCGGTGACTACACCGACCGGGCGGCCGTTCTCGACCACGATCACCGCGCCGTGCGCCCGCTTGGGCAGCAGGGTGAGCGCGTCGCCCGTGGTGTCGGCCGGGCCGAGGGTGATCGGCGTGTCGTGCACCAGGTCGCGGGTCTTCACCCAGGCGACCACGTCGGCCACCACGTCGGCCGGGATGTCCTGGGGCAGGATGGCCAGCCCGCCGCGGCGGGCTATCGTCTCCGCCATCCGGCGGCCGGACACCGCGGTCATATTGGCCACCACGATGGGGATGGTGGTGCCGCTGCCGTCCTGCGTGGCCAGGCTGACGTCCAGCCGGGACGCCACCGCGGAGCGGCTGGGCACCAGGAAGACGTCGTTGTAGGTCAGGTCATGGGCGGGCAGCCGCCCGGTAAGGAATCGCACTCTTTGATTCTGCCCGCCGCCGCGCCATGCCTCGGTCAGCCGGTGTCCCGGTCAGCCCGGGTCCGGGTCGCCACCGGTCATGTCCCATTCCTCCCGGGACAGCATGGCTTCCTCCAAGTCGAGCTGGCGCAGCATCTCGTCCAGCACCTCGTCGTCGATCCGCCGCTCGTCGCGCAGCCGGATCAGTTCGGCCCGCTCGGCGGCCGTCATTCCCCGGCGCAGCCGCCGGAACGCGGCGGCAGGGGCGGTTTCCGGCTCGCCCTGCCCCCCGCCGGGCAGCCGCTCCTGCGCCCCGGCCTGCCGGTACCCGGCCAGCCGGCGCAGCCGCTCGACCACCTCGGGCGGCGCCCCCGCCGGGTCCTGGGCGGCCAGCTCGTCCAGCCGCCGCAGCCCGGCCTCGGAGGCGGCCTGCTGCGCGGCCACCTCGGCCGCCGCGTCGGCCCGCTCCTCGCCCGGCCCGGCTCGCACCCCCAGCCGCCGGATCAGCCCGGGCAGGGTGAGCCCCTGCACCAGCAGGGTGCCGAGCACGGTGGTGAACGTCAGGAACACCAGCAGGCTGCGCATAGGCACGTCGGCGGGCAGCGCGGCCGCGGCGGCCAGCGAGATGACGCCGCGCAGGCCGGCCCAGGACAGCACCAGCGTGGCCGGCCAGCCCGGCGCCGGGTCCGCCTTCCTGATCCGCGGGACCAGCCAGCGAGGCAGGTAGATAGACGGGAACACCCAGGCAATCCGGGCCAGCACCACGGCGCCGAGCACCACGGCCGCCTCGGCGGCCAGCCGTGCCGGATCGCTGCGGCCCAGGTCCTGGAGCACCGGCCGGAGCTGCAGGCCGATCAGCGCGAAGGCCACCGATTCGAGCACGAACGTGACCACCCGCCACACCGCCATGTCCTGCAGCCGGGTGGCGAAGTGGGCCTGGCCCCCGTGATGGCCCAGATACAGGCCCGCCACCACGACGGACAGGATGCCGGACGCGTGCAGCGAGTCAGCGGCCAGATAGGCGGTGAACGGGGCGAGCAGCGACAACGCGCTCTCCAGCAGCGGGTCCCGTAGCCGCAGCCGGATCTTGTGGATGAGCACCCCGAGGACCAGGCCGACGGCCACCCCGCCGGCGCTGATAAACACCAGGCTGCGCACGTCATCAAGCGGCGACGGGGTGGCCACCGTGGTGGATGCGGCGCTTACCGCGACCGCGTACACGGTGAGCGCCGTGCCGTCGTTCAGCATGCTCTCGCCGTTGAGTACGGTCAGCAGCCGTCTGGGCAGCTGCAGCCGGCGCCCGATGCTGGCCGTGGTGACCGCGTCGGTCGGGGAGAGGATCGCACCCAGGGTGAACGCGGCGGCCACCGACAGTCCCGGCACGGCCAGCCAGGCCGCGCCGCCGACCACGGCCACGGTGAACAGCACCAGCCCGACGGACAGCAGGGCCAGGGTGCGTACGTTGTCCCGTAGGTTCAGGTACGAGCTTTCCAGCGCGGTGGTGTAGACCAGCGGCGGCAGCACGACGAACAGGATCACGTCCGGCAGCAGCCGGAACACCGGCACCCCGGGGATGTAAGACGCGGCCAGCCCGGCCAGCACGAGCAGGATCGGCGCGGCCACGCCGCGCCGGCGGGCCAGCCCGGCGATCGCGCAGGAGCCCAGGATGAACAGCAGCAGCGCCAGGGCCTGGGTGGCGGTCATGGCGATGTGCTCCCGCGTCCGGCTGGGTCAGGAGAAGTGGAAGGCAGCGAAGATGATCGCGGTCAGTCGGTCCACCATCTCCTCCCGGGGCAGCCGGACCTCGACGGTGAGCAGGTAGTTGATCCGCTCCAGCATCATCAGCAGGGCCACGCCGGTCAGCTCGGCGTGCCCGGCGATCGCTTCGCTGCCGTTGTTCCGCGCAGCCGCCGTCATGCCCTGGGTGATCGCCTCGGACAGCCGGAACATGACCTGCAGCCCGTCGCCGAAGACCTCCTCGCCGACGACCTCGGCCTGGCTGAGGATCCGGATCACCGACGCGTGCGCGGCGTACACGTCGCAGAACGCGCTCACCCAGCGGCGCAGCGCGGCCCGGCCCGAGTCGTTGCGGGTCACCACGGGAAACTCGTCCACCAGCGCGGCCATGTCGATCAGCGCGTCCGACAGCAGCGTCTTGAACAGGTCTTCCTTGTTGCTGAAGTACAGGTAGAAGGTGCCGTGCGAGGTCTTGGCCCGGCGCACGATGTCATCCACCCGGACGGCCTGGAAGCCATTGTCGTCGAACTCGGCCAGGCCGGCTTCGAGCAGCTTTTGCACGGTCTGGCGGCCCTGAGCGCGCAGCTCGCGGTCCTGTGCGGGGGCGCCGCCGCCGAGCGAGGGCCGCTTGGGGCGCACGCTGCTGCTGCCGCTGGCCCGCCGGGCCGGTGGCGGTCCGCCGGGTGCGGCAGATGGTTTACCAGCGTTGCTTTCTGGCACGGTTCCCCTAGGCGCAGTGCCGGGGCGGGCTTCCCGACTCATGTTCGGAGGGTAGCCTCCCAGCCGTCGGCTCGCTGCATTCGCCCCGCTGAAACGGCGGGTCGGAGCAGTGCGGCTCAGGAACCCAGCACCTGGTCAAGGTAGGTATTGCCGAACCGTCGTGCAGGATCAAGCTCATCGCGGAGCGCGACAAAATCAGCGAATCTAGGGTACACGCCGCGCAGATAGGCTGCGTCGCGGCTATGCATCTTGCCCCAGTGCGGCCGCCCGCCGACGGCGGTCATCACCGCCTCCACCTCGCGGAAGTAGTCCTCGTGCGGGGCCTGATGAAACACGTGGATGGCGATGTAGCCGGTAGCCCGGCCGTAGGCGGTGGATAGCCAGATGTCATCGGGCGGCGCCACCCGGATCTCGATCGGGAAGCTGATCCGCCAGTCCCGCCGGGCGAACAGCGCGCGCACCTCGGCCAGTACCGCGGCCAGGTGCTCCCGCGGGACCGCGTACTCCTGCTCCTTGAACCGGACCCGGCGCGGGCTGGTGAACACCCGGTGCGAGGTGTCGGTGTACTGCCGCGCGCCCAGCGCCCGGGCGGCGATGCCGTTGATGGCCGGGATCGTGCCCGGATAGCGCTGGCCGAGCCTGGCAGGTCAGGCCGAACATGGTGTTGGACAGGAACTCATCGTCCAGCCGGTAGCGCCAGCCGGGCAGCGGCTGGGCCGGGCCGGCCGCACGGTTGTTCCGCTTGGTCAGGCAGCCGTCGGTGTGCGGGAACCAGTAGAACTCGAAGTGCTCATTCTCGCTGGTCAGCTCGTCCAGCCTGGCGATGACCTCGGCCCAGCGCATCGGCTCTTCGCGGGCGGTCAGCAGGAACGCGGGGACCACCCGGAACGTCACCGCGGTCAGCACGCCGAGCGCGCCGAGCCCGATCCGGGCCGCCTGGAGCAGCTTGCCGTCCTGCCCGACGGAGCAGCTGACCAGCTCGCCGTCGGCGCGGACCAGTTCCAGCCCGGTCACCTGAGCGGCGATGCCGCCCAGATCGCGCCCGGTGCCGTGGGTGCCGGTCTGGATCGCCCCGGCGACGGTCTGCTCCTGGATGTCGCCCATGTTCTGCAAGGCCAGGCCCTGCCCGCGCAGGTACTCGTTGAGCACCCGGAGCCGGCCGCCCGCCTCCACCGTGACCTGCCCGGCCGCCGGGTCCACCGAGCGCACCGCGCGCAGGCCATCCGGGCGGAGCAGCACCCCATCGGTCGCCGCTACCGGGGTGAACGAGTGGCCGGAGCCGGTCATCCGCACGGTCAGCCCGTCCCGGGCCGCCCCGGTGACTGCCGCCGCGACCTCCGCGGCCGACCGCGGCGTGAGCTCACGGCGCGGCGCCGCGGTCTGGTTGCCCGCCCAGTTCTGCCAGCGCGGCGCTGCGGTGACCATGCCCGGACCTTACCTGCAGGCCACGGGCAACGGCAGGATCAGCACCCCCAAAAGGTGCTTCTTACCGCATAGCGGTAGTCAGGTATCTTTCCCGGCCGCTGTGGCAGCCGGTCTTTCAGCTCCGGCGGCCCGGCTTATATGGTTGATCACGCGATGAGACGCCTACTCCGGCGCCAACCGCCGGCCACATCCGCTGGATCACCGACAGGACGGATCATGGCGGTGGGTGGCGCATTGGTCCTGCTGGTCAGCGGGATGACGCGGACCTATCCCGGGCCGACCGGCCCGCAGGCCGCCGCGGCCAGCCCATCGCCGTCCGCCTCGCACGCCGCCGCGGGCAGCACTTTCCGGCAGATTTACCTGCCCGACCTGCTGGTGATCGAGCCCGCCGGGCTGAGTTCCGGCCAGCTCAAGAAGCTGCGGCGGATCAGCGGGGTGCGCAGCATGGTGTCGGCCGACGGCGCCGCGATCAAGCTCGGGAACCGGAAGAAGCCGGTCAACGTGCTCGGGGTGGACCCGGGGCAGTTCCGGTCCTGGACCCCGCTGGCCACGGCCTCGGACCAGCGGCTGTGGACCGCGCTGCAGCGCGGCCACTTCGTGGCCTCGGACACCCTGGCCCGGCAGCGGCACCTGCACCCAGGCATCACGTACCGGCTGGGCAGCTCGGGGCAGCAGCGGATGATCCTGGGCGGGTCAGCCCCGCTCGGCATCGAAGGCATCGGCGCGCTGGTGAGCAGCAAGTACTCGGCCGGGCTCGGCCTGATCCCCGGCGTGCTCGCGCTGATCAGCGCGCCCGGCGACAGGATGGCCGCGCTGACCAAGGCGGTCCGGCATATCGCGGGCAAGCCCGCCACGCTGATCAGCCTGCGCAGCCAGCAACAGCAGCAACTCCCGCGTAATCCGCGGGCCAGCGGCAGCCGGCCCGGTACGTATCTCCAGCTGTTCCAGGAGTCGGCCGCCCGGTTCTGCCCCGGGATGTCCTGGACCGTGCTGGCCGCCATCGGGCAGATCGAGAGCGGCGACCAGAGCAACCCGGGCGTGTCCAGCGCGGGCGCGATGGGGCCGATGCAGTTCCTGCCGTCCACCTGGGCGGAGTGGGGGATCACCGCGTTCGGCGAGACCGGGGCGCCGAACATCCTGGACCCGTTCGACGCGGTCCCGTCGGCCGCCCGGCTGCTCTGCGCGGCCGGGGCTGGCACCACCGCGGGGCTGCGCGGCGCGATTTTCGCCTACAACCACGCCACCTGGTACGTCAACGAGGTGCTCGCGCTGGCCGAGGAGTACGCCCGAGATTACGGGTGAGCCGACTCGGCCGGCGCATCCCAGGCCGGCTGGTTGGATGGTTGCTATGCCGGACTATGACGCGTTCCTGCTGGTGTCATTCGGCGGGCCGGAGGGACCCGATGACGTCATGCCGTTCCTGGAAAACGTGACCCGCGGCCGGGGTGTGCCGCCCGCCCGGCTGGCCGCGGTGGCCGAGCACTACTACGCGGCCGCCGGCGTCAGCCCGATCAACCAGCAGTGCCGGGACCTGCTCGCCGCGATCGGCAAGGACTTCGCGGCGGCCGGCGTCAACCTGCCGGTGTACTGGGGGAACCGGAACTGGACGCCGTATCTGACCGACACCGTGCGGGAGATGACCGCGGCCGGGGTCCGCCGGGCGCTGGCCTTCGTGACGTCCGCCTACGGCTCCTATTCCAGCTGCCGCCAGTACCTGGACGACATCGAGCGGGCCCGGGCCGAGGCCGGCCCGGGCGCACCGGAGATCCACAAGCTCCGGCACTTCTTCAACCACCCCGGCTTCATCGAGCCGTTCACCGATGCCACCATCCGTGCGGTCAGGTCGCTGCCGGCCGCCGCCCAGCAGCAGGTCCCGGTGGTGTTCACTGCGCACAGTGTGCCGGCGGCGATGGCGGCGGCCAGCGGCCCGCCGCCCGGGGGCCGGTACCCGGCCCAGCTCCAGGAGGCGGCCCGGCTCATCGCGGACCGGGTCGCCGCGGCCACCGGGGAGCACCCGTGGCAGCTGGTCTACCAGAGCCGCAGCGGCCCGCCCAGCCAGCCGTGGCTCGGCCCGGACGTGTGCGATCACCTGACCGGGCTGGCCGCGGCCGGGGCGCCGGGCGCGGTGCTGGTCCCGGTCGGGTTCATCACCGACCACATGGAGGTCGTGCACGACCTGGACGTGGAAGCGGCCCAGCTGGCCAGGGAACTGGGGCTGCCGCTGGCCCGGGCGGCCACGCCGGGTACTGACCCGCGCTTCGTTTCCATGATCACCGAGCTGGTCACCGAGCGGCTGGACGGCTCGGTGACGCCGGCCGCCCTGGGCTCGTTCGGCCCGGCCGGGGACTTCTGCCGTCCTGATTGCTGCCGGTGGGCCGCCCCGGCCCGGCCCCCGGCGAGCTCATGAGCGCGGAGCTGGCCGAGCCGGATCCAGCGGCGCTGCTCGCGCTGGCCCGCTCGGCCGCCGAGGCGGCGGCCCGGATGCTGGCCAGCCGCCGCCCGGCCGGCCCGGCCGGGCGGCCCGAGGTGACGGACACCAAGTCCAGCCCGACCGACGTGGTGACCGAGATGGACCGGGCCGCGGAGGCCCTGATCACGGAGCGGATCAGGGCCGAGCGGCCTGGCGACGCCGTGCTCGGCGAGGAGGGCGGCGAGTCCGGGCGGGGCCGGGTGCGCTGGATCGTGGACCCGCTGGATGGCACCGTCAACTACCTGTACGGGCTGGCCGACTGGGCGGTCAGCATCGCGGCCGAGGTGGATGGCCGGGTACTGGCCGGGGTGGTGGCGATCCCGCGGCACGGTGAGCTGTTCACCGCGATCGCCGGGCAGGGCAGCTGGCTGCATCAGGCCGGCGGGCCAGCCGTGCCGCTGCGCTGCAACACCGGGGTGCCGCTGCACCGCGCCCTGGTGTCCACCGGGTTCGGCTATGCCACCGCGCGCCGGGTCGTGCAGGGTGAAGTGGTAGCGGCCGTGCTGCCCCGGGTCCGGGACATCCGGCGCGGCGGCTCGTGCGCGGTCGATCTGTGCTCGGTGGCGGCGGGCCGGGTGGACGCCTACTACGAGCGCGGCGTGAACTACTGGGACTACGCGGCGGGCGGGCTGATCGCCGCCGAGGCCGGGGCCCGGGTCGCCGGGCTGGCGGGCGGCCCGCCCAGCCCGGAACTGTGCATCGCCGCGTCGCCTGAGCTGTTCAGCGAGCTGCGCGACCTGCTGGCCAGCCTCGACCCAGAGCGGGACGCGCCGGAGTAGCCGGGTTAGGCCTGTCCCGTGGATCTTGGCCGTCGCGAGCGGTCATCCGGGGGGATGGATCGCAAGGCGGAGGAGGAGCGCATAGCGGAGCTATGGGCGACGACGACAACGCAGCGAGGCGCCCTCCGGGGACCGCGCAGCAGGCCGAAGATCTACGGGACAGGCCTTAGGAGCCGGTCTTGGCCAGCACGCCCGACGGGCTGGCGGCACCGGGGCGGCGGAACGCGAAGGCCAGCTTGGCCGAGCCTTGCGGGGTCAGCGTGACCACACCGCTGTCACAGCTCTGCTCCCCGGACGTGATGCCCTGCTCCAGGGTGTAGCTGGTGCCGTTCGTGCTGACCAGCAGCAGGCGGCCGGAGCAGTCGAGCTGCGGGTAGGCGATGGTCCCGTCCGGCGAGCCTGCGGTCAGCTGGATCCGGACCGTGACGGCGAGCGCCGGGTCGGTCTGCCGCACCGTCCCGGACCAGGTGCCGGCCAGCGCGCCGGGGATCTTCGGGGTCGCGGTGGGTGCGGCCGTCGCGGTGGCCGGGGCCGACTTGCTGGCGCGCCCGTCGGTGGCCGCCGCGGCCGGGGTGGGGTGCGGCCCATGGTGGGTCACGATCAGCGTGGTGGCGATGGCGATGGCCGCGACGCAGGCCGCGCAGGCCGCGATGAAGGCCGCCCGGCGTGGCGCGGACCCGGGCGGCGCCTCCGCCTTGTCCTGCTGGCTGGGCCCGACCACGCCGCGCCCGGCCGCCCGGGCCCGCCTGGTGCCCTCAGCCAGCAGCCCGGCGGCCGGGTCGCCCTGCCCGAGCAGCGCGGTGAGCAGGACCCGGGCCTGCGGCCTGCTGCCCTGCTCGGCCAGGCACGCGGCCACCGCGCCGCGCAGCGAGTCGGGCAGGCTGGCCAGGTCGGGCGGCACCGGGCCGGACGCGGCGAACAGAATGGTCTGGGCCCAGGAGTACAGGTCGGCCGACGGGGTGGCGGTGCCATAGGGCGGGGTGATGCTGAACCGGACCACTCGGGGCCCCTCCGCACCCAGAATGAGATCGTCCGGGCCGAAGTTGCCGTGCACCAGCCCGGCCTGGTGAATGGCGGCCAGCCCGGTGGCCGCGCCGATGGCCAGCGCGGTGAGCGCCGGCCCGTCCAGCGGCCCCTCCGCCCCGATCACCTCGGTCAGCGACGGCCCCTCGATGAACTCGCTGACCAGGTAGGGCTGGTCCGCGTCGAATCCGGCATCCAGGATCCGCGCGGCGCAGAACGGGGCGACCCGGCGGGCCGCCCGGGCCTCGGCGGTGAACCGGTCCCGGGAGGCCGCGTCCGGGGCCGAGGTCGGGCCGAGCAGCATGACCGCCACCGGGGCGCCGTTGGGCAGCCGGGACAGGAATGTAGCCGGGCCCTGATCGGTTACCTGGTCGGTGATCCGCCCGGCCAGCCGGTAGCGGCCGACCCGCCGGGGATCATCGGGCCGCAAGGGGGTGACGACGGGCATGCGGCGGCTCCGCTGATCCGGCTTGGGGGGCGGTAAAAATCAGTTTCGTACGATACGCACTTTTCTGCGCTTGCCGTGCGGGGATCCGGGGAACTTACGGGTGGCAAGCACGCGATGGGGGCTTTAAGCGATGCCGTGGCCGGGCCGGGACACAGACACGACGCGCGATAGTCCGTACCCTGCGTGTGCGCGGCAGGCGGACGTGACAGAATTCCCCGCCGGAATCGGGCACAACTACGGCCTGCTGAGCGTTAACACCCGCGCGACGAGGCCACTAACGAAGAAGGGGGTGGAGTACCCAGATGGCAACCGACTACGACAGCCCGCGGAAGACCGACGACGAGCTCACCGAAGACAGCCTGCAGGAGTTGCAGGCGCGCCGCATGGACAAGTCGTCCAGCACGATCGACATCGACCCAGACGATGTCGCGGAGTCGCTGGAGCTTCCCGGTGCGGACCTGTCCAACGAGGAGCTGTCGTTCCGGGTCATCCCGCGGCAGGCTGACGAGTTCACCTGTTCGCGTTGTTTCCTGGTACATCACCGTAGCCAGCTGGCTGACGACCGGAACGGCCAGCCGATCTGCCGTGAGTGTGCGGCCTGACCTGTCAGGCCGCTCGCTCCGGCGGGCGTTAAGCAAAGTGTGAAACGAGCAAGGTTGAGCATGCAGTAGCAGGCGCAGGCAGGGGACAGGGAAGGCGTCCGGGCCATCGGCCCGAGCCTGGGGGATGTAACGGCAGCTGTGCTGCCGTCTGAGCCAGACTTCTGTATTCCCAGCGTAACCCGGCCCGCGCAGGGCTGACCGCCGGCCGGCCGTGGCCCTGCCCGCCGGTACGGCTACCGTCTGGTCCATGAGTTTCCGGGATCGTGGTGCGCCCGAGGAGGCACGATGACGGACCAGGCGGACCTGATCTTTACTGGCGGCCTGGTGTACACGGTGCCTGAT
>CAVWWE010000013.1:0-231980 GCA_963758575.1 uncultured Actinomycetes bacterium
TCAGCAGCGGCTCGGCCAAGCTGGACTTCACCCAGGCGATCATCAACCAGCCGTCGCTGACCATCGACGCCGAAGTGCGCAGCGGCTCGCTGATCCTGATCACCAAGCCCGGTATCACCGTGGACGTGAACGACGTGGCGGTGCGCAGCGGCACCGTCCAGGACAAGACACAGTGGAGCCCGGCCGCGCCGGTCATGCTGCAGATTCAGGTGTCCGGGCAGATCGGCAGCGGCCACATCTCGGTGCGCGCGCCGCGCCCGCCGCGCCGCACGTTCTGGCAGTGGCTGCTCCGCCGCCCCCGCCCCCGCCTGCCTTACACGGCGTAACGCGCGACGGCGTCTTCGTCCCAGGACAGGCCGGTGCCGGGGACGTCGGGCAGGTGCAGCAGGCCGTCCCGGACCTCGAACGGGTGGGCCAGCACCGGGTGGGCCCAGTCCTGCCACTCCAGCCAGTGCCGGGTCGGGGTCACGCCGAGCAGGTGGCCAGACACCTCCGGGTACAGGTGCGAGGACATCGGCAGGCCGGACGTGTCGGCGATGGCGGCGGCCTGCAGCCAGCCGGTGACCCCGCCGATCCGCATCAGGTCCGGCATGACCAGGTCGCAGGCGCCGGCCTGGATCGCGGCCAGCATGGCCCGCGGGCCGTAGAAGTTCTCGCCCAGCATGATCGGGGTAGCGATGTCTCGGGCCAGCCGGGCATGTGCGGCCAGGTCGTCATAGCGCAGCGGCTCCTCGATCCAGGCCAGGCCCTCGCCGTCCAGCGCGTGGCAGCGGAGCAGCGCCTCGCCCAGGTCCAGGCCCTGGTTGTAGTCGGCGACCAGGGTGACGCCATCGCCGACCGCGGCCCTGACCTTGCGGACCGCGGCCAGATCGGCGGCCGCGCTGGCCGGCCGACCCGGACCTTGAGCGCGGTGAACCCGCCTTCGGCCATCAGTTCCAGCGCCTCGTCGCCGGCCCGGTCCGGATCGATCAGGCCGAGCCCGTTGCTGTTGTACGCGGGCACCGGCTCACCGGTGCCGCCGAGCAGCCGGGCCAGCGGCAGTCCGGCCGCCTGGGCCAGCGCGTCCCACAGCGCGATATCCAGCCCGGCCACCGCGGCCAGGGCCAGCCCCTGGTAGCCGGCCAGGCCGAGCCAGCCGCGTGCGGCGCGGTAGGCCGCGGCCGGGGCGGCCAGGTGGCCGCTCAGCGCCTCGCCCAGCTCGGTGACCATGGTCCGCACGCTGGCCGCCGCGGTGTCCAGGTACGGCCCCAGGTAGCCGCGGCCGGTGATGCCCTGCTCGGTGCGGATGTCGATGAGCAGCAGCGGCCAGCGGGCGAAGTCCCCGACCCGGGTGGCCAGCGGCCGCCGCAGCGGCACCGCCACCTGCCGCACCGTCACGTCGCGGATAACCAGGCCAGCATCCAGATCGCTCATCGGTCCAGCATGTCACCCGGGCCGGGCGCGGCTTTGTCTCAATGTGCGGTGCATTGTACCGAACAAAGCGAGGCGGGCGCGGTCCCGGAGCCGAGCAGGCCGAACGTGGTGGACCCGCCCGCGGCCAGCGACCCGTCGTAGCTGGCGTTGGTCACGCTGACCGCGGCCCCGGACTGGGTCGCGGTGGCGCTCCAGATCTGGGTGATGGCCTGCGTGCCGGGCCAGGAGAAGCTGACGTTCCAGCCGGACGTGGCCGCGCTGCCCGGGTTGGTCACGGTGAAGCCGAGCTGGAAGCCGCCGCTCCACGAGTCCACCACCGACCAGGTCACCTGGCAGCCGCCCGGCGCGGCAGTACCCGTCGCGGTGGGGCTGGGCGACGCACTGGTCGGCGACGGGCTGGGCGACGCGCTGCTCGGCGAGGGACTTGGCGAGGCGCTGGTCGGGGTCGGCGTCGGCGTGGGCGTGGGCGCGGCGCCGCTGCCGTTGGTCAGCACCACCACCGACTCGGCGGGCACCGACACCGAACTGCCGGAGAAGCTGCTCTGCGTCACCGACGGGCTGGCGGCCGAGTAGCTGTACTCGGTCTCGGCCGAGCTGGACAGCCCCAGGCTGGACGCGGCAACCGAGTACCCGTTGGACGGGTCGGCGTTGACCAGCATGACCGCGTACGAGCCGCCGGGCAGGTCGGAGTAGTAGCCGTAGATGTTCGGCGTGGCCACCGCCAGCGTGCCGACCTTGGCCCCCTTGACGGCCAGCTTCGAGGCCAGCTCGTAGCCGTAGTACGGCGGCTCCGGGGTGTCCACGGCCGGCTCGCCGCCGGTGGCCGAGGACAGCATGCCGAAGTCCGCGGTGGACGTGCCGTAGTTGTGCACGTCCCACCAGTCCACGCTCTGCGCGCCGAAGGACAGCCACTCCATCGCGTTGGCCGCCGCGAACAGCGCGCCGACCGGCTCCTCGTTCCACTCGTTCGCGGTCTGCGACATGTTGGTCTCGCCGACCACGAAGTAGGCGCTCGGGTCGTAAGCGGACAACGCCGCCTTCACCTCGGCCGCGGCGGGCGGGATGTTGTCGATCAGCTCCATGATCGACTGGACACTTTCCGACGGGGTGCCGTTGATCGGGTACCAGTGCACGTCGGCGCAGTTGATGTCGGCACTGTCGGCCTGCAGGATGGTCGAGTTCCAGTCCTGGTAGTCGGTCACCCCGGAGCCGGGCGCCAGGTTGCCGTCCATCGCGTAGTCGTAACAGATCTGCGCGGCCGGGCTGGCCGCCTTCATCGCCTGCATGTAGGCCAGGCCGTGGCTGGCGTAGGACGCCGCGGTGTGCGGGTTCGTGTGGTCGTCGATCTCCCAGGTGCCGTACTCCTCGTTGCCGGCTCCTAACTGACGATCGCCTCGACGATGACGGTGCTGCCCGGCGCGGCGGCCGGCACCAGGGTGCCCTCGATCGGCTTGCCATCCACGCAGACCAGATCGACCCGGCCGGCCAGCCCGGCCGGCTTGCGCACGCTGATCTCGTAGGTGGCGCCGCGGAACCGCCGGGTGGCGGTGAACCCGGGCCAGTCCGCGGGCAGCACCGGGTCGATGCGCAGCCCGCCCAGCTCGGCCCGGATGCCCAGGATCCACTGGCTGATCGCGACCAGGTTCCACGCGGCCGTCCCGGTCAGCCAGGAGTTCTTCGCCTCGCCCGGGGTGGCCGCCTCTTTCCCGGCGATCATCTGCGCGTACACGTACGGCTCGCAGCGGTGCAGGTCGCTGAGGTCCTCGCGGGCCGACGGGTTGATCCGCCGGTAGTAGTCGAACGCCGCGTCGCCGCGGCCGATCATCGCCTCGGCGATCATCACCCACGGGTTGGTGTGGCAGAACACCCCGGCGTTCTCCTTGTAGCCGGGCGGGTAGGACGAGATCTCGCCCAGCTCCACGTGGTACCGGCGGTAGGCCGGGTGCACCAGCACGATGCCGTGCTCGGTGGCCAGCCGCTCCCGCACGCTGTCCAGCGCCCGGGTGGCGATGCCGTTCTCCACCCCGACCCCGGCCAGCACGCAGATGCCCTGCGGCTCGACGAAGATCTGCCCTTCCTCGTTCTCGCTGGAGCCGACCACGTTGCCGAAGTAGTCGTAGGCGCGGCGGAACCAGGCGCCGTCCCAGCCGTGCTCGACCACGGCGGCGGCCATCTTGTCCGCCGCGGCGCGGTACCCATCCCCGGCCAGGCCGCGCAGCTGGGCCAGGCCGGCCAGTTCCCGCGCGGCCAGGATGAACAGCCCGGCGATGAACACCGACTCGGCGCTGCCGTCGGCCCGGTTGACCGTGGTCTGGAACGACTCCCCCGGTGTGTCGGAGAAGCAGTTCAGGTTGAGGCAGTCGTTCCAGTCGGCCCGCCCGATCAGCGGCAGCGAGTGTGGCCCGAGCCGGTCCAGCGTGTACTGCACCGCCCGCTGCAGGTGCTCGTACAGCGGGGTGGTGCTGCCCAGCTCGTTGTCGTACGGCACCGGCTCGTCCAGGATGGCCGCGTCCCCGGTCTCCTTGAGGTACGCGGCGGCGGCCAGCACCAGCCACAGCGGGTCGTCGTTGAACCCGGACCCGATGTCGTTGTTGCCGCGCTTGGTCAGCGGCTGGAACTGGTGGTACGCCCCGCCGGTGGGCAGCTGTGTGCTGGCCAGGTCGAGCAGCCGGGCCCGGGCCCGGGCCGGCGCCAGCGCCACGAAGCCGAGCAGGTCCTGGTTGGAGTCGCGGAAGCCCATCCCCCGGTCCACGCCGGATTCGAACAGCGACACCGACCGGCTCATCAGGAACGTGACCAGGCACTGGTACGGGTTCCAGATGTTCACCATCCGGTTGGTGTCCGGGTCCGGGGTGTCCACCCGCAACGTGCCCAGCAGCGCCGTCCACGATTCGCGCAACCGCTCGAACCCGTCCGCGACGGTGGCCGGCTGTAGCCACCGGCTGAGCGCCTGCCGCGCTCCTTCTTTCGCCAGAACGCCAGTGCCGGGCGGGTCGAACTTCGCCTCCGGCGGGTTCTCCTGGTAGCCGAGAACGAAGATGACTTCCCGCGTCTCGCCCGGGGCCAGGGTGAGCCGGACGTGGTGACTGCCCACCGGCGCCCAGCCGTGCGCGACCGACCCGCCGGACTCGCCGCGTTCCACCGCGGCCGGCCGGTCCCAGCCGCGGTACGCGCCGAGGAACTCCTCCCGCTGCGTGTCGAACCCGGCCAGCGGCTCGGAACAGCCGAAGTAGGCGATGTGATTGCGCCGTTCCCGGTATTCGGTGGTGTGGTAAATGACGCCGCCATCGACCTCTACCTCGCCGGTCGAGTAGTTTCGCTGGAAATTGGCCGAGTCGTCCTGCGCGTTCCACAGGCAGAACTCGACCGAGGAGAACACGGACAGCCGGGCCGGCTGGTCCCGTTCGTTGCGGATCCGCAGCCGCCAGACTTCGAGCGTCTCGCCGATCGGCACGAAGTACCGGGTCTGCGCGCGAATGCCCAGATAGGCCGATGAGATCTGGGTGTAGGAAAGGCCGTGCCGGCACTCGAAGCTGTCGAGTTTCTGCTGGGTAGGCTGCCACGACGGGGACCAGTACGCGCCGCTGACATTGTCCCGGAGATAGATATAACGGCCGCCGGTGTCGGCCTGCACGTTGTTGTAGCGGTACCGGGTGATTCTGCGTAATCGGGCGTCACGGTAATACGAGTAGCCACCGGCCGTGTTCGAGATGATGCCGAAGAATGCTTCGGTGCCGAGGTAATTGATCCAGGGCAGCGGCGTATCCGGGCGGGTGATGACGTATTCCCGGCGGTCGTCGTCGAAGTGTCCGTAGCGAACTGGCATTTCCCTAATGTCCAGCGCCGCGCGGCCGGATGCAATGGCCGCTGGCCGGGCCCCGGCCGGGGCGCCCGCCCGGCGCCCGTCCAGGCCGCTGTCGAAGCGCTTTCCGCGCAGTTCAGCCCGGTAGTGACGGCTCTCGCCCGCGCCCACGGGCGGGCCGCCCGGCCCGCTGCGGCAGCGGGCCGGGCGTGTAATTTACAAGGGGTCTGCGCTGAGGGGATGATCAGTTCGTGAGCATTCTGGGCACACGGGTGCTGCGCACCGAGGACCCGGGCTTCCTGACCGCGGGCGCGGTCTACACCGACGACGTGGCGCTGCCCGGCGCCTGCCAGGTGTTCTTCGTCCGGTCCCCGCTGGCGCACGCCCGGATCCGGGCCATCGACGTGACCGGCGCGCTGGCCGCGCCCGGCGTGATCGCCGCGTTCACCGGGGCCGACCTGGCTGACCTGCCGCTGCTGGGCGCGCCGATCCCGGGCCTGATCAACGACCAGATGGGCCAGCCGCCGCTGGCCCGGGACGTGGTCCGCTTCGTCGGCGAGGCGGTGGCCGTGGTGGTGGCCGGGACCCGGGCCCAGGCCGAGGACGCCGCCGAACTGGTGGACGTGTACTACGACCCGCTGCCGCCGGTGCTGGACCCGGCCCAGGCCGCGGACGATGCGGACGTGCTGTTCCCCGAGGCCGGCACGAACATCGCGGCGACGTTCGGCGACGCCACCACGCTCGACCCTGGCCTGTTCGACGGCTGCGAGGTGGTGGTCCGCGCGGACATCGTCAACCAGCGGATCGCGCCCGCCCCGATGGAGACCCGCGCGGCCGTGGCGGTGTGGGACGGCCGGCTGACCGCGTGGATACCGAACCAGGGCGCGCAGAACACCCGGAGCGCGCTGGCCGCGCTGCTCGGCATCGACCCGGCCGACGTGCGGATCATCACCCCGGATGTGGGCGGCGCGTTCGGCGCCAAGTTCGGCGCGGACCCGGAGCACGCGGTGGTCTGCTGGGTGGCCCGCCAGCTGGGCCGCCCGGCGCGCTGGGCGGAGAGCCGGAGCGAGAACCTGGTCGCGATGACGCACGGCCGGGGGCAGCAACAGACGGTGACGATCGGCGGCCGCCGGGACGGCACCGTCACCGCGTACCGGCTGGAGGTCCTGCAGGACGCCGGGGCCTACCCGCGGTTCGGCGCGTTCCTGCCGATGATGACCCGGATGATGACACCCGGGCCGTACGCGATCGACCGGGCCGAGGCAGTGGCCCGGTCGGTGGTCACGAACACCACGCCGGTCGGCGCCTACCGGGGTGCCGGGCGGCCGGAGGCCACCGCCGCCATCGAGCGGGCCATGGACCTGTTCGCGGCCGAGACCGGACTCGACCCGGCTGACGTCCGCCGGCAAAACCTGCTGCCCCCGTTCACCGAGCCGCACGAAACAGCGTTCGGTGCGAAATATGACAGCGGTGACTATGCCGCAGCATTGGACCGGGCGCTGGCCACCGCGGGTTATCCGGAGCTGCGCGCGGAGCAGCAGCGGTGCCGCGCGGCCGGTGACGTGCGGCAGCTCGGCATCGGCCTGGCCTGTTACGTGGAGATCACCGGGCCGGGCGCGGAGGCGGGCGGCCCGCGGGAGAACGCGCAGATCGAGGTGCATCCGGACGGCACCGCGACGATCCTGACCGGGACCTCGCCGCACGGGCAGGGGCACGTCACGGTGTGGGCCATGCTGGCCAGCGACGAGCTCGGCATCGACGTGGACAAGATCACCGTGAAGTGGGGCGACACCGACCTGGTCCCAGAGGGCGGCGGCACCGGCGGCTCGCGCAGCCTGCAGCAGGGCGGCGCCGCGGTGCGGCAGGCGGCCCGGGAACTGCTCGATGTGGCCCGGCAGCGGGCCGCCCGCGAGCTCGAGGCCAACCCGGCCGACCTGGTCTTCGACCTGGCCCGGAGCGCGTACATGGTGGCCGGCGACCCGGACGCAGCGGTCCCGCTGACCACGCTGGCCGCCACCGAGCCGCTGCTGGTGCGCGCGATCTTCCGGGCGCCCGGGCCGACGTTCCCGTTCGGCGCGCACCTGGCCGTGGTGGAGGTGGACACCGAGACCGGCCAGGCGGTGCTGCGCCGGATGGTCACCGTGGACGACGCGGGCACGGTGATCAACCCGCTGCTGGCCGAGGGGCAGCGGCACGGCGGTATCGCCCAGGGGGCGGCCCAGGCGCTGTTCGAGGAGATCCGCTACGACGCCGAGGGCAACCCGCTGACCTCGACGTTCGCCGACTACTCGTTCCCGTCGGCGGCCGAGTTCCCGAGCTTCGAGCTGGCCGATATGGCCACCCCGACCAGCTACAACCCGCTCGGCGCCAAGGGCATCGGCGAGGCCGGCACGATCGGCGCGACCCCGGCCGTGCAGAACGCGATCGTGGACGCGCTGAGCCACCTCGGCGTACGGCACATCGACATGCCGGCCTCGCCGCAGCGGGTGTGGCAGGCGCTGCGCGCGGCGTCGGGCGGCTAGCGGGCGGCCGGGACCAGCGCGGCGCCCACCTGGTCGGCCAGCGCGATGGCCACCAGCAGCTGCTCCCGGGTGGGCCGGGTGCCCGGCATCGGCATGATCAGGAACCGGCCCTGCAGCAGGCCGCCGTGCTCGACCAGCAGTTCGGTCTCGGTCTCCGGCGGCAGCCCGGCCGAGGCCACGTCCCAGGTCTGCTCACCGGCCGCGACCCAGCCGTTGTGCTTGAGCCGGGCCGGGCGGCCGAGCCCGGCCACGCCGTACTGCCAGCGGCAGGACCGCAGCGACAGCACCCGGGTGAGCTGGCCGGACACCTCTCCGATGAGCTCCGACGGACCCTCTCCGGCGGCGACCGCCTCGACCGTGACGCCGATCCCGTCCAGGTAGCCGGCCCGCCTGCTGGCCGCCACGTGCTCGCGCCGCCCCCAGACGGCCAGCTCGGTAACCGCCACCCCGATGACCAGCAGCAGCACGGCCGTCTCGGCATCGGTCCGGGTAGTGATGTCGAACGTCTCGTAGGGCCGGGTCAGGAAGAAGTCGAACCACGCCGCGGCGGACAGCGCGGCCAGGTAGCCGGCCAGGCCGGTTCCCGGCCGCCGCCACCGCCACGATCACGACCACCATGGCTAGCGCGGCCTCGGTGTTCTGGAAATGGGCGCGGAACGGCACCAGGATCGCGGCCAGGGCCAGCGGGGCCAGCAGCCCGGCCGCCAGCGCGAGATGATCCCGGCTCAGCCGCACAATCTCGTGATAACACGGTTGCGTCGGGCCGCACTACGGACGGCCGCCAACCATAACGGGATCCATACGGGAGACACGAATGGACAAGCCGCTGCGCGCCATCGACTTCCATGTCCACCTGCCCACCCCGGACTGGCTGGACGACAGCATGGCCGGCTACGTCGAGGCGGCCGAGGCGTACTTCCGGTCCCCCGTCGAGCGGCTGTCCCTGGCTGAGCTGGCCGTCCGTTACCAGGCGCTGGACGTCAAGGCGGTGCTGCTGGCCTGGGACGCCGAGACGGCCACCGGGCGGCCCCGGGTGCCGAACGAGACGGTCGCCGCGGCCTGTGCGCAGTACCCGGACTATTTCACCGGGCTGGGCTCGGTCGATCCGCACAAGGGTGCGGCCGCGGTGGCCGAGGTGGCCAACATCGCCGCGCTGGGGCTGCGCGGGGTGAAGTTCCACCCGTCGCTGCAGGCATTCGCGCCGGACGACCCGGCCTGCTGGCCCATCTTCGCGGCCTGCCAGGAGCATGGCCTGCTCGCCCTGTTCCACACCGGCACCAGCGGGATCGGCGCTCGGCAGCCGGGCGGGCAGGGCATCCGGATCGACTACGCGCACCCGCTCAAGCTGGACCCGGTGGCCGCGGCCTTTCCCGAGCTCACCGTGGTCGCCGCGCACTTCGGCTGGCCGTGGCAGCTGGACCTGATGGCGGTCGCGCTGCACAAGACCAACGTGTACATCGACATCTCCGGCTGGTCCCCGCGGCGGATCCCGCCCGAGGTGATCCGCGAGCTGCGTGGCCGGCTGTCCGGGCAGTTCATCTGGGGCAGCGACTTCCCGTTCCTCACCCCGGAGCGCTGCCTGGCCGAAATGGAGGCGCTGGACCTGCCCGCCGACGTGCTGGACGCGGTGCTGCGCCGCAACGCGGCGGACATCCTGCACCTCGGCTGAGCGGGTTATTCGGCGCCCAGTTCACCTGGCGCCCAGCTCACCCGGCGACCGGGTCCAGGCCGTCGTGCTGGCCTACGAGACCGGCCTGGTCACCCCGGGCGGCCAGCCGGCCGGGGAAACCTGATACGTTGACCGCGCAGATAGCCGGCCCGGGGAGGTGAGACCCATTTCCGCTCGATCAGGCTGGGTGCTCCCTCCGTCGCGGCTTTCGGCGTAGACCGCCCCGGGAGCGCCCGCAGGCATCCCGGAAGGTAGCTATGCAATTCATCTCGAAGACTCCCTTTAACGGCGCCGTGGAACGGCTGTTCACCCTCGGCGACATCTCCGGCGTGCTGTGGGAGCCGACCGGGGCTGGTCCTCGTCCGCTAATCCTGCTCGGCCACGGCGGCGGCCAGCACAAGAAGGCGCCCGGCCTGCTCGCCCGGGGCCGCCGCTTCACCGCCGATGGCTTCGCGGTGGTGGCCATCGACGCGCCCGGGCACGGCGGCCGCCCGCCAGCCGAGGGGCAGCGGCGGATGACCGAAGCCATCCGGGACCGGGCCGCGCTTCGAGGTGGACAGCTCCGCGCGCTTCTTCGCCCGGCACCTGCTGACTAGCTGAGCCGGGCCCGGTCCGCGTCGTCCCACGGGACCGGCTTGCGCTGCTCAGCGTCCCAGCGGACGGTAACCACGCGGGCCTGCGCGGCAGTCTCCCCGGCCGGGGTGACGATGGTCTCCCGGGTGGTCAGGCTGGTCGTGCCGATCCGCTCCACCTCGATCCGTACGGTGACCCGGCGGTCCGGGTAACGGACCTCGGCCCGCAGGTTGACCTCCAGCCGGACCACCACGTAGTTCGGGTCGGCGCCGAGGGTGCGGGTGTAGAACGCGTCCCGGCCTTCCTCCAGGTAGGTCAGGAACACCGCGTGGTTGACATGACCCAGCGCGTCCGTGTCCCGCCAGCGGACGGTGACCTCATGCTCGAACACCGGTCTACGGTAGCTCGGCGGGCAGCCCGAAGCGGGCAAAGATCTCCGCACTGTCCAGGCCGCCCGCGAGCACCTCGGATACCCAGGGCGTCACGAACGCAGTGACCGCGGCGATCCGGTCCCGGTCCAGGGTGAGCACGTCGATGACGGCGGCCCGGTACCGGCCGGTGCCGCCGACGTACAGGTAGCAGCCCACGGCCAGCTGCCCGTTGGCCCGGGTGGCCTGGTGCCGCCAGCGCTCCGTCAGCGGGTCGCGGACCAGCCATTCGCGGAGCACCTGATGGCCCTGGTACCAGGTCGGCATCGGCGGCATACACCAGGTCGCGTCCTCGGTGAGCATGCTGACCACGGTGTCGGCGTCGCCGCGCTCGATGGCATCGGCGTACCGCGCCGCGATCTCGCTGACCCGCTGGCCGCCCAGTTCCCGCAGTTCGGCCTGCTGGCTGCGGGCCGGCAGGCCGGCCCGGGCGGCGGCGCGGGCCCGCTGCAGCGCGCTGTTGACCGCCGCCTCCGAGGTGCCGAGCTGGCTGGCCATCTCAGCCGGGGAAAAGCCCAGCACATCGCGCAGGATGAGGACGGCCCGCTGTAGCGGGGGCAGCTGCTGCAGCATGATCATGAACGCCAGCTCCACGGCCTCCCGCTGCTCGTACCGGGCCTCTGGGCCGCCTTCCAGCCAATGATCCGGGTAGGGCTCCAGCCAGACCGGCTCGGTCATCGCGCCAGCCACCGGGGTCCCGTAATCGGCGGCCGGGCCGAACGTGACCGGCAGCTCGCGGCGGCACTTGTGCCGGGTCACATCCAGCGCGGTGTTGGTGGCGATGGAGTACAGCCAGGAGCGCACCGAGCCGCGGCCCTGGAACCCGGGCAGCCCGCGCCAGGCGCGGAGCAGCGCATCCTGCAGCGCGTCGTCCGCGTCGTGTACCGAGCCGAGCATCCGGTAGCAGTGGGCGCGCAGCTCGCCGCGGTGCGCCTGGACGAGTTCGGTGAACGCGCCCTCGTCCCCGGACCGGGCCCGGTCAAGCAGTGCCTGTTCGTCGGTGCTGGTGCTCATGCTGCCTTTCAGTCGGTGAATGTCGGGTCGGCGCCGTGCAGCCGGGGCGCCCGCCCGGCCGGCTGCTCCCAGTCTTCCTGCCGGCCCAGCGCGGTCAGGTCCAGCAATGAGTAAGTACTGCCCAGGATGTCGGTGCCGCGGGCGTAGGCCGAGTAGGTGTGGAACACCTGGCCGGCGTCGCGCAGGAAACAGCTGAAGCCCGGCACCTCTTCTGGTTCGGCACTCGCGGCGAGTTCCGGCTCCACCCGGTAGTTGTACTCCGGGTGGTCTTTGTCCACGGTGACCTGGAAGTCGTAGTTGAAGTCGCTATGCTCCGAGCTGTACCAGGGCACGGTCCAGTCCCGGCTGGCCTGATACTGCTGGAGCTTGGCCAGCGGCGCGCGGGACACCAGGGCGAATTCGGTGTCCCGGGAGTGCAGGTGGCGGAGCATCCCGTCGGATATCTCGTCCACACTGGCCGTGCAGCCCGGGCAGGCCGCGTCCCAGGCCGGGCCGAACATGACGTGCTGGATGATCAGCTGCCGGCTGTCGCCGAACAGCGCGGCCAGCGGGACCGTGCCCTGCTCGCCGTCGAACTTGTAGTCCTTGTCGATCCGGACCATGGGCAGCTGCCGGCGCCGTGTGTTGAGCGCGTCGCGGCTGCGGGTCGCCTCCTTCTCGGCGGCCAGCAGCTCGGTCCGGGCGGCCAGCCACTGCTCGCGGGTCACCACGTCGGGAAGGGCCATCTCAACCTCCATAAGGGATCTCTGGTACAGGACGTGGCCGGCGGCCCGGATTCATCGGTCCGCGGTCTGGAAATATTCGTCCGCGCCGGGGCGATGAGAACGCCGTGCGGAGGGCCGTCCAACTCGTAGCGGGCCGCCACCGGACGGCCGCACCGGAGGAGGACGTCATGTACGCAACGATGATCCAGGCCATGGCCACCGAGCAGATCAGGCAGCACCACGCGGCGGCCGCCGCGGCCGGCCGGGCCCGGCAGATCCGACGCGCCCGCCGCCGGGCCCGCGCCGCTTCCGGCGCGCGGGCACCGGAACAGGTCCAGCCGCGCCGTACGCACCTGCGCGTGGTGGCCTGATGCGGGCCAGCAAGCACTGACCCCCCGGCCCGCGGTCGGGCTCGGGGGGTCAGCTCACGAGAACAGCTCAGCTCGTCGGGTCCGGCACGATGCGGATGTACGGCCGGGGCGACTCCCACCCGTCCGGCCACAGCTTCTCGGCGTCGTCGTTGGACACCGAGCCAGCGATGATCACGTCCTGGCCGGGCTGCCAGTTGACCGGGGTGGCCACCTTGTGCTTGGCGGTGAGCTGCAGCGAGTCGACCACCCGCAGCACCTCGTCGAAGTTGCGGCCGGTCGTCATCGGGTAGACCAGGATCAGCTTGACCTTCTTGTCCGGCCCGATCACGAACACGTTGCGAACCGTCTGGTTGTCGGCTGGCGTCCGCTGCCCCGGGTCCCCGGACGTGCTGGCCGGCAGCATCCCGTACAGCTTCGAGACGTTGAAGTTGCCGTCCCCGATGATCGGGTAGTTCGGCGCGGTGCCCTGCGTCTCCTTGATGTCGTTGGCCCACTGCTCGTGCTTGTCCGTCGGGTCCACCGACAGCCCGATGATCTTCACGTTCCGCTTGTCGAACTCAGGCTTGATCTTGGCCATGTAGCCCAGCTCGGTCGTGCAGATGGGTGTGAAGTCCTTTGGGTGCGAAAACAGCACCGCCCACGAGTCACCGATCCAGTCATGGAAGCTGATCGGCCCCTCCGTGGTCTCCGCAGTGAAGTCTGGGGCGGTGTCCCCAAGCGCGAGAGCCATGTGTTCTCCTTCGAGTCTCGTTGTGGTCCACGTTGCGCTGCCCCAGCGCCGGCCAGAGCGGGCAACCGGCCCTGCTCCCCCACCCGTGGGCTGGGAATTCCACTATCTCGATTGAATTAGTCGATTTTGACCAGGACAGATAAGCAACAAGTATGCCCTTGGCCAGAACGGCTGTCGATGTCCCCCGGTGTCCACCGGCTTCAGTCAGGCCGGGGCAGGGTCTGGCCGCCGGGCCACAGCCTGTCCAGGTTGACCACGACGGCTTCCTGACTGCTTCGCGCGATGATCACGACCGCCTCCTGGCCGCCCGGGTTCTCCTCCCGGTGCGGCACGTACGGAGGCACGAAGATGTAGTCACCCGGCCCGGTCTCCAGCCGGACCTCCTGGTCACCCTCGGCGAACACGAACACCGGATTCCCGGACAGCACGTAGATCGCGGTCTCCGTCGCGCCGTGGTGATGGTCGCCGGACGAGACCCCGGACGCCACGTGCGTCTGGCCCATCCAGATCCGCTCCGAGCCGACGTTCTTGCCGGAGATGGCCTCCCGCCGGGTCATCCCCCCGGTCTGCCCGGTGTCCGTGCGGAGCTGCTCGGGCCGGATATGGCTCAGCGGCCGGTGCCAGAGATCGTCCGCCATCGCCGCCTCCTCGCCACCACGGCCGGGAACCCAACCCCAAGACATCCTATAAGTCTTTTTTATCGATCAGCATAGTAGGGTAGAGCCGTCCACGAGCATGGAGGTAGCCCAGCATGAGCCCAGTGCGGATCGCCGCGATCACCGGCAACCCCCGCCCGGAGTCCCGCACGCACAGCCTGGCCCGGACCCTGGCGGCAGAACTCGGCCACGTCCTGGACGGCACCGTTGCCGACGTGGACCTGGCCGTGCTCGGCCCGGCCGTGCTCGACCCGGCCGACCCAGCGGCCAGCGCGGCCGTGGCCCAGGTACTGGACGCGGACGTGCTGGTGCTGGCCAGCCCGACGTATAAGGCGACCTACTCGGGGCTGCTCAAGTCGTTCCTGGACCGGCTCGGCACCGGCAGCCTGGCCGGCAAGGCGGCGGTGCCGATCCTGCTCGGCGGCGCGCCCAACCATCAGCTCGCGGTGGACCTCCACTTGGCGCCGCTGCTGCTGGAACTGGGCGCGGCGGTGCCGGTGCGCGGGCTGTTCGTGCTGGAGTCCGACGTGGACGGTTTCGCCTCGTTCGCGGCCAAGTGGGCGGTGGCCAACGGCCCCGCACTGGCGCCCCGGTAGCGCAGCAGCCCAGCGGCCAGCACCACCTCGGCGGCCAGCGCCAGCGTGACCGTGCCCTTCTGCACCGCACCGTTCCACGGTTCCAGCGCCCGGGACGCAAACACGGCCAGGCCCACCGCGCTGGCCACGGCCAGCCCGGTGACCGCGCGGCTGATCCCGGCCCAGCCCGGCTCGCGGCGCAGCCGCCAGGCCAGCAGCAGCGGCGCGGCCAGCATGGCCGCGTAGGCGACGCCGCTGACCACGTCGTGCACCTGGTTGTGCCACGACTCACCGGTGAACCCGGGCCCGGTCAGCAGCAGGTGGTCGCGGCGGAACACCCCGGCCGCCACCGTCGCGCCGCCGGCCAGCATGACCAGCCACGGCCCGGCCGACCGCGGGCAGACCCGGCGCAGCCCCGCGCCGAGGCAGATCGAGCACCCGCCGAGCACGATGAACGCGGCCATCATCAGCTGCGGGTCCCGCGCGTCCTCCGCGGCCAGCCCGCTGAGCTGCACCTCGGCCATGGGCGCGGCCTGGCGCAGCGAACTGGCCAGCCACCCCGCGGTGAACAGCACCGGCCCCGCGATCCCGGCCAGTCGGCCAGGCCGGCCACCCTGCTGAGCTTCATGCTTTTTATTCTGAACGCCAGCGCCCGCCGGCCGTACCCGGGTGGCCGCCCGGACTCGGCCGGTAAATCGTTGACCAAATGGGCACATCGTCATTGAGCATATCAAGCGTGTTAAAAAAATCACTTGCTGATAATGGCGTCCGCCGTCAGTAGAGTCGGAGAATGACGAATGTCTTGGACACGACGGACGGGATATGGACCGGCGCCGCTTCCTGGCCACCGGGGGTACGGCCGCGGCGCTGCTGGGTGGTTTTCCAGCCCGGTTACTCGCCGCCGATCCCGCGGTCACCGGCTCGTGGGTCGCCGTCCTCGGCCGGCCCGTCATGATGCACGTACCAGCCCGCGCAGCAGCCAGCAGCACCATCGGCTGGCTGCTGCGCCTGTGCGGCTAGAGCAGTGCGGCTAAGCGGCGCGGCTAGAGCGGTGCGCCGCCGACGTCCGCCTGCCCGTTCGCGGCCAGCCAGGCCAGCGCCTCGTGCAACGCCTGGAGGGTGCTGTACCGGGGCGCGTAGCCGAGCGTCTGCCGGGCCCGGTCGATGCTGGCCGTGATGCTGCGGAAGGTGTGCTCCCGGGTGGCTTCCGCGTGCTCGGCGCCGGCCCGCTGCTCGAACTCCGGCCAGTCCACGAAGTCCAGCACCGGTTCCCGGCCGAACCACTGGGCCACCCCCTCGGCCAGCCCGCGCAGCGTCATGGCCTGCTCGGCCACCACGTGGAAGCTGGCCCCGATGGCGGCGGGCCGGGTCAGCGCCCGCTCGAACGCTTGGGCCACGTCGTCGGCGTGCACGTGGTGCAGCACGCCCAGGCCGTGGTCGGGCAGCGCCAGCGGCTTGCCGGTGGCCAGGCAGGTCCACACGTCCGGGTCCAGGTTGCCGGCCGGGGTGATGACCGGCCAGCCGGGGCCGCTGATGTGCCCGGGGTGCAGCACCACGGCGGGCACCCCGCCGGACCGCGTCTCACGGTGCAGCAGCGCCTCGATCTCCGCCTTGGCCGCGCCGTACTCGCCGTAGCCGGTGCGCGGCTCGTCCTCGGTGACCGGCACCCGCAGCGCCGGGCCGTGCACCCAGATCGTGCCGCAGTGCAGCAGCAGCGGCCGGGCCGGCCGGAGGCTGTCGACCAGTTGCTGGGCCGCGGCGGCGGTGAAGCAGACCAGGTCGATGACCACATCCGGGCGCAGCGCCGCGACCCGGGCGCCGAACGTGCCCGCCGCGTCCTCGGCGTCGCGGTCCACGGTGACCCGGCTGACCTCAGCCCACTGCGGGCTGTCGTGGTACGGGCCGCGCAGGCCGCGGCTCATCGCGATCACCTCATGGCCGCCGCGGACCAGCCGCGGCACCAGGTACGTGCCGATGTGCCCGGTGGCGCCGATGACAACCACGCGACTCATGCGAGGGCCCTTTCCGTGCCGGGGGTGGGTGACGCCATCCTGGCACAGTGGACATTACCCAGTTCGTGGCCGCCCTGCCCAAGACCGAGCTGCACCTGCACCTGGTCGGCTCGGCCGCGCCGGAGACGGTGCTGACGCTGGCCCGGCGGCACCCCGACGGCGGGGTGCCCACCGAGCCGGAGGCGCTGCGCCAGTTCTACGCGTTCACCTCGTTCCCGCACTTCCTGGACGTGTACGCGCAAGTCAACCTGCTGGTCCGGACCGGCGCCGACGTGCTCGCCCTGCTCGGCGGGCTGGCCGCCCAGCTGCGCGCGAACCAGGTCCGGTACGCCGAGGTGCAGGTGACCCCGGTGCGCAACCGGTTGGCCGGGATCGGCTTCGATGAGCTGGCCCAGGCGCTGGCCGACGGGCGCGCGCTGGCCCGCGACCGGCACCAGGTCGAGCTGGGCTGGATCTTCGACGCCGACGCCGCACTCGGCCCGCCGGGCGCGGCCGAGACGGCCGAGTTCGCGGTGCGGTACCGGCCCGCGGGCACGGTCGGCATCGGCTTGGGCGGGCCGGAGGCCGGCATCCGCCGGGCCGACTTCGCCCCGGCGTTCCGCACCGCACGCGACGCCGGGCTGCACAGCGATCCGCACGCCGGCGAGACGGTCGGGCCGGCCGAGGTATGGGCCGCGCTGCGCGAACTCGGCGCGGAGCGGATCGGCCACGGCATCGGTGCGGCCGCCGACCCGGCACTGCTGGCCTACCTGGCCAGCCAGGGCATCGCGCTGGAAGTGTGCCCGACCTCGAATGTGCGCACCGGTGCGGTGCCGTCGCTGGCCGAGCACCCGCTGCCCACGCTGCTGGCCGCGGGCGTGCCGGTCACGCTGGCCACCGACGACCCAGGCATGTTCCACACCAGCCTGAACGAGGAGTACCTGCGCTGCCACCACACGTTCGGGCTGACCGCCGCCGACCTGGCCGGGCTGGCCCGGGCCGGGGCGCGGGCCGCGTTCTGCCCCGAGCCCACCCGCCGGGCCATCCTGGCCGAGATCGACCAGCTGATCCCGTCCGCCACTAAGAATTAAATGGTGTACGCCGGGCATTACTGGCCTGGCGTAATCAATATTGCAAAAGCGCACAATGTCAGGTACCGTCCCCTTTTGCGTCCAGTAGGGGGCCGGCCCGACAGGTGGGAGAGGCCGGCCGTGGCCCGTGTTCGCTGCACGCTGGCTGCGACTGAGGCCTTTTATTGAGCTGCCCGAAACCCACGGCTCTGCCCGTTTGCCTCCGCCGAGGTAACTACTTCACGTGGGGGCGAGATGGCTGAGCCCATCGGCGGGCAACTGGGCCGCCGCCAGTTCCTGATCGCGGGAGGCGCCGCCGCGGTCCTGTTCGGTGCGTCCTCGGCCCGCGCCCGCCCGGTGGCCACCGATCCGGCGGTGACCGGATCGTGGACCAGGCCATTCGGCCTGACCCTGGTCTCCATCCACGCGGTCATGCTGCACACCGGGAACGTGCTGCTGTTCTCCTGGCCGAACAAGACGGTCGGCAGCGACGCCGTGCTGTGGCACCCGGAGTCCGGGAAGATCACCAACATCGCGCTCAGCTACCAGCGGGACATCTTCTGCTCCGGCATGAGCGTGCTGCCGGACGGCCGGGTGTTCATCGCCGGCGGCCACCTGTACCAGGGCGTGTTCGGCGGCGGCGTGGCCAATACGACCATTTTCGACCCGGCGGCCAATTCCTGGACCGAGGGCCCGATGATGTCGCAGCCGCGCTGGTACCCGACGACCGCGCAGCTCGGCGACGGCTCGGTCATGATCTTCGGCGGCCTGGCCAGGCCAACGGCTCAGGCAACCACGGTCGATCATTACCAGCCGGCCAGCGACTCGATGCACACCGAGCCCGCCTCGGCCAGCAAGGCGATGCTCACCTATCCCCGGATGAAGCTGACCACCAGCGGCCTGCTCGCCTGGACCAACCTGGCCAGCACGCAGTTCTTCCACCCGGCCACCTCGACCTGGCACACCGGGCCGACGCTGAATCCCGATGGGCGGGGACGGAACGACACGTCCGTGCTGCTGCCCGGGCTCACCAAGATCATGGAGATCGGCGGGTCAACCGGGTCAGGTGCCACGGCCAGCTGCGAGATCCTCGATACGGCGGCCACCCGGCCGGCCTGGAAGGCCACTGGCCCGATGCATCATCCCCGGGAGTGGGCCAATACCGTGCTGCTGCCCGACGGCACCGTACTGGTGGTCGGCGGCGGCCGGAAGGACGACTACGGCGAGCCGGTCTTCAGTGCCGAGATCTACCACCCGGCCTCCGGGACCTGGACCGTGCTGGCCGGCCAGCAGGCGCCGCGGATGTACCACTCGACCGCGGTGCTGCTGCCGGACGGCCGGGTGCTGTCCGCCGGGGAGAGCTACGGCAGCCTGAAGCAGACCGGCGAGATCTTCTCCCCGCCTTACCTGTTCAAGGGCGCCCGGCCGGCGATCTCCAGCGCCCCGGGCACGCTGGGCTACGGCCACGCGTTCACCATCGGCACCCCGGACGCGGCCAGCATCAAACGGGTGGCCCTGGTCAAGGCGGCCGCGGTGACCCACTCGAACAACTTCGATCAGCGCTACGTGGACTGCGCGTTCTCGGCCGGGGGCGGCAGGCTGCACGCGACCGCGCCACCCAGCGGCAACCACGCCCCGCCCGGCTGGTACATGCTCTTCCTGGTCAATGCGGCCGGCGTGCCGTCGATAGCGCACTGGGTGCGGGTCGGTTAAATAAAAATGGCCTACGCCGGACAGTGCTGAGTGGATTAATCAATGAACACAAATAAGGAGGAGGCTTATACGCATCCGTTACAAGAATGCTATTGCGAGATAAAGCTACGTGGTAGTAACGTCCAAGCTGCGTCTAGTGGAACGTCGGCAAGACAGGTGGGAGAGGCCGGCCGTGGTCCGTGTTCGCTGCACGCTGACCGCGACCGAGACCCCTTTTTTCGAGCTGCCCGCAAATTCCGGCTCTGCCCGTTTTGCCCTGCCAGGTTGGGTAATTCACGGGGGTCGAGATGCGGGTACCGGGCATCCCAGCAGACGGTAAGCAAACGGCGGCCGAGCCGGCGGGGCAGCTGGGCCGCCGCCAGTTCCTGATCGCCGGGGGCGCGGCCGCGGCCCTGGCCGGCGGTTCCTCGGCGCGGTCCCTGTTCGGCGCGCCAGCCGACCGCACCGCGGCAGCCGCGCCACGGCGGGCCCGGGCGGTGGCCGCTGCGGCGGCCAGCGGGTCGTGGACCACGCCATTCAGCCTGACCCTGGTGTCCATCCACGCGGTCGTCCTGCACACCGGGAACGTGCTGCTGTTCTCCTGGCCGAACAAGACGGTGGGCAGCGACGCGGTGCTGTGGAACCCGTCGTCCGGCAAGGTCACCAATATCGCGCTCAGCTACCAGCGGGACATTTTCTGCGGTGGCATGACCGTCATGTCGGATGGCCGGGTGTTCATCGCGGGCGGGCACATTTACCAGGGCGCGATCAATGACACCCAGGGTGTGGCCAACACGACGGTCTTCGACCCGGCGTCCAACGCGTGGACCGAGGGCCCGATCATGTCGCAGGCCCGCTGGTACCCGACCACGATGCTGCTCGGCGACGGCACCGTGATCGCTTGCGCGGGCACGATCAACACCGGGGCCAATGCGACCACTATCGATCATTACAATCCGGCTACCGGCACGCTGACCACGCTGCCCAGCAGCGCGAGCAAGGCGATGTCCACCTATCCCCGGATGAAGCTCACCACCAAGGGCCTGCTGACCTGGACCAACCTCGCGACCACGTGGTTCCTGAACCCGGCCACCGCGGCCTGGACCAAGGGCCCGAAGCTGAATTCCGCGGGCCGGGGCGTCACCGACACCTCGGTGCTGCTGCCCGGGCTCACCAAGATCATGGAGATCGGCGGGTCAACCGCGTCCGGACCGACCGCCACCTGCGAGATCCTGGACACGTCCGCGAGCACGCTGGCCTGGACGCCGACCGGCTCGATGAACTTCGCCCGGGTGTGGGCCAACACGGTGCTGCTGGCCGACGGCACCGTGCTGGTGGTCGGCGGCGGCCAGTCGGGCTCGTACGGCAGCCCGATCTTCACCGCCGAGATCTACGACCCGGCCACCGGCGTGTGGACCGAGATGGCGGCGCAGACCGCGCCGCGGATCTACCACTCCACTGCCGTGCTGCTGCCGGACGGCCGGGTGCTGTCCGCCGGGGAGAGCCACGGCAGCCTGGCCCAGACCGGCGAGATCTTCTCCCCGCCCTACCTGTTCAAGGGCGCGCGCCCGGCGATCTCCAGCGCCCCGTCGTCGGTGAGCTACGGCCAGAAGTTCACCATCTCGACCCCGGACGCGGCCAGCATCACCCGGGTGGCGCTGGTCAAGGCGGGCTCGGTCACCCACTCGAACAACTTCGACCAGCGGTATGTGGACTGCACGTTCACCGGGGGCAGCGGCTCGCTCAGCGCGACCGCGCCGCCGGACAGCAACCACGCCCCGCCCGGCTGGTACATGCTGTTCCTGGTCAACTCGGGCGGCGTGCCGTCGGTGGCCAGCTGGGTGCAGGTCAGCTGACGTGCTGCACATTGCCGAGCAGCCGGCCGTCACGGCGGACGGGGATGGCCAGCCCCGCCCGCCCCGGCGGCTGCGCTGGGTGCTGCTGGCCGGGCTAGCCCTGGGTGTAGCCGGCTGCCTGATCGTGCTGACCGGCGGCCTGTCGCGGCGCGCGGCGGCCGGGGCGGGCCAGGACGTGGTTGAGGCCGGACTTGTGCATGTCCTGCCCGCGGGCAACCGGGTAGTCAGCGGCCCGCGGCTGCCCGAGGTCAACAGCCTCGCTAGCGGCATCGGCGGCCTGTGGCTGACCGGCGGCAGCGGGTCTAAGAATCACCTGCTCTACGCGGTGAACCCGGTGACCAGCCGGATCGACGCCACCGTCGCGCTGCCGTCCCGCCAGGTCATCAACCCCGGCGACCTGGCCGTCGGGCCAGACGCGGTCTGGGTGGCCATCGGGGCCAGCCTGTACCGGGTCGTGCCCGGCCTGTCTGGCGCCGCGGTCAACCACCCGTTCGCCACGCTGCCGCTCGGCGGCCTGATCGGCGACGTGGTCACCACGGCCGGGTCGGTCTGGGTGGACGACACGGTGCACGGCACGGTGTACCGGTACGCGGCGGCCAGCGGGCGGCTGGCCGCGACGGTCCGGGTGGGCGGCACCGCCGGGGTGATGGCGGCGGGCGACGGTGGCGTGTGGGTGGCCGACCCGGACGCGCGGACCGTGTCCCGGATCAGCGTGCGCCGCAACCGGGCCGACCTGGTGGTGCGGGTCCCGGTCGCGCCGACGCACCTGGCCGCGAGTGGTGGCAGGCTGTGGGCCACCGGCGGGACCGACAGCGTGCTGGTCATCGGCGCGGGCGGCCGGGTGCGCAGCGTGCCCGTTACCGGGCAGCCCACCGGCCTGGCCGCCGCGGGCGGCTCGGTCTGGGTGGCCAGCACCGGAACCGGCACGCTGAGCCGGATCGACGCGCGCCGGGCCGCGATCGTGGCCACGGTGCGGGTCGGCGAGCGACCGTACGCGGTGGCCGCCAGCCCGCAGGGAGTCTGGGTCGCGGTGCTCGGCCAGCCGATGATGGACGCTGCCGCGGCCAAGGGCAGTGGAAAGCCGGGCTGGCTTCTCCAGCTGTGCGGCATCGGCTAGCCGGGCAGCAGGCCGGTCAGGATCCGGGTCAGCGCGCGGTCGAACAGCGGCTCGGCCGACTCACCGGGCGGCTCGGCCAGCGCGGCCGACAGCCGCGGGTGCTGCCCGCCGGCCACGACGTCCAGCAGATAACTGGCTAGCGAGCCCTGCCACTGCGCGGTGTCCTGGCCGGCCCGTTGCTGGCTGATCTCGGTCTGCGCGAGCAGCCGGACCGCACCGGAGAACAGGCCGATCGTCTCCAGCTTCTCCGGCCCGGTCAGGCCGGTGCCGGCCAGCGCGGCCAGCGCCTGCTCGATGAAGGCCACCGCGTTCGGCCCGGGCAGCCCGCCGGTGGCCGGCACGTCGAGCAGCCACGGATGCCGGTGGTAAATGGCGCGGGCCTGGTGCGCGAGCCGGAGCAGATTGGCCACCGGGCGCCCCGGCTCGGGCCCGGTGTAGCGGTACTCTCCGTACACCTGGTCGGCCATGAGCTCGACCAGCTCATCGCGGGTGGCGACGTACCGGTACAGCGAAGCGGGGGCGGTGCCGATGGCGGCCGCGGCCGAGCGCATGGTCACCGCGGCCAGGCCGCGGCTGTCGGCCAGAGCGGCGCTGGCCGCCGCGATCTCGGCCCGGCTGTGCTCCGGGGCCGGCCCGCGGGCCGCCCGCTCCGGCCGGGTCCAGATGCTCTGCTGCTTCGCCGTCATTGCGAACACTGTACTCAGTGAGGTAGCCTGATCGTATAGCGAACAGTGATCGCAGTTTCGGCACCGACGGCCGGACGGGGAGCAGAGATGACTGAATCAGCCAAGGCTGGCGCCTGGGCCAGCACCTGGACGCCGACGCGCTACGCGCACAACGGCACGGTGACGATCGCCTACGACACGCTGGCCGGCTCGGCCGGTGACCCGCTGCTGCTGGTCATGGGGCTGGCCGTGTCCCGGTTCTGGTGGCCGGCCGGACTGGGCCAGGCGTTCGCCGACCAGGGCTTCGCGGTGGCCCGCTACGACCAGCGGGACGCCGGGCAGTCCACCCGGATGCCGGACACCGGGGCCACTAACCCGTTCGCCGCGGTCGCCCGCAAGCGCGGCGCCTACTCGGCCGAGGACATGACCGACGACGCGGTAGCCGTGCTGGACGCGCTCGGCTGGGACCGGGCGCACATCTTCGGCGCCTCGCTCGGCGGGCAGATCGCGCAGCGCATCGCGCTCTGGTACCCGGACCGGGTGCTCAGCGTGGTGTCGGCGAGTGCCCTGCCCAGCGACGTGTCCGGCATCGGCGGCGGCCGGTACGTGCGCTTCGGCCTGCTGGCCAAGCTGGCCCGGATGAAGGCCCCGGAGGGGCGGGACGGCGACGTCCAGCTGTCCCTGGCCGTGGCCCGCGAGATCGCCTCGCCCGCCTACCCGTTCGACGAGACCGCCGCACGGGAGTGGATCGAGCGTGAGGTGGACAGCGGCCCCCGGGACACCAAGGCGCAGAGCAGGCAGGTCGGCGCGCCGTGGCACGGCCCGAAACTGCGCGAGCTGAACAAGCCGGTCCTCGTGCTGCACGGCGACCAGGACCCCATCCTGCGGGTCAGCGCGGCCCGCGCCACGGCCCGGGCCATCAACGGCGCCCGCCTGGTCATCCTGCCCGGCGTCGGGCACGACCTGCCCGCCCCGCTGTGGCCGGACATCGCCCGCCTGGTCCGGGAGAACGCCGACCGGGCGCACGCCCGATCATCCTGAACGCCCGTGCCCCCCGGCTCCCCTCAGCAGGGCCGGTGACATACTCGCTACGGTGCTCGCCATTCTCTGGGCGCTCGCATCGGCCCTCGGGTACGGCGCGTCGGACTACGCGGCTGGCCTGGCCACCCGGGCGGCCAGCGTCATCCGGGTGACGATCCTGGCCGAGGCGGCCAGCGTACTAACCCTGCTGCTGGTGGCGCCCTGGGTCAGCACCCAGTTCCCGTCGTGGCCGTCGGTGGCCTGGGCGGCGACCGCCGGGCTGGGCGGCGTGACCGGCGCGATGGCGCTCTACCTGGGCTACCGGCATGCGGCGTTCAGCGTGGCCGGGCCGCTCAGCGCGGTTGCCTCGGCCGGGTTCTCGGTGCTGGCCGGGCTGCTGTTCGGTGAGCACCCCGGCACGCTGGCGCTGGCCGGGATCGCGCTGGCGCTGCCTGCCATCGTCGCTATCTCGGCCGGGCCGGGCGATGAGCCGGGTGGCGGGGCAGGCGGTCATCAGGCCGCGGGGGCGGCTTACGGCCTGGTCGCGGGGGCTGGCTTCGCGGTGCTGTTCATCGGGCTCAACCGGTCCGGTTCCGGGCATGACCTGTGGCCGCCGGTCATCGCGAACCTGATCGGGCTGGCCGCGCTGTGCCTGGTGGGCGCGGTGAGCCGCCAGCTCAAGCCGCCGTCCCGGCAGGCCAGCCGGCTGGCCGTGCTGGCCGGGGTGACCGGCGGAGCCGGCACGGCCTGCTACTTCATCGCGACGCACGAAGGCCTGCTCGCGGTCACCGCGGTCATCACGTCGCTGTACCCGGGGTTGACGATCCTGCTGGCCCGGGTGCTGCTGGGCGAGCGGCTGACCAGGATCCGGCTGGCCGGGCTGGGCCTGGCCGCCGTGTCGGTCGCGCTGATCGCGGTCGGCGGGGCCGGCGAACTGGCCGCGAGCCATTCCAGCCACTGGCCGGACGGGTGGGCCCGGGCCAGCAACTCCCCGTGCTCGGCGCCGCGGTGGAAGGTGCGCGCGCCGAGCACGGCGAACACGCCGCGCGCGTAGTCCCGGACCAGCCAGCCGGGCAGCGGCAGGCCCTGCACGCTGTCCCGCCCGCCCGGCCCGAGCGGGACCAGCGGGTCGAGCGACAGCCAGGTGACCGGGCGGCCCCAGCCCGCGGCGGCCAGGATGGCGGCCAGCTTGGCCCGCCGCCCGGCAGGCAGGAACACGGCCAGGTAAGCGTCCACCACGACCAGCGGCAGGCCGGCCGGGAAGCGGTCCAGCAGGCCGGGCAGCGCGTTGACCACGTCGCCGGCCAACAGCGGCACCGGATGCCGCCGGGTCACCTCGATGGCCGCGGTCAGCCGGGCCAGGGTGGCCGCTTCCGGCGGGGCACACGCCTGCAGCCAGCGCCGGGCGGCCGGGTCCCGCACGTCGATCGGGTTCAGGTCGAGGCCGGCCCGTTCCACGATCGGCGGCAGTTCGGGACTCGGTGGCTGGCCCGGCCCGCGGACCGCGCAGTCCAGGCTGAGTGCCGCCGCGGCAGGCCCGGCGCCGTGCCCGCCGACCTGGTAGCGGTACCGGTCCAGCTGCAAGCCAAGCCCGGCGCCGGTGCCCAGGTCGGCCAGCCCGACCGGGGTGGCAGGACTGGTGGCGGCGAGGCCCACCGCGATCTGGGCGCACCGGGCCACCTCGTTCATCTGGTACCGGCGGCCCCGGCAGACGGCCAGGATGCCGCGGCGCCGGGCCGCGATGAAGTCGCGCAGGGCCGGGCCGCAGCCGTCGTCGAACGGGGGCTGCGGTGCGCCCGGGCCGGGGAAGTAACCGGCCAGCGGCGCCGGCCGGTCCCGGCGCACCAGGAACGAGATGGCCGCGCTAGCCAGCAGGGCGGGCAGCCGGTCGGCCGGCAGCCTGGCCAGCCGGCCCAGCAGGTCGGCATCCGCGGCGATGGCCCGGAACAGTGCGGCGGTCAGCCGCCAGGAATCCGGCGCGCCCGGCGCCGACCAGCCGGCCGCCACCTCCTCAGCCTGGGCCCGGATCTCCGCTACCGACGGCATGCCGCCCCCCCCCCCCGCCGCACCCTGGCCAGCCGGTCCGGCCCTCATATACTCGGTATATTCGGCGGCACACGGCCCGGGTGCGGTGTCATGACTGTTGATTTTGCCCTGCTCGCGGTGCTGGCTAACGGACCGCGGCCGGAATCGTGGCTCGGCGAGGAACTGGCCACTGGCCGCACCGGGCTGCCCGCACCCAGCGCTGGCCAGGTGTCCGCCGCGCTGGGCCGGCTGGCCCGGGCCGGGCTGGTGGCCGGCGACCGGGGGCACGATCCGGCCCAGTTCCGGATCACCGCCAGCGGGCAGCGGGAACTGGCCGGCTGGCTGCGCACCACTCCCGATCCGGCATCCGGCGATGAGCTGGTGCTGAAGATCATGCTGGCCTGCCAGGTGCCGGGCACCGACGTGCATGAGGTGATCCAGGCGCACCGCCGGTTCCTGATCGAGTCGATGCAGCGGCGCAGCCAGATCAAGCGGGATGGTGGCGTTCAGGAATTGCGCCTGGCCCTGGCGGGGGCGGCCGAGCTGTCCCGGCTGGATTCGGTGATCCGGTGGCTGGACACCGCGGACGGTCTCGTCGGCTGGGTTTCGGACGCCGACCGGGACCTGGCCGTCGCCCGGCTCCGCGAGCACTTCGCCGTGGGCCGGCTGACGCACGCGGAACTGGACGAGCGGCTCACCGCCGCGCTGGCCGCGCAGACGCCTGGCGATCTTCGTGGCCTGCTGGCCGATCTGCCCTGACCGGCTGGCCGCGGAGCAGCGATGCGGCCGCGGCCAGGATGGCCAGCAGCGTCCCGGCGGCGAACACCACCGACAGCCCGTGCGCGAACGGGGCGGCGATCAGGTGCGGGAAGAACTCCCGGCCGGTAAGCACGTGCTGCGCGCTGGCGGGCAGCCTGGCCAGCACACCATTGGCCGCCAGCAGGTGCCGGATCGGGTTCACCCCGAGGACCGCCGCGAACAGCGACGCCACCGGCGGCAGGCCGGCGATGTGCTGTGCCGCGGCCTGCGGCACGCCGTGGCTGGTCAGGCCGGTGGCCAGGGTCTTCGGCAGGCTGCTGGCCAGCCCGGCGATCATCAGCGAGAAGAACGCGCCGATGGACAGCGCGGCGCCGGAGTTCTGGAACGTGGACCGCATGCCGGACGCCGCACCGCGCTGGCTGGCCGGGACGCTGCTCATGATGGATGAGGTGTTCGGCGCGCTGAACATGCCGACCCCGATCCCGTTCAGCGCGATGAGCGCGGCGAACGCCCAGTACGGGAACACCACCGGGAGCAGTATCAGCCCGACGAAGCTGGCCGCGAACACGGCCATCCCGGCGGTGGCGAACAGCCGCGCGCCGTACCGGTCGGACAGGTGCCCGGACACCGGGCCGGCCACCAGGAAGCCGGCCGTCAGCGGCAGCAGGAAGATGCCCGCCCACAGCGGGGTCTCGCTGTAGCTGTAGCCGTGCAGCGGCAGCCAGATGCCCTGCAGCCAGATGATCAGCATGAACTGCAGCCCGCCCTGGGCCAGCCGGACCGAGAAGCCGGCCACGTTGCCCGCGGTGAAGGCCCGGATGCGGAACAGCCCGAGCTGGAACATCGGCTCGGCGATCCGGCTCTCGATGACCGCGAACACGGCCAGCAGCGCCACGCCGCCGATGAGCAGGCCGTAGACCTTGGGACTGGCCCAGCCCATGGCCTGGCCCCGGTACGGCTGGATGCCGACGGTGATGGCGATCAGCACCGCGCCCAGGCCGAGCGCGAACGTGACGTTGCCCCACCAGTCGATCCGGCCACCGCCGCGCTGGCCGGTGTCCCGCAGCTTCAGGTAGGCCCACAGCGTGCCGTAGATGCCGACCGGCACGTTGACCCAGAACACCGCGCGCCAGTCCCACGCGGCCAGCAGGCCGCCCGCGACCAGCCCGATGAACATGCCGGCCAGCCCGGCGACCTGGTTGATGCCGAGCGCGAAGCCGCGCCGGTCGGCCGGGAACGCGTCGGTCAGGATGGCGGCCGAGTTGGCCATCAGCATCGAGCCGCCGACCGCCTGCAGCACCCGCCAGCCGATCAGCCACAGCGCCCCGTGCGCGCCCTGGAACGGGTCGAAGGACAGCAGGACCGAGGCGGCGGTGAAGACCGCGAAGCCCGCGTTGTAGATCCGGACCCGGCCGAACATGTCGCCCAGCCGGCCCAGGCTGACCACCAGCACGGCCTGGACCAGGCGGTAACCCATGATCATCCAGAGCAGGTAGCTGACGTTGCCGGCCGCCAGCGGGTCCAGGTGGATACCGCGGAAGATGGCCGGCAGCGCGATGATCACGATCGAGCCGTCCAGCGCCGCCATGAACATCGCCGCGGTGGTATTGGCCAGCGCCACCCACCGGTACCGCTCGTCGCCCGTCAGCCGCCCCAGCATATCTTAAGGCTAGCCTTATAAGTTTTCCCTTGCAAGCTGGCCGGATCGCCGGCCTCTTAGATAGGTAAAGAAAGTTTGACACGAAGTCTGGTTTGTTTTACCTTGGGCGCGTGTCGTACGAGGAAAAGGGCGTCTGGGTCTACCTGGTGACGAGCGCGGCGGCCTACCTGGTGTACGTCGCGATCGTCGCCGGGCGGGTGGCCAGCGAGCCGGTCACCGCTGTGTCCTACGTGCCGGTACTGCTCTGGACGGCCGGGGCCTCGATCCTGGCCTCGGTCGCCGGCCGCACCCTGGTCGAGACAGCGCGGCCCAGCGACAGCCGGCGCAGCGACGTGCGGGACCGGGACATCTCCCGGGCCGGCGAGTTCGCCAGCCGCTGGTTCGTCGTCGCGGGCGCGGCGGCCGGGCGGGCCATGGCCATGGCCCGCTGGGACTACTTCTGGATCGCCAACGTCATCTACCTCGGCTTCGTGCTGTGGGCGGTCGCCGGGTCGGTGCTCAAGCTGGCCGCCTACCGGCGCGGCCTGCAGCCGTGAAGGGCAAACCGACCCGGATCACCAACTCGATCCGCGCACTGCGCTTCGCCCGCGGCGAGATGACGCAAGCCCAGCTGGCGCAGCGGATCGGGGTGACCAGGCAGACCATCATCGCCATCGAGCAGGGCCGCTACTCCCCCTCGCTGGAGATGGCGTTCCAGATCGCCCAGGTGTTCCAGGTGCCGCTGGACGAGGTGTTCCAGTACCCGGCTGGCTAAAAATCCGGTAAAGCCAGCTATTGATCGCGGATCGCTGGTGCGCTGTCATAGATCAGACGCAACGCCCGGCCAGGGTGTGGCCCCGACCCGGGGGAGACCATGACCGACACCCTGGAACCGATGACCGTTGCCGCCATCGAGGAACGACAGAAGCTGCAGCGCCATTTCGGCCGCTTCGACATCTTCTTCTTCCTGGTCTGCACGATCGTCGGGGTGGACACCATCGCCACCGTGGCGCAAGGTGGCGGCCAGGCGTTCACCTGGATGATGATCTTCGCGGTGGTGTTCTTCGTCCCGCAGGCGCTGCTGTTCGCCGAGCTGGGCGCGGCGTTCCCGCAGGAAGGCGGGCCGTACTACTGGACCCGGCTGGCCTTCGGCCGCCTGGCCGGAGCGGTGAACAACTTCCTGTACTGGATCACCAACCCGGTCTGGATCGGCGGCACGCTCACCATTACCTGCATCGGCGTGATCGAGGTGTTCTTCAACCACGGCGGCGCCGTGCCCACCGCGGTCTGGTTCATCATCGCGCTGGCCTTCGTCTGGCTGTCCATCATCGCGGCCATCACGTCGTTCAGCGTGGGCAAGTGGCTGCCCACGGCGGGTGCGTTCGCCCGGTTCCTGCTGCTCGGCCTGTTCACCGTCTCGGTCGTCATCTTCGCCATCAAGCACGGCGCCCAGGGCCTGGGCGCCAGCGGGTACAAGCCGACGTCTAGCGGCTTCGTGCTGCTGGTCGGCGTGCTGCTGTTCAACTTCGTCGGCTTCGAGCTGCCGAACAGCGCGGGCGAGGAGATGATCAACCCGCAGCGCGACGTGCCGTTCGGCATCGCCCGCTCCACGGTGGTCAGTGTGCTGCTCTACGCGCTGCCCGTGCTCGGCATCCTGGTCGTGCTGCCGGCCAGCGCCGTCACCAACTTCAGCGGGTTCGCCAGCGCCATCCAGGACGTGTTCACCGTGTACGGCGGCCACGTCAGCGCGGCCGGCGCGGCCACCCTGACCGGCGGCGGGCTGATCCTGGGCGACGCGATGGCGATCCTGTTCGTCGTGTGCCTGATCACCTCCGGCGCGACCTGGATCATGGGCTCGGACCGGGCGCTGGCCGTATCCTGCTACGACGGGGCCGGCCCGCGCTCGCTGGGCGTCATCAACGCACGTTACGGAACGCCCGTCCGGGTCAATGTGTTCAGCGGCATCGTGGCCAGCGTCGTGGTCGTCCTGGCGCACCAGATCACCAGCGGCAACGCGGCCAAGTACTTCGACGCGGTGCTCGGCGTGACCATCTCCACCACGCTGATCAGCTACCTGCTGATCTACCCGGCGCTGTGGAAGCTGCGCCGCAGCCACCCGGAGACGCCGCGGCCGTTCCGGATGCCGTGGTACCGGCCGCTGACGGTCGTGCTGATGATCCTGGTCGCCATCGCCACCGTGCAGCTCATCGCGCCCGGGCTGGGCAGCTCGTGGTTCGGCAGCGACTTCCGCCCGGAGGGCTGGACGTTCGCCCAGCGGGGCACCTACCTGTGGACCGAGCTCATCCCGGTGCTGATCTTCATCGTGATCGGCACGCTGTTCTGGTGGCTGGGCCGACGGACCCGGCAGGAGTCCGCCGGCCCAGCGGCGGTTAGCGCGGCACCGCCCGAGGCGCCCTGACCGCCGTCACCCGGCCGAGGCCAGGTCGTCGTTGGCCTGCTTAGCCGCCGCGCTCACCGCGGCGGCCACGTTCTTGCCGCTCAGGTAGGCGGGCGCGAGCTGGTTGGCGATGTCCAGCTGGGCGTTGTTCATGCCCGGCGTGACCGGCCAGTAGACGACGTGCCACTTCGACTCGGTGAGGAACGGCTGCATGTCGATGCCCTTGCTCTTCCAGTAGCTCAGGAACAGCGGGTCGAGGCTGGGGATACCGGGCCAGATGTAGCCGCCGCCACCGAGGATCTTCTCCGAGGCGGGCGAGCCCAGCCACTGCTCCAGCTCCCACGCGGCCTGCTGGTTCGGGCTGTGCGAATTGATCGAGTCGATCAGGCCGTTCAGCACGGTCCAGTTGCCGTCCGGGCCAGCCGGGAACGGCAGCACGCCGACCGGGAACTTCACCTCGGACGGCAGGCCGGAGGTGATCCAGTCGCCGGCTTCGATCATGGCCACCTTGCCCTTGGCGAAGTTCTGCACGTCCTCGCTGGTGTCGGCGGCCGCATCGGTGCCCAGCGCCGCGCCCGGCAGGGCGACGTGCCACTTGTACATCAGGTTGGACAGGAACTGGAACGTGGACACCCCGGCCGGGGTGTCGAAGGAGACCGTCTTGGCGTACGGCGCGTTGATCAGCTTCACCCCGTCCTCGGCCAGGTACGGCTCGAAGCCCCACTGCATCTCGTTCGGGTCGTCCATGCCGTAGGTGGCCACCGAGTTCGGGTTGAAGCTGGACGACAGCGCGTTGTGCCCGCTGGTGTCGGTGGTCAGCTCGCGGAGGAACTGCAGCCAGGAGCCGCCGGTGCTGGGGTTCCAGCTCAGGCGGCCGGGATCGTGATGTGGTGCTGCTTGAAGTAGTTGATGTTGTAGAAGTAGGCGATCGTGTCCCAGTCCTTGGGCAGGCCGTAGAGCTTGCCGCCGAACTCGTGCAGGGCGACCAGGGTGGGCAGGTACTGGCTCAGGTTGATGTGCGCGGCCTTGATCTTGGCGGTCAGGTTCTCCATCACGCCGTCCTTGAGCCAGGACGCGATCATCGGCGTGTTGACCCAGAAGATGTCCGGGCCGCCGCCGGAGCTGAACTCCGTGGTCAGCTTGGTCTGGTAGTTGTTGTACGGGATCGTCTCGATCGTGACGTGGATGTTCGGGTGGGCCTTCTCGAACACGTCGATCGACTTCTGATAGCCGGGCGTCTCCCCGGTCTGCCACTGCGCGTAGGTCAGGTTGATCTTGCCGGAGCCTGACCCGCCCGAGCCGCCCGATGTGGATGGGGCGGACGAGCAGGCGGCGGCGACGGTGAGCAGGGCGGCAGCAGCCCAGCCGGCGGCCGCCAGCCGCCGCAGTGGCTTCGCCGCGGGTGCGCGGGCTTGTGGGAATCGTTCGCATCTGGGTGTTTGCTCCTTTGCAGGGTCAGCGATTGACGCCGGAGAGCTGGATGGATCGCACGATCTGCCGCTGGAACACGGCGAAGATCACCAGCAGCGGGATGAGCGCGACCAGCGATCCCGCCAGCACGAGGTTCCAGTGCTGGACGTAGTAGGACTGCAGGTTGGCCAGCCCGACGGTGAGGACGGTCTTGTCCGGTGAGTCGGTCACGATCAGCGGCCAGAGGAAGTTGTTCCAGCCGAAGACGAACGCGATGAGCGTGGCGGTGACGATGATCGGCCGGCCCATCGGGATCAGGATCCTGGTCAGGATGGTGAACTCCGAGCAGCCGTCGATCCGGGCCGCGGCGAAGATGTCCCGGGCAGCGACCGGAAGTACTGCCGCATCAGGAAGATCGTGTACGGCGAGCCGAGCACGTACGGCAGGAACAGCGCCCAGTACGTGTTGACCAGGTGCATCTCGCGCATGATCGTGTACAGCGGCACCAGGGTCACGATGTTCGGCACCATGAGCGTGGCCAGGTACACCGAGAACAGCCAGTCCCGGCCGGGGAACTCCATCCGGGCGAACGCGTACGCGGCCAGCACGCCGAACGTGACCTGGCCGATGGTGAGCACGATCGTCACCCCGGCCGTGTTCTCCAGGAAGCGCAGGGAATAGTCGCTGACCAGAACGGTGCGGAAGTTCCCGGGTACAGCGAGTGCGGCGGCGACCAGGGCGCGGTGCCGTACACCCCGGACTCGGGCTTGAACGCGGCGAAGAACGTGAGCAGGTACGGCCCGATGAACACCAGGGCGATCAGCGTGAGGCAGAGGTAGAAGATCGAAACGGCTGGCGCGGCGGCTGACGCGGGATGGCAGCGCAGGATGGCCGCCACGTCAGCACCACCTCGTAGGTCGTCCGGTTCCGGAAGAACCGGAACTGGATGAACGTGACCAGCAGGATCACGCCGAACAGCAGCAGCGACATGGCCGAGGCCGAGCCGACGTCGAAGTTCTGGAACGCGGTGGTGTAGATCTGGTAGTTGATCACATTGGTGGCCGAGCCGGGGCCACCCTGGGTCAGCACGTACACCTGGTCGAACACCTGGAACGACCCGATCACGTCGGTGACCAGGACGAACAGCATGGTGGAGTTGAGCAGCGGCAGGGTGATCCGGCGGAACTGGCCCCAGGCCGACGCGCCGTCGATGCCCGCCGCCTCGTACAGCTGGGGCGGGATGGTCTGCAGGCCGGCCAGGAAGAACAGCATGTTGTAGCCCGCGTACTGCCAGGTGGCGATCATCGCGATGACCGGCAGCGCGGTGGCCTGGTCGCCGAGCCAGTTCGGGCCGGTGAAACCGACCAGGGACAGCAGGTGGTTGATCATCCCGTTCTGCGCGTTGAACAGCCAGCCCCAGACCACGGCCATGGCCACCGGAGTGGACATGTAGGGCAGCACGAACAGCGCGCGGTACACGCCCATGCCCGGAAGCCGCCGGTTCAGCAGCATGGCCAGGCCGAGCGCGATCACGGTCTGGATCGGGATGTTCCACAACACGTAGTAGGCGCTGATCAGCAGCGCATGGAAGACGTGGTCGTCCCGGGTCATCGTGACGAAGTTGCTGAGCCCGGCCCAGCTCGGCGGCTGCAGGAAGTTCCACTTGACGAAGCTGAGCAGCAGCACGACGACGACCGGCAGCAGCAGGAACAGGACCACCCCGGCCAGGCTGGGCAGGATGAACGGCGCGGCGGCCAGCAGCTTGCGCGCGGGCTTGCCCCCGGGCGGCCCGGGCCACGGCTGCCGGTCCCGCCGCGCGGCTACCCGCGGCAGGTGCAGGTCGGTCAGGCCCATGGCGCCTCCGCAGGCGGCCCGGCGCTCTCCCGCACCACGAGTTCCGGCTCCGGCGGCGCCACGGCGGCGGCCGGCTGCGGGCCGACCAGCGAGTGCAGCAGCGCGAAACAGGCCCGGCCGAGCGCGACCCAGTCCATCCGGACCGTGGTCAGGCCCGGCGTCAGGTAGGCCGCGACCGGGGTGTCGTCGAAGCCGACCACGCTGACGCTGCCCGGGACCGGCCGCCCAGCCTCGGCCATGGCCCGCAGCACGCCGACCGCGACATCGTCGTTGCCGCACAGCACCGCGGTGACCGCCGGGTCGGCGGCCAGTTGCGGCCGGCCCGGTAGCCCGCCTCAGCCGTCCACCCGCCGGCCGGCGGCTCGGGCACCGGCGCGCCGGCCTGCTGCAGCCCGGCCCGCCAGCCCGCCAGCCGGGGGCTGGTGCCGGTGGAGGCCGGGATGGGCACGTAGTGCACGGTGCAGTGGCCCAGGCCGAGCAGGTACTGGGTGGCCTGCTGCGCGGCCTGCCGGTCATCCAGCCAGACCCACGGCTTCCCCTCGGCCTGCCGGCCGGACGGGGTCTCCACCGCGGCCGCCACCGGGACGCCGGCCGGAACGGCGGCCAGCGCCCTGGTGCCAGCCCGGTCGTAGGCCATCACGATCAGCGCGGTGCCCGGCTCGGTGGCCCGCTGCACCGCATCGGTGATCCGCCCGCCCGCTTCCAGCACCTGAATGCCCATGGCGAAGCCGGCCGCGCGGGCCGCCTCCTCGATGCCCTGCAAGCTGGCCGCGTAGCCGTACCGGGTGGTGTCCGAGGTCAGCACGGTAACCGCGTTCACCCGGCCGCCCGCCAGCGACCGGGCGGCCCGGTTCGGCCGGAAGCCGAGGTCGCTGATGGCGGCCAGCACGGCCGCGCGGGTGGACTCCTTGACGCTCGGGTGGTTGTTGATCACCCGGGACACGGTCTGGTACGACACCGAGGCCGCGGCGGCCACATCGCGGATGCTCACCGGGCGCTGCTGCCCGCTTGTGTGACCGGTCACATTCATGCCAGAATTGTGACCGTTCACACTTTGAGTGTCAAGGGGCCGATATAGCGCCCAAAATTAGGACAGCGCCGCCGGCCGCACGCCTGCGCGCGACGAGGAGGACAGCGTGACCAGCACCGCCGGGGAGCCGGAGGCCGTCGTGGCCGTGGACGATGGGGCACTCGCCCTGACGGTTTCCGTCGGCGGCGACGGCATCCCCCGGCTCACCCGGTTCGGCCCGCCCGGTTCCGCGTCCTCTACCCGGCCCGGCAGCACGCTCCCGATGCTCGACGTGCTGACCCCGGGCACCGGGCGGACCTGGTCCGGCACCCGGCACACCGAATCGGCGCTGGGCAGCCGGCTGCGCTACCGCGGGCACTCGGCCCGGCCGGACGGGCCGTGGCAAGAGGTCCTGATCGACCTGGCCGACCCGGCCACCGGGCTGAGCGCCGAGATCTGCTACCGGATCCTGACCGGCCACGGCGTGCTCCGGGCCTGGACCACGCTGACCAACCAGGGCGACGGCCCACTCACCATCGAGGCGGTGACGTCATTCCTGTGCGGCAGCCTCGATGGTGGTACTGGCGTTCAAGAGCTTGAGGTTTGCTGGTCGGAGAGCGACTGGCTGGCCGAGGGGCGCTGGCAACGGCGGGAGCTGCGGGACGCGCTGCCGGACCTGAACCGTCAGGTGCACGCGGCCAACCCGCGCGGCTGCCTCGGGTTCACCAGCCGGGGATCGTGGTCGTGCACGCCGTACCTGCCGATGGGCGCGCTGGTCAGCCGGGCCGGGACGGGCTGGTGCTGGCAGATCGAGCACAACGGCGCCTGGCGCTGGGAGGCCGGCGAGGGGCGCGACGGCGCGTACCTGGCCCTGCTCGGCCCGGCCGAGGCCGAGCACCAGTGGCACCAGGTGCTGCCGCCGGGCGGGTCGCTGCGTACCGTGCCGGTCGCGGTGGCGGTCAGCGCGGCCGGGTTCGAGGGCGCCATCGCCGGGCTGACCCAGTACCGGCGGGCGCTCCGCCGCCCGCACCCAGATCACCAGGAACTGCCGGTGATCTTCAACGACTACATGAACACGCTGATGGCCAACCCGAGCACGGACAAGCTGCTGCCGCTGATCTCGGCCGCGGCCGAGGTGGGCGCGGAGTACTTCTGCATCGACGCCGGCTGGTACGACGAGGAGCGCGGCTGGTGGGACAGCGCCGGTGACTGGAAGCCGTCGTCATCCCGGTTCCCGGGCGGGCTGTCCGAGGTGCTGGAGCACATCCGGGCGGCGGGCATGGTGCCGGGCCTGTGGCTGGAGCCGGAGGTGGCCGGGGTGCACACCGCCGCGGCCCGGGACCTGCCGGCCGAGGCGTTCTTCCAGCGCGGCGGGATCCGGGTGGCCGAGCACGGCCGGTACCACCTGGACCTGCGGCACCCGGCGGCGGTGAAGCACCTGGACGAGACGGTCGACTTCCTGGTCGGCGACCTGGGCGTCGGCTACCTCAAGCTGGACTACAACATCCAGGCCGACCCGGGCACCGACGTGGGCGAGGTCGAGTGCGGGGGCCGGCCTGCTCGGGCACAACCGCGCGCTGCTCGACTGGCTGGACCGGCTGCTGGACCGGCACCCCGGGCTGACCGTGGAGAACTGCGCATCCGGCGGGATGCGCGCCGACTACGCGATGCTGTCCCGGCTGCAGCTCCAGTCCACCAGCGACCAGCAGGATTTCCTCCGCTACCCGGTCATCGCGGCGGCAGCCGCGGCGACGATGACGCCGGAGCAGGCTGGCATCTGGGCTTACCCGCAGCCTGGACTCTCCGCGGAGCAGAACAGCTTCACGCTGTGCGGCGCGCTGCTCGGCCGGATCCACCTGTCCGGGCACCTGGACCGGATGACCGCTGCGCAGCGGGCCCTGGTGGCTGAGGCAGTGCAGGTGTACAAGGCGATCCGCGGCGACCTGGCCTTGTCGGTGCCGTTCTGGCCGCTCGGGCTGCCCGGCTGGGAGGACTCCTGGGTGGCCCAGGGGCTGCGCACCGGGGAGCGCAGCTACCTGCTGGTCTGGCGGCGCGGCGGCCCGGGTTCTGGGCAGGCGGCCGTGCCGGTGCCGCATCTGCTCGGCAGCCGGGTCCGCACCGAGGTGCTGTTCGGCACGGGTCAAGCCGAGTGGTCGCCGGCTTCCGGCGAGCTGGCCGTAACCCTTCCCCAGCCCCCCGCCGCCTGCCTCATCCGCCTCAGCCCGGCGTGACCACGGACGTCCTCCGTTCGTGATCATGGCCTAAGTAGGGTTCTAGTACTACCTAGCCCATGATCACGAATCGGGAGCCGGGGCCCCCGCCTCATTGACACCGGTACGCATAGGAAAATAGCTTGTTAGCTATGTATCAATACGTGGTGGCCGATGTGTTCACCAGCACACCGCTGGAAGGCAACCCGGTGGCTGTGCTCACGGACGCCCGCGGGCTGCCGCAGGCGCGGATGCAGCAGATCACCCGGGAGTTCAACCTGTCCGAGACCGTCTTCGTGCTGCCCGCTGAAGAAGACGCGGACGCACGGGTCCGCATCTTCACCCCGGCCGCTGAACTCCCGTTCGCCGGGCACCCAGTACTCGGCACGGCGTACGTACTCGGTGCGGCGGGAGCCCAGGAGACGGTCCGGCTGGAGACCGGGGCGGGCGTGATCCGCATCGACCTCACCCGGGAGAACGGGCAGATCGTGTCCGGCCGGATGGGGCAGCCGATCCCGGAGCTGGTGCCCTACGACCGGACCAGTGAACTGCTGGCGGCGCTGGGCGTGAAATCTGCTGAGCTGCCGGTGGAGGCATACCGGAACGGCCCGCAGCACGTCTATGTGGCGCTGGCCAGCGAGCAGGAAGTGGCCGCTCTGCAGCCGGATCTGGGCGCGCTGGGCAGGCTGCCCGCCAACGGGGCGGTCTGCTTCGCCGGCGGCGGCCGCTACTGGAAGGCCCGGAACTTCGCGCCCGGGCTCGGCGTGCCAGAGGATCCAGCCACCGGCTCGGCCGCTGGGCCGCTCGCCGTGCACCTGGCCCGGCACGGCCGGATCGCGTTCGGCCAGGAGATCGAGATCAGCCAGGGCGCCGAGATCGGCCGCCCGTCCACGCTGTACGCCCGCGCCACCGGGGACGGTGACCGGATCGACTCGGTCGAGGTCGCCGGGGCCGCGGTCGTCGTCGCCCGCGGTGAACTGCATGCTTGACGCCACCGTGCTGGCCGCGCTGGCCAGCCCGAAACGGCTGCAGATCCTGGACTGGCTGCGCGATCCGGTGGCACACTTCCCGCCGCAGCGCGACGGCGACCTTATCGAGGATGGCGTCTGCGTGGTGTTCATCGCGAACAAGCTCGGCGTCGCCCAGCCGACCGCCACCACACACCTGCAGGCGCTGGCCCGCGCCGGGCTGGTCACCGCCAAACGGATCGGTCAGTGGACGTTCTACAAGCGGAACGAGGCGGGCCTCACGGCCCTGAAACAGAAAGTCGCGGAGGAGCTATGACAGGCAAGGTTGCGATCGCATCGCCGTCGGCCCCGCCGGGCGGCCCGTACTCACCCGGTCTGGTCGTCGGTGAGTGGGTTTTCCTGGCTGGCCAGACTGGCGCGGGCAGCACCATCGAAGAGGAGGCCAGGGACGCGCTCGGCAAGGTCGGCGCGCTGCTCGCCGCAGCCGGGATCACACTCGACGACGTTGTGTCGTGCCTGGTCCATCTGGCCGACCTAGCCGACTTCGAGCGCTTCAACGCGGTGTACGAGCAGCACTTCGCCGAGCCACGGCCGGTGCGGACCACGGTGGGCGCGGCCCTGCTCGGCGGCGCGCTGGTGGAGATCACCGCCACCGCCCGCCGATCCACCCCGGAGTGATCATGGTGCCGGCCCGGACGACGTGTTAAAAGGTACCGAGGCGGGTCAGCGTCCGCCGAGCCTGGTTTTCCCGTCAAGCAGTTCGCGTGCAATCTCCAGGTGGCCGGTGTGTGCGGCGGTCTCCTCGATCACGTGCAGGACGATCCAGCGGACGTTCGTGATCTGCTTGGTGTACTCCGGGTCAGGGTGAAAGTCGAGCCCGCGCGGGGCCGCGGACAGCGGGGTGACGGCGAGGACCTCGTCGGATCGCCTGCACTCGTCGCAGTAGTTGGCGATGAGGTCAGCGCTGGGCCAGCCGCACGTGAAGGCGGCCTCGGGATCGTACGTGCCTTCTTCCTCGTCCCCGGCTTCCTCGCCCGCCGGCGGTTCCTCCCTGACGCCCGTGGTCACGTGCTGGAGCCAGTGGTGCTCGACCCCGCCAAGGTGCCAGAGCATCCCGGCTACCGTCCAGCCGGACGACACGACCGGCGTCTGCCAGGCATCCTCAGGCAGACCCTCGACGATCTTCAGCACCGAGCCGCGCTGGTACTGCAGGAAGCCCAGGAGCATGCGCGACTCATCGTCTTGGTTCACATCACTCACCGCTGGTGACGCCGTCAGTGGAGTGGTCTCAGAATCCGCCATTGTGCGCGTCCTTCGGGTTGGTCCGCCGTACCTACGACGGCGGAGGCACCCGGAACTCATCGCGGGAACGCGACCGGCGGGGACGAGATATCCCGGCACCTGGTGCGGGCCAGGATCATGTGTGGGTCTCTTTTGAGTCAGCTTGATGGCGAACCTGCGACCGCTTGGACGTGCTTCTAGGTTCGGCGAGGCCGAGCTGGGTGGCGTGGTTCACCAGGGCGGCAAGTATCGAGTCGAACGGAGCCGGGCTCCGAAACGCCCGAGCCGTGACCAGCGCGCCCTCGACACTCGACACGACGACTTCGGCGAGTTCTCGTGCGCTAGCGCGGTCCATTCCGAAGAAGGCGAACTGGAAAGCTAGACTTTCGATGATGACGGAGAACGCCGCGCTGCCGGCGTTAGCCAGCAGGTCAGGCTCTCCCGCGCCCTCGAGTACGAGCGGCGCAATTGTGCAGCCTTCCGTGTAGTTGCTTTTGATGAGGTTCTCACGGGTCCGGGTGACGTAAGCGCTGATCAGTTCGACCGCCGAGTCCGACCCTTCAGCTGCGCGCTCGATCAAGTCGGCCTGCTCGCCGGCAAATGCCTTGGCGGCCTCTACAGCCAGCTCCGTCTTGCCTCCCGGGAAGTGAAAATATACCGAGCCCCGCGGAGCCGCACTTAGCTCTAGCACGTCTGACAGCGCGGTCGCGTGGTAGCCGCGCTCGCGGATGAGCTGCCGGGCAGCCTTGACCATCTTCGACTTTGCGTCCGACCGCTGGCCCATGGAGCGCCCTCTACTCTTCCCTTGACAAGTATGTCGTACGACATACTATGAGACTCAGCTTGCGATTGCAAGCTCGCCAGTACGAGCCGGTGCAGCCGCGATATGTCTTGGCGACACGGTCACATGGAGGTTGATTAGGTATGTCTATGGGCATATCAGCTGAATGATGCCCCGACTGCGCTAGCTGGGGCCTGGCACAGCGCCAGGCCTGGCCGACCGGAAGGATCGCTATGCCATTCGTCAGCATCTCCCTAGCGCGCGGCAAGTCCAGGGAGTACCTCGACGGGGTCTCGTCCGCCGTACATGAGGCGCTCGTCCAAGAGCTAGGAATGAACCCCGACGACCGTTTCCAGCTGATTGATCAGCACGAGCCCGGTGAGATGATCTTCAACCGTGACTTCCGTGGCGGCCCGCGCTCCGACGACTTCATCGTCTTCACCATCACCGAGGGAATCGACAGCGGCGACGAGGCCAAGCAGCGCTTTTACAAGACACTGGTGGACCTGCTGCAGAAAGATCCGGGCGTCCGGGGCGAAGACGTATTCGTGATGATCCACCTCACGCCGCCCGCGAACTTCTCCTTCGCAAGCGGGGTGTCCGCTACCGAGGTCGTCACCGCGGAGGCACGTGGCCGGGCCGGCGCCACGAGCACCTTCACCAAGCCTCAACTGATCGACGCCGTGACCGAGCTCTTCAAGGCCAACAACTGGACTCGTATCGTGCCCATGCTGGCCGAGACGTTTGTCCTCAAAATCCCCGAAACACTCCCCTACGGGGGCTCGTTTCAGGGACCGGGAGAATTCGAGCGCTTCTTCCAGCGCATCTATGACGACCACGACTACTGGTCCTCGTTCCACACCGAACTCGCCCTCGACCGCGTCCTCGACGCCGGTACCCACCTCGGGGCGCCGATCCGGGTCACCGCGCGCGCCAAGTCGTCGGGGGCGACCATCACCGTCGAGAACCTCTGGCTATTCGAAATAGCCGACGGCAACTTCATCCGGGCCCAGCTCTACGCCGACACCGCCGCCGGCCGTAACGTGGCCGGCTGACACCCGGTCCGGGAGCCTTTGGGGTATCTGCCTGCGTGCGGGGCCGGAGGCCAGCGGATAGTCCCACCAGATGATGGAACTCAGCGGACGATCTCGACCAGGAGGACCCAGGCGCCATAGACGGCGCCGACGATGCCGAGCAGGGCGGCCGCGGCCATCCGGGACACGGTCCAGTACACCGGGTCGGCCCGGCTGGCCGCGCGGTGCCGGAGCTGGATGTATACCGTGACGGCCAGCATCGGGACGGCCAGTGTCTCGGCGGCGCGGGCGGGCAGGAACCGGCCGCCCTTGAGGATCCGGTCCAGGTCCAGGGCCACGTCCAGGGCCGGGTCAGGGCCAGGCCGCGGCCAGTTGCGCGCTGAGCCGTGACCGGGCGGTGACCAGGGATGGGCCATACCAGGTCAGGCTGCGGCCGTCGACCAGGGCGACCCGCTGCCCGGGGAACGCCTCCGGGCCGTCGTCCGGGCTGAACGGGTACGGCTCGTTGGGCAGCACAATCAGCCCGGGCCCACCCGCGGTGAGGTCGGCCAGGTCAACCTTGGGGTACCGGGCCGCGTGGCCGCGGTAGACGTTGTCCAGCCCGAGCCGGGCGGCCAGGTCGCCGGCGAACGTGTCCGACCCGATGACCATCCACGGGTCGCGCCAGATCGGGATGGCCGCGGCGTGCCGCGGCCATCCCGGGTGCGGCTGCTGCCAGGCCTGCCGGGCGGCGGCGAGCCAGTCCGGCACGGGCCAGCCCAGCGCCTCGGTGAACATCCGGCGCAGCGAGTCCAGCGCCTGGTCCAGCGTGCGCACGTCGGTCACCCAGACCGGCACCCCGGCGGCGCGGAGCCGCTCGACGTCGAGCCGCCGGTTCTCCTCCTGGTTGGCCAGCACCAGGTCGGGCCGCAGCGCGCGGATCGCGGCCAGGTCGGGGTTCTTGGTGCCACGCACCCGGGGCACGTCCAGGCCGGCCGGGTGGGTGCACCAGTCGGTGGCCCCGGCCAGCGCCGCCGGCCGGGTCACCGCAACCGACTCGGTCAGCGACGGGACCAGCGACACCACCCGGCGCGCCGGGCGCGGTACGGAGACCGGATGTCCCAGGTCATCGCGGGGACACACGGGGGATCCGGTCATCTGCACTCCGGGGTGGGTTGGTTACGGTGACATCATGCGCGCCGTCACCGTCATTCCCGGCCAGCAGGGTTCCATCGCACTGAGCGAGATGCCGGAGCCGCCGGGCCAGGACGGGCCCGTCCTGATCGACACCCAGGCCATCGGCATCTGCGGCACCGATCTGGAGATCATCAGCGGGGAGTACGGCGCCGCGCCACCCGGCGCGGACCGCCTGGTGATCGGGCACGAGTCGCTCGGCCGGGTGGCCGAAGCGCCGGCCGGGTCCGGGTTCAGCCCGGGGGATCTCGTGGTCGGCATCGTCCGCCGCCGCGACCCGCTGCCCTGTGCGGCCTGCGCCGCCGGGGACTGGGACATGTGCACCAACGGCCAGTACACCGAGCGCGGCATCATGGGCCGGCACGGGTACGCGTCCGAGCGGTACCGGATCCACCCGGAGCACCTGGTCACCGTGGACCCGGCCCTCGGCACGCTGGGCGTGCTGCTGGAGCCGGCCACGGTGGTGGCCAAGGCGTGGGATCACATCGAGAAGATCGGCCGCCGGTCCACCTGGACGCCGCACAGAGTCCTGATCACCGGGGCCGGCCCGATCGGGCTGCTGGCCGCGCTGCTGTCCGTCCAGCGGGGCTACGACACCTACGTGATCGACCTGGTCACCGAGGGCCGCAAGCCGGACATGGTAGGTCGGCTGGGCGCGCACTACTCGCCCCGGGGTGAGCTGGTCGAGGTGTCCGCCGAAGCCGACGTGGTCATCGAATGCACCGGGTTCGTCGCGATGCTGCTCGAGGCGAGCCAGCACGACGTGCACAACCGGGTGACCTGCCTGACCGGCGTGTCCACCGCGGGCGAGGTGGAGTCCGTGGTCAACCCGGGCCTGCTCAACCGCAACATGGTGCTGCGCAACTCGGTGCTGTTCGGCTCGGTCAACGCCAACCGGCGGCACTACGAACTGGCCGCCCAGGCACTGGCCGCGGCCGACCCGGACTGGCTGGCCGGGCTGATCACCCGGCAGGTGCCGCTGGCCCAGTGGGCCGACGCCTACACCCGGCAGGCCGACGACATCAAGACGGTACTGGCGTTCTGAAGGAGGGTCCGGAGCATGAGCGGGGACGGGCCGGCCAGCGATCCGGCCGAGGCGCCGCTGTGCGAGGCGGCCGACCTGGCCGTGACGGTGCGCTGGGAACGGGAGGGCACCGGGCTGCGCGGGCAGGTGCTGGCGGAGAACGTGGGCGGCGCGCGTGCCGGCTGGCGGGCAAGCCGGAGGTCACCCCGCTGGCCGGGGACGGCACGCCGCTGCCCGCCCAGACGGTGGTCACGCTGGAGTGGCGGTCCCCCGGCTACGTGCTGCTGCGCCCGGGCCAGCGGGCCGCCGCGCGGGTGGGCTGGTCCAGCTGGTGCGGGCGGCAGGCGGGCGGCCGGGCCCGGGTGCGCTGGGACAGCGGCGAGGCCGCGGCTGAGGTGCACGGGCCGGCCCAGCCGGAATGCTCGCCCGGGGCGCCGGGCAACCTGGTGTCGTCCTGGTTCGAGCTGATCGGTTAGGCCCTGGTGATTTTTCTGCCCGGGAGACGTCTCAATCGGTGAGCTGCGCTCCTCTTAATGGGTAAGCAAGCCGCCCTGAACCGGGCGAACCGAAAATGTCGTACACCCGTGCTGTAGTCAGACGGAGAAGTTGAGGAGGCCCACGATGAATCACCTCAGCATCAGTGAAGTGCGGGCCGACGCTTTGTTCGTGTCGTCACTGCAACGGTCCGACCAGCCCAGCGCCGGTCAGGTCCGGCAGGCCGTGGCGGCCGCCGTGCGCCGGTTCGGTGGCCGGGGCTGCATCGGCCTGGTCGCGCAGGAGTTCGGCGAGCACCCGGACCTGGCCGTGGCGCGGATGCGCTGGGCCCTTCGCCTCACCGTCGGCGCGTTCGGCGAGCAAGGCGAGGCCGAGCCGGCCGGGATGGCCGGGATGGCCGGGATGGCCGGGGCGGCTGCGCCCGCCGGGACAGCGTGCTGCCAGCCGCACGCCGCCTGAATGGACCTTGAGCAGGGCTGGCGGACCGAGCGGCTCGACCTGGAGCCACTGCTGGTCACCCACGCCGCGGAACTGGCGCCGGTGCTGGACGACCCGGCGCTGCACGAGTTCACCGGGGGCACGCCGCTGGACATGGCCGCGCTGACCGCGCGCTACACCCGGCTGGCCGGGCGCCGCGCACTGGACGGCCGCCAGCACTGGGGAAACTGGGTGATCCGGGTACGGGAGACCGGGCGGGCGGTGGGCACGGTGCAGGCGACGCTGCCGGAGGGCGGTCCGGCGGCGGGGATGGCTGAGGTGGCCTGGGTGCTGGCCCGGGAAGCCCAGGGGCGGGGCTACGCCAAGGAGGCGGCCAGCAGTCTGGTGGCCCGGCTGGCCGCAGACGGGTGGACCGTGCTGGCTCATATCCACCCGGGCCACCTGGCCTCGCAGCGGGTCGCGGCGGCCGCCGGGCTGTCCCGGACCAGCGCGATGCATAACGGCGAATTCTGCTGGATCCGTAGTAAAACCGAGTCCCAGGAGCAGCCGGGTTTCACCATAGTTAAGCCATTAGCACAGACCCAGCCAAGGGGGCATTATGGCGGGCCCGATGCGGATTCCGGGGTTCCGGCGGGACGCCGCCGGCCAGCCGCCGGCGGCCGGACCGGCGGCCGATGCGGCGGCTGAACCGGCGGCGGCCCCGGCGGCCGTCACGGTCACGCCATTCAACCGGTGGGTGATCCTGCTGGGCGGCGTGGTTTTCGCCGTCGAGATGGCCCTGTCCACCAGGTACGGCTTTCACCGCGACGAACTGTACTTCCTGGACTGTGCCCGGCATCTGCAGGCCAGCTACGTGGACCAGCCGGTGCTGACGCCGCTGCTGGCCTGGGTGTCGCTGAAGCTGTTCGGCGTGTCCCTGCCCGGGCTGCGGGTCTGGCCTGCGCTGGCCGCGTGGGGCACCGTGCTGGTGGCCGGGCTGACCGCGCGGGAGTTCGGCGGCGGGCGGCGGGCGCAACTGCTGGCCGCGATCGCCGCCACCATGCCGGCCCTGCTGGCCATCGACCACCAGTTCGGGCCGACCGCGTTCGACGTGCTGGCCTGGGCGGGCCTGGCGTTCGTGGTGGCCCGCATCGGGCGGACCAGCGACACCCGCTGGTGGCTGCTGGGCGGCGTGGTCCTCGGCCTCGGGCTGGCCAACAAGCACAGCGTGGGCTTCTTCGGCCTCGCCGTGTTCATCGGCGTGCTGCTGTCCGGCGGCCGCCGGCTGGTGCTGAACCGCTGGTTCGCGGCCGGATTCCTGATCGCGGCGCTGTTCACCATCCCGGACATCTGGTGGCAGGCGACCCACGGGTGGGCCACGATCGCGATGACCCAGCAGCTCAACCGGGAAAACGGCGGCCTGGGCAACATCCCAAGCTGGATCGTCGGCCAGCTCATCATGTCGGCGATAGCCCTGGTCCCGGTGTGGCTGATCGGGCTGCGCTGGCTGTGGCGCTCTGGCCGGCCGCTGTGGAAGGCGCTGGCCTGGGCCTATGGGCTGCTGTTCGTGTTCTTCATGCTGACCTCCGGCTCGAAGATCTACTACCTGGCCGGGGCATACGTCTTCCTGCTGGCCGCGGGCGCGGTGGCCATCGACGGCTGGCTGGCCGCCCGGCCGGTCCGGTTCCGCAACCTGCTGATCGCCATCGGGGTCACCGTCGTGGTCGGGCTGCCGCTCACGCTGCCGGTGCTGCCGGCCAGCGACGTCGGCTGGACCTACACGGTCAATCAGCAATCGGGTGAGAGCATCGGCTGGCCGCAGCTGGTCAGCACGGTCCGCGGCGTGTGGCTATCGCTGCCGCCCAGCCAGCGGGCCAACGCGGTGATCTTCACCGGCGACTACGGCGAGGCCGGGGCCATCAACGAGCTGGGCCGGGGCATGGGCTTGCCAACCGCGGTGAGCGGGCACAACACGCTCTGGTGGTGGGGGCCGGGCAAGCCGCACGCCAGCACCGTGGTGGCGGTGGCGCCCGGGCCGATGGATGTCACCGGCTACGGTGCCTATCTACGGCAGTTCTTCACCAGCGTCCGGGTGGCGGCCACGCTGTCCAACCCGTACCGCATCCACAACCAGGAATGGGGCGGGCACGTGTACGTGTGCACCGGGCCCCGGCACCCGTGGGGCCAGATGTGGCCTCGGCTGCGGCACTACGACTGACCGGAGGCACGGTTTGACCGGAAACACGGGGGCACCCGTGCTCAAGATGTTCAGCATGGTGCTGGACGCACCGGACGCTGCCGAGCTGGCCGCGTTCTACCGCAGGCTGCTCGGCTGGCCGGTGGAGAAGGAGGAGCCTGACTGGATCACCCTGCGCGCCCCGGACGGCGGGGCCGGGCTGTCCTTCCAGACCGAGCCGGCCTACGTGCGGCCGGTGTGGCCGGCCGGGCCAGGCGACCCGCAGATGCAGGCCCACCTGGACATCAAGGCCGAGGACCTGGCCACCGCCGGTGAGCACGCGGTCGCGGCCGGGGCGGTGCTGGCCGGCTACCAGCCGCAGGACGACGTGCGCGTCTACCTGGATCCGGCGGGCCACCCGTTCTGCCTGTTCCTGCCGGACTGACGTCCGGCGGTCAGGCGATCTTGCGGGCGCCGGGGCCGGGCTCCGGGGTGACCTCGCGGGCATCCTCCAGCACGTGCCCCGCTTCGCAGGCCAGCTGCAGGTGCACCGGCTCGCCGCAGTCCCGGTGCCGCAGCTCGACCTGCGGCCCGGCCGGGCCGACCGCGTGCTGGTTGCCCCACTCCAGCATCGCGACGAGCACCGGGTACAGGTCCAGGCCTTTGCCGGTCAGCCGGTACTCCCACCGGGCGCGCTGACCGGAATCCTGGTAGGGCACCTTGCGCAGCAGCCCTTCCCGGACCAGGCGGGCCAGCCGGTCGCTGAGCACCTGGCGCGGGATGCCGGTGCGGCGCCGCATGTCATCGAACCGGCGCACGCCGTTGAACGCCTCGCGGAGCACGAGGAACGTCGACCGCTCGCCGAGGATGGCCACTGTCGCACCGATCGCGCAGTTGGCCGAGTCGTAGTCCAGAATCCAGGGCCGTCCCATGATCGTATGCTAAGTCTGATTGACAGACTCAGCAATTCAGGGGCAAGCTGGGTCTGTGAACCGAACTCAGGGCGATCAGGTTCCCGGCGGTCCCGGCACCACCATCCGGCCCTCCGGCTGCGCCGACCTGGCCGCGCTCGGCGCGTTCTTCGCCGGGCTGTCGCTGCACAGCCGGGTGAAGAGGTTCTTCGCCCCGGTCAGCCCCGGGCCGGCCATGCTGCGCCGGCTGGGCGGCACGGCCGGCCAGGCTGACGTGCTGGTCGCGGTGCGCGGCGGCGTCATCATCGGCCACGCCATGGCCGTGGACCAGGCCGTGGACCAGGCCGTGGACCAGGCCAGCCCGGAGGCCGGCCTGATCACCGACATCGGGGTGGTGGTGGCCGACGCCTGGCAGGGCCGGGGTGTCGGCGCCGCGCTGATGCGCGCGCTGGTCGGCCGGGCCCAGGCCCGCGGCGTGACCGGGGTCAGCATGGACGTGCTGCCCAGCAACCACGCGGTGCTGGCCATGATCACCAGCCACTGGGCGGCCGCGCGCACCGGCCGGTCCGCGGACAGCGTGACCGTCCAGATCCAGCTACTCCCCCAGCCGCACGAACGCCAGCTGGCCCCCGTGGCCGCCGGCCACCGCGCCGCCTAGGGGACAGGCCCTAGCCGGGCCGGGAGTCAGCCGGGCCCGGCAGCGCGCGGACCAGATAGTCCCAGGCCTGCCGGACCTGGCGCGGGCTGTAGGTGTGCTCGCGTTTGGCCAGCGACTCGTCTTCCGGGGTCCACTGGTAGCCCGGGCCCAGCGACTGGGTCAGGATCTGCTGCTGGCAAGCCCGCTCCAGCAGGATGGCGGCCACCGTCGCGGTCTCCAGATCCGGCCCGGCGCACACGACTCCGTGATTGACCAGGAACAGTGCGGCGCAGTCGCCCAGCGTGCGGGCGACCGCGGCGCCCAGCTCGCGGGTCAGGATGAGGTCCGAGGTCTGGGTGAACCGCGGCACCTGCGGGGGGACGAAGTAGTTCGCCTCGTGGCTGACCGGCCGCAGCGGCTGCCCGCTGGCGCCCAGCGCCACCGCGGCCCGGCTGTGCACGTGCACCACGCCGCCGACGTCCGGGCGGGCCAGCATGACCTCGGTGTGGATCGGGTATTCGCTGTGCCGCGGTCCGCCGCCGGCCAGCACGTTGCCGTCCGGGGTGACCAGGTGGACCAGGTCGGGGGTGACTTCCTCCAGGCCCCAGGACGCCTGCTTGATCCAGACGCCGCGGCCGCCGGGGTCGCGCATTGAGGCGTGCCCCCAGATCAGGTCATTGGCGCCGGAGGCGGCCAGGATCCGGGACGCCAGCGATACCGTCTGCCGGTAGCTGTCTTCGGCCAGGTCCGTCACGGATGTCAGTAGATCACGCGCGGCGGCGGCGGGATGGGTAACCGCGGCCGGGTGAGCCGACACTAACCAGTGTGGAAGACTCCGACCTGGTCCGGCAGGCGCGGGCCGGCGACACCGCCGCGTTCCGGCTGCTCGTCGAGCGGCACTGGACGGCGGCCCGGGGCCGGGCGGCGCGGCTGTGCGCCCGCCCGGACGATGTGGACGACGTGCTCCAGGAAGCGTTCCTGCAGGCGTTCGTGGCCCTGGACCGGCTGCGCGACCCGGACCGGTTCGGCGCCTGGCTGGCCGGCATCGTGCGCAACGTGCAGCGCGCACAGGGCCGCCGGGCGCCGGAACTGCTGCTGGCTGACTGGCCGGAAGCGCTGCATCCGGCATCGGCGGACGGCCTGCCATCCGCCGACGACCTGGACCGCGCCGAGGCGCTGCGGGCCGCGGTGGCTGGCCTGCCCGACGGGCAGCGGCGCGCCGTCGAGCTGTACTACTTCGCCGACCAGCCGGCCGGCCAGATCTCCGGGTCACCCGGCGCGGCCAAGGCCAGCCTGCATAAGGCCCGCCGCCGGCTCCGCGCGCACCTCACCGCGCACCGCCCCGACCTCATCCCCGCCGTGCCCAGGAGGACCGTCATGACCACCGTCTGCATCGCACACGCCGAGCCCCATTTCGACACCCGGCTGGACGGCTCGGTGGCGATCAGGCACATCCTCGTCGTACTGGCCGACGACCCCGGGCACCGGGCCATGGGGCTGTGGCTGCGCACCCGGCACGGCATGGCGCTGTGCCGGGTGCTGGAGCACCAGTCCGCCGGCGGCGGGCAGGACCGGCCGTCGCTGTCGCCCATGGCCGGGTATCTGCAGGTCCGCGAGTTCAGCCCGGAGGACCTGGCCATCCGGCTGCTCGGCGCGGCCAGCGGCACGGTGACCGGGGTGGACATCGACCAAGTAGGCCCCAACCTGCTGGCCGCGCAGGTCGGCGTGTCCAGTCCGGCCGGCCGCCAGCAGGTGGCCGCCGACCCGGGCAGCGCACTCGCCCTGGCGGCCATGCTGGACGTGCCGATCCGGGTGGCCGACGCCTTGATGAACCGGCTGGCCGTCCCGGTCACCGGCGACGATCTGCTCGGGCCGTTCCTGAGCCGGACCCCGGCCCGCCCGTCCGGGCCATGCTCGGCCCCGCAGAATCTGGCCTTCGCCGACGGCCTGGACGGCTGGACCGTCGGCGGCAGCGCCCGCGCCGAGGTGACCGGGGCGCACTGGGACGACTATGCCGCGGTTGCCGCCGGCGGGACGGCCACCCTGTCGGCCACGATCCCGGATCCGTACGGGAGCGTCTTCCTGGGCCAGGAGTTCCTGGCCGACGACTACCGCGGCGCCGTGGTGACGCTGCGTGCCGAGGTACGCAGCGCGGACCTGGCCGACCACGCCGAGCTGAGCGTGCACGTCGTCACCCTGGACGAAGAGCACAGCCAGGCCGGGCCTCCTGGTCCCGGGCCGGTCCAGCGGATGCGCCGGGACACGGAGCGGCAGGGCGAGACCATCACCGGCAGCCAGGACTGGACCAGCTATGAGCTCACCGTGCCGGTCCCCGGTGACGCCGAGCACATGGGATTCGATCTCACCCTGGTCGGCCCGGGCCAGGCCGGGCTACGCAACGTGTCGTTCAGCCGCGCCGGGTGAGTGGCAGCCGGGCCGCGGTGTCCGCGTCCTGCGGGCTGTACACGGATATCCGCAGCCCGGGCTGGGCCGAGACCTCGTACTCGGTGCGGGTGAACGTCATCAGCCCGGCGGCCTGGTGCTGGAACCGGAGCGTGCGCTCGGCCGGCCCGGCGACTTCGTGCCGATCCCAGATCTCGGCGAACTCCGGGCTGAGCGCGGCCAGCCGCCGGATATTCTCCGCCCACTCCGGGTCGCCGATGTGCCGGGCATAGGCGGCGCGCAGCCGGGCGATCAGGTGCGGGATCTCCTCGGCGTAGTTGAGCAGCCGGTCCCGCGCCCGTGGCTCGGTGACCGCGCACCACAGCAGGTTCTTGTGGATGCACGGCAGGGAGTGCCAGTCCCAGAACATCTCCTCGTGCGCGTCGTTCGAGTCGAGCACGTCGAACCGCTCGTTGAGCAGCACGGCCGGGAACGGGTCGAGGGCGCGCAGCACCTGGCTGGCCGAACTAGGCACGCCGCACGGGCTGGCCTGCGAGCGCACCGGCATCGCCTCGGCCAGCCAGTACAGGTGCCACCGGCCGGCGGCATCGAGCCGCAGCACGCGGGCCACCGCGTCCAGCACCTGTGCGCTGGCGTTGATCGGCCGACCCTGCTCCAGCCAGGTGTACCAGCTGACCCCCACGCCGGCCAGCAGCGCGACCTCCTCCCGCCGCAGCCCCGGCGTGCGGCGGCGCGGGCCCGGCGGCAGCCCAGCGTCGGTCGGGCTCAGCTGGGCCCGCCGGGTCTTCAGGAAGCTGCCGAGCTCAGCCCGGCGGGACTTCTCCGTACTGCTGGCTGGCTGAGTGGATACCACCGCCCCACCGTCTCAGATGGGTCTGACAAAACCGCGGTCCCCGGGGTTACGCTGGCGCCGTGCCACCGGTGATGTACGCACGCATGCTGGCGTCTCCCGCGGACCGGGACCGGACCGTCAGGGTCCTCCAGGAGTCGTTCGCCGAGGGTAGGCTGACCAGGGACGAACTTGACGTGCGGCTCGGCCGGGCACTCCAGTCGCGGGACTTCCCGGAACTCCTCATGCTCACCGCCGACCTGCCGTCGGATAACCCGTTCGCGAGGCTCCCGGCGCACCGCACCACGCCACGCCGGATCGATTTCAAGCGGAACCCGCCCCTGCGCCGCCGGTGACGGGTCAAAGCCTCCGCCGGTGACGGGTCAGGGGCCGAGCGCGCCCGGATCGGCCGGCACGTCCACGGCGTGCTGCTGCAGCACGGCCAGCGGCACGATCTGCAGCGCCGCCTCATGGGTGGAGGCCAGCACCACGTGCGCGGCCGCGCCGTCCTGATGCGCGCGCAGCCAGTTCCGCGCGGTCACGCACCAGCGGTCGCCGGGCACCAGCCCCGGGAAGTGGAACTGCGGCACCGGCGTGGTCAGGTCGTTGCCGATGCTGCGCTGATGAGCCAGGAATTCCGCCGTCACCACCGCGCAGATCGTATGGCTGCCCAGGTCCTCCGGCCCGGTAGTGCAGCACCCGTCCCGGTAGAACCCGGTGACCGGGTCGGTGCCGCACGGCTCCAGTTCCCCGCCCAGCACGTTGCGATCAGCCATACCGGCAGTATCCCCGATATCGGCATCCCCGATATCAGCCGACCTGCATGTGCCGGAAGTACGAGCCGGGGTCGGTCATGAACCGGCGCCAGGCGCCGACCAGGTGCAGGTCGTCCCAGCGGGCCGGGCGGATGCCCCAGTCGCCCAGTTCGAGCAGGGCCGCGCCGGGGACGGCGGCGATGATGGGGGAATGGGTGGCCACGATGGCCTGGGAACCTTCCCGGGCCAGGTCGTGCAGCAGGGCGGCCAGCCCGAGGCAGGCGGTGAACGAGAGCGGTGCGTCGGGTTCGTCCATCAGGTAGAAACCCGGCTGGTTCACCCGGGTGCGCAGGATCTCCAGGAAGCCCTCGCCGTGGCTGAGCTGGTGGAAGCGTTCCGGTGCCGGCCCGGGTGGTCCTCCAGGTAGGTGTACAGGCTGTGCATGGTGTCGGCGCGCAGGAAGTAGGACCAGCGCGGCCGGACCGGGCCGCGCTCCACGATCAGGCGCGAGCCAGCCGCGGCTCGCTGGCCCGGACCCGGAACAACTCGGCCTGCGCCGAGCCGCCCTGCGGGTTGAGCCCGGCACGCCTCGGCCAGCATCTCCACCACGGTGGACTTCCCGGAGCCGTTCTCCCCCACCAGCACGGTCAGCCCCGGCGCCAGGTCCAGGCCCTCGCACAGCAGCTGTTCCACCGCCGGGACGGTGGCCGGCCACCGGGTGGTGTCGACCGGGCTGGCCGGGTCGGACCGGACCCGGCGGACCACTCGGCCGTCGGTCGCCCAGCCCGGGGCTTCGCCGCCGTCCACCTGACTACCGCGCCGTAGCCCGCCGACCCACAGGCCGCCTAGTCGTCCGGGCCCAGCAGCGCGGCACACACGTCGCTGATGTTGACCATGCCAATCAGCGCGCCGTCGTCCACCACCGGGAGGTGCCGGAAGTGCCCGCTGGTCATCATCCGGGCCGCGCTCCGGATGCTGGTCGTCGCCTTGATGACGGTCGGCTCCTCGGTCATCAGGTCGTGGATGCGGACGTCGTTCACGTTCTTGCCGTCGGCGACCACCCGGGCGATGTCCGCCTCGGTGATGATGCCCCGCGGCTGGCTGGTCTGCGGGTCCACCACCATGAGCGCGGTGGCGCCCGCATGTTTCATCAGGTACGCGGCGGCGGCCACGTGATCGCCTTGCTCCACCGTGGTCACCGCGGGGTGCATGACGTCCGCCACGGTGGCCGGCGCGGGCGGCTGGGACGGCTGCTGCGCAGCTGCTTCTGTCATGGTCTGCTCCATTCCCGGCCTGGCGTCAATCGATCGGGCTAGCGCGCAGATTATGCCTCTGCGCCGCCGATGACCAGACCGTCCCCCGTCCCGGGGCCAGCCGGCCCAGCAGTGATCTCCCACCCCAGCGCTCTCAATTATCACCCAGATAAAGTAGAGCAGAAGCTAGGAAATCACCCGTAACACTAGTCCGGCCTGAGCTCGCCTGAGCCGGACCGCTAAGCCGACCGAATACCACTTACGGGATTTCCCGCCAGACGGTATTTGACCTGGCGCAATACCGAGCCCGGTGGACCGAATTCGGCCGCCGCCGGCGGTATTCCCGCCGGTCACGCGCGGGTCGTGCGGATAGCGAATTCGGGCCGCCCAGACTCGCCCGGGGCGGGCAATGCCTGGACTGTCCCACTTTGTGGGCGTACCTTAGTCTGCGGTTGATGAACCAGCCAGGTTTTGGCCTTGCTCGGCTCGCATTTACCGGCCCCCGCCCAGGCCGGCCAGCACCGGTCCTGGGGCGGCAGGGTTAAGGACGTGCTCGATGCCTGAGCACAGATGGGAGCAACGACCGCACCAGTACCGAGGCTTCTGAATAAGCACGCCTGCTGCGGCTCCAGGGCGCATTTCAGCCGCTTTCACCATGCCCACCGACTCGGCGATACCAGCCTGAGGAGGCAATCCCCCCGTGATATTCCGCCATACCCGCGGCCTGCGGAGGCAGGAGGTGGCCCGCACGTCTCTCATTTGTTAACCCAGGCGGTCCCGGCCATGTGTTGCAGCACGCGGCCGGGACCTATGTCGGATTAACCCTTAGGAAGGAACCCCGACATGTTCAGTATTCCAGCTGCCGGGCTGGCAAAGAGCCTGATAGCGGTCACGATTTCGCTGCATCCCGCGGCCGCGCATCACGCCGCGCAGGGCTACACGGTGCACGCGGGCGACACGCTGTCCGCGATCGCGGCGCATGAGTACGGCCGCGCCGCCGACTGGCCCGCGGTGTGGTGGGCCAACCGGCACCAGGTGAAGAACCCCTCGGTGATCACCACCGGCCAGCGGCTGACGCTGCCCGCCTCAGGCACGGTGGCGCCGTGGCTGGCCCGCGCGGCCAGCGCGGCCATCCCGGCCGCGGCGCCCGCACCGGCACCGGCGGCCGCCAAGCCAAGCTCGGCCACCTCCGCCAGCAGCGCACCGGCCGACCCCGCTCCAGCCCCAGCGCCGGCCGCTGGTTCAGCCGGCGGGGTGAACTGGTCGGCCATCGCCGCCTGTGAGTCGGGCGGCAACTGGAGCGCGGACACCGGGAACGGCTTCTACGGCGGGCTGCAGTTCACCGAGGGCACCTGGCTCGGCTATGGCGGCGGCCAGTACGCGTCGTCGGCCAACCTGGCCTCCGCCGCGGACCAGATCGCGGTGGCCGAGCGGGTACTGGCTGGCCAGGGCATCGGCGCCTGGCCGGTCTGTGGCGCCAACGGCTGACCCAGCCTGCCGCTAGCGCAGCCGGTGACGGCTGCGCTAGCGGCCCGGCCGCTTGACGTCCACCGGCGGCAGCGCGCCCACCTCATGCTTGGTCAGGCTGAGCCAGATACCGTCATCAGTGCTGGTCACCGCGCTGATCGGGATGGCCACTTCCTTGTGGCCCCACAGGTGCCCCTCCTGGAGCAGCACATGGGTCACGTGACGGCTGGCCGGGTCGATGACCAGCCCGTCGACATGGCCGATGGCACCGTCGGTAGCCTCCACGTGGTCGCCGCGGCGCACCTCCACCTCGCCGACCGGGAGCGTGTCGTAGGTGACGGTCTCGGACACCCCGTCGAGCAGCCGCTGCGGCACCGGCGGCGCACCGCCCATCGTGGAGTAGGGCCAGGTCAGCACCTGCTGCGGGCCGTAAGCCTCATACCCCTGCGTGCCCGGCACGAACTGGGTCTCCTCGGCCGGGTCCAGGTGCGCGAACTCGGTCACCGTGATGCTGAGCCGGAGCTGATCCCCCGAGGCTGCCGCGTTGACCAGGTCGATGGGCACCAGCCGGGCCAGCCCCAGCCGCCCCTTCGGCTCGACCACCAGATGAGTCAGCACATCGGCCACCGGGTCGAAGACCACCCGGGTCAGCTCACCGGCGTCCCCGTCAGTACAGCTGACCTCGGACCCGATCATGAACGTTTCGTCTGCCATAGCCACCCTCCTCGCCCCTCAGACCCTAGCCCGATTCGGCGCCCGGGACGGCTCCACCATGCCGCCGACACGATGCGGGAAACCGATCCGCAGCACTGCCGCCCCGGCCGCGGCGGCCAGCACGACCGCCGCGCCAACCAGCAGCGCAACCCGGTAGCCGCCATGGAGCAAGGGGGTGACCAGGAGCGGGCCGAGGATCTGGCCGGTGCTGTAGCCGGTGGTTAGCACGGCGACCGCCCGCGGGTACTGCAGGTACGCGCCGAGGGCCAGCGCGAGCGAGGCAATACCGAGGAACGTGCCGCCGAACAGCACCGCGGACACCAGGGCCTGCCCGACACCGGGGGCCAGTGCGGGCAGCGCGATCCCGCCGGCCTGGATGAGCAGCGCGGCCACCAGCAGCGTGGGCCGGGCCCAGCGCCGGCCGAGCCGCGCCCACAGCGCCGGGGCGGGCAGCGCGGCCAGCCCGACCAGCACCCAGGCGCCGCTGCCGGCCCAGGCCGGCGAGTTCTCGTTGATGGCGGCGACGAGGAACGTCCCGGCGATGATGTAGCCGACGCCCTCCAGCGAATAACTGGCCAGCAGCGCCGCGAACCACCGGTGCGGGCTGGGCCGGCCCGCGAGCCGCTGCACCGCGGCGGGCGCGGCACCCGGCCCGGGCCGCAGCGGCCAGGCGACAACCATCAGGATGAACGCCAGGGCCGCGCAGCTGACCCAGGCCGCGCGCCAGTCCGGGGTGGCCGGTAGCAGGAGCACCACGGCCCCGGACAGTGCGATGCCCGCCCCGACACCGCCGAAGCCCCAGCCGGCCAGGTGCTGGGTATGCGCCCGCAGCCCGGTCAGCATCGCGGTCACCGCGATCATGAACACCAGCGCGCTGGCCACCCCGGCGGTCAGCCGGAGCGCGAACCAGATGGCGTGGTTCTCCGTCGCGGCCATCAGCAGCAGCGTGCCGATCAGCACGACCTGCCCGCCCCGCAACACCAGCAGCGAGCGGAGCACGGCCGGGACGGCGATGCCGGTCAGCGCGCCGATCAGGTAGCCGAGGTAGTTGGCGGTGGCCAGCGTCGAGCCGAACTGCGCGGACAGCCCGGCCTGGGCATGCATCAGCGGCAGGATCGGCGTGTAGGCGAACCGCCCGATGCCCATGCTGAGGGCGAGCGCGGCGGCTGCCCGCAGCACGAGTGCCCACGGTCGTTGCCCCATAACTTTGACGCTAGGGACCCTGACCAGGCGCACACAAATGCCTTCCTGGCCGCGTCTATGCTTGGCAGGCATGGATGTCGAACTGCGGCACCTGCGGGCCTTCGTCGCGGTGGCCCGGCTGAGCTCGTTCACCAAGGCGTCCGAGCAGCTGCTGATCACCCAGCCCGCGCTGACCCGGACCGTCCAGCAGCTCGAAGCGGCGCTGCAGGTGGTGCTGCTGGACCGGACCTCGCGGCGGGTCGGGCTGACCGCGGCCGGGCGCGAGTTCCTCGGCCACGCCGAGCGGGTGCTGGCCGACCTGGACGTAGCCCTGGCCTCGGTGCGCGGCCAGGTCACCGTCCGGCTCGGCTTCAGCTGGCTGCTGCCCGACCCGTGGGCGCAGCGCACGGTGGCCCGGTTCGAGCAGGCCACCGGGGGCACCGTGACGCTGATCCGTTCGGACGACCCGCTGGCCGCGGTGGAGCAGGCGGACATCGACGTGGCGGTGATCCGGGGCGCGGTGCCGGACCGCTCACCGGTCCGCCAGGTGCACCTGTTCGACGAGGCGCGGGTGGCGGTGTGCGCGGCCGGGTCCAGGCTGGCTGGCTACGCCGAGCTGGACTGGGCCGAGGTGCCGGGCTGGCCGCTGGTGGTCAACACGCTCAGCGGCACCACCGGCCCGTGGTCCTGGCCGCCGGGCGCGGGCCCCAGCCGGGTCGTCGAGACCAGGAACTTCGACGAGTGGCTGGAGTCGGTCGCGGCCGACCGGGGCATCGGCGTGGTCCCGGACCTGGCCATGCGCCGGAACATCCACCCGGCGGTACGGTTCATCCCGCTGCGCAACGCCCCACCCAGCCCGGTCTCGCTGGCCTTCCTCCCGCACCGCCAGGAACCCCTCCTCCGCCAGTTCATCGTGGCGGCGGTGGCCGCGGTGCCGGAGAAGCCTGCCTCCGACTGGACCGACGAGCGAGGAACGAGTGAGGAGGGGAAGGAGCCGCGCCGAAGGGGCGCGCCGCCGACTGATGAGGAGAGAGGGAGCGAGGAACGAGCGACCGAGCGACGAGGGAAGGAGGCGGGTTAAAGCGCCCCGGAGGCGCAAAGCAAACTAGTGCCCCGCTATTTGACCGCCGTCGACGTGCAGGATCACGCCGCTGACGTACGGCGCTGACTCCAGGTACAGGACGCCGCCGACCACGTCGCTGATCTGGCCCACCCGGCCGAGCGGGATCCGCGGGCCGAGGCCGGCGTACTCGGCCGGCGGGTGCAGCGGCGTCTGGATGATGCCGGGCGCCACCGCGTTGGCCCGGATGCCGTGGGACGCGTACTCGATGGCCAGCGACCTGGTCGCCGCGGCCAGGCCGCCCTTGGTCAGCGCGGCCAGCACGGACGGCGAGCTGGAGTCGGCCACGTCGGCCACGGTGGCGCTCATGTTGACCACGTGGCCGCTGCCGCGCGGCAGCATCTCGGTGATGGCCCGCTGGGTCAGGTAGAAGAACCCGGTCAGGTTGACCCCGATCACGGCGGCGTAATCCGCCGCGGTGTACTCGGTGAATGGCTTGCTGGGCACAAGTGTGACCGGTGCGAGCGTGCCGGGCCCACGCGGGCCGGGCACGCTGGACCCGGCTAGCGCTGCCCGGCGCGGACGCCGGTCTCGACCCGCTCGCCGAGGTCCTTGTCCACGTTGCGCCAGTACTCGAACGCGCGCTGCAGCACCGGCTCGGTCACCCCCTCCAGCAGGTGGCCGACGATGTTGCTGACCAGCCGCCCCCGGGCCGCGTCGTCCAGCACCTCGCGGACCATGGTGCCGGGCTGGCCGAAGTCGTCATCCTCGGCGCGCTTGGTGTACGCGGAGCGGATGATGTCGCCGTCCGCGAACCAGTAGTCCGGCCGGTTGTGCTCGGCGTCGGCCCGCGGGCCGCCCTTGGAATTCGGCGCGTACACCGGGTCGGACACGTTGCGGATCCGCATCGCGCCGTCCTTGCTGTAGCTGTGCACATCGACCCGGGGCTCGTTCACCGGGATCTGCTTGTAGTTCACGCCGAGCCGGGCGCGGTGCGCGTCGCTGTACGAGAAGCCCCGGGCCAGCAGCATCTTGTCCGGGCTCAGCGCGATCCCGGGCACCAGGTTGTTCGGCTCGAACGCGGCCTGCTCCATCTGGGTGTGATAGTCGGACACGTTGCGGTCCAGCGTCAGCTGGCCGACCTCGATCAGCGGGTAATCGCCGTGCGGCCACACCTTGGTCAGGTCGAACGGGTTGAACCGGTACGTCTTGGCGTCCTCGAACGGCATGATCTGCATCTTGAGCGTCCAGCTCGGGAACTCGCCGCGCCTGATCGCCTCGTACAGGTCACGCTGGTGGTAGTCGCCGTCCGACCCGGCCAGCTGGTCCGCCTCGGCCTGCGGGATGAACTCGATGCCCTGGTCGGTCTTGAAGTGGTACTTGACCCAGAACTTCTGGCCGCCCGCGTTGATCCACAGGTAGGTGTGCGAGCTGTACCCGTTCATGTGCCGCCAGCTCCGCGGGATGCCGCGGTCGCCCATCAGCCAGGTCACCTGGTGCGCCGACTCCGGGGACAGCGTCCAGAAGTCCCACTGCATGTCGTGGTCGCGCATGTTGTTGTCGGCGCGCCGCTTCTGCGACCGGATGAAGTGCTGGAACTTGAGCGGGTCGCGGACGAAGAACACCGGGGTGTTGTTCCCGACCATGTCGTAGTTGCCGTCGGACGTGTAGAACTTCAGCGCGAAACCGCGCGGGTCACGCCAGGTGTCCGGGCTGCCCCGCTCGCCGGCCACGGTGGAAAACCGGATCAGCGTGTCGGTCCGGGTGCCCGGCTGGAACACCGCGGCCTTGGTGTACGCCGTGACGTCGTTCGTCACCTCGAAGTAGCCGAACGCGCCGCCGCCCTTGGCGTGCGGCTGGCGCTCCGGGATCCGCTCCCGGTTGAAGTTGGCCATCTGCTCGATGAGGTAGTGGTCCTGCAGCAGGACGGGACCATCGGGGCCTACGGTCAGCGAGAACTCGTCGCTCTCGACCGGCGCGCCGGCATCGGTGGTCGTCGCTGCGGGCTGCTTCTCGATCACTGCCATGCCTCCTCACGCTGTTCTCCGGCAGCGGAGCGGCCAGCCGCCTGGCACGTGGGGCAGACGCCCCAGAACACCACTTCGGCTTCGTCTACCGCGAAGCCCAGGTCCTGGACCGGGGTCAGGCAGGGCTGCGCCCCGATCGCGCAATCGACATCTTCGGTCCGGCCGCACCGGCGGCAGACCAGGTGGTGATGGTTATCCCCGACCCGGCGCTCGAACCGGGCCGGATGCCCGGCGGGCTCGATGCGGCGCAGCAGGCCGGCCGCGGCGCACGCGGCCAGCATGTCGTAGACGGCCTGGGTGGACACCGCGCCGAAGCGCTCCCGCACCCCCGCCGCGATGGCGTCCACCGTGGTGTGCGGATGCTCGGCCAGCCAGGTCAGCATGGCCAGGCGGGGCATCGTGACGCGGAGCCCGACCGAGCGCAATGCCCGGGACATCTCGCCGTCCGGATCGACCGCTCCAACTGCCATAACCCTGCCATGCTGCCGAATTATCTGGAATGAGTCAAGTTATGGTCTGCGCCGATCACCCCGATGGCGGCTGGCCCACGTCGCTGACCAGCTCACCCGGCCACGGGTCGAGCCCAGGCCGGAGCTCGGTGGCGTGCGCGGCGAAGCGGGCCCGGTAGGTGGTCGCGCTCAGCCCGTAGTGCGCCTTGAACCGGCGGGCGAAGTAGTTCTGATCCGGCCAGCCGACGGCCCGGCCGATCGCGGTGACCGGCTGGTCGGTGTGCAGCAGCAGGGTGGCGGCCGTCTCAGCGCGCAGCCGGGCCAGGTAGGCCATGGGCGGCAGGCCGGTGCCGGACTTGAACACCCGGACCAGGTAGCCGGGCGCCAGGTGCAGCTGGTCGGCCAGCTCGGGCAATGTCCAGCGGTGCGCGGGGGCGGCCTCCAGCAGCTGCATGGCCTGGCCGACCGCGGGATGAGCCGGGCCGGCCCCGGCCAGCGCGGAGGTCCCGGCCACCGTCCGGCCGAGCTGGCTGAGCAGAAGGGCCAGCCGCCCGACGATGTCGCCGCGGTGCGTGCTGGCCGGCTGGTGCCAGAGCAGGGCCAGCGCGGCCAGGTGGCTGCGGCATTCCGCTAACGTGTCCGGCGCCAGGTGCATGGTCAGCATGCCGTAGCCCTGTCCCAGGTACGGGCCGGTCCACAGCAGGTAGCCGAGCAGCGGGTCCTCGCGGGTCCACATCAGCTCGCCGCGGAGCAGCTCGCTGCTGAAGCAGCAGTTGTACAGCTCCAGGTCAGTGCAGTCGTAGTAGCCGTGCCACACGCCCGGGCGGAGCAGGATCGCGTCACCGACCGCCAGCTGCTGGCGGCCGGCCAGCGACTGGTGCACGCCAGCCCCGCCGATGACGAACGCGATCTCCATGAAGCTGTGCGTGTGCAGCGGCTGCACCAGCGCGTGCCGGTGGTACCCGGCGTAGGCGAAGGCTCCCTCATTGAAGTAGAGCTGGTCCCGGCTGGTGTCCAGCGGCATGTCCTCAATGCCCGGATCTTCCACCCGCGAAGCGTACCGCCCATATCATGCCGAAGTTAATTTCGTGCTACCACCAGTTCATCTCGGCCTAGCGCTGGCCAGCACGGACGGCGAATGATCCTGCACAACGCAGGCCACTTCATCCAGGAGATTTGCCGGCATGACGACCCTTGCCCAGCTACGCCACCGGTACCAGCCGGTGCTGGCGGCCATGCTGCTGCCGAGCCTGCTGCTGATCGGGTTGTTCAGCTATTACCCGGCGGTGCGCAGCCTGATCGGCGGGTTCTACCAATGGAACGGCTTCACCCCGCCCACCTACGACGGCATCACCCAGTTCAAGCAGTACGTGCAGTCGCCGACGTTCGGCACCGAGGCGAAGAACCTGGCCATCCTGGTCGGCGGGGCCATCCTGATCACCCTGGTCTCCCAGTTCACCGCAGCCGAGGTGGTCACGCACATGCCGCCCCGGTCCGGCACGGTGGCCAAGTACCTGCTGGTGCTGCCGATCGTGCTGCCGCCGCTGATCCTGATCGAGGTCTGGGCCTACCTGCTGCAGCCGCAGTACGGGCTGATCGACGTGTTCCTCGGCGCGGCCGGGCTGCCGCAGCCGACCTGGCTGACCGACCCGCACCTGGCCCTGGTCAGCATCCTGCTGATCGGCTTCCCGTGGATCTCCAACCTGGGCTTCCTGATCTTCCTTGGCGGGCTGCAGAACCTGCCGAAGGATGTGCTCGACGCCGCCGTCATCGACGGCGTCGGCACGCTCAAGCGGGTGTTCACCATCGACATCCCGCTGCTGCTGCCCCAGTTCCGCATCGTGGTCATCCTGTCCGGCATCTACGCGGTGCAGAACTTCATCCCGATCCTGCTGCTGACCAACGGCGGCCCCGGCACGGCGACCCTGGTGCCCGGCCTCGACATGTACCAGTCCGCGTTCCAGAACGACCAGTACGGCTACGGCATGGCCATCGGCACCCTGCTCTTCGTGGTCATGCTCGCGTTCACGCTCATCGCCCTGCGGCTGCTCCGGCCACGCACCACCGCGTAGCCGCATGCCCGCCCGACCCCCGATTGCACGCAGAAACCCTCACGAGGAGGTGGGAACGAGTGCGCTGTCTTCCCAGCACTAGATCGCCCATCAGTAGACCGATCGCCGCCGCCGCGGCCCTGCTGCTGGCCGGCGGACTGGCCGCCGGCTGCTCATCCAGCGGCTCCAGCAATGGCGGCCCGGTCGTCATCAAGGCGGTGCTGCCGCCCAACACCGGCACGATCGACGCTGCGGCCAACGCCGGGATGAAGAAGCTGACCCTCGAGTACGAGGCCGCGCACAAGAACGTGACCGTGCAGTGGCTGCCGGAAAACAGCGCCAGCATCACCACGGCGAACGCGGCCGTGCAGAGCCAGGCGTCCGGCGGCAGCGCCCCGGACCTGGTCTGGGAGCAGTACGGCCCGGTCACCTCCGGCGCGCTGCCGAACGGGCTGCTGCAGAACATCAAGCCCTACCTGGAGAAGCCCAACCCCTACGTGCCCGGCAACAAGAGCTGGCTGTCGCTGTTCTCCGCCTCCACCGTCCCGTACATGACCTCGCCGAACGGCGACATCGACATCATTCTCGGCTCAAACGTCGAGACCGGCATGTTCTACAGCAAGGCCGCGTTCGCCAAGGCCGGCATCACCGCCGCCCCGGCCACCTGGGCCGACTTCATGACCGACCTCGGGAAGCTCAAGGCGGCCGGGATCACCCCGATCATCTTCGCCGACGGCGGGCCGTGTAACCCGTCCTGGTGGGAGCGGCTGGCCACCTCCTCGCTGCTGGCCAACCAGGTCAGCCAGTTCAACGTGAACCACGCCCAGGTGACCAACGCGCTGGATGTCGCGGTCGGCATCCACAAGGGCATCATCAGCATGCACAACCCGCGCTACGCCGAGGTGTGGAAGCTGCTCGGCCAGTTCGTGCACTACTCGGCCACCGGGCAGAGCGGCTACGACGCCTGCTCCGCCCCCACCGCGACCCAGCCGCCGCTGAGCACCCAGGCGCTGCTGATCCAGGGCAAGGTCGGCGTGCTGTGGGGCGGCAGCTGGTACATCCCGCAGCTCAGCTCGGCGGGCTTCTCGACCAGCAAGTTCGGCGTGTTCCCCGAGCCGCCGATCACCACCGCGAGCACCTCGCTGGCCACCGGCATCTCGACCAAGGGCATCATCGGCGGCCCGAACGGCAACGGCCAGTGGGGCGTCACCTCGGAGCAGGCTGACCACACCATGACCCCGGCCAAGACCAAGATGGTAATGAACTTCCTGGCCTGGCTGTTCACCCCGCAGCATCTGGGCTACTGGCTCAACATCCAGCAGTCCGGCGGTGAGATCGCGGCCGAGCCGGCCGCGCCGACCGTCAACCTGCCCGGGCTGAAGAGCCTGGTGCCCAGCGGCAAGGTGCCCACCGTGGTGGACGTGGTGCTGGACGACGTGCTGTCCACCGCGGCCACCAACCAGGGCCTGCGGCTGGTCCAGGACTACGTGAACGGATCGATGTCCTACACATCGTTCGCCAGCGCCTGGCAGTCCCTGCTGACCAGCTCGGCGAACTCCTGGGCCACCGCGAATCATGTCGACCTCAGCAAGTACTGACCGGCCCCGGGTCAGTACGGACCGCCGCCCGGCCCTAGCCGGGCGGCGGTCCGGCCGTCCGGTCTCCCGGCACCGCCGCGGCTACCGGTGGATCGCGGTGCTGGCCGGGGTGCTGATCGTGCTGATGACCTACTTCCCGATCATCTTCGTGGTGTCCAACTCGCTGAAGAGCGGGCAGAACATCTTCAGCAGCGGCGTGTTCTCGCTGTTCACCCAGTTCGACTACGAGAACTACGTGCAGGCCTGGTCGGGCGTCTCCGCCCAGCTGCTGAACACGATCATCGTGGCCGCGCTGTCCATCCTGCTCGGGGTGACCGCCGCCGCGCTCGGCGCGTACGCGTTCTCCCAGCTCACGTTCCGCGGCAAGAGCCTGCTGTTCCTGGCCTACATCGGGCTGCTGATGATCCCGTGGACGCTGACCCTGATCCCGCTGTTCCTGACCATCCAGAAGCTGCACCTGTTCAACACCTGGTGGGCGCTGGTGCTGCCGTACGCGGCCAGTGCGCAGCCGCTGCTGGTGCTGATCTTCCGCGGCTTCTTCGACCAGATCCCGGCGCAGATCCTGGAGAGCGCCCGGGTGGACGGCTGCTCGGAGATCCGGGTGCTGCTGCGCATCGTCGCCCCGCTGACCCGGCCGGTACTGCTCACCGGCGCGGTCCTGGTCACCATCAACGTGTGGGGCGACTACCTGTGGCCCTCGATCGTCATCCAGTCCCCGGACCACACCACGATCTCGGCCGGGGTCCAGCAGTACGTCGGCAGCCTGGGCCTGAACCTGTCCGCGGGCGGGTCGGTGTTCGCCGCGTTCGTGATCGCCACCATGCCGATGTTCGTCCTGGTCGGCTTCACCATGCGCTATTTCGTCGCCGGACTCACCGAAGGAGCCCTGAAACTGTGACCACCCCCCTGACCCCGGCCGGGCTGCGCTGCGCCCACCTGACCGACCCGCTCGGCGTAGCCCCGGACCGGGTCTCGCTGAGCTGGCTGCTGGCCGGGACCGGGCACGGCCGGGCGCAGACCAGCTACCAGGTGGTCGTCCGCGAGGAGGAGGGGCCGGCCGCCTGGGACAGCGGCCGGATTCCGTCCAGCGACCAGGCCGGCATCCAGTACCAGGGCCACCCGCTGACCCGCGCCGGCCGGTACACCTGGCAGGTCCGGGTCTGGGACGAGAACCACGTGGCGTCGAAGTGGAGCGAGCCGGCCCGGTTCGAGGTCGAGCTGGACCCGGCGGACGGCTGGCGGGCCAGCTGGATCGGGCTGGGCCCGATCCGGGAGGAGTTCAAGCCGCCGGCCCAGGCGGGCCCGTCCGATCCGCTGCGGCACGCGCTGGGCCCGGCCCCGTACCTGCGCCGGGACTTCACCGTGGACCAGCCAGTGGCCTGGGCCCGGCTGTACGTGACCGCGCTCGGCCTGTACGAGGCCCGGCTGAATGGGCAGCGGGCCGGCGACGTGGTGCTGGCCCCAGGCTGGACCGACTACGCGCAGCGCATCCCGTACCAGACGTACGACGTGACCGGGCTGATCCAGCCGGGCCGCAACGTGCTCGGCGCGCTGCTGGCCGACGGCTGGTATGCGGGCTTCTTCGGCTTCGACGCCAAGCGGGCCGGCGCGCACTACGGCCCGGCCCCGGAACTGCTGGCCCAGCTGGCCATCGGCCGGGCCGACGGCACCACCCAGTGGGTAGTCGCCGACGGGCACTGGCAGGCCACGTTCGCCGCCATCCGGCACGCCGACCTGCTGATGGGTGAGCGGCACGACCTGGCCCGCGAGCCGCACGGCTGGGACCGGCCCGGCTTCGGCGCGGCCGGCTGGCGGCCGGTCCGGGTCCGGGACCGGGACGGCCGGCCGCTGGTCGCCGACCCCGGCCCGCCGGTCCGGGTCACCGAGGAGATCCACCCGGTCAGCGTCAGCCAGGACGGCGCCGGGCGGCTCATCGCCGACTTCGGCCAGAACCTGACCGGCTGGCTGCGGGTCAGCACACCAGGCCCGGCGGCCAGCGTGCGGATCCGGCACGCCGAGGTGCTGGCCGCCGACGGCCGCCTGTACACCGACAACCTACGCACCGCCCGGCAGACCGATGAGTTCGCCGCCCCGGCCGGACCGGCCACGTTCGAGCCGCACTTCACGCTGCACGGCTTCCGGTACGCCGAGATCACCGGCTACCCGGGCCAGCCCGGCCCGGAGGACATCGTGGCCCGGGTGGTGCACTCCGACACCCCGGCCACCGGCTCGTTCGAGAGCTCGGCGCCGTGGCTCGACCGGCTGTTCCGCAACATCGACTGGGGCCAGCGGGGCAACTTCATCAGCGTGCCGACCGACTGCCCGCAGCGCGACGAGCGGCTCGGCTGGCTGGGCGACGCCCAGGTATTCGCCCGCACCGCCTGCTACAACCGCGACGTGGCGGCGTTTTTCCACAAGTGGCTCGATGACGTGGCCGACGCACAGTACCCGTCGGGGGCGTTCAGTGATATTGCCCCCCGCCTGAACGTGCCCTGGGCCGGGCGCTCCGGCCTGGGGGGATGCGGGCGTGGTCCTGCCGTGGACGCTGCACACGATGTACGGGGACACAGCGGTGCTGCGGCGGCACTTCGCCGCGATGACCCGCTGGATGGACTTCGTGGAACGAGACAATCCGGACTATCTGCGCACCCGCAACCTGGGCAACTCCTACAACGACTGGCTGGCGCCGGGGGTCGACGAGACCTCCCCGGAACTGCTGGCCACCGCGTACTGGGCCTACGACGCCGCGCTGATGGCCGAGATCGCCGACGCGGCGGGCTACCCCGACCAGGCCGCCGGGTACCGGGCGCTGCGGGCCAAGATCGGGGCTGCGTTCGCGGACGCCTTCCTGGCCGCCGACGGCCAGCTCACCTCGGGCACCCAGACCGCATACGTGCTCGGTCTGCACATGCAGCTGGTCCCGGACGAGCTGCGGGCGGCCGCGGCCGGGCATCTGGTGGATGCGATCCGGCGGGCCGGCTGGCACCTGTCCACCGGGTTCGCCGGGGTCGGCTACCTGCTGCCGGTGCTGTGCGGCACCGGGCACACCGACGTGGCCTACCGGCTGCTGGAGCAGGACTCGGCGCCGTCCTGGCGGTACATGGTGGACCACGGCGCGACCACGATCTGGGAGCGCTGGGACGGCTGGACCGAGCAGCGCGGGTTCCAGTCCGCGTGGATGAACTCGTTCAACCACTACGCGCTCGGCTCGGTCGGCGAGTGGCTGTACCGGTTCGTGCTCGGCATCGACCAGGGCCCGGGCGGCGCCGGGTTCGGCCGCTGCTGTCCGGCCGCACCCGGGCGGCTCGCTGCGCGCCGCCCGCGGCAGCTACCACTCGGTGCGCGGGCTGATCTCCAGCGGATGGCAGCACGATGGCGGCACGTTCCGGTTCACCATCGACATTCCACCGAACGCCAGTGCCTGCATCCGGGTGCCCAGCTCCGACCCGGAGGCGGTGCGGGACGGGACAGGTGAGCGGCCCGCCGGGATCGCGGAGTACCCCGGGCGGCCCGGGGTGCGGGAGGCGGTGTTCGAGGTGGGGTCCGGGGCGCACGAGTTCGCCGGCCCGCTGCGCTGGCCCAGCCCGGCCCAGTGATCCCGGCACAGTGATCCCGGTCCGGACGCTCAACTCCGGCTACCAGATCCCGCTGCTCGGGCTGGGCACCTACCCGATGGACGGCGCGGCCGGCGCGGCCGCCATGGCCGGGGCCATCGCGGCCGGGTACCGGCTGCTGGACACGGCGGCCAAGTACGGGAACGAGTGGGCGGTCGGTGAGGCGATCAAGCGCAGCGGGGTGGACCGGCGGGAGCTGTTCGTCACCAGCAAGCTGCGCGGCGCCGACCACGGCCGGGCCCGCACCCGGGCCGCGGTGGCGGCCAGCCTGGACCGGCTCCGGCTCGACTACCTGGACCTGTACCTGATCCACTGGCCGCTGCCCCGGCTCGGCCGGTACGTCGAGTCGTATCAGGCCATGCTGGAGCTGGCGGCGGAGGGGCTGATCCGGTCGGTCGGCGTGTCCAACTTCAAGCCGGCCCACATCGCGGCGCTGATCGAGGCGACCGGGGTGACCCCGGCGGTGGACCAGATCGAGCTGTCCCCGGCGCTGCCCCGGCAGGCGACCGTCGGCTACCTGACCCGGGCCGGCGTGCTGCCGCAGGCCTGGTCGCCGCTGGGCGGCCCGCACCAGGTGACCCGGTCGGCCGTGGTGGCCGGCATCGCCGCGGCCCGCGGGGTCAGCCCGGCCCAGGTGGTGCTGCGCTGGGCGGTGCAGCAGGGCATCGCGGTCATCCCGAAGTCCAGCGACCCGCAGCGGCAGCGGGCCAACCTGGACATCTTCCGGTTCTCGCTGAGCGACGCCGAGATGGCCGCGCTGGCCACGCTGGACCGGGGCGAGGACGCGGCGGTGGACTCGGACCTGCGGGTCGAGTTCTAGGCCGCCGCCCTGGCCGCCTCGGCCGCCTCGGCCTTGACGACCTGCGGGGAATGCCGGGCGATCTCGATGATCCCGGCCGTCATCAGGATCAGGCAGATGATCTCCCCCGCGACGGCCGCCGGGCTGCTGCTCAGCTTCTCGTTCAGCAGGAAGAAGGCCAGCGCGATGGAGATGAGCGGGTCGGCCGCGGTGATGATGGCCATCACCGGGGCGATGAACGTGCCGGACTGGAACGCGTCCTGGTTGAGCACGAACCCGACCGGGCCGGCGATCGCGAGCGCGTAGATCGGCCAGTTGCCCAGCACGTGGCCGAACCCGCCGTGGCTGGCCTCGGCCGTCACCAGCTTGATCAGGAAGGCGGACAGGCCGTAGCAGACGCCAGTGGCCAGGGCCATGCCCAGCGGCCGCAGGGTCTCGCTGCTCTGCCCGACCACGAGGCAGATAGCCACCGCCGCGACCGCGCCGATGGCCAGCCAGATCGCCTCGGCCAGGCCGACCGTGCCGGTGCCCGCGGTGGGCCGCGCGATGGCCAGGAAGCCGGCCACGCCGACCACGCACGCCCCGACCCCGGCCAGCATGACCGGATCGGCCGACCGGCGCAGGTAGGAACTGATCAGTACCGCGAACACCAGGTCGAAGACCAGGATCGGCTCGACCACGGCCAGCGGGGCGTACTTCAGCCCCACTACCTGCAGGGCGAACCCGATGATGGTGCCGACGATGGCGATGTCCCACAGCGGCTGGCGGACCAGGTCGAGCAGGATCTTCGGGGAGCCGGTCCGCTCCTTTTTGACCCGCTTGGTGCTGCGCTGCTCGGCGACGGACGTGACCCCGAAAACCAGCGCGGCCCCGACCGCTGCCGCTACCCCCGCCGCAGTGGACACAGGGTTAGCTTGCCCGGCCGTTGACCAGGCCATACCCCCCAGGCAGGTAGTCCGTTGCGATCAGGCGGCGGGCACGAAGCGCAGCCCGATACCGAGCCGGCGCAGCACGATGCGGAACCACAGCGCGCAGCCCACCGCCCCGGCCGCCAGCAGCGCCACCGTGGCCACGGTGGACAGCTCCAGGAACCTGGGCACCGACTGGGTGGCCAGCAGCGCGCCCAGGGTGGCGCCCAGCAGCAGGAAGATGCCCGCCCAGACCAGGGTCACCCGCTGGAAGAAGCGGTTCAGCCCGGGCAGATGGCCGGGGTGGCGCAGCGAGATGACCTCGGCGGCCAGCTTGGCGCACAGCGGATTGGGCCCACGTGCCCCCAGCGCGAACAGGACACACAGGGCCAGGTTGCCCATCGGGAAGTGCAGCAGGAAGATCCACAAGTCGCCGGTGGCGATGGCGGCCACGGTCTGGATGGTCAGCACCATGGCCGAGATGACGAGCAGCCCGGGCACCGACCCGGAGACCACCTTGCGGCCGATGGCGGTGAGCCAGATAACGGCGACGCTGGCCACCAGGCCGACGTTGCGCCCAGCGAGCCAGGCGCCGACGAGGTAGGCGGCGAGCGGCAGCCCGAGGGACTCAAGGACGCTCCACCCCACCGTGCGCAGCAGGCACAGCGGACGGGGCAGCTCCAGGTGGTCAGCCATTGGCCTGAGTGTAGACCAGGACATACACCCTGCTCACTGGATGAGTCAAACCCTTTACGCTGCGACCCCGGGACCCGGCCCGGCAAACCCTTAGCCGTCAGGCGAAGCGGGCCGCGAGCAGCCGGTACAGGCCGGGAAAATTTACTTTCAGCCGGGCCGGGAAGGACAGCCAGGGCGGGATGACCACCTCGTCCCGGCCGCGCCGGATGGCGTCCACGATGGCGGCCGCGGCCGCCTGCGCGCTCATCAGCTGCGGGTGATGCCGCTGGTAGGGCACCTTGCGCCGCTCGAAGAACGCGGTATCCACCACCCCTGGGCTGACCAGTGTGACGCCGACCCCGCGGGGCCGGAGTTCGGCGCGCAGCGTGTCGGCCAGGCAGCTGAGCCCGGCTTTGGTCGCCGAGTAACACGCCTCGCCCTGCACGCCGACCAGCCCGGCGATGGAGCCGACGAACACGATCCGGCCCCGGCCCGGTTGCAGGTGCGGGATCACCGCGTGGGCCAGGTGGGCCGCGGCGCGCAGGTTGACGTCGATCAGCGCGTCGATGTCGGCTTCGGTCATCGACGAGAACGAGCCGGCCCAGCCGATCCCGGCGTTGGACACCATCAGGTCCAGCCCGCCCAGCTCGTCGCTGGCGGCGTGGATGGTCCGCCGTGGGCAGCCCGGGTCACGCAGGTCACCGGGGATGCACACGGCACCGGTGTCGGCCGCCACGCTGTGCAGCGCGGTCAGGTTGCGGCCGGCGATGGCCACCCGCATGCCGTTCGCGGCGAACTCCCGGGCCGTGGCCGCCCCGATGCCACTCGACCCGCCGGTGATCAGGGCGCGCATCCCGTGCAGGCCGCCGGCCCGGACATGGTCAGGCCCTCCGCCGCTGCGGGGCGTGGATATAGAGCTCTTTCCGGTCCGGCGCCCGGACCGGTGGCGCGGGCGGCGGCAGCAGGTACTCGACCGGGCGCTGGTGCTCGCTGTACTGCCGGTCGGCGTTGTAGACCTGGTTGAACTTCCAGATCATCCGGACGAAGTTGGTCTGCCCGTGCAGCAGCTGCCGGGCCACGATGCCGGTGGTCTTGGCCAGCGCCGCCACGCCCAGGTGCTTGCGGGCCAGCACCGACTGGGTCTTGACCAGCTCCTCGTAGAACCGGTGCAGCGGCAGCCGGGTCGGCAGCACCGCGTGCTGCACGTCGAACAGGCGGTAGTCGAGGCTGGTCAGGCGGCGGGATTCGGTGAACCAGGTCTCGGTGCCCGGGTACGGCGTCTGCACCGTGATGTTGACGATTTCCGGCACGCTCATCGCCCAGTCCCGGACGAACGCGAACCGCGCCTCGTCCCAGTCCGGGTCGGCGATGATGTTGATGGCCACGCTCATCCCCATGGACCGGGCCACTTCCAGCGCCTTGTTGTTGATCTTCGGCGTGGTCCGCTTACGGAACGCCTTGAGCCCGTCCTCGTCCAGCGCCTCCAGCCCGAGGAACATGTAGTTCAGCCCGAGCCGCCGCCAGCGGCGGAACACCTCCTCGTTGCGGAGCAGCACGTCGCACCGGGTTTCCAGGTAGTACTGCTTGCGGATGCCGCGGCGTTCCAGCTGGCGGGCGATCTCGTCGCCCTCCTCGGCCTTGATGAAGGCCACGTCGTCCACGATGAACACGCCTGGCTCGGCGATCCGGGCCATGTCCTCGGCCGCCGCTTCCGGCGACAGCCTGCGGTAGCTGCGGCCGTAGAACGTCCATGCGCTGCAGAACGAGCAGTCCCACGGGCAGCCGCGGGTGAACTCGATGGACGCGGCTGGGTCCATTACCCCGATGAAGTACTTGCGGCGGCGGCCGCCGAGGTGCCGGGCGGGCAGCTGGCCGTCCAGGCTGTGCAGCATGGCCGGCGGCCGGCCCGGCCCGTCCAGCGTGACGATCCCGGGTACCTCGCCGAGCGCACGGTCGGGTAGCGCGGCCAGCAGCGCCGGCGCGCCGACCTCGCCCTCGCCCTTGAGCACGGCGTCGATCGCGCCGTCGGCGTGCCCCAGCACCTGCTCGGCCACGAACGACACGCTGTGCCCGCCGACGAACACGGTGCAGCCCGGCAGCAGCGTCTTGATCCACTTGGCCAGGTTCACCACTTCGGGCACGTTAGCCAGGTAGTTGAGGCTGAAGCCGACCGCCTCCGGCCGGAACTCGGCCACCTGGCGCCGTAGCTCATCCTGGCGGTAGACCTGCAGGTCGACCAGCCGGACGTCGTGACCGTCGGCCAGCAGCGCGCTGGCCACCCGCTCCACGCCGAGCGGCTCCAGCCGCAGGAAGATCTCCGAGTACATCAGCGCGCTGGGGTGCACCAGCAGGACTCGCATCAGGATCCTCCGTATTAGGCGGTCACCGGGCGGCGGCCGTACGTGGCCGGCGGCGCAGGAAGCGGACGAATTCCCCGCCCTCGCGCAGCCGGCGGGCGGCCATATCGGGCTGGCGGATCATCTCGGCGGACATCTCGGCGATCTTGCCGGCGCGGAAGTAGAACCGTTTGTAGAAGGTGTCCACCGAGTCCAGGATCTCGGTATGCCCGAGATGGGGGTAGGCCAACGAGGCCAGCTGGGTGCCGTCCGCACTGACCAGCGTGGCCCCGTCTTCGTCGTCCGGCAGCCAGCCGTTCTCCATGGCCTGCTGGTATAGCCGGGTGCCCGGGTACGGTGCCGCCACCGATACCTGGATGGTGTGCGGGTTCACCTCCTGGGCGTACCGGATGGTTTCCTCGATCGTTTCTTTAGTTTCCCCCGGCAGGCCGAGGATGAACGTGCCGTGCACGGTGATACCGAGGTCGTGGCAGTCGCGGGCGAACCGCCGGGCCCGGTCCACCCGCAGGCCCTTCTTGATGTTGATCAGGATCTGCTGATTGCCGGACTCGTAGCCCACCAGGAGCAGGCGCAGCCCGTTGTCCCGCAGCACTGCGAGCGTCTCCCGCGGCACGTTGGCCTTGGCGTTGCACGACCAGGTGATGCCCAGCCGGCCCAGCCCGCGGGCGATGGCCTCGGCCCGCGGCCGGTCGTCGGTAAACGTGTCGTCGTCGAAGAACAGCTCCTTGACCTGGGGGAACAGCTGGGTCACCAGCTCCGCTTCGGCCAGCACGTGCTCGACGCTCCGGGTCCGGTACAGGTGCCCGCCAACGGTCTGCGGCCACAGGCAGAACGTGCACCGTGACCGGCAGCCCCGCCCGGTGTACAGGGACAGGTAAGGGTGCTTCAGATAGCCGATGTAGTAGTCCTCGGCCCGCAGGTCCCGCTGGTAGACCGGGGTGACGAACGGCAGCAGGTCCATGTCCGGCACCGGCTGCCGGTTGGCGTTGTGCACGATGCGGCCGTCGGGGGCGGTGAAGCTGATCCCGTCGATGGAGCTCAGCGGACGGCCCTCGGCCACGTCGGCGATGGTGAAGTCGAACTCTTCCCGGGCCACGAAGTCGATGGCCGCGGACGCGCGCAGCGACTGGCCGGGCTGCACGGCCACCTTGGGCCCGACGAAGCCGACCAGCACACCCGGGCTGGCCGCCTTGAACGCCTCGGCCAGCTTGACGTCGCCGTCGAACGTGGGCGAGCTGGTATGCAGCACGATCAGCTCGTAGTCCCGGGCCAGCGGGATGATGTCGGCCGCGGCCAGCCCGGCTGGCGGGGCGTCGATCAGCCGGCTGCCCGGCACGATGGCCGCGGGCTGGGCCAGCCAGGTCGGGTACCAGTACGACCGTATTTCCCGTTTTGCCTGATATCTCGCACCGGCCCCGCCGTCGAATCCGGCATAGGACGGGGGGTTGAGAAACAGGGTGCGCATCATGTCCGGGCGGCTCCTTCGGTCATAGTGGCCGATGGCCCCGGCGCCGGTTCCGGGGCCTGCGGCGGGGCGGGGGCCACGGCGTGCAGGTCCACGCCGATCTGGCGCAGGGCGGCGGCGTAGGCCGGCTCCCAGCGCGGCGGGGGTTTGGCGGGCCCTGGCGTGCTCATCACCTCGTCCCGGACCGCCAGCGCGCTTTCGGTCAGCCCGCGGGCCGTCGGCTGGGCCACGTGGGCCCCGCCCAGCTCCAGTTCGTGCAGCAGGTTGTCCCGGCCGTGCCCGGGCATCACGTCGAGCAGCAGCAACTGGCGGCCAACCACCCGGGCCTCGCTGCAGGTGGTCGCGCCGGGCAGCGCGACCACCAGGTCGGCCGCGGCCATCAGCTCGGGCACCCGGTCGGTGAAGCCGAATGGGATGACCCGGGGCGTCTCCCGGGCCAGCGCACGGAACCGCTGCTCGACCGCCTGGTCCCGGCCGGCCACGGCCAGCACGTGCGCCCCCGCCGCGGCCAGTTCGGCCACCGTCGCGGTCAGCGGGCCGAAGCCCCAGCCGCTGTCGATGACCAGGACACAGAACTCCCCCGGCGGCACGCCCAGCGCCGCCCGGGCCTTGGCCTGGGACGGGGCGGCGTAGAACTCGGCCCGGACCGGTGGCGGCACCACCGCCACCGCGGCCCGGGGCAGGTAGCGCCGGACCGAGGCCTCCGCGGCCGGCGAAGTGACCAGGAACAGGTCGGTGCCCGGGGCAGCCCAGATCCGGTGCACAGTCACGTCGGTGCACAGCACGACCGTGCGCAGCGCCGGCCTGCGCGCCTTGACCTGGCCGGCCGCGGTGGCGCCGGTGGCAAACACGCTGAGCAGCAGGTCGGCTGGCTGCCGGTCCAGGTCGGCCAGCAGCGCAGGAACCAGCCGGGCGCTGGCCGCCCGGGCCATCAGGCCGGCCAGCCGGCTCCCGGTGCGCAGGTGGGCGAAGTGCAGCCCGTCGTACAGACCGGGCATGGCAACCAGCCGGCCGAACACCCGTTCCCCGGCGCCGCCACTGCGCCGGCCGAGCAGGGACATGCTGTCCACGCTGCGGGTCTGCCAGCCCGACTGGTCCAGCAGGCTGGCGCAGCAGCGGGCCATCATCTCGTGGCCCAGGCCCAGTGACCCGGTCAGCAGCACAGCCTCCCGCACCGCGTCACCTCCTGGACCGCGGGCTCTGCTGGCAGAGCGCTCCCGGGCCCCCAGCCCGGGATCAGACGGCTACTTCGGCGGTTCGTTGAGTTCGGCTATGACCCACTCGACCGTCACGGCCATCAAGCAGGCGGCGGCGGCGAGCAGTAGCGCTACGCGTGCTTCTTTTGGCATCGCTTCCTCCAGTCTCCGGCCCTGTCTGGTGTCGCGGGCCCGGCACACGATTCAGCCTCTATCGCGCCGGCCCCGCCCATATCCCCAAGGTAGCTAGTTTCATTTCGGCCGGGCTGGCGGGGGCGGCTGAACAGCCATTGCACGGCCGCCGAACGCTGGAGCCGAACGCTGCCGGAACGTTGCGGCTTCTAGCGTGGGACGGGACAACACACGCGGAAGGGGGGTTCCGCTGATGGATACCTGGGTGATGTTCATGGACTGCCCGGCCTACCTGAACCGGAGCGGCATGGTGCGCTGCGGGCTGCCGGCCGAGGTGGTCTACCGCTATGGCGTGACATCCACCGACGGCCCACTGGAGTGTGCCAAGATCCGCTGCCCGCTCGGGCACTGGTTCACCGGCCCGGTCGAGTCGCTCACCTGGGACAAGCAGCCGAAGGGCAGCCTGCGCTACGCCCGCCGGTCCTCGTCGCCAGCGGCCAGCCGGCGGAGCACGTCGGCCTCGGCGCGCAGGCGCTGGGCCGGCCCGGGCTGGCCGCCGCGGTCATAGCCGTCGGCGGCCCGTGCCCGCTCGCCGATCTCCGCGCAGATGATCTGATCGATCTCGGCCGCAGTCAGGCTGCGCCGGCTCGCCTCCCCCGCGCCGAGCCCGGCGGCCGCCCCGGCGATGTGCACGCTGCTGGTGCCGGCTCCCGCCGGCGGCGGGCTGACCGCCTCGGCGTTGCCGATCGCGCTCAGCGCCGACCGCGCGCCGACACCGCGACCCGGTCCCGGCGGTGCAGCGCATCAGCCAGCGCGGCCCGCAGCCTGGCCTGGGCCGCTGATCCATCGGCGGCATCCACGCCGGTCCTCCTCGCTTCCCGCAACGGGACGTCTTCCCGCCGCCGCGTCGCCGCATTACAGTCAGTGTTCTAGCTGGGCGTCGAAGGGGGACCGCCATGGCTTGGCAGTTGCGGGGCGAGTACATGGAGAACTGCAATTGTGACATCCTGTGCCCGTGCATAACGTCCTCGCTGCAGGGGCCCGCGGACAATGAGCGCTGCTACGTTCCGCTGGCCATGCACATTGCTGAGGGCGAAAGTGAGGGCGTACGGCTGGACGGGCTGAATGCCGTGCTGGTCGTGGATTCGCCCGCAGTGATGGGTGAAGGCGGCTGGCGGGTAGCGATCTACCTGGACGAGCGCGCCGACGAACGGCAGCGCGCGGCGCTCGGGGCCGTGCTGTCCGGCGCGCAGGGCGGCCCGCCGGAAATGCTGGCCGGCCTGATCGGCGAGCTACTGGGCGTGAAGTTCGTGCCGATCAGCTTCAGCTCCGACGGCGACCGCAAGCGGGTCGAGGTGCCGGGCATCATGGAGTTCGAGGTCGAGGGGCTGCATTCGCCGAACACCACCGCGGTGATGGAGATCGTCAACGTGTTCCACCCGATGGGCAGCAACCTGCCCATCGCCCGGAGCATCATCGGCTGGTACCGCGATCCCGACTTCGGCCTGTCCTTCGACAACACAGGCAAAAATGGTCACTTCCGCGAGTTCGCCTGGCAGGCGTAGCAGCCTGGCCCTATGGGCTGGGCTGCTTATCGTCGCCGCCGCCGCCTGGCTGCTGCTCATCGATCAGCATCCGGGGATGCCCGCCGCGATGGCCGGCCCCTGGCTCGTGTTCGGCGAGTTCCTGCTGCTCTGGATGGTCATGATGGCGGCCATGATGCTGCCGTCGGTGGCGCCGGTCGCCTCGATGTACCTGCGGGTGGTCCGGTCCCGCCGGGACGGGCTGGCCGCTGCCCACAGCGCCGCGCTGGTCGGTGGGTACCTGCTGGCCTGGGCCGGGTTCGGCGTGCTGGCCTATGGACTGTCCCGGACGCTCGGCACGCTGGCCCCGATGGGCATGGGCATGGGGCCGTCCACCCGTGCCGTGTGGAGCGCCGCCGTCATCCTGGCCGTAGCCGGGCTGTACCAGTTCAGCCCGCTGAAGGCACGATGCCTCCGACACTGCCGCTCACCGCTGGGTTTCCTGCTTCATTTCGGCAACTACTCGGGCCGGCTGCGGGACGTCCGGGCCGGCGCGTACCACGGTGCGTACTGCGTCGGCTGCTGCTGGAGCCTGATGCTGATCCTGGTGGCGGTCGGCCTGATGGACTGGGCCTGGATGATCGGCCTGACCGGGGTGGTCTTCGTGGAGAAGATCTGGCGGTCCGGCCAGGCATTCGGGTATGTGGTGGGCGCCGCGCTGGTCCTGGCCGCGGTGCTGCTGCCCTGGCTGCCCTCGATGCAATCCGCGCTCCTGTAGTGAGCGCGTTGCATGAGTGAAGACGCACCGGAGCTAACCGCGGAGCTGGTGGTGGACGGGGCTGTGCCGTCGCAGCCGGTGATCTCGCCAGATGGGTGCTGGGTTGCATACGTCGTCGCTCCGGTCGGCCGCCGGGCAGAGCGTTGTCTTTGCGCGCTTTGGCTGGCCGCTGCTGACGGCGGCTCACCGCCGGAGAAGCTGACCGCGGGTATGGCGGCTGACTTCGGTCCGCGATGGGCACCGGATTCGGCGTCGGTGTTTTTCTTGTCGGATCGCACCGGATCCCCTCAACTGCACCGGATACGGCTCGGTGGCGGGGAGGCCAAGGTCCTGACGGACTGGCACGGCGAAATCTCCGATGCCCGGCCGCTCGCGGACGGCCGGCTGGTCGCCGTGGTGGCCACTGACGAGCCGACCGAGGAAGACAAGCGCCGCCGCGCCGAGCGCGACGACGCAATCGTCTGGGGACAGCAGCTGCGCCGCGGCAGGCTGCGGGTGCTCGATCTGGCCTCTGGCGAGCTTCGCACGGTGGACGGCCTGGGCAGGCGCCACGTCGTCGAGCTGGCGCCGCGGCCCGAGGGGAGTGCGCTGGCGGTGATCAGCTGGGCGAGTCCGGAGAAGGATCTGGGCGCTACCACCAGCGAGTTGCATGTGGTCGATCCGCAGACGGGCACGGTCCATGATCTGGGCCGGATCGGCCCGCGGGCGAGGTCGCCGGTCTGGTGGCAGGCCGACGGCAGCTGGCACCTGGCCTATCTGGCACGGCCAGAGCCGTTCGGCGGCTACGGCGGCTACGCCGTCTATGACGCAACCGTCATCGCGGCTGCCGCTGTGCATCGTGATCTGACGCAGGGCATGGCAGTCTGCCCGACCGACTTGGCGCAGGTCGCGGACGGCCCACCGCTGGCCCTGTTCGCGGATGGGCTCGATACCACGATCTACCGGCTCGACCCCGGCCTGCGACGGTTCCTGTCCCTGTCCGCCCGGGACGGCCTGGTCGACTCGCTCACCGCCAGCCGCTCGGGCGAGGTAGTCGGGGCGCTCGCGACCACCTCCTGCGAGCCGGCGAATGTCCACGCCGGACCGCCCGGCGGGCCGCTCATCCGGCTCAGCGACACCCAGCCCGCCTTGCGCGCGATCAGATGGGGCACTCAAGAACGCCTCTCCTACCAGGCAACCGACGGCCTCGACCTCGACGGCCTGCTCGTATTGCCGCCTGGCCGAAGCCGGGCGGACGGCCCGTTCCCGCTCATCACATGGGTGCACGGCGGCCCTCCTGCCCGGTACGCCGACCAGTTCCTGCTCGGCCCCCGTTCTCCGGGACAGTGGCTCGCGACCGCGGGATACGCCGTGTTCCTGCCTAACCCGCGGGGCGGGGTGGGCCATGGCCGTGATTTCGCGGCGGCGGTCGTGCGCTCGGCTGGCGGCGCCGTTGGCGGCGCCGACTGGAGCGACATCGTCAGCGGGATCGACCTGCTGATTGCCGAGGGGGTCGCCGACCCGGACCGGCTCGGAATCGGCGGGGCCAGCTACGGCGGGTTCATGGCCGCCTGGGCGATCGGGCAAACCGACCGGTTCAAGGCCGCGATAATGGACGCCGGGATCAGCGACTGGGGCACGCTCCTCGCGACCAGTGAATTTGGAACCATAGATGCCGCGCTCGGCGGCAGTTGCGGCTGGGAGGGCACCGGCCCGCACCCGCACGATCAGGTCAGCCCGATCTCGTTCGCGTCGAAGGTCCGCACCCCGGTGCTGATCGTGCACGGCGAGAACGACACCAACGTGCCGGTCGGCCAGGCGATCTACTTCCACCGGGCGCTCAGCTGGTTCGGGGCCGAGCACCAGCTCGTCATCTACCCGCGTGAGGGACACCGGTTCGTGGAGCGAAATCACCAGCTCGATCTGCTCTGGCGGACGCGCGCATGGTTCGACCGGTGGCTTCGCGACGGAGCATCTGATGACCGAGGACTAACGGCTTGACCAAGCGCGCGCCACGAGCGGGGGCAATCCTGGCGGCAGCGCCATCGTCACCAGCCCGGCCTCAGTCGATCCAGTACCGGCAGATCGGGATGGGCTGCGAGGCGATGGTCGCGATGCCGTCGAGTTCCCCGCCGCACGCCTCGATGACGGCTCTCGACCCGGCGTTGGTCTCATCGCAGATCATCAGCACCCGGTCCACCCCGACCGCCCGGGCGATGACCAGGCTCTGCCGGAGAATCTCGGTCGCATAGCCGCGCCGCCGGTGCCCGGGCAGCACGGCATAGCCAATGTGGCCGCCCTGCCGGGCCAGGAAGTCGTTGAGCTCATGCCGGATCGAGGCCCGGCCGACGATCTCCCCCGCCACGTCAGCCACCAGGAACGTGCCCGGCACCATGCCAGGCTGGTCAACGTCGAACCGCTGCTTGTCCAGCCTCGCCAGGTAGTCCGGCCACGCCATGCCGGACTCCAGGCCCAGGCCGAAGTTAAAATCCTCCGCCGCCAGCATCTCGCACGCGGCCCGGAACTCCACCTCGTCGTCGGTCCGCACCGGCCGCAGCCGCAGCCCCGCCGCCGTCAGCCCCGGGTCCGCTGTCCTCTCGCTGTGCACCCGATCACGCTAGCCGCGCCACCCCGCCAAGCCGAATGATTAACCGGCCCGCCTCCCTCCGCCAGTCGTGATCAATTCTGGGTCGCCACTACCGCACCATTTGTCACATCAGCCAAGTTAAGGCGCGCCGAGGACGAGCAGGTCGCTGGTGCCTTCGATGGGGTGGGGCTCGGTTTCGCTGGCCACGGCGGCGTCCAGGGCGGCCATTCCCGTGGCGATTTCCTCCTCGGTCAGGTGCTCGAACGTCGAGAAGGGCCGCAGCCGCAGCCGGGCGGCGAATTCGGCCGCGCTGCTGGCGAGCGGCTCCGGGACCGCCTCCAGGGACCGGACCTCCAGGCCGGCGCCGGAGAACGCGGCGGCCACCTCACCGGTGGTGGGAAACATGTCCCGCTCGATCTCGGCCGCCCGGGGCCAGAACTGGTACCACCAGTGGTTCCGCATCCGGTCCGCGAACGTGTTCCGGATCAGCACCCGGCCGCCCGGCCGGAGCACCCGGCTGATCTCCGCCACCCCGGCCGCCAGATCCTCCACGTGGTGGATGACCAGGCACATCAGCACGATGTCGCAGCTGTCAGCCTGGAGCGGGATGGCCTCGGTGCGGCCGGCCAGGTAGCGCACCGCCGGGTGCGCCGCCGACTCTGCCGCGATCTGCCGCATCCGCGCCGACGGCTCCACCCCGTACACCGGCCCGCCGAACGTGTCGGCCAGGGCCGGCGTGAACCGGCCGATGCCGCAACCCAGATCGAGCACGGCCAGCGGCCGCCGGGGCGGAACGTGGCTGGCGAACACCGTCATCCACCTGTCCCGCATGGCCGGGCTCATCGCCCGTCCTTTGGCGTATACAGCGAATTGACGGTCGTCATAGTTCACCTTGCCGACCATTACCGCTCCGATCGTAGAAGGGAACTTCAGCATGGACGACTCACTGGATACCGGCGTCCCGCACATCGCCCGGGTGTACAACTACTGCTCGGCGGCACCGACAACTTCGCACCCGGCCAGTGACGTGGCCACCGAGCAGATGACCCAGTCCACCCGGGACTACAACCAGTAATCGCCGGCCCAGCTCACCATGCGCAGCCATGCCCAGGTCAGCCAGTTCTTCGCCGGGCTGGACCTGGTGCCGCCCGGCGTGGTCCAGCTGCACCGGTGGCGGCCCGAAGCGGCCGGCCTGGACCAGGACCACGAGCTGGCCAACTACGGCGGGGCGGGCCGCAAGCCTTAGCCTGCGCCCTGGATCCGCACGATGGCGGCGCTGGTGGCCGGCACGGTCAGGCTGATCCCGGCACCGTCCGGGCTGACCGGCAGCGTGGTCCACTGCCCGGCCCACGGATCGTCGCCGGTGATCGCCGCCCCGCCCAGCGTGGCGCTGCCCGCCCCTGGATCGCCTGGTTCCGCGCTGGCCAGCGTCATCACGTCGGCGCCTTGCCGCGCCGGGGCGGGCGGCCTGATCGTCACGGTCGCGTCCGCCGCGGCCCGCCCGTGCGTCTTGTTGATCAGCGTGAGGTAATCCCCGACGCAGTAGGCGGTCAGGTTGAGGCCGTTCACGCCGCTGAGCGTCACCGGCCTGACCGGCCCGGCCGAGCCCAGGGTGAATGCCTTGATGCCGTAGCCCTTGGGGGTGACCGCGTAGCGGCCGGCCGCGGCCGGGTCGGGCACGATCGTGTCGGTGTACAGCCACTGCTTGTTGTGGAAGTTGATCCCGGCCGCGCCGTTCGCCGCCCACCAGTGCAGGTGATCCAGCGCCCACAGCGCGGCGGCGAACGCGTTGCTCGCGCCGGGCACGCCGGTCAGGTAGTCGTTCGACTCGGTGAGCCGGTAGCGCAGGCCGGCCGCCCGGACCGGCGCCAGATTGCTCGCGTAGAACCACGGATACGGGATGTACGTGGTGCCCGCGGGCTGCTGGCCGATCTCGGTGCCGGTCACCCAGTCCGCGGACAGCATGTTGCCGATGGCCTGCCCGGCGGTGGTCTTCCCGGGGCTGCCGCCCACGTAATAGTGCTGGGTGAAGTCGGCTACCCGGCCGGCGTCAGCCTCGTCGTGGGCGAACCGCTCGGTCCAGGACACGCCGTGGTCCGGGTCCGGCGTGTAGGTCAGTGGCGTGTAGGCCCCGGTGTCCGGCCCGGCCAGCGGCGCGCCGGGCGCCGCCGCCCGCACCGCGCCGGCGAAGTCCTGCCAGGTGGCCAGGTATGACGGGTAGGCGCTGCCCGGGACGCCGCCGATTTCCTCGTAGATGGCCGGATCGTGCGGATGACCCGGGTAGCTGTGAAACGCGTGCCAGTCCGGCTCGTTCCCGATCGCGAAGCTGGCCAGGCTCTCCCGGTAGCGCCCCCAGATGTACCCGGCCGCCTCGGCGTCGGCCGATTTCAGCCCGGCGACCGGCTTGCCGCTGGGGCTGAGCAGGCGGAGTGAGTAGATCACCTGCGCCCCGGCCGCGGCGGCGAAGCCGAACAGGTTGTCCACCCCGGTGAAGCCGTCCGGCCCGGTGCCCGCGGGCAGGTAGAAGTCCACCGACCCGCCGCCGATCCGCAGGCTGCGCAGCCCCAGGTTGCGGAACAGGGTGACCAGTGAGTCGTTGTCCGGGCGGAACAGGTAGCCGTCCACCCCGGCGTTGCCGATGTTGAGCGGTCCGCGTTCGAAGCTCAGCCCGGCGAAGTCGTCCGGCACCACCGGCCCGGGCGGGCCGTCGCCGATGGTGACCGTCACCGGATGGCTGTCCCCCTCAGCCCGGTGGTCTCGGTCAGCCCCGTGGTCTCGGTCAGCCCCGTGGTCTCGGTCAGCCCCGTGGTCTCGGTCAGCATGGTGGCCCAGGATCCGCCGCAGCATGACCCAGGTCATGCCCAGCCGCCCGAGCCCGCTAAACCGCCTGCCCACCAGCCAGCGCGTCGAGCTCGGCGGCCACGTCAGGAGCCTCGCCCGCGCCCATCCGCCCCCTGGACCAGCGCATCGCGGACCGTTCCAAGGTACACTGAGAGTGACCACTCGATGACAAGATGACAGAACAAGCAGGCTGGCCGACCTGAACTCTTCGCCCTTTTTCGACAATGTCTATAGGAAAAACCTAGAATGCGAGGATGTCCCGACCATCTCCGCTGCACCTCGCGGCCGCGCTGGACGGCGCCGGGTGGCATCCGGCCGCGTGGCGTGAGCCACTGGCCCGGCCGGCCGACCTGCTGACCGCCGGTTACTGGGCCGGCCTGGCCGCCGAAGCCGAGCGCGGCCTGCTCGACTTCGTCACCATCGAGGACTCGCTCGGCCTGCAGTCCAGCCGGCGGCTGGAGCCGGACCGGCGTACCGATCAGGTCCGCGGGCGGCTGGACGCGGCGCTCATCGCGGCCCGGATCGCCCCGCTGACGTCACGGATCGGCCTGATCCCGGCGGTCACCGCGACACACACCGAGCCGTTCCATATCTCCAAGGCGATCGCCACGCTGGACTACGTCAGCGGCGGCCGGGCCGGCCTGCGGGTGCAGGTGTCGGCGCGCCCGGATGAGGCCGCGCTGTTCGGCCGGCGCAAGATGCCGCGGCTCTGCGTGACCGGGCGCGACGACCCAGCGGTCCGCAGGCTGGCGGCCGGGCTGTTCGGCGAGGCGGCCGACTACGTCGAGGTGGTCCGGCGGCTCTGGGACAGCTGGGAGGATGACGCCGAGATCCGGGACCGGGCCACCGGCCGGTTCATCGACCGGCGCAAGCTGCACTACATCGACTTCGTGGGCGAGCACTTCAGCGTCAAGGGCCCGTCGATCACGCCCCGGCCGCCACAAGGGCAGCCGGTGGTGGCCGCGCTGGCGCACGGCACCGACTCCTACCGGCTGGTGGCCAGGGCGGCCGACGTGGGATTCGTCACCCCGCGCGACGCCGGGCAGACCGAGGACATCGTCGCCGAGGTCCGCCGGGAGCAGGCGGCCGCCGGGCGCGCGGGCGAGACCGTGCACCTTGTGGCCGACCTGGTCGTCTTCCTGGCCGACGATGCGGCGGCTACCTGCCGCAGGATCAGCGCTACGAGCGGGCCCGCACGTTCCTGGCCGCGGCCGGGCAGCTGTTCGACTCCTGGGACGGCACCGAGATCGTCGCCGACCAGGCGTCCGGCCAGTTCCTGCGGGAGCCGGGAGCGGGCGCGTTCGCGCACCACGACACGCAGTTCGGCATCGGCGGCCAGTTCACCGTGCCACGCAGCCCGCAGGGCCGCCCGGTCATCTTCCAGGCCGGCGACTCCGATGAGGGCCGCGAGTTCGCCGCGGCCAGCGCGGACGCGATCTTCAGCCGGCACAGCCAGCTACACGACGGACAGGCGTTCTACGCCGACGTCAAGCGCCGGCTGGCCCGTTACGGCCGCCACCCCGACCAGCTGCTGATCCTGCCGGCCGCCACGTTCGTGCTGGCCGGCACCGACGCGGAGGCCCAGGAACTGGCCCGCGAGGTGCGGTTCCAGCAGGTCAGCGAGCAGACCGCGATCAAGTTCGCCGAGCAGCTGTGGAACCGGGACCTGTCCGGCCTCGATCCGGACGGCCCGGTGCCGGACTTCGACCCCGAGCCGGGCGAGAACACCATCGCCCGCGGCCGGGCCAGCGTCCGGATGTACCGCGACCCGGTGGCCATCGCGCGGCAGTGGCGGGACAAGGCCGAGGCCGAGAAGCTGTCGCTGCGCGAACTGATCATCGAGGTGGCCGGCCGCCAGTCGTTCGTCGGCTCGCCCGCCACGGTGGCCGCGACCATCAACGAGTTCGTCCAGGCCGACGCCAGCGACGGGTTCATCCTGGTGCCGCACATCACCCCGGGCGGCCTGGACGAGTTCGCCGACACGGTGGTGCCGCTGCTGCAGGAGCGCGGCGTATTCCGCACCGAGTACACCGGTCGTACACTGCGCGAGCACCTGGGCCTGGCCCCGCTGCCGGGCCAGGCCGCCGCGGCCCGGGCAGCATCATGAGCAGCACTCCGCTGGCCGTGCTGGACCTGGTGCCGATCAGCTCCGGTTCGACCGCCGCCCAGGCGCTGCGGAACAGCATCGATCTGGCGCAGCAGGCCGAGCGGTTCGGCTACACGCGGTACTGGTTCGCCGAGCACCACCTGAACCCGGGGGTGGCCGGCACCTCACCCGCGGTAGTGCTCGCGCTGACCGCCGCGGCCACGTCGCGGATCCGGATCGGCTCCGGCGCGGTCCAGCTCGGACATCGCACCGCGCTGTCCACGGTCGAGGAGTTTGGCCTGATCGACGCGCTGCACCCGGGCCGGCTGGATCTCGGCCTGGGCCGGTCCGGCGGGCGGCCTCCCGGACGCAGCCGCGAGCCCGCGCTGACTGGCCCAGCCCAGTCCCGCGGCGGGCGGGCGCATGATGGCAGCCAGCCCAATAGGCTGCTCATCCCGCCGCCGTTCCCGATCGAGCGGCTGCTCCGCTCACCGCGGATCGAGATGCAGAAGAAGCTGCTGATGCTGCCCGAGGCCGAGCCGCAGAACTACACCGAGCAGGTCGGCGACATCCTGGCCCTGCTCCGTGGCACCTACCGGTCACCGGATGGCGTCGAGGGGCACGCCGTCCCGGGCGAACACGCCGCCGTGCAGGTGTGGATCCTGGGCAGCAGTGGCGGGGAGAGCGCCCAGGTGGCTGGGGCCAACGGACTGCGCTTCGCGGCCAATTACCACGTCAGCCCGGCCACCGTGCTGGAGGCGGCCGAGGGCTACCGGGCCGCGTTCCAGCCCTCGGCCGAGCTGGGCCGGCCGTACGTCAGCGTGTCCGCCGACGTGGTGGTGGCCGAGGACGAGGCGGCCGCCCGCCGCCTGGCCAGCGGCTACGGCCTGTGGGTGCGCAGCATCCGGACCGGGGCCGGGGCCATCCCGTTCCCCACCCCGGAGCAGGCCGCCACGCACCAGTGGACCGGCGAGGACCGGGCGCTCGTCGCCGACCGGGTCGACACCCAGTTCGCCGGCTCGCCGGGGCAGGTCGCCGACCAGCTGGAGCGGTTGCGCGACGCGACCGGGGCTGACGAGCTGATCATCACCACGATCACCCACGAGCACGCCGACCGGGTCCGCTCGTTCCGGCTGCTGGCGCAGGAGTGGGCCCGCCGCTGAACGAGCAGAACCACCGGCTGGCTAACGGTGCTGGCGCGGCCAATGACGCAGGCGACTCGGGTACGCACATTGCCACGCAGATAGGCGCAAGCGCTTCCCCCACCTGAGTGGAACCGGAGAACAACTCAGCGTGCTGGACCGCGCCGAGCCGGAACAGTTCGCCTGGGGCAAACACATTCATCGTGGTTTCGCACACCGATCCGCAAGCCTGCGCTCACCTATCGTGAGTTGCCGCAAGAAACGGCCGGCGCCCCGTCAGTGGTTCTGCTCGTACTCGGTGACCACCGTGGCCGGGATACGGCCGCGTTCGCTGATCTGGTAACCCTGCTCCTTGGCCCAGGACCGGATCTCAGCAGTGTGCGCCCGGTCCGCCGCCCGCCGCCCAGGCTTGCGCGCGGTGCCGCTGGTCCGGCGCCGGGCATGCTCAATGAACGGCTCCAGTTTGCTGCGGATTTCCTTAGCATCGGCCGCGCAGACGTCAATCTCGTACGCGGAGTTGCCAACCCCGAACGAGACGGTCTCAACCGCCTCGACATCGCCGCCATGAAGGTCGCACAGCAGCAGAACGCTGACTTGTTGAGCCATCTTGGCCCCCTCCCTCTTTGGATGCGCAGCATACCAGGCAGACCGCTTGGTTTCATTTACCAATGACGCGTTCTCACCCGGCGCATCGGCCCGGTCACCAATTCGGCTACAGCATCCCGTGCATCAGGGCACCCTCGACAGGAATTCTGTATACATTATACGCATATTAGATCCTCTTTTGCTAACACGTACCGTCGCTATGGCGTTGTTTTCTGTCCGCCACATGCACCTTCGGCCTACGCTTTACGGCCCACCGATGGAACGAAATGCCAGCCCCGGCCGGCCGCCCGCCCGCGCGGCAGGTGACGGCGCCAGGTGACGGCAGCACGGGCGGCGTTTATTCTGCGCCCATGCCAGCAGAGTCGGTGTATCGCATGGTGGTAGTCGGAGCGGGGTTCGGCGGGATCGGCATGGCCAGCGCGCTGCAGCAGGCGGGCCTGGACGACTTCCTGGTGGTGGACCGGGCCGCGGACCTGGGCGGGACCTGGCGGGACAACACCTATCCCGGCCTGAGCTGCGACATCCCGTCCAACCTGTACTCGTACTCGGGCCGACCGGCCCGCTGGAGCCGCCGCTTCCCGCCGGGCCAGGAGATCCTGGGCTACCTGCGCCAGCTGTGCGCGGAGCGCGGGCTCACCCGGCACTTCCGGTTCGGCACCGGGGTGGCCGCCGCCGAGTTCGACGAGCGGAGCGCGGTGTGGACGCTCACCCTGGAGGATGGCGGCACGCTGCGGGCCCGCGCCGTCGTGTCCGCGGTGGGCCAGCTCGGCCGGCCCCGGCTGCCGGACGTCCCGGGCCGGGACAGTTTCGGCGGCCCGTCCTGGCACTCGGCCCGCTGGGACCACGGCGTGGACCTGGCCGGGCGGCGGGTGGCCGTGCTGGGCACCGGGGCGAGCGCCATCCAGTTCGTGCCGGAGATCGCCAAATCAGCCGCGCACGTCGACGTGTTCCAGCGCAACGCGCCGTACATCCTGCCCAAGTCGGACCGGGCCTACCGGCCGGGCGAGCTGGACCTGTACGACCGGCTGCCGGTGCTGCGCAAAGCCGACCGGCTGCGCATCTTCCTCTACGGCGAGCTGCTCACCAGCGGCTTCGTGCTGTCCCCCCGGCTGCAGGCCGCGCCGATGGCGATGTGGCGCCGCCAGCTCCGCGCGATCGGCGACCCCGAACTGCGGGCCAAGTGCATCCCGGACTACCGGCTGGGCTGCAAGCGGGTGCTGTTCTCCGACGACTGGTACCCAACGCTGACCCGGCCCACCGTCGAGCTGGTCACCGACCCGATCGAGCGGATCACGCCCGGCGGGGTGGTCACCGCCGGCGGCCGCACCCACCCGGCCGACGTGCTCATCTACGGCACCGGGTTCCAGACCCTCGACTTCCTGGCGCCGATGTCGGTGACCGGCCTGGGCGGCCGCCGCCTGGAGCAGGAATGGTCGGCCGGCGCCGAGGCCTACCTCGGCATCACAGTGTCCGGCTTCCCCAACTTCTTCCTGCTCTACGGGCCCAACACCAACCTCGGCGGCAACTCCATCATCTACATGCTGGAAAGCCAGATCGGCTACGTGCTCGGCGCCCTGCGGGCGCTTGAGTCGGACGGGCTCGACTGGCTCGACGTGCGGCCCGAGGTGCAGCTGGCGTTCAATAAATGGGTGGTGAAGGCCAGCCGCAGCTCGGTGTGGCTGAGTGGATGCGACAGCTGGTACACCACCGCCGACGGGCGCAACATCAGCAACTGGCCCGGCCAGACGTTCCGCTACCGGCACCGCGTCCGGCACTTCGACCTGGCCAGCTACCGGGTCATGCCGAAGCGCGCCGCGGCATGAGCGCGCGGGTGCCGCCGGCCGTCGCCCGGCTCGGGGTGCGCCAGCTGGGCCGCCGGGTGCTCGACCCGGCGCTGCCCTGGGCGGTGCAGCGGCGCCGGCTGGACCGGCTGTTCCGCGCCTCGCCGGTGCCGCGCGGCACGACCGTACGGCGGACCATCATCGGCGGCGTGCCGGCCGAGGTAGTGACGGCCGGCCAGGACGGCCCCGGGCCGACCGTGCTGCACTTCCACGGCGGCGGCTACTGCGTCGGCTCGGCCCTGCTCGCCCGTGGCTGGGCCGCGCAGCTCAGCGCGCAGGCCGGCTGCCAGGTCATCCTGCCCGAATACCGGCTGGCGCCGGAGCACCGCTATCCGGCCGCGCTGCACGACGCACACCAGATATTGAACGCCCTCACCGGGCCGGTCAGCCCGGCCGACATCGTGGTCTCGGGTGACTCGGCCGGCGGCGGACTAGCCCTGGCCCTGCTGCTCGGCACGCGGGACCAGGACGGGGGCGGTGCCCTCCCGGCCGGGGGCATCCTGCTGTCACCGTGGCTCGACCTGGGCCGGGACCGGCAGGCCAGCCCGGGCCTGGTGCGCCGCGATGTGCTGCTCAGCCCGGGCTGGCTGGCGGCCTGCGCCCGGGCCTACACCGACCCGGTGAACTGGGCCGACCCCGCGGTGTCGCCGCTGCACGCCAGCTCGCACGGGCTGCCGCCGCTGCTCATCCAGGCGGGTGACGACGAGTTGCTCGCCCCGGACGCCGCCGCGCTGGCCGCCAGCGCGTCGGCCGCTGGGGTGGACGTCAGCTACACCCGGTGGCCGGGCATGTGGCACGACTTCACGCTGCAGTCGGGGATGCTGGCGGCGGCCGACAGCGCGCTGGACCAGGCGGCCTGGTTCGTTACCACGGTCACCGGCGGCTGACCCGGCCCGGTCAGGGTTAGCTGGCCGCCGCCGGGCGGCGCAGCGGGTAGTCGAAGTAGCCGCGGGTCCAGTGGCCCACCGGGCTGCCGGACAGCACCTCGGCGATCCACGGATCGAGCCGGATGCTGTCCAGGGTGACCGCGGCGCCCCGGTTGAAGTCGTTGCGCACCGGCGGGCCGGTGATGATCCAGCCTTCCTGGCCGACCGCGTTCAGCACCGCGTAGCGCTCGCCAGGTATTAACGCACCCAGCTCCACGACCGTCACCAGCCGGGCTTGCAGCGCGGTGACCAGGATGCCGACCATGTGCTCGGGGGACTGCGCTTCGCCGGGGGCAAGGGCAATCGTGATCAGGGAGCCGTACTCCCATCGCTCGGGCATGCGGTAAGCCTGCCACAGCGCCCCGCCCGTCGCGGCACGGACGATGGCGGCGGCCCGCCGGGGGCCGCCGCCATCGTGTCCAGCCGGGGTCAGGCGTCCGCCGCGGCCAGCCGGTTCTCCGCCAGGGCCGGCGCCGGTGCCGGGCTGGCCGGCGCCGCGGCACGGCCAGCAGCAGGCCGTACCCGGTGGCGGCGGCGCCGCAGGCGGCCAGCGCGCCGGTCCCGCCGAGCAGGCTGATCAGCAGCGGCGCGGCCAGCGAGCCGAGCGCGATCCCGGCGATCGAGGCGGGCAGTGCCAGGCCGTAGGCCCGGCCGAACACCTCCGGCGGCAGGCTGCGCTGCAGGCTGGTCTCGGTCATGATCTCGACCAGGATCGCGCCCACCCCGGTGACCGCCGCGGCCGCGATGGCTGCCACCGGCCAGTGCACTCCGGCCCCGTAGACCCAGCCGAGCAGCACCATCGGCAGCCCGACCGCGGCCAGCGCGGCCAGCAGCACGGCGCGCGGGTGCGGGCAGCGGGCGGCCCGGCCGGCCAGCGCGGTGCCGAGGAGGCCGCCGGCCCCGATACCGGCGAACAGGTAGCCGTAGCCGTGCAGGCCCAGCCCGGCCCGGTGCGCGACCAGGATGAGCAGCACCGTCTGCATGCCGTAGACCAGGCTGCAGACAATGTCGGCACCGACCAGCCGGACCGCCTGCGGGTGCGCCCGCAGCGCGGCCGCGCCGTCGGCCAGGTCGTGGAGCAGCCCAGCCGGCCGCTCGCCGGAACCCCCGGGGCGGAACGCCTCGCTCGCCGGGATGGACAGCACCGCGAACGCAGACACGCCGAAGGTAATGGCGTTCAGGAAAAAGGCCAGTACGGGGGTGCCGAGCAGTAGCAGGACGCCGCCCAGCGCCGGGCCGGCGATGATGCCCAGGCCGGCGACGGCGGACCGGGCCGCGTTGGCGCCGGGCAGGTCGGCGTCGGGCACCAGCCGCGGGGTGACCGCCGAGGCGGACGGCAGGAACGGGGCGCCCGCCGCCGTGGCCAGCGCCGCGATCAGCGGGAACACCACGATCGGCGGGTGGGTCAGCGCGGCCAGGGCCAGCGCCGCCATCAGCGCCAGCCGGATCAGGTCGCAGACCGCCATGACCCGGCGCCGGTCGAACCGGTCGGCGAGCACGCCGCCGAGCGGTCCCAGTGCCACCATCGGCACCACCCGCGCCGCGGTGGTGACACCGGCCCACAGCGGCGAGTGGGTGCGCTCATAGACCAGTGCCACCAGGGCCAGGTTGTACAGCCAGTCCCCGATCTGGGATACGGCCAGCCCGGCCAGCAGCCGCCGGAAGGCCGGGTAGCGCAGCGCCGCCCGGATGGTGCCGTCCGGCGCGTTCCCGATGCTCATGGAGTCCTCCCCGTGTCGTTCCGAAGTACTTCCACGGTCGGGCTAAGGGGGTGCCGGGCACATCGGGTGGCTGCGGTAACCGGGCGGCGGCCGGTGCTCAGATCGGCCAGGGTGCTGCTTAGCCGGGCACGCTGGGGTCCTTAGCGGCCCCGGCCCGGGTGCTTAGCGCGGCCCGGGCCTGGTGCTTAGCGCGGCTCCGGCGGGACGCCTAGCCGGTGCGCCACCGCCGCCGCCTCCACCCGGCCGCTGACGCCCAGTTTGGCCAGGATGTTCGAGACATGCACGCTGGCCGTCTTGGCGCTGATGAACAGGGCCTGCGCGATCTCCGGGTTGGACCGGCCCGCGGCCAGCAGGATGAGGATCTCGCGCTCCCGCTCGGTCAGCCCGAACCGGGCCAGCTCATCGGCCGGGGCAGGCTGACCCGTTGGGACGGGTTCGCCGCCGGGCGCTGGCTCCGTTGCCAGGTTCAGCCGGGCCCGGCGGGCCAGCGCGGCCGCCTCGGTGGCGATGGGCGTGGCCCCGATCCGCCCGGCCATCGTGTGCGCCTGCTGCACGGCCCGGGCCGCGGCCGGCCGGTCGCCCGCGGCGGACTCCGTCTCGGCCAGCCGGAGCAGCGCATACGCCTCCGGGTAGGGCTCGCCCGCGTGCTGCCACGCGGCAGCCGCGGCTGCCCAGGAGGCGGCGTCGTCGCTGCCGCTGGCCCGGGCGTGTTCCGCGGCCACCAGCGCCTGATAGCCCTGGGCGGACGGCGTGTCGGCCGCCAGCTGCGCCGCCGCGCTGGCCAGCTCGGCGCAGCGCTCCGCAATGGCCGCCGGGATCTCGTCCCGCCGGTCGCGGAACCGGGTCGCGTCGTCGGCTTCGGTCCGCATCCCCAGCCACAGCACCGGCCAGGCGTAACGCCCGGCCCACGGCAGCGCCCCGCCAGCCAGCGCGGCGGTCAGCGCGTCGCGGGCCACGGCCAGGTCACCGCGGCCGAGCGCGATCATCGCTTCGGTGTACCGCAGCGGCTGGACGAACTGGACATCGGTGGTGTCGCCGGCGACCCGGCGTGCGCTGCGCAACTGGCGGCTGGCCTCGTCAAAGTCGCCGCGCATCGCGGCCAGCTCGGCCTGCACCGCGTACAGGGTGGCGCCGAACACGCCTTCCGGCAGCGCGCTCAGCGCCTGGCCGGTCAGCCGGTCCACCTCGGCCCACCGGCCCAGCCGGAGCAGCGACTCGGCCTGGTTGCCGATCAGGTAGGAGCCAAGGGTCCGGGCCAGCCCGGCCCGCTCGGCCAGCCGCAGCCCGTCGGCCGCGGTCTGCGCGGCCTCGGCGTGCTGTCCCATCAGCTCCAGCACATCGGACAGGTTGACGTAGCCGCGCAGCGCGGTTACCGGGATGTCCAGCTCGATAGCTAGCCGCACCCCCTCCTGGAGCGGGCCGAGGCCCGCCTCGCTCGGGCCCAGGTAGGAACTGGCCGAGCCGAGCGTGATGGCCACGTCGGCCTCGATGTCCCGGGCCCCGGCCGCGCGGGCCGCCGCCACCGCACGCCCGGCCGCGGCCGCCGCCTGCTCCATCCCGGACGTCCGCATCAGCGCGCTGGCCAGCGAGGCCAGCACGACCGCGTGTGCGCGGCTGGTCGCCTCGTCGGGCAGCAGGGCCAGCGCCTGCTCCAGCGAGGCGACCGCGTCGTCGGGCCGCCCGGCGTCCCGCTGGGCCAGTGCGTACCGCTCCAGCAGCAGCGCCCGGCGTACCGGGTCGGCGCCGTCCGGCAGCCCGGCCAGCGCGTCGGCGAGCAGCGTGGCCGACCGGTTCTACCGCCCCGGACCGGTACGCCGCCTCGGCGGCCAGCCGGCTGACCTCGACCTGGTCCAGGCCGGTGCGCTGCTCCGCGTCCGGCACCCGGGGCCAGATCTGCTGCGCCCGGTCCAGATGCTGGAGCGCCTCAGCCGGCGCGTAGCTGGCCAGCGCATACCGCGCGGCGTCGACCGCAGCGGGCAGCGCGCGGGGCAGGTCAAGGGCGGCATACCAGTGGTAGGCCAGCGCGGCCGGCAGCGCCGCCTCATCCCCCGCCAGCCCGGGATCGCGGTCCAGCGCCGCCGCGTAGGCCGCGTGCAGCTGGACCCGCTCGCCGGGCAGCATGTCCTCGTACACCGCGTCCCGGGTCAGCGCGTGCCGGAACGCGTAACCCTGGCCGCTCGGGTCAACCAGCAGCAGGTGGCTCTCCACCGCCTCGCGCAGGCCCGCGAACAGGTCCGCTTCGCCGATGCCCGCCACCTCGGCGAGCAGCCGGTCCGGCACCGTGCGGCCGGCCACCGACGCGGTCCGTATCAGCCGCTGCCCGTCCCGGCTCAGCCCGTCCACCCGGCTGAGCAGCACGTCGCGCAGGGACGGCGGGAGATCGGTTAGCTCGCCGTGCCCGCGGACCACCCCGGCCAGCTCCTCGACCAGGTAGGCGTTGCCGCCGGACCGGTCGAAGATGATGTCCACGGTGTCCGCCGCCGGGTCGCCGCCGAGGATGGCCGCGAGCTGGGCGGTGACCTCACCGCGGTCGAACCGGCGCAGCTCGATCCGCTCGATCGACCGGTCCCGCTCCCAGCCGGTGAGCAGCGGCCGCAGCGGATGCCGCCGGTGCAGCTCGTCGGACCGGTAGGTGGCCACCAGCAGCACCCGGGACTCACGCAGCGACCGGGCCAGGAACGCGATCAGGTCCAGCGTGGACTGATCGGCCCAGTGCAGGTCCTCGATCAGGAACAGCACCGGCTGGGCCGCGCTCAGCCGGTCAAACAGGCCGAGCACCATCTCCAGCAGTTGCGCCTTCTGCATGTCCTGGCCGTCCGACGCCGCGCCGGTGCCGGAGCCCAGGTCGGGCAGCAGCCGGGCCAGCCCGGCCCCGGCCGGGCCGAGCAGCTCGGCCCGGGCTTCCGGGGCCGCGCCACGGGTCAGCGCGCGCAGCGCGTCCACCAGCGGGGCCAGCGGCAGGCCTTCCGCGCCGAGTTCGATGCACTGGCCGGTGAGCACCCGGAACCCGGCCCCGGCGGCCCGCGCCGCCAGTTCGCGCACCAGGCGGGTCTTGCCCACCCCGGCTTCCCCGCCGACCAGCGCGACGGCGGGCTGCCCGGCGCGCACCCGGTCCAGCAGCGCGGTGAGTGCGGCCATCTCCTCGCGTCGGCCGATGAAAACCGGGCTCACCACGCTGATCGTCACGGTCAGAACGGTGCCACATATCCGCCCCGGCCGCGAAGACGCCGACCACGCCCCCCATCATCTTGCTGTTATCAGACCTTCGGGGGTGGGCGCTCGTTGGTCAGGGCCGGCAGACGCGCTCGATGAGGTCCTGCCAGCCCCGTGCGATCCGTTCCCAGGACCGCCCGGCCGGCCCGACCAGGTCGTCGGCGGACAGGTAGAGCAGCAGCGGCCCGTCCAGGGCCGCGGTCAGCTGGATGGCCAGCACGTCCAGGTCGGCCGGGCCGAGGCCGGCCTGGCCGAGGAGCACCCGGATGTGCAACTGGGACAGCGGGGTCTGCGCCCCGGCCGGCACCGGCTGGCTGCCGTCCAGCGCGGCGCGGGCGATGTCCCAGTGCTCGATCAGGAAAGCGATCCGGGCCCGGCCGTAGGCGATCAGCCGGTCCACCGGCGGCGCGCCCGGGCCGAGCGGCGGTGGGCCGGCCAGCACCTGGTCCTGGAAGGCCCGCTCGTCGTCGTCCAGCAGTGCCTGGAAGATGCCGGCCCGGGTGCCGAACCGGCGGAACACCGTCCCCTTGCCCAGCCCGGCCTGCTCGGCCAGCCCGTCCATGGTCAGCTTGTCCGCGCCGCGTCCGGCCAGCATCTGCCGCGCGGTGGCCAGCAGACGCGCACGGTTGCGGGTGGCGTCCGCGCGCTCGGTAGGCGGCGCGGGCCAGGACAGCTCGGGCTGGTTCACGGCACTCACTCTACGGCCGGAATACTAACCGGGGTAAAGTCCGGTTAGCTTGTCCGTACGCGCCGGGAGGGCCGGCGCCTACCGCCGTCAGCAGGAGGTTCAGTCATGAGCGTGACCGAGTCCACGGGCCGCTTCACCGCGCTGCCCGATGAGCAGACGCTGGCCGAGACCGTCACCGCACTCGAGGAGCACGGGTTCAGCGTCGAGGTGGTGGACAGCCTGGACGCCGCCCGGCAGGCGGTGCTGACCCGCATCCCGGCCGGCTCGTCGGTGATGACCAACACGTCGGTCACGCTGGACGAGACCGGGATCGCCGAGGCGATCAACGAGAGCGGCCAGTACGAATCGGCGCGCAAGAAGATGTTCGCGCTCGACTTCGCCACCCAGGCCCAGGAGATGAAGGTGATCGGCGGGCAGCCCGACTACGCGCTGGGCAGCGTGCACGCGGTCACCGGGGACGGCACCCTGGTCATCGCCTCGGCTTCCGGCAGCCAGCTGGCCAGTTACGCCTGGGGCGCGGCCAACGTCATCTTCGTCGTCGGCGCGCAGAAGCTAGTGCCCGCGCTGCCGGACGCGCATGACCGGATCTACCAGCACAGCCTGCCGCTGGAGGACGTGCGGGCGCAGGCCGCGTACGGCCAGCACAGCTCGGTCGGCAAGGTGCTGGAGATCCACCAGGAGCTGCCCGGCCGGATCCACATCGTGCTGATCCGGCAGCCGGTCGGTTTCTGAGCCCGCGGCCTGCTCAGCGGCCGATCGTGTCGAGTTCGGCGATCGCGTCGTCCGGCAGCTTCAGCCCGGCGGCGGCCACGTTCTCCCGCAGGTGCGCCACCGACGAGGTGCCCGGGATCAGCAGGATGTTCGGTGACCGGTGCAGCAGCCAGGCCAGCGCGACGGCCAGCGGGGTCGCGCCGAGCCGGTCCGCCACCGACTGCAGGGCGTCCGACTGCAGTGGTGAGAAACCGCCCAGCGGGAAGTACGGCACGAACGCGATGCCCTGCCGCGCGGTGGCGTCCACCAGGGCGTCATCACCGCGGCGGGCGATGTTGTAACGGTTCTGCACGCAGACCACCGGGGCGATCGACTGCGCCTCGGCCACCTGGTCAGCGCTGACCGTGCTCAGCCCGAGGTGCCGGATCAGCCCCTGCTGCCGCAGTTCGGCCAGTACCCCGAACTGCTCGGCGATGGAGCCCGGCTCGGCGTCCTCCAGGCCGCCAACGCGCAGGTTCACCACGTCGAGCACGTCGAGGCCGAGGTGCCGCAGGTTGTCGTGCACCTGCTCGCGCAGCTCGGCCGGCGTGCGGGCGTGCGGCCAGCCGCCCTGCTCGTCGCGGCGGGCGCCCACCTTCGTGACGATGTGCAGATCGGCCGGGTACGGCGCGAGCGCCTCGCGGATCAGCTCGTTGGTGACGTACGGCCCGTAGTAGTCGGCGGTGTCGATGTGGTTGATGCCGAGGTCGACGGCCGCGCGCAGCACCGCGATCGCGGCGTCATGGTCCTTCGGCGGGCCGAACACCCCGGGGCCGGCCAGCTGCATGGCGCCATAGCCGACGCGGGTGAGCTGGAGATCGGCGACCTGGTAGCGGCCGCCGGGAAGGTTCTCGGATGTCATGGTGTGCATAACCGCAACGCTGCCCGGGAGGCTGCCCGGCAACCAGGGCCCCGGTCATCCTGGGAGTGACAGGGCCAGGCTGGGCCACCGTGCGATTCATACAATTAACGCGTGACCAGGTCGAACGTGCTGGGCGAATACCTGCGGGCGCGGCGTGAGCTGGTCGACCCGGCGGCAGCTGGCCTGCGCGTGACCGGAGCCCGGCGTACGCCGGGCCTGCGCCGCGAGCAGGTCGCGACGCTGGCCGGCATCAGCGCCGACTACTACCTGCGGCTGGAGCAGGGCCGGGACCGCAACCCGTCGGCGCAGGTGCTGGAGGCGCTGGCCCGGTCGCTGGCCCTGCTCGGCTCGCTGGCCGCCACCGATGCGGCCGCGGACCAGTCGCCGGCCGGCGCCGAAGCTGGGGCGGACGAGCGGCCGGGCTGACGCTCAGCCGGTGACCGCGGCCAGGATGTCCCGGGTGGCGTCCAGGATGGAGAAGTGCCCGTGGCCGGGGTGCAGCTGCAGCCGGGCGCCCGGGATGGCCGCGGCGTACAGCTCGGCGTGCTGGACCGGCACCGTGGTGTCGGCGTCCCCATGGTGCACCCACGTTGGCACCTGGATGGCGCCCAGCTCGAAACCCCACGGCCGGGTGAGCAGCCGCAGGTCCTGGGCCACTCCCCCGCTGCCGCGGCGGAACGCTTCCAGGTAGTTGGCCAGGAACGGGTCACGCATGATGGGCTGCTCCAGCGCGCGGCGGTCCACTCCGGGCAGCTCGCTGGCCGCCAGCCAGAGGAACAGCTGGGGAGAGTACTGGGCCAGCGCGGCCAGCCGGCCGAGGAACCAGCCGCCGAACGCCGGGACCTGCCGGGCGAGCTCCAGGGACAGCCGCTCCCCGGTGGCCATGCCCCGGGTCGGCCAGCCCGGCGAGCCGAGCGGCGAGATGAGCGTGAGGCTGCGCACCCGGCCGGCCAGCCTGGCCGCGCAGGCGGCCGCGAATGGCCCGCCACCGGAGACGCCGAGCAGCGCCACGGAGTCCGCGCCGAGCGCGTCCAGGACCAGCCCGGCATCATCCACCCAGTCGGCCAGCCGGTGCAGGTAACGCGGATGGGTGCGGCCGGTCCCGGGCCGGTCCGGCGCGCAGATGCGCAGCCCCAACTGGTCCGCCACCGGCGCGAGCTGGTACGCGGACAGCCGCGAGTCGGCCAGCCCGTGGCAGAACAGGACCGGCGTCGCGTCCGCCGCCCCGACCACCTCGCACGCGATCACACTGCCGTCGCCCCGCCGCACGTCCATGTTCACATCATCGCCCGCTCCGCCGGCCGCCCCGGCGGTGGCTGCCGGAGAGACCGCCGTGGCTAGAGCCGCCCCCGGCTAGCCCCGCTCGCCGACGCCAAAACCGTCCGTGGGAATGGCCTAGCCGACCTTGTGACCCTGGCGCTGGGCGAGATCATCGAGCAGGGCTTTGGCCCGGCTCTTGTCCCGCCCCAGCGTCTGCACTTCGCCCGGCTGCAGCTGAGTGACCAGCGTCCACGGGTTCCGTTCCGAGCGGCCGTCAACCTTGGTCAGCCGATAGCACACCTGCCCGTCGGCCCGCATGACCCATTCGAAGGACATCACCGCGAGTGCGCTGGCCGAACTGCTGTTGACCCGGGCGATGACCTTTGGGCCGCCGATCAATGCCATGGGATACGCCCTCTCGCCGGGTGACCCCTTCGGCGATGAAGTCCCGCGCTTCCCGGGTCTGGGTCACGTTCCTGTTGGCCAGGAGAGAGGGTATCGGGCCGGCGTGCAAAGGATTGCACAACCCGCTCAGGTGTCAGGTACGTCACAGCCAGAACAGGTCCGGGGCAACGGCCGGCGGGTCAGGGGCCACCCTTCACGCCGCGGGTGCTCAGCATCTCGCAGCTCCACTGGCCCAGGCCGTGGTCGAGCTGTTCCGGCGTCGGCGGCAGGCCGGGCAGCCGGTGGGTGCCTGCCGCACTGATGCTGGTCCCCGCGTGCCTGGCGGTGTCCATCCGCGAGGTACGGGCGTTCGGAATGCGGGATCGGCTGGCCCGGCGCAGCCTGCTCGCGCCGCTGCTGGCGCCCGCCGGGCTCGGCCTGTTCGCGGTCTACCTGTGGTACCGGACCGGCACGCCGTTCGCGTCCTACCAGGCCCAGCACGACGGGTGGCACCAGGGCGACCCGTTCGCGCTGCTCGGCCAGCCGGTCGCCGAGCGGATGCTGGACAACCCGGAGACGATCCTGGGCCACCTGGCCAACCCCAGTCTGTGGAACGGCATCCTCGGCTCCGTCTTCCTGGTCTGCGCCCTGGTCGCGCTGGCCCGGTACCGGCACGAGCTCAGCCCGGGCGTGCTGGCCTGGACGGCTTGTGTCGGGGTGCTCACCTTCTGGTCGGTGATGTCGCTGACCAACGCCCGGATGCTGCTGATCGCGTTCCCGGCCGTGATCGTCTGGGCCCGCCGCTTCAAGGGCCGGCGGCGCATCGTGTTCCTGGCCGTGGAGACCGCCTTGTTCGTGCTGGCCAGCGCGCTCACCCTGGCCGGCCTGATGCTGCCCTGACCACGCGGTGGAGCCAGGCCCACCACAGGCGGTGGAGCCCGCACCCTGGTGGGCGGGTGGCGGGCAGGCCAGGATGAGGTACGCCGGGCGCGGGCTGGCGCGGGATGCGCGCGGATAACTCATAATGGATGTACGTCTCCTGAGGCCTCAGGGAGAGGACACAGCAGGTGGAGAATTCGAGCGAGTTCTGGTCGAACGTCAGCGTGGTTGTCGTCTCACCAGTGGCTATCGGTGCTGGGCTGGCCAAAGGTGTTTATGACGCCTCGACGAACAACGGCGCTTTCGCCGACGGGTTCAGCGAGGCGGCTACCCCGGTGATCCGGGCCGGCAAGAACTTTGGTGCCGAGCACGGTCCGGTGATCACCCGCGGCGTGCTGACCGGTGCGGCTGGCGCGGTCGGTGCCCGGATCGTCGGTGGCGCACTGCGCCACCTGAGGATCTGACCAGCCAGACTCGGGCTGTCGCCCACGTGGCCGCCACCGGTGGGTTGGCCGGCGGCCAGCCGTCGTATCTGGCATGCCGGGAAACGGAGGCCACGATATGACCCACCAGCCACAGATCCAGCCGCGCGCCGCGCAGCCCTACGCGGGCATCCCCGCGACCGTCACCATGGACACCATCTCCACCGCCGTGGACAGCGGGTTCCCCGAGTTGTTCGGCTGGCTGGCCAGCCAGGGCATCGCGCCCGCCGGGCCACCATTCATCCGCTACCTGGTCATCGATATGGCCGGTGACCTGCAGATCGAGCTGGGTGTACCAGTTGGCGCCCCGGTCGCCGGGACCGGCCGGATCAAGCCTGGTGTACTGCCCGCGGGCAGTTACGTGGTGCTCCGGCACACCGGCCCGTATGACGGCCTGGTGGCCAGCAACGCCGCGGTGCAGCGGTGGGCCGCCGAGCACGGCGTCCGGTTCGACACCCGGGAGACCGGCCAGGGCCCGGCCTGGGGCGGCCGGGTCGAGCACTATCTCACCGACCCGTCCCAGGAGCCCGATCCGGCCAAGTGGGAGACCGACGTCGCCTACCTGACCAGTTAGCGGCGTTCGGACCCACGCACCGGGCCAAGCAGCCCGGCCAGCCTGGCCGCCGCCGGCGGCATCTTGTCCCAGGTCATGGATTCGACCGGGCCGTTGAACCAGTGCCCGCGCGGGCACCGGATACGGACGCTTTCCAGCGGCCCATCGGTCGAGGTGACCGCATACCGGTCCTCAACCTCAGCCGGCAGCCCGCACCGGCGGGTGCCGTGCGCATCCAGGTACGCCGGACAGTCCAGGAACATCACCGCGCTGCAGTCCATGACTCCTCCCCCGTTCGCGGCGGCAATCGCCGTCGCTTGGGTAAGAGCACCCGGCCGCAGCGCTGATACAGCGGGCGGGCCACCCAGCCTGGTCTGGCTGGGCGGCCCGCCCGTACTGATTGGCCCGGCGCGCTAGCGCCCTACCGGCACTGCGCGCTAGCGCAAGGCGGGGACCATCGCGGTGATGGCACCGGCGGAACTGGCGCTGCTACTGCTGCTGCTCGGGACCGGCTTGGGCAGCGGCTTGCAGGTCTTGTCCCATGGTGCGTTCGGCTTGCGTGTGGGCAGCACACCATTGGCCAGGTAGTTGGCGATGGTGTTGTCCACGCACAGGTCACCGGACAGCGAGTCGGCGTGCGTGGTGCCACCCGGCTCGGCCAGCAGCACCGAGTTCGGGAACAGCTTGCGGACATACAGGCTGCCCTCGAACGGCGTGGCCGCGTCCAGCGTCTCGTCGATCAGCAGCGCGTTCTTGATCCCGCTGCCGTTGATCTGCATCGGGGTCTGCCGCGAGGCGGGCGCGGGCCAGTGCAGGCACGGGGCGTTGAACCAGGCGTTGTCCCAGGTCTCGAACGGGGCGATCTTGTTGACCCGGTCATTGTCCCGCTGCCACACCGCCCAGCTGGTCGGCCACTGCACGTCGGTGCACTGCACCGCGTTGTAGACGGCGAACTCATTGTCGTTGCCCGGCGTGTCAACTTCCTTGTAGAGGTTCACGATCGCCGCGCCGGTCTTCTTGCTGTGCGTGTTGGCCCAGTTCGCGAACGCACTGCCCCATTCCAGCCAGGTCTGCTCGTAATACCCGGCCTCGAGGAAGACGTCGACCCACTCGTCCGGCCCGACCACACCCTGGATGGGGTGCTTGGCCAGCCGGTTCTTTTCCGCGTAGAAGCGGTTGCTCACCGCCTGCTCGGTCCGGCCCAGATGGTAGAACTTGTGATACTTGGCCAGCCAGCCGAACCAGATGTTGATGTTCCGGTTGAACGCGATGTCCTGGTTCAGGTTGGCCTGGTACCAGACGTTCCGCGGGTCCACGTTGCTGTCCATGATCAGCCGCCGGACATGCGACGGGAACAGCGTCGAGTAGACCTGGCCCAGATAGGTGCCGTAGGAGAACCCGTAGTAGGTGATCTGGCTCTGGCCCAGCGCGGCCCGGATGCTGTCCATGTCCCTGGCCGAGTCGACCGTGGTCATGTTGTCCAGCAGCGCGGACTGCGCGGCGCTGTGCGTGGCGCACCGCTGGTCGTACCGGGCGCTCCGGCTCAGCCAGTAGTTCAGGATCTGCTTGGTCCGCGGGTTGTAGTTCTCCCGGGGGCCGGCGAAGTAGAACGGCGCGCAGGTGACCGCGGGCACGCTGGAGCCGACGCCGCGCGGGTCGAAGCCGATCCAGTCGTAGTCGGCCACCGCCGCCTTGTCCGCGGCCGAGCCCTCGGCCTTGAGCTGGTCGATCAGGAAGACGTTCAGGTCCAGCCCGCTACCGCCCGGCCCGCCCGGGTTGGTCAGGATGACGCCCTGATAGTGCTTGGCGCTCGAGGTGTGCTTGATCCGGGAAACCGCGATCTGGATCGTCCCCTGGCTCGGGTTGCTGTAGTTGAGCGGGACGGTCAGCATGGCGCACTGCGCGCCAGCCTGCTGCAGGTCGGTCTCGGCGCACTTACCCCAGGTCAGGGCGTGCGGGGCGCGCGGTGCGCCGGTGCTCGCTGTGGCGGTTCCGGCGATGGTCAGCACGCCCACCAGCGTGCTGGCTGCGGCGGCTATGGCTAGCAGTCTCTTCATTCCTGAGGCCCCTCCTGGCTTCCAAACTCTCCAGCGTGCATGGTGAATGCGCACTGATTCTGCGGTACAAGAGGCCTTGGGCAGAAGATTCTTTATGCCCCCCGTTACCTATTTGTTACTAAATGCCCCCACTTTGGCCGGTCAGCCGGTGCGGTGGCGCCGTCGGCACGGCGTGTCATGATCGGGTGGACGAAGGGGCTCGGGAAGAGGGGCCCACGAAGAGGGGCACTGTGCAGTACGAGACCATCGCCGAGGCCTACCGCGATCTGGAGCAGGCCACCGGCCGGCTGGCGCTGACGGCCCGGCTGGCCGAGCTGCTCGCGGCGACCCCCGCCGACCTGCTGCCCACCGTCTGCTACCTGTGCCAGGGGCTGATCGCGCCGGAGTTCGCCGGCATCGATCTCGGCCTGGCCGAAAAGCTCGCGGTCCGCGCCGTCGCCACCGCCACCGGCCGCACCCCGGAACAGGTCGCCAGCAGCGTCCGGGAGACCGGTGACCTCGGCCAGGCCGCCGACCAGCTGCTCACCGAGACCGCCGCCGGGCGGCAGGCCAGCCTGCCGGTCACCGGCGTGGTCGGCACGCTGCACGAGATCGCCGCGGCCGAGGGCCCCGGCTCGCAGGGCCGCAAGCTGGACCTGCTGGCCGGGCTGCTCGCCCGGGCCACCCCGCTGGAAGCCCGCTACCTGCTCCGGCTGGTCACCGGCGGGCTGCGGCTGGGCATCGGCACGCCGACCATCCTGGACGCGCTGGCCCAGGTGTACGCGGGCGGGAAGGCCGACCGGCCGGTGCTGGAGCGCGGCTACAACATCTGCTGTGACCTGGGCCGGGTCGCCGCCGTGCTGGTGACGGGCGGGCTGGCCGCGGTCGAGCAGCTGCAGGTCCAGCCGGGCAGCCCGGTGCGGGTCATGCTGGCCCAGCGGCTGTCCGAGGCCGCCGAGATCCTGGCCAAGCTGGGCGGCGAGTGCGCGGCCGAGTACAAGTACGACGGGGTGCGGGTCCAGGCGCACCGCACCGCGGACGGGTCGATCGAGCTGTACACCCGGCGGCTGGAACGGGTCAGCAGCCAGTTCCCCGACGTCGTCGAGCTGCTCCGGGCCGGGCTGCGGCCGGCCGAGGCGATCCTGGAGGGCGAGGTCGTCGCGTTCGACGCCGCCGCGGGCGAGCTGCACCCGTTCCAGGAGGTCATGTTCCGGCGGCGGAAGTACGGCATCACCGAGGCGGTCCGCGATGTGCCGGTCGGGCTGTTCTGCTTCGAGCTGCTGTACGCCGACGGCGCGGACCTGACCCAGCTGCCGTACCCGGAGCGGCGGGCCCGGCTGGCCGCGGCCATCATCCCGGCGCCGCAACTCCGGCTCACTACGGCCAGCGAGATGACCGAGCCGGCCGCGCTGGACGCCTGGTTCGAGCAGGCGGTGACCGACGGCTGTGAGGGGCTGGTGTGCAAGTCGGTCGGCCCGGACGCCAGCTACCGGGCCGGCGCCCGCGGCTGGCAGTGGATCAAGCTGAAGCGGGACTACCGCACCGAGCTGTCCGACACCGTGGACCTGGCCGTGGTGGGCGCGTTCGCCGGGCGGGGCCGCCGCCGCGGGGTCTATGGCGCGCTGCTGCTGGCCGCGTACGACCCGGACGCCGAGGTGTTCCGCACCGTGTCCAAGTGCGGCACCGGGTTCTCCGATGCCGACCTGGCCGCGCTGCCGGAGCGGCTGGCCCCGCTGGCCCGCGCCGAGCGGCCCGCCCGGGTGGATGCCCGGCAGCAGCCCGACGTGTGGTTCGAGCCCGGGCTGGTGCTGGAGATCCTGAGCGCCGAGCTGACCCTGTCGCCCAACTACACCGCCGCCTGGGGACAGATACAGGACGACGCCGGGCTGGCCATGCGGTTCCCGCGGTTCACCGGGCGCTATCGCGAGGACAAGGCGGCGACCGATGCCACCACCACCGGCGAACTGGTCAGCCTGTTCCGCGCGGCGCAGCGAACGCCCGCCAGCGGGTAGTGGCGTTAAATATGCGCGGTCAGTAGCTGGCCGCCACCGTCGTTGTGCACCTTTACCTCAGCCAGCCCGGCCTGGCGGGCCAGCGCGGCCAGCTCGGCATCGGAGTGGAAGTGGCCGCGGGCGGCCAGCGGTTCCGGGGCGGCCGGGGTGCCGCGCAGTTCCGGGCCGGTGGTGAAGACGGCCAGGCGCCCGCCGGGGCGCAGCACGCGGCGGCACTCGCGCCAGCACCCGGAGCGGCTCGGTGAAAAAGAAGAAGACCACCGACATGGCCGCGGCGAAGTCATGCACCTCCTCGGCGCCGTACACCCGCCGGGCCCGGGCGCCGCTTGGCCGGCGGGCGACCCGGTCGGTCAGCCAGTCGTCGAACGCCTCTCCGGGCAGCCCGGTGTCCTGCCAGGCGCGCAGGTCCTCGTGGCCGAGGCCGAACGCGCCGAGCCGCTCGGCGTAGTCATCCGGCTGTGATCTGCTCACTGTTCCTGCTGTGCCTCGTTCAGTGCGGTGCCGCTGGCGCACAGCGGGCAGGTGGCGGCCGGCCAGGCCTGGCTGTCCAGCGTGGCCGCCGCATGGAGGGGCAGCCCCATCGCGTCGCGGACGGTGGCCCCGGCCGGGCCGAGCGCGAGCAGCGTGGCCACCGCGACCGGGGTGGCTCCGCTGCTTTGCAGCTCCGTGGCGCAGGCCCGGATGGCGGTGCCGGCGTTGACCGCGTCGTCGGCCAGGGCCACCCGCCATCCCCCGATGCCACCCGGCACGCCGGGCAGCCGGTACCCCGGCGGGCTGGCCGCGGTCCGGTACCCGGGCAGAAACGCCACCCCGAGCCTGGTGGCCAGGGCCAGCGCCAGGAACGCGCCCCCCTCCATCGGCCCGCACACCGCCTCGGGTTGGTGCTGGCTCAGCTGCGCCGCCAGCGCGTCGATGTGCGGCTGGAGCAGAGCCGGCCGCAGGAACAGCCCATCCAGGTCGAGCCAGACGTCCCCGTGATACCCGGTCCCCAGCTCAAAGTGCCCCCGCCGCGGCCGGACCAGCTCAATCACCCCACCCTCCACGACTCCATCCTCACTCCCGCTCCCGGCCACGCCGTCCCCGCCCAGTCACACCGCACCTACCAGCCCGGTCCGGCACCCCACAAGCCCCTCTGGCCTTTCCGGCCCCTGCCTCCCAGTCCAACCGCTCCCCGCGCGCCACCAGCCCGCTCCCCACCCCGTGAACCCCGCTAACCCCGCTAACCCCGCAACTCACTCCTGCCTCGCTCCTTCCCGGCCCCCGTAGTTGATCAGACGATTGGTGTCGTAATAGCGACAGCAATCGTTTGATCATCGCGGCGCGGGTGCGGGCTCGGGCTGGTGTCGGACCCCGATGGCACGCTGGCGGCATGGTGGCGGCGACGGAAGCGACTTGGCGCGTCTTGAATAAGACTCTGCGTGAGCAGGAACAGGTCATCACGCGCGCTCAGGCACTCAGCCTTGGGCTTTCGCCTAGCCAGATCCGGCATCGTATCCGCCCGGCTGGCGGTCCTTGGCAGTGCCTGCTTCCGGGCGTCTACCTGGCCGCGACCGGCACGCCGACGCAACGGCAACTGGAGATCGCTGCGCTCCGCCGTGCCGGACCGGGGAGCGCGCTGACCGGGATCGCGGCGTTACGCCATCACGGCCTCCGGGTGCCTGAACGCGGGCCCCTTGCTGTCCTGGTGCCGGCGAGCCAGCGCCGTCGGAGTCACGGTTTCGTCCGGGTGTGGCCGACGACCCGGATGCCTGAGTTGGTGATGGCGGACGGCGCGGTCCGGTTTACGCTGGCCGCCCGGGCGGTAGCCGACGCGTCCCGGGAACTCGGGTCGCTGCGGGAGGTGCGGGCGGTCACTGCCGACGCCGTACAGCGGAACTGCTGCCGGTTAGCTGACCTCTGCGAAGAACTGGCTCAGGCGCCGCGGCGGCACTCGGGGTGGCTGCGGGAGGCGCTGGAGGAGGTGGCGGATGGGGTGCGGTCGGTGGCCGAAGGGGATCTGCGCAGCCTGATCATCCGGGCCGGGCTGCCCAGGCCGATGTTCAACCCACGGCTGCTTGTGGGAGAGGAATTCCTCAGTAAGCCAGACGCGTGGTGGCCGGACGCCGGGGTGGCCGCGGAGGTGGACTCCCGGGAATGGCATCTGTCGCCGGAGGACTGGGAGCGCACGCTGGCCCGGCACGCGCGGATGATCGGGTACGGGATCCTCGTGCTGCACTTCACCCCACACCAGGTCCGCACCCAGCCGGACTGGGTGGCGGCGGAGATCAGGTCGGCGCTGGGGGCCGGGCGGCAGTGGCCCGCGCTGGGGGTGCGGGCGCGGCCAGCCGCTTGACTTGAAGTGTGGTTGAGGTTGTTGGCTGGGGCTATGTCTTTCAGCAACGCTGAACTCGCTTACCTGGCCGGGCAGCGGCTGGGGCGGCTGGCGACCATGCAGCCCGACGGCACACTCCAGGCCAGCCCGGTCGGGTTCCGGTACAACCCGGCGACCGGGACAATCGACATCGGCGGGTTCAACATGACCGCCAGCCGCAAGTTCCGGAACGTGGCCGACAACGGCCGGGCCGCGTTCGTGGTGGACGACATCGCCTCGGTCGACCCGTGGCGGGTCCGCTGCGTGGAGATCCGCGGGCACGCCGAGGCGATCGCCGCGCCGGCCGACTCGGCGGCCCCGGTCCAGGGGGCCATCATCCGGATCCATCCCGACCGGATCATCAGTTTCGGGCTGGACGATCCGGACGATGCCGCTGACCTGGTGCCGGGCCGGCGCACGGCTGGCTAGCGGCGGCGCGGGCCGCGTCACGCGGGCGGCTGGCCGGACTGCACGCCGATCGGCGCGCTGCCGGATGGCGTCTGGCCGACCGGGGTGTGCCCGGGCAGCGTGATCAGCGTGACGTCCAGCGTGGCCTGGCCGCGGGTGACCTGCGCGCTGGTGGCCGGCTTGAGCGCGATCCGGTACTCGAACGTGGCTACCCCGCCCGCGCTGATCAGCTGGATCCCGCCCGGCTCATCGGCCTTGAGGTAGTCGGTGCCGAAGCCTTCCACGTCGTAGGGAATGGTCTGCCAGACGTTGCTCGTGCTCTCCCGCTCCTGCAGCGTGCCCGCCGGGAACAGCGTGTTCGCGGTGCAGGTGCAGTGCCCCAGCGAGACCAGGGGCAGCAGGTTGGAGTAGGTCTGGGCCGACTTGTCGGTCACGGTGACCCGGAACCGGACGGCCGGGCCGCCGGGCACCAGGCCGGCCTCGCCGCCGAGGATGGTGACGGTGGCGGTCAGCGCACCTGGCGGCTGGGCCGCCGGGCTGGCCGGTGCGGTGCTGGCCGAAGCCGCGGTGGCGGCCGACGGCATGGTCGCGGCTGGCGTGGGCGTGGCCGCCGGGGGCGGCGTGGCCGGGCGGCTGGCTGGCGGGGAGGTGGACAGGGCGGCCGCCTTGTGGACCGGGACGCTGGGCGCAGCGGGCGACGGCGACGAGCAGCCGGTGAGCGCGATCGCGGCGAGGGCGGCAGTCGCAGGAACGGCCACCCGGAGCGGGGTGGCGGCGCGGCGGGCGAGGGCGGCTGACCGGGTGGCGGTGTTCATGTCCTGATCCCTTCCGGGTGCTGACGTGGCAGCAATAGGAGGGAGCGGCAGCCGGCCCACCAACAACTTTCGCCGACAATGGTGACCATGTCTCAGCTAGATCCCGCCGCGGTGCTCGCGGCGCTGGCCAGCGATCCGCAGCTCCGGGTGTTCGTTGGCGAGGGCCGCGTCGCGACCATGCCCGCCCGCAAGCCACGGCGGCGGCTGCTGCTCGACGTGATCGCCCAGGCCTTCGAGCCCGGAGTGCACTATCCCGAGCAGCAGGTCAGCCGGTTCCTCGGCGCGATCTGCCCGGACTACGCCGCGCTACGCCGGTACCTGGTCGATGAGCAGTTCCTGTCCCGGTCCAGCGGGGAGTACTGGCGCAGCGGCGGGACGGTGCCGCCGGGCACGGTGCCACCAGGCACGGTGCCGCCAGGTGCGGACGGGTAGCTCAGCACGCGGGCGCCGCGGCGCTGGCGGCGGGCGGCGGCCGCGGCCCGGCAGCCGCTGGCCAGCGCGATGACGGCGGGCAGCGCGAGCGCCCAGCCGCAGAAGCCGAGCATGGCCGTGACGGCCAGCGCGCCGGGCACGGCGGCCAGCCGGGCCGGGCCGCGAAGCAGCCGCACGGCCGCCGCCATGGCACCCAGGTAGACGGTGAGGAACAGCGCGGTCGGCACTGCCACCAGGGCGGCCGCGCCGACGATGCGCAGCCCGTACAGGACGATCAGCAGCAGCCCGCTAACGGCGATCGCGGTCAGCAGCTGGCGCATGGGTGCGGGCCGGCGGCGGACGCCCGCGGCCTGGGCCAGCTGGCCGGCGATGGACGCGGCACCGCTGATGTAGGCGTTGGTGGCGCCCAGGGTCAGCACCATCGCGGCCACCGCGGCAATGGCCGGGCCGGCCGTGCCGATGGCGTGGCTGAGCAGGCCGGCCAGCGGTACGTCGGTGGCCGCCCGCGGGCCCAGCACACCGATGGTGGCCACGGCCAGGCCCAGGTACAGCGCGGTGGTGACGGCCAGGGCGATGGCCACCGCGCGCGGCAGCTGCCGGGCCGGGTTGGCGAAGCGGGTGGTCAGCGGGGCCACGGCCTCCCAGCCGACGAATGAGAACATCAGCGTCGCCGCTGCGCTGCCGAGCGACAGCCAGCCATGCGGGGCGAACGGCGTCCAGTTGCTGGCCCGGGCCGCCGGGGCTGACCCGGCCACCGCCACGACCACCACGACGGTCAGCAGGCTGACCAGAATGACCTGGACGGCAGCGCTGGCCCGTAGCCCGCCAGCGGCCAGGCCGATGACGATGAGCAGCAGCGCGGCCGCGACGGCCGACCGGGCCAGCTGGCCGCCGCCGGTTAGCTCGGTGACGTAGCTGGCGCCGATAAGGCAGACGATCGGGGCGCCGCCGACCACGCCGGCCAGGAACATCCAGCCGGTCGCCCGGCCCGCCCGCGCGCCCAGGCTGGCACTGACGTAGCCCATCACCCCGCCGGCCGAGGGGACGCGCCGGCCCAGCGCGGTGAACACGGCGGCGAACAGGCCGGACAGGCCGAGCAGGGCCAGCCAGGCCAGGATCGAGGCGGGCCCGGCCTCGGCCGCGGCCAGCCCGGGCAGGAGCAGCAGGCCAGGGCCGAGGATGGCCCCGATGTACAGCGCGGCACCGCGTGTGGTGGTCAGGTTCGGGACGGCTGTCGGCTGGTTCGTGGTGGTCAGCGCCATACCTTCACGATGGCCGAAATCGGGCCGCACGCGATGGCAAATGTGACGCCTGTGGGGCCGCTTGGCGCAATGCAGTTGTGCGATCAAGCGGATATGGTGCACATCATGCCAGAGCATGAACCAGACAGAGTGGATCGTGCCATCGTGGACCGGCTGCAGCGGGACGGCCGGATCGCCAACGTGGATCTCGCCGAGGCCATCTCGCTGTCCCCCTCGGCCTGCCTGCGCCGGGTCAAGGCACTGGAGGCCAGCGGCATCATCGCCGGGTACCGCGCGGAGGTCAGCCGGGTGCGGGCCGGGCTTGGCCTGACCGTGTTCATCGGCATCAAGGTCGAGGGGCACTCGCAGGAAACGTCGTCCCGGATCGAACAGGCCCTGCTGGCCATCCCGGCCATCGTCGCCTGCTACCTGGTCTCCGGGAGCAACGACTTCCTGGTCGAGGCGGCCGTGCCCGATCTGGCCAGCTACGAGCAGCTGCTGCTCGGGCAGATTCTGACCATTCCCTCGGTGGTCGAGGCGCAGAGCACGTTCGCGATCCGGACCGTGCTCAGCCGCGGGCCGCTGCCGCTGGAGCACTGGCGCTAGCCGGCCGGACTAGCCGGGACAGTGCAGGTGCTGGAGCTTGCTCGGGATGAGCGGCGGATGGCGCCAGACCGCCGCGGCGGTGCGGCCAGGCAGGGCGCAGCTGATATCCATCCGGTGCGGGGTCTCCAGGAAGATGATCTCGGCGCGCAGCGTGCCGCCGTCCAGCCAGCCGCCGGAGGCGGCCACCGGGATGGTGTCGCCGCGCTGGTCGGTGGGCTGGGACACCGTCCACGCCCCGGCACCGACCGGGACGGTCAGCGCGTTGCCCGCCTCGACCAGGCTGAGCTGCCAGCCCGCGTCGCCGGGCGCTACGGCGACGGCGGTGAGGGCGGGCTGGATCTGGCCGTCCGCGCCGCGGTCGGTGACGGCGAACGGCTCGCCAGACCACGGGCCCCATTCGGCGGGCGCCGGTTTGGCCTGGCAGGCAGGTAGCGCCAGACGGCCGAGCCGGTCGCGGAGCTCGTCCTGGGCCAGACCCGCCTCCGGTGTGCCGCGGCCCAGGCCGGGCAGCAGGTGGGCCCACATGGCGTCGAGCATGGCCTGCATGTCGGTCGTGTACGCGGTCGTGACGATCACCGTCTGCTGCTCGGGCAGGATCACGCAGAACTGCCCGAAGGCCCCGTCGCCGCGGTAGCCGTGCCGGGACATCCAGAACTGGAACCCGTAGCCCTGGGCCCAGTCCGGGCTGTCCCGGTCCGGGTTGGCCACCTGTTTCGACGTCGCCTCGGCCACCCACGCTTCCGGGATCAGCTGGGCGCCCTGCCAGCGGCCGCGCTGCAGGTACAGCAGGCCGAGCTTGGCGATGTCCTCGGTGCGGGCGTGCAGCCCGCTGAAGCCCTGCTCCCGCCCGGGCGGGAACGTCTGCCAGCCGACCGGGCCGATGCCGAGCGGGTCGAACAGCCGGGGCCGCAGATACTGGGTGAGCGGCAGCCCCGCGTTGCGCTGGATGACGCTGGCCAGCGCGTACGTGCACGGCTGGCTGTAGGCGAACACCGTGCCCGGCTCCTGGTCCGGCGGGCTGAGCAGGAAGCCGCGGACCGGCTCGGTGCGGTCGCGGGTCACGGCCTCGGCCAGCATGTCCCGGGTGTGCCCGCTGGCCATCGCGGCGACGTGGCGCAGTTTCATCGCCCGGCTGCGCGCGTCGGTGATGTCCGCGTCGAACTCGGCGAAGTGCGAGATGACCGTGTCGTCCAGGTCGAGCAGGCCCTCGGCCTGCGCGAACGCCGCCGCGGTGGAGGTGAAGCTCTTGCTCAGCGAATACAGCAACTGCGGCCGGCTGGCGCTGTACGGTGCCCACCAGCCCTCGGCCACCACCTGCCCGTTGCGCACCAGCATCAGGCTGTGCATCTCGATGCCAGGATGCCGGTCCAGGGCATCCAGGAAGCCGAGGATCGCGGCCGGGTGAACTCGCTGATCCGCTGGTGTGCTGCGCGGCAGGGAACTGGCCATGCGGCGAGCGTAAAACATAGCGTGAGGCATGGCTGGAGCCCCCGTGCAAGGTGGAGAGATGCAGGTGGAGATCCGCCCGGAAGCGCCCGGCTCCGCGGTGGCCCGGACGGTGCTGACCGCCTACTTCCGGGACATCGTCGGCCGCCATCACCGGCGGGCGGCGACCGACGCGGAGGTCGCGGCGGCGATGCGCGCGGAGCCCAGCGACGACCTCTGCCCGCCGGGCGGGCTGCTGTTGCTGGCCTGGCAGGACGGCACCGTGCTCGGCTGCGCCGGGCTGCGGCTGCTGCACAGCGCAGCCGAGCACGGTGGGCTCGGCGAGGTCACCCGGATGTTCGTGCTGCCGCAGGCCCGCTGCCGCGGGATCGGCCAGCAGTTGCTGGGCGCGGTGGAAGACGCGGCCCGCGGCGGCCAGGTGACCCGGCTCCGGCTGGACACCAGCGACTACCTCACCGAGGGCCGCCGGCTCTACGCCAGGAATGGCTACCAGGAAGTAGCGCCATTCAGCGACGGGCAGCTAGCCAATCTCTGGTTCGGCAAAGCCCTCGGCTAGCCAGTGCTGACGCTGACCGCGTTGGCGGTCACGATGGCGGCGATGGCCAGCCAGTCGGCCAGGCCCAGCGCCTGACCGAGGACGACCAGGCCGGTCAGCGCCGCGAACACCGGGTTGACGCTCATGAAGACGCCGAAGAACCGGGCCGGGACCCGGCGCAGCGCCAGCAAGTCGGCGACCATCGGGACGGCCGAGCAGAGCAGGCCGGCCAGCGCGGCGCGGCCCAGCCCGGGCAGCGTCACTGGATGGCTGGATAGCGCCCAGATGCCGACCGGAACGTAGAGCAGGGCGGACAGCCCGGCCGCGGCCGCCGGGCCCTGGGCCCCCGGCAGCCGCGCGCCCACGGCCCGGTTGACCAGGATGTAGCACGCCCAGCAGGCGGCGGCCAGCAGGGCCAGGCCGAGGCCGGCGTAGTCGGTGCTCGGCTGCGGCCGGGCCAGCACCACGACCGCGCCGCCGGCGATGACGGCGCAGCCGAGGTCGAGCAGCCGGCGCACGGCCAGCAGGGCCACCGCCAGCGGGCCGAGGAACTCCAGGGTCACGGCCAGGCCCAGGCCGACCCGGCTGATCGCGGTGTACAGCGACAGGTTCATGGTGGCGAAGATCAGGGCCAGCGCCAGCAGGGGACGCCACTGCGGCCAGCTGAACGTGGTGACCTTGGGCCGCACGGTGGCCAACAGCACCAGGCCGGCCACCCACTGCCGGACCGCGACGACCCCGGCGGGCCCGAGCACCGGGAAGGCCAGCGCGGCGCTGGCCGCGCCGAGCTGGTTGGCGGCGGCGCTGCCGGTCATCAGCGCGATCCCGGTCAGCCGCCCGGACGGGCGGGCATCGCCGATAGGCGCGGGCCGGGCAGGCCGCTGCCGTGGCCGGCGGGTGGAGGTCGTGGAGGTGCTCATGACCAGCAGCCTGACCCAGCGCACTGGATACGCAAAATGCATGCATGACGTCAGCTATACGCTTTAGTTATGGATCTGGAGCTGCGGCAGCTGCGTTGCCTGGTCACGATCGTGGACGCGGGCACGTTCACCGACGCGGCCATCGACCTCGGGGTATCCCAGGCGGCCGTGTCCCGGAATCTGCAGGCCCTGGAGCAGGTCCTCGGCGTCCGGCTGCTGCACCGGACCAGCCGGAGCGTCACCCCGACCACGGCCGGCGTGCACGCGCTGGCCCAGGCCAGGCAGATCCTGGCCGCCGCGGACAACCTGGTGGCCGAGGCCGCGACCGGGCACACCACGCTGCGCATCGGCCACGCCTGGTCGGCCATGGGCCGGCACACCCGCGAATTCCAGCGCCGCTGGGCGGCCCGCTACCCCGGCGTTGACCTGCAGCTGATCCGGACCAACTCGCCGACCGGCGGGCTGGCCGAAGGGCTGTGCGACATCGCGGTGCTGCGCAGCACGGCCGGCCGGGCGCGCTTCGCCAGCGCCGTGGTGGGGCATGAGCGGCGCTACTGCGCCGTCGCGGCCGACGACCCGTGGGCCCGGCGGCGCTCCATCCGGCTGGCTGAGATACCCCAGCGCACCCTGCTGGTCAACCCGCGCACCGGGACGACCACGCTGGATCTGTGGCCAGCGACGGCGCGGCCGGACACCCGGGAGACCCGCGACATCGACGACTGGCTCACCGTGATCGCGTCCGGCGGCGGCGTCGGGATCACTCCGGAAGGCACCACCGGGCAGTACCGGCGGGATGGTGTCGTGTTCCGGCCACTGCGGGACGCACCACCCATCGCGGTGCAGATGATCTGGCGGCGGCACGACCCGCATCCGTCCACCCACGCCGCGATCGCACTGCTCACCGAGCTCTACCGTAGCTAGCGGCCAGGGGCCAGCGGTCAGGTGCCAGCGGTCAGGTGCTCCGGGACAGCCGGGCCAGCGACAGCACGAAGATGGACGACAGCACCCAGCCGAGCAGGGTGGCCAGGTTGAGCCACCACAGCATGAACTCCCCGTTGGGCACGTCGGGGTCGGCGTACCAGGTGGCCCGCTGATCCAGGGAGATCAGCGGGATGACCGTGTCGATCGCGTACAGCACCGGGTTGAAGCAGCGGACCTCGCCGTTGCCGCAGGTAGCCCGCGGTGCGCGGCCGGTGGCGGCCGCGCCCGCCGAACCGTGGCTGGAGGCGGTGAGCAGCCCACTGGTGGCGTAGACGTCCCCGTTGCCGTTGTTAGCGCGGAGCGCGGCCTGGTAGCCGGGCACTTCGAGCGAGACCGTGACCAGCACCAGGAGCAGGGCCAGCAGCCAGAGCACCCGGGCCGGCCGGTAGCCGTAGCCGATCAGGCCGTAGATCATGTCCAGGACCTGCCGCGGCCACGCGGTATGGGACCGGCCGACCTGGCGGGCGTGCTGGCGCTGGGCGATCAGGATGTGCTCGGCTTCGCTGGTGTAGCCGTGCTGGCGGAACACCCGGGCCGCCTGCTCATACGGGCCGGAGTCGAACTCAGTCTGGCGGCGCAGCCAGGCACATCGGGCGGCCTGGTCCCAGATCCGCGCGGGCCCGGCCCCCTGCGGCCGCTCGAACCGCTCGTAGGTCATCCCCGCGATGACGAAACGTTCCGGCCAGGTCGCCGGGTTGTCGGCCAGCGACGTCGTGGTCACGTCGGTGAAGTCGACGCTGGGTGACACGGCCGCCCAGCCGAGGTCGATGCTGCCCCGGACGGTGGCGGAAATCGCCTCGATCGCGTGCCCGGGCTCGTTGACGGCCGATGGCTCATCGCAGCGGAACGAGCCGCCGGTGAAGTGCAGCCGGCCCTCGACGGTGGCCCGGTTCAGCACGACGAGCCCGGTCGAGCTGAACCCGCCGATCAGCCGGACCGGACCGTTCACCACCGACTGGCTGAGCCGGAGCGAGTAGCCGCCGGGATTGTGCAGCCGCGCGTTCCGGGCGCTGAGACTGCCCAGCCGGGCCCCGACCAGGGTGACCGCGCCGCCGTCGGTGCGCAGCCGGTCCAGGTAGACGTCGCCGTCCACGGTCATCGCGCTACCATCGACCAGCGACTCGTCCCGCGGCAGGCTCAGCTCGCCGTGCAGCGCCAGCCGGCCACGGATGACCGCCCCCGGCATCCGGATCGTGCCTTCCACCGCGGCTCGCTCATCCAGTCTGAGCAGCGCGCGGATCTGTGCGTTGGTCAAGTCCAGCGCGATGCCGTCGGGCGCGCGCAGCACACACTGCGCGCCGATGGACACGCTGCTCACCTCGCTCATCGACATGTCGATGCGCCCGGTCACTTCGCACCGCCCGGTCAGCACCAGTTCCGCGCCCACCGACAGCCGCGGCGCGTCCAGCGCGGTGCTGGCCGAGGTCGGCCGCTCGTAGATGCTGCCGGTCTGGCCGGCGGTACCGGCCTGGATAATGGCGTTACGGATGATGAACCGGCCAGCCAGCTGGGCGCTGGCCATGGTGACCCGGCCGAGGATTTCCGGTTTCCGCCCGGCCATGTCGTCGATGAGGAACACGCTGCCGCCGATGACCGCGCCCTCCAGGTCGAGCGCCGGGCCGTCCGACGACTCGATCCGGGCGGCCGCGAAGTCCAGTGAGCCATCTATCCGGGCGCCGAGGAAGCGGACTTCGCCCGCCGAGCGGAACCCCTGGATGAGCCGGACGGCGCCGGCTACGTGGATCCGGTCCGCCTGCAGGGCCCGGTAGCCCTGGCCGTCGAGCACGGTCCCGGCGCAGAGCAGGCGGCCGCCGACGTCCGCTTCGCACAGCCAGATGGCCGCGGACCGGGACGTGCTCGCGCTGGTCCACAGCGCCCCGGCGACCTGGGACCGGGACAGGTCCAGGTCGCGGCGCACGCGCAGCCCGTTGCCGAACAGCCCGGGCAGCCGGGGGCAGCCAGTCAGCGCCAGCTCATCCAACTGGGCGCCGTCCACCACCGGCGCCGTATCGAACTCACACCCGTCGAAGCGGATCGGGAACGGCACCGTGAGCCCGGCCAGGTCCAGGCGGCCGGTCACGACGACCTGGCTCAGCCGCAGCCCGCGGGGATCCACCTGATCGCGGAGCTCGTGGCAGCAGCGGCGGAGCAGTTCGGCCGGGACGGACCGCCGCCCGCCGCGGGCCGCACCCTGGACGACATCGCCGGCCCGGAGCGCGCCGATGAGCTCCGTCTCGTCAATCTCGTCCATGGCAGGCTCCCGCCGCGCAGCGATCTTCCGCCTACCTTGCCAGCAAGCGGTGCACCCGGCCTAGCCCATGCCCCCGCCAGCCCGGTGCCCGCGCCGACGGCCACGCCGATCGGGATCTTGGCCAGCGCGGTGGCCGGGCGAGCGGAATGGTCGATCTCCTGGGCGACCGCGCTGGCCAGGAACAGGTTGACGAACGGCGTGGCGATCCCGTCGTTGAGGCCGCTCTCGATGTTGAGCACCCGGCGGATCCGGCCCGGGACCCGGTTATCCTCCAGGATCTGGGCGCCGAGTGCGGCGTCGGTGGGCGCCACGATCGCGCCGATCACCGCGGCGATCCACCAGTCACCGCCGCTGGCGAGCATGGCCGTCACGGCACCCAGCCCGATGGTCAGCGGCAGCCCGATGCCCAGCAAGCGGCCAGGCAGCCCGGCATCGGCGCGGGCCGCCCGTGGGTTGACCCGGGCCGCGTCGGTGAACAGCACACCACCGCGAGGGCCAGCTCGGCGATCTCGCGGACGGTGGAGGAGTGCAGGCTGATGTGGATCAGCGCCAGCGGCCGTGCGTGACGGCCAGGCCCGAGCACGACGAACGCGATCGGCGCCGTGATATTCAGCCGTTCCAGCCGGGCCGAGACCAGGCCCACACGACGATGCAGCCGGCGATGACCGCGATCGCGGCGTCTCAGGCCCGTGCACCGTGCTCGCCCACCAGCATGCCAATGGTGTGCCCGCGGCCCGGTGCCCCCAGCGGCTGCGGGTCAGGACCGGCGCGGCGGGCGGATGCCGCGGAACTCCCAGTCGCCGCCGAGCGCGGTGGACCGCACCTCCTCGGACTCGGCGGGCTGGGCGCCGACGTCGCCGCGCACCCCGGCCGGGCCCTCGACGATGTGATTGACCAGGCGGCCCAGGCCCTCGGCCTCGACCTCGACCACGTCGCCGGGCCGCACCGGGCGTGAGTTGGCCGGCGTCCCGGACAGCAGCACGTCGCCGGGCAGCAGGGTGATCAGCCGGGCGATGTCGGCCACCAGATAGTGCATGTCCCAGGCCATCTCGTCGGTCGAGCCGTCCTGGGCCAGCCGGCCGTTGACGTAGGTGCGCAGGCTCTTGCCCGGGAAGTCCCAGCCAGAGACCAGGCCGGGGCCGAGCGGGCAGAGCGTGTCCGCGCCCTTGACCCGGAGCATCGACCCGGCGTCGGTGTCCCGGAAGTCGTGCAGGCCGAAGTCGTTGGCGATGGTGTACCCGGCGATGTAGCCGGCCGCGTCGGCGGGCGCGATGTTGCGGCAGGTACGGCCGATCACGATGGCGATCTCGCCCTCGTAGTTCAGCCACTGGCAGCCAGCGGGCCGGACCACCGCACCACGATGGGAGTTCAGCGAGGTGGTCGGCTTGTGGAAGTAGGTCGGCGCCGGGGGCAGCGTGACCTGGAACTCCTCCACCCGGCTGCGGTGGTTGAGATGCACCGCGATGATCTTGCTGGGCTGCACCGGCGGCAGATGCTGGGCCTGCTCGGCGGGCACCCGCCGGCCATCCCCGGCCATTAGCTCGTCGCCGTCCAGCAGCACCTCGGTGACCACGCCGTCGAGCAGGATCCGCCGCTGGTGTGTCGTCAACGCGGTCACGAGGCTCCCCCCGCCAGCCCGCCGCTGGCCGTCCGTCCTGCCCAGCGGGCCGGTGGTCCAGCCGGCCGGCGCGGTACAGGTGTTCTTCACGTCGCAGTAGAAGTCGAAGGACCAGGTACCGCCCTCCCGGCCGATGCCGCTGCGCCCGTTCCCGCCGAACGGCGCGGCCAGGTCCCGGACGAAGAAGCAGTTCACCCACACGGTGCCGGCCGACAGCCGGCCGCTGACCCGATCAGCCCGCTCCGGGTCACCGGTGACCAGCGTCGCGGCCAGGCCGTAGCGGGTGTTGTTGGCCAGCGCGACGCCCTCGTCCTCGGTGCGGAACGTCTGCACGGTGAGCACCGGGCCGAACACCTCCTCGCAGAGGATCTCGCTGCCCTCAGCCGCGCCGGTCAGCACGGTCGGCGCGAAGTACAGCCCGCCCAGATCCCGGTTGGGCCCACCGCCCAGCAGAGGACTTGCGCCCGCCGCCAGCGCCCGCTCGACGAAACCGGCTACCCGGTCGAAGTGCGGCCGGGAGATGAGCGGGCCGATGCCGGTCGCCTCGTCGCGCGGGTCGCCCTGGCGGATAGCCCGCGCCGCACTGAGGAACCGGTCCAGGAACGCATCCGCGATCCGGTCCTGGACCAGGATGCGCACCGCGGCCAGGCAGACCTGGCCCGCGTTGTCGAACTGCTCCACGGCCAGGCTGGCGGCCAGGTCGAGGTCGGCGTCGTCCAGCACGATCAGCGGCGACTTGCCGCCCAGCTCGAAGGAGACCGGGGTGATGTTGGCCGCCGCGGCCGCGCCGATCGACCGTGCAGTGCGCACCGACCCGGTGAAGCTGATCCGGCGCACCCGGGGGTCGGCGGCCAGCGGCGCGCCCGCCTCGGCGCCCAGCCCTTGCACGACGTTCAGCACCCCGGCAGGCAGCCCGGCGTCCGCCGCGATGTCGGCCAGCAGCGACGCGGTCAGCGGGGCCCACTCCGGCGGCTTCAGCACGACCGTGTTGCCGGCCGCCAGCGCCGGGGCGACCCGCCAGGTGGCCAGCATGAGCGGCGCGTTCCACGGGGTGATCACCGCGGTCACCCCGGCCGGATCCCAGGACACGTGGTTGCGGTGCCCCCGGGTCTGGAAGTCGTCGTGGCCGAGCCGGAGCAGGTGGTCGGCGAAGAACCGGAAGTTGGCCGCCACCCGGGGCATCACCCCGCGCCGGTGCGAGCGGAGCAGCGAGCCGTTGTCCGTGGTCTCCACCTGGGCCAGTTCGTCCACCCGGGCCTGCATGCCGTCGGCGACCGCGTGCAGGATGGCGGCCCGCTCGGCGGGCGGCGTCGCGCGCCAGGCCGGGAAGGCGCCGGCGGCCGCGCTGACCGCCGCGCCCGCGTCGCCCGCCTGGCCGCTGGCCACCTGGGCGATCTCGGTCTCGCCGATCGGCGAGATGTCGGCGAACGTGGCCGGCGAGGCCACCCGCTGCCCGCCGATCCAGTGCCGGGTGTCCACCGCCACCCCGGCCACCACGGCCGTGTGCTCCCCCACCTGGCCGGTGCTGGCCGCCGTGCGCGTCATGTCCCGCCTCCTTGCACCCGTTCCCCCGCCCACCATATCGTTTGGATCCTAACGTCTTGGGAGGCCGCCATACCAGCGCCGTGCCATGACCAGCCAGGAACTCCGTGGGTTCTTCTACCCGCGGACCGCCACCGGGCAGGCCAGCCTGCTCCCGCCGCCACCCTGGTACTACTCCGGCGACCTGCTCACGGTCGAGTACCGGACCGACCCGGGTAACGTGGCTGCACTGCTCCCGCCGCCACTCCAGCCCGCCCAGGAGGACCCCGGCGCGGTCGCGCTGATCTGGGCCGACTGGCAGTCCTGCGGCGCGTCCCGGGGCGAACTGCTGGACCCGGTGCGGGCCCAGTACAAGGAGGCGTTCGCCGTGGTCCGCTGCGAGTTCGGCGGCCGGACCTACTCGCGCTGCGCGTTCATCTGGGTGGACAAGGACTTCGCCCTGCTGCGCGGCATCCACCAGGGCTACCCGAAGAAGCTCGGCTCGATCCACCTGACCCGGCCGCACCCGCTGCCGCAGGCGGCGCCGCAACTGGCCCCGGGCGGCCGGTTCGGCGCGACGCTGGCCGCCGCCGACCGTCGGCTGGCCCAGGCCGTGATCACGCTGCGCGAGCCGAGCGAGACGAACGGCTTCGTCAACGGCCACCCGATGGCGCACCACCGCTGGCTGCCCGCGATCGACGGCCACGGCGACGCGACCGCCGAGCTGATCGAGTCCGGCGCGGCCGAGTTCGCGGCCGGCCTGACGTTCGCGGCCGACGTGGACGAGCTCACCCTGCTGCCCTCGCCCGCCGAGGAACTGGCCGAGGCGCTGCCGGTGCGCGAGGTCATCGGCGGCTACTACCGCCAGGTCGGCGTGGTCTGGAACGGCGGCCGCACGCTCTGGGCGGGCTAGGGACGCCGAGCATCCGCACTGGATAGCTCTTGATCCCGTTCACGAAGTTGCTCCGCACCCGGCGCGGCTCCCCCAGCCCGGCCACGCTGTCCACCCGGGCCAGGATCTCCTCGAACATGACCCGCACCTCCATCCGGGCGAGCTGGCTGCCCATGCACAGGTGCGGGCCACCTTTACCGAACGCCATCTGCTGGCTGGCGTCGCGCCTGACATCGAAGCGGTAGGGATCAGCGAAAACGGCCTCGTCCCGGTTCCCGGACGCCCACCACAGCACGACCTTGTCCCCGGCCCGGATGGGCTGGCCGTGCAGTTCGGTGTCTCGGGTGGCGGTGCGCCGGAAGTGGTAGACCGGCGACGCCCAGCGGAGGAACTCCTCCACCGCGCCGGGCAGCAGCCCCGGCTGGTCCTTGAGCAGCGCCCACGCCTCCGGGTGCTCGATCAGCGCCTGCATGGTGCTGGTGATGGTGTGCCGGGTGGTCTCATTGCCCGCCACGATCAGCAGCAGGAAGTAGTTGTGGAAGTCCCGCTCGGACAGCGGCAGGCCGTCGCTGGGCACCCGGTTGACGAGCTTGGACACCAGGTCCTCGCCGTCACCGCCACGGCGCTGCCGGGCCAGCTCGTCGCCGTAGGCGAATACCTCCAGCGCGGCCGGCGAGCGGAACGGCAGGTTCCGGTACTGCTCGCTCTCCGGCGTGCCGAGCAGCGCGTCGGCCTCGTCCGGGTCGGTGTTGCCGATCATCCGGTTGCCCCACGCGATGAGCTGGCCCGCGTGCCCGTCCTCGATGCCGAGCAGCTGGACCAGCACCCGGATCGGGAAGTCGGCGCTCACCTCGGCGACGAAGTCGAACTCCCGCTTGGCCAGCGCGGCGTCCAGCGTGCGGGCGGTCAGCCCGCGCAGGAACGTCTCGTACCCGGCCAGTGAGCGGGCGTTGAAGTCACGCTGCAGCAGGCGGCGCAGCGCCCGGTGCCGCACGCCGTCGGTCTCCAGCATCGACCTGCGGATCTCCAGCTGGCCGGCGTCAAGCTCCTCCAGGTTGACCGCGCCCACCTCGGCGGAGAACGTGTCCTCGTCCTTGGCCACCGCACAGATGTCACCGTGCCGGGTAACCGACCAGAAGCCGTGGTTCGGGGCGGGCTCCGGGTTCCAGTGACACGGCGTGTCCCGGCGCAGCTCGTCGAAGACCGCCCACGGCGGCCCGGCCGCGAACAGGCCGGGGTCGGACAGGTCGTTACAGGTGGTACGCATACTCGGTGAACTCCCAGTCGGTGACGTGCCGCTCGAACCGCTCGACCTCGTTCCGCTTGTAACTGAGGAAGGACCGGCAGAACTCTTCGCCGAGCGCGCCGCGCAGGTCGCCGTCGGCTTCCAGGGCGTCCAGCGCGTCCGGCAGCCGTTGCGGCAGCAGCCGGGACCTGGCCGGGTCGTAGCCGTACCCCTCCAGCGCCGGCGGCGGTTCCAGCGCGTCCCGGATGCCCAGGTACACCGCGGCCAGCGTGGCCGCGATGGCCAGGTACGGGTTGGCGGTGGCGTCGCCCAGCCGGACCTCCATCCGTGCCCCTTCGCCGCGCTCCGGCGGGATGCGCACCAGCGCGCTGCGGTTGTCCAGGCCCCAGTCGATCAGCCACGGCGCCAGCGTGTCCGGGCCGAACCGCTTGTACGAGTTGATCGTCGGGTTCAGCAGCGCGGCCAGCGCCCCCGCGTGGGCCAGCACGCCGGCGATGGCCTGCCGCCCGGTCTTGGACAGGCCGTGCTCGCCGCCCGGGTCGCCGAACACGTTGCGGCCAGCCTCGTCGGCCAGCGAGACATGCAGGTGGAAGCCGGACCCGCCCTCGTTGTTGAACGGCTTGGCCATGAACGTGGCCATCAGCCCGTCCAGCCGGGCGATCTCCTGGATGGCCGACTTGAGGCGGAACGAGCGGTCGGCCGCGTCCAGCGCGGCCGAGTGGGTCAGGTTGATCTCGAACTGGCCGCCGCAGAACTCGTGGTTGGCCGCGGTCACCGCCAGGCCGGCGTCGCGCAGCGCGCGCAGCGTGCGGATCAGGTGGCGGCGCGGGTCGCCCTTGGCCCCGACCACGTACACGTTGCCGGGCGCGTCCGCGTACCGCCGCCAGCCCCGTTCGCTGTCGTCCGCTTCCAGCAGGAAGTACTCCAGCTCGGGTCCGACCACCACCTGGATGCCATGCCCGGCCAGCAGCGCCCCGGCCTGGCGCAGCACCGCGCGCGGCGACTCCGGGTGCGGGTCGCCGTCCGGGGTGGTCACGTCGCCCAGCGCCCAGGCCGTGCCCGGTTCCCAGGGCAGCGCGGCGACCGTGGCCAGGTCCGGCCGGACCAGCACGTCGGGCAGGCCCGCGTCCAGGCCGCCGGCCACCGGGACCACGTCGCCCTGCGGGCTGGTGTGGAAGATCGCGCGGCAGAACGGCAGGCCATGGTCGAGGGCGGCGGGCAGCTCGTCGATGAGCACGTCCCGGCCGCGGTCCACGCCGATCATGTCGGAGTAGCACACCCGGACGACGTCGATACCCTGATCCCGCAGCGAGGCGAGCACTTCGTCCGGCGCCTGGTGCTGGTCGGCCACGGCGTCCTCCTGCATCGTTTGGGAACGAACAATACGTGGGCAGGCTCGCCCCGGCAACACCCGCGAGCCCTTGACCAGCACCGGCCCGGTGCATATCGTTTGGAACCAAACGTTTGGCTACACTTGGCATCCGTCGCGGAGCCAGGAAGGCGGCGGTCATGGGTGAGGTGGTCGGAGCGGGCCTGCTGGCCCACGTACCCACGATCATGCTGCCCGAGAGCGAGCGCCGCGAGCTCAACCACGGCCAGGACACGTCGCTGGTCGCCGGGCTGCGGCGGCTCCGCGCCGAGGTGTTCGACCGGCTCGACTACGACACCGTGGTGGTGCTCGACTCGCACTGGGCCACCACGGTCGAGTACGTGATCTCCGCGCAGGACCGCCGGGCCGGGCTGTTCACCTCGGAGGAACTGCCCCGGGGTATGTGCCGGATCCCGTACGACTTGCCGGCGACCCGGAACTGGCCCACGCGACCGCGGCCAGGCCGGCGCGCGGCAGACCTGGATCACCGCCATCGACGACCCGTACCTGCCGGTCATGTACGCGACCGTCAACCTGTGGCACTACCTGGGGCGGGGGCGGCCGGACAAGCGCTGGGTATCGCTGAGCACCTGCCAGACCGGTGATACCGAGGATCACCTGCGGGCCGGCCGGGCGCTCGGCACCGCCATCGCCGCCACCGACCGGAAGGTGGTGCTGATCGCGTCGGGCGCGCTGAGCCACACGTTCTGGCCGCTGCGCCAGCTCCGCGAGCACGAGGCGGCCGGGGCCGAGCACATCTTCACCCCGGAGGCGTGCCAGGCCGACCGGGAGCGGATCGGCTGGTTCGGCAAGGGTGACCACGCCCAGGTGCTGGACACCATGCCGGAGTTCCTGCGCTTCAAGCCGGAGGCCCGGTTCGCGCACTACCTGATGATGGCGGGCGCGCTGGGTGAAGACCGGTGCACCGCCGCCGCCGGGGCGTACAGCGACTACGAGAACTCCGTCGGCACCGGCCAGATCCACCTCTGGTTCAGCCGGCCGGCGGGCGGGTGGCAACCTGCTCGGTGAACCGGTGCACCAGGGCGCGGGCCCGGCCGGCTGAGGCCACCGCCAGCCGCCGGGTCTGATCCAGCAGCCGCTCCGCATCCAGGCCGTGCTCGGCGAGCTGAGCTGTCCCGCCGTTATCCAGCCAGCCGGCCAGCGTGCACGGCGTCATCTCCGGGTGGAACTGCACACCCAGAGACCTGCCAATGATGAACGCCTGTTCGGCGAGCTGGGTCCGGGCCAGCGCGCGGACCCCGGCGGGTAGCCGCCAGCGGTCCAGATGCCACTGGAACCACGGTCCGGGCTCGATCAGCCCGGGCTGGTCGGTGTCCAGCAGCCGCCAGCCGATCTCCGGCCCGGCCGCGCGCTCCACCCGGCCGCCGTGCGCGGCGGCCAGCGCCTGCCCGCCGAAGCAGATGCCGAGCACCGGGACCCCGGCCGCCGCCGCGCGGCGCAGGAACGCGAGTTCCGCGCCGACCCAGGACCCGATCCGCGCCTCGTCGTACACCGACCACGGCGCGCCCATCGGCACGATCGCGTCGAACGCGGCCGGATCGGGGAACGCCACCGTGACGTCCGGGGTGGCGAACCGCTCCGGCGGCACCACCAGCAGGTCGGCCACGTCGTAGCCGAGATCGGCGAACGCTTCCGCGACCGGGCCGGCCGGCGACACGTGGTCCTGCTTGACGAACAGGACCCGCACGGTCAGGCCTTCTGCGGGCCGCGCTCGGCCGCGGCCAGGTCGTCGAAGCTGGACGTGGCCGGGGCCCGGCCGGGGAACACCAGGGTGAGCACGAAACCGAGCACCAGGATGCCGATGCCGGCGTACGCCGCCCAGATGATCGGCGCCTTGACCTCGTACACCGAGCCGTAGATGGCGGCCGCGGTGACCAGCACGCCGACCGCCGCGGCCAGCAGCACCGCCCAGCGCCGCGGGTGGTCGGCCAGGCCGCGCACCGCGCCCACCGACATCAGCAGGTAGATGCAGGCCAGCGCGAAGCTGCCCAGGGTGGAGAACCAGGAGAACATGGCCACGTAGTGCGGCAGCCCGTTCTGCGCGAACAGCCCGGTCCACCACTGGGTGGCGGCCACCACGACCAGGTACAGCGCGAGCACGAAGACGCTCGCGGTGAGCGGGGTGCCGCGGCGGGACACCCGGCCCAGCACCCGGGGCAGCCGGTGATCCCGGCCCATGGCGAAGAAGCCGCGCGACCCGGCCACCGCGCAGCCGATCAGCACGGCCAGCATGTCGAACAGCACGACCAGCTCGACCAGCCGCCGGATGGCGACCGAACCGAATCCGCCGCCGCTCGACGGGCAGGCCAGCCCGAACAGCGGGGCGCTGGCGTTCTTGCCCAGCGCGGCCAGGCTGAAGTGGAAGCCGGCCACCTGGGCGTACGCGCCGACCACGTAGTAGCCGGCGATGGCCAGCACGGCGATGAGCACGGCGCGCGGGATGTCCCGCTTCGGGTGCGCGGTCTCCTCGCCCAGGTTGGCCGCGGTCTCGAACCCGGTGAACAGCAGCACGCCGTACAGCACGCCGAACAGCACCCCGCCCAGGCCCTGCGGCGACGAGGACGGCTAGAACGCCTTAGCCACGTCGTTGTTCCCGCCGACGCTGATGATGACGTGGATGAAGAACACCAGCACCACGGTGATCGAGATCAGCGCCAGCACCAGCTGGGCCCGGGTGGACAGCGCCACGCCGAAGAACAGCACGCCGGCTACCAGCACGAACACGATCAGCATCCAGGCCAGCTTGGGCAGCGGGGTGATGTTGAACTCGGCCTCCAGAGTGTCGTGGATGGTGCCGCCGATCATGACCAGCAGCCCGGCGCCGAGGACCAGGATGCCGACGTAGTAGAGCAGCCCGGCGGCGGCGCCGGTCCGGCCGCCCAGCCCGTCGGTGACGTAGTCATACAGCGAGCCGGCCGCATGGATGCGCTTGGCGTACTGGGCCACGATCCAGCCCAGCGCGAGCACCCCGATCGCGGCCAGCAGCACGGCCAGCGGCGCGGCCACCCCGGCGCCCTTGCCGGACGCGTTGAGCCCGACCAGCAGCGGGACCAGGAACGCGATCGAGAACACCGGGCCCATGAAGCCGACCGACTGGGCCACCGCGTCCAGCAGGGTGAGCTTGCGCTTGCCGCCGAGCTGCTGCGGCGGGGAATTGGTTGTGTGCGCCATGGACCTGCACCTCCTGGCCGTCGGGCGGTTCCAGCGAAGAGATTGTTGTTTGGTCCCGAACGATTGGTACCGAACAATATCTGGTCAGGCCGCGCAAGTCACGACCTCGGACCGAACTTTCTTAACGCCTGCGGGCGGATGGCGCGCTGGTCAGGGGGTGGTCAGGGCGGTCAGCCGGGCGGGGTCCGGGGCGTGACCGAGAAGTCCAGGCCGACCGTGCCCGGGTCGATCAGCACCGTGCCACCGTCCACGACCAGGCAGGCCCCGTTGACGTAGGAGGCGTCCGGCCCGGCCAGCCAGGTGATGGCGGCGGCGATCTCGGCCGGCTCGGCCGGGCGGCGCTGCGGAACCAGCCGGGTCACCTCGCGGTAGGCGGTGTCCCGGTCCAGGCCGTGCGGCGCGCCGAACTCGGTCATCTCCTGGTCGGCCATCTCGGTGCGCACCCAGCCGGGGCAGACCACGTTGGCGCGCAGCCCGGCCGGGCCGAAGTCGGCGGCCAGGCTCTGGGTGAGCATGACCAGGCCGGCTTTGCTCACCGCGTAGGCCGCCGCCGAACTGGACGCGCGCAGCGCGGCGATCGAGGCCACCGCGACCAGCGAGCCGCCCGCCGCCCGGCTCGCCGTCCCCGCGCCCGGCTCCGCCCTCCCCAGCAGGTACGGCAGGGCGGCCCGGGCCAGCAGGTACGGCGCGGTCAGGTTGGTCCGCAGGCTCAGTTCCCAATCGGCCGGGTCGAGGTCGGCCACGCTGCCGCTGCGCATCACCCCGGCGTTGGCCACCACGCAATCGAGCCGGCCGTGCTCGGCGACGGTGCCGTCCACCAGCCCCTGGACCGCGGCCGGATCGGTGACGTCGGCGGTCACTGGGCGGGCGCCGGTGCGCGCGGCCACCTCGGCCAGCGGGCCGGGGCGGCGGCCGCAAATCGTCACCTGCCAGCCGTCCGCCGTGGCCCGCTCCGCGACGGCCGCGCCGATCCCGCTGCCCGCCCCGGTCACGATCATGACCCGGCCCGCCCCTCCCGCTCATGACGTCATCTCCCCCACCCGTGCGACCAGCTTCCGGCAGAACGGGCCGATGTCCCGTGCGTCGTCGAGGTACATGGACGGCTTGAAGCAGATCGTGCCGAACCCGGCGGCCAGTTGACCGGGCAGGTCGCTGAGCGCCTCGTCCAGGTCGGCCAGCATGTCCGGGCCGGGGAACCGGCCGCGGATACCGCCGACCAGTTCCAGTTCGGCCAGGTCGCGGCCGGCCGCGCGCAGCCCGTCGCGCAGCGCGGCCAGGTCGGCCGCGGACGGCGCGCCGAGCGGGTTGAACCCGCTCCCCCAGCGGACCAGCCGGCGCAGCAGGGCCGGGTGCATCCGCTGGCCGCCGAACCACAGCGGCGGCCCGGCCGGGCGGAACGGGCGCGGTTCCAGCCACACCTCACCGATCGAGTAGTGCTGGCCGTGGTAGCTCACCGGTCCCGGCTGCCAGCACCGGGCCAGCACGTCGAGCTGCTCGTCCAGGATGGCGCCGCGCTGGTGGAACGGCACGCCCAGCGCCGCGTACTCGTCCTGATGCCAGCTGACCGTGGGGATGACCACCAGCCTGCCCTCGGACAGCAGGTCCAGCGTGCCGAGTTCCTTGGCCAGCAGCAGCGGGTGCCGGAGCGGCGCGATGATCGCCCCGGCGATCAGACGCAGCCGCTCGGTCGCGGCCGCGATCGCGGACAGCAGCACCACCGAGGATGGCCAGGGCATGTCCGGCGGCTGGTTGCCGGGCACCGCGTACTCCCGCGGGTTGGCCATTACCCCGGCCGCGCCGGCCGCCGGGCCCAGCACGATGTGCTCGCTGAGCATGACCCCGTCGATCCCGGCCTGCTCGGCCTCGGCCGCGATCCGGACCAGCGCCCGCAGGTCGCGCGGCGAGGTCATGGTCCAGTTCTCGCTCAGCACCAGGAGCAGCCGCGGGGTTTTGGACAACGGTGTCATGAGCAGCCCTCCGCCCGGTAACGTTTGGAGCCAAACGTTACCGGGGTCAGCGCGCGGGCGCCGGTCCAGGCGGCTCGCTGCCGGTGGTTCCCAGGGTGCCCGTGCCCTCCAGGTGCTGGACGATGGCCCGCAGCGACTGGGCCAGCATCAGCTTGTCCTGGTCGTCCAGGTCGGCGGTGACGAACTGCTCGGCCCGGTTGAACTCGGGGAACAGCTTGTCCATCAGTTCCGCGCCCGCGTCGGTCAGCTTCAGCAGCACCCGGCGGGCGTCGCCCGGATGGGCGCGCCGGGTAAGCAGCCCGCGCCGCTCCAGCGTGCTGGCCACCCCGGTCAGCGTGCCCTTGGAGATGCCGGCTTCGGCCGCGACGTGCCGGGTCTCGATCTCCCGCCAGATCCACACCACCCAGAGCACCACCCAGGCGGTCCAGGTGAGATCGGACGGCTGCAGCACGGTCCGCTCGAAGTGGTTCCGGACCGCGCCGGCGGCGCGGTAGATGTTGCTCACTACCGCCATCGCGGCCACGTCGATGGGCAGCCCGCGCAGCCGTTCGGCCACCGCGTGCTCCGTCTCGGCCAGGGTGTGCTGGCCATCGCCACCCAGGCGGGCCGCCGCGGCGTACCGGTCACTCTGCGGCACGGCACCGGCCTGGCCTGCGGGCATGCTGGCGCCGGTCTGCCGTCGCGTCATGCTGGCGAGCTTACCGCTGGCCTGGTTAACCCCCGCCCGATAGGCTCTGGCCGTGGCCAGCCGGGAAGAGTTTGACCGCGAACTAGAAGCCATCGAAGCCAAAGTCATCGAACTGTTCGGCATGGTCGCCGAGGACCTGCCGGTCGCGACGCAGGCCCTACTGACCGGCAGCAAAGAGGCGGCCCAGGTACTGGTCGAACGCGAGCAGGCGATTGACGCGCTCTACCTGGAGATCGAGGGTCTGGCCAACCGGCTGATCCTGCTCCAGTCGCCAGCCGCGATCGACCTGCGTTTCCTGCTCTCGGTACTGCGCATCGTGCCGGAACTGGAGCGGTCGCACGACCTGGTGGTGCAGATCGCCGGCGCGGGCAGTCACCTGCTCGGCCAGGATCTGTCGCCGCGCACCCACGGCCTGATCGAGCGGATGGGCGAACTGGCCTCCGGCATGTGGCGCCAGGCCGCGGATTCCTGGTACCAGCGCGACCACTCGGTGGCCGCGGTGCTGGACGAGAAGGACGACGAGATGGACGAACTGCACATCAGCCTGACCGCCGAACTGGCCGCCGGGCAGATGGCGCTGCCAGTCATCATGGAGATGACCATGGTGGCCCGGTGCTACGAGCGGCTCGGCGACCACGCCGTCAACATCGCCCGCCGGGTCACCTACCTAGCCGGATCCAAGCCCGGCTAACTCATGGCCGGGAGTGAGTACCAGCCCATCTCGGTATCGCGGCGGATCGGCGCACCGGCGAGCGTGATCTTCCCGATCCTGGCCGACCCGGGCAGGCACCGCGAGTTCGACGGTTCAGGCATGGTGCAGGGGCTGGTGACCGGCCACACGATTTCCGGCGTGGGGGACGTCTTCGTGATGAAGATGTACTTCGACGAACTCGGCCAGTACGAGATGATCAACCACGTCGTCGAATACCAGCCGGACCGCCGGATCGGCTGGGAACCAGAAGCGGGGCGCGGCCACCCCAACGCTGAGCCAGGAGCGGAGCGCCCGGCGCGCTGGGGACAGCGGTGGTCGTTCGAGCTGACCCCCGATGGCCCGAATGCCACCGTCGTGACCGAGATCTTCGACTGTTCCCAGGTACCCGAAGACCAGCGAGTGGATATCGACTACGGCAACATCTGGATCGATGGCATGCACCAGACGCTGGACCGGCTTGACCAGCTGGTCAGCCAGCCGGGCTGAGCTGCCAGCAGTCGGCGCGGCGCTGGGCGGCCGCCTGCGGGGCGCGGTGCGCCAGCGCGATGATCCCGGCGATCATGACGGCCAGGGCGCAGCCTTCGGCGGCCAGGGCCAGCGGGCTGAGCGCGATCTTCTCGTGCAGGAACGCGGCGCCGGCCGCCATGGCCACCAGCGGGTCGGCGGTAGTGATCACGGCCAGCACCGGGGCGATCAGCGTGCCGGACTGGAACGCGTTCTGGTTCAGCAGGAAGCCGACCGGGGTGACCACGACCATCAGGAACAGCGGCCATTGCCGCGCCGGGTCGGCGAACCCGGCGGGCAGCGTGCCCGGCACGATCTTCAGCAGCAGCGCGTTCACCCCGAAGTCCGCGCCACAGCCGAGCGCCAGCCACAGCGGGCGCACCGCCCGCGGCCCCCACCGGGCCGCGGCCAGGCAGCCGGCCAGCACCGCCGCCAGCCCAGCGGCCAGCGGCAGCGCGGCCGCCGGGCCGGCCATGGCAGACCCACCGTGCGGCCGGGCCACCATCAGGAAACCGGCGATGCCCACCGCGCAGCAGGTCACCCCGGCCAGCAGCACCGCATCCGGCGGCTCGCGCCGCACCGACGCCGCCGCGATCACCACGGCGAACAGCAAGCTCAGCACCAGCAGCGGCTGGACCAGGGTGAGCGACCCGAAGTGCAGCGCCGTGACCTGCAGCGCGGCACCGGCCAGGTTGACCCCGATGGCGGCCAGGAACAGCGGCAGGCGCACCAGGTCGACCAGCAGCCGCGGGGACAGCGCCGGCCGCACCGGCACCTGCTTGGTGCTGCGCATCTCCAGCACCGACGCCCCGCCGAACATGGCCGCGGCGGCCAGCCCCAGGCCCACCGCAATCACCCCGTACATCACATCTCCTCAGCCGGTCGATCCCCGTTATGTCTTAGGAGACGAAGCTGGCTCCCGTGATTCATCGTTGCGCACACCACTGACAGTTAGACCGGGCCCAGTGAGCCGACCGGGCGCCGGTGGCGGCGCTGTTACCGGCGCAGCCGGAACGCGACGGCGATGACCGCCGTGCCGACCAGCGTGGCCACGATGTTCGGGATGACCAGCGCGGGCAGCCCGGCGGCGGCCCCGTAACCGATCCAGAGCAGGAAGCCGACCAGCAGGATGGCGAAATACGCGATGGATACGTCGCGGGATGACCGCTCGCGCAGCATGCGGCGGATCTGCAGGACGGGGGCGACGCCCATCAGCACGGCCCACGATGACGCGGCGACGGCGAGGACGGTCTGAGCCATGGCGCGCTCCTCCGAGTGAGGCGCCCTGGCGGTTGGGTCGTGCTCGCCAGTTACCTGGTGAGGGGCGCAAGCACGACCACTGCCAGGGTACGCGTACGCCGCAGCGGGCTACGCTTGCCGCTCATGGAGATCTCCCGGAAGTTAACCGAAGCGGCCAGGGCGCCGTCGGAACGGTTCACCGGCGACGTGTGGATGGACCGGATCGGCGGGACCGAACACACCGAGGTACGCAGCGTGCTGTTCACCCCAGGCGCGCGCACCGCCTGGCACCAGCATCCCGGCGGCCAGGTGCTGCACGTTACCGAGGGCGCGGGATTGGTCCAGTCCCGGGGCGGCCCGCGCGAGGAGATCAGGGCGGGCGACTCGGTCACCGCGGCGCCCGGCGAGTGGCACTGGCACGGCGCGGCGCCCGGCGCGTTCCTGATTCACCTGGCCGTGTCCGACGGCACCACCGAGTGGGCGGAGCAGGTTACCGACGACGAATATCAGGCGTAGCCGATAGGCGTGGTGCCCTACATGTCCAGGACGAGATCGGTGGCCGGCTGGGCACAGCAGATCAGCACCTGGCCGTCGGCGGGCGGTTCGAGCGGGTCCGGGCGGTAATTCACCTGGCCAGACAGCAGCGGCGTCACGCAGGTATGGCAGACCCCGGTCCGGCAGCTCCACCGGGTGGGCACGTCGCAGGCGTCGGCCAGGTCGAGCACGCTGGGCCAGGCCGTGCCGAACGGGGTGGCCACGCCGCTGCGCGCGAACGTCACCATCGGCCCGGTGCCGCGCGGCCCGGGCGGCTGATGCGGTGGCCGCCGGGTCTGCCCGGTCAGCCCCGGGTTGACCGACGGCAGCGCGCCGAACAGCTCGGTGTGAATCCGGTCCGGGCCGACGCCGAGTGCGGTGAGCGCCTGCCGCATGTCGGCCATGAACGAGTCCGGGCCACAGATGTAGGCACTCGCGTGGGCCGGCAGGCCCAGACCAGCCAGCTTGTCTTTGGTCAGCCGCCAGGCACTGGCCCCGGGCTGGCGTTCAATATCGGGGGTTTGGGCTTGACTGTAGAAGACGTGCTCGTGGGCGTGCGGGAGGGCGGCGAGCAGGGCGTGCGCCTCGGCGGCCAGCGGCTGCTCCGGCGGCAGGCGGGCGCCGTACAGCCACCACGCCTCGCGGGTGCCCGGGCCGGCCGCGAGCTGGTGCAGCATGGCCAGCACCGGGGTGACGCCGATGCCGGCCGAGATGAGCAGCACCGGCTCCGGGCTGTCGTCGAGCACGAAGTCGCCGCGCGGCGCGGCCACATCCAGCACTGCGCCCGGGCGCAGCTTGCCGGTCAGGTAGCTGCTGGCGGCGCCGTGTGGCTCGTGCTTGACGCTGATCCGGTAGCCGCCGGCGTCCGGCACGGTGGACAGCGAGTAGCTGCGCACCGGGGCGGGCTGGCCGGCCGCGCCGACCCGCAGCGTCAGGTACTGGCCAGGCCGCGCGGGCGGCAGCGCGGCGCCGTCCACGGCGGCCAGGTAGATCGAGGACACCACCGCGGTCTCCCGGACCACCCGGGCCACCCGCAGCGGGCGGAACCCGGGCCAGGCGGGCGGGGGCGGCGGGGCCGGCTCGGTGCCCGGCGGCGGCGCGGCGCCGGGCCCGGCGCCCGCTTCGGCGGCCAGCAGGTCTTGGAAGGACTGCTGCCAGCCCGGGCTGAGCGCGGGGATCTGCACCGCCTGCCGCAGCTTGGCCTCATCCCGGTGCGGCAGGTAGAGCAGGGCGTCGATGTCGGCCACGGTGAGCGCGTGCGGGCCGGTTCTGGTCTTGACGATCGGCTGGCCGGCCTCGATCGGCCCTTCCTGGATGACCCGCATGTAGAAGCCGGGGCGGTGGTGGCTGACCAGCAGGGCGGGCATCTCGGGCTGGCCGAGGCGCAGGCCGACCCGGTAGCAGGTGACCCGGGGCTGGGTGACTTCGAACTCGGCCGCACCGATGCGGTACCGGTCGCCGATGCACACCTGGTTGTCGGGCAGGCCGTCCACGGTGAGGTTCTCGCCGAACTGCCCGTAGCTGAAGTCGGGCCGGCCGAAGTGCTGCTGCCAGTGCTGGTAGGACTGGATCTGGTACACCATCACGGCGCGCTGCTCACCGCCGTGGCCGCTGCGGTCGCCCTGGCCGTCGCCGTCCAGGTTGCGGCGGCGGGCCTGCACCGGCCCTTCGACCGGGCTCTTCCAGATCCCGGTGTGCACGGTCTTGCCCTGCCAGGCCACGTCTTTCGGCAGCCCGACGTTGACCGACAGCAGCACCGGGGCACTGGTCATGACCGGGGGGCGATCTCGTCGGTGGTGAGGTCGCGGTCCACGCCGTGCGGGATGACGGTCTGGCCGGGTTCCAGCCGCAGCCGGGCGCCGTCCAGGGTCACCTCGACCAGGTCGGGCTCGAACGAGAGGCAGCCGGAGATGCGCCGGACCTCGGTATAGGCGTCCGGGTAGGACCAGGCCGCCTTGGCCGCGCCGCCGATGTCGAAGTAGCTGCACAGGCCCTTGTAGGGGCAGAACGTCTGGCCTTGGGCTGGGGTCAGCGCGGCCTCGTCAACGTCGGCACGCGGCACGTACCAGCGCGGCGCGAAGCCGGATTCGTACAGCGCGAGCGGCCGGGTGGTGTCGGCCACAACCTGGTCACCCCGGCGCACCACGAGGTGGCGGCTGGTCTGCCGGATGTCGATCCGGTGGTACGCGTCCGCGGCGTGCCCGACGATCCGCTCGTCTTCTTCGTAGAACGCGTCCATCGCCCGCCACGCGAACGCGACCCGCTCCTTCAGCATGCTGGCATGGCCCGGCAGCCCGGTGTGCTCCCACGCCGCGCGCGGCTTGCTGTGCGCCCCGGCGCGGACCGCGTACCAGGACATCTCGCCCAGGTCGCGGTGCGCGGTGGTGTAGTCGCTGGACCGCAGCACGTCCGGGAAGATGTCGCTGAACGGGAAGTAGGCCACCGGGTAGCGGCCCGGTTCGTGCAGCAGCACGACATCCTCGCTGTCGGCGATCCACGCGCCACCGAACTTCACCCGCATCCGGCGGCGCAGCGGCTCGGCGAACAGCATCCGCTCGGGAAGCGGCTCGGGAACCAGGAACCGGCCGATGGTGCCGGGGGCCAGCGGCCCCTGCTGCCAGGACAAGCCCATGATCGTATCCTCTCAGGTCGGCGGCTCGCGGCCGTGGTCAGGTCGGGGGCGTCAGGTCAGCGGTTCGCCGCCGTCGATGTGCAGCGTCTGGCCGGTGAGGAACGTACTGGTCATGGCGAACAGCACGGCCTGGGCGATGTCGGCCGGGGTGCCGATGCGCCGGACTGGGTTGCGCGCCCGCATCTCGGCGAAGTAGTCGGCCTTGCCATGCTCGCCCAGGCCGTCCCAGGCGCTGGTGTCGATGACGCCGGGAGAGATGGCGTTCACCCGGATCGGCGCGAGTTCCAGGGCCAGCGACCGGGCCAGCGTGTCGGCGGCGGCGTTGGTGATGGCCACGGCCAGCGTGCCGGCTGTGATCTTGGTGGCGGCGGCCCCGGAGAACAGGGTGATCGACCCGCCATCGGCCATCCGTGGCGCCAGGTGCTTGGCCAGCATGAGCGGGCCGGTCACCTTGGTGTCGAAGGACAGCCGGACTTTGTCCCGGTCCAGGTCAGCGATCCGGCCGCGGGCCCGGGCGGACGCGGTCGAGACGACGTGCCCGACCGTGCCGAGCCGCTTGCCGAGCGCGGCGATGGAAGCCTCGTCGGTCAGGTCGACGGCCTCGGTGCCGATACCGGGTTCGCCGCCGTACACGGCGTCGAGCCCGGCCTGGTTCCGGCCGGCCGCGACGACCTGGGCACCGGCGTCCCGGGCGGCCAGGCTGATCGCCTGGGCCAGCCCGCCGCCACGCCCGATGACGAGCACGGACTGGTCCTGCAGCGCCCCGGTCATGCCAGCGTCCTTTCCAGGAAGCGGTCGATGTGCTGGGCGACGGCGTCGAGCTGGTTCTCCAGCAGGAAGTGGCCGCCGTCGAGCAGGTGGATCTCGGCGCCGGGCGCGTCGTCGGCGAACGCGAGCGCTCCATCCGGGCCGAAGATCTCGTCGTTGCGGCCCCATACGGCCAGCACCGGCACCCGGCTCTCCCGCAGGTAGGCGTGCAGCTTCGGGTACAGCGGCAGGTTGGTGGCGTAGTCGGCGAACAGGGCCAGCTGGATCAGGTCGTTGCCCGGCCGGGAGACCAGGTCATAGTCGTGGTGCCAGGTGTCCGGGCTGACCACGCTCTCGTCCGGCACCCCGGTCAGGTACTGCCACTTGATCGAGTCCAGGGTGAGTGCCTGGCGGACCGGCGCCTCGCTCTCCGGGCTGCGCTGCTGCCAGTAGTCCCGCACCGGCTTCCAGAAGTCCGCCACGAACCCGGCCTCGTAGCCGTTGCCGTTCTGGCTGATGATGGCCGAGATGGCCGCGGGGTCGCGGAGGGCGAGCCGCCAGCCGATCGGTGCGCCGTAGTCGTGCACGTACATCGCGTACCGGGTCACCCCGAGCTGGGCCAGCAGGCCGGCGGTCAGCTCGGTCAGCGCGTCGAACGTGTAGCTGAACTCAGTCACCGGCGGCGCGTCGGACAGGCCGAAGCCGAGGTGGTCCGGGGCGATCACGCGACAGCGGCCGGCCAGCCGCGGGATCAGCTCCCGGAACATGAACGAGCTGGCCGGGAAGCCGTGCAGCAGCACCACGGCGGGCGCGTCGCGCGGCCCGGCCTCGCGGTAGAACAGCCGCTGGCCGCGGACGGTGGCGTAGCGGTAGTGGATGGTGGTCGTCCCGGTTGGCATTGTCTAACCTTCCTACTTAATTTCACTGGTTAGTGGTGGCAGTCAAGCACCGGATCGCGTAACCTGTCAAGTGCATGATGACGGTTAGGGAGATGTGAATGGCAGACCCGGTCGCCGATGCCGATTTCCTGCTCGCGCTGCTCAACAGCACGCCCGTCGTGGACGGCGTGCCCACCGACGACCTGGCTGACCCCGGCCCGGCCCGCACCTGGCTGGCCAGCCTGGGCGGGCTGGGCACCGAGGCGGAACTGCGCCAGGTGCGGAAGGTCCGCGCCGCGCTGCAGGCGGTCGTCCGCGGTGCCGAGCCGCCGGACGTGCTGGCGCCCGTGCTGCACGGCGCGGCCCGCGTCCCGGCCCTGGACGGCGGCCAGGTCAGCTGGCACCTCCGGGCCGCCCCGGACCGCGAACTGGCCGTCCGCGCCGTGCTGGCCTGGGACGCGCTGGCCAAGAACAGTCCCGGGCGGCTGCGCCCGTGCGCCAACGGCGAATGCCAGTTGTTCCTGATCGACCGCAGCAAGGCGGGCACCGCCCGGTGGTGCTCGATGGCCGTGTGCGGCAACCGGATGAAGGCCCGCCGCCACTACGAACGGGCCCGGAGTTCCTAGGCAGCCGGGCGGGCAAGGGTTATGGACAGTCATCACGCTGAGTTTGCGGCGGGCCGGCCTTGTGTCGTATCCGCCATTGGCCAGGCAGCATGGCCAGTGCGCCGACGGGCTAGTTACGGTGAGGTTTGTGCACATGCGCGGTGATTTGCCGCCCGCCCCGCAGCCGGCCGAACTGATCGGCCGCCGGGCCGAATGCGGCCTGCTGGACCGGCTGGCCGGGTCGGTCCGGGCCGGCGCCAGCCGGGCGCTCGTGCTGCACGGCGAACCGGGTGTCGGCAAGACCGCGCTGCTGGACTACCTGGCCGGGCACGCGCCCGGCTGCCGGGTGGCCCGGGCCGGTGGCGCCCAGTCGGAGATGGAGCTGGCCTTCGCCGGGCTGCACCAGCTGTGCGCGCCGATGCTCGCCCACCTGGACGAGCTGCCCGCGCCGCAGCGTGATGCGCTGCGCATCGCGTTCGGCATCAGCGCCGGCCCACCGCCGGACCGGTTCCTGGTCGGCCTGGCCGTGCTGAGCCTGCTGTCCGAGGTAGCCAGCGAGCGGCCGCTGATCTGCCTGATCGACGACGAGCAATGGCTGGATCATGCCTCGGCGCAGGTGCTGGCGTTCGTCGCGCGCCGCCTGGACGCGGAATCGGTCGGCCTGGTGTTCGCGGCCCGGGTGCCGGGCGGCGACCTGGCTGGCCTGCCGGAGCTGGTGCTCGGCGGGCTGCGCGACACCGACGCCCGGGCGCTGCTGGACTCGGTGCTGCCCGGGCTGCTCGACACCGGGTCCGGGACCAGCTCGTGGCCGAGACCCAGGGCAACCCGCTGGCCCTGCTCGAGCTGCCCCGCGGCCTGAGCCCGGCCCAGCTGGCGGGCGGGTTCGGGATGCCGGGCACGGTGCCGCTGGCGGGCAGCATCGAAGACAGCTTCCGGCGCCGCGTCGGCGCCCTCCCGGACCAGGCCCGGCAGCTGCTGCTGCTGGCGGCGGCCGACCCGACCGGCGACCCGGCCCTGGTCTGGCGGGCGGCCGAACGGCTCGGCATCGGCACCGAGGCGGCCGGCCCCGCGGCCGAGGCCGACCTGGCCGAGTTCGGCACCCGGGTGCGGTTCCGCCATCCGCTGGTCCGCTCGGCCGTCTACCAGTCGGCGCCGGCCCGGGACCGGCAGCAGGTGCACCGCGCGCTGGCCGAGGTCACCGACGCCCGGCTCGACCCGGACCGGCGGGCCTGGCACCGGGCCCAGGCCGCGCCCGGGCCGGACGAGGATGTCGCCGCCGAGCTGGAACGCTCGGCCAGCCGGGCGCAGGCGCGTGGCGGCCTGGGCGCGGCGGCCGCGTTCCTCAGGCAGGCGGCGGTGCTGACCCTCGACCCGGAGCGGCGGGCCGGCTGGGCGCTGGCCGCCGCCCGGCTCAAGATCCAGGCGGGCGCGTTCGACGTGGCCCGGGACCTGCTGGCCATGGCCGAGTCCGGGCCACTCACCGACCTGCAGCAGGCCCATGCCGACCTGGTGCGGGCCCAGCTCGCGTACGTCACCAGCCGGGGCAGCGACGCCCCGCAGCTGCTGTTGCAGGCGGCCCGGCGGCTCAAGCCCATCGACGTCACGCTGTGCCGGGCCACCTACCTGGACGCGCTGTCCGCCGGGATCTTCGCCGGGCGGCTGGCCGGCCCAGGCAGCAGCGTGCTGGAAATTGCGCGCGCCGCCACGGACGCGCCGCCCCCGCCGGTGCAGCCGCCACGGGCGCCGGATCTGCTGCTCGATGGCCTGGCCGCGGAGTACAACGACGGGTGCGCGGCCGCGGTGCCCACGCTGCGCACCGCGCTGACCGGGTTCGGCTGCGGCATGCCGCCCGACGAGGAACGGCACTGGCTGTGGCTGGCCTCGATCACCGCCATGCGGGTCTGGGACGATGACTGCCTGGACGCGCTGTCCGCCCGCCACGTCCAGCTGGCCCGGGAGGCGGGCGCGCTCAGTGAACTGCCGCTGGCCCTGGTGACCCGGGCCTACATGCTGGTGTTCGCCGGTGAGCTGGCCGCCGCGGCCACACTGGCCGAGGAGGCCGAGGCGGTCAAGGAGGCGACCGGCAGCGGCCTGGCGCCCTATGCCGGGCTGGCCCTGGCCGCGTTCCGCGGCGACGAGGCCGGGGTGGCGGCCCTGGTCGAGACGACGAAGGACGATGTGACAAGGCGCGGCGAGGGCGTCGGGATCACGTTCGCCGAGTGGGCCAGCGCCCTGCTCAGCAACGGCCTCGGCCGCTACCACGACGCGCTGGCCGCGGCCCGCCGGGCGTGCGCGTACGACGCCGACCTCGGCTCGATGATCTGGCCGGTAGTGGAGCTGATCGAAGCGGGGGCACGGTGCGGGGTGGCGGACAGCGTGGCCGGCGCGTACGCCCGGCTGGCCGAGATGACCAGCGCCAGCGACTCCGACTGGGCGCTGGGCGTGCAGGCCCGGTCGCAGGCGCTGCTCAGCGACGGCGCGGACGCCGAGGCGCTGTACCGCGAGGCGATCGCCCGGCTGAGCCGGACCCGGCTCCGGGTCGACCTGGCCCGGGCCCACCTGCTGTACGGGGAGTGGCTGCGCCGGGAGCGCCGCCGCGGCGACGCGCGGGAGCAGCTGCGCACCGCGCTGGGCATGCTGGAGACGATGGGCATCGCCGCGTTCGCCGAGCGGGCCCGGCGTGAGCTGCGGGCCACCGGCGAGACCGCGCACAAGCGCACCGGCTTCGGCCGGCCTGAGGGACTGACCGCCCAGGAAGCCCAGATCGCCCGGCTGGCCCGGGACGGGCTGTCCAACCCGGAGATCGGCTCCCGGCTGTTCATCAGCGCCCGCACCGTCCAGTACCACCTGGGCAAGGTGTTCACCAAGCTGGACATCAGCTCGCGCAGCCAGCTCGACCAGGCCCTGCCCACCGACCCAGCCCCGGTCTAGCCAGCCCCGGGTAGCGATCAAGAACTCGTGATCAAACGATTGCTGTCGTCATAGCGACAGCAATCGTTTGATCACGACTGACGGGCGGCAGCTAGGGGCGGCTGGCCATCTCGACAGCGCTGGCCGGGCACTGGTCAGGCAGGGCGGGATACTGGGCCGCATGCCTGAACTGATCAATGAGCCGGTCCGGGTCGAGGCGGCGGGGACGCTGCCGAAGCTGATCGATGAGTACGCCGGGCGCGTCCGCACCGGCGAGGAGCGGCTGAGCATCGCGCACATGCGCAGCCCGGCGGGCTGGGCCGAGCCGGGCCAGCGGCCGGAGTTCGATGAGTACACGCTGGTCCTGCGCGGGCTGCTGGTCGTCGAGTCGGAGACCGGCGAACTGCGGGTCCAGGCCGGCCAGGCGGTGCGCGCCCGGCCGGGCGAATGGGTGCGGTACAGCACCCCGGAAGCCGATGGCGCCGAATATATCTCGGTCTGCGTCCCGGCGTTCAGCCCGGACACCGTGCACCGCGACGAATGACGGGTAATACCAGGCGCGCCTTTGCCACATCGGCAAGAAGATTTGCTTAAATAGCAGACTGGTCCGCATAGTCGCGGTGGAGGTGGTCACCGTGACCGATGAACTCAGGGATAACTATGACGTCGTCGTGGTGGGTGGCGGGGCGGCCGGGCTGAGCGGGGCGCTGATGCTGGCCCGCTCCCGGCGGTCCGTGCGCCGGACATCCCCGGGCTGCGCGAACGGTGGGGCCGGGACGTGGTGCACTGCCCGTACTGCCACGGCTGGGAGGTCCGCGACCAGGCCATCGGCGTGCTGGCCAGCGGGCCGACGGCGGTGCACCAGGCGCTGCTGTTCCGCCAGCTGAGTGACGATGTCGTGCTGCTCAGCCACACCATGCCCCAGCCGGAAGGCCAGGAGGCGGAACAGCTGGCCGCCCTCGGCATTCCAGTAGTGCCCGGCGAAGTGGTGGCGGTGGAGACCAGCGATGACCGGCTCACCGGAGTCCGGCTGGCCGATGGCACGGTAGTGGCCCGCCAGGCGCTGGCCGTCGCGCCCCGGATGACGGCGCGGGCCAGCTTCCTGGCCGACCTGGGCCTCAAGCCCACCGCCCACCCGCTCGGCGTCGGCGAGTACATCGCGGCTGGCCCGGCCGGGCTGTCCGACGTCCCCGCGGTGTGGGTCGCGGGCAACGTAACCGACCTGGGCGCGCAGGTCGGCGGCGCGGCCGCAGCCGGTGCCATGGCCGGCGCGGCGATCAACATGGACCTGGTGGCCGAGGACGCCACGCGGGCCGCAGCAGCCTAACCAGGCACGATGATCTTATAGTCATGGGATGGCAAAACCGGCCCGCGCGCGACCCACCCTGGCCGAGCTGCTCGCCGTCCTGTCGCTGGCCACCGACCTGGGCATGGGCCAGCCGATGGAGCATGTGCTGCGCCAGACCCTGATCGCGCTCCGGCTGGCCGGACGGCTCGGCCTGGCCGAGGCCGGCCAGGAGGTCGTCTTCTACACCGCGCTGGTCGCCTGGGTCGGCTGCCACGTAGACGCCTATGAACAGGCCAAGTGGTTCGGCGACGACACCGCGCTGAAGAACAATTGCCGGCACACCGACTTCGCCACCGCGGCGTCCAAGCCGCTGTTCATGCTCCGCCATCTCGGCGCGGGCCGGCCCATCGCGGAGCGGACCCGGCTCGGGCTGACGTTCCTCGGCGAGGGCCGCACGGCAGGTAGCCCGAGCACAGGATCCGCAGCCAGCTGATCCGGCCACTGTCGGCGTTGTAGTACGCCTGCTGCTCGACCACGTGCACCCCGTCCGCGTTGTGCACCCTGAGCTGATAACTGACCCGTTCCCGCCCCGGCAGGCTGCTATTACTGAACGCCAGTGCCGCCTCGATGTCGTCGGCCGAGCCGAACCAGGTACCGAGTATCACGTCACCTACCTGGCCGGGCTCGGTCGCCTGCCAGTGCCGCCGGGGTGTCAGCGCCTGGAAGTCGACCGGGTCGGTGAGCAGGGCACACGTTGCCGCGCGGTCTTTCCTGGCCAGTGCCCGGGCGAACCGCTCCCCCACCGGGGCCGACGCGCCGGGCTCAGTAGCTGAACGTAGTGGCTGGCTCATCGCCTATCCATTCCCACATCGGCACCGTGCCACCCAGCGAGGCGTTGGCCACCAGGGCGCCGTCGTCCAGTTGCTTGGCGTTGAAGCAGATCGGGCAGACCAGGTACCGGCCGCCCGCCGCTTCGTAGCGTTTGGCCAGCTCGGCCAGGGGCGGGCAGCCCACGCAGGCGGTGCCCTGCGCGACGCCGTCCAGCGTCAGCCGGACCGCCTCCTTGGTGCAGAACATCAGCGTCGGCCGCCCCTGTTCGGCCGCGCCCACGGCGACCAGGAAGGCCACCGTCACCTTCTCCGCGTCTTCCAGCCCGGTGCTCAGGCTGATCACGGCTTTGCCGGCCATGCTGGCCTCCCCATCCGCTCGGGTCGCCAGACGGCGGACCCGCTGGCTGTTCTCCGAGCATGGCCAGGCACGGCTGCGCCGCGCATGGGGCAACCGCCCCATCTTCGCCCCGAGTTGGCTCACGATTCTGGGTACAAGGCCGACTCGACACTGTGACCTGCCCGTTCTTGACTCATCAGAGCTGAAATCTGCGCACTAATCTGGGCCCGTAGGCTGGCGGCGTGAGACACATGCCGCCGGTCGTCGGTCATCTTGCCGAACGGTTGGACGGCCTCGGCTGGGTGACGGATCTGCTGGTGGCCGGTTCCCTGGCCACCGGGGATTACGTTCCTGGTGTCAGTGATCTCGACCTGGTTGCCCTGACGGGGGGCCCGGTCGGACCAGCGCGGCAGGAGATCCTGGCCCGCCTGCACCGCGAGCTGGACCAGGGGGCCGCTCAGGGACTGGACCTGGGCTGCTTGTACGTGGATGCAGGCTGGCCGGCCGACCTCGGGGCGCTGCACCCGACGTGGACCCACGGCTCGCTCGTCCAGCGCAGCCTGTCAGGGGTGACGCGAGCCGAGCTCGTCCTGCACGGCTTCGCCGTCCTGGGCCGCCCGCCGGCCGCCGTGCTGCCGGGGATGACCGGCGATGACGTCCGCCGCGCCGCGCGCGCGGAGTTGTGCGGGTACTGGGCGCGCGCCGCGCGCCGGCCGCGGTGGTGGCTGAACCCGGTGATCGCGGACCTGGGGCTGACGTCGATGGCCCGCGGCCGCCACGCCCTGCAGACGGGCCATCTGCTGACCAAGACACAGGCGATAGAGCAGGCGCACGCGCCGACCTGGCTGAAAGACCAGCTTCGCGCCCGGCGGCAGGGTCAGCGGGTGGCTTCGCCGCGGGTCCGGACAGCGCTGATCGCCTGGCGGGATGCACGACGCACCGTGGCTGGCGCATGCCGCAGGGCGCCAGCCTGAACTCTCCGGCTGATCACGGCTTGGCCAGGCTTACCAGCGGCTGCCGCAGCACCGCTTCGCCCAAGATGACCGACAGCACTGGCGGCTCCGGGTCTTCCCGCTCCCAGATGTCCTGCCGGGCCATCCTGGCTGCTACAAGCTGCTCAATCGCCGCTTCGCTGTCCAGGAAGGCGCGCACCCACGGCTCATGCGCCCCGTTGAGCATCGTCTGACGCAGCCGGCGGAACGTGCCCGGAGTGCGGAGCGCGCTGTCGGCCTGGGCCGCGTGCTGTGGCGAGGGAATGGTCCGGCAGGTCTCCAGCTTGGCGATAACCGACTCCGAATACCCCATCGACTTGGCCAGTTGCGCCTGCGTCAGCCCGGCCGACTCGCGCTGTGCGCGTAATTCCGCCGCGAATGCCTGAACCCCGGTGTCCGGCCCGTCGTCATCTTTTCTTTTCGCAGGCATCCCTTCTTCCTCCTTCGACTTGACTACGTCAGCTGCCCAGCAGCGGCAGGCCTGTAGCGCAGGATACGGTGGGCAGATAAAGCTATCCACGACACATCGGCCGCCCAGCAGAGGGTTCACTACAAAATGACAGATGACCCATTTCGATTTGAAATAGAACACCTCGCGCCCCCGCTCACGGCACTGCGGATCGCGGAGTGCCCGGCAGAACTCCTCGACCTGGCCAGCGCCCAGCCGGGGCATGACATCTGGGCTGAGCGGCTCCCCGGGACGGAGCAGATCAGATACGTGGCGCAGCGGCGCCGCGGCACCGACGCCCATCCCTACGTCATCGTCACCAGCGAACTCGCGGAACTGCGCGACGCGCTACCTCCCCGTTAGCGCGGTGAGTTTGTGGTCACCGGTGACCACAAACTCACCGCGCTGATGCCTTAGCGGGCGAGGCGGGCCTCCAGGCGGGATTTGACGGCGGGCCATTCGTCGATGATCACGCTGTAGACGACCGTGTCGCGGAACGTGCCGTCCTCGCGCTTCAGGTGCCGCCGCATGACCCCCTCGCGCTGCGCGCCGAGCTTCTCGATGGCCGCCTGGGAGCGGATGTTCAGCACATCGGTCTGGATCTTGATCCGGCCGTAGCCGCAGTCCTCAAAGCAGTGTGCCATCAGCAGCAGCTTGGCTTCCGGGTTGACCTGGGTGCCCCACCAGCGCGAGCCATACAGCGTCGAGCCGATATGGATGCTCTCGTTGCGCAGGTCGGCTTCAGACAGCGACGTGGTGCCGACCAGCGTGCCAGGCCGGGCCCAGGTCGCCGTCCTGGATGAGCCGGATCGCGTAGCTGGTGCGGCCGCCGCCCCGGCCGTCCGCCTCGCCCTGCTGGGCCAGGAACACCGACCGGGCCAGGTCGCGGGCGTCAGCCACCGAACCGGGCCGGTGGTGCATGACGTAGCCATGGGCGTACACGGCCGGGTCGGCCAGAATCGGGTACATCTCGTCCAGGTCCGGCTCGCCGAGCAGATCCAGCCGGACCCAGCGCCCAGCCAGCGGCCCGGCCGACGGCAGGGTAGTCACGACAAAGCCTCCACGACAATGAGGGAAACGTCCCGGGCAGGGAGTTTGACCATGGCAGATACGGCTGACTCCAGCAAACGCTGGGACACCGACGACCGGTACACCGGGGTGGCCGACGCCAGCGATTTCGCCCCGGCCATCGAGGAACTGGCGGCGCTGGCCCGCCGCCCCGGCTGGGTCACCGAAGATCCGGAGAGTCATCTGGTCCCGCACCTGCAGGAGGCCGGCGTGCCCGGGCTCCGGGTGCGCGGCTACCAGCCGGACGGGAACGGCGTGCTGCACGTCACGGCCGAGTACCGCGAGAGGGACAGCCGCGGCGAGATCCGGCGGCACGCCTGGGCGCTGATCGCCACCGTGGCTGAGCTGGCGACCAGCGTGCGCGAGCACGACGACGGCGACACGATCGTGTTCGACGTCGTCACCGGCATCCCGGAAAACGCGGGCCGGTTCGCCACGCACGGCCACACGATCCGGCACACCCTCAGCCCGCAGGTTCCCACCACGTGAATGCTTCACCCATGCTGTCGGGTGCACGTGGCTGAAACATCCACGCGGTCAGCCGGGGCCGGCGCCGGGTCAGCCGGTCCCGCGGGTCAGCGGAAGGTGCTGAACGCCCGCTCGGCCCGGTCCAGGGTCTCGGCCACGTCGGCTTCGGTGTGCGCGGCCGACACGTACCAGATGCCGCGCCGGGCGACCCAGACCCGCTCGGCGATGAGCGCATCGGCCAGCCGCGCGTACCGCTCCGGGTCACTGCGGGCCAGGTCACGGTACCGGGTGACCGGGCCCTGGCCGGGCGGGGCGAAGCTGGCGTGGAACGCCATCGGCAGGCCCTGGATGTGCAGCGCCAGCCCGCTGGCCTCGGCGCAGTCCCGGATGGACTGCATCAGCGCGGTGCCGACCTTGCCGATCTGCTCGTAGACCTCCCCGCTCTCCAGTTCGTCGAGCGAGGCCAGCACGGCCGCGGTGGCGATCGTGTTGCCGTTGAACGTCCCGGCGTGGGTGACCGCCCCGCTGGCCACGCCGGCGAACAGGTCGCGCCGCCCGGCGATGGCCGCGCACGGCCAGCCGGCCGCCATCGCTTTGCCGTACACGGCCAGGTCCGGGTGCACGCCGAAGCGTTCCGCGGCGCCGCCCAGCGCGACCCGGAAGCCGCTGATCGTCTCATCGAAGATGAGCACCGCGCCGCGCTGGGTACAGATCTGCCGGACCGCCTCCAGGTAGCCGGGCTCCGGGGCGAGCACGCCCGCGTTGAGCATGATCGGTTCCATGATCACGGCGGCCACGTCGCTGCCGTGCGCGGCCATCAGCTGCTCGAACGCCGCGATGTCGTTCCACTCCAGGACCAGGACGTCGTGCAGCGCGCCGGCCGGCTGGCCCTGGCTGGCCGGGGCGGCCACCGTGCCCTCGTTGCGCGTGTAGATGTTGTCCAGCCAGCCGTGGTAGTGGCCGTGGAACCGGACGACCAGGGACCGGCCGGTGGCGGCCCGGGCCATCCGCAGCGCGGCCTGCACCATCTCGGTGCTGGAGCTGCCGAACCGCATCGTCTCGGCCCAGCCGAGCACGGCCAGCACGCGTTCCGCCGCCTCGATCTCCCGGCGGTGCGTGGCCGCGTAGATGACCCCGTCCCGCTGCGCGGCCAGCACCTTCTCCAGCACCCGCGGCGGCGCGTAGCCGAGCACGTTCGGCCCCTGGCCGAGCAGGTAGTCGAGGTACTCGGTGCCGTCGGCGGCCCAGAGCCGGCAGCCGGACGCGCGGTCCACGATCAGGTGCGGGTTGAGCAGCCGGGTGTTGCTGCTCACCCCGCCCGCCAGCGCGCGCATCGCCCGCTGCTGCAGGTCGCTAGTCATCGCTGCCTCCTCTAGCTGATCGTGCTGGGCCCGCCGCAACCAGCGCGCCGAGGTCAAGCCGGTACACCGCACTGGCGTTCAGCCAAAAGATCTTTTCCAGGTCCTGCGGGGGCAGGCTCCGGCGCACGGCGGCCAGCACCTGCCCATAGCTGGCGGCCAGCGTGCAGACCGGCCAGTCCGAGCCGAACAGCAGCCGGTCCGGGCCGAACCGCGCCACCGCCTCGGCCCAGTAGGGGGCCAGGCCGGCGTCCGTCCACCGGGCCCAGTCCGCCTCGGTGACCAGGCCGGACAGCTTGCACCACACGTTGCCGAGCGCGGCCAGGCCGGCGAAGCCGCGCCGCCACAGCGCCGATCCGCCCGCGGCGACCGGCGGCTTGCCCAGGTGATCCAGCACGAACCGCAGGTCCGGGTGGGCGGCCGCGACCCGCGCCGCCGCGGCCAGTTCCCGCGGCGTGACCTCCAGGTCGAAGGCCAGGCCGGCGTCCGCGACCGCGTCCAGGCCGCGCCGCACGTCCGAGCGCAGCAGCCAGGCCGGATCCGGTTCCGCCGACACATCATGCCGAACGCCAACCAGGCGCTGGCCGGCGTAGCCGGTGCGCAATGCCGCCAGCTGCCGGGCCACCTGGGCCGACGTCAGGTCAACCCAGCCGACCACGCCGGCCAGGAACGGATGCTGGCTCGTCAGCGCGAGCAGGTCCTGGGTTTCCCGGACGTCGGCTCGGGCCTGGACCACCACGGTGGCCTGGACGCCATGTGCGGTCAGTTCCGGGATCAGGTCGGCGGCGGTGTACCGGCGGCGCAGCGGGGCGAACGGGCCGGTCATCCACGGGTACTCACCGTGGGCCGGGTCCCAGAGGTGGTGGTGCGCGTCCAGGATCATGCCGGCCCGTTCATACCGGCACCGGGGCGCGCTCGTCGAGCAGGCCGTCCGCGCGCAGCTCGGCCCACAGATCGGCCGGGATGGGCCGGTCGAACAGGGCGCAGTTCTCGGCCAGCTCGGCGGCCCGGCGCGATCCGGTCAGCACGGCGGCCACCGCCGGGTGCGCGGCCGGGAACTGGATCGCGGCCGCCTTGAGCGGCACGCCGTGCCGGGCGCAGATGGCCTGCAGCCGCTGGGCCCGGTCGATCAGCGGCTGCGGCGCGGGCAGGTAGTTGTAATGCGTGCCGGGGTTCGGGTCGGCCAGCAGCCCGCTGTTGTACGCGCCGCCGACGATGACCGCGATGCCGCGCTGCTCGCACAGCGGCAGGAATGTGTCCAGCGCGTCCTGTTCCAGCAGCGTGTACCGGCCGGCCAGCAGGAACAGGTCCGGGTCGGTCTCCCGGGCGAATATCTCCAGCGCGGCGGTCTGGTTCATGCCCGCCCCGACCGCGCGGATCACGCCCTGGTCGCGCAGTTCGAGCAGGGTGGGGAACGCGCCGGCCAGCGCCTCGGCCATGTAGTTGTCCGGGTCGTGCACGTGCACGATGTCCAGCCGGTCCTGGCCGAGCCGGACCAGGCTCTCCTCGATCGAGGCCAGCACGGCGTCCCGGCTGTAGTCGTAGACGGTGGCGACGGCCGGGGTGCCCTTGTCGAACGGCAGGCCGTCCGGGCCGAAGTCGTCCGGGTTGGGCGGCGCGTCGGCGCGCAGCAGCCGGCCCACCTTCGTGGACAGCACGTACTGGTCGCGGGGCCAGGCCAGGCCCGCCCCGAGCCGCAGCTCGCCCAGGCCCAGGCCGTACTGCGGCGCCGCGTCGAAAAACCGGATGCCCTGGTCCCAGGCGGCGGCCACGGTCTCACTGGCCTGGCCGTCGGAGACTTCTTCGTACATGCCGCCGATCGCGGTCGCGCCGAAGCCCAGCGCGGTGACGCTGAGCCCGGTGCGGCCGAGCTTGACGATGGCCCTGTGATCCATGGTTTCTCCGTGATCCACGGTTACTCCGTTCCGGGCACGGCCCCGTCCGGGCCCAGGCTGGCGACGCTCGCCACCCCGTCGTAGACGACCGCGGTGACACTGGTGGTCTGTACCTGCCCCGGTTCCAGGATGCGCGCCCGGCCGTCCCGCACCGCCTCGTCCAGCGGGCTCGGGTAGCCGGTCCACGGCTCGACCAGGGCCTGGTAGTAGCCGCGCCAGCCGCCGTATACCAGGCAGAACCAGACCACCGGGAACAGCTCGTGGTCGAAGCACAGCCCGAAGCCGCGCCGGTCGGCGGTGTCGGTGGCCGCGATCCAGCCCGCGGTCAGCCCGGTCAGGTAGTGCAGCGCGAACGCGCCCCGGTCCGGGCCCATGGCCTGGCGCAGGTCCACGCCGCCCAGGGTGGGCCAGTCGTACTCATCGCCGGGCTTGCCGAGCAGGTCGCCGCCGGCCTCGTCGACCAGGCCGCGGCGGGCCGGGATGTCGAACCGCCAGGCCGGTTTCAGCGCGAGGCAGGGGTGGATGCCCCAGTTGTAGTCGAACGGCAGGTAGCCCACGTTGCGCAGTTCGTAGTCCAGGGTGAAGCTGGGCTGCGCCGGCCCGCAGCGTGATGGTCCGGGTCAGCGTGGCCGGGGTGACCGGCGTGCTGACCGTGGTGCGCAGCCGGACCACGTCCGGGTCCGGCCGCTCGATGGTGTATCCGGCCTGCGCGGTCCATACCTCGCCCATGTAGGGCAGCAGGTCGCCGTACCGGTTCCGGCTGGCCCGCCCGCCCGGGAACGCGTCGTCCCAGCCGCCCGCCCAGTGGTCGTCGAAGTCGGCGTGGATGGCGGCCAGGTGCGGTCGCACCCGGGGTGACTTCCACAGCAGGTCCAGGTCGCGCGGCTTGTCGATGAGCCGGAAGATGTTCCCGCCCCGCTCGGGCAGCACCTCCAGGACCAGGATCTCGTTCTCCAGCCGGATGAGCTTGAGGCCGTGGTAGGTCCAGGCGTCGTCGATGCGGACGGCCATCGGCTCAGGCCGGCCGGGACTGCGGGCCGCCGGCCTCGATCTCAGCCGCTGTCTGCGCAATCTTCCCGGTGCCCATGACCAGGCCTTCGTCGTGGCTGAGCCGGTCACCGATGCGGGCCGCCCAGCGCGGCGCGGTCACGATGGCGGCGATCGCGGCGGCCAGCCAGATCGCCGCGAGGATCACGATCACCCGGCCCGCGGTGGTGGCCGGCCAGGGCAGCACGTTGCGGTACAGCGTGTAGCCGAGCACGATCAGCCCGAGCACCGGGATGATGAAGTCGAGCCGGTTGGCGGCCTGGCCGTGCCGGGGGCCGCGGACGCACAGGTAGTACCAGGCGCCGGCGGTGAAGATGCCGTAGGCGACCAGCAGCACCAGGGTGCCGACGGTGCCGGACCAGGCGAACAGGTTGAACGCCACCGTGGTGCCGGCGACCAGGATGAGCAGGATGACCACGACCGCGGCCACCGCGATGGCAGTGGCGGCCACCGCGGGCACGCCGGACTTCTCCGACACCCGGCTGAGCCGCCGGTCGCCGACCCCGCCGCGGCTCATCGCGAACAGCAGCCGGGCCGCGGCGACCAGGGTGGCCAGGCAGCAGCCGATGGCCGCGATCGTGGTGCCGAGCGTCACGATGTCGCCGACCGCCGGGGTGACGTACTCCGCGCCGAGCGTGCCGAACAGCGACGAGGAACTGGCGAACGCCTCCACACCCTTGGTCGTGGTGCCGAAGCCGAGCATCTCGATCGCGGTGCCGATGGTGTAGAACACGCCGCCGAACAGGGCCACGCCGAAGATCGCGCGCGGGATGGCCCGGCGCGGGTTGGCGGCTTCCTCACCGAGCGTGGCGGCGGCCTCGAAGCCGGCGAAGGACAGGAAACCGAACACGATGCCGAGGAACAGCGTGCTGGTGCCGACGCCGGGCGGGATGGTGAACATGTTCAGCGTGAACGGCTGATGGTGCGGGGCGTGGCCGGACGCGACCCGGATGAACACCACGATGCCGATCAGCACGATGAGCGACGCGGTGAGCACCTCTACCCAGAGCAGCGTGCGCATCGACCGTTTCACCGGCGAGAGCGCCATGACCAGGCAGATGGCGACCGAGAACAGCGCGATGAGCCACGGCGCGATCGTCGGGGTGGTCTGGTACAGGCCGATGGCCTGCAGGAAGTTCGCGCCGAAGATGCCGGCCGTCATCGAGGTGGTGATGGTGAACGCGAAGTAGGCGCCGAGCAGCGACCAGCCGGCCACCACCCCGGCGCGCGGCCCGATCGTCACGCCGGTGAGGCCGAACACCGACCCGGCGTGGCTCAGCCGGCCGCACACCCGGGCGAAGCCGTAGGCGACCAGCACCACACCGATGGTGGCCAGGATGAACGTCAGCGGGACGGCACGGCCAACGGTGGCACCAGCCCCCTGCGGGTTGATGTTCACGGCCAGGCTGGCGCCCATCGCGGCGATGGACAGCGAGATCGCGCCCCACGTGGTCAGGGTCCGGCGCAGGGCCGGGGTGGCCGTCTCGGGACCCTTCGTTGCGGTCATCTGCTTCGCCCCTCCCATGGGTTCGCGGCCTGGGCATCCGCCGCCGCTCGCTTGTCTGAAACCTAGGGATCTTGGGACGGGCAAACAATGACGGAACGCTCATACCGTTATTCGGCGGGAGCGAATAATTCCCCGTCAGGCCTGGCTGGCTCGGGCTCGCTGGGGCTGGCGTCCTGGGCCACCGCGCGGGCCGTTTCGACCAGTTCGGCCACCGCGGCCGAGCCATCCGGCCACCAGGCCAAGGCTACCGAACAGTGCGGAATGTCGGAAATAGGGACAAAAACGACACCGGGCCGGGCGTAGTACCGGCCCGCCCCGGCCGACGTGATGCTGATGCCGTCGCCGCGGGCCACCATGTGCAGTTCGCCGTCCCGGGTACGGGCCTCGGCCACGATCGGGGCCGGCCCGGTCCGGTACTCATCGAGCAGCCAGTAGCCGCGCCACGGCCCGGGCGAGGCGGGCGCGGCGATGATCGGTTCCTGCAGCAGTTCGCTGACCGACACCGACTCCCGCCTGGCCAGCCGGTGGCTGTCCGGCAGGCAGGCCACCCGGGGCTCGGTGGTCAGCTCCAGGGTGGCCACGCCGGCCAGGCCGAGCGGCGGGCGCACGATGGCCGCGTCCACGTCGTGGTCGCGCAGCCCGGCGGTCGGGTCGGCGAAGTCGTACTCGACGCTGCGCAGCGTCTGGTCCGGCCGCCGCTCCAGGTAGGTACGGACCAGCCGGGGCACGAGTTCCAGCCCGGCGCCGATCACGTAGCCCAGGGTCAGCGGGCGGCCGGACCGGGCCGTCATCCGCTGCGCCACCCGGACCGCGTCGTCCAGGTCGTCGAGCACGTGGCTGAGCAGGCTGGCGAACACCCGGCCGGCGTCGGTGAGCTGCACCGAGCGGGTGGTCCGGACGAACAGGGTGACCTTGAGCTGCCGCTCCAGCTCCTTGATGGTCTCGCTGATCCATGGCGTGGACACCAGGAGACGCTCGGCGGCGCGGGAGAAGCTAAGTTCTTCCGCGACGGCGAGGAACGCTCGTAGCTGGCGCAGCGTGATGTTGAGGTTGGCGATGGGAGCCCCCGGGATTGTTCGGCTCTAGCGAAGAGTGTGCGCAGTCATCCGGCATTGTTCAAGAGGCCTGCCGCCGCCTACGGTGGCAAGCGTCCTGATTCCTGGGAGGGGACGGTTATGCCACCGGCACAGTGGGGCCCGCTGGACGCGAACATCTCCATGCTGTTCACCGAGCTCCCGATGCCCGCCCGGCCGGCCGCAGCCGCGGCGGCCGGGTTCACCGCGGTAGAGGCCTGGTGGCCGTTTGGCGCAGCGGTGCCGGCGGATGCCGAGGTGACCGCGTTCGAGCGGGCGGTACGGGACGCGGGCGTGCAGCTCGTCGCGCTGAACGGGTTCGCCGGCGACATGCCGGCCGGGGAGCGGGGCATCCTGTCCTGGCCCGGGCGGCAGCAGGAGTTCCTGGACAACCTGGACGTGCTGCTCGGCATCGGTGGCCGGCTGGACTGCCGGCGGTTCAACCTGCTGTATGGCAGCCGGATCGAGGATGCGCCGGGCGGTGCGGCCGGGCAGGACGAGCTGGCGCTGGAGAATCTGACCGTGGCGGCCCGGGCGGCGCGGCGGGCGGGCGCAGCCGTCATGCTGGAGCCGCTCAGCGCGCTGCCCCAGTACCCGCTGCGTACCTCTTCCGACGTGCTGGGTGTGCTGAACCAGCTGCCGGCCGACTGCGCCGATGCCGCCCGGCTGCTCGCCGACCTGTATCACCTGGCAGTCAACGGCGAGGACATCCCGGCCATGCTGGACCGGGTGCACCCGCGGATCGGCCACGTGCAGGTGGCTGACGTGCCCGGGCGGCACGAACCGGGCACCGGCACGGCCGACCTGGACGGCTGGGTCGCGGCGCTGCGCCGGCTTGGTTATCAGGGGTCAATTGGGCTGGAGTACGCGCCGCTGGACGGCACCGCGGCCGGGCTGGGCCGGCTGGGGCTGGGTGGCGGGACTGTACCGTCGCCGGCCCAGCAGAGCTGAGCGAGCGAAGGGAGCACCCGTCGGTGGAGGACAAGCGCACGGTGGCGTTCATCGGGCTGGGCATCATGGGCCGCCCGATGGCCGCCAACCTGGTCACGGCCGGCTACGAAGTACTCGGGTACTCGCGCCGCCGGGAGTCGGCCGACGGGCTGGTCGCCGCAGGCGGCCGGTGGGCCGGCAGCGTGGCCGGCGCGGTGCGGGACGCGGATGTGGTGATCACCATGCTGCCGGACTCCCCCGACGTTGAGGCGGTCGCGCTCGGGCCGGACGGGGTGGTGGCCAGCGCCCGGCCCGGCACGCTGTACATCGACATGAGCTCGATCCGGCCCGATGTGGCCCGCCGGGTGGCGGCGGCCGGCGCGGAGCAGGGGCTGCGCTGCCTCGACGCACCGGTCAGCGGCGGCGAGCGGGGCGCGATCGACGGGACGCTGTCCGTCATGGTCGGCGGGGCCGCCGAGGACGTGGCGGCCGCCCGGCCGGTGCTGGACGTGCTGGGCAGCACGGTGCAGCACGTCGGCCCGGCCGGCGCCGGGCAGACGGTCAAGGCGGCCAACCAGCTGATCGTGGCGGGCAACATCGCGCTGGTGGCCGAGGCGCTGGTGTTCCTGCAGGCCCAGGGCGTGGACGTGGATGCCGCGGTGGCCGTGCTGCAGGGCGGCCTGGCCGGGCAGCACGGTACTGACCCGGAAGGCGGCCCCGATGCTGGCCGGCGACTTCACCCCCGGGTTCCGCATCGAGCTGCACGACAAAGACCTGGGCATCTTCACCGCGGCGGCCCGGGAGGCCGGGGTGGTCACCCTGCTCGGCGCGATCCTGGCCCAGCTGACCGGCGCGGCCCGGGCGCAGGGCGACGGCGGGCTGGACCACTCGGCGCTGATCCGGGTCATCCAGCGGCTGGCGGGCCAGCAGCCGTGAGCCAGGAGGCCGTGGCGCGGGCGGCGGTGCGCGACACCGCGGCTGAGGACTGGCTGGCCATCAACACGATCCGCACGCTCACCATCGACGCGGTGCAGGCCGCCCAGTCCGGGCACCCGGGCGCCGCGATGGCGCTGGCCCCGGTCGGCTACACGCTGTGGAATGACGTGCTGCGCTACGACGTGCAGGACCCGGGCTGGCCGAACCGGGACCGCTTCGTGCTGTCTGCCGGGCACGCCTCGATGCTGCTCTACTCGCTGCTGCACCTCGCCCAGGTGCGCCGCTCCCCCGATGATCCCGCGCTGGCCGTGCCGCTGCCGGAGATCCGGCGGTTCCGGCAGCTGGGCAGCGTGTGCGCCGGGCATCCGGAACACGGGCTGACCCCCGGTGTGGAGTGCACGACCGGGCCGCTGAGCACCGGGGCGGGCGCCAGCGTGGGCATGGCCATGGCCGGCCGGTGGCTGGCCGCGCATTTCAACCGGCCGGGGTTTCCGCTGTTCGACTACGCCGTCTACGCCGTGGCCGGTGACGGCTGCCTGATGGAAGGGCTGGGCCAGGAGGCCGCTTCGCTGGCCGGCCATCTCCGGCTGGGCAACCTGTGCTGGATCTACGACAGCAACCGGGTCACCATCGAGGGCCCCACCGATCTGGCGTTCTCCGACGATGTCCCGGCCCGGTTCCGGGCCTACGGCTGGCAGGTCCGGCAGGTTTCCGACGTGACCGACCTGGCTGCGCTGCGCGCCGCCTACGCCGCGGCCACGGCTTCGGCCCGGCAGGCCGGAGCACCCACGCTGATCGTGGTGGACACGGTCATCGGCATCGGCGCGCCGACCAAGCAGGGCACCGCGGCGGCGCACAGCGAGCCGCTCGGCGACGCGGAAGCACGTGCGGCCAAGCGGTCCTACGGCTGGCCGGAGGACGCGTCGTTCCTGGTGCCGGACGAGGCTTACCAGCGGTTCGCCGACGGTGTCGGGGCGCGCGGCCGGCGGGCCCGGGTGGCGTGGGACCGGATGCTGGCGAACTACCGGCAGGAGTATCCGGAGCTGGCCGCTGAACTCGACCTGATGCTGGCCGGGGCGCTGCCGCCGGGCTGGGACAGCGGGCTGCCGGAGTTCTCGCCCGGCGCCGGGCCGGTGGCCGGGCGGGCCGCCAGCCAGCAGGTGCTGAACACGATCGCGCCGCGGGTGCCGTGGCTGCTCGGCGGGGCGGCTGATCTCGCCCCGTCGGTCAAGAGCCGGCTCACCTTCCCGGCGGCCGGTGACTTCCGGGCGGCCAGCCCGGGCGGGCGGAACCTGCACTTCGGCGCCCGGGAGGCGGCCGCCGCCGCGGCCGCCAACGGCCTGGCGCTGTGCGGGGTGCGCCCATTCCAGGCTGGCTTCCTGGTCTTCTCCGATTTCCAGCGCGGCCCGCTCCGGCTGTCCGCGCTGATGAAGCTGCCGGTCGTGCACGTGTACACGCACGACTCGATCGCCATGGGTGAAGACGGCCCGACCCACCAGCCGGTCGAGCAGCTCGCATCGCTGCGGGCCATGCCCGGGCTGGTCGACCTGCGCCCGGCCGACGCGAACGAGATCCGGGAAGCCTGGCGGGTGCTGCTGGCCCTGACCGGCCGCCCGGCCGCGCTGGTGCTCAGCAAGCAGGACATGCCCGTGCTGGACCGGGCCCGGTATGCGCCCGCCAGCGGCCTGGCCCGCGGCGGCTACGTGCTGGCCGACCCGCCCGGCGGGGAGCGGCCGGACGCCATCATCCTGGCCAGCGGCAGCGAGGTCGCGGTGGCCGTGGACGCGTACCAGGAGCTGTCCGCGGCCGGCTGCCGGGTGCGGGTGGTGAGCCTGCCGTCCTGGGCGCTGTTCGGTGAGCAGGATCAGGCCTACCGGGACACGGTGCTGCCGCCGGACATTCTGGCCCGGGTCGCCGTCGAGCAAGCGGCCGCGCTGGGCTGGGAACGCTGGGCCGGCCCGCGGGGCACGATCATCGCGATGCGGTCGTTCGGCGCGTCCGGTCCGGGACGTGAGGTGCGGGAGCACTTCGGCTTCACCACGGCGGCAGTGGCGGATGCGGTCCGGGCCGCCCTCGCCGTCACGCCACCAGTTATCGCCGCCATCCGCGCTGGTGGCTGAACCATTCCGGGCTGCCGACCGTGTTCTTATCAGGGGGGAAGATGGTTGCACTGCCTGCAACGGCCCGCATCTGATGCTGCTTAATCCGGGGCGGCGGCTCCCCTCCAGTCGCCCCTCGCGGAGGGGCCGCAGGCTGGCGCATGCGGTCGAGGCAGTCGCCTCGCCGAGGGTAGCTCCCGCACCCCCGGCCCTCCCCCGGACCTGACCCCGGCTCCATCCCGCCTACACGGGCCCTCAGTCTCGCCTGCACCTGGCTGCCCTGTACTCGATGTCATGTCGAGTGATGAAGGGGCAGACATGAGTACCCAGCTCAACCCGTATCTGAGTTTCCGGGACAACGCCAGGGAGGCGATGGAGTTCTACCAGTCCGTGTTGGGCGGGGAGCTGACCATCAGCACGTTCGGTGAGTTCCAGGCCAGCGATGACCCAGCCGAGCAGGACAAGGTCATGCACTCGCTGCTCAGCACCGACGGCGGCCTGGTGCTGATGGCATCCGATACGCCGAACCGGATGGACTTCACCCCGGGCAGCAACTTCTCGATCTCGCTCAGCGGTACAGACGAGCCGGAGCTGCGCGGGTACTGGGCGATGCTGTCTGACGGCGGCACTGTGGCCGTGCCGCTCGGCCCGGCGCCGTGGGACGACACGTTCGGCATGTGCAGCGACAAGTTCGGCGTCAACTGGCTGATCAACATTGCGGTGCCGGAAACAGTGCGCGGCTGACCGCACTCACCTCATCTGCACGCCGTCTGCACACCGTCTGCATCTGGCCGGCGTGGGTTGGCCGGGTGCGCTTTCGCGGGGGTGAAGCGCACCCGGCCAGGACAGCCAGGGGGGCGGAGATGGCTGAAGATCCACTGTCGGCGGCGATCGTCCTGGTCAGCAGCGACCCGGCGGCGCTGCGGGGGCTGGGCCAGGAACTGGCCAAGCGGTACAGCGCCGACTATGAGATCGTGCTGTGCGGCCGGCCGAGCGCGCTGGAGAGCCAGATTCGCGACCTGCTGGCGGCCGGCATCCCGGTCGCCCTGGTGATCGGCGGGGTCGGCGCGCAGGACCCGGACGGCATCGACGTGCTGGCCGCGATCCGTTCAGTCGACCCGACGGCGTCCCGGGTGGCCGCCGTCCGCTGGGGCGAGTTCGACGCCGCGCGCCCGCTGTTCGACGCGGTCGCGCTGGGCCAGATCGATCACTGGGTGATGCGCCCGGTGCAGACCCCGGACGAGGACTTCCACCACGCGATCACCGGGTTTCTCAGCGAATGGGGCAGCCGCAACGGCAGCGGCTTCGAGGCCGTGTGGGTGATCGGCCGCGGCGGGCGCCTGGGCCCTGGCATACATCCTGCGGTGCTGGGACACCGACCGGCCGCCGCCGCTGGGCTCATGCTGCCGGACCGGCCGCCCGGCAGGACGCTGCCCGAGCCGTCTGGCCAGGCCGGCCAGCCATGGCCACGGCCGCCTGCCCCACCCTGGCCGGTCACCCGGCCCGGACCCCGGTGGGGGCAGGACCCCGCGCTGCTCGATGAGTTCTTCACGGCCGCGGTCGCCGCGATCGAGCAGGCCCAGAAGTCCACCGGCAACCTGGGCGCGGACGCGCTGGCCGACGCGAACAACGCGTGGTGGAGTGTGAGCGCCTGGCAGGACCGCGGTCCCATGCTGGCCTTCGTGAACAGCGAGCCGCACCTGGGCATCAGCAAGCGCCTCGATCACTTCTGCGACGAGGCGACGTTCGCCGACTGGGAGCAGGCCAGCCCGGCTCTGCCGGACTGGCAGACCAGTTGGCGGCACATCACCACCGGCGGCACGGCGGCGACCCTCACCCAGCCGTCCCCGGCGAACAGCACGCTCGCCTTCCCGCCGCCGGTCGAGGCGCCCGCCAGCGGAGCCAGCTAGCCGACGCTCCCGGTCAGAACTGCTGTGCCTCGGCCTGCCAGTACAGAGCTCTTAGCGCCGCGGGCTAGGGCCGGGCGGTATCGGAAAGCGGCCTGATCATCACCAGTCCGCCGATGATGATGAAGACTGCGCTGGCGGCGAAGATCGTGTCGACGGGCCCGAACGTTACTCCCGCGACGACTAGGTGCATGCCGCGCAGGAGGGTGCCGGCCAGAAGGCCTGCTAGGGCGATAGAGATGATGTTGGCCACCTGCTGGAGAGGGTTGAATACCGACATCACCCGCCCCATCAGGGGCTGGGGAATGGCCGCCAGGAACAATGGTGGTGCGGCGGCGTTGAGCGCCCCGAACATCAGCCCCACCAGGCTCCCCACCGCGAGCGCTGCCGGGAACTGGGTGAGGCGGGAGTAGGCCAGCAGCAGCACGCCGCCCAGCACCATCGCGATCCAGAACACCCTGGCCGGGCCAATCCGGCGCCCGGCCCAGCCGCCAGCCAGCGCACCGCCGACCGCGCCGGCGCCGATCGCGGCGTAGAGCGTGCCGAGCCAGCCGGGGCCGGTGTGCAGGTTGTCGCGAAGAAAGAACACCTCCAGGGCGTTCAGCGCCCGGTCCCGAGCGTGCAGATGACAACACCGGCGCTCAGCGCCACCAGCACACGGCTGGTCGCGAAGAACCGGAGTCCGGTCCGGAACTCGGCGCGGAAGCCGGACCGTGGCGAAGGCTGTCCGTCCGCGGGCGGGGGGCGGAGCGACCTGATGGCGGCGAAGGAGATCACGAAGGAAAGCGCGTCTATGACCAGCGCCCATTCCACGCCCAGCGCGAAAAGCCGGGCGCTGCGAGCGGCGGCCCGATGATGGAGGCGGTGCTGGAAGTGGCTTGCATCATGCCGCTGGCCTGCGGCCGGTCGGCCGGCGCCACGATGAGACCGAGTACGGCCAGGCGCGACGGGTTGAAGAACTGCGCGAAAGCACTTTCGGCCGCGACTACCGCGTAAACGGCGCCGAGTTCTGCGGCGAGCGGTAGCCGGTGGCCGAGCGCGGGCACTACCAGTAGCGACGCGATCAGCACTGCCCGGCACGCATCAGCGGTCAGCATGATCCGGCGCCGGTCCCACCGGTCAACCCACACTCCGGCCAGCGGGCCGACGACCAGAACCGGAACCGTTGCCGCGATCAGGACACCGCTAGCCGCCACCGGGGCCCACGGCTGGTCCTTCGCGAGAACCGTCGCGACCCACAGCATGATCGTGATGTCGAAGACACTGTCGCCCGTCAGCGAGACCGCCTGCGCGAGCCACAGCCGGTGCCAGTTGCGGTTGTGCCGCAAGCCCGGATGGGGTTCGGAGGCCAACCCTGCCTGATCAGAGCACCATCACCGACTACGCATAGGCCGTGGGCTGGCGCGGGTGTTCAGGGCGCTGGGATCCGCACGCCGACGTGCGCGCAATCGTCCCGGAGCAGGGCGAAGGCGACCGGCGCGCCGCCGGTGTGATCGATGTCCCGGACAGCGGTCCGCGCGTCACCCGCCATCCGGACGTCGGTGACGTGATCCGCGATGCGCCTGAGCCCTGGCACTGCGGAGCGGCCGTGATGGCGGGTAACGTCGGCCAGCAGTTGCCGGCACGCCTGGATCTTGGTGAGCGGGACCGCGGCCGATGGGGTGGTGTGCTGGTGCGCCGGGGCCGCTGGGGTGGCCGTACAGCCCACGGCCAGCGCCGTGGCCACGGCCGCGGCCAGCAGCATCCTCATCGGTACACCACGGCCGGCCACGCGAAGCATTATCCCGGTAGTGTCTGCCCTGATGATCGACACGGTGGCCTGGGTCCGGGTGGAAAACGGCCGGATTCTGTGCGGCCGGCCGCGCGGGAAAGACGTCTTCTACATCCCCGGCGGGAAGCGCGAAGGCAGCGAAACCGACGTGCAGGCGCTGCTCCGCGAGATTCACGAAGAGCTGACGGTCACGCTGCTGCCCGGCACGGTGCGGCATGCCGGCACCTACCAGGCGGCCCAGCCGGACGGGGTGGTCGTCCGGATGAGCTGCTACACCGGTGACTACTCCGGGACGCTGGCCCCGAGCAGCGAGATCGCCGAGCTGGCCTGGTTCGGCTATGCCGACCGCCCCCAGGTGCCGCCCGTCAACCAACTCCTGTTCGACGACCTCAATGCGGCCGGTGTGCTGCACTGACGATTTCGCGGCGCACGTATCAACGGGCCGCCACGCTCCCCTGTGTTAGTGACACCTCAACAAGCGGGGGAGTATCGACATGGCGGATCAGACCTGGCAGTTCAGAGCGTTCCCGGCGCCCAACGGGGAGCAGGCCGCGGTTACCTTCCTGAACGAGCCGCTGCGCCAGGGCGCGGGCGAAGCTTCGGCGACGCTGCGCAATGACGGCACGGCGGGGCTGCTCTGGCTGGAGCCGGGCAGCCTGGGCGAGAGCGACGCGCAGACCTGGCAATCCAAGGAGTTCCCGGCGCCTAATGGGGAGCAGGCCGCGGTTACCTTCCTGAACGAGCCGCTGCGCCAGGGCGCGGGCGAAGCAACCGCGACGCTGCGCAACGACGGCAGCGCCGGGCTGCTCTGGCTGGAGCCCGGCAGCCTGGGCGAGAGCGACGCGCAGACCTGGCAATCCAAGGAGTTCCCCGGCCCCAACGGGGAGCAGGCCGCGGTTACCTTCCTGAACGAGCCGCTGCGCCAGGGCCGCGGCGAGGCCACCGTCACGCCACGCGGCAACGGCGCGGTGGGGTTGCTCTGGCTGGAGCCCGGCAGCCTGGGTGAGAGCACCCTGCAGACCTGGCAGTCCAAGGACTTCCCGGGCCCGGATGGGGCGCAGGCCGCCCTCGCGTTCCTGAACGCATCGCCGCGCCAGGCCGCCGGGGAAGCCAGCGGGTTCGTGCGCAACGACGGCTCCGCCGCGATCTTCTACCTGGAGCCTGGGTCAGGCTGACCCCGACTACAGGAGCTCGGCCAGCATGGCCGCCGCACGGGCCGCGCCGTCGGTGGCCACTGGCCGGTAGTCCACCTGGCGGCCGATCTCGCTGCCGATGGCGGCTGCGATGTCGGCCGGGCCCGCGGCCGCATAATCCATGTACCGGCCGGCCTGGTAGCGCTCCAGCCGGTGCCGGACATGCAGGTTCTGCTCGAAGTGGTGGCCGAGCGGGAAGTACAGGAACGGCCGCCGGCTGGCGGTCAGCTCCATGGCGGTGGTCAGCCCGCCCTGGACCGCGGCGAGATCACATACCGCCAGGTGCCGGTAGAGCTCGGGCACGTAGCGCCGGATCTCCAGCCCATCATGGGCGGGCAGGCTGGCCGGATCGATCCGGGGCCCGGCCACCACGATCATCCTCAGGTCCGGCACCTGGTCCCGGGCCGCCGGGAACGCGGCGATGACCCGGCGCAGCAGATCGCCGCCAACCCCGGAGCCGCCCACGGTCACGATGCACACCCGCTCGTGGTCCTGGTAACCCAGAGACCGCCGGTCGGCCAGCTCGCCCGGGTCGAAGCCGGTGATGTACCCGGCGAAGTCGTAGTGCTGCTCGGTCCACTCGCGGATCAGCGGCAGGCCAGGGCCGAACGACGCCGGGACGATGTCGCCGGGATCGCCGACGAAGATGGCCCGGTCCCGGACCCGGGGGAAGCGGGCGATGTGCTCGATCATCTCGGCGTTGTAGTCCGCGGTCAGGAACTCCTCACGCTCGCCGCCGCCGGGCATCGGCAGCCAGCCGACAAAGTCGGTGAACCAGGCGTACGCAGCGCGCTTCTGCTCCGGGTTCTCGTGCAGGTAATAGTCGAGTTCCCAGGCCTCGTCGCCAATCCACAGGTCGTAGTCCTCGGCCCGGGCCAGGTCGTGGAAGACCATGAAGTTGGCCAGCAGGATCTCGTCCATCCGCCGGATGGCCTGGAAGGCGTGCAGGTCATGCTCGGCCGCCTCGGACTCGATGTGCCCCGACTCACTGGCCAGCTCCGCGCTGGCCGGGTGGACATGCTCGCCGCGCGCGGCCAGCAGCGCGGTGACCGGGTGCTGGGCCAGCCAGTCGATCTCCAGCCCGGGATGGAGCTTGCGCAGTTCGTCGGCGATGGCCACGTCCCGCTGGGCGTGGCCGAGGCCGATCGGCGAGGAGATGTACAGCGCCCGCTTAGCGCGCGAGCGGCCGCGCACCCACCGCGGCGGCGGCACCGGCAGGCAGGCGAAGTCCCGGATGACCAGGTTGGCGCGGACCGGGTCACGCAGGTGCGGCGCGTGGCCGGATCCCTCCAGCGTGACCAGCCGCGCGCCGGGGATGGCGGCGGCCACCGCGGCGCCCCGGGCCGGCCCGACGACCGCGTCCGCCGAGCCCTGCAGGACCAGGGTCGGGCAGCGCACCTGGGCACACAGCCGGAGCGCGCCGTCGCGGTCGTTATCCCATTCCGCGTCCATGCCGCGGAGGATGGTCTCCGGGTCGGTTTCCAGCCCCCACCCGATCGCGTCTTCGATCTGCTTGGTCGAGTGCGGTTCGGTGAACATCTTGGTGCAGAAGAACTCGAGGAATCCGGGCCAGTCGCGCAGCCAGTAGTGCCGGTTCCACTTCGCCCACCCGTCCAGCGTGGCCGGCTCCTCGTCGAACGAGAACGGCCCTTCCTCGTCGGCTGGCTCGTCGGTCACGTGCAGGTCGGGCGCAATCAGCACCAGCCCCGCGACCCGTTCCGGATGCTCGCCGGCGAGGATCAGCTCCTCCCCGGCACCGCACCAGCCCACCACTACCACGCGCCCGACCCCCAGGTGGTCCAGCACCGCCAGCGCATCGTCCGCGGCCACGCGCCGGTCGTAGTCCCGTACCGCAGCTGGCCTTTCTGAACGCCCGTTCCCGCGTCTGTCGAACGTCACCACCCGGCCGTGCCTGGCCAGATAGGGAATCTGGCATTTCCACGCCCGGGAGTGGACGAGTTCCCAGGTCGGGAACAGCAAGACGGCGTGCTCGCCGGTCCCATACGACTCGTAGTAGATGCGCACCCCGGCACGGTCCAGGTAACCCGAGGTGTCGGGGTAGCGGGCCCGGGTCTGCTCAGGCCGGACGGCGCCCGCCGGGTCAGCTGGACCCGGGGGCGCCGCCATTGGCCGTGCTGTGGTCACGGGCGCGCCTCGAACACGAGGTTGAACGGGGTCTCGGCGGCGCGGCGGAAGCGCGTGAAACCGGCCGCGGTGACCACGTCCCTGATCCTCGCTTCGCCGGCCTGGGCACCGAGCGCCAGCCCGACGTCCTGGGACAGCGAGGCCGGCGTGCACAGCAGCGTGGAGAACGCGTAGAAGGCCCGCCCCACCGGGTTGAGGTTACCCTCGACCCGGTCGGCGGCATTCGGCTCCACGATCATCCAGGTGCCGTCGGGCTTGAGCGTGCCGTGGACATGGCGGGCCGCCCCCACCGGGTCACCCATGTCGTGCAGGCAGTCGAACATCGTGACCAGGTCGTAGCCGGCGCCGGCATAATCGGCCGCCGGGGCGGTGTCGAACTGGACCCGGTCGCCGACCCCGGCGTCCCGGGCCCGGCTGCGCGCGGTCTCGATCGAGCCGCCGTGGTAGTCGGTGCCGATGAACGTCGAGTTCGGGTAGGCCTGGGCCATCAGGATGGTGGACGAGCCGTGGCCGCAGCCGACGTCGGCCACCCGGGCCCCGCGCTCCAGCTTGGCCACCACTCCGTCCAGCGCGGGCAGCCAGGCCGAGGTCAGGTTGGCGTTGTAGCCGGGCCGGAAGAACCGCTCACAGCCGTCCAGCACGTCGGGCCCATGCTCGTGCCAGCCGAAGCCCGCCCCGCTGCGGGTCGCCTCCATGATCCGCGGCGAGTCGACCACCGAACCGAGCGCGATCTGGAAGAACCCGGGCAGGTACGCCGGGCAGTCCGGGTCGGTGAGCGCGGCCGCCTGCTCGGGCGGCAGGGTGTACCGGCCGCTGTCCGGGTCGTAGCTTACGAATCCACCCGCCGCCTGCGCGTTCAGCCATTCCCGGACGTACCGCTCGGTGGTGCCGGTGCGTTCGGCCAGTTCACCTGGTGTCAGCGGCCCCGCACCCGCCAGCGCCCGGTACAGGCCCAGCTTGTCGCCGATCACCACCAGGGCCGTGTTCAGCGTCGCACCGACTTCCTCGACCGCGCGGAACACGAACTGCATGAGCTTGTCCTCGTCGATCTGCGGAACCTGCTCGATGGTGCTCACGATGTTTCCTCCCCCTTGGGTTTTTGCTGAACTGGGTGGTTTTCGGCGAGCGTAGGTTCGCGCGGGCCGGAGTCGCTTCCGGTGGGGCACCTAGTCCTGCGGCCGGGCTCTGCCCAGTCGCACCAGGTAATGCCTACAATCACGGCATGCTGCTGGGGCGGGACCATGAGCGGCAGAGAATCGGCCAGGTGCTGGCGCAGGCGCGCTCGGGGGCGAGCGCGGCGCTGGCTCTCGTCGGGGAGCCAGGCATCGGCAAGACGGCGCTGCTCGACTACGCGGCCAGCCAGGCGACCGGGATGCTGCTGCTGCGGGCCCGCGGCATCGAGTCGGAGGCGCAGATCCCGTTCGGGTCGCTGCTTGAGCTGATCCGCCCGGCCCTGGTGCTGCTCGACCAGATCCCGCCGCCGCAGGCGGCGGCGCTGGAAAGCGCGCTGGCGCTGCGGCCGGGATCGGCCCAGGACCGGTTCGCCGTGGGCGCCGCCACGCTCAGCCTGCTGGCCGCCTACGCCGAGCAGGGCCCGGTGGCCGTGCTGGTGGACGATGCCCAGTGGCTGGACGGATCGAGCGCGCAGGCACTGCTGTTCGCGTTCCGGCGGCTGATGGCCGACCCGGTCGCCGTCCTGGTCGCGGTCCGCGACGGTGAGCCGTCCCTGCTCGACGGGGCCGACCTGCCCAAGCTCCAGCTCACCGGGCTGACCAGCGACGAGGCGGCCGCGCTGATGCCCGGGTTGCCCGCCGAGTCGGCCCGGCGGCTGCACCTGGCCACGGCCGGAAACCCGCTCGCGCTGCTGGAACTCGCGGTGGACGCCGCCGACGTGATGCTGACCCCGGAAGGCGGACCAGTCCTCGTGCCGGCCCGGGTTTCCGGTGCGTTCCTGCACCGGGCCGGCCAGCTCGACCAGGCCGCCCGGCAGGCTCTGGTGCTGGCCGCGGCCAGCGACACCGGGGATCTGGCCACCCTGGACCGGGCCGCGGCCCGGCTGGGCATCGACCTGTCGGCGCTGGCCGCCGCGGAGAACGCCGGGCTGCTCACGCTGCACGCGGGCACGGTGGAGTTCCGCCATCCGCTGGCCAGGTCGGCCGTGTACGCCGACGCGCCAGCCGAGCAGCGCCGGGCGGTGCACCGGGCGCTGGCCACCGCGCTGCCCGACCGGGACGTGGACCGCCGCGCCTGGCATCTGGCCGCGGCCGCGGCCGGCCCGGATGAAGCGGCGTCCGCGGCGCTGGCCCAGGCGGCCACGCGGGGCCGGGACCGCAGCGCGTATGCGACCGCCGCGGCCGCGTTCGAGCGGGCCGGGCGGCTCGCGGCCGACACCGAGCGGCGCGGGTGGCTGCTCTGGCAGGCGGCCGAGGCGGCCTGGCTGGCCGGCCTGACCAGCCGGGCGGCCGCGCTGCTCGACGAGGCCAGCGCGCTGGCCGGCCAGCCACGGATCCTGGTCGAGATCGACCGGCTGGCCGGCCACATCGCCATGCTGCGCGGCCCGGTGATGCGCGGCCACGCGATCTTGACGGCGGCGGCCGGCCGGGCCGAACCGGAACAGGCCGTCACGATGCTGGCCGAGGCGGCTTTCGCCTGCCTCCTCGCTGGGAAGCCAGCCGAGATGCTGGGCGCCGCCGAGCAAGCCCGGGCCAGCCTGCCGGCCGGGCCGTCAGTTCGCGCCCGCTTCCTGGCCGCGACGGCCCTGGGCACGGCCCGGATCTTCGGCGGGGACGCGGGTGCAGGCACCGACGCCCTGAAGGAAGCGGTCACGCTGGCCGAAGGCTCGGCCGAGGTGCGCGACGACCTCCGGCTGCTGCCCTGGCTGGCACTGGTCCCATTGTTCCTGCGCGAGACCGGCACCGGGCGATCCCTGCTGGAGCAGACTCTGCAGGTGGCCCGGGCCCACGCCGCGGTCGGTGTGCTCCCGTTCGCCCTCAACCTGATCGCCCGCGACCAGGCCACCAGCGACCGGTGGGCGGTCGCGGAAGCGACCTACCGGGAGGCGATCGACCTCGCACGGGAGAGCGGGCAGCAGGCGGCACTGGCGTTCGGTATAGGCGGGCTGGTCTGGCTGCAGGCGCGCCGTGGGCGGGAGCGGGAGTGCCGGGCCGGTGCCGCCGAAGCGCTGGCCCTCTGTCACCGGCTGGGCCTGGGGCTGCATGAGATCTGGGTCACCGCCGCGCTCGGCGAACTCGAGCTCGGTCTCGGCGATGCGGCCGGTGCGGTGGCGCACTTCGAGCACCAGCAGCAGCTGCTCGGTGACCTGGCCATCACCGACCCGGACCTGTCCCCGGCCGCCGAACTGGTGGACGGCTACCTGAAGCTGGGCCGCACTGCCGACGCGCAGCGGGTGGCCGGCGAGTTCACTGCGGCCGCGGAGGCCAAGGGACAGCCCTGGCCGCTGGCCCGGGCGCTGCGCTGCCAGGGCATGCTGGCCGCGGACTCCGGCTTCGCGGCCCATTTCGAGCGCGCGGTCACCCTGCACGAGCAGACACCCGACGTGTTCGAGGCGGCGCGCACCCGGCTGGCGTTTGGCGAGCGGCTGCGCCGGTCCCGGAACCGGGTGCTGGCCCGCGAGCAGCTGCGGGCGGCGGCGGACACGTTCGACGCCCTCGACGCCCGGCCGTGGGCCGAGCGGGCCCGCGCCGAACTGGCCGCCACCGGGGAAACCCGCCAGCCGCGGGACGCCAGCACAATCGACGTGCTGACGCCGCAGGAGCTGCAGATCGCGCTGCTGCTCACCGGCGGGAAGACCACCCGGGAGACCGCGGCCGCGCTGTTCCTGTCCCCCAAGACGGTGGAATACCACCTGCGGCACATCTACCAGCGGCTGGGTATCCACTCCCGGGACGAGCTCGCGCAGCGGCTGGGCCCCGATCAGTTACCTAGCGCAGTTACCCGGCGCCGGGCAGCGGCGAGGCGTGCCGCGGCTGGTAGATGGGGAACTCACCGCCGTCCGGCAGCCGGATCGCGGCCAGCAGGCCCCAGCCCTGGTCGGCGACATCTCGCGCCACCTCGACGCCCTTCGCACGCAACCCGGCCAGGGTGGCGTGGATGTCGTCGCACATCAGATACAGCTCATGGTGGCCGGGGCCATCGGCTGGATGCACGGCCAGTTCGGCGGGCGGCAGGGCGAAGATGAGCCAGCCACCGCCCGCGTCCACCGAGGGCAGGTCCAGTACATCCGCGAAGAACGCCCGGACCCGCTCGGCGTCCGGGGAAAAGACGATCGCGTGCACACCGGTGATCACGTGCCGAGCCTAACGGCTGGCCGGCGCGCCCACCGGTAGAGCGATGACGAGCACGTCGGACACGGTGCCGCCGGGCTCGGATCCGCGGGTCCGGGCGACTTTCTGCCAGCCCCAGGACTGGAACGCGCGCTGCGCCGGGGTGGCTGCGGGCAGCACGGTCAGCGTGGCCCGCTCCTCACCGCGGCTGGCCAGGATCAGGTCGTGCAGTTCCCGGCCGATGCCCTGCTGTCGCCAGGCGGCCCGGACCAGCAGGTCGGTCAGCGCGAACGTCCGGCCCGGGTGCTCGGTGGTTATGTCGCCGGGCAGCGGCGTGGTCAGGTACCGCCACCAGGACGTGGCCGGCCGCAGCGGCATCCCGGCCGCGTACCCGATCAGGTATCCGCCATGGCGCGCCTCGGCCAGGGCGAAACCAGGCTGGCGGCGCTGCACCCGGAACCGGTCACCGAACACCCCGGCGTCTTCGCGGCACCGATACGGCGGGTCGGCGTACACCTCGGCGTGCAGCGCGCGCAGCTCGTCTTCCTGCCCGGCCGCCTGTGCCCCGTCCAGCAGCCGGAACGCTAGGTTAGCCGTGGGCACGGCAGCCTCCTGTCCGGCCTGGGCACCAGCTCCCCGAGGATACGCGGCAGAGCAGCTATGCGATCTCGACCGGCACCTCGTAGATCTCCGTCGTGGGGTGGCCGGCCTTGTCGTGCACCCGGAGCACCGCCTCCTTGGACGGCCCAGACGACAGGCAGAACACCTTGCCCGAGTCCGGGTCGAACCAGGCGCGTTCGAAGTGCACGCCTTCGGCTGCCTCGATCGCCAGGTCCTGTTCGTGCGCCGCGCGAAGTTACTCCTCGGTGACGCCGGCGAATCCGCTGTGCACGTCCATGAACTTCGCCATTCCAGACTCCTTACCGTGGCGCCCGCCGGACCGGCCGGGCGGGCTTGCCGGTGCGCCGCGGGTGCGCGGCTCACCGGCTTGAGAATGGCGTTCCGCAGCTGATCAGCGCATGGGGCAACTTCCCGATCTTTCGCGGTCAGCACGGCTAGCGGCGCAGCTCTCCGAGGTAGTGGCCGGGGGGCACGCCGACGATCCGCTTGAAGTGCCGGGTGAGGTGGGCCTGGTCGTAGAAGCCGGCCGCGATGGCGGCGGACGCGATCGGCTGCCCGGCGCGGAGCAGGGCTTTGGCCCGCCGTACCCGGAGCTGGGTCTGGTAGGCGTGCGGCGGCATGCCCACCGACTGCCGGAACACCCGGCACAGGCGGAAGGCGCTGAGTCCAGCCAGCCGGGCCAGCTCGGCCAGGGTCACGTTGTCCGCGGCGTGCTCGTCCAGGTACTCCCGGGCACGGCGGACTGGGCCGGGTTCGCGGCAGGCCGGCCTGGGCTCGGCGGGGCCGAGCGCGTGCCGGCCGGTCAGCAGGACGAGGGCCCGGGCCAGGTAGGTTTCCCGTTCCAGCCGGCTGGAGCCGGGTGACTCGGTGAGCCGGTGGAAGCGGCGCAGCAGCGCGGTGACCTCGCGGTCCTGTACCGCGTCGAGGCCGCCAGCACGCCGTGCCAAGGAGGTCCAGATGGGAAAGCCCGATGCCGATCTGCTGCGCCGCACTGCCGAGCTGGCGGCCGGCTGGCTGCGGTCGCTGGACGGCCGGCCGGTGCGGGCCGCGGCCAGCGTCGCTGAGCTGCGGTCCCGGCTGGGCGGCCCACTGCCGGCCGGCCCGGCCGATCCGCTCTCGGTGGTGCAGGACCTGGCCCGGGCGGCGGAACCGGGACTGGTCGCGATCCCGTCCGGCCGCTACTTCGGCTTCGTGATCGGCGGCGGCCTGCCCGCCGCGGTCGCGGCCGACTGGCTGACTACGGCCTGGGACCAGTGCCCGGGGTTCTACGCGTGCGGGCCGGCCGCGTCGGTGGCCGAGGAGGTGGCCGGCGGCTGGCTGCTCGGGCTGCTGGGGCTGCCAGCGGGCGCGTCGTTCGCGTTCACCACCGGGTGCCAGCTGGCCCACCTGACCTGCCTGGCCGCGGCCCGGCACCAGGTGCTGGCCGCGGCGGGCTGGGACGTCGAGGACGACGGCCTGGCCGGGGCTCCGCCGGTCCGGGTGCTGGCCGGCCAGCGGCGCCATGTCAGCATCGACCGGGCGCTGCGCTTCCTCGGCCTGGGCCGCGCCGCACTGACCGTCATCCCGGCCGGCGGTTCCGGCCGGATGGATACCGCCCGGCTGCGTGCCGAACTCGCCGCCGCCCGCGGCACGCCGGTGATCGTGTGCGCGCAGGCTGGTGAGGTCAACACCGGCGCCATCGACGATCTCGGCGCGATCGCCGACGCCACCGCCGCGGCCGGGGGGTGGCTGCACGTCGATGGCGCGTTCGGGCTGTGGGCCGCGGCCAGCCCGGCGCTGCGTCGCCTGGTCGCCGGGGCTGAGCGGGCCGACTCGTGGGCGTTCGACACGCACAAGTGGCTCAATGTCCCGTACGACTGCGGGGTGGCCGTCTGCGCCCACCCGGCCGCGCACCGGGCGGCGATGAGCGCCACGGCCGGCTACCTGGTCCAGGGCGGACCGGGGCAGCCGCGGGACGCCGCCGACTGGACCCCGGAATTCTCCCGGCGGGCCCGCGGCTTCGCGGTCTACGCGGCGCTGCGCTCGCTGGGCCGGCGCGGCGTGGCGGACCTGGTGGACCGGTCCTGCGCGCACGCCCGGGCTTTCGCTGCGGGCATCGCCGCGCTACCCGGCTGCGAGGTGCTGAACGAGGTCGTGCTGAACCAGGTGCTGTTCCGGTTTGGCACCGACCGGGCCACCGACCAGATCCTCGGCCGGGTCAACGACAGCGGCGAGGCGTGGCTCAGCGGAACGACCGTCGGCGGGCGGCGGGCGATCAGGCTGTCTGTGTCCAACTGGCAGACCAGCCGGGCGGACATCGCCCGCGCCGTAGCGGCGTTCCGGGACGCGGCGCGCCAGGTCAGCGTGCCCGGCTAGGCAGGGTGACCACGGTCAGCGAGTTGGCGGGCGCCGAGTAGCTGAAGACGCCGCCCGAGCCCGGCAGCGCGGCCCGGCTTGGTGTCACCAGGGCCGGGTCGGCGAGCGTGCTGCCGGTCAGGGCGCGTACTCCAGGGCGGCCTGCCGGATCATCGCCCGCGACGCGGGCTCATCCAGGGCGGCCGCCACGATGCCGGTGTAGACCTCGTGGTACCGCTGGATCTCGGCGGGATTTTCCAGGTAGAGCGCCCCGGTGAAGCCGGGCACGTAGACGACCGGCGGCTCACTCTCCTGCCCATCGCCGTTGACTGGGAAGCGCAGGATCGCGAACGGGCCGGACAGCACACCGCGGTGCAGCCCGGCACGCAGCGGCACGACCCGGATGGTGACGGTGGGCAGCAGCGCGGCATCGGCCAGCTGATTCAGCTGCTCGGCCATGACCTGCGGGCCGCCGACCGGACGGCGCAACGCCGCCTCGCCGAGCAGCACCTCGGCGCTGAGCGGGGCGGTGACCCGGATGAGCAGGGCCTGCCGGGCCAGCCGGGCTTGCATCCGCCGGGTCACTTCCGCCTCGTCGAGGTCCGGCTGATCCACCATGATCACTTCGCGGGCGTAGGCCGCGGTCTGCAGCAGGCCGGGAACCAGTTCGGGGTCGTGCCGCTGCAGCCGCGAGGCGGCTTCCTCCAGGCCGAGGTAGAGATCCAGCCAGTCCGGGATGCCGTCATCGTGTGGGTGCCACCAGCCGACCGCCTTGGTCTCCCGGGCCAGCACCATCAGCCCCTGGGTCACCTCGGCGGTCGCGCCGTATACCCGGCACATGGCTTCCACGTCCAGGCTGCGCAGCGTGGTCTGGCCGGTCTCGATCCGCCACAGCTTGGGTTCGGACCACTCCAGCGCCTGGGCGGCCAGCTTGGTCGTCAGCCTGGCCTGGTTGCGCAGCGCGCGCAGGTGCCGGCCGAGCTGCCGGCGGGGCACGGTGGGACCGGCGGTGGTCTCCGCAGCCATCAAGACATGTTCCTTTCATATCGAGGGAAATTCATATTAATTTCAAATGCATTAGCCATTACGGTACGTGCAGGAATTAGTCATATCTGGTGGCATTGGAAAGATTATCGCGGAGAATCCTGACCGGCCAAACCGGTGCCGCGATTTCCTGGTCCGCGCCATCCGCCCGCGCGGAATGCAATGCTCGGTACGAAGGAGATTCGTAGTCGGTCACGCCGCTGGAACGATTGTCGGTACGTGGTACGACAGTCGGGCCGGAACCGGCGACCGGTCCCGGCCAGCCAGCCTCGGCAGCTCGGGTGCGCTCGGCGCGCTGGCCAGTCAGGCGAGCCGCGCACCGGAGCTGCCCAGCCTGCCCGCCGTAGCGGCATACTGGCGTGCCCTTCAGGCAGGCAGGCCGGTGAGCGGCCCGCTTACGGAAGCGGCACGCCGGGAAGCGGCACGCCCGGAGGCCAGATCATAAACCGGGGCAGCCCGCCGCGCCGGTAGCTGGCCACCCGGCCCGGTCTGTTGCCAGCGACGGGAGGCACCATTGCTGGTTCACGCCGCCATTGCCCGGCCATCGCTCGATCAGGGATGCCGTTGCGGTAATTGGCGCCGGTAACGTCGGCTCGCTGGCCATCCTGCCCGCCATCGCAGCGCGCTGCGATCCCCCGATCGCCGACAAACACCGACATATCATGCGAGACGTGCGGGCTGATGACCGTTTTGCCCGTTTCTTGCGTACCAGACGCATGCTATGTCAGCGTTTGCAGGAGATGTCCTGAGTCCAAGCGCCGTGAGGAACGTGGCCAGGCAAATTGCTCGGCAATCTACTAAGCGATCTGACGGCCCAGCCCACTGAACCGGTATTTCAACAACGACGATGATCCTGGTCAGCGGGCTCATAACCAGGAAGCAGCACGAGCCCCGCACGAACGGCCGGCGCGGCGCTTGTGCACTTGCTTGACGCATTTGCACGAGACCATGCACGTGCAGATAGGCGTGCACTGCGCACGATTGCATAGGACATCCGATTTGCGCTCACTAAGAACTTCTATCTGAAATGAACCCCGGCACTCCCTGTGCGCGATACTCTGCTCAGCGACATGACGGCCCAGGCGAGCGGAGCAGGCAGACCCGACGGGGGCTGAGGACTCAGAGATGGGCCTGTATGTCAAAAAAGTTACTCGTAAGTTCGAGCAAGTCGGTCCGCGCAGATCAGCCCCATCGCGCCTGGTCGATGTCGTCATTCATGAATATGGCGGCGCCCCTGTTGCCGCAGCGGCCGCCGCCCAACTAAAGCCGGTTCCCAGATGAGGACTCAGCTATTGGACAACGTAGTGGAAGCATTCGGGCCGTGAAGGGCCCTACCGGTCCCAGATCTCGGCAGCGAGCGGTCAGCTCCCCGGCCGGGCCGTCCCGGGCAGGTGCAGCGGCGCCCCGCACCGCCCAGGCCGGGAGCGCGCAAGACCCGCCAGGCCGACCGCCCGCCTAGGGGCGTGACCGGCAAAACACCGCGATAGATCCGCACTCCCGAGCGACCGCACGGCAGTCCGCACGATCCCAGCCGCCGCGCTGGGTGCCGCCGTTCGCAGCACCGGTCGCCAGCAGCATTCCGGGCCATCCCCTGAAAAGGATCTGACATGACTCCCCCGCCACACCCGATCCGGGTGCACACCTGCCACGCCGACGATGCCTGCTGCCAGCCGCCACGCTTCCAGGCCTACCTGGATGCCGCTGACGGCACCGGGCCAGTGCACACGAGTGCGGAGGCCTGTTCCGACCACCTCGGCAACATGGTGCAGGCACTGACCGACTGGGCTCGCGGTCGCCGTCTCAGCGGAGCGCAGCTCAGGCTGTTCGCGATCGACCGGCCCGGCGAAGGCAGCGCGCCCCTGGGCGGGCCGGACACGCTGAGCCTGGCCGTCAGCACCATCCAGTTAACCGAATGAACACGCCGCAGCAGGCCGGGCGGCCGGGAAGCGGACGCCCAGGGCGTGTGCCCACGTGCCCAGTGTGGTAGGTGCAGGGTATGACAACGAAGAGCGCGTTCAGCCCGGCAGACTGGCAGACGGTGCTGGAGGGCCCGCCCACGGCCGGGCTGATCGTGATCACCGCGGCGCACGGCGGAACGATCCGCGAGACGATCGCGATGGCCGAGGCCTACACCGACGCCCGGCGCGAGCACGGCGACAGCGAGTTGCTGGACGAGATCGTGGCGGCCAAGCCGAAGCTGGAGCACAACCGGTTCCACTCCCCCGACGAGCTCAAAGAGCATGGGCTGGCCCAGCTGCGCGAGGCGGCCAGCCTGGTCGGTAAGACGGCCACGGCCGAGGAGCTGAACGACTACCGGCACTTCGTGGTCACCCTGGCCGGCAAGGTCGCGGCGGCGCACCGGGAACACGGGCAGCGGGTCAGCCCAGAAGAAACTGCGGCCATCCAGGACATCACGGCCGCGGTCGGCGCAACCGAGGAGCCAGCCGGCTGACCATTGCGGCCTGCGCCGGCAGCAGCGAGGATGACGGGTGTGGCCGCGGATCACCTGCCTGATGTGCTGACCGCTTACGCGTCAACTCAGCCCGGCAAGCTCGCCGTGATCGATGATCAGCCCGGCGCGGCCGTCGTGTCGTGGACCTACGCCGAGCTCGAGGCGGCGGCCAACCGGCTGGCCAACGCGCTGGCCGCGCTCGGCGTGGCCAGCGGCGACAAGGTGATCTGGTGCGGGCCCAATTCGCCGCAGGTGGTTGCCGTCATCAACGCGACCAGGAAACTCGGGGCGGTCGCCGTCCCGCTGAACTACCGGCTGACACCGGCGGAAGCCCAGTACATCGTGGCCCATTCCGACGCGAGCGCCGGCTACGTGGACGCGGAATACGCGCACCTGCTGGCGGCGCCCGGCGGCGGGCAGCTAGGCCGCCTGCGCCACGTGCTCGTCCATAGCGGGGCCGCTCCGGACGGCATGCTCGGCGAGGACGTGGTCGCCGAGGCCTCTGCCGAACCGCCGCCCGGGTCGGAAGAGGACACCAGCGCGACGATGATCTACACGTCCGGGACGACCGGCAAGCCGAAGGGCGCCTACCGCAAGCTGACCGACCAGAGCACATCCATCGCCCTGCTCGGCCTCATCGGCTACACGCCGGACGACATCTACCTCACCTCCGGGCCGCTCTATCACAGCGGCCCGCTGGCGTTCATGAGCGCCGGGCTGCTGCTCGGCCAGACGATCGTCGTGCAGCGCAAGTTCGAGCCGGAGGACTGGCTCCGGCTGGTGCACACCTACCGGGTCACGTCCACGTTCTCCGCGCCGCCGCTGATCCGGCTGGTGTGCGCGCTGCCCGCCGAGGTCAAGGCCCGCTATGACCGGTCCTCGATGCGGATCATGCTGGCCAACGCGGCCCCGTGGAGCATGGCCCTCAAGCAGTCCTACCTGGCCGACTTCCCGCCCGGCTCGCTGTGGGAGATCTACGGATCGACTGAGCTGGGGGTGAACTGCGTGCTCGAACCGCAGGACCAGCTGCGCAAGCCCGGCTCGTGCGGCAAGCCAGCGCCGGGCATCGAGATCGTGCTGCTCGACGCGGCGGGCGACGAGGTGACCGGGACCGGGCCCGGGCATCCCGGCGAGCTCTACGTCAGGTCCACCGGGGTGTTCAACGAGTACTACAAGCAGCCGGATAGCTACCAGGCCGCCGCGCACGGCGATTTCCACACCGTGGGCGACATCGCCTACCGGGACGAGGACGGCTACTACTACATCTGCGACCGGAAGAACGACATGATCATCTCGGGTGGGATGAACGTCTACCCGGCCGAGATCGAGGCCGCACTGGAACAGCACCCGGGCATTTTCGACGTCGCGGTGTTCGGCATCCCCTCCGCGGAGTGGGGTGAGCAGGTGCATGCCACCGTGGTGCGCAGTCCCGGTGCGGCGCTGTCCGAGACGGACGTGATCGACTACGCGCACCAGCAGCTGGCCGGCTACAAGTGCCCCCGCTCGGTGTCGTTCGTGGCCGAACTCCCCCGCACCGGCTCGGGCAAGCTGCTCAAGCGCGAACTGCGGGCGCCGTTCTGGGCCGGCCAGGCCAGCCAGGTCGGCTGACCAATATCCTAACTATCCGGCTATAACTCACAGCCGGATAGAGACACTATTATTCGTCCCCAGCTACGTACATCACGCGCTGACCATGTACGTAGCGGCTCCGGGCCTGCTCAGTAAAGGCAAGGGGCAAGGGGGGACCGGATGAAAGCGGGCACGCACCGGCCAGAAGAGCCACCGCCCGACGGAAGTTCGCGGGCTGAGCCGGACCTGGCACCAGCGGAAACGACCGGGGAAAGTCCCGATGGCCGGGCCGGAAAGCAGCGGCCCGGGCGTTCCCGGAGCGTGGCCGTCTGGGCGGCCACGATCGCCGGGGCGCTGCTCATCCTCGGCTTCGCACCGCTATCGCGGCTGGCCGCGCGTGGGCTACCGCAGCCGAGGAGCCAATTCCCGCCGATCGTGACCGGGCCCCAGCACGGCCAGGCCACGGCGCTGCACGCCGTTCCCGCCGGCCTGCCCAGCGGTGCGCACATCCGGACCGCCGCCGATGTATTTCCCTATGCGGTCGCGGCGCTGGGCCAGCGGCGGGCCCGGGCGCTGCTGGCCCTCTTGCAATCGAAAACGTATCTGGCCAACAGTCTCACTGGTTATGCATCGGGTAATAGCAGTAATCCGTACGGCGCCGGGTATCCGTACCAGTACTCAGCCCTGAACGCGGTGCTGAGCCAGGCACCGCCGGCCAGTTTCGCTGCCGGGGCGACCGCACTGGGGGCCGCGCTTACCGTGCTGGCCGCGCAGCCGGCCAGTCGCAGCTGAGACAGCTCCAGTTCGCACCGTCGCCCACCACGGTCATCCCGGCCATGCTGGCCGCGCTGCGGGCCGCGCACCGCACGTTCAGCCAGCTGGCGGCCCGGTATCCGGACGATCCCGGCGTGCTGACCGGGCTCGGTGACAGCTACCTGCGGGCCGGGACCTACCTAAGGTCGAGCGAGCCATTCACCGCGCGGCAGGACTTCCGGTCCGCGATCACCGCCTACGACCGCGCGGCGGCCCGCGGCGGGACACATGCCGCCACGCCGGGCCTGGCCCGCGCCCTGATCGGTCTGGGCGAGCCGGCCGCGGCGGCCCGGCTGCTGGCCCCACTGGCCAGGTCCAGCCGGTCCCCCGGGCCGCTCCTCGAACTGCTCATCGGGGCCGACGAGACCGCCCACCGCTTCGGCCCGGCGGCGGCCGCGGCCCAGCGTCTGGGCCAGCTCGGCGCCGCGGCGTACCCAGCTGGCGACGCCCTGATCCCGGTGCCGGAGGACATCTCGGCCGACTGGCTGGACGGGGTGTCGTTCGCGTTGTCCTTCGGGGCCGGCCAGCTGACGCCGCTGAACGTCGAACTGGTCCTGCCGGGCGGCGCGGGCGGGTCGGTGCAGGACCTGTCGTTCCTCCCGGAGTACCGCGACGATAGCGGGGTCACCGGAACCCAGCCCGGGTGCGCGTCGTGGAGCTGGGCGCGGGACGAACTGCTCCTCGGGCACGCCGCGGCCGTGCTCGCCGCCTGGCCGGCGCAGTTCCAGAGCGCCCGGCCCGCGCACGGGGACTGCCTCACGTCGGACAAGCTGAAGCTGATCGCCGAGCTGGCGGCCGGCCGGACGCCCGATCCGGCCCTGATGCAGCAGAACGCGCTGACCAGCGCCGATGTGGGCGACGGCTGGCAGAACCTGCTGCGCTGGGCGGGAAAGCTCCGCGCCGCCAGGAGGTTCGCCGAGCGCTGGCAGGCCGCCTGGGGGGACAGTTCCGCGCTACCCGCGCTGCGCTTGGGCGAGATCGACTTCCTGATGCGCGACTACCAGGACGCGGCGGCCGAATTCGGCCTGGCCGCGCGTCGCTGGCGCCTGCTGATCTACAACAACGACCTGTCCGTCGAGGAAGCGCAACTCGACCAGGGGGCGGCCTTGTTCGCGGCCGGGCGCGGCGCCCAGGCGGCCCAGACGCTCCGGCCGCTCGATCAGCTGGGCGTGCAGTGGTACTCCTATTTCAACTCGCCGAAGGTGGCGAACCCTGACGTAGCGCTCGCGTTCGCGGCGGTCTCCTACTACGCGTGCGAGCAGCTCGCGGACTACGAAAGCAGAACCGGCGACCTGCACGCGGCCGCCGAGGACTACACGAACGCGCTCGACTGGCTGCCGCGGGTCTCCGCCCAGGACGGCATCCTCCCGCAGGCCCTGAACAACAACGCCGCGCTGGCGTATCTAGGGCTTGGCGACACAAAGACCGCGGCCGGCCTGGAGCGCAAAGCCCTGGCTGGAGACCCGGAGGATCCGGTCTTCCTGATGACCGCCGGGTTCATCGCCGACCGGGCCGGCCGGGTCGCGGCAGCCGCGCGGTATGACCGCGCGGCGCTGCGCAGCGATCCGGGTGCCTTCCCAGCCGCGAACGACCTAGGTGTCGAGCTGGCCCGGGAACACCAGGATGGTGCGGCGGCAGCCGCGCTCCGGCAGGCGGTCGGGGCCAGCCCGGGTTACGCCCTGGGCTGGTTCAACCTGGGTGTCGTCGAGTCGGAACTGGGACCAGCCCACCTGGCCGCCGCGCAGGGCGCGTTCGCGGTGGCCTATTCGCTGGACCCGGCGCTGCAAAACCGCCGGCCGGAGCTGACCATCGACGCGAAGGTGTACCGGACGGCGCTGGACCTGTCCAAGCCGCTGCCGCCGCGCTGGAGCCTGGCCCAGCTGCCGCAGCCGGTGCCGGCCGCGGCGGCCGGCTTGCTCGCCCTCGTGCTGCTCGCCCTCGGGCTGGCCCGGGTGAGCGGGCATGGCGGCAGCGTGCTGGCGGCGCAGTGGCTTGACCCGCTGGCGGACCGGCTCCGCTCCGCACCGCTGCTGCGCAAGCTGCACCATCCGGGCTGGTCCCTAGCCGCCACCGTGGCCAGCTTCCTGTTCGCCTACCTGCGCCGGAGTACCGGCCCGGCCGATGTCGCCGGGTATTGCGCCGGGGTCGCCGTGCTCGTCCTGCTCGCGATGGGGGCGAGAACTGCGCTGGCGCGCAGCCGGGGCATCTCGATACGCCAGGAGTCGTGGCCGCCCGGGCTGATACTCGGCCTGGTCACCGGGGCGGCCGGGCTGCCGTGGGCGCCGCTGCCCGTGGTCCGGGCGGAAGGCAAGGACAGCCGCCGGGTGCACGCGGCCGCGCCGATCACCCTCGCCGTGCTCAGCGCGCTTCTGTTCGTGGAATCGGTCTGGCTGCACACGCCGCTGACCGGGTCATGGGCGGTCGCTGCCTTGATCATGTCCGCCTCGACGCTGCTCCCGGTGGGGCCACTCGACGGCGCCCGGCTCGGCAAAGCGGGGGTGCTGGCCGCCACCGGCGTGCTGGGCGGCGCCGTGCTGGTGGGCCTGGGCCTCATCTAGCCGAACGTGAACGCAAAGCCCTGAATGCCGGGATCGGGGAAGGTGATCTCGATGGTCCGGTCGGTGATCGGGCCGTGCTGGCGGATGAGCTGGTAGAGCCGCTGCTGCCGGGCCGTGCCGGCGCCCGCCTCGTCCACGTCGATGCCGTGCGCCGTGCCGGGTGGCTGGCCGTCCAGGCTGACCCGGAACGGCACACTGCTGCCGAGCTGGGCCGGGCCCATGACGAGGTTCACGTCGCGGGCATGGAACCGGCAGATGATCTGGCCGCCGGCCGCGTTCAGCGTGGCGGCCTGCTCGGCCAGGGTCCAGTCCCCGGCCAGCGCCCACTCGTTGAGCAGCAGCCGGGACGGGGCGGTATAGCGGTGCGCTTCACCGGGTACCGGGCCGCCCGGGGACACCAGGTTCTCGGTGCGCTCGTAGCCGAGGTAGTTCTCCGGTGAGCGCAGCGCGTCCCAGTCCGCGGCGGCAGCCAGGCCGCCTGCATCGACGTCAACCGAGACCAGCTCAGTACCGCCGGCGGCGGCGCCCGCCTCGGCCAGCAACTGCTGGATGACCATCTCGGTCCTGGTGTAGGCCTCCTCGCCGAAGTGGTGATACCGGATGGTGCCGTCCGGGCCGGCCGCGTACAGAGCGGGCCAGTAGTGGTTATCGAAGGCACGCCACACCGCGTAGTCGTTATCGGTCGCGACCGGGTAGCCGACGCCCAGGTCACGGATGGCCCACCGGACGTTATCCGGGTTGTGCTCGAACGGGAACTCCGGGGTGTGCACGCCGATCAGCACCAGTCCCTGGCTGGCGTACTTCGCCGTCCACGCCTGCAGGTAGGGCAGCGTGCGCAGCCAGTTGATGCAGGTATAGGTCCAGAAGTTGACCAGCACGACCTTCCCGCGCAGGTCCGCTGGTCCCAGCGGCGGCGAGTTGAGCCACCCGGTCGCGCCGGCCAGCGAGGGCAGTTCGCCTTCGGCCGGCAGCCGGGCCGCGGCCGCGTGCAGCCCGGCCGGAACACGCCAGTGTGCTGCCATGACGAAGCCCTCCCAGCGTGGCGCGTCGGGTCTGGGGCTAGCGTAACGCGAGGTGATTAACGGCGGCGGGGCGGCAAGATCGTCGCCGAGGCTGGGTATTGGGGTGGGGGGACGCCACACGCCACCCCGCCGCAGGCCGTCCGACGGAGGTAGACGATGGGCTCAAACGACTACGACGTGATCATCCTCGGCGGTGGGGCGCCCGGCGAGCACTGCGCCGGGGCGCTGGCCGCGCGCGGGCTGCGGGTGGCCGTGGTGGAGCGGGAATTGGTCGGCGGGGAGTGCTCGTACTGGGCGTGTATCCCGTCCAAGACGCTGCTGCGCCCCGGTGAGGCGGTGCACGGGGCGCTGGACGCCGGCGCGACCGCGCAGGTCAACGTGCAGGCCGCGCTGGCCTACCGGGACTACATGGTGTCGAACTATTCCGACGCCGGGCAGCAGCGGTGGCTGGGCAGCCGGAGCATCGACCTGATCCGGGGCACGGGCCGGCTGGCCGGCACCGGGGTGGTGGAGGTGGACGGCACCCGGCACACCGCGGAGCACGTCGTGGTGGCGACCGGCGCGGATCCGTTCGTGCCGCCGACCCCGGGGCTGGCTGACCTGGACGGGGTGTGGGGCACCCGGGAGGCGACCAGCATGAAGGCCGTGCCGCGGCGCATGCTGGTGCTGGGCGGCGGGCCGGCCGGCGTTGAACTGGCCCAGGTGGTCCGCCGGTTCGGCGGCGAGGCGGTGGTCATCGAGGGCGCCGACCGGGTGCTGCCCCGCGAGGCCGCGCCGCTGGGCCACGGGCTCAGCGAGGCGCTGCGCCAGGACGGCATCGAGTTGCAGCTCGGCCAGCATGCCAGCGCCGCGCGGCGCGATGGCGATGAGTACGTGCTGGCGTTCCCCGACGGCACGGAGGTGCGCGGGGACAAGCTGCTGGTGTGCACCGGCCGCCGCCCCCGGGTCGAGGGGATCGGCCTGGAAACGGTCGGCGTCGAGGCCAACCCGCACGGCATCAAGGTGGACGAGTTCATGCGGGTGGGTGAGCGGCTGTGGGCGATCGGCGACGTCACCGGGATCTGGCCGCTGACCCACGTCGGCGAGTACGAGGGTGATGTGGTCGCGGCGAACATCGCCGGCGAGAACCATCCGGCCAACTACGAGGCGGTGCCCCGGGCCGTCTACACCGACCCGCAGGCCGCGGCGGTCGGCGCGACGGAGGCGCCGTACAGCTGTACGACGCAGCTGTCCGAGGTGCCGAAGACCGCCACCTACACGCACAACTGGGCGAAATGCAACGGGTTCCTCACCCTGCTCAGCGACGGCCAGCGGCTGACCGGCGCGTACGCGCTCGGGCCGGAAGCCGGTGAGTGGCTGCAGCAGGCCACGCTGGCCATCCGGGCACACGTCCCGCTGGACGTGCTGGCCGACACGATCCAGCCGTTCCCCAGCTTCTCCGGGATCTACGGCCCGGTGCTGATGGCGCTCCAGATGCAGGTCGCGGACAAGCCGCGGCCGATGGGGCCGATGGACGCGCAGATGGCCACGGTGTCCGGGTGAGGGGGCAATCATGAGCACGGGACCGGAACTGGCCGGGCAGACCGTCGTGCTGATCGGCGGCAGCGCCGGCATCGGGCTGGAGACGGCGCGGCGGGCCCGGGCCGAAGGGGCCGACGTCATCCTGGCCGCGCGCCATCCGGACCGGCTCAAGCAGGCGGCGGACGAGGTCGGGGCGGCGCGTACCGCGGCGTTCGACGCGACCGACCCGGCTGCGCTGGCCGGGTTCTTCGCGGACCTGCCCGCACCGATCGACCACGTCCTGGTCACCGGGGCCGGGCCGACGTACAAGCCGCTGCTCGAGATGGACGCGGCCCAGGTACGCGACGCGCTCAGCGATCATGTGGCGCTGGACCTGGAGGTCGCGCGGAACGCGGCGCCCAGGATGCGGCCGGGCGGCACGCTGCTGTTCATGGGCGGCACCGGCGGCCGCCACATCGGGCGCGGCGCGGGCATCTTCCCGGCGGCCACCGCCGCGCTGCAGGCGTTCGTGGCCAGCCTGGCGGTGGAGATCGCGCCGGTCCGGGCCAACCTGATCGCGGCCGGCTTCGTGGACACCCCGCTGTCGGCCCGGCTGCTCGGGGATCAGCTTGAGGCGCGGCGGGATGAGCTGCGCAGGACCCTGCCGATCGGCCGCGTCGTCGGCCCCGCCGACGTCGCCGCGGTGGCCGTGCACATCATGACCAACACGGCGCTGACCGGAGCCACGTACGACGTCGACGGCGGGGAGCAGTTCACGCTGTAGCCAGGAGCAATACCAACAACTTTGTGAATGCCACAGTTTCGCCGTATGCGCAACCCCTTGCCCGCGCGAGCTGTCGGTGGTCCCTGACACGATCGTTGCATGTCAGCCACGCAACAGGTTCGGGTTCCGCCACGCTACGCGCGCGTCAACGCTTGGGTGATCAGCCGCGACACCGACGCCGAGGTTCGCTTCCTGACCGCGGTATTCGGAGCTGTTGAGACTCCGGGCTCCCGGATCCTCGATCCCGACGGGGACATCGGTCATGTCGAGGTCGAAATCGGCGACAGCGTCATCATGCTGTTCGATACCAAGCCCGGCTGGCCGCCGACCCCGGCTCATCTGCGGATCTACGTCAGTGACGTTGCTGCGGCCGTGGAGCAGGCCAGCGCGGCCGGCGCGCGGGTGGTGACCCAGCCGACCATGCTCGCCTTCGGCGAGCGGGTGGCCCGGGTGCGCGACCCCGAGGGTCATCTGTGGTGGTTGCACGAGCATGTCGAGGACGTCGCGCCGGAGGAACTGGCGAGCCGCTTCGCCGACCCGGCCGCCCAGGAGGCCATGGCCTACGTCCAGCGCACCCTGCGCGAAGAACTTGTATCAGGGGTGGACAAAAGGTCTCCATCTGGGTGAAGGCGCGGTGAATGGGATATGACGGGGCACCGCGCACCCGGGGGACGGTACGGGGACTGCTCGCTGCCGTCGCTTTGCGGCCCGGCGCGAGGGAAGGCTCCGATGAACGGGAAATATGTCGGTTACGTCGCGGGCGAGGACCCGCTGCACGGTTTCCTGAGCACGATCATGCGCGATCGCCTGCAGGTGCGTGAGCGCCAGCTGGCGTTCCGGGTCTTCCGGCTGTCCGGGAGCAACGAGGTCTACGCGTACCAGGAGAAGTTCAGCGGCACCAAGGTCATCTGCAAGTTCTACGGCACCCGGTTCCGCCCGGATCTGGACAAGGCGGCCTGGATGGCCCGCCAGGAGTACGACTGCCTGCGCACGCTGCGCCGGTACAACCTGGTCGGGTCGCCGCACCACGTGATCCGGCCGCTGGGGGTCAGCCGCAACATCAACGGCGTGCTGGCCGTGGAGTACTACGCGGGCGAGGAATTCAGCCACGCGATCGCGCGGGCCACGCAGCAGCGCGACGAGGCGCACCTGTACCGGCGGCTGACCGCGCTGGCCTACTTCCTGGCCACGCTGCACAACCGGACGGCCAATGGGGCCACGGTGCGGTTCGATCCGGAGTGCCGGTACTTCGACAGCATCGTCGGCCGGCTCAGGAAGGCGCACCGGATCGGCCAGCGGGATGCCGACGAGCTGTCCGGGCTGCGCGACCGCTGGCGGGAGCGGCCACGGATGTGGCAGGACCGGCAGGTCTGGCTGCACGGCGACGCGACCCCCGCGAACTTCCTGTTCGGCCACGACATGGACGTGGCCGCCATCGACCTGGAGCGGATGAAGCGCGGCGACCGGGTGTTCGACGTCGGGCGGGTGGCTGGTGAACTCCAGCACGCGTTCATGCGTGACTCCGGCGACCGGCGCCGTGCGGAGCCGTTCATCGGGCACTTCCTGTGGGAGTACAGCTGTCACTTCCCGGACCGCGAGCAGACGTTCGAGTCGGTGTCCGCCCGTGCGCCGTACTACATGGCGCTGAACCTGCTGCGGGTCGCGCGCAACGACTACATCGGCCGGGACTACGGCAGCAGGCTGGTAAAGCAGGCGAAGAACCTGCTGCACGCCGCCTGACACGCGCCACTCCCGGGCTGAGCCGCGCCACCTCCCGGCTGAACCGCGCCACCTCCCGGCTGAACCGCGCCACCTCCTACACTCGGTGCTGACGCCTTGCCGAGCGGGGGGTACGGACGCAGCGCATGGACATCCGAGCGGTCGCCTTCGACGCCAACGGCACCCTGGTCAGGATCCTGGCCGATGACGACGAAGAGCGAATCTTCCGGGCCGCGGCGCACTTCCTCACCTACCAGGGCATCGACCTGCACCGGCAGGAACTCCGGGACACCTATTTCCAGCTGATGAAGGAGCAGTTGCGGGCCAGCCCGGAGCAGTACCCGGAATTCGAGGCGGTCGGCATCTGGCGCAGCATCATCGAAGCGCACGGCACGGACTTCACCCGCGTGCTGCCTGCCGGGAAGCTGCAGCAGATGCCGCAGTTCCTGGCCGAGATGTGCCGCGGCATTTCGCGCCGGCAGCTCGGCCTGTACCCGTACGTCCTGGAGATGCTCGACGTGCTGCGGGCGCATTACCCGCTGGCCGTCGTCACCGACGCGCAGAGCATGTACGCACGCGGTGAACTGCACAAGGTCGGCCTGCTCGGCTACTTCGACCCGATCGTCATTTCCGGCGACCATGGCTACCGCAAGCCAGACCGGCGGCTGTTCCAGCACGCGCTGGACGGCATGGGCGTCGCGGCCGGGCACGCGCTGTACATCGGCAACGACATGTACCGGGACATCTACGGCGCCCGGGAAGCCGGGATGACCACGGTGCTGTTCGATTCCGACCAGGGCGCAAAGGCCTACCGGGATTGCGTGCCCGACTACACGATCACCGACTTCCGCGACCTGCTGCCGATCCTCGGCCTGCCCCGGCCCTGACGCGGCCTGCCCCGGCCCTGACGCGGCCTGCCCCGGCCCTGACGCGGCCTGCCCCGGCCCTGACGCGGCCTGCCCCGGCCCTGACGCGGCCGGGTCCGGCGGGGCACCCGCACGGTGATCTGGCCATTCTCCAGCGGTGCAAGCTCCCCCAACCTATGCTGAAAGTCGGCTGGCCCTCAGCGACCGGGGGATGACATGCCAGATGACAACGCTCAGGCGATTGACGACACACGTAAACTCCGGGCCAAATTCCCCCGCTGGGGCATCCTGTTTGATCCACTGGAAAGCGTGTGGGTTGCGGTGTGCGGCAAGCGGACACTTGTCGCGGCCAGCAGCCCAGCCAAGCTGACCGAGCAGGTCGAAGCGGCGGCACGGGGTGAGGCCGGGCCGGATGAGGGCGATAGGACACAGACGTGGCGTACCCTCCGCAGGCGTGGACAGGGCTAGCGGCTGCGGGAGGCGGGATTGGGACGTGAGACGTTCACTCCTGCGGCGGTCATAACCGGCCACCGGCCGGGCTTTCCTGCTGGCGGCTGAGCATGGTGACGACACGATGCGGCTCTCAAGGACGGCTCGGGCCAGAACCGGCCGGGCCGCGTGTCCTGCTGGCCACGGCTTGGCCGCCCTCTGGAGCAGTAGCGTTCCTGGCCAACCTGGAAGGCTGGGCCCGATCCGCGGCTGGGCGCGCGGCGGGCCTGTTCGCCGTGGTCGCCGCCACCTATGTGGCGGGCGCGGAGCTGTCCTGGCACCACTTCGGCTCGGGCCTGGCGTTCGGGTACCCCCCGTCTGGTGTCGATGTGGCGGTCCTGCTGCTGATAGCCCGGCGTCGATGGCCGGTGGCGATCGCCGCGATGGCGGTCAGCGAGGTCGCGGTCGATCTGCAGCATCATCTGACGCTCGCGGTGGCGTTGGGAGCGGCGCTGGCCAACGTGGTGGAACCGGTGACCGGCGCGTCGTTGGTCCGCTGGTTCTGCGCAGGGCGGCGGCCGGACCTCGGGACCCGGCTGGGTCTGGGCCGGTTCGTACTGGGCGCCGCGGTGCTCGGGCCGGTTGCTGGCGGGCTGATCGGGGCCTCTGTGGCCTGGGCGAGCCAGGGCGGCTGGTGGCCGGGGCTGGTCCTGCAATGGTGGGCCGGAGATGGAATCGCGGTGCTGGTGATCGGCGGCACGGTGCTGCTGTGGGCACAGCGGCGGGCGCTGGTGGCCGCGCGCTGGCTCGAACTGGTGCTGGTGGTCCTGCTCGCGGTCGGGCTTTCGGTCCTGGCGTTCCGCTTCGGCGAACTGTCCACCCTGCCGTTCTTGCCGATCCTGGCGTGGGCGGCTTTCCGGCTGCGGGACTTGGGCGTGGTTCTGGCTGGCGCGGCGTTCGCGGCGGTGGCCAACTACATGACGGCCGCCGGGTACGGCGAGTTCGCTCATATGGGGCTGCCGCCGCCAGCTTCGGTGGCCGTGCTGCAGGCCTATATCGCACTGGTCGTCCTGGTCGGCTGGGTGCTGGCTCAGGAAGTCGCGGGCCGGATGTCGGCGGTGCAGGACCGGGATAGTGCACGGCTGGAGCGGGCGATGGCCGAGGCCCGGCGGGAGGCCGCCGAACTGGGCGCGGTGCTCGCTGACGCCGCTACGGTCAACTCCGTCGGTGACCAGGTGTCCGCCGCGGTCCGCGCCCGGCTGGACGCGGCCCACGTGGTGATCAGCACGCTGGCCGCCGGCGGGCACCGGTTCGAGCCGCTCCCGGGTGGCGATGCCGCCGCGCAGGTGACGGCGATGTCAGCGGAGTGGATGACCGATCCCGCCGCGCTGGGACCGCGCGCAGTCCGCGACCGCCGTCCGGTGTACCTGGTCGGCCTGGATGCACCCGACGGGGGGATCGGGTCCACGGCCGCACTTCCGTTGCTCACTGAGGTCGGCGCCCTTGGCTATCTCGGCGTGTGGTGGGCCGGGCCGCATGAGACGACCGCCGTGGAACGTGAGTATCTGCAGAGCATGGCCGAGACCACGAGCCGTGCCCTGGAGCGGGCCCGGCTGCGGGAGGCCGAGCGGCGCGAGCACACGCGGGTCGAGACACTTGCCGAACTCACCAGGCTGCTCGCCGCGGCGCTGACCCCAGAGGCGATCGGCGAAGTGGTGGCCGATCGCGTCCGCGCGGCGGTAGGCGGCGCCGACGCGCTATATCTCGGCGCCATCAGCCCGGACGGCCGGCGGCTGGCCTGGATAACCACGGCCGGCGACGCCGGGCAGCTCTCCGGGGTGTTGTCGGACCTGCCGATGGACGCCCCCGCGGCCACGACCGATGCCGCCCGGACAGGCCGGCCGGTGATCATCCGGACACAAGCCGAGTATGAACAGCGCTACCCGGGCCCGCATACGCAAGCGATCATCGCGCACGGATCGAGCTGGCTGGCCTGGCCGCTGTGCGTCGGCACGGCACCCGTCGGTGCGATCGGCCTGATGTGGCGGGATCCCCAGCAATTCGAGCCGGGGCAGCTCGCCGTCGTCGCCGCGGCCGCCGACCTGGTCGCGCAGGCTCAGGTCCGCGCCCGCGCCTACGCCGATGAGCACGCGCTCGCCGCGGTCCTGCAGCGTGCGGTCATGCCCACCATGACCGCGGTGATTCCCGGCCTGGAGATCGGAGCCAGCTACCGGCCGGCCGGAACGGGCCAGCTGGTCGGCGGGGACTGGTACGACGCGATGGCCCTGCCGGGCAACCGCGCCTACCTGGCCGCCGGCGACGTGGTCGGCCACGGCCTGACCGCCGCCGAGGACATGACACAACTGCGAAACGCCGGTCGTACCCTGGCCCTGGCCCGCTACCAGCCCGCCAGCATTCTTGACGAACTGGCGCGCGTCACCGACTGGGCGACCAGCGGGAAGTTCGCCACGGTAGCGACTGCGATCATCGAGCCCGATATGTCGCTGGTCACCTACGCCACGGCGGGCCATCCGCCCATCCTCATCCGCCGGGCCAAGACCGGGACGGTCGAGATTCCCCCACCGACCGAGGGGCCGGCCCTGTGCCTGCCCAGCGACCAGGGCTGTCCGCAGTACACCGAAGGCCAGACGGCTTTCGACGCCGGCGACATCATGCTCATGTACACCGACGGGCTGATCGAGCGGCGCGGCGAGGATCTCACCGAAGGTATAGCCCGGGTCGCCGAACGACTGCAGGCATGGCCGCCCGGCGCGCCGCTCGGCACCCGTTGCGACGAATTGATCGCTTCCCTGGCCGCCGAACCGCAACTCGATGACATGTGCGCGCTGGCCGTCACCCGGCTCAGTACGGACCGGCTCAGTACGGATTAGCCACGAACAGGTCCTGGGCCGGGAACAGCGTGAGCACCTTCGGCCCAGTCTCGGTGATGACGATCTCCTCCTCGATCCGCGCGGCCGAGAAGCCGTCCGAAGCCGGGCAGTAGGTCTCCAGCGCGAACACCATGCCAACCTGCAACTCGACCGGCTCAGTGAACGAGTTGAGCCGGGAGATGATCGGCCGCTCGTGCAGGCCCAGCCCGAGCCCGTGCGCGAACTGCAGCCCGAACGCTTCCATCTCGCTGCCGAACCCGAAGTCCTGCGCCGCCGGGAGCAGCGCGGCGATCTCGTCGCTGCCCACCCCGGCCCGGATGCCGTCGATGCCGCGGTCCATCCACTCCCGCGCCTGCTTGTACGCATCGCGCTGGGCCGGGGTCGCGCTGCCCACCGAGAACGTGCGGTAGTAGCAGGTCCGGTACCCGTTGAAGGAATGGATGATGTCGAAGAACGCCTGGTCGCCCGGCCGGATGAGCCGGTCGGTGAAGTTGTGCGGGTGCGGGTTGCACCGCTCGCCGGAGATCGCGTTGATCGCCTCGACCTGGTCCGAGCCCATCTCGTACAGCCGCTTATTGGCCAGGGCGACGATCTCGTTCTCCCGGATACCGGGCTTGAGCACGTCGGCGATGTCCTGGTAGACCCCGTCCACCATGGCCACCGCCTGGGTCAGCAGCATGATCTCGTCCGGCGACTTGATCACCCGCGCGTCCAGCATGATCTGCTGCGCGTCCACCACCCGCAGGCCCTGCCGCTGCATCTCGAACAGGAACGGCGGCTCGACGATATCCACCCCGACCGGCAGGTCGGCCACGCCGGCCTCAACCAGCAGGGACTTGATCTCGGTAACCGCGTCGCGCATCAGCCCGACGCTGGGCGCGACCGCGCCGCGGAAGCCGAGGAACCCGGCCCGGTAGTTCTCCTCCGGCACCCACTTCGAGTACAGCTTGTGATGCTTGACCGCCGAACCGAAATCCCACAGCACCGGGTCCCGGCCGCGGGCCAGCAGCGCGTAGCGGATCATCTTGTCGCCGAGCGCGCCGCCGATCCAGGTGTGCGTGGTGTAGCGGATGTTGTAGAAGTCGAACAGCAGCAGGGCGCCGCACTCGCTGGCGTCCAGCGCGGCTCGCGCCCGGGCATTGCGGTATGCGCGCAGCCGGGCGAAGTCCACCCGCTCCTCGTAGTTGACGCCCATGTGCCCGGGCGCGGCCGGCGGCCGGCCCGGCGGAATCGGAATGGTCACGTAAACACCTCCGGATGGCGGCTCAGCTCGACACGGGTGCGCCGGATGTGCCCGGCCAGGTAACGCTCCCCGTCCTCGGCGTCGTAGCGCGCCGTGGCGTCCAGGATCAGCCGGTGCTCGGCGTTGACCAGCCACATCCGGTCCTGCCCGCCGAGCGCGACGTAGCTGCGCCGGTAGTGCTGGGTGGAGTTCCACAGCCGGGTGACCGCCGAGTTCAGCGGCTCCACCGGGCAGCCGCGGTAGGTCAGCAGGTGGAACTCCCGGTCCAGGTCGAGGAACTTCTCCAGGTCACCGTTGTCCTCGATGCGCTGCTGCAGCTTGCCAAGCTGGTCATGGTCGGCGGCGGTCAGCCTGGGCAGGCTCTCGGCCAGCGCGAGCGGCTCCAGCCGCTCCCGCATCCGGTAGATCACCTCGACCTCGTGCTGGGTCAGCCGCGGCACCCGGGCGCCCTTGTGCGGCTCCAGTTCGGTGAGCCCCTCGGCGGCCAGGATCCGCAGCGCCTCGCGCACCGGCAGCCGGCTCGCGCCGAACTGCTCGGCCACCTCCTCCTGCCGGATCCGGTCCCCCGGCCGGAACTTCCCGCCGAGGATGGCCTCCCGCAGGTACGCCGCCACCCGCGCGCTGCTCACGTCGCCGTCCGTCATCGGCGCGGGTGCTCCCGGTCCCAGGCCTTCCCGCCGGGGTAGCAGACCAGCTCGAACTGCATCCCCCACGGGCTGAGGAAGTAGATCCACCGGTTCCCGGCGGCCGGACCCTGGCTGGCCGTCGGACCGGACAAGACCTTTATGCCGAACGCCAGCAAGTGGCTGATGGCCTCGTCGAGGTCATCGACATACAGCGCGATGTGATGACCGCCGACGTCGCTGTTACGCGGGGTCATGTCCCGCTGGTCCGGCGCGGTGTAATGGAACACCTCGAACACGGCCTGGTCGCCGCAGCGGAACCAGCGGTTCTCCACCATTACCGCGCGCGGGTGCACGTTCAGATGGGTGGCCATCCAGTCCGAGTCGTCGTGCCGGAACGGGCCGAGCGAGTACAGGTACTCACAGCCGAGCACGTCGACCAGGAACCGGTGGGCCTCGTCGAGGTCAGGCACGGTGAAGCCGATGTGATCCATCCGGCGCAACCCGGGCAGGCCCATGCGTACCTCTTTTCGGATCCAATCGTCCTGGTAGGACCGGGCTCCGGTGGTCCAGACTAGCCCCTGAGAGGCGTTCGGTATAGTTTTGGATCCAATCCTCCGGAAATGATGTCTTCGGTGAGGGAGGCCACCCGTGCCCGAGCACCGCGCTCTCGAAGCCGCCCAGCCCTGGGTCGAGGTGCTGGCCGGCGAGGCCGACTGGGATGCCGCCGATCCGGCGCTGCTGCGCACCATCTACGCCCAGCTGGTCTGGATCCGGGCGTTCGAGGAGTACGTCCTGGAGCTGGCCGGAGCGGGCCTGATCCATGGCCCGGCGCACTCCAGCATCGGCCAGGAGGGCGGTGCGGTCGGCAGCACGGCGACGCTCACCAGCCAGGACACGGTGAACGGATCGCACCGGGGCCATCATCAGTTCCTGGCCAAGGCGCTCGGCCACGTCGAGCCGAAGGGCATGGACCCGCTGGCCGCGCCGTCCGAGCCGGTGCGTGAGGTGCTGCTCCGCACGCTGGCCGAGATCTGCGGGCTGGACCGGGGCTGGGGCCACGGCCGGGGCGGGTCGATGCACCTGCGCTGGGCCGAAGCCGGGGCGATGGGCACCAACGCGATCGTCGGCGGCGGCGTGCCGCAGGCGGCCGGCTTCGCCTGGTCGCACCGGCAGGCCGGGACCGACGCGGTCTCGGTGACCTACTTCGGCGACGGCGCGGTCAACATCGGCTCGACGCTGGAATCGATGAACCTGGCCGCCGCCTGGTCGCTGCCGGTCTGTTTCTTCATCGAGAACAACCAGTACGCGGTGTCCACCACGGTTCAGGAGGCGACCGGCGAGCCGCGGCTGTCGGCGCGCGGCCCGGGCTTCGGCATCGCCAGCTGGCGGGTGGACGGCATGGACCCGCTGGCCGTCTACCTGGCCATGTCCGAGGCCGTGGCGCACATGCGGGGCGGCGGTGGCCCGGCCGTGGTCGAGGCGGACACGTACCGGTTCTTCCATCAGAACGGGGGCTACCCGGGCAGCGCGTTCGGCTACCGGGACAAGGCCGAGGAACGCGCCTGGCGGGACCGTGACCCGCTCCGGCAGACCGCCGTCCAGCTGGAGCGGCGCGGCATCATGACCGCCGGGGAGACCGCGGCCGCAGTGACCCGGGCCGAGGCGGTCATGGCCGAGATCGGCGGGGTCCTGCTGGAGCCGGTGACCGGCGGCAAGCCCGGCCAGCGGCAGATCAAGCCGTCCGAGTGGCCGGACCCGGGCTGGGTGGACGCTGGCCTCCGCGGTGATCTCAGCGAGTTCGATGGGACGGCGCTGGCCGACCCGGACGGCTACGCGGTGCCGGTGCAGGAGACCAAGTTCATCGAGGCCGTCGCCACGGTGCTGGGCCGCCGGATGGAGACCGATCCGGGCATCGTGGTGCTGGGCGAGGACGTGCACCGGCTCAACGGCGGCACCAACGGCGCCACCCGCGGCCTGGCCGCCCGGTTCCCGGACCGGATCCTGGGCACGCCGATCAGCGAGAACGCGTTCACCGGCCTGGCCGGCGGCATCGCGCTGGACGGCCGGTTCACCCCGGTGGTCGAGTTCATGTACGCCGACTTCATGTGGGTGGCCGCGGACCAGCTGTTCAACCAGATCGGCAAGGCGCGGCACATGTTTGGCGGCGAGTCCGGCGTGCCGCTGGTGCTGCGTAGCAAGGTGGCCATGGGCACCGGCTACGGCTCGCAGCACTCGATGGACCCGGCCGGCATCTTCGCCACCAGCGCCGGGTGGCGGATCGTCGCCCCGTCCACCCCGTATGACTACGTCGGGCTGATGAACACCGCGCTGCGCTGCCAGGATCCGGTGCTGGTGCTGGAGCACGTGGACCTGTACAACTCCACCGGGCCGGGCCCGGTGGACGACTACGACTACTACCTGCCGGTGGGCAAGGCGGCGGTGCGGCGGCCCGGCCGGGATGTCACGATCCTGAGCTACCTCGGCATGGTCCCCCGGGTGCTCGCCGCGGTGGACGAGTTCGGCCAGGTCGATGCCGAGGTGATCGACCTGCGCTGGCTGGACCGGGCCAGCCTGGACTGGGCCGCCATCGAGGCGTCGCTGGCCAAGACGAACAAGATCCTCATCGCGGAGCAGGGCGCGCTGGGCACGTCGTACGGCGGCTGGCTGGCCGACGAGATCCAGCGGCGGTTCTTCGACCTGCTCGACGCGCCGGTGTGGCGGGTCACCGGCGGCGAGGCGTCGCCGAGCATCAGCCGGGTGCTGGAGCGGGCCGCCATCGCCCAGCAGGACGAGATCACCGCCGCGCTGGCCGAGATCGCGAGGTACTGAGATGCCCCGGCTGCTGCGGATGCCCGAGGTCGCGGCGGGCGCGGCCGAGGCCGTGCTGGCCGAGTGGCTGGTGGCGGAACACGCCGAGTTCGCCGCGGCGGACACGCTGGCCACGGTGGAGACCGACAAGGCGATGGTCGACGTCGAGGCCGACGACGCCGGGGTGCTGCTCAGCACGCTGGTGGCGCCGGGCGCGCACGTCGAGGTGGGCGCGCCGATCGCCGTGCTCGGCCAGCCCGGCGAGGTGGTGCCGGACATTGGCGCGGTGCTGGCCGACCTGGGCGTCGCCGCGCCCACCGCCCCCGCCGGGCCCGCCACCCCAGCAGCCGCTCCAGCTCCAGCAGCCACTCCATCAGTAACTCTAGACCCGTCAGCTACTGCAGCCTCGTCGGCCGCTTCGGCCCGGTCGGCCGCTCCCCCTGCTCCCGCCGCGCCGACCGGCCCGGGCGGCAACGGCCGGGTGTTCGCCAGCCCGCTGGCACGGAAGGTCGCCCGGCAGTCCGGGGTGGCCGTCGAGAGCATTACCGGGACCGGCCCGGGCGGGCGCATCCTGCGCCGCGACGTCGAGGCGGCCGTGGCCGCGCACGCTGCCGCACCACCCGCTGCGGCGCCGGCGGCCGCTGCCCCGGTGGCCGCCGGGGCCGAGCGGCCCGCGACGGCGGCGACATTCCGCACAGCCGTCAGCGCCGGGCCATCGCCGCCCGGCTGACGGAAAGCCAGCAGACCGTGCCGCACTTCTACCTGCGGGCCACGGTCCGGGCCGCCGGCTGGTCGCGCTGCGGGCCGAGATCAACACCGGTCTCGGCGATAGCGCCCGGGTGTCCCTCAACGACCTGGTGGTCAAGGCCGTGGCCGCCGCGCACCAGCGGGTGCCGGAGATGAACGTGATCTGGACCCCGGACGCCGTGCGCACGTTCGCCACGGTGGACGTCGCGGTGGCGGTCGCCACCGACCGGGGGCTGGTCACGCCGGTGCTGCGGGACGTGACCGCGCAGACCATCACGCAGGTCGCGGGGCAGACCCGGGATCTGGCCGCCCGGGCCCGGAACGGGCAGTTGCGGCAGCACGAACTGGACGGCGGCACGATCAGCGTCAGCAACCTGGGCATGTACGGCGTCGAGGAATTCGCCGCGATCATCAACCCGCCGCACGCCGCGATCCTCGCCGTCGGCGCGGTCCGCGACGAGCCGGTAGTCGAGGACGGCGCGGTGGTCCCGGGCCAGGTCATGACCGTGACGCTGTCCGTGGACCACCGCCCGGTGGACGGGGTGATCGCGGCGCGCTGGCTGGCTGCGCTCAGGGAACTGCTGGAAAACCCGGTCCGGGTACTAATCTGAGGGCGTGGACGGGGCGACGGTGACGGTGGCGGTGGTGTCCAGCCGGACCGAGGCGGAGCTGGTCGCCGGCCTGCTGCGCAGCAACGGCCTGCGGGTGGCGGTGCTGGCCGACGACGCCGGCGGGCAGGACCCGCAGCTGCAGATATCGGGTGTCCGCGTGCTGGTGGACGCCGACGATGAAGCCGCGGCCCGCCAGGTCCTGGCCAACGTCGAGGAGACCCCCGACGATTAGCGTCACGCGAAGGGCACCGCGAAGTCGCAGTCAGGACCGACGGATTCGCTCGCCGGTCCGCCCGCCAGGTAGGTGATCCGGACGCCGGGGTCCGCAGGATTCAGTGACAGCTGCTCCGGATCGATCTCCCTGGTCGCGACTTCGTACATGACAGTGGCCTTTCCGGTGAGCCGGTCAACGAGGAGGCTGACGAGCCGGTGCTGAGCAGCGTGCTGGGACTCGGCCTCGCGCCAGAACGCGGTCACCCGCTCGGCCAGCTCGGCTGGATCGAGCGCCAGCCACTCCCGGACGGTCGCGAGCGGGACACCGGCGTGCCGCAGCATCGCGATCAGCCCAGCCTGTTCGAGCTGGCCGCGTTCGTAGTAGCGGTAGCCGGACAGCTCGTTGACGCGTACCGGCGACAGCAGACCGAGCCCGTCGTAAAGCCGGAGCGCCCTGGGTGAGAGGCGGGACCGCCGGGCGAACTCGCCGATGCTCATCTCCTGCACAAGCCATCTCCCTCGTTCTCGGGCGATCGCCCGATGAGCCCAGCGTGCGGGTTGACGCAACGTAAAGGTCAAGCCGGGCTCAGACGCCGAGGATGTGCCGGGCGGCCGGGCTGAGCCGGGCCAGCGTTTCGGGCCGGAGGTAGGCCCGCTGATCGAGCTGCTGCTTCCGGCCGCGGCGGCAGAAGTAGCCGTGCAGCGCCCGGCGCGGCCGCCGCGTGGTGTTCCGCGTCCCGCCATGCCACAGGTGCGCATTGAAGATCACCACGGTGCCGGCCTGGCCGAGCAGCTTCACTTCGCCCGGGTGCGGGGCCCACGGGATCGGCCAGCGCCTGGCCGGGCAGCTGCCCGCTGCGGTGGCTGCCCGGGACGACCCGGGTCGGGCCGTTGGCCGACGTGAAATCGTCGATCAGCCAGATCGAGTTGCACACCTGGTAGTCGCCGGCGGGCACCGGCTCGCCCCAGTCGGTGTGCAGCCGCTGGTGGCCGGACCCGGGCAGCGCGGCCCGGCTGTTCAGCGAGGACAGCGTGAAATCGCCGAGCACGTGGGCGACCGCAGCCAGCACCCGCGGGCTGGTGAAGCACACCTCGAAGACCGGGTCCTTGTTCACCAGGTCAGCCAGCCGGTCGGTGCCCTCCTCCTGGTGCACCTCGATACCTGCCTGGTCGCCTTCCGCGGCGGACAGCTCGGCCAGCCGGTCCCGGAAGACCTGGAGCTGCGCCGCGGACAGGACGCCGGGCAGCGGCAGGAACCCATCCGCATCCAGCTGGGCGCGCTCCGCCGCGGTCAGCAGCCCGGCGGTGACCCCCAGCTCACGGAGCGCGGTACCAGAATCCATGGCTCTATTCCTTTGCGCCTCCGGGGGGCTTTAACCCACCGAGCTTCCCTCGTCGCTCGCTCGCTCGTTCCTCGCTCCCTCCCCGCCCACCTCCCCATCCCCCTTCACTGTCCAGTCGGCTGCGCCCCCCTTTGGCGCGGGGGGCCGTTCGCCGTCTCGCCTCGGGACTACTGTCCCTGTTCGGGCGGATCTGGCGTCCCTAGGGTTGAGGTCATGATCAGGCGACGCAAGGAGCAGCGGTCTGTGGACGAGTCAGCGCCTGCCCAGCGGCCGATCGGCGTGTTCCTGCTTGATGATCACGAGATAGTCCGGCGCGGCGTGAAAGACCTGCTGGAGGCCGATCAGGGCATCGTGGTCGTCGGTGAGGCAGGCACCGCCGCGGCCGCGCTGGCCAGGATCCCGGCGCTGCGGCCGGACGTGGCCGTGCTCGACGTCCGGCTGCCGGACGGGGACGGGGTCACCGTGTGCCGCGAGATCCGGTCGAAGATGCCCAGCGTGGCCTGCCTGATGCTCACCTCGTTCAGTGACGAGGAGGCGCTGTTCGATGCGATCATGGCCGGCGCCGCCGGGTACGTGCTCAAGCAGATCCGTGGGACCGACCTGGTCGGCGCGGTCCGCACGGTGGCCGCGGGCGAGTCGATGCTGGACCCGGAAGCGGCCAGCCGGGTGATGGCGCGGATGCGGGACCAGGCCGCGCGCTCCGACCCGCTGGCCGGGCTGACCGAGCAGGAACGCCGGATCCTGGAGCTGATCGGCGAAGGGCTGACCAACCGGCAGATCGGTGAGCGCCTGTTCCTGGCCGAGAAGACCGTCAAGAACTACGTGTCGGCGCTGTTCGCCAAGCTGGGCATGGAGCGCCGGACCCAGGCCGCCGCGTATGCCGCCCGGGTGTTCGAGGACCGCAACCCGCGGGACCAGGTCCGCTGACCGGACTGGCGGTCAGGCCGTCGCCGTGGCCGCCGAGGGCAGTGGCACCTGCCAGCACAGCTCGGTCCCGCCGCCGCTGGCCGGCCCGACCATGAGCGTGCCGCCGTACGGCTCGGCCCGGCGGGCCAGGTTGGCCAGCCCGCTGCGGCGCGGGCCCGGGGTGATCCCGGTGCCGTTGTCCAGCACACGCAGGCTCAGCTTGCCGTCCACGTGGATGGCGACGTTGACGTGGCTGGCCCGGCCGTGCCGGGCGGCGTTCGACAGCGCCTCGCGCAGCGCGTACAGCAGGTGCTCGCCGATCTCCCCGGGAACCTCCTGATCCAGCCGGTCATCCAGCTGCACGGAGGAGCTCATGCCGTGCGCCTCGGTCATCTGGTCCACCACATCCATGACGTTCGAGCGCAGGCCGGGTGGGCCTTTCCCGCGGGCCTGCAGGCTGAAGATGACCGCCCGGATATCGGTGATGGTCTGGTCCAGATCATCTACCACGCTGTTCACCCGCTCCTCGGCCAGCGGCCGGGTGATCATCGGGATCGTGCCCTGGAGCTTCATCCCACTCGCGTACAGCTGCTGGATCACCTGGTCGTGCAGGTCACGGGCGATGCGGTCGCGGTCCTCGTAGATCGACAGCCGTTCCGCGTCCTGGCGGCGCTCGGCGAGTTCCAGTGCGATCCCGGCCTGCGCGGCGAACGTCATGGCCAGCTGGCCGGCGGCCCGCGGCAGCGGCAGCGCCCCGGCGGCCCGGCCGACGGTGAGCACCCCGCGGACGTTGTCCGCGTCGCCGAGCGGCAACAGCATGGCCGGCCCCAGGTCCAGCGCGGCCCGGGCCGCCTGCGACGTCCGCGGGTCGTGACGGAAGTCTTCCACCGTGATCGGCTGGCCATCGGCCAGCACCTGACCCGATATCGACGCCTGGGCGGGCAGCCGCAGGCCCACCGCTGCCTTCGCGTTCTGGCCGGCCGCGTGGCTGATCGTCAGGTGCTGGCGGTCCGCATCGGGCAGCGCCAGGACCACCAGGTCAGCCGCGGTCATCTGCTGGGTCTGCTCGGTGACGAAGCTGAGCACCTCGTTGACCCGGGCCCCGGCCAGCAGCCTGCGGGTCACCTCGGAGCTGGCCGTCAGCCACTGCTGCTGGCGGTGCGCCTCGTCGAACAGGCGGGCGTTCTCGATGGCCACGCCGGCCGCCGCGGACAGCGCCGTGACCAGCGTCTCGTCTTCTTCGTCGAACGCCGCGCCGTCACGCTTGTCGGTCAGGTAGAGGTTGCCGTAGACCTCATCGCGGATCCGGATCGGCACGCCCAGGAACGACGTCATCGGCGGGTGGCCGGCCGGGAAGCCGGACGACTGCCGGTGGCTGGCGATGTCGGCCAGCCGCACCGGGCGGGGGTCGCTGATCAGCAGGCCGAGCACGCCGTGCCCTTCCGGCCAGTGGTCAATCCCGGCGATGGTGGCCTCGTCCAGCCCGACCGGGATGAAGTCGGCCAGCCGGCCGTCCTGGTCGATCACGCCGAGCGCGCCGTAGCGCGCGTTGACCAGGGTGACCGCGGCCTCGACGATCCGGCGGAGCACCGCTTCCAGCCGCAGGCTGCTGCCCACCGCGATGACCGCCTCGAGCAGGCCGCGCACCCGGTCCCGGCTGTCCCGCACCGTCTGCAGCCGGCCTTGCAGCTCGGACAGCAGGTCATCGAGCTGCAGCTGGGGCAGGACCAGGTGTGGCTCAGCTGATTCCACCCGCGGCACCCTTCTGGCCGGCCGGCACGATCCGGGAGTACTGGCTGGGCGTCACCATGGCGATGTGGCCGTCGCTCAGCCACTTGATCACATACGGCGGGGCACCGTCCGGCCCGAGGACGCGGATGACCCGGCCAGTGCGGCTCTCCGAGCCGGGCACGACCAGCAAGTCACCAACCTTCGCCCGCATGGCTCCAGCATGGCCGCGGCCTGCTCGCCGCGGCACCGGCTGATGGGCCCGACTAAACGGGACGTTCGGCCCATGCGGCCAGACGCCTTTCCGAGCCAATTAATTGGGCCGGACCAAGGCCCGCCCTAACGGTGACCGACGTCCCGCCCGAGCCAGGTCACGCGGCCCTGCCCGCCGTTACGTCTCCCGATCGCGCATCCCAAAAGCTTAGGGCCAAGTGGCGTATCGGATTACCGTTACCACCCGATCTCGTCCAATCCCCCGGCGAATTGATCCGCGGATTCGCTGGCCGTGACTGTCGGCAGCGCCTTAGATGAACTGATGGAACTAATGAGTCCCCTCGACTCGGTCTTTTTGACGATCGAGTCGCGTGAGCACCCGATGCATGTCGGCGGATTACAGCTCTTCCAGCCGCCGGAAGGCGCGGGGCCGGAGTTCGTCCGCGAAGCCCACGACCAGCTGGTCGCCAATCGCCACTTCCAGCCCACCTTCCGCAAACACCCCGCGTGGACGTTCGGCGGAATCCCGAACGTCGCCTGGACCTACGACGACCCCGACGACGTCGACGTCGAGTACCACATGCGGCGCTCGGCGCTGCCGTCACCGGGGCGGGTCCGCGAACTGCTCGAGCTGACCTCGCGGTGGCACAGCGGTCTGCTCGACCGACACCGCCCGCTGTGGGAAGCCCACTTTGTCGAGGGGCTCAACGACGGCCGGTTTGCGCTGTACAGCAAGTTCCACCACTCGCTGATCGACGGCGTCTCCGCGCTGCGGCTCATGCAGCGGACGCTGTCGGCCAATCCCGAAGACACTGAGATGCAAGCGATTTGGGACCTGCCGCGGCGCCACCGGGAAGCCGAGAAGTCGAAGCGGCCGGGGCTGGGCCAATTGGCAGGATCCATTGCGGCATATGGGCCTTCGACATGGACGCTGGCGCGCGCCGCGCTGCTGGAGCAGCAGCTGACGCTGCCGTTCGCCGCCCCCCGCACGATGTTCAACGTGCCGATCGGCGGTGCCCGACGGGTGGCCGCCCAGTCGTGGGGTATCGACCGGCTCAAGAGCATCAAAGTCGCCGCCGGGGTGACTTTCAACGACGTCGTCCTCGGCATGTGCTCCGGTGCGCTGCGCTACTACCTGCAGGACGAGCGCGCGCTGCCCGACACCCCGTTGATCGCGATGGTCCCGGTGAGCATGCGCTCGGAAGAGCAGGCCGATGCCGGGGGCAATCAGGTCGGTGCGCTGCTGTGCAACCTGGCCACCGACGTCGACGATCCGGCCAAGCGGCTGGAAACGATCAGCGCGTCGATGCGGGGCAACAAGAGGGTGTTCGCCGAATTGCCGAAGCTGCAGGCGTATGCGTTGTCCGCGGCGCTCATCGCGCCGCTAGGACTGTCGGCGCTTCCGGGCCTCGTCCGGACCTCCCCGCCGCCGTTCAACATCGTCATCTCCAACGTGCCCGGGCCGACCGAGCCGATGTATTGGGGTGGCGCGCGACTCGACGGCAACTACCCGCTGTCGATCGCGCTGGACGGGCAGGCGCTGAACATCACCATGGTCAACAACGCGGACAACATCGACTTCGGGCTGGTGGGCTGCCGCAAAAGCGTGCCGCATCTGCAGCGGCTGCTCGGTCACCTGGAAACCTCACTCAAGGATCTGGAACGCGCGGTCGGAGTGTGACTCGGTGCCCAAGCTCAGCGCGGGTCTGCTGCTGTATCGACTGAACGACGGCGTCGTCGAAGTCCTGATCGTCCATCCGGGTGGACCGTTCTGGGCGCGCAAGGACGACGGCGCATGGTCGATTCCGAAGGGCGAGTACACCCAGGGCGAAGATCCCTGGGCCGCCGCGCAACGTGAGTTCTCAGAAGAGATCGGGTCGGCGGCACCGCCCGGCCCGCGCATCGAGTTGGCGCCGGTCAAGCAAGCCGGCGGCAAGGTCGTCACCGCCTTCGCGGTCCGCGGGGACATCGACGTTGCCGATGCCCGTAGCAATACCTTTGAGCTCGAATGGCCAAGGGGCTCAGGGAAACTGAAATCCTTCCCGGAGGTCGACCGGGTCGAGTGGTTTACCGTCGCGCAGGCCAGAGTCAAGCTGTTGAAGGGTCAGCTCGCGCTGCTCGACCAGTTGATGGCAGACCCGGGGTTGGCCGATCTGCGCGAAGGCTGATCGCCTGGCGTATCTTCACAGTCATGCAGACCCTGCGCACACCTGACGACCGCTTCACGGATTTACCCGAATTTCCCTATGCCGCAAACTATTCCGACGTCTCGGACGGCGAAGGCGGCACACTGCGAATGGCCTGGGTGGAAGATGGACCCGCCGACGCCGATCCGGTGCTGATGTTGCACGGCGAGCCGTCGTGGTCGTTCCTGTACCGCAAGATGATCCCGGTGCTGGCGTCGGCCGGCCATCGCGTCATCTGCCCGGACCTAGTCGGCTTCGGACGATCGGACAAGCCGACACGCATCGAGGACCACAGCTACGCGCGTCATGTCGAGTGGGTGCGCGAGTTGGTATTCGACAAGCTGGACCTGCAGCGGGTGACACTGGTCGGGCAGGACTGGGGCGGGCTGATCGGATTGCGGCTGGCCGCCGAACATCCCGATCGGTTCAGCCGACTGGTCGTCGCCAATACCGGCCTGCCCACCGGTGACATCCCGATGCCGGAGATCTGGTGGCAGTTCCGCCAGGCGATGCAGACCGCACCGTCGGTCGACGTCGGCCGGTTCGTGCAGGGCGGCTGCCGTCGCCCGATGAGCGACGAGGTCCGCGCCGCCTACGACGCGCCCTTTCCCGATGACAGCTATTGCGCGGCGGCCCCGTGCCATGCCGGGTCTGGTGCCGACGTCGCCCGACGATCCGGCGGCCTCGGCCAACCGATCCGCGTGGGCGACGCTGTGCGCGAGTTCGACGCCGATGCTGGTGGCGTTCAGCGACGGCGACCCGATCACCGGCGGGATGGCGCCGATCCTGCAGCGCGAGATGACGGGCGCGCAGGGCATCGACCACCCGGTGGTCGGTAACGCCGGGCACTTCCTGCAAGAGGACGCCGGCGACGAACTCGCGGGATACATCGTCGAGTTTCTGGGTTAGCCCGCCGCTAAAGCGCTTGTGTCGTCAAGCTTTTGGCGTCGGCTCCAAGGCGATCATCGGGATGGTCCGTGACGGCGGTACACGTCGTGCGTATCGGCGCCAGTGACTGGTGTAAGCCAGGGCTCGGGGCCATAGCACTCGGTGCTCGTCGGAATCGAGCTCTCTGGCGTTCATCTCGACCCGGCGCGCTCCGATCTGGACGACGACCGAAGGATGTGCGCGCAGATTGTAGAGCCAGGCAGGGTTATTGGGGTGCCCACCCTTAGCCGCCACGATGAGGTAGCGATCACCGTCGGGCATGTAGCACAGCGGCGTGGTGCGAGGCGCGCCGCTCTTCGCTCCGACGTGATCGAGCAACAGCATCGGCGGAGCGCCGGGAACGTGCTGGCCGAGGCGTCCGCCGCTGGCCCGGTAGAGGAGAACGTGGCCGCGCACCAGGTGGCGCACGACGCTCCACGAGCGATCGATGACCCGCATCAGCAATTCCACTGGTGACGTCACAATCCAAAAGGGTACTCGCGAGTACCCTTTTTGGCAACGCCGCGCCGGACCGATTCAGTAGCGTCTCGCGAACCGATAGGTTGATCAGCGATGCCCGTAGATCGAGCGTCCAAGCTGGAGCAGCAGCACCGCAGACTGCTAGATGGACTCGCCGCGTCGATCCGGCAAAAAGGGTTGTCGCGCACGCAAGTCAGCGACATCGTCGGTCACGCGCGTGCTTCGCGCCGAACCTTCTACAAGCACTTCCCGGACAAAGACTCGTGCCTCGTCGAGCTGGTGCATCGCAGCGCCACCACCATCATCGAATCTGTCGCCGCGGCAACCGAATCCGACGCTCCGCTGGCTACCCAGATCGACCAGGCGGTCGACGCCTACTTGTCCGTCCTTTCCGGAGAACCCGAATTGACGCTGGCACTGTCCAGTCCCGCCGTCGGTGAACGGATCATTCGCGCTCAGCGAGAAGAACTGGAGCGCTTTGCCGCATTTCTCGCCGCATTAACACCCAGTACCGACGAGGGCAAAAAGTTACCGGCACCGATATCGATGGAAAGTGCGTACATGCTTGCCAGTGGATTTCGGGCCACCGCACTGCGCGCGATCGAGCGCGGCGATGGGATTGCCGCCGTGGGCCGGGAAGGAAAAGCGGTATTCAAAGCCATTCTCGGTGCCGAACACCACTAGCAGGAGACGGTAAGCGTGAACGTCTCGGCTTGCAGCGCAAGCACCTAATCGTGCGCCGGCGCCGATCGCGTTGGCATCTTCGAGCGACCGTAGCTACCTGCAATTTCTTTCACACCTGCACAATGCAAATATGTCTGCCACCAGTGTCGCCGGACCGCAGGAGCTTTTGCTGCAACTTCTGGACCCGGCCAACCGGGCCAATCCGTATGCGGTGTACGAGCGGTTCCGCGAGCGTGGACCCTTGCGGATGCCGGACGGCAACCTCACCATCTTCTCGTCCTTCCGCGACTGCGACGAGGCGCTGCGCCATCCGGCGTCGTCGGTCGATCGGCAGAAGTCGACGATGGTGCAACGCTGGGTCGACGACGGCTCGACCCAGCGGCCGCAGGGCCCGCCGATGTTCCTGTTTCTCGATCCGCCCGACCACACCCGGCTGCGCAAACTGGTCAGCAAGGCGTTCGTGCCCAAGGTGGTCAACGAGCTGACGCCGCACATCACCGAGCTGGTCGACGGGATGCTGGACCGGGTCGCCGAGCGTGGTCGGCTTCGACGCCGTCGACGATCTGGCGCATCCGCTGCCGGTGACGGTGATCTGCCGGCTGCTCGGCGTTCCGATCGCGGACCAGGCGGAGTTCAGCGACGCCTCGGCGCTGCTGGCGCAGGCGCTCGACCCCTTCTTCGCGGCCACCGGCGAACCGATGGAGGGGATGGACAAGCGGATCGCCGCCGGCCAGTGGTTGCGGGGCTACCTGCACGACCTGATCGACCGGCGACGTAAACAGCCCGGCGACGATCTGATGTCACGGTTGATCGCGGTCGAGGAATCCGGCGACCAGCTCGCCGAAGACGAGATCGTCTCGACCTGCAGCCTGCTGCTGATCGCCGGTCACGAGACCACGGTCAACCTGATCGCCAACGCGATGCTGGCGATGCTGCGTGAGCCGGCCCAGTGGGCCGCGCTGGCCGCCGACGCGCAGCGCGCACCGGCGGTCATCGAGGAGACGCTGCGCTACGACCCGCCCGTGCATCTGGTCGCGCGAATTGCGGCCGACGACATGACAATTGGTGACACCGACGTCGTCAAGGGCGACACCATGCTGCTGTTGTTGGCCGCCGCTCAGCACGACGACGGTGAGTTCGACCAGCCGGCGACGTTCAATCCAGACCGAGAAGCGTTCCGGCATTTGTCTTTTGGTCGAGGTTTGCATTACTGCCTGGGCGCACCGCTGGCCCGGCTGGAGGCGGCCGTCGCATTGTCGGCGGTGACGTCGCGATTTCCCCACGCGCGGCTGGCCGGCGAACCGGTCTACAAGCCGAACGTGACGCTGCGCGGGCTGGCGTCACTGGACATCGCGATCTAGTCGCGCGGCTGAGGCGGACCCGTCGGGGTGAGCGCGACGACCGGGATGACTCGCGACGTCTTGGTCTCGTAGTCAGCGAACCCCGGATAGCGTTCGGCCTGTAGCGCGTACTTCTCGTCGCGCTCCTTGCCTTCCAACTCGGTCGCGTGCACATCGATGATGTCGTCGCCGACCTCGATGCGAGCGTCCGGGTTGGCCTTCAGATTCCAGTACCACGCCGGATTCTTGTCGGCACCGGCATACGAGGCGAAGATGAGATACCGGTCGCCGTCGGCCTGGTACATCATGATGTTGGTCCGCGGCTCGCCGCTCTTGGCTCCTATCGTATGCAGGACTACCAGCGGAGCACCCTCGAAGTTGCCGCCGACGCGTCCGTGATTCGCACGGAACTCGGCGATGTTGCGTTCGTTGAAGTCTTCGGAGTCAGTCACATCAGACAGTCTCCCCGGTCGCGCCAAGGCCGGGAACGATATCGCCGAGGCTGAACGTGAGCGGGCTCTCGAGTTGTGCGTAGGTGCACGACGTGGGCTCGCGGTCTGGCCGCCAGCGATTGAACTGGGCGGTGTGGCGGAACCGCGCGCCTTCCATGTGGTCGTAGCGCACTTCCACGACGCGCTCGGGCCGCAGCGGCACGAACGACAGGTCCTTGCCGGCGTTCCAGCGGGAGAACTCGTTCTTGCGGGGTGTGCGCTCACCGGCTTCGTGGGCGGCCCAGTTCCACGGGTGATCGTCGAAACTGGTTACCAGCGGCTGTAATTCAGTGAACAGCTCTCGTCGCTTGGCCATCGGGAACGCGCCGATCACGCCGACCGACGCCAGCGTGCCGTCTTGCGCGTACAGGCCGAGCAACAGCGAGCCGATCGCGTCGTCGCCGGACTTGTGCACCCGGTAACCCGCGACCACGCAGTCCGCGGTGCGCTCGTGCTTGATCTTGAACATGATGCGCTTGTCCGGCTGGTAGGTGATCGCCAACGGCTTGGCGATCACACCGTCGAGCCCGGCTCCCTCGAACTCGTCGAACCAGCGCTGCGCGAGGCCCAGATCCGTCGTCGCGGGGGTGACGTGAAACGACGGACCCGAGCCTTCCAGCGCATCCACCAATGCGGCGCGGCGCTCGGTGAACGGCCGGCCGGTGAAGTCGTCGTCGCCGAGGGCCAGCAGGTCGAAGGCGATGAACGACGCCGGCGTCTTCTCGGCCAGCATCCGCACCCGCGAATCGGCCGGGTGGATGCGCTGCTGCAGTGCCTCGAAGTCGAGGCCGTGATCGGTGGCGATGACGATCTCGCCGTCGACCACGCAGCGCTGCGGCAACTCGGCGATGGCCGCGGCGACCAACTCGGGGAAATAGCGGGTCATCGGCTTTTCGTTGCGGCTGCCGACCTCGACCTCATCGCCGTCGCGGAAAAGGATCGACCGGAAACCGTCCCACTTCGGCTCATACGACGCCTCCGGCGGGATCGCTTTCACCGATTTGGCCAGCATCGGCGAAACCGGCGGCATGACAGGCAAGTCCATAATCGGAGTATGGCTGCCCCCGCAGAGGAAATCGACGTCGACGGGATCGCCGTCCGGCTGACCAACCCCGACAAGGTCTACTTCCCGAAGCTGGGATCGGACGGCACCAAACGCAAGCTCGTCGACTACTACCGCGCCGTCGCCGCCGGCCCGATGCTCGCCTCGCTGAAAGACCGGCCGACGCATCTGCAGCGGTTCCCCGACGGCATCGACGGCGAGGAGATCTACCAGAAGCGCATCCCGCAGCATCATCCCGACTACCTGGAGACCTGCCAGATCACGTTCCCGTCGGGTCGGACCGCCGACGCGCTGCGGGTCACCCACCCGGCCGCGATCGTGTGGGCCGCGCAGATGGGCACGATCACGCTGCACCCGTGGCAGGTCCGCTGCCCGGACACCGAGCACCCCGACGAGTTACGGGTCGACCTGGACCCACAGCCGGGCACCGGCTTCGACGAAGCGCGCAGCGTCGCGGTCGATGTATTGCGGCCGCTGCTCGACGAACTCGGGCTGGTGGGCTATCCCAAGACGTCCGGCGGTCGCGGCGTCCACGTGTTCCTGCGGATCAAGCCCGACTGGGATTTCATCCAGGTGCGCCGCGCCGGCATCGCGCTGGCCCGCGAGGTCGAGCGCCGCGCGCCCGATGCGGTGACGACGTCGTGGTGGAAGGAAGAACGCGGCAAGCGGATCTTCATCGACTTCAACCAGAACGCCCGCGACCGCACGTTCGCGTCGGCTTATTCGGTGCGGCGCACCCAGATTGCGACGGTGTCGATGCCGCTCAGCTGGGACGAGCTGGCGACCGCGAACCCCGACGACTACACGATCGCGACGGCGGCCGAGCTGGTGGCCAACCGGGACGACCCGTGGGCGGACATCGACGCGAAGGACCAGTCGATCGAACCGCTACTGGAGATGGTCGCCGCCGACGAGGAGAACGGGCTCGGCGATCTGCCGTACCCGCCCAACTACCCGAAGATGCCGGGCGAGCCGAAACGCGTTCAGCCGAGCAAAGATACGGACCGCAAGAAGTAGGAAAGTGGTGGAAGAATCATCCCGCTCGCCCGCACGCCGTTAGGGCCGCGTCGATGGTGGCGTTCACGAGCACGTCGTCGATCGGCCCGATAGGCGGTAGCGCCGCGCGAAGCAGCAGCGGACCGGTCAGCAGGTCGGAGATCACGCCCGGCTGCGACAACGGCGCGATCTCGCCTCGATCGGCCGCCCGGGCGAGCATCGCGGCTACCGAGCGGCGACGGGGTTCCATGAAGCGGGCGTAGAAAACCTTGCCAAGCTCATCGTCGCCGCGCAGATCACTCAGCACGCCAGCCAAAGCCGCCTGGACCATCGGGTCGATGAAAAAGTGGCGCTGAAGTTCCTGGATCAGCCGCAGATCTTCGCGCAAGTCGCCGCTGTCTGGGGCGGGATCGATCCCGAAACGGTTCACCAGCAGCGCGACAACGAGCTCGCCGGGTGTCTTCGCCCGACGGTAGATCGCAGCGCGGGTAGTGCCGGCCAGCTTGGCGACACGATCGATGTTCACCGCTGAATAGCCATGCGAAAGCAACACCGTCTCAGTCGCATTCGCGATCGCGGCGTCCAAGGCAGTGTCGCGTGGGCGACCTCGAAGACCTGACATTTGCGCCCCGAAACCATAGCGTTGACAGATTAACGATGCACACTGTACCGTAAATGCATGCAGACAATCTGGATCCTCGGCGCGACCGGCAAGGGCGGTCGCGCAATCGCTTCTGAACTGATCGGCGGCGACGCCGATGTGGTGCTCGTCGGGCGTGACCAAGACCGGCTGTCCGCCGTTGCCGCATCGTTGGGAGGGCAGAGCCGCACAATTCTGGCGTCCGGGCTGGCCGAGTTGGTCACTCTGATCGCGGCCGAAAAGCCGGCGGTCGTCGTGAACACCATCGGCCCGTTCGGCGAGACGACCGCGCCGCTGGCCCGAGCCTGCGTGACCGCCGGGAGCCACTACGTGGACCTGGCTAATGAGCTGCCGCCAGTGCAGGCGCTGCTGAGCATGAACGTCGACGCGAGAAACGCCGGAGTCACCCTGGTCACCGGAGCGGGTTTTGGTGTGCTCGCCACCGAGGCACTCGTCATCGAGTTGGTCAGCGGCCGACCGGCAGCGGCCCGCGCGACGGTAGCGGCAATGCCCGCCGTGGACGGCTTGGGCTCGGCCGTGCTGTCCAGTGTTATCGACGCCGTCGCATATGGCGGGCGACGCTACCGGGAAGGACACCTGGTGCGGACACGGCTGGGGGCTGAGCACGCGTGGATTCCGTTGCCGGACTTGCCCGCAATCCAGGCCCTCGCGGTTCCGACCGGTGAGCTGGAAGCGGCCCACCGGGCAGCGGGCGCTGGTGACGTGGTGGCCTTCTCCAGCGAGGTGCCCAGCGGTCGAACGGTGCGCGCAGTCCTGCCGGTGTTGTCGACTCTGCTAGCCGCGCGACCAATCCGGGCCGGGGTGCAGCGCGTGGTCAACCGTGCCCGGTTGACTCCACCGACAACGCCCGGCGAGGTCTCCTGGGCGTATGCCCGACTCGAGTGGTCCGACGGGACAAATCGCGAAGCCTGGCTGCGGACCGGCGAAGGCTACAGCTTCACTGCCAGGGTCGCCGCGCACACCGCCGCACGGATAAGCAGCGGTCAGGGCCGCCCCGGCGCGTTCACCCCCGGCGCACTATTCGGCGCTGACTTGGCCCGCGATGCGGGCGCACAAATCATCACACCGGGTGCCGTGACGTCGTGACGGGTCGCATTGTGAGCCGCCGCCAATTGCGGATCCCAGCCTGCAATGGCGACCAGCTTGATGCCTGGGTGTACGTGCCCGACCGGCCCGGTCCGGTTCCGGTCGTGGTCATGGCGCACGGCATCGGCGGTATCAAGGCCGGCGGCTTAGAGCCCTTCGCGCAACGATTCGCCAGCAGCGGATTTGCAGCAGTTGCGTTCGACTACCGACACTGGGGCGACTCCACCGGGGAGCCACGACAATTCCTTTCGATCCGTCGCCAGCTCCAGGACTATCGCAGTGCGCTGGCATGGGTACGCAGCCAAGCGGAATTCGACGCTGCGCGAATCTTTGTCTGGGGCACCTCATTTGCGGGCATGCATATCGTCGAGCTAGCTGCCGGTGAACCCGGTCTGGCTGGCGCGATTGCGCAAAGCCCCCTGGTGGACGGTCTCGCGGGACTGACCAACATCCCGTTGGCTCGCGCGCTGCGCCTGACCGCGCACGCGCTGGCCGACGTGGCCGGGTCAGCATTCGGCCGCCGCCCCCGCTACCTACCGATTAGCGTCCCCCCGGGCCAGCTAGGCGTGATCGCAACAGACGACGCGATGATCGGCATGGCCCGACTCGACCCCGGTGACGGGTCCTGGTCCAACGAGATCACCGCCCGGTCTCTCCTCGACGTGACGATCCACCGCCCGGTGAGACGAGCCCGGAATGCCCGATGCCCGCTGCTCATGGTGGTAGCCGAACGCGACACCATGGCTCCCACCGAACCGGCGCTGGATGTGGCCGCGCGTGCACCACTCGGAGAGCTATATCGCAGCCGCGGCGGACATTACGACGTCTACGCGGGCGGGCTTGACCATGAAAACGTGTTGCGGGTCGAGACATCCTTCTTGCACCGACACGCCGACAAGTAGCTACTGCAGCTTCTGAGCGACGAACGTCGCGGCCTGGTTCGTCGCGTCCGGGACATAGCCCAGGTGCGCGATGATGCTGCCGCCCTCGGCGCAGATGTTGTCGTTGGGCAGGCAGATGTCGATGGCCTTCGGCGTCCAGCTCGGATCGAGCGGCGGAATCTGGTTGTCCGCCAAGCCCTTTGCGTAGCTACTCTGCGGATTGCCGAACAGGGCAACGGCGGCAACATGGCTGGCGACCTGCGCGGGCAGCTGATGGCTGGTCAGGTCGGCCACCCCCGCGCCCTGCGAGTACCCGCCGATCACGACCTTGGTCTTCGGGCAGTTGGCGACGGTGCCCTGAACATGGGCGACCTCGTCGGCCGCCCCGGCCTTGGCACTGTTGGCGTAGTCGGTGGTCGACGGATAGTCGACCGCGTACAGGGTGATCGTCTTGCCGGGAAGCTGCGAGGTCAGCGAGTCGAAGAAGGCCTGCCCGGGCCCGCCGGGGCCGACCGGCTCACCGGTGCCGCGGGCGAACACCACTTCGGCGTCCGGGCATCCGTCGGCTGCGGCGACGGGCGTCCCGAGCGGGAAGCTGAGCAGGGTCAAGATCAGTGGTGCGCCAGCCATGATGCGCGCGATGGTGCGAGGGGTCATGGCTAGATGTTGCCATCCTCCAGCAATCTCAACGGGTGCAGGCCGTCGACCGCGCCGACGAACGGCGGATGAATGCTGTAGCCGAGCATGCGCTGGATGTCACCGGACACCGTGCGGGCGATGTCGCGGGATATCGACAGCGTGAAGGCTTCCATCGGTCGTAGCCACGGCTGGCAGTACTGCGCGGTGACGGCCAGGCGGTCGGCGGTAGTGGTGTTGGCGCCGCCACCGTGCCAGAGCGTGCCCACGAAAAACACGCACGAGCCGGCGGGCATGACGACGGGCAGCGCCTCGTCGTCCGGGCCGGGCCGCCGCTTGCCCCAGGTGTGGCTGCCCGGATAGAGCACTGTCGCACCGTTGTCGGCGGTGAAGTCGTCGATGGCCCAGATCGTCGCGGCGGCCAACGGCTCTCGGGGGCGGGGGATCGGGTAGAAGCCGTCGTCGTGGTGAGCCAATTGCGCGGCCTCGCCTGGCTGGATGTTGATCGCCTGCAACGCCGACAGCAGATAGTTGGGCATCAGGAGCCGATCCAGTGCGGCCAGTACCCGCGGGTGGTCGACGACCGGGTCGCACACCCGGGTCCGGCTCAGCACGCTGTAGATCCGCTGGGTCTGGCGCCCTTCGAACGAGTTGCGTCCGGTGTGCCCGAGCCAGGGCTTCACCTCATCGCGAATCTGGGTGCACTGCTCGGGGGTGAGTAGGTTTTCCCAGATGACGTAGCCGTCGCGGGCCAGCGCGGCCGCGTCGGCTTCGGCCACTGCCGGGTCCACCGCGCAGCCGCGGCTGGGCGTCCACTTATAGCGGAGCGCGAGGTCGCCGCGTAGGTCTTCCAGCGTGGTGACGGACTCGTCGTCGAGTTTCATTGCGCTTGTCCTTCGGCTATCAGCACAACAGTAAGCCGACCCCGCGCGGACGTCACGCGTTCAGCGGGTGGTTCGGCCATTGGTTATAAAGAGAGGCGTGGCCGCCGCCTTTTCGGACGTCATCAAGTCCAAGTACCTGCTCCTGACCACCTTCACCAAGGACGGTCGGCCCAAGCCGACGCCCATCTGGGGTGTGCCGCACGACGGCAAGCTCCTGGTGATCACCGACGACGGATCGTGGAAAACCAAACGGATCAAGAACACGCCGCGGGTGACGATCGCCAAGAGCGGAGCGCTGGGCAAGCCGAAAAGCGACGACGTCGAAGCCGTCGCTCGGGTGCTACCGAAATCCGAGACCCGTCGGGTCTACAACGCCGTCCTCAAGCGGTACTGGTACCACGCTCCGTGGTTCTACGTGCACTCGATCGTGCGGGGCGGAATCGACAAGGTTCACGTCGGCTTGGAGATCACCGAGATCGCGCCGCCCGTTGGTTAGCCAGGCTTCCCAGCCCCTGGGCGCAGCCGTAATCGGAGCGTTATAGTAGCCGCATGCGTCTTTATCGTCTGAGCCTCGCCGTTCGCGCCGGACTCGTAGCGCTCGCGCTCAGTGCCGCCGTCTTTGCTCTGCCGACCGCGTTTCCGCGGGTCGCGTCGGCCGATCCGCTGGGGCCGTGCCCGACGTGTACGTCGAACGACTCCACCGAGGACTTCCCGATCCCGCGGCGGATGATCTCGACGACCTGTGACGCCGAGCAGCTTCTCGCCGCCGCCCGCGACTACTCGCCGGTCTACTACCAGCGGTACATGCAGGACTTCAACAATCACCCGAACGTCAACCAGGCCGCCATCGACAAGGCGCACTGGTTTTACTCGTTGTCACCGGCGGACCGCCGGGGCTACTCGGCCAACTTCTACGCACCGCAGGCCGACGGCCTGTGGCTGGCCTGGCCCAACCACATGAAGATTTTCTGGAACAACAAGGGCGTCGTCGCCAAGGAAACCGAGAACTGCCAGAACTATCCGAAGGGCGACATGTCGGTCTGGCAATGGTCCTAGGGCTCTTGGGGTCCTAAGGGGTTCAGTCCTGATCGGACTCGGCCAGTAGTCCCACGCATGTCGCGGTGATCAGCCGCGTCAGAGCGGCGGTGAAATCGATCTTCCAATCGGGCGGCACGTCGGGCCGCTTCGCGTACTCATCGGCAAGCCGCTTGGGCGGGTTGGCCATCTGCCACATCGGTGCGGCCAGCGAATACGAGGCGAGCAGCACGTCGAACGCGCCCGAACGGCCTAGTTCTGGCAGCGCGTTCTCGATCGCGTCGGTCAGCGAGATCACGGCCGCGTTGCTGACTTCCTTGAACTCGAGGACCCGTTCGAGCTCGACCTCGTGCTCGAGATGCAAATGCAGATTCGCAAGCAGGTCGCAGAACAGCGGGTCGTCGGCCAGGCCTTGAGCCAGCGCCTCGGCCACCCGGGCCGGCGACATGGGACCGGGGTGGCCCAGGCTTTCGCACACGGTGTCCGAGAAACGGGCCCACCCTTCGGCGGCCAGATTCAGCAGCACCTCTTTGTGGGAGGTGAAGTACCGCCGCACCGCCGAGTAGTGCACACCGGCGCGGCTCGCGACGTCGGTCAGCGTGACCGAGGCGACGCCGGATTCCAGCGCCAGCGAGCGCGCGGCTTCGACAAGCGCTGCGGCCCGCTGACGCTTTTTGTCCTCGGTGCGGGCACGCTGGAACGAGAGCTGCGGCACCGCGCGAGGATAGCGCACACGGACGCATTGCGGGCCGCTGCAGAACCCGGTACCGTCCGTTTACGCACATAGCATGCGTTATGCCTGAATCGCAGTTCCGGCAGGGTGAGGAGTCGACAATCCGGGTGGCGGGCGTGGTTTACTCGTCATGGTCTGGCGGTGCCGTGAGGCCCACGCAAGCGCCCTGAGAACGCCACGGGCGATCGGCGGGCGCATATCTTCAGCGGGTGAAGGGGTTTTCGATTTTCAGGGTGCTGGAGCGGGCGTGGATTCCGCTCGTGATTGCGATCGTGGTCGGGCTCGGTGGTTTCACTGTGTTCCGCATCCACGGTCTCTTCGGCTCCGAGAAGCGTCCCTCGTACTCCGACAGCGCGACCGACGACAGCAAGCCGTTCAATCCGAAGCGGATCACCTACGAGGTGTACGGCCCGCCGGGGGCCACCGCCGACATCAGCTACTTCGACACCAACGCCGACCCGCAACATGTGGACAACGCCCAGCTGCCCTGGACCCTCAACATGACGACGAAGGCGGCGTCTGTCGTGGGAAACATTGTGGCGCAAGGCAACAGCAACACCCTGGGCTGCCGGATCATCATCGATGACGTGGTCAAGGCCGAGCGGGTCTCGCACGAGGTGAACGCCTTTACCTATTGCGTTCTCAAGGGCGCATGACCAGCCACCAGACGAGCGTTGCGGGCACCGAACGGCCGCGGGGCCCGCAACTGATCCGTCGGTTCGCGGTGCCGATCATCCTCGCGTGGATCGGTCTCATCGTCCTGATGACCGTGGCCGTGCCACCGCTGGAGAAGGTTGCCGAAGAACGCCAGGTTTCCTTGAGCCCCAAGGACGCACCGTCGGTGCAGGCGATGGAGGAAACCGGAAAGAAGTTCAAGGAGTCCGACTCCGACAACTTCGCGATGCTGGTGCTCGAGGGCGACAACAAGCTCGGCGACGACGCCCACCACTACTACGACAGCATCATCAAGCAACTGCGGGCCGACCCGGCGCACATTCAGCACGTGCAGGACTTCTGGGGCGATCCGATTACCGCGCCCGGCGCCCAGAGCCCCGACGGCAAAGCGGTATACGTCCAACTCAACCTCGCCGGCAACCAGGGCACGACCCTGGCGGAGCAGTCGATCGAGGCCGTCCGCAAGATCGTCGACCGGACGCCACCACCCAAGGGCGTCACCACCTATGTGACCGGCCCCTCGGCGCTGGTGTCGGACATGCACCACAGCGGCGACAGCACGCTGGTGAAGATCACCATGGTGACGATGCTGGTGATCTTCACCATGCTGCTGTTGGTGTACCGCTCCGTGTGGACAGTGGTGCTGCTGCTGATCACGGTCTTCATCGAATTGACCGCTGCCAGAGGAATAGTCGCGTTTCTCGGCTATCACCAATTGATCGGGCTCTCGACGTTCGCGGTGAACCTGTTGGTATCGCTGGGAATTGCCGCGGGCACCGATTACGCGATCTTTTTCTTCGGGCGCTATCAAGAGGCGCGCCAGCACGGTGAAACTCGCGAGGCCGCGTTCTATACGACGTACCACGGCGTTGCCCATGTGGTGCTGGCGTCCGGTCTGACGATCGCGGGCGCCACCTTCTGCCTGAGCTTCTGCCGGATGCCGTACTTCCAAACCATCGGTGTCCCTTGTGCGGTCGGCATGGTCGTCGCGGTCGCCGTGGCGCTGACACTGGTGCCGGCCGTGATCGTGGTCGGCGGTCGCTTCGGTTTGTTCGACCCGCAGCGGCGGATCTCCACGCGTGGCTGGCGGCGGGTGGGCACCGCCGTCGTCCGATGGCCGGTGCCGATTCTCGCCGCGGCGTTTGCGGTCGCGCTGGTCGGGCTTTTGACCCTGCCGGGTTACCGGACCAGCTACAACGACCGGCTGTACATCCCGCACAACATCGCCGCGAACCGGGGGTACGACGCCGCGGAGCGCCACTTCTCCCAGGCCCGGCTGATGCCGGAAGTCATGATGGTCGAGGCCGACCACGATCTGCGCGATCCTGCCGACTTCCTGGTGCTCGACAAGCTCGCCAAGGGTATCTTCCGCGTCCCCGGAGTCTCACGCGTGCAATCGATTACGCGCCCGGAGGGCACGGCGATGGAGCACACGTCGATACCGTTCCAGCTCAGCATGCAGAACGCCGGGCAGGTGCAGACGATGAAGTTCCAGAAGGCCCGCATGGACGACATGCTCAAGCAGGCCGACGAACTCGAAGAGACTATGAACCGGATGCGGCACATGTACAGCCTCATGGTGCAACTCACCAACACCACGCACAAGATGGTCGGTGAGACAAAGGAAATGCAGGCGGTCACCGAGGAATTGCGCGATGACATCGCCAACTTCGAGGACACCTGGCGACCGTTTCGCAGCTACATGTACTGGGAAAAGCACTGCTACGACATCCCGATCTGTTATTCGCTGCGATCCGTCTTCGACGCCGTTGACGGTGTTGACGAGATCGATGACAAGTTCCAGATCCTGACAAAGGATTTCGATCAGCTCGATTCGCTGATGCCGCAGCTGATCGTCGATTTCCCGCCGATGATCGACAGCATGGAGAACATGCGGACGATGATGCTGACCATGCACAGCACCATGTCCGGGATCTTCAACCAGATGGACGACATGAGCTCTAACGCGAACGCGATGGGTCACGCGTTCGATCAGGCGAAGAACGACGATTCGTTCTACCTGCCGCCAGAAGTGTTCCAGAACAAGGACTTCAAGCGCGCGCTGAAAAACTTCTTCTCGCCGGACGGCAAGGCCGTGCGCTTGATCATCTCGCACCGCGGTGATCCCGCGTCGCCGGAAGGCCTCGCGCGCGTCGAGAAAATCCGCGAGGCCGCCGAGGAGTCGCTCAAGGGCACTCCGCTGGAGGACGCCAAGATCTACCTCGCCGGCACCGCAGCCACCTTCAAAGACTGGAAGGACGGCTCCAAGTACGACCTGATGATCGCCGGAATCGGTTCGCTCTGCCTGATTTTCATCATCATGCTGATCATCACCCGAAGCCTGATTGCGGCAGCGGTGATCGTCGGCACGGTGGCGATATCGTTGGGTGCGTCATTTGGCATGTCGGTGCTCGTCTGGCAATACCTCCTCGGCATCAAACTGCACTGGATGGTGCTGGCGATGTCGGTGATCGTGCTGCTCGCCGTGGGATCCGACTACAACCTGCTATTGGTGTCTCGGTTGAAAGAGGAGATCCCCGCCGGGCTGAAGACCGGGATCATCCGCGCGATGGGTAGCACCGGCAAGGTGGTGACGTCCGCCGGTCTGGTGTTCGCGTTCACCATGGCTTCGATGGTGGTCAGCGACCTGCGCATCATCGGCCAGGTCGGTACCACCATCGGTCTCGGCCTGCTGTTCGACACCTTGGTGGTCCGGTCGTTCATGACGCCGTCCATCGCCGCGATTCTGGGGCGCTGGTTCTGGTGGCCGATCAGGGTGCGACCACGGCCGGCCAGCGCGATGCTGCGACCCAGCGGGCCGCGCCCGGCTGTGCGGTCGCTGCTCGGTGAGGATTTCGGGCAGAACGGCGAGGCGCAAACGTCGCCGTTGCCGAAATCGACTACCTGACGCGGCTATTCAGGCCCATCTCGAACGACGTTACGCAGGGAAAGTTCGAGAGCGCACCTGCAAAACGTCGATCTCGACGTGAAGAAGGCAACTGCTCGGCACCTGCGGCCGGCGAAGCGCCCATCTTGTGGGCAGCATCTCACGGAGAGACCGCATGAAGACAGCCCCGGCGAATTGCCGACTCCGCCGACTGTGCAGCTTATAGGCGTGCAAACGCCGTTTGGAGCAACAAAAGCTGCACAGTCGGCGAATCAGCTTGCCGCGCAGGGTGATTAGACCTTCTCGACGACTCCGGCTTCGGTTTCGTCTGCGATATCACGATGGATCAGCTCGCGCACCGCCGGACGCGACCCGTACGGCTGCAGCATTGTGCTGGCCGGCCGCGGACGGACATGCTGCGGCCACCAGAACCAACGGCCGAGCAGCGTCGCCAGCGACGGTGTCATGAACGACCGCACGATCAAGGTGTCGAACAACAGACCCAGCGCGATCGTCGTACCCACCTGGGCCATCACCCCCAGCGGACTGAAGGCGAAGGTGGCCATGGTGGCGGCGAACACCAGACCGGCGGAGGTCACCACCGATCCCGAGCCCGCCACGGCGCGGATTGTGCCGGTCTTGAGGCCGGCGTGGATCTCTTCTTTGAACCGGGATATCAGCAGCAGGTTGTAGTCCGAGCCGACCGCCAATAGCAGGATGATCGCCATCGCCAGCACCATCCAGTGCAGCTTCAATCCGAGGATGTACTGCCACAGCAGCACGGAGAGCCCGAACGAGGCGCCCAGCGAGAGCAGCACCGTGCCGACGATCACGAACGCCGCGACGACGCTTCGGGTGATCACCAGCATGATGACGAAAATCAAAGTGGCCGCGGCAATTCCGGCGATCATCAGGTCGATGTTGGAACCGTCGTGCATGTCTTTGTATGTCGCGGCGGTGCCGCCCAGGTAGACCTTGGAGCCTTCCCATGGCGTGCCCTTGATCGCCTCGTGCACGGCCTGCTTGATCGGGGCAATGTGGCTGACGCCCTCCGGGGTCGCCGGGTCGCCCTCGTGCGAGATGATCAGCCGAACGGCATGGCCGTTGGGTGAGATGAACTGCTTGAGGCCGCGCGCGAAGTCTGGGCTCTTGAACGCTTCCGGCGGAAGGTAGAACGTGTCGTCGTTCTTCGCCTTGTCGAACGCGTCGCCCTGGGCGGTCGCGTTGTCGGACTGCGCCTTTGCCTGTTCATTGAGACCGTTCGTGGTCGCGTAGTTCGACATGATGGTGTCGAGGTTGTGCTGCTGGCTCTCGATCTGCGGTGGAATCAGCGCCACCAGCTGTGGCTGAATCTTGTCCAGCTTGTCGAGGTTCGCACTGAGTGCCTCGATGTTCTCGCTGACTTGGTCGATGCCATCGAGAGCGTTGAAGATGGACCGGACGGACCAGCACAGCGGGATGTCATAGCAGTGCTTCTCCCAATAGAAGCCGCTACGGATCGGGCGGAAGAAGTCGTCGAAGTTGGCGATGTCGTCACGCAACGACTCGGTGATCTTCACGGTTTCTTTTGTGAGCAAGGTGGTTTCGTGAGTGGTGTTGCTGAGATCCTGGGTGACCTGCATCTGCTGATGCAGGGTCGCCATCGTCTTGTGTAGCTCATCTGCCTGCTTCAGCAGGTTCTTCGCCTGCTCTTCTTGGTAGTGCTGGGTCTGGATCCGGCCCGCGGCTTGCGCACCCATTTGAAAACCCAGGGTGCTGTGGTCGAGCGGCGTGCCCAGCGGCCTGGTGATGGTCTGCACCCGGCCGATGCCGGGGATGTGGAAGACCGCTTTGGCGACCTTGTCCAGGACGATGAAGTCGGCCGGATTACGCAAGTCGTGATCCGTCTCGATCATCAACAACTCGGGATTCAGCCGGGCCTGGTCGAAATGCCGGTCGGCGGCGGCATAGCCGACGTTGGCCGGGGTCTCGGATGGCAGGAAGTGACGGCTGTCGTAATCCGTTTCGTAGCCGGGCAGGGCGAGCAGACCGACCAGTGCGATCGCGATCGTCACCGCGAGAATCGGTGCGGGCCACCGGACGATAGCGGTGCCGATACGGCGCCAGCCCCGGGTCTGCAGCTTGCGCTTCGGATCCATCAGCTTGAAGAAGCTGGCCACCGTAAGCACCGCTGGGCCCAACGTCAGCGCCGCGAAGACCGCGACCAACATACCGACGGCACACGGCACGCCCAGCGATTGGAAATACGGCAGGCGGCAGAAGCTCAGGCAGTACATCGCGCCGGCGATTGTCAGCCCGGACCCCAGCACGACATGCGCCGTGCTGTGGAACATGGTGTAGAACGCCTCTTCACGCGTCTGACCGATACCGCGGGCCTCGTGGTATCGGCCGACGATGAAGATCGCGTAGTCCGTTCCGGCGGCGATCGCCAACAGCACCAGCATGTTGTTGGCGAAGGTCGACAGACCCATGACGTTGTAGTAGCCCATCGTTGCGACCACACCACGGGCCGCGGCCAACTCGACGAACACCATCGTCAGCATGATCAGCACGGTGCTCACCGATCGGTACACGAACAGCAGCATCACCAAGATCACCAGGATGGTGATTAGGGTGACCTTCGCGACGCCCTTTTCACCCGCGTGCGACTGGTCGGCGATCAGCGGACCCGCACCGGTGACATAAGCCTTGATGCCCGGCGGCGCGGGCACCGAGTCCACGATCTTGCGGACGGCCTCGCTGGACTCGGAGCCCAGACCACTGCCCATGTTGCCGGCGAGGTACACCTGGACGTAGGCGGCCTTCTGGTCGTGGCTTTGGGAGCCCGCCGCGGTCAGCGGGTCGCTCCAGAAATCCTGGATGTGCTGAACGTGCTTCTTGTCTTGCTCCAGGCGCCTGACGATCTCGTCGTAGTAGTGGTGGGCCTCCGCGCCCAGCGGCTTGTCGCCCTCTAGCAGGACCATCGCCGAGTTGTCGGTATTGAACTCGTCGAACGTCTTTCCGACGCGCATCTGCGACTGGAACGACGGCGAGTCTTTCGAGCTCTGCGACACCGAGTGGTTCTTGGAGACGACCTCCAGCTGCGGCGCGACGGTGTTGGTGACGAAGACGATGCCCAGCCACACCAGCACGATCGGCAACGCGAGCCGATGAATCCATTTCGGCAGGAACGGCGGGATCAGGGGCTGATCGACGCGCGGCGCAGCCTCGGTGGTCTCGCTCATGCGGCCTTGTCCAGGCAGTAGACGAAGGCGTTGTTGGTTTCGGCAGCGTCCGAACGATTGGGGGTCTTGATGACGTCACCGCTCCCGTCGTGCTTGTTCACCACGAACTGGCAGGCAATCCAACTGCCGTCTCCTTGCGCTACCAGGTTGGCCGGGATGCCGGGTTTCGTTGAACTCAAGACTGTGCTCCAGGGCAAGGGCACGTTGAGTGCCTGCTGCGGATGGGATTCCGCGTCGAGGTAGTTGATGGTTGCGGTACTGCCCGGTGGGCCCCAGACCTGGAGTGTGATGGTCTTGGCATTGAACGAGTCGAGTACTTCGCCCGAGGTGCCGCCACCGAACGTGCCCTTGTGAATGCCGAAGACCCCGTGCAGTCGGTGAACGACGAATCCTGAGAGCGCGATGACGGCCGCAAGGGTAAGGACGAGCCAGTACCGGGCGAACAAACCCGCCGGACCTCGGCGCTTGGCCGGCTGGCGGGTGGCCTGCGTGCCTTCGCTGTCGGTGGAGCCTTGGGTCTTCAATGGCTCTGTCCTTGGCTCAGTCGTCGTCATGGGCCCTTCAATTCCTTAACCACGGGCGAAGGCTGCTCAACTAATTAGCCTGTGTGTAACCTTAGCTACTCTAATCGGAATAGGCGACTAGAAAGAAACCGGGCACGGCGGTTGTTGGAAGACCGTAGCGCGAGCCCGGACCGTCGGCTCGGCTGGGCGAAGGGAAGCAATGACGATGAGCAAGCGCGGACTCGACAACGGTAGGATTCAGCCCATGAAGCTCACGGGTATAGCGATCGCCGCCGTCGCTGCGGCGATCAGCTTGTCCGCGCCGGCATTCGCCGACCCCGACACCGACTTCGACAACCAGCTCGGCCGTTTCGGTATCTACGCGCCGCATGACTACAGCCCGTACCTGGCCAAGATCGCCTGCCACCGGCTCGGTGTCGGCGTCGACCACGACGCGGCGGCGAGCGCGCACTTCCTCTCCCTCAACCTTCCCCGGGGCACCACGCAGGTTCAGACATACCAGTTCCTGGGTACCGCGATCGCGCAGTACTGCCCCGACCTGCAGGGCAAGCTGCAGAACATCCCCGGGACCTGAACCGCGCGTTACGTTTTGACGAAGCCTCGCGGCAGCGTCAGCGGTAGATCGGCATAAGTCGCGATACCGGGCGCCGCGGCGACGACGGCAGGGATCGCGTTGATCGCGGGCACCGCCGTCATGATGTGTCCGAGGTCCATGAATTCCTCGAGTGTGGTGGCCTCGAAATACGGTGGCGGCAGGAAGCCGATCTTGGCGGTCACCGTGGGCTGGCCGTCGACCTGAATCACCCAGCCGTCGCCGTCGATCTTCCAATCCGGTTCCAGCGTTTGGCCTTTGCGCCACCGCACGTTGAGGTCGATGACGGTCTTGCCGTCGAGGATTCCCTGCCAGCTGATGTAGACACCCGCCACGCATCCGGCCGGGATCGTCCACGACGCCATCTCGAGATCGGCTGTGGTCTGGGCGAATTCGGCCTCGCATCGGATGTCGTCGAGCTCGATGCCCAGCGCGTCGCCGACCAGCGCAACGGCCTCGCCGAAGACCTCGGTGCCCTTGGCCGCCATCGCATGCAGGTCCGGATGGTCGATCGGCCGGCCGAAACCGACCGGCTTCTCGGTGTCTGGTGAGTCGTAGAACGTCGTGTCGGCGGCTTCGTTCACGGTGACCTTGTCGACCCGGTTGCACACCATCGCCGAGACGATGGCCAACAACTCGGCGAAGCCCGGGCTGACACCGGATCCAAAGATCGTCGACCCGCCCTTTCCGCAGGCTTCGATCAGCCGGTCGCGGCCGTCGCCGAGGTTCTTCCCGGTGATGAACGACGCGGTGGTCACGACGTTGACGCCCGCGGACAGGATGCGGACCAGGTCGTCGACGTTGATCCACATCGGGTTGTAGACAACGCAATCCGGTTTCAGCGCGAGCAGTGCGTCGACGTCGTTGGTGGCGGCAACCCCCAGCGGAGCGATGCCGACCAGCTCGCCGGCGTCACGTCCCGCCTTCTCGGGCGACCACGCGAAACACCCGACCAATTCGAGCAACGGGTTGTCCGCGATCGATTTGAGGGAGCTCTTGCCGACGTTTCCGGTGTTCCACTGGACTACGCGATAGGTGTTTGGCACGCGCTCAGCATAGGGAAAATCGGCGCTGGCGGAAACGGGATTCGCCAAACCGGAAACGGGATTCTCACGCTCGGCCGGTCAGCTCATCGTCGACGGCAACGCCTCGGCGTGAACGCCGACGACGATGCGACACCTTGCCGGACGGCCGCCGGTTGCGGAGTCCGCCGGACTCGGCGCCTTCGGTGTCCTCCGACTCCTCGACCGCAGGGGCCTCCTCGGCGGTCGACCCGGGTTCTGCCGCCGTCGCCTCGACGTCGGGACTCTCGTCGGCCTTGTCGAGTCTTCGGCGTCGTCCTCGTCGGCGTCTGCGGTCTTCTTCGGCTTCTTCGGAATCCTCGTCGGCGTCCGCGGCCTCGTCGGCGTCGTCGCCCTTCTTGCCGCGGCCTCGGCGGGGCTTCTTCTCTTTCTTGGGCTTCAGCGGTTTCGGCGGTGGCGGCGGCGACTCGGCGACAAACGAGAGGTAGAACCCGGCGATGCCGAGCAGCGCGACCGCTGCCGCGGCGCCGTAGACGCCGAACAGCCATTGGCCCACGCTGTCCAGGCTCAGCCAGATCTCGCTGATCGCCGTGCCGACAATCAGCACACCGGCCGCCACGTGAGCCACGACCGACCAGGTCCGCAGCGTCAGCGCCAGGGCGGGCGTGCCGAACTCAGGCTTGCGCAACTCCAGCAGCGTGAAGACCACGGGCAGAGCGGCCAACGCGATGAGTATGCCCGCGGCAATCCGGGCGACCGTGCCCAGACCATGCGAGGTGTCGCCCATCAACTCCCACCAGCGCGGCAGCACGAAGAAGAAGTAGAGGACGCCTGCGGCGACCGAGATCGTCGCGTGCCAGAAGATAGCGGCCCTGCGTCCCATGGCCCTCCTCGAGCTGGTAATCCGGAAGCGACCAGACCCTATCAATTGGGCCTGGTCACATCCGGCGATTAAGTGCGGAGGATGCGGGATTTGAACCCGCGAGGGCTATTAACCCAACCCGCGTTCCAGGCGAGCGCCATAGGCCACTAGGCGAATCCTCCGTCGGCCATGGTAGCCGAGCGCAGGTCAGGGGAGAGCGGGTGATCGCTTCTCGCTCGGGTACTAGACTCTCGGTGGACCCCGCGCGGCGTCTATCCTGTGAACTCCCCCAGGGCCGGAAGGCAGCAAGGGTCAATGGGCTCTGGCGGGTGCGCGGGGTCCCCTACTAAAACCCTGCAGTGTCAGACCCGCTGTGGATTGCGTCGGAAGGCGGATGGTGTCGTACGGCTCGTTCAGCTCCCTTGGCCGTAACGACCTCGAGGCATTGCATGCCCGCCACCAGCAGGACTACGCCGACCTGCAAGCCAAGAAGCTGGCGCTCGACCTCACCCGCGGAAAGCCCTGCAGCGAGCAACTCGATCTGTCCAACGCGCTGCTGAGCCTGCCCGGCACCGACTACCGCGACGGCGACGGCACCGACACCCGCAACTACGGCGGGCAGCACGGCCTGCCCGAACTGCGCGCCATCTTCGGCGAACTGCTCGGCATCCCGGTGCAGAACCTGATCGCCGGCAACAACGCCAGCCTCGAGCTGATGCACGACGTGATCGTGTTCTCGATGCTTTACGGCGGTGTCGATTCGCCGCGGCCCTGGAAGGACGAGCCGGTCGTCAAGTTCCTGTGCCCGGTGCCCGGCTACGACCGGCACTTCGCCATCACCGAGACGCTCGGCATCGAGATGATCCCGATCCCGATGCGCGAGGACGGCCCGGACGTCGACCTGATCGAAGAGCTGGTCGCGGTCGACCCGGCCATCAAGGGCTTGTGGGCGGTCCCGGTGTTCGCCAACCCCACCGGCCTGAGCTACTCGTGGGAGACGGTCCGCCGGCTCGTCCAAATGCGTACGGCCGCAGACGATTTCCGGTTGTTCTGGGACAACGCCTACGCGGTGCACACGCTGACCCTGGACTTCCCCCGGCCGATCGACGTGCTGGGTCTGGCCGCGGCTGCGGGCAACCCGAACCGGCCGTACGTCTTCGCGTCGACGTCGAAGATCACCTTCGCCGGCGCCGGCGTCAGCTTCTTCGGTGGATCGTTGGGCAACATCGCCTGGTACCTGCAGTACGCCGGCAAGAAGTCGATCGGCCCGGACAAGGTCAACCAGCTGCGGCACCTGCGGTTCTTCGGCGACGCCGACGGTGTGCGGCTGCAGATGCTGCGTCACCAGCAACTGCTGGCGCCGAAATTCGCGCTGGCACTGGAGATTCTGGACAAGCGGCTGAGCGAATCCAAGATCGCGTCCTGGAATGAGCCCGAGGGCGGCTACTTCATCAGCCTCGACGTGCTGCCCGGCACGGCCAAGCGCACCGTCGCGCTGGCCAAGGACGCCGGTATCGCGGTCACCGAGGCCGGCGCGTCGTTCCCGTACCGGAAAGACCCGGACGACAAGAACATCCGGATCGCGCCGACGTTCCCGCCGGAGTCGGATCTGCGTGATGCGATCGACGGCCTGGCGACCTGCGCGCTGCTGTCGGCGACCGAGTCGCTGCTGAACAGCGACTGAGCCCGTCCGAGTCGCATCGTCGACGGGCTGCTGATTGCCCGCCTCCTCAACGAACCCGTCCGGGTTCGCATCGTCAGACGGGCTGGTAGCCTCTGACCGTGGCTCTCTACCGCAAGTACCGACCGGCGACCTTCGCCGAAGTGGTGGGGCAGGAACACGTCACCGAGCCGCTGTCGACCGCGCTGACCGCCGGGCGAATCAACCACGCTTACCTGTTCTCCGGCCCGCGCGGCTGCGGCAAGACCTCGTCGGCGCGCATCCTGGCCCGCTCGCTGAACTGCGAGCAGGGCCCGACGGCGACGCCCTGCGGGGTGTGCGACTCCTGCATCGGGCTGGCGCCCAACGGACCCGGCAGCATCGACGTCGTCGAGCTCGACGCGGCCAGCCATGGTGGTGTCGACGACACCCGCGAGCTGCGGGACCGGGCGTTCTACGCGCCGGCCCAGTCGCGCTACCGGGTGTTCATCGTCGACGAGGCGCACATGGTGACCACGGCCGGGCTTCAACGCGCTGCTCAAGATCGTCGAGGAGCCGCCCGACCACTTGATCTTCATGTTCGCCACCACCGAGCCGGAGAAGGTGCTGCCGACGATTCGCTCGCGCACCCATCACTATCCGTTCCGGCTGCTGGCCCCGCGGACCATGCGGGGGCTGGTCGAGCGGATCTGCGCCCAGGAGGACGTGGTCGTCGACGACGCCGTCTACCCGCTGGTGATCCGGGCCGGCGGCGGCTCGCCTCGCGACACGTTGTCGGTGCTCGACCAGTTGCTGGCCGGCGCCGAAGGCAACCGGGTCAACTACCAGCGGGCGCTGGGACTGCTGGGCGCCACCGACGTGGCGCTGATCGACGAGGCCGTCGACGCGCTGGGCGCCGGGGATGCCGCGGCGCTGTTCGGCGCGGTCGAGTCGGTGATCGACGCCGGCCACGACCCGCGTCGGTTTGCCACCGACCTGCTGGAGCGGTTCCGCGATTTGCTTGTGCTGCAAGCGGTTCCGGATGCCGACGACCCGCGGCGTGGTCGATGCGCCCGAAGACGTGCTGGACCGGATGCGCGAGCAGGCGGCCCGGCTGGGTCCCGCGACGCTGACCCGCTACGCCGAGGTCGTGCACGCCGGGCTGACGGAGATGCGCGGCGCGACGGCACCGCGCCTGCTGCTCGAGGTCGATCTGCGCGCGGCTGTTGCTGCCGTCGGCCAGCGACGCCGAATCGGCTCTGCTGCAACGGGTCGAGCGGATCGAGACGCGGCTGGACATGTCGATTCCGGCCGCTGAGCAGCCGGCGCCGCAACCCGCGTACGTGCGACCGTCGGCAACGGCCGCCCAACCACCGGCCGCCGCCCGCCGCCGCCGGTTGTCGCGGCCGAGCCGACACCGGCGCCGAGCCCGAGCCCTGCCGCCGCCCGCCGGCCGAGCCTCGCCGGAGGAGCCCGCCGTCGAGGAGGCTCCCGCCGCGGTGGGCTCGGCCGAACCGAACGCCGCCGCGGTCCGCACCCTGTGGCCGACCGTGCGCGACAAGGTGCGCCAGCGCAGCCGGACCACCGAGGTGATGCTGGCCGGTGCCACGGTCCGCGCGGTCGAGGGCGACACCTTGGTGTTGAGTCACGAATCGGCGCCGCTGGCCAAGCGGTTGAGCGAACAACGCAACGCCGACGTCATCGCCGAGGCGCTCAAGGATGCCCTGGGCGTGAACTGGCGGGTGCGTTGCGAAGCCGGCGGTGCGGCCGCGGCGGCAGCGCCGGAAGCACCGGCCGCGCCGCCGCCCCCGGTCGAGCGTCCCCGCCGGGTGGTCCCGCCACCGCCGCCGCCGACGCAAGCGGTCGCCGACGCGGAATCGGATCAGCGGGCCGAAGAGGAAAGCATGCTGGCCGAGGCCGGCCAGGACGACGACGTCGACGCCGCGTCGCGACCCCGAAGAAGCCGCCCTCGAGCTGCTGCAGAACGAACTGGGCGCGCGCCGCATCGACAACGGCTAGTCCCCGCCGAATCACGTCAAAGGCTCGCGATAGCGGTGAGCTCTGCCGTCCGTCCACAGACTCAGCACCTGTCAATTTCCTGTAAATCAGACAACTTCGTCGCAGCTCCCGAGGTGAAATAGACCACAGGTAGTATTACGGCTGTTAAAACAGTCAAAAAGTATGTAATACTCTTGAAATGACCACGCTGAGTATGCGGTCTACCGAGGCCGCGTCTGGCACGCCGCCCTCTATGAGCTGAATCGCCGCGATGTCGTCGACACCCGCGACCTCCCCCACCCGCCGTTCCGCGTGCCATTTCTCGGTGACGTCCTGGGTCTGAACCCCCGCACTCCGTTCCAGTCGTCGCTGCCGCAGACGAAGAAGCTGGGCCCGATCTCGGCGCGCAAAATGCTCGGCACCGAGATGGTCGCGGTCAGCGGGCTCGACCTGGTCGCCGAGGTGCACGACGAGACCCGGTTCGGGAAATACGTGGGTCACCACCTGACCCCGCTCCGCGAGGTGATCGGCGACGCGCTCATCACGGTCGAGACCGACAATCCGAATTGGAAACTGGCGCACGACATTCTGAAGCCCGCGTTCAGTCGCGAGGCGATGCAGGGCTACCACTCGATCATGCTGCAGGCGGTCCGGGAGATGCTCGATCACTGGGACGGCGCGGCGGACACCGGCGCGCCGCGTCGACGTCACCGCAGACACGACGCGGTTGGCTCTGGAGTCCATCGGCCGCGCCGGATTCGGCTACCCGTTCGGCTCCTTCGACCGCCGCCGCCCGCACGCGTTCATCTCGGCCATGAATCGGATGCTCAGATACGCCAGTTGGTCGACGTTCCCGCTGCTGACCCGGCTGTTGAAGCCGGCCATCCGGCGCTCAGGCGCGGTGATGGGCCGCATCGTCGACGACGTGATCCAGGCCCGCCGCGACGGCGCCAGCCCGGAGACTCCCGACCTGCTCGACCTGATGCTGCATTCCACACATCCCGTCACCGGAGGCCGGCTGGACCCGGTCAACATCCGTCAGCAGGTCATCACGTTCATCGTCGCCGGTCACGAGACCACCTCGGGTGCTTTGTCTTTCGCGCTGTACTACCTCACCCAGAACCCGGAGGTACTGGCGCGGGCCAAGGCGGAGGTCGACGCGCTGTGGGGGACGTCGGACAACCCCGAGCCGGCCTACGGTGACATCGCCAAGCTGCGGTACGTGCGGGCGGTGCTCGACGAGGCGCTGCGGCTGTGGCCGACCGCGCCCGGTTATCTGCGCGTCGCACGCAAGGACACCGTGTTGGGTGGGCGATACCGGATCAAGAAGGGCCAGTGGGTGCTGGTGGTGCTGCCGCTGGTCCAGCGCGACCCGCTGGTGTGGCCGAACCCTGAGGAGTTCGACCCCGACCGCTTCGCGCCCGGCCAGATGAAGGGTCGCGCGCACGCTTACAAACCGTTCGGAACGGGTCAGCGGGCCTGCATCGGCCGCCAGTTCGCCCTGCACGAGGCGGTGCTCACGCTCGCCATGATTCTGCACCGCTACGACCTGGCCGCGGACGACGGCTATCGGCTCAAGATTGCCGAGTCAATCACGTTGAAGCCCAGGGGATTTCGACTCGGATTGAAGAAGCGGACGGCTGCTGAGCGTCTGCAGCCGGCCGACCCGAACTCAAGCCGCCTCAGCGCCTAGGGCTGCCACCACGGACGCAGTGGCAGGTCGTCGGTGCCGTGCGCGGCGTGCTTGGTTGCCAGCACGTGATGCAGTTGAAGATTGTTCTGTTCGAACGCCACTCGAGATCCCGACATATACAAGCCCCATACCCGGGCGGTGGCGATGCCGACCTCGGCGACAGCCTCGTCCCAGTGCGCGACGAGGTTTTTGCACCAGTCGCGCAGTGTCATGGCGTAGTGATGACGGAGATTCTCCGTGTGCAGCACCTCGAAACCCACATCTTGGATCGCGGAAACGATGCGACCCGAACCGGTCAGCTCGGCGTCGGGGAAGACGTAGCGGTCGATGAAGCTGCTTGCCCTGAAGCTCGATTCGTTGTTGTTGCGGGTGATGCAGTGGTTGAGCAGCAAGCCGTTGGTGCGTAACTTCGACTCGAGGAACCCGAAATACGACGGGTAGTTCTTGACGCCGATGTGCTCGGTCAGGCCGATCGACGAGACTGCGTCGAAGCCGGTTTCGACAATGTCGCGATAGTCGCAGTGGCGCACCTCGGCCAGTTCGCCGAGCCCTTCGGCCTCGATCGCTGTTCGCGCCCACGCGGCCTGCTCTGCGGACAACGTGGCGCCGACCGCTCGGACGCCGCGCCGGGCCGCGTATCGCACCATGCCACCCCAGCCGCAGCCTACGTCGAGCAGCCGGTCGCCCGACTGCAGTCTCAGCTTGTCGAAGATGAGGCGGTATTTGTTCTCTTGTGCCACCTCGAGAGTCGCTTCGGGCTCCGGATAGACCGCGCAGGTGTAGGTCATCGACGGGCCCAACACCCAGTCGTAAAACGAGTTCGAAACGTCGTAGTGGTGATGAAATCGCCTCGGCGTCACGGGTTTTGCTGTGCCGCAGGCCTTCGGCGAGTCGGCGCCAGCGAGGTAACACCTCCTGGGGCGGCGGGGGCGGCGGCAGCAGATGCTCGATGCCGACCGAGCGGACGATGCTGGCCAGCAGTCGCGGCGAAGGCCTGGTGAACTCGAATTTGTCGGCCAGCAATTTGAGCAACTCGTAGGGATCGCCCGGGGGCACACCGCGTGCCACGAGGTCACCCGAGACATAGGCCCGGGCCAGCCCGAGTTCACCGGGGGCGGTGGCAAGGTAGGTCATCCCGCGGGGCGGTCAACAGGTCCATTCCCAGCGCCGCGTTTTCGGGTCCGGCGCTGCTGCCGTCGTAGGCAGTGAACCTCAGAGAGTCGCGTGGCGCCGCCGGTGAAGACGGCGCCAGACTCGGCGAGGCTCAACTTGGTGGTCGCGGGCTCCTTGATGGTCGTCATCGTCGTTGCACCGCCTTCGCGTAGAGGTCAAGCAGCCGTGAATTCGGGTCGTAGATCTTCTTCACGTTGTTGATATGTTTCACCGCCGTAGAGTTCGTCAAATTCTCGCCGGCTGTAAAAGGAGTCGGAGTACAGCGACTTGTGCCCGTCGAGCGAAGCGACTTTCTCCTCGATCAATCGATTGGTTGCGCCACCGGTACGCACCGACGGGAACCGACGACCAGAAGCCAACATTGACGTAGCTGTGTCCCGGCGGGATCGGATAGAGCGGCCAGCCGTTATGGTCGCGTAACCGCAACGGGCACAACCAGATCGGGGTGATCGGCACCGTCTCGAGGAACCATTCCAAGAATTCCGTCGTGCGTTCGAGCGGAAGCTCGACATCCTGGACCACCCGTTCGCGCGGCGGGCGACCGTTGCGCTTTTCGATCCGGTCGGCGACACCGAACCGCCGATCGAGGGCTACCAGCTTCCAGTACACGCTGCTGCGTCGGTAGCGTCGCGGCCACCACCGCCGCAGACGGGGGTTTTGAGCGCCGAAAGCCGTGAGCACCAGAACCAGTCGGTGTCCCACCGCCAGAAGTAGTCATGCATCGTCAACCGGTCTTCTTTGATGCCGGTGTCGTGCTGGATGGAGCGGTAGTAGATGTCTCTGTCCGGTGTAGTCGCTGGTCGGGCCGGGGGTCCGCGGTGCGCACGCCGACGCACAGGTAACTCTCGGCGGAGCCGAACACCACACCGTCGAGATAGTCGACGGGGAGTCCGTCCAAACCGCCGGTGTCGATGATGCGATCCATCGCCGCCATCAGGTCGCTCAACGAGTGGAACCGAAGGTGTCGCAGCGCGACAAATGGTTTGACGGGTTCCAGCTCGATACGTAACCGAGTCGAATAGCCGAGCGTGCCATAGGAATTCGGGTAGGCGCGAAAGAGGTCAGGGTGCTGATGGGAGGAGACGGTGAGTAATTCTCCCGCGCCGGTGAGGATATCCATCTCCAGCACCGACTCGTGGGGCAGGCCGTTGCGAAACGAGGTCGATTCAATACCCAGCCCGGCGACTGCGCCCGCCCAGCGTGATCGTCTTCAGCTGCGGGACCACCAGCGGCGACAGGCCGTAGGGCAGGGTGGCGGCCACCAGATCCTCGTAGGTGCACATGCCCGCTACGTCGGCGGTGCGAGCGTCCGTGTCGACCGAGATGACGTTCCTCAGCCCCGAGACGTCCAGGCCCGGGTGCGTCGCGTCGCGCGCGGTCGCGGAACAAATTGGAGGTGGGTTTCGCGAGACGGACGACGGCCGTCGTGGGGATCGAACGATAACTAGCGAGCAACCGTTCGACGCCCGCCGCGTGAGCCGCCGAGGCGGAAGCGTGGGCAGGCACCAGATATACGCTAGTGCCTGACCGCAACCCGCGCAGAGGAGTTTCGCCTAATGGGACACGTCAGTGCAGCCAGCACGATCCTGATCAACGCTGAGCCCGCCGCCGTGCTGTCCGCCGTTGCCGACTACCGGGACGTCCGGCCCAAGATCCTGTCGTCGCACTACCACGACTACCAGGTACTCGAGGGCGGCCAGGGCCAGGGAACCGTCGCCAGCTGGAAGCTGCAGGCCACCAAGTCGCGGGTCCGCGATATCAAGGCCAGCGTCGACGTCGCCGGTCACGCCGTCATCGAGAAGGACGCCAACTCGACGCTGGTCACCAACTGGACGGTGGCGCCCGCGGGCCCGGGTTCCAGCGTCACCGTCACCACCACGTGGGCGGGTGCTGGAGGCGTGAAGGGTTTCTTCGAGAAGACGTTCGCGCCGCTGGGACTGAAGAAGATTCAGGCCGAGGTGCTGGCCAACCTGAAGCGGGAAGTCGAAAGCTAGTCGGTCAGCGGGCGACGGACTGGTTGCCCAGGAACGCCGCGACCCCCCTGACCACCGCGTCGGCGTACTTCTGCCGACCCTCGGGGCTTTCCATCAGTCCCGAGTCGACCGGATTTTTCATGTTGCCGCACTCGACCAGGACCGACGGGTACTGCGCCAGGTTCAGGCCCGCCAGATCCGCGCGCCCATACAGGCCGTCCTGGCCGATGTAGCTGGCCGGCGGAATTCCCGACGCCTGCATCTGGTCGCGCATCACACGCGCGAACTGCACCGCGGGCCCGGCCTGGGCCTGGTTGAGCGGCGGCGCGGAGTAGTTGACGTGAAAACCCCGTCCTCCCGACGGGCCGCCGTCGGCGTGGATGCTGACGATCGCATTCGGGTGCAGCGCGTTGGCCATCGCGGCGCGTTGGTCGACGCAGGGGCCGACGGTGGAGTCGTCACCGCGGGACATGGCGGTTCGGGCGCCCAGCGCGTTGAGCGCGGCGCGGATACGCAGGGTGGTGTCCCAGGTGAAGGTGTGTTCGGGGTAGCCGTCGTTGGTCGTGGTGCCGCTGGCCTGGCAGTCCTTGGTGCCGCCGCGGCCGGTGGGCACCTGGCGGCTGATGGAGGCGTCGTTGGCGCCGTTGTGACCGGGATCGAGGAACACGATCATGCCGGCGATGCTGCCGGGCGCCGCGATCGCGCTCGGCGATGTCGGTGCCACGACGGTGGCGAGGGTGATGCCGACCGCGGCTGACGCCGCAGCGGCCCCGACACGCAGGCGATGAGGTATGCGCACGGCGCCACGGTAGCCCGGCGCCGTCTACGCTTGGAACTCTGAATCGCCCGCACCGCGCAGGCGAAACCAAGTCGATACCAAGACGCAAGGGGACCGTCATGCAACCCGGAGGCCAGCCCGACATGTCGGCGATGCTTGCCCAGGCCCAGCAGATGCAGCAACAGTTGCTGGCCGCGCAGCAGCGGCTGATCAATTCCGAGGTGACCGGAAAGGCGGGCGGCGACCTGGTCGAGGTCACCGTCAAGGGCAGCGGCGAGGTCGTCGCGCTGAAGATCGATCCCAAGGTCGTCGACCCTGACGACGTCGAGACGCTGCAGGACTTGATCGTCGGCGCGCTCGCTGACGCCGCGGCACAGGTCTCCGCCTTGGCGCAGGAACAGCTCGGTCCGTTGGCCGGTGGCATGGGCGGCGGCGCACTGGGTGTTTGAAGGACCGGTCCAGGATCTGATCGACGAGCTCGGCAAGCTGCCGGGTATCGGGCCGAAGAGCGCCCAGCGCATCGCTTTTCACTTGCTGTCGGTTGAGCCGCCGGACATCGACCGGCTCACCGCGGTGCTGGCCAAGGTCCGCAACGGGGTCCGGTTCTGCGCGGTGTGCGGCAACGTGTCCGACGATGAGCGCTGCCGCATATGCGCGGATCCACGGCGAGACGGAACGCAGGTATGCGTGGTCGAGGAGCCCAAGGATGTGCAGGCCGTCGAGCGGACCCGCGAATTCCGCGGGCGTTACCACGTTTTGGGCGGCGCGCTGGATCCGCTGTCCGGCGTCGGGCCGGACCAGTTGCGGATCCGCGAGCTGCTGAACCGGATCGGCGAGCAGGTCGACGGGGT
>CAVWWE010000014.1:0-45998 GCA_963758575.1 uncultured Actinomycetes bacterium
ATCAAAGAGCGCGCCAAGGGCGGCCAGACCAAGCTGGGCAATCTGGTCCTGCTGTGCGCGTTCCACCACCTGACCGCGGTGCACCAGTGGGGCTGGACCCTCACCTTGCACGCCGACGGCACAATCACCGCAGTCAGCCCCGACCGTAGCCGCACCCTGCACAGCCACGGCCCACCACAGCGCGCCGCCTGAGCGCGGCCCATGCAGGGAGCGACGCTGTTTCACGTGAAACCAGCCGCTAATGTCGAACCGATGCGCAGTGGTTCGTGGCGTCGGCCCCGGTGAATTGCGAGTCGATCGAACTGGATCGGTGGCTGCTCGGTAGCCTCCTCAGGTGATCAGTGCGGAAGGCGCAAGGCTGGGTGCGGAGGCCGCTCACAGGCTGACCCTGACGGGCCGGTTTCAGATGGCCCCAGGTCTGATGGACACGGAGATCGACCGTGTCGAGCGTGAGTATGGATTCGAGTTCGCTGACGACCACAGGGCATTCCTGCAGGCGGCCCTCCCGGTCAATAATCCGCCGGAGAAGTACCAGGCCGGGCGCCGTCCGTGGCCGGATTGGCGCGATGGTGACCCTGAGGAGCTCCGCGGACAGCTCAGTTGGCCGGTCGAAGGCGCGCTGTTCGATGTCGAGCACAACGCGTTCTGGCACCCAACCTGGGGCCCGCGTCCTGCGGGTATGAATGACGCGCTGGCCACCGCACGCCGGCGCCTCGCGCAGGCACCGAAGATGATCCCGGTCTACGCACACCGCTACCTGCCAGCCGGGCGCGGCAGCTATGGTCATCCCGTCCTGTCGATCTATCAGACCGACATCATCATCTACGGCACCGACCTCGCCGCCTATATCGATCGGGAATTCGGCGGCACCCGGCCTTCCGCCGACGCGAGCCGGATATCGTCACGGCTCGTCTCTTTCTGGGGCGACTTCGTATGAGCAACCGGCACCTACTTGCCGGGCGTCCCGGAGGTCAGGGAACGGGATCTCGCAGCCAGATACCGGTCGAGGCGACGTTGACGGTGGCCTGGTACATGAAGTTGCGCATCACTGAGATCGTGCCGATCCAGGCGATCACTCATCCGGCCCTGATTTACGAGAACCAGAGTCCAAGATCTACGGGACACGCCCTAGACGCGCGACAGGGCGACCTCACGGATGCTGGCCAGGAACGCGTTGACGTCGGCGGCCTCCGTGTCGAAGGCGGTCATCAGGCGGACCACGTTCTGCTCCCAGACGTAGAAGCCCCACTGGCGTTGCAGCGGTTCGATGAAGCGCGGATCCAGGTCAGCGAAAACGGCATTGGACTCGACTGGGTACTGCTGCGTCACGCCGGGGAGGTCGCGCAGGCCGGCCGACAGGCGCTGCGCCATCAGGTTGGCCTGGGTGGCATTAGCCAGCCAGATGTCGTTCTCCAGCAGGCCGGCGAACTGGGCGGCGAAGAAGCGCATCTTCGAGCCGAGCTGGAGCAGTTGCTTCCGCTGAAACGGGACGGCTCCAGTCAGGTCCGGGTTCATCACGATGACGGCCTCGGCCGCCACCGCGCCGTTCTTGGTTCCGCCGAAGCTCAGCACGTCCGCCTGCGCGGCCAGATCGGCCAGCGAGCAGCCTAGGTACGCGGCCGCGTTGGCTAGCCGGGCGCCATCGAGGTAGACCCGCAAATCATGCGCGCGGCAGAACTCACCCAGCGCCGCCAGTTCGGCCAGCGAGTAGCAGGTGCCTAGCTCGGTGGCCTGGGTGATGCATACCGCCCGCGGCTGGGCACGGTGCTCGTCGCCCAGGCCGGCCAGCCGGGTGGCCACCAGGTCCGGGGTCAGCTTGCCATCCGGTGTGGCCACGGTGAGCAGCTTGCTGCCGAGCAGTCGCTCCGGCGCCCCGCACTCGTCGGTGTTCAGGTGCGCGGACTCGGCGGTGATGACCGCCTCGTACGGGCGGATCAGCAGGCTCAGGCCAACGAGGTTGGCGCCCGTGCCGTTGAACGCGAAGTAGGCGCCGGCCGCGCCGAACCGGGCGCACAGGTCCTGGCTTACTTGCTTGGTCCACGGGTCGTCCCCGTACCCATGGGCATCGCCGGCGTTGGCCGCGGCGAGCATGCGCAGCACGGCCTCGTGCGCCCCTGCATGGTTGTCACTACCGAAGCTCTTGGTCACCCGCCGAGCCTAGCCGCGGCACTAGTCCCCGCGGGCCGCCGCCAGGCGGAGCAGTTCGCGGCACGTCACGCCAAGATCGCGGCCGGCTGCGGTGAGGGCCATCGGCAGCGTGCTGGTCTCGGTCATCCCGGGGGCCACGTTGACTTCGAGGAAGAACACGTCCGGCCCGGACACGATGAGGTCGGTCCGGGACAGGTCGCGCAGGCCGAGCGCCCGGTGCGCCGTCACCGCCGCGGCCGAAGCGGCCGCCAGCAGGCCGGCCGGCCGCCGGGCCGGGGCGTAGAACTCGGTCCGCCCGGCCGTGTACCGGGCCGCGTAGTCGTAGCTGCCGCCCAGTGGGTGGGTCTCCACCGGCGGCAGGGCGTGCGGGCCGTCGCCGAGATCCAGCACGCCGACCGCGACCTCGGTGCCGGACACGAACTGCTCCACCAGTGCCGTATCGCCGTAGCCGAAGCAGGCCATCATGGCGTTCGGCAACTCTCGGGCGGTCAGCACCCGGGTCGCGCCCAGCGCCGATCCGCCGCGCGCGGGCTTGACGAACAACGGCAGCCCGAGCGGGCCACCACATGCTCCAGGACCGCACCCGCGCCCAGACCGTGGAACGTCTCCCGGGGCAGCGTGACCGAGGCCGGGGTGCGCAGCCCGGCCGCGCTGACCACCGCCTTGGCCGTCGGCTTGTCGAACGCCGCCCGGCTGGCCACAGCGGTTGACCCGACATACGGGACCGACAGCAGGCCCAGCACCTCGCGGATCGAGCCGTCCTCGCCGCACGTGCCGTGGATGGCCGGGAACACCGCCGCGGGCGGGTCCGCGGTGATGGCTGGGATCAGCGCCGCGTCGGCGTCGGCCAGGTCGGCCTCCACCCGGCGTCGCGCAGCGCGTCCAGCACCCGCTCGCCGGAGCGCAGCGAGACGGCCCGCTCCGCGGACAGGCCCCCGGCCAGCACCAGGACATGACCCAGATCACTCACGCCGCACCAAGCCACGCTGCAACAAACTTCATGACGCGCCAAACGTGGACCGCAGGTCCAGCTCGGCACCGATCACGCCGGCCAGCCGTCGTACGCCTTCCCGGATCCGGTCCGGCTCGGGGAAGCAGTAGGACAGCCGCAGATGATCCAGGCCGGCAGCGCGGAGATGTACGGCATGCCGCCGGCCAGCGATACCACCTCCGGCCGGGCGGCCACCGCGAACAGCGCGCGGATCTCGGACGCGATCATGCCGCGCGCTCTCACTGCGTAGTGGTCGAGGTACGGATCAAGGCGGGCCAGGGCAGGACGGGACTGCTCGGATGCGGATGCCCCAGCCGCTCCAGGTGGTAGGTGGGTACCATGTCAGGGTACGGGCCTGTGGCCGGGCCCGCTCAGTGAACTCGCCCGCGGCTGAGCGCCGCTCCGGATAACCAGAGGTGTGCGTGACGCGCCGTCTTGTCAGTGTCACCCTGGACAATCTGGACGATCTGCCCAAGCGGTGCCGCCGGTGCGTCTTCTGGGAACTCGACCCGGTGAACCATGCCCGGGCCGAGGAGGTGGGCGACCCGGCGCTGGAAAAGGAAGCCTGGATCTCCTCGACGCTGCTCGAATGGGGCAGTTGCGGGAAGATCGCCTACGTGGACGGCGCACCGGCCGGCTACGTGCTGTACGCGCCGCCGATGTACGTGCCGCGCTCGCTGGCCTTCCCGACCAGCCCGGTCAGCGCGGACGCGGTGCTGCTGATGACGGCCAGCATCATGAGCGAGTTCACCGGCGGCGGCCTGGGCCGGATGCTGGTCCAGGGCGTCGCCAAGGACCTGACCCGGCGCGGGGTGAAGGCCATCGAGGCGTTCGGCGACCTGCGTTCCGAGGGGCTGTCCTGCGTGCTGCCCGCGGACTACCTGCTCGCGGTGGGCTTCAAGACCGTCCGCCCGCACCTGCACTACCCGCGGCTGCGGCTGGAGCTGAAGACGGCCGTGTCCTGGCGTGAGGACGTCGAGGTGGCGCTGGAACGGCTACTGGGCTCGGTCAGCCCGGAGCGGTCTCTCCGCCTCGCCTGAGCCGCACCGCGGCCCGGCCCGGACCGGCTAGCCCCGCTCCTCGTGCAGCAGCAGCAGCGAGTAGGCAGCCACGGTCGAGTCATCCAGGATGCTGGCGTTCAAGATCATGTCCTTGAATTCGGCGCGGGTCACCCAGCGCTGGCGCATGTCCTGCTCGGACAGTTCCCGGTCCGGTTCGCCCTGGGTCAGCCCGCTAGCCAGGTAAGCGTGGAAGCCCTGGCTGCTGGTGCCGTGGGCGCAGTGCAGGTAGCCGAGCAGAGTGAGCCGGGCGGCGCGCAGCCCGGTCTCCTGGGCCAGTTCCAGCCGGGCCAGGTCCCCGGGGTCGCCGGTCTGCCGTCCCGGGAACCCGCCCTGCGGGAACGACCAGGTGCGCCGCCCGACCGGGTAGCGGAACTCCTCGACCAGGCAGAACCGGTCCGCCTCGGCCGGGATCACCAGCGCGAAGTCGGGCTTGTCCACCACGGCGTAGGTGCCCCGGCTGCCGTCCCGGCGCTCGATCTCGTCGCAGCGCAACACGATGTGGGCGTCCTCGTACACCACGCTGGACGCCAGCGTCCGGATGTCCGGGGTGATACCCGGCTCAGATGAAGTCGGCAAGTTCCTTGAGCAGGGCGGACTTGGACTTGGCCCCGACCACCTGCTTGACGACCTCGCCGCCGGAGAACACGTTCAGCGTGGGGATCAGCATGATCCCGTACTTCTGCGCGGTCTGCGGGTTCTCCTCGATGTTCAGCTTGACCACGTCGATCTTGTCGGCGTGCTCCTTGGCGATCTCCTCGAGGACCGGGGCAACCTGGCGGCACGGGCCACACCACTCGGCCCAGTAGTCCACGATGACCGGCTTGCTGTTCTTGACGACCTCGGCATCGAAAGTCGCATCGGTCACGACCTTGGTTGCGCCCACGGCGGTTGTTTCCTTTCCGTTGTTCGGACTGCTCAGGACTCGTGGTCCGCGAGCCACCGCTCGGCGTCCAGCGACGCGGCACACCCGGTGCCCGCGGCCGTGACGGCCTGGCGGTACGTATGGTTGACCACATCGCCGCAGGCGAAGACCCCGTCCACGCCGGTGCGCGTGCTCGGCTGCTCGACCAGGAGGTAGCCCTCCTTGTCCATCGGCAGCTGGCCCGCGAACAGCTCGCTGCGCGGGTCGTGCCCGATGGCCACGAACAGGCCTTGCACCTCGATCGTGCTCTCCTCGCCGGTCTGCGTGTCGCGCAGCCGCAGGCCACTGACCTTGGCGTCGCCGAGGACCTCGACGACCTCGCTGTTCCACCGGAACTTGATCTTCGGGTTGGCCAGCGCCCGGTCCTGCATGATCTTGGACGCGCGCAGCTGGTCACGGCGGTGGATGATGGTCACCGACTTGGCGAACCGGGTCAGGAAGGTGGCCTCCTCCATCGCCGAGTCACCCCCGCCGACCACGGCGATGTGGAGCTCGCGGAAGAAGAAGCCGTCACAGGTCGCGCACCAGGACACGCCGTGCCCGGACAGCCGCTTCTCGCCGTCCACGACCAGCTCGCGGTAGCGCGAGCCGCTGGCCACGATCACGGTGCGGGCCTGGTAGGTCTCGCTGGCCGTCTTGATCACCTTGGGCGTGGCGGCCAGGTCGACCTCGGTCACGTCGTCGGCGATGAGCTCGGCGCCGAACCGCTCAGCCTGCTTGCGCATCGAGTCCATCAGGTCAGGGCCGAGCACCCCGTCCGGGAAGCCAGGGAAGTTTTCCACGTCGGTGGTCTGCATGAGCGCACCGCCCGCGGTCACCGACCCCTCGAACACGAGCGGAGACAACTTGGCCCGCGCCGCGTAGACCGCTGCCGTGTAGCCAGCCGGACCTGAGCCGATGATGATGACATCCCGTACCACGTCTGATCGCCCTTCCCGTTCCGGGGGTGTCAACCGATCCTAGGGCGCACAGATTCCCGGGAGCCCATCCCCCCTCACCGGCATTATCCCGTGGCTTAGCCCGAAGTCACAGGCAACCGCGCGGACTGCAGCGGCGTGCACGTGTGGCTGACCGCGATGACCGCCTCGTCCGGTTTGCCCAGCACGATGACGATGGCCGGGTGACCGCGGTAACGGGCTTGGTCCACGACGACCACCGAGCGTCCGTGGGCGGCCTGGCTGACGCAGTTGGACACCTGGGCCGGAATGCTGTCGGCGGGCATCATGGACGGCCCGGTAATGCCGGGCGTGTCGTATTCCGCCAGCAACTTCTGGCCCTGCGCGGCGAGCGTGCCGGGCCGGTAGTCGGTGCCAGTCTGCACCCACCGGATGGCAGTGGGGATGTACGGGCCGGTGCGCGGTTTCATCACGTGGCCGCCCGACGCGCCCCTGGAGATGTTGGGCTCGGCCTGCGCCCCGGGATGATGGGCTGACTGCCCGGAGGGCGCACTGGACGATGAGGCGGTGCCGGACCCGGAGAACTGGCTCACCGCGTAGCCGACCCCGCCCGCCACGACCAGAGTTACGGCCGTCCCGGCCAGGATGCGCACCGCGGCTGGGGACCAGATCGGGTTGCGCCGCGGCGGCCGCCGATGGGACGTGCCAGGCCGGCGGCGTGCCCGGCACGGGCGCGGCCGCGCGGTGCGCCGCCTCGGCGCTCAGCGCGGCGTCCAGCTGGGCCGCCACCGCGGACGGCATCGACGGCGCCGGCACGTGGCTGAGCTGGATGGTGACCTCGGCCAGTGCGGCCAGCGTGGTGGCACAGTCCGGGCAGCTTGACAGGTGGGCCCGGACCCGCGCGGTCCGCCCGCGGCTGAGCTCTCCCTCGGCGTACAGCGCCAGGGACTCCGCGTCCACGTGCCCTCTCATGACTGGCCTTCACCCGCTCCTTCCGCTGGAGGTGAGACGCGCCGTACGCCCGGCTGGTTCCGCAGATGTGCGAGTTGTGGCAGCAGCCGGGCCCGGCCGCGGGCGCACCGGCTCTTCACCGTGCCCGGCGAGACGCCCAGAATCTCCGCGGTATCGGCCACCGAGTAGCCGAGCATGTCCACCATGACCAGCGCGGCCCGCTGCTCCGGGACCAGCGTGCGCAGCGCGGCCAGCACGTCCAGCGCGACGTCCTGGTCCGGGGCGGCCTGCGGGGTCCGGGCCAGCAGGTCCAGGTCATGCTCCCCGCCGGCGACCGGCCGCGCGGCCCGGCGGCGCATCCGGTCCAGGCAGGCGTTCACCACGATCCGGTGCAGCCAGGTGGTCACGGCCGAGTCGCCGCGGAAGTCCGCCGCGCGCCGGAACGCTGAGATCATCGCGTCCTGCAGGGCATCGGCGGCCTCGTCCGCGTCGCCCATCGTCCGTAGCGCCACTGCCCACAAGCGATCACGGTGGCGCAGGAACAATTGGCCGAACGCCTCTGCGTCGCCGGTCACATGGCGGCGCAGCAACTCGGCGTCGGACGGCTCAGCCTGCGGCATGCCCCACCCGCCAGACAGCGCCGGGCCGCGCTGGCCCGCCACGGGTCAGCCCGATCCGCGCAGGACGGCACCGGAGACGAACGCCTCGAACTTGTTGCCGCTGCCGGCCAGCGGTGGCAGCTTGGTGAACCAGATCAGCACGTAGCGGCCGGACGCCGAGTGGCTGGTCTGGAACGTCTGGGTGCCGAGCCGGCGTTCTTCTCTTTGGCGATCTTGGTGAAGCCGGCGCCAGGGGTCAGCCCGGGCTGGTTGCCGATCTCGATGGTCAGGTTCGTGCCCGCGGTCGGGCCGAACGTCAGCTGGACCGAGCTCAGGGTGACCGACTTACCCATGTCCAGCAGCAGGCCAGTGCCGCTCTTGAGGCCCCCGAACACCGGGTTGTTCAGATAGAACTGGGTGTTCCAGGCATTCGCCGGGTTGGTGGCGAAAGCGCCCCGGGCCTGGGCGGCGTTGTCCGACGCGGTCGCGTTGACCGGGGTGAGCACGGTGCTGGCGACCGGGCTGGACGAGTGACCGCTGGCCGAGGTGCTCGGCGCGGCGCTCCCGCCGCCATTGTGGCGGCTCAGGCTGTACAGCCCGGTGCCGATCGCAGCCAGCACGAGCAGCACGATCAGCGCGATTACGGCCCGGCTGCCGGGCGTCCGGCTGCCCGGCTGCCGGGGCGGCCGGGGCGGCCGGCGCGGTGCCGGTGCCCAGGCGCCGCCGCCACCGCCGTACTCGGCGGGCCCGGAGTCGGGCTGGTAGTTCTGGGTGAAGCTGTACGCCGGCGCGGCGGCCGGCGGCGGGGCCATCGGGGCCGGGATGACCTCGAACAGTGCGTCGGCGAACAGGCCGGGAGTGGTCAGCACCGGGCCGCGGCGCCGCTCCAGCTGGAACAGAGCCTGGCAGGTGACTTCGTCAATGGACGCGGGGACGCCCGCGCAGACCTGGTGCGGGCTGCACGGCTTGCCGTCGGCCAGCGGGGCGGGCGGCAGGCTGCCCATGCCCGGGCCGGGCCAGTACCGGGTCAGCGCCGCGTACAGCAGCATGGCCAGGCCGCGGGTGTCGGCCAGGGCCGGATCGTCCGCGGTCACGTCGGCCAGCGCCGCGTCGATGCCGCTGCCGAGCACCTTCACCCCGCCGCCCGGCGTCCAGCGCAGCGACTGCGGGGTCAGGCAGAGGTGGGCCACGCCGGCCGCGTGCGCCGCGGCCAGCGCCTCGGCTGCCTCGGCCACGATCTCCGCGCCGCGCGCGGGCTCCAGTGGGCCGTCGGCGAGCAGGTCGTCCAGCGAGTCGCCGGCCACCCACTCCATCACCACGTAGGCCTGATCCCAGTCGTCCTCGACGTCGAACACCTGGGCCAGCCGCGCGTCGGTGAGCCGGCTCGCGGCGCGTGCCGCGGTGAGCACCTCACGGATCCGCGGGAAACCCGGCGCGAATGTGAGTACCGAGACCGGCCGGGCCAGCGTCTCGTCAATGGCCTTCCAGGCCGACCAGCCGCCGCTGTCGTCGATCCGGTCCTCGAGGCGGTAACGGCCGCCGAGCCGGGTACCAGGTTCTGAGATAAAGGTGCTCATAAGTACACAGGAGGGGCAGGCTCCCGACCCTCCTTCCGAGCCCCCGGATCTACCAGCGTCGTGGTGCGGTTCATCGTGGTGCCGTACACCATGCTAAGCCGCGCGCGGTGGCCCGGCGCGTTCTGCGTGCCCTACCACCGCAAACCGTTACACGTGAGAGACACCATGTTCGGTTCCCGGTAGCCGGCCAAATCACTCCTGCAATTCTCATCTCACCGGCCCAGCCGGGCCCGGACGCTGCCGAGCAGGTCAGTGACTTCGCTGACGTGCAGCGCGCGGCAGAACAGGAAGTACAGGAACAGCCCGCCGCCACCGCCCAGCACGACGGTGAGCAGCCCGTAGGCCGGGCCGGCCGAGAGCAGCACGCCGACCATGAAGGTGACCGCCCAGGCGAACAGCAGGGCGGGCAGCGCGGCCAGATGCATCCGCACCAGAGTGCGGCTGATCTCATGGCCGGCCAGACCGCCCAGCCGCCGGCTGGCGATCCGCCAGGCCACGATGGCGCCGGCCAGGTTACCCAGGCCGAAGGCCACGCCGAGCCCTTCCACCACATGGCCGGCCGGCAGCAGGTAGAGCGCGAGCAGGCTGATGCCGCTGTTGACGATCATGGTCGCGACGCCGATGAACATGGGTGTCCGGCTGTCGTGCAGCGCGTAGAACACTCGCAGCAGCAGCTGGAACATCATGTATGGGACCAGGAACAGCGAGAAGGTGCCGAACACCTCGCCGATGTAGCGGTTCTCCGCCACCGTGGTGCTGCCGTGCACGATGCCGAACAGGAACTCGGCCAGCGGCCCACCCAGCACGATGAGCAGCAGAGCGGCGGGCACGACAACGGCCGAGGAAAGCCGGACGCCGGTGGAGAAATCGCTGCGGACCAGCGCGAAGCGGCGTTCCGCGGCGTGCGCGCTCATCCGGGGCAGCAGGGCGGTGATCACCGAGACGCCGACCACCGCGTACGGCAACTGGAACAGCATCCAGGCGTACGTGTAGGTGGAGAACGAGTCCGAGGCCACGTGGTTGGACGCGGCATTCGCCACGTTCTGCACCACCAGGAAGGACACCTGGGTGGTGACGATGTAGCCGAACAGCGGGGCGGCCATCCGGCGGATCTCGGCCACCTCCGTCCGCCGGAAGTCGAACCGGGGCCGCCAGCGGAAGCCGACTCGTCGCAGCGCGGGGATGAGCGCAGCGGTTTGCACGATGATGCCCAGCGTGGTGCCGAAGCCGAGCAGTTGGACCTGGGCGGTTGAGATGTCTGATGGGTTGGTGCCGATGCCGCCGGTGGCCATGAACAACAGCAGGACGAGGATGACCACGAGGTTGTTCAGCACCGGCGTCCACATCGGCGCCGCGAAGCTGCCCCGCGAGTTCAGTACCCCGCCGGCCATCGAGCTGACCCCATAGAAGAAGATCTGCGGGATGAAGAAGTAGGCGAAGATCACCGTGAGGTTGCGCTCGGCGCCGGTCAGCGCATGCGCGTAGAGCCCGACCAGCAGGCTCGCGGCCAGCGTGGCGACCAGGGTGAGGCCGAACAGCGCGATGGTGGCCAGGGTGAACATCCGCTGGGTGTACGCCTCGCCGCGATCGGTGTTCCGCTTGGCCGCGCTGACCAGCAGCGGCACCACCACCGCGCTCAGGATGCCGCCGAGCATCAGGTCGTAGACCGCGTTGGGCAGCGTGTTGGCGTTGTTGTACGAGTTGGCCACGCCGATAGCGCCGAGCGCATAGACGGTCAGCAGGGTGCGCAGGAAGCCGGTGCCGCGGGAGACCAGCGTGCCGATGGCCATCACGCTGCTGGACCGGACCAGGCTGGGGCCTTCCGGCGATGGAGGCCCCTGGTCAGTGGGTGCCGTTTGGGCCGGCGGCGGGGGTGGCGGCTGCTGCCCGGGGTCCGGGTAGCCGGGGTCCTCGTAGCCGGGGACCTGTGGCGCCGGGTAATCGCGGTAGCCGGGCCGGCCAGGTGCCGGATAAGCCTCGCCCGGCCAGACCGCGGGCTCCCGCGGGCTCGGCTGCCGCGGATCGCGGTAGTAGGGCTGGGTCACCTGCGGGTCGCGGTAGTCGCGGGTCGGCTGCGGGTCGGGAGCGCGATAGCCCTGGTCAGCACCGGCCTGGCTGGACCGCCCGGTGGCGCGGCGACGTCCTGGTGCGCGACGGCGCCCGGGGCCGCGGCCACGGTCAGGGCCGCTCCACCCAGCCTGGGGCGCTGGCGTATTCATCCGGCTCCTCGTGCGATTCGGCGTCCGCGGGCTTCCTGTTGACCGTATCCGTTTCGTCCGGTGATCCGGCAGGATCCGGGGGAGTAGCGTCCTGACCTGCGGAGTCGCTGGGTGGGCCGCGCATGCCCCGGCGCACCGCCCGGACGGCCGAGGCGATCACGAACAGTCCGCAGGCCACCGCGATGATCACCAGTGCCTCGGTGCCGAAGTGCGTCGCGTCCACCGTGATCTGGGCCCCGGGCCCGGGCAGCGGGGACCCGTTCGGTGCCTGCAGGCTCAGCTTGAGCACGGTCGAGCCCGCGACCGACGAGCGCACCTTCACCGCCACGGTCTTCTGCTCGAACTTGCCGATGGTGATCGGGTCCGACTTGTACAAGATGGTCAGCCGGCTGGCCGGGGCCTGGACGACCAGCCGGACGGTGACCGGCTGGCCCATCCTGTTCACGATGGACACCGGCACCGGGCCGGACTTGCCGGTCAGCGTGACCTGGCCACCGCCCTGGATGATGTGCACCAGGTGGGACCGGGCGGCAACGAAGCTGGACACCCAGGCCAGCAGATGCCTGGCCTGGGCCGGGTCGCCACGCCAGGCCGAGGACTCGATCGCCGCCACGGCGCCGGACAGGTACTTCGCGCGCGGTTCGCCCAGCACGCTGGCCTGCACCCGGATCGCCGCCTCCAGGTCGCGGACCTTGCGCAGCAGCGACTTGTGCAGTTCACCGTGACCGTATTCCTGCGGTGGGGGCTGCTTGCGGGGCACCTGGCCCTTGGTGGAGTGCTTGGCCAGCAGGCTGCTCAGGCTGGCCGGCTGCAGCCAGGGCGCGCTGTCCGTCTCGGTCAGCAAGGCGTTGGCCAGTCCCGGTGCCGGGTTCCACTCCCGGGGCGGGGTGACGACCACGGACCGGGGCAGGCCGGGCTGGTCGGCCGCGATCATCGCGGTCTCGGCCAGGAACCGCTGCTCGGTGGCGAACGCCGCCGCTGCCGGTGAGGTGGCACCGGCCGACGGCCTGGCCGCGGTCGGCGCGTCCGCCAGCACGTCGGTCAGCGTGCTGTCGGCCAGGGCCACCTGCAGGCCCGCGTTCACCCCGTCCGGGGTCGAGGTGATCGCGCTCGGCGTGTACTGCACCGGGTGGGCCGGTGGCATCATGCTGCTGCTCAGCACGACCGCGCCGATCCCGCTGGCGGCCAGGCTGCCGAGCACCCCGTAGTCGGCGATGCCGTCGGCGGGCCAGTCGATACGGGGCCCGGCCGGCTGCTGCACGGCGCCAAGCTGGCTCTGGCCGGCCGTCACCTCGCGGCCCTTGGCCAGCGCCCGGTTCACGTCGTTGTCCAGCCCGGCGTGCGCCAGCGCGGACACGTCCACGTCCGCGTACGGGGTGGTGAAGAAGTCCTGCTGCCGGGCCAGCGCGTGCACCTTGGCCAGCCAGGCCTGCGCGGCCGGGCTGGCCCGCTCAGTGCGGGTACCGGTGCAGGTCGGCGTGCCACCGACCCGGTACGGGTGGGTCATCAGCGCCGCGCTGGACAGCAAGCTGGGATCGATGGCCCAGGTCAGCTGCGCGGCCACCCCGGCCGGGCTGGTGCCGTCCGTGAGCAGCCCGCCGAGCCGGCCGGTGCTGGCCAGGCTGGTGGCCAGGCCGTCGTTGAGCAGCGAATGGCAGGCCGCCTGCTCCGGCTGGCCGATCAGCGGCCAGATCCAGGCCACCTGTTCCGGGCGGGGCAGCCCGGCCGCCTTGGCGCTGCCCGGCCAGAACGGCAGGAACGTGTACGCGTCGGCCAGCGGCTGGCCCACCGAGTCGAGCTGGGCGGCCAGCGGGTAGACGCCGAAGCCGCTGGCGAAGCCGAGCATGGCCTCCGGCACAGTGACCGTCCACTGCCGTGTCGTGCCGGGCCGCAGGGTGCCGCCCAGCTGGTCCACCGCCCCGGTCACCGGGCTGTCGATCTGCAGCTGCCCGGCCGCGTAGCTGGCCAGCTGGCTGCGCGTGGTGAACCGGGCGGTGGAGGACCAGAGCTGCACCGCGGGGCCGGACACCGTGTTGCCGGTGGGGTTGCTGACGGTGCCGGACACCGTGACCCGCTGGCCGGGCCGGGCGATCTGCGGGCTGACCGAGGTGATGGCCACGGTCACCTGCTGCGCGCTGGCCGAGCTGGCGGCGCCGCCGCGGCGGCCCCGGCGGCCGCCGGGGCCAGCACGGACAGCGCCACGATGACGCCGGCCACGGCCAGCTGCCTGAGCCGGCCGCGGGGCGTGGGGCGCTGACGCGGCATGCCGGAAATGGTATTGCCGTTCTCTGGGTGCTCCTTCAGGTTCCGGGGGTTCCCGGATTTCCCCCGGAGCTCACCTACCCCCTACCCTCAATGCCCGTGCCAGATACCCCGTCCATCGGCCCGCGCGAGCAGAAAGCCGCCGCGGCGCTGCTGCGCGCGTCGGCCGCGCCCGCGCTGGAACTCGGCCGGGTGTTCGCCCAGCACGGGTATCAGCTGGCGCTGGTCGGCGGGACGGTGCGGGACGTGTTTCTCGGCCGTGGGCACAGCGATCTGGACCTGGCCACCGACGCGCTGCCGGAACATGTGCTCGAGATAGCCCAGGGCTGGGCGGACCGGGTGTGGCAGACCGGCATCGAGTTCGGCACGGTCGGGATGCGCAAGGGGCCGACCGTGTTCGAGGTGACCACGTACCGGAGCGAGACCTACCGGCCGGAGTCCCGCAAGCCGGTCACCCGGTACGGCACGTCGCTGGAGGAAGACCTGCGGCGCCGCGACTTCACCGTCAACGCGATGGCCGCGCCGCTGCCGTCACTGCAGCTGGCCGACCCGTTCGGCGGCCTGCGCGATCTGCGCGGCAAGGTGCTGCGCACCCCGGGCCGCCCGGCCGACTCGTTCACCGACGACGCGCTGCGGATCATGCGCGCGGCCCGGTTCGCCGCCCAGCTCGGCTTCGCCGTGGTGCCCGAGGTGGCGGTGGCCATGCACGACCTGGCCGGCCGCTCGCCGTGGTGTCCGCCGAGCGGATCCGCGACGAGCTGAGCAAGCTGATGCTGGCCCCCCGGGGCGGCCCGGTTCGCGGCATCGAGCTGCTGGTGGACACCGACGTGGCCGATGTGGTGCTGCCCGAGGTGCCGAGGCTGCGGCTGGAGACCGACGAGCACATGCGGCACAAGGACGTGTACCAGCACTCGCTCACCGTGCTGCAGCAGTCCATCGACCTGGAGCCGCGGTACGGGCTGGAACCGGACCTGGTGCTCCGGCTGGCCGCGCTGCTGCATGACATCGGCAAGCCGAAGACGCGCAGCCTGCTGCCGGACGGGCGGGTCGCGTTCCACCACCACGAGGTGGTCGGCGCGGCGATGGCCCGGTCCCGGCTGAAGGCGCTGCGCTTCCCAGCCGCGGTGGTGGCCGACGTGACCACGCTGATCTCGCTGCACCTGCGCTTCCACGGGTACGGCCCGGGGGAGTGGACCGATTCCGCGGTGCGCCGCTACGTGCGGGACGCCGGGCCGCTGCTGACCCGGCTGCAGGTACTCACCCGGGCCGACTGCACCACCCGGAACAAGGCCAAGGCGGCCCGGCTGGCGCGGGCCCAGGATGGCCTGGAAGAGCGCATCGCCGAGCTCAGCGCGCAGGAGGAGCTGAAGAAGATCCGGCCCGACCTGGACGGCCACCAGATCATGCGGATCCTCGGCCTGCCGCCGGGCCGGGACGTCGGCCGGGCCTCCCAGTACCTGCTCGACCTGCGCATGGAGCACGGCCCGCTGGGCGAGGAGCGGGCCACTCATGAACTGCTCGGCTGGGCCGAGCGGGTGGGGATTTCGCCGCCGGGCAGTGGGCCGCCGGACGACTCCCGGCCAGCCAGCCAGTAGGCCGCCGCCGCGACCAGGTAACCCGCCGCGATCAGCGCGATGATCACCGGCGCCCGGCCGGTGGCCGGCATGAACGCCGCGCTCAGCGCGGCGCCGGCCACGAACGTGACGTTGAACGTCACGTCGTAGAAGGAGAATACCCGGCCCCGGTAGTCGTCGTCTACCTGCTCCTGCAGGATCGTGGTGGCGCAGATGGCCACGCCCTGGCCGACCAGGTTGAGCCAGAACCCGATGGCCAGGTAGGCGGGCTGGCTGAACGTCTCGCCCAGCGCGGCCATCACGATCCCGGCGCTGGCCAGCAGCAGCGCTATCCAGGCCGGCTTGCCCAGCCGCCGGGTCAGTCCCGGGGTGATCAGCGCGGCGCAGCCGTAGCCGACCGCGGAGACCAGGACGAGCACGGTGAAGTGGCTGAGCGCGGTGTTGGCCCCGGCCGACCGGTAGAAGTAGTTCCGGTACAGCAGGATCGACATGAGGAAAAGGACCCCGTACAGGAACCGGTTCGCCCCGGTGGCGCCGAGCGCGGCGGCCGGCCCGCGGCGCCGGATCAGGTACCGGGCCCCGGCCACCAGCCCGGCCGTCACGTCCGCGATCTCGCCGAGAACCGTGCCGGCTGGCCGCTCGTCCGCGTCCGGGCCGAGCAGGTCGCGGCGCATGGTCCGGGCCACCACCCCGGCCAGCAGGTAGCAGGCGCCGCCGGCCAGCAGGGTGATGGCCGAGCCGGCCTGCCCGCTGCCGGTGGCCACGTGCACGCCCAGCCCGATCAGGCCGCCGACCGAGGCCATGATGCCGCCCGCGGTGGGCGACACCGAGTTGGCCATGACCAGCTTGTCCGCGGGCACCACGTGCGGCAGCGCGGCGGACAGCGAGGACAGGAAGAACCGGTTCACCCCGAGCACCAGCAGCACGCTGACGTACAGCGGGACGCCCAGCTTGCCCCCCGCCACCAGCGCGGCGGTGAGCACCACGAACAGCGAGCGGAGCACCGCCGAGTAGACCAGGATCTGCCGCCGCGACCAGCGGTCGATGAACACCCCGGCGAACGGGCCGATCAGCGAGTAGGGCAGGTACAGCACCGCGAACGCGGACGCGGCCGACGCCGGGTTGGGGAACGTCGTGGTGTTGAAGAACACATAGGAGCCGAGCCCGGCGGTGAACACCCCGTCACCGGTCTGCGAGATCAGCCGGGTGGCGAACAGCCGCCGGAAATCCCGCTCGCGCAGCAGGATGCGCAAGTCGGTGACGAAGGTCTGAGCGACGGCACCTGATCAGCCTACGGTGCACCGCCTGGGGTGCCATGGTGGCGAAGCCTTGATCGTGGCCAATCGGTGCCGAATGCTTGACTCCCGATTGACCACGATTACGGCGTTAAGTATGAGGGTTGGAGGTTTACCGCTCGATCTCGCCGCGAATGAACTGCTCGACCAGGTCGCGCGCCACGTCGTCGCCGTACTGCTCGGGCGGCGACTTCATGAAGTAGGACGCGGCGGACAGCACCGGGCCGCCGATGCCGCGGTCCTTGGCGATCTTCGCGGCGCGGATCGCGTCGATGATGATGCCCGCGGAGTTGGGCGAGTCCCACACCTCGAGCTTGTACTCCAGGTTGAGCGGCACGTCGCCGAACGACCGGCCCTCCAGCCGGACATAGGCCATCTTCCGGTCGTCCAGCCACGGCACGTGGTCGGACGGGCCGATGTGCACCGCGGCCTTCTCCATCTCATGCGGGATCTGCGAGGTGACCGACTGGGTCTTGGAGATCTTCTTGGACACCAGCCGCTTGCGCTCCAGCATGTTCATGAAGTCCATGTTGCCGCCGAAGTTGAGCTGGTAGGTGCGGAGCAGTTCCACCCCGCGGTCCTCGAACAGCTTGGCCATCACCCGGTGCGTGATGGTCGCGCCGACCTGCGACTTGATGTCGTCGCCGATGATCGGCACGCCGGCCGCGGTGAACTTGGCCGCCCACTCCGGGTCGGAGGCGATGAACACCGGCAGCGCGTTCACGAACGCCACGCCGGCGTCGATGGCGCACTGCGCGTAGTACCGGTCGGCGTGCTCGGAGCCCACCGGCAGGTAGGAGACCAGCACGTCCGCGCCGGACTCGCGGAGCGCCGCGGTGACGTCCACCATCGGGTCGGCCGACTCGGTGATCAGCTCCTGGTAGTACTCGCCCAGGCCGTCCAGGGTCGGGCCGCGCTGCACGGTGACGCCGGTCGGCGGCACGTCACAGAACTTGATGGTGTTGTTCTCGCTCGCCCCGATAGCTTCGGCGAGATCCCGGCCCACCTTCTTGGCGTCCACGTCGAACGCGGCCACGAACTCCACGTCGCGGACGTGGTACGGGCCGAACTCGACGTGCATGAGCCCAGGGACCCGGCCCGCGGGGTCGGCATCCTTGTAGTACTCCACGCCCTGGACCAGGGAGCTGGCGCAGTTGCCCACGCCGACAATCGCTACCCGAACCGAACCCATGGGGCTTACTCCTTCTCTCAGCCGACTTGATGGCTAAAGGTTGTTGTCTCGTTGTGCCGGAGGCCTGTCCGGCGTGTCCGGACCGTCTGCCTGGCGCTCGGACGCGATCAGCTCGTTCAGCCAGCGCACCTCGCGCTCCACCGACTCCAGGCCATGCCGGTGCAGTTCGAGCGTGTAGCTGTCCATCCGCTCCCGGGTCCGGGCCATGGCCCCGCGCACGCCGTCCAGCCGTTCCTCCAGCCGGGTGCGGCGGCCTTCCAGGATGCGCAGCCGGATGTCGGCCCGGGTCTGGCCGAAGAACGCGAAGTGCACGCCGAACCCGTCGTCGTCCCACGCGTCCGGCCCGGACTCGGTCAGCAGGTCCTGCAGCCGCTCCTTGCCCTCCGCGGTCAGCCGGTAGACGATCTTGGACCGGCGGGAAATCGGCTTGGCGCCCTCCGGAACCTCGGGGGCCTCCTCCGCGATCAGCCCGTGCGCGAGCAGCTCCTTCAGGCACGGGTATAGCGACCCATAGCCGAAGGCGCGGAACGCGCCCAGCGTCGAGTTGAGCCGTTTGCGCAGCTCGTAGCCATGCATCGGCGCCTCATGCAGCAGCCCGAGGACCGCCAGCTCGAGCACGCGTGACCGCTGGCCGACCATGCCTGCCCGCACCTCCGTCCGCCGCTACGGGGCAATGTGCCAAAGCGATGTATCGAACCGATACATCGTCAAGATATGACGACTGGAGACATAGCGCAAGGGGGCGGCCGGTGCTGGGGCGGTCGCCCCCCTGGCGCAATCCGCTTACGCTGTGGGGGATGGGAAGTCGCCGATCGGTCGTGGACTACGGGCTTGCCCGGCGGGCAACGCTCGCCTCGGTGCTGGCCGGGCACACCACGGTGGCCGACGTCTGCGATGCCCACCCGTACCTGCTGCGGGCGGCGAAATTTCACGGTGAGGCGACCGAGGTGGCCTGCCCGATCTGCCGCCGGGCCAAGCTGACCCACGTCACGTACGTGTATGGGGACGAACTCGGGCCGTATGCGGGCCGGGTTAAGCAGGGACCGGAACTGGCCGAGATGGCCTCCGAATACGGGGAGTTCCGGGTATATGTGGTCGAGGTCTGCCAAAGTTGTGCCTGGAACCACCTCGCCTCGTCCTATGTCCTCGGCACGGGTGAGCCACGTACCCGGCGCACCCGGCGTGCCCGTGCTGGCGAGTAACAGCGGGCCAGGCGCCGCCGTTCTGGTGAGTGACGGCGGACAGTTGTGACGAATTCCTAACCTGCGCCGGGCAACCCGCACCACCGGATACCGTGAGGCCCCAGCCTGACGCTCGCCCACGACTGCCGCACCCAACCAGTGAGGACGCGTGAGTAACCCAGACTTCCCCGGGGATTATCCCGATCCCGGTGATCCAGGCCGCCCGGGCCGGGGCGGCCGTCACGGCACCCCCAGCCGTGGCTATGGCGCTGAGGACTACGGCTGGGACCGCAGTCCGGCCCAGCGTGGCGGCCGGCCTGGGCGCCGCGCGGCCCGGGCCGAGGCGCCAGCCCGGGGGAGCACGGGGGATGAGCGCCCGGGACCGGCTGGCCGCGCAGCTCGGCACCGAGTCCGGCGGCTACCCCGCGGGTGGCTACGCGGGGCTACCCGGCGTCCGGCGGCTACCCGGCCGGCCCGGGCCCCGCGGCCCCCGCGGGCCGGTCCCGCGCGGCCGGAATGGTGGCCGGAATGGCGGCGGCGGTAATGGCCGCGGCCGCGGCGGGCGGCCCCACCAGAAAGGCGACTGGTGGCGCCGCTGGACCTGGAAGAAGGCCATCGGCCTGTCGCTGGCCACCGGCGCCGGGTTCTTCATCATCCTGCTGGTCGGCGTGTTCTACATGTACGCCCGGACCCCGATCCCGGCCGCGTCCTCGTTCGCCACCGGCCAGGCGTCCCGGGTCTACTTCCGCGATGGCAAGACGCTGGTCGGCATGTTCGGCAGCACCAACCGGCAGATCCTGCTGCCTAACCAGATCCCGGCCATGGTCAAGCACGCCATGGTGGCTGCCGAGGACAAGCACTTCTACGACGAAGGCGGCATTTCGCCGGTTGGCATCATCCGGGCCGGCATCGCCGACCTGACCAGCGGGTCGGTGCAGCAGGGCGGCTCGACCATCACCCAGGAACTGGTGCGCAACTATTACCTGGGCATCGGCGACTCGGAGACCGCCAGCCGGAAGATCAAGGAAATCTTCGTCGCGGAGAAGCTGGCCTCGCACGAGTCCAAGGACTGGATCCTCACTCAGTACATGAACACGGTGCCGACCGGGGTCGGCATCTACGGCTTCGGTGCCGCCGCGCAGACGTACTTCGGCGTACCGGTCAGCAAGCTGACCGTGGCCCAGGCCGCGATGATCGCGGCCATGCCGCAGGCGCCGGACGGCTACAACCCGAACCCGTCGGGCGGGGTCGCGTACAACAACCTGGTGTACCGCTGGCACTACGTGCTGAACACCATGGTCCAGGAGGGCTGGCTGTCGCAGAGCCAGGCCGACGCGCAGAAGTTCCCCAAGCTGGTGAAGGCGTTCAACAACTCCTGGTCTGGTTACCGCGGCTACATCATGGACGCGGTGCAGAACGAACTGGAGAGCACCTACCACTACACCGCGGCCCAGATCGCCAACGGCGGGCTGCGCATCACCACCACGTTCAGCAAGCCGATGATGAACGCGCTCTACGCGTCCGTGAAGCAGGAAGAGTCGCTGATCCAGGGCGGCATGCCGAACTGGGCGCACGCCGGGGCGGTACTGGAGCAGCCGAGCACCGGCGAGATCTGGGCCATGTACGGCGGGCCCAACTACGAGGCCCCGACGAAGAAGTGCGCCAAGATCCGCTGCCAGTGGAACATGGCGCTGCAGAACCGGGAACAGGTCGGCTCGTCGTTCAAGCCGTACGTGCTGGCGCTGGCCCGGGAGCAGGGCATGAGCGTGAAGACCAGCACGCTGGACGGGCACTCACCGCTGTGGATCCCGCCGGTCGCCGACCCGTCAACGTACGCCAGCTGGAACCAGCCGACCGCGACCGACGCGAGCAGCTGGTACGAGGTCGGCAACGACGCGGGCGACCCAGAGACCCCCGGGGTCAGCGTGGTCACCGCGTCGGCCGAATCGCTGAACAGCGCGTACACCGACCTGTACCACCGGGTGGCCGGCACCGACGGGCAGAACATCGTCCAGCTGGCCCAGGCGTTCGGAGTGAACACCACCTCGTCCGGGCTGGACACGATGCGCAGCGAGGTCGGCACCGCGCTGGGCCAGGCGTCGCTCACCGTCGGGGAGCAGGCCAGCACGTTCTCCACACTGGCCAACAACGGCGAGTACGTTACCCCGCACGTGATCCTGCGGATCCAGGTGCAGAAGCCGGACGCGCTGATGCAGACCATCAACGCCAAGGTGACCCGCCGGATGGTGCTCACCCCGGCCGAGGACTCCGACGTGGATTACGCGCTGTCCTTCGACACCAAGCCGGGCGGCACGGCGGCCACCGCCGGCCTGCCGGACGGCCGGGAGATCATCGCCAAGACCGGCACCACGAACCTGTCCCAGTCGGCCTTCTTCATCGGCTCGATCCCGCAGTTCACCCTGGCCGTGGGCATGTTCACCAACCAGCAGGGCTGTCCGACCAAGGTGCCCGGGTGTGCGGACGTGTCGGCCAGTTCGGACGCGGCGCCGCCGGCCGGCATCCAGACCCTGTACGGGCTGGCCGGCCTGCAGGGCTTCGGTGGCCAGGAGCCGGCCTCCATCTGGCACGACTTCGCGATGAAAGAATTCGCCCCGACGCAGATACAGAGCTTCCCGACGCCGGACTTCGGTGGCACCGCGTGGAACCTGCTCGGGCCGAACGCGCCCCAGCCGAAGGTGCACCCGACACCGCATCCCACCGTCACCTGCCAGGGCTTCTTCTTCGGCCGGCACTGCCACCAGAACAACGGGAACGGCGGGGACCCCACCCCGGCGCCCACGCTGCCCGGCACCGAAGTGACGGCGACCCCGACTCCTACCATCAGGTTGCCTGGCGCCAAGCGGTAAGAGAGAGGATAGGAGGGCCCCGGCCGGCCGGCCGGGGTGAGACCGTCTACCGCATCGGAGCGTGGTGACCGACGACGCGGCCGGCCTGCCCGGCCAGCAACCACCGGCGCGGTTCCAGGCTGGGCGGCTGGCCCTGCTGGCCGGCTCCACTTCGGCGCTCATCACCTGCAGCGTGCTCGGCTGTGTGCTCGCGCTGGCCAACAAGTGGGCCTGCCGCGCCGGGGCGTGGAACGGCTACCTGACCCAGTTCCAGGCGCACTGCTACACCGACATCTACCCGCTGTACTTCAACGAGGGACTGTCCGCCGGCAAGGTGCCGTACGCGGACCACCCGGTGGAGTACCCGGTGCTCATCGGCGGCGCGATGCAGTTCGCCGCCTGGCTGGTCCACCCGATCACCGACCCGTTCGTCCGCGGCCGCGAGTTCTTCGACGTCACCATCGCGGCGCTGAGCATCTTCTTCGTGCTCGGCGTGCTGGCCACCGGCTACCTGGCCGGCCGGTCCCGGCGGTGGACCGCGCTCGGCGTCGCGCTGGCCCCCGCGGCCATCCTGGGCGCGTTCATCAACTGGGACCTGATCGCGATGGGCCTGGCCATGCTGGGCATGGCCGCCTGGGCGGCGCGCCGCGGGGTGCTGGCCGGGGCGCTCATCGGGCTGGCCGTGGCGACCAAGTTCTACCCGGTGCTGTTCCTCGGCCCACTGCTGCTGCTCTGCTGGCGGGCGGGCCGGCTGCGTTCGTTCTGGGTGACCGCGGGCTCGGCCGCGGTGACCTGGCTCGTGGTCAACGTGCCGGTCATGATCATCAATTTTTCCGGCTGGGCCCGGTTCTATCAGCTCAGCGAGACGCGCTCGGCGGACTGGGGTTCGATCTGGTACTTCTTCGAGACCGAGCACTGGCCGGTCATCGGTACCACTAGCGTGCACAATCTGAACGCCATCTCGTCGCTGGTGTTCCTGGCCGCCTGCGTGGGCATCGCGCTGCTGATCATGGCTGCGCCGCGGCGGCCCCGGGTGGCGCAGGTGTTCTTCCTGGTGCTGGCGGTGTTCCTGCTGTCGAACAAGGTGTGGTCACCGCAGTACGTGGTGTGGCTGGCGCCGCTGGTCGTGCTGGCCCGGCCCCGCTGGGGGCCCTATCTGCTGTGGCAGTTCGCCGAGGTGGGCTATTTCTTCGCCATCTGGGCCTACCTGATCACCGTGTCGGTGACCGGCCCGGCCGCGATCGACGGGATCAGCAGCGGGCTGTACTTCGCCGCCCTGCTGGCCCGGTTCCTCACCGTGCTGCTGCTCTGTGCCCTGGTCGTCCGGGACATCCTGCATCCGCCCGGGGACGTGGTCCGGGCGGCCGGGGAGGACGACCCGGCTGGTGGCGTGCTGGCTGGTGCGGCGGACCAGGTTGTGCTGCGGCTACGGTCGCTACCCCAGGTGAGCGCGGAGCCAGCGGATGTCAGTGGCGGGGTCGGGCGTTTCGCAAATGACGGGCGCGCCAGCGGACCGGATCACGTTGACTAGCAGCAACGGGTCGATCGTGCCCTGCTCCATCCCGGCGTGCCGGTCCCGGCCCGAGTTGAACTCGTCCCGGGAGTTGTTGCAGTGCACCAGGTCGATCCGGCCGGTGATGGCCTTGACCCGGTCCGCAATCCCGGCCAGTTCCTCGCCGCTCGCGTAGGCGTGGCAGGTGTCCAGGCAGAACCCGACGTTCTCGCCCGCCGCCGCGTCCCAGAGCCGGGCCACCGAATCGAGGCCGCGGGCCATCGTGTTCTCGCCACCCGCGGTGTTCTCGATCAGCATCGGCACCGGCCGCTCGGTCCGCTCGACCGCCTTCCGCCAGTTGTCGTAGCCCACCGGCACGTCCTCCCCGGCCGTCACCCCGCCGCCGTGCACGATCACTCCCTCGGCGCCGAGCTCGGCCGCCGCCGCCAGGTACTGGCCGAGCAGGGTCCGGCTCGGGATGCGGATCCGGTTGTTCGTGCTGGCCACGTTGATCCGGTACGGGGCGTGGATGAACGCGCGCACCCCCGCCTGGTCGAGCGATTTGCGCAGGGCGGCCGCGTCGCCGCCCGGGAAGCTGGGCTTGGCCCAGCCCTGCGGGTCGCCGAGGAAGAACTGGACCACCGGGGACTCGGTCGCCTCGGCCGCGGCCAGCGGCTGGTCGTCATGCACGTGTGGGCCGATACGGAGCATGCAGACGAGACTAGTCCCGGGTACCGACGGCCAGGCCGGGCCAGGGGGGTGCTGCTACTTAGCCAATCCCGCCGTTGGCCAGGCCGAGGCACAGGCCGACGAACCCGGCGACCAGGCCGGTCACGATCAGCATGCGCTCCTGCCGGGTGGCCGAGACGAGCTGACTGTACAGCCCGACCAGCAGCACGGCCAGCCCGAGCCAGGTCGCGATGATGTGCGCCCACGGCTGGCTCACGACGTAGTTGGCCAGGAATCCCACGACACAGGCGACCAGCCCAGCGATCAGCGTGAACACGGTCAGCACGTTCTCCACCGGGTGGTGCTGCCCGTCCGTGTTCAGGCTCAGGTGCGGGACCCGGGTGCGGGCTCGCTCGGCCGTGCTGCTGCGCTCTCCGGTGGCTTGCGACATGGGCGGCCACTCCCTCGGACATCGGTGCCCGTGACGGATCTACCGGACGTTGTGCCCGCCGCCGGGCGGCCGGAATCCTGAGCCGGGTTGTCGGTGTGCCCTGGTACTCTGATTCGGCTGCCACCCAGGATGGTGGCCCCTCCTGCCACGGAGAGACCGTGGCCGCATCAGTCCAGAGGAGGCATGTTCCAGCATGCGCCGCTATGAGATGATGATCATTCTCGATCCTTCCCTCGAAGAGTTGACCGTCCAGCCGTCGCTCGACCAGTTCCTCTCGGTGATCACCACCGAGGGCGGCAGTGTCGACAAGATCGACGTATGGGGACGGCGCCGGCTCGCCTACGAGATCGAGAAGAAGCCCGACGGCATCTACGCGATCATCGACATGGTCGCCGAGCCGGACGCGGTACACGAACTCGACCGTCAGCTCAGCCTTAACGAGGCTGTCCTGCGGACCAAGATCCTCCGTCCGGAAACGCACTAACCAGGAGTAACCCCGATGGCAGCAGGCGACACCCAGATCACCATCGCCGGCAATCTCGTCAGCGACCCTGAACTGCGCTACACCCCGACCGGGCAGGCGGTGGCCACTTTCCGGGTGGCGTCCACGCCGCGGTTCATGGACCGGAACACGAACGAGTGGAAAGACGGCGAGAGCCTGTTCCTGAGCTGCAACGTGTGGCGGCAGGCCGCGGAGAACGTGGCCGAAAGCCTGCAGCGCGGCATGCGGGTGATCGTCAACGGGCGGCTACGGCAGCGCCAGTACGAGACCCGGGAAGGCGAGAAGCGCACCGTGTACGAGGTCGAGGTGGACGACGTCGGCCCGTCGCTGCGCAACGCCTCGGCCAAGGTCACCAAGTCCAACCGCTCCGGCGGGGGCGGCGGGGGCGGCGGCGGCTTCGGTGGCGGCGGCGGCGGTGGGGGCAACTCCGGTGGCGGCGGCCAGGGTGGATCCGGCGGGTATGGTGGATCGTCCGGTGGCCGGTCCGACGACCCCTGGGCCTCCGACGCCGGCGGCTTCGGCGAAGGATCCTCGGACGAGCCGCCCTTCTAAGCCCGATCGATTAACTAGTAACTAACCGACCATCCCCGCATGCGCGGGGCTCTCTTCAGGAGCACCATGATGGCAAAAGCACCAATCCGCAAGCCCAGGAAGAAAGTCTGCCTGTTCTGCCAGGAGAAGATCTCCTACGTGGACTACAAGGACACTGGGCTGCTCCGTAAGTTCATCTCCGACCGCGGCAAGATCCGGGCCCGGCGGGTGACCGGAAACTGCACGCAGCATCAGCGAGACGTCGCCAAGGCGATCAAGAACGCGCGCGAGATGGCGCTGCTGCCGTACACCAGCACGGCACGCTGACCGGGAGAGGACAGATGAGCACTCGGATGAAGCTGATCCTCACCAACGAGGTCACCGGCCTGGGCGCGCCCGGTGACGTGGTCGAGGTGGCCGGCGGCTACGGCCGCAACTACCTCGTTCCGCGCGGCCTGGCCATGCCCTGGACCCGCGGTGCCGAGAAGCAGATCGACCTGATCAAGCGGGCCCGCGCAGCCCGGGACATCCGCGGCCTGGACGACGCCAAGGAGGCCGCCAAGCGGCTGTCCGCGCTCACCGTCCAGCTGAACGTGCGGGCTGGTGCGCAAGGGCGGCTGTTCGGCTCGGTCAGCGCGTCGGACATCGCCGAGGCGGTACGGAAGGCGGGCGGCCCGGAACTCGACCGGCGCCGGATCGAGATCAGCACCCCGATCCGGACGGTCGGCACGCACCAGGTTTCCGTGCGGCTGCACCCGGAGGTCACCACCACGCTGGACGTCGAGGTCCGCGGGAACAACTGACCGCTGCCAGGCCCGGCCGGTCCGCCCGGCCGGGCCTGAGTCTGTTCCCAGGCCGTCATGCCCGGTAGCCCGGCAGCCGCTGGGCCAGTTCGGGGTCCATGGCGGCCACCATCGCCCATAGGTCCGCCAGTCGCCGGTGCAGCGTGTCCACCCCCTCCCCGGCGGCGTCCTCGGCCAGTTCGTCGATCGCCGTGCCGATCAGGGCGAGCCGGGGGTCGGGCATCGAACACATGCTCGGATCCTAGGGCAGTATGGCCGTGATCGCGCCGGGTTTCGGCGTCCCCGCCCACGCCGGATCTCACGTCAGCTGTCACGTTCTGTATGTGGATAACTTCCCTGCTCGTGTGGACGCCGAGCCGGGCCAAAGTTTTTTCTGCGCACATCCGGTGGATCACATAACCCCAGGTAGGAGCGGCGCACCCGGTCTGGTGTGACGGTCATCCCCAGCTCTATCCCCAGGCTGCGCACAGCGCCGGCGGCGTGTCTGCACAGCCTGTCCACAGGCCCTTACACAACCCGATTGGACGGTACGGCGCGCCCCGCCGCAGACTGTCGTACCTGCCGACTACAACTGGGGTTGCGGCCGGTCGCGCCGCGGTAGTCAGGGTCATCGGGGAGGTGGTATCTGGTGAGCGTTGCCGAGATCGCTCCCCGGGACGAGGGTTTCGACCGTACCCCGCCGCACGACGTGGCAGCCGAGCAGTGCGTGCTCGGCGGGATGCTGCTGTCCAAGGACGCGATCTCCGACGTGATGGAGACGATCCGGCCGGATGACCACTACCGGCCGGCCCACCAGATCGTGCATGAGGCCATCCTGGAGCTGTACGGCCGGGGTGAGCCCGCCGACCCGGTCACTGTCTCCGATTTGCTCAGCAAGCGCGGCGAGCTGGCCCGCATCGGCGGCCCCACCTACCTGCACACGCTGATCGCCTCGGTGCCCACCGCGGCCAACGCTGGCTACTACGCCCGGATCGTCCGCGAACGCGCCATCCTGCGCCGCCTGGTCGAGGTCGGCACCCGCATCGTGCAGCTGGGCTACTCCGGCGACGGGGAAGCCGACGAGCTGGTGGACCGGGCCCAGGCCGAGGTCTACGGGGTAACCGAGCGCCGGGTCAGCGAGGACTACCTGTCGCTGTCCGAGATCATGCCCGCCGCGCTGGACGAGATCGAGGCGATCGGCAGCCGCGGCGGCGGCATGTCCGGCGTGCCCACCGGCTTCGCCGACCTGGACGCCCTCACCAACGGCCTGCACCCCGGCCAAATGGTCGTTATCGCAGCTCGGCCGGCCGTCGGGAAGGCACTGGCCCTGTCCACTCCGCTGCCCACCCCCGATGGCTGGACCACCATGGGTGAGGTCGAGGTCGGCGACCGGCTGATCGGTGCCGATGGCCGGCCGGTGACGGTGCTCGCGGCCACCGAGGTGATGCACGACCGGCCGTGTTACGAGGTCGAGTTCTCTGATGGCGAGGTCATCCTGGCCGACGCCCAGCACCAGTGGCTAACTTGGGACCGCAGTCTGCAGAAGGCATATGACTACCACCGGGAACCTGGTTCGTCGGCCTACCCGGAGGACTGGCCGACGTGGACCTCCTCTCGCACGTCGCGTTTCCGGTACGGGCCTGGCGAGCGGGCACGGATGCGTGACATGCGGGCGGCAGGAATGTCGTCGAAGCAGGTAGCTGCAGCGCTGGGACGCACAGCCACAGCTATCGAACAGCAGTGGAATCGCCCCGAAGACGTCACCGGAAAAGACGTAAAAGCGACACCGCGAACAACTCAGGAGATCGCTTCAACCCTCCGGGTTCGGGGTCAGAAGAACCACGCAGTACCTGCGGCAAAGCCCCTGGTTCTGCCCGAAGCCGAACTGCCTATAGAGCCTTACCTTCTTGGCTATCTCCTGGGCGACGGTGACACGGCAGGCTCAGGGCGGGTGGCGTGCCATCCCAGTGACCGTTCATGGCTGCTGGATGAGTTCCAGGCGCTTGGGTACTCGGTTACCGGTTATGCGGATCCTGGGCACCTCGGCGTGAGGGGAATCAGGGGAACGTGGCACTCGCTCCGCCTTGCGGAGGGCAAGCGCGTCCCAGCGATCTACCTGCGAAGCTCCTTCTCCCAGCGGCTTGCGCTGGTGCAGGGCTTGATCGATTCAGACGGTTACATCGATAACCACGGGTGCTACCGCTTCTCCAACACCAACCTGCGTCTGATCAGCGACTTTGCTCAGCTGGTTGTAAGCCTGGGCTGCGTCGTGCAGGTCCAGCATCGAGGGCCCCGACTGCGGGCTGGCCAACTGTCGCGCGAATCGTGGGACGTGATTGTGCCGGCTTCTCTGCCCCTGGCGCGTCTGCCCCGCAAGGCGCTCGCCGCCCGGCATGACTGGGGCCGTGAGCAGGCTAGCCGTTACATCGTGGACGTGCGGGCGGTGCCGTCCGTGCCGGTGCGATGTGTCCAGGTGGACGGCGCGGATCACCTGTATCTGGCGGGCCGCGGGATGATTCCCACGCACAACTCGACGCTCGCGCTGGACTTGGCCCGGGCGGCGACGATTAAGCACAGTATGCCGACGGTCATTTTCAGTCTGGAAATGAGCCGGAACGAGATCACCATGCGGTTGCTGTCCGCCGAGGCCCGGGTGCCACTGCACAGCATGCGGACCGGCCAGATGGGTGAGGAGGACTGGACCCGGCTGGCCCGGCGGATGAGCGAGGTCGTGGACGCACCGTTGTTCATCGACGACTCACCCAACATGTCGATGATGGAGATCCGGGCCAAGTGCCGCCGGCTCAAGCAGCGCCAGGACCTCAAGCTGGTCATCGTGGACTACCTGCAGCTGATGAGCTCGCCCAAGCGGACCGAGAACCGGCAGCAAGAAGTCTCCGATATGTCCCGCTCCCTCAAGCTGCTGGCCAAGGAAATTGATGTCCCAGTAATTGCGATATCCCAGCTAAACCGGGGACCTGAACAGCGCACTGACAAGCGGCCCCTCCTCTCTGACCTGCGCGAGTCGGGCTGCCTGACGGCTGACACGAGGATCCTGCGCGCGGATACCGGGGCAGAGATCACGTTGGGCGAACTGGTGGCCAGCGGAGAGCGGGACATCCCCGTTTGGTCGCTCGATGAGCGGCTCCGGCTGATCCCGCAGACGATGACGCACGGTTTCGCCACTGGAACCAAGGAAGTGTTCCGGGTCCGGCTCCGTTCCGGCCGCGAGGTGCAGGCCACGGCGAACCACCCGTTCGTCACCTATGACGGGTGGCAGCCACTCGGCTCGCTCACGGTAGGCGACCGGGTCGCTGTGCCACGGCACACCCCAGGCCCAATGGACCTGCGGCCCATGCCTGAGCCGGAAATCATCATGCTCGCCCACCTGTTGGGCGACGGCTCTTTCGTGCGCGACCAGCCACTTCGGTATGCCAGCATCGACGAACAGAACTTGGCTGTGGTCACCGCCGCGGCACGGCACTTCGGCGTCACCGCTGTCCGGGACGACCACCCCGCCGCACGATGCACCTCGCTGCGGTTGCCGGCGCCCCAGCATCTGACTCATGGTGTCCGGAATCCGATCGCCGCGTGGCTCGATTCGATGGGGCTCTTCGGCCTGCGTAGCCATGAGAAATTCATACCGGCCCCGCTCTTCTCCATTCCAAGGGCGCAGGTTGCACTGTTCCTGCGGCATCTGTGGGCTACCGATGGATGCGTTTGGTGGGACGAGAAGCACGGGCAGTCCCGTATTTACTACGCCTCAACGAGCCGTCGGCTGATCGACGACGTCGCGCGGTTGCTGCTGCGCTTCAATGTGATGACCCGGATCAAGGAAGTCCGCAAGGCCGACTACCGGCCCTGCTACCAGCTGCTCGTCTACGGTGCTGAGAATCAACTGCGCTTTCTCGATGAGATTGGCGTGCACGGGGCACGTGGCGTCATGGCACGTCGGTCGCAGGAGATGCTCCGGCTGGTCAAGGGCAACACCAACCTGGACACGATCCCGCGCGACGTCTGGGACAGAGTCAAGGTTGTGCTCGCTGAGCAGCACATGACGCACCGCGAGTTCTCGGCCGCGCTGGGCACCAAGTTCTGCGGCAACACGCTCTGGAAGCACGCACCCAGCCGCGAGCGACTGGCCCGGGTCGCCGCGGTCCTCGGCGATGCTGACCTAGAGATGGTGGCCACCAACGACGTGTTCTGGGATGAGATCGCGTCCGTAGAGAGTCTCGGCGAGCAGCCCGTCTATGACGCGACTGTCCCCGGCACGCACAACTTCGTGGCCAATGGGATCAGCTTGCACAACAGCATCGAGCAGGACGCGGATATGGTCATTCTGTTGCATCGCGAAGATGCCTACGAAAGAGAATCGCCACGCGCCGGAGAAGCGGATTTGGTCATCGCCAAGCACAGGAATGGGCCAACGGCGACTGTAACGGTGGCGTTCCAGGGTCACTACTCGCGCTTCGTCGATATGGCGCCTGGCTAAACCCAATCTGTGTAGGGTCTCACGCCGCGTGGCGGAATCTCACGGCGGATGGCGGGAGTGTGGCGGATCCGCCATTTCCGTGAGACACGCAGGAGCGCTTCCCCGGAATTGTCAGACAGCTATGGGACCGTAGTCACGGTGTCGCCTGTAGTAGCGGGCGTCGCGATCCAGGTGGCACCGGTGGTGCCATGTCAGCCGAGTTGGCCACGGTGAGCTTCCGGACGGAGTCCGGCGTGACCGAGAACGAGTCCTGGACGGCTGTCGGTAGTGCCGTGCTGTCGAACACGGTGCCTTGGCGGACGTTCCGCTGGTACAAGGGCCAGAGGCATTACTCGGGCGTGTACTGGAGCGCGACCATGCGCGACCACGTCGTCTACGAGTCGCGCCTTGAACTGGCCCGGCTCATCTTCGCTGACTTCGACCGGTCAGTGCATCGCATCCTGGCCCAGCCCTTCCTGCTGAAGGCGAAGGTAGGCGGAAAGATCCGTAAGCACGCCGGATTACTTCCTGGCCACCGATCACGGTCCTGTGGTCGTGGATGTCAAACCCGAATACCTGCTGGCCAAGCCGACGGTGGCCTACACGTTCGCATGGACCCGGCGGCTGGTGAAGGCGCGGGGCTGGCAGTACGAGGTCTGGAGCGGGGCACCCTCATCTGAACTGGAGAACCTGCGGTTCCTCGCTGGCTACCGGCGCCCCTGGCTATTCGACGCGGCGTTGCTCGACCAGGTGCTTGGCACCGACGCGGCGGGCCGCACGTTCGGGGAGGTGGTCCGTAGCCTGCCTGGCTGTGATCCCGCGGTGGCTCGGGCTGCGGTTCTGCACCTCCTCTGGCGGGGTGAGCTGAGAACGGACCTAAGCAGACCCCTGAGCAGCCGCCATGAGCTCGTGAGGCCAGCGTGAGCAGCGCTGGCGTGCGGGTGGGAGTCGGAACCCGGTTCCGGTACGGCGGTGAGACCGTCGAGGTGATCAAGATGGCGATTACCGCGACGGGCAACGAGGTCGTGCTGAAAGACCATCGTGGCCGCGTGATGCGGCTGGCGGTCAAGGAACTGCTGCTGTCCGACCGGGCTCAAGTGATCCCGGACAGTCCAGGGCCGTCCAGCGACGATGACGAAGACCTCGCGAGCGTGGTCTTGGCCCAGCTGTCCCAAGGGCAGCGGGAGGCATTGCTTAAAAAAGCTGCCCATATTCGCGAGCTGCTCACCGGCTACCGTTCAGGACCTGCCGAGGTGGCTGAGGAAGGAGAGCCGCGACCGCAGTATGCACCTGACCGGCCGCTCTACGAACGTTACGCCGATAAGGCGGCTGAGCTGGGCGTCGGTTTCCGCACCGTCGAGCGCTGGGTGCAGGGCTTCCGGCGGCACGGCGAGGCGGGGCTGGTCGGCGCTGATCAGCTGTCGCAGCGGTAAGGCCCGAAGGTCGATCACCGGTGGGTGGAAATCGCGCTGGAGGTGATAGGAGAGCCCAAGGAGGAGTCCAAGCCGTCGCGCACGCTGGTGATCGAGCGGACCCAGGCGAGGGTGATCGCCCGGTTTGGCCCGGGTGCTGTTGCCCTGCCCAGCCGGGCGACGGCGTTCCGGGTGCTGGAAGACCTAGAGCGTCGGAATCCGCTGTTCCGGCTGAGCACGAAACGCAACCGGGATATCGCAGACCGGCCGAAGCAGGTCTATGGCAAGCTGCGGCCCACGCGGCCCGGCGAGTACCTGCTGATGGACACCACGCGGCTGGACGTGTTCGCGTTCGACCCGTTCACGTTGAAATGGGTGCAGGCAGAGTTGACCGTCAGCATGGATTGGTACGACCGCTGCATCTGCGGGCTGCGGCTCACGCCCGTATCGACCAAGGCTATTGATGCCGCCGCCGTGCTTTACCAGTCGTTCCGGCCGCGTCGGGCGGCGGCGCACTGGTCGCGGCACGCGGTCTGGCCGGAGCACGGCATCCCGCGCACGGTGCTGATCGACGTCGAGCAGTTCGAAGGACCAGGTCTGGCCACCCCGCCGGTCGTGCCCGAGACCATAGTGGTCGATCACGGCAAGATCTACGTCTCGGAGCACCTGACCAGCGTCTGCGCCCGGATGGGCATCTCCATCCAGCCGGCGAGGCTGCGCACGGGACGCGACAAAGGGCCGGTGGAGCGCTTCTTCCGCACGCTTCGCGAAGACCTGCTGCAGGCGCTGCCCGGATACAAGGGACCCGACATTTTCTCCCGAGGGGAGAAGCCGGAAGATGACGCGGTCTTCTTCCTCGACGAACTCGAAACGATCATCCGCGAGTGGATCGCCGCGGTGTATCACTGCCGTCCACATGCGGACCTGGTGGACCCGGGCCTGCCAAAGCTGCGGATGTCCCCGGCAGCGATGTTCGAGCACGGCCTGGAACGTGCCGGATACATCGAGGCGCCCCGCGACCCGCATCTTGCGTACGAGTTCTTGGCCACTAAATGGCGGACCATCCAGCACTACGGCGTCGAGATCGATTCCCGCCGCTATACCGGGGGGATCCTGAAGGAGTACGGCGACAAGGCCAGCCCGTACGGGGGACCGCGCAAGAACCAGTGGCCGTTCCAGGTCGATCCGGACGACGTGACCAGGATCTACTTCCGCGATAACGAAGGCCACTGGCACGCCCTGACGTGGGAGCACGCCCCGTCGCTGGAGATGCCGCTGTCGGAGGACGCGCTGGCCTTCGCCCGCAAGCTTGCCGCCTCCAAGTACCGCTACCCCGACGACCGGATCGCTATCGCGGACCTGCTGGAGCGGTGGAAGGTCGGCCTGGCCACGACACCCGCAGAACGTCGAATAGTGCTCCGCCTGTCCCGCGAGCAGAAGGCCCTCGACATCCCCGACGACACCGCCGTCACCTCGATGCCCTCGGTCAGGAAGGTGATGGAAGGCACGGGTCACCCGGCGGACGAGGGCGTCAGCGAGGACGCCAGGGAGCAGGACGAGGTACCGGAGATGGGCGATGACGACGCCGAGGACCTAGAGATGCTCGAGGCCGAGGAGAGCGCACTGGCGGGTGACGACGACTTCTACGCAGACGCGCTAGGGGATGTATGAGCGCCCAGCCAGTTACCGGACCCGGTGAGGAACCAGACCTCTCCAACCTGTCGCTGTCCCGTAAAGAAGACTTTCTGCTGTTCGCCGAGACGCCGCCTCGTGTCCAGCCTGAACAGCTCACCCGAAGCCAGCTCGAAGCCCTGAGTGAAGAGGCCCGGGCCGACCGGGCTCGCCGGCTCCGGGTGTGGCATGCCAACCTCGGCCCGTTCGAGACGCCGCAACTGGCTGACCTGCACGAGGACATGTGGGACATCATCGACTCCAACGCGCAGGACGGCGACAAGGTCAAAGGCGCGATCGCCATCGATGCCTTCCCTGGCCTGGGCAAGACCACCGCGGTCATGGCGTTCGCCAGGAAGTACCACCTGCGGGAGATCGCCGAGAAGAGCCGGTTCACCCCGGACGGACACGAGCGGCTCCCGGTCTGCCGCGTCGGCCTGACGGGGAACACCAGCATGAAAGACTTGAACCGCGCGCTGCTGGAGTTCTACGTGATCACGCGCGGTCAGAACGCCCTCGATGGCCGGCCCGCCCGCGCCGCCGGGCAGGCGGCAACCATAAGCAGCTGACCTGCGCGGGTCTACCATCGTGCCGTGGCCTACGACGAGGACCTGGCCGACCGGATCCGGGAACTGCCTGGCGGTGATGGTCAGGGCCGCCAGGCCGGCGGCCGTACGAGTGCGCATGTGTGCAATGTCCTCTCGGAGGTGGCTCACACCGGGCGCCTGCCCGGGGGCGGGAGGAACCGGTCTGTTCGTCTGATGGGTAAGTACGGCTGCCGAACGGCGCCGGTTCGCAGGTGGGATGTCTCACAACCCCGCGGCAGGCGGGACAGGTGGACTGCTGGGACGCGTATCGGCGGCAGCACTTGGCGGATCCCCGCTGATACCTAGCGGCGTTCCTCCCGGCCGAACGGACAGGGGTGCGCCTCGGTCTAACGCCCCGGAGAAGCTTGCGGGGCCCGGGCGGTTTCACCGGACCAGAGTTCAGAAGGCGCGAGCTTGAGCGGCTCGCGTGGCCGATTCGGCCCGGCCGTCCGGCAGGGTGACCTTGACGAGGGAATGGCGGTGCTCGCCGGTGCCCTCACCCACAATGCCACAGACGTGGCGGCGGCCGAGCATGCCCTGCCATTGGTGGCCCATCACTGAGATCGCGTCCCGCAGCTGAACCAACGGCGCCGGCACGCCGTTGCAACATGCAGGAGGTAAGGCACCCATGACCGTGGAAACAGGGCAAGGTATCCCGGCCGGCACCACGCGGGCCTCGTATGCGGACCGGGAACGCACTGTCAACGCGCTCAGCGCGGCGTTCGCCGAGGGCCGCCTGACCAAGGAGGAGCACAGCGCGCGGGTGGACCAGGCCTACGGCTCGCTGACCAATACCGAGCTTGCGGCACTGTCCGCCGACCTGCCCGCCGGCCCCCAGGAGGCGCTGCCCCGGGCAGCCGCCTGCGCATCCGCAGCAGCTCCGCGGGCCAACCCGCTGGCGGTTGCCTCGCTCATCTGTGGGCTCATTCCGCTGCTGCCGGCCACCCTCGCGGCGCTCATCTTGGGCATCGGGGCGCGCCGCCAGCTCCGGCGCACCGGCGAGCGCGGCGTCGCGCTCGCCGCGGCCGGGCTCGCGCTGGCCGTGTTCTGGCTGGCGCTGACGGTGGTCGCCGTTTTCGTCTTCTAGACGGACGTCACGCCTGCCCGGGCAGGGGATGTCATGCCTGCTGGCCATGTAAGTGATGCGGTCTGACGATGAGCTGGAGTAAGGCGGCCCGCGGCCACAGCCGCAACGGCCATCACCCCAAGATAGTGTCCACCGGCGTGCGGGCGGTGGATATGGCGGTGCCCCGCGACCGCAACGGGCCCCTTCGAGCCGCAGATCGTACGCAAGGGGCATCCATGGTTTGCCCGCCAGGCATGGTCGGGGCTGGCCCCGGGTTCGCTCACGTCAGAAACGCGGTGTATCCCCGTGCACCGGACCTGGAATCGGTTACGGCCAGCGGCTGTTTCCTCATCGGTGGTGGCGCTGCCGGTAGGCGCGGGTCTTGGCCCGGTTGCCGCAGACCCGCATCGAGCACCACCGGCCCGCGCCGCTGCGTGAGGTGTCGTAGAACACCCACCGGCAGTCGGGCGCGGCGGTCGCGAGCGCTATTGAGTGGGCTCAGCACGCGTGAACTTGCGACCGGGGAAAGCAGCACGAATACCCGGCCGCGGCACCGGGCTGGTGTCCGTGTCACCGCGCCAGCAGGGTGATCGCGGACCTGCGGTGACCGTTTGCCGATTTCCCTGGCGTCCGCCAGTCCCGCCTCCCAAGGCTCCTCCGCAGCGACGGGTGCGCCTGCGGAAGCTCCTGACGGTCGTTATCGAGGCGCGTAGTGCCAGGCACGCAAACTCGTTACGGTCTGTAGCGAGGTCATGGCCCAGGATCTCCCGCCGCCCTGACTGCCAACTAATTTAGTCACACCTGGCAGCGCAGAATAGCAACGACCTTGCCCAGGATGGTGGCGTCGTCGGCGAGTACTGGTGTGTAGGCAGGGTTGTGCGGCATCAGCCATACGTGGCCGTCCGACCGCCTTAGGGTTTTGACGGTGGCCTCAGCCTCGATTCCATCGATCACGGCTGCGGCCACGATCTCGCCGTGCTCGGCCACCTGCTGCTGGCGGACGACCACCATGTCGCCGTCAGCGATCGCAGCGCCGGTCATGGAGTCTCCGGTGACTTTGAGCATGAACAGCGTCCCTGCGCCGACCATCTTCCTGGGCAGCCAGAAGGTGTCGTCGATCATCTCCTCGGCGAGGATCGGGACACCCGCCGCGATCCGCCCAACCAGCGGCACTTCGACCGTGGCCGGCCCGCGGCCGGATGGCTGGATGGCCGGGCGGTCGCTCCACGGCCGTGCGCGGCAGTCCGGCGCCGTGACCGAGATATCCGTGCTTCTCCAGGACCGACCGGTGGTGGAAGACGGTGGATGGGGCCAGCCCGACCGCTTTGCCGATCTCGCGCAAGGATGGGGGATAGCCGTGCCGCTGTGCGAAGTCCCGGAGGAACCGCAGAATCTTGCGCCGCTGCCAGGTCAGGACGGGGTCGGGCAACTCCGCGCTCGCCATCATCGGACCTCCGCCTCGATGGCCGGTGTCGGAACAGAAGCTACCAGCTTCGTGAAGTTTATCAAATACTTATTCGAAATCCTGCAGTGCTTGCGAGGTTGTTCTACCTTTGACCTTCGTGGGCCGGATACAACATGGGCTGCAGGCTGCGGCGCTGGGCTTGGGAGCGGCGGGGCTGACAGCGCCGGCTACCAGGGTTACGGGATGGCACGGGACCGCCGCCGTTATCCGCCGCTGGGTGGCCTGGTGAACATTGGCGGCCGGAAGCTGCACCTGCTGGTTACTCCCGGATACGGGCCGCCACTGGTGATCATCGCAGCGCTGGGGACTCCCGCCATCGACTGGCTGGGGGTTCAGCGGGCGCTGGCGCCCGAGATGCCGGTGGTCGTTTATGACCGTGGGGGCATCGGCTGGAGTGACCCGGGACCCCGCCCACGGACCGCGGGACGGATGGCAGATGAGCTGCATGCCCTGCTCACCACAGCCCGCATCGAGCCGCCGTATGTCCTGGCCGGGCATTCTCTCGGCGGCCTGATCGCCTTGATCTACACCGCGCGCCACCGTGAGCACGTGGCCGGCCTGGCGCTGATCGACTCCAGTCACCTCGGCATGCACAAGCGCCTGCCCGCCCGGGAGTGGTTCACCAGCGGCCGTGGTCAAGAGTTCCTCCGGGCCGCGCAGTGGCGGTTGACACCACTCGGGCTGGCCCGGCTCGCCGATGATCTCGGTATCCGCCGGCACATCAGTGACCGGGCGCGACGCATTTACCCGCCTGATGTCGCTGCCGCCGGACGCGCGTTCATGCTGTCCTCCCGCCAGCGCCGGGCCGATGTGTCCGAACTCACCCATGTCAGCCAGAGCTGCAACGAGGCCCGGGCCTGCCTGGCTGACCTCGGCACCTTGCCGCTGGCCGTCATCACCTCCAGCGAACACGATCCCGGCCACGCTCCTGGCAGCCCCGCCGGCCGCAAACGCAGCCACTGGTACACCACCACATGGAGCATTCTGCAAGCAGAGCTTGCCGAACTGTCCCGCAACAGCAGCCACGGTGGCCGAGCGGGCAGGTCATTACATTCACCGCGATGATCCCGGCCTGGTGGCCGGCATCCTCCGTGATCTTGCGTTCCGCGCCCGCACCTAGGCCGCCGTCCACCTGCGTACGCTGCGCGATCAGCGCACCGCCGAGATCGCCGACTCTGAGCCATCAAGCCCGCCCGGACACACTCAGTGACCATGTCTTAAATCGCTGAGCTGCGCTAACCGCCTTACCTGTATCGGGTGATGCCCGCGCCGAGCCGACCGCGGGGTATGTGAAATGGTGTGTCGGTGATCTCACATCCGGAGGCCGTCGTGGTTGGGGCCGGAGTGATCGGGCTGAGCACCGCGATCTGCCTGGCTGACCGCGGCGTGCGCGTGGAGGTGCGCACCGAACTCGATCCTGCGCAGACCACGTCGGCCGTCGCCTCGGCGATGATCGGCCCGGCGATTGCGCCCCCCGGCTCACAGATCGGCCGGTGGGAGCAGGCATCGGTCGCCTATTTCCGCGGGCTCGCGGCCGACGAGGGCAGCGGAGTGATGATGCGCCGCGGCCGGCTGACCGCGAGGCAGCGGGTGCCTGCGCCGCCAGGTGACCTTGAGCCGTGTGGCGGGGACGAGCTGCCGTCCGGGTTCGCAGTCGGTTATTGGGCCACCCTGGCGCTGGTCGACATGGTGCCCTATCTCAATTACCTCGCCGCGCGGCTGGCCGCGGCGGGCGGGCGGATCGCGCTGGGCCGCGTGGCCTCGCTGCGCGAGCTCGCCGGCGAGGTGGGACTCATCGTCAACTGTGCGGGCCTCGGCGCACGCGAGCTGGTCCCAGATGACTCGGTCATCCCGGTTCGCGGCCAGCACGTCGTGGTGGAGAATCCCGGCATCCAGGAGTTCTTCATGGAGGCACCGTTCGCCGAGGAGTGGGCAGCGTACTGGCCGTATCCCGGCCACGTGGTGCTCGGCGGGTCCTCGCGTCCCGGAGACGGATCGACCGAGCCCGACGTCGAGCTCGCCGGACGGATCATGGCCCGCTGCATCGAGGTGGAGCCCAAGCTGCGCGATGCTCGCGTGCTCGCCCATCAGGTCGGGCTGCGCCCAGGCCGGCCAACCCCGCGAATGGACGCCGAGGCGATCGGCGCCGCGCGCTGCGTGCACAGCTACGGACACGGCGGATCCGGGGTGACCTACTCCTGGGGCGCCGCGGCCGAAGCCGCCGATCTACTGATCGCGGATGCAGGAGGCGACAACGCGCGCACCGCTCCCTGAGCCTCGCCGGTCACGAACTGACCCTGGGTAGCCGTGATGGCGAGGCCGACGGGAATCGTCGCGATTCGCATGTCTCAGTAGACGATCCTGCTTCGGGCAGTATTGGGTGGGTGAACCAACGTGAGCGGCCGATGACGATCGGGGCGTTGTCGCGACGTACCGGGGTGCCGGTCAAGACGCTGCGGGCTTACGAGGACATGGGACTGATCTACACGGTGGGACGCAGCGCCGGGAACTACCGGCTGTTCGGCACCGAGGCGCTGTGGTGTGTCGCCGTGGTCGGAGGCCTTCGATCGCTGGGATTGTCCCTGGCGGAGATTCAGCAGCTGGCGGCCGCCTACCTGGCCCGGGCCGGCGAGCCCGCCGGCCCGAGACTGGCCGAGCTGCTGGGGGCGGTACGCGCCCGCACCACAGACCGCATTGCCGAGCTCCAGCGGCTCTTGGAGCGCGTCGATGCATTCGAGGCCGGCCATACCGACGAGCTGGCAGGCCGGGCCGACTTCCATGCCCAAGATCCCCGTTTCGCCGCCGGCGGACTTGACTCTTCCCCTGGGGGGAGACCGTAGCGTCACCTTGAGGTGGTGATCGTGACCAAGAACATGGCCACCAGGGGGGCCGGCGGCCCACACGCCGGAAGCGCTGCCCGGAACGATGCCGCACCCGGCAGCACGCCAGTGCACCTCCCGGTTGGCGAAGCGGGCTGTGGCGGGCCACGGGGACTGTGGGGATGGTCGCCGCCCCGGCGGCCGGCCGAGACGGCACTGGAACGGCGCGTCGATCGTTTCTTTCCCCGCTCTGGCCTGCGGTGCCTGCTGTTCGTCCTCGCGATCATCGCTCTGCTGAGCGTCGCCCCGCATCTGCCCGCGCGGGAATGCCTCGGGGCCGACGCGGTTGCCTTTCTGGCCGCCGGCGGCTGGTGTGCCCTCAACTTCTGGCGCTGCCGCCACGCCCACTGCGCCTTGACCGGTGCCGGCTGGCTGGCGCTGGGTATCCTCGCCCTCGCCGAGGTGGGGCTCGGCCACAGCCTCATCGGCGGCTACGAGCAGCCGGTGTTCCTCGGCGTGCTGGTCATCGCCGTGATCTTCGAAGGCGCCTGGTACCTCCAGCACGGCACCAACGCGATGGCCCGGGGCGCCGCCACCACCTGGCCACCTCGGCACCGGTGACCGGGCCAGCGCCTACGGCAGGCATAAGCCCAGCCGGGCATCGCCTCTTCGCCGGCCTCTACGACCGGGTGAGCGCCCCGCTCGAGCGGGCCGTGCTCGGCGAATACCGATCGGCCCTCCTCGGCGGGATCCACGGGCTTGTCCTCGACGTCGGTGCCGGCACGGGCGCCAACCTCTCTCACTTCCGGCGGGCCACCCGGGTGGTGGCGGCTGAGCCCGACCCCTGGATGCGCAAGCGCCTCGCGGTCAGGGCGGCCAGCGCGACTGTGCCCGTCGACATCCGAAGCGATACCGCCGAGGCGCTGGCCTGCGGCGACGCCACCTTCGATGCCGTAGTGTGTACCTGCGTGCTCTGCAGCGTTGCGGACCTGGACGGCGCCCTGTCTGAGATACGGCGGGTTCTGCGCCCGTCCGGCCACCTCGTCGTCCTGGAGCACGTCCGCGGTGACAGCCGCCTTGCCGCCTGGCAGGACCGCCTCGAGCCCCTGTGGTCCCGGGTTGCCGGCGGGTGCCACCCCAACCGCGATGTGTCCGGTGCGGTGAAGCGAGCCGGCTTCGTCTTCGAGTCGACGGAGACCTTCGACCCTCTGCCCTCCTGGGTGCTCACCCGGCCTTGGCTGGCGGCAACGGCGCGGCAGGCAACCTGAACCTCGACAGTGCATGCCGCGGCAGTCCGGAGTGCGAAGCGAGGAAGCCGAGGGGCCGTCGCACAAGGGGAACCCTCTACGGCAACGCCGCAGGTCGGAGGGGTCTCCAGGTCAGGGTGTCCCGTAGCCCCCGCCCGGTGAAAAATCTCGCTGGGGTGCCTACTACGGGACGGCCCCGGTCGGTCAAAAACCCCGGATTATGAGACGTCTGAGCGCATGCGCCCCGCGCCCGCCCGCAGCCGCGTCCAGAACCCGTCTCAGAACATGCTCCGGTCCCGCCCGCTTCTGAGATGGTTAATGAGACGCTTGCCAGCATGGCAGGGGTCCATCACAACCTCGTCGGCCTGGCCCGCGTGTCCACCGACGCCCAGGACGCCCAGCTGCAGCGGGATGCCCTCGGTGAGGCGGGCTGCGGCCGGATCTTCGAGGAGAAGATCTCCACCCGCAAGACCGAGCGGCCCGGCCTGGCCGTCGCCCTGGACTACCTGCGGCCCGGCGACACGCTGTGCGTGTGGAAACTCGACCGGCTCGACCGCTCCGCCAGAAACATCCTGATCATCGCCGACAGCCTGCACGACCGCGGCATCGGGCTGCGCATCCTCACCGGGAAGCTGGCCGCCAGCTACACCCCGGCCGGGGGAAGGCAAGTTCTTCTTCACCATGATGGCCGCCTTCGCCGAGCTCGAACGCGACATCATCCACGAGCGCACCATGGCCGGCCTGGCCGCCGCCCGGGCCCAGGGCCGCACCGGCGGCCGGCCCACCGTCATGGACGCCGACAAACTCGCCGCCGCCCGGGCCCGCCGTGCCAGCGGGGAAAGCCCCACCCAGATCGCCCGGGCCCTCGGCGTCTCCCGCGCCAGCATCTACCGCCATCTCGCCGCCACTCCAGGCAGGCAGGCCCTCCAAGATCAGTAATTTGGCACCTGGCCCGCACGGTTCTTACAAATACAAGCAGAAACCGACCAAGCGGAACCCTAACCGCCCCCGGGCGCACCGCACCTGAGCTGACCACATCCATCAGCACTGCAGGTCAGGGATATCCGTTGAAAATTTCCCCGGGACTACCGGGACCCCCGTATCGCCTCAGCACCCCACCCGCTCTTGACAAGCGCACAAAGAGGCGTTCGATCTGGTTGACCCGGCGATCTGGTCTTATCGAGTCAGGTGCCGTTCCGGATCCGGACGTTCTGTACCGGGCTGATGCAGGCGGAGACGGTGTCCCGGATAGGGCACCCCTCAGGGAATCTTCACCGGGCGGGCATACGGGACGCTCCTGCGCGGGCATGGCCCCGCATCTGTAAGATTCCGTTGGGGTTCCGCTCGCGGAACATCCCAGCATGCCGGCGACCGCGAACATGGCAGCGTTCCTATCGGTAGTTTGTTGACTGGGCTTCCCCTCGTAATGTGGACACATTGATCTTGGCCCGGTTTAGCGGACTCGCGTGTCGGGAGACGGCTGGTGCTCGGCAGTCCGAGAGGATCAGCCGATGCCGAGACCGTATCCGCCCGAATTTCGCCGGCGCGCCCTGGACCTGGTCGAGTCGGGCCGCACTGTCCGCGATGTGGCGGCGTCGCTGGGGATCGCCGAGTCGTGTCTGCACCGGTGGCGGCATCGCGATGTGGTGGACCGGGGCCTGAAGCCGGGCACGACGGCGCAGGAAAGCGCCGATCTGGCCGCGGCCCGGGCCAGGATCCGCGACCTGGAAGAGGAAGTGAAGATCCTGCGGAAGGCCGCGGCCGCGGTGGAGGCGGTGGTGCGCCCAAAAGACCGCTACCGCCTGGTCGCCGAACTCCACGCTGAGGGCGTGCGGACCGGGCGGGCCTGCCATGCCCTGGGGGTCTCCCGGGCGGGGTATTACGCCTGGGCCGGGCGGGCACCCTCGCCACGGGCGATCCGCCAGGCCTGGCTAACCGACCTGATCGGCACCATCCACCAGGCCTCCCGCGGCACCTACGGCGCTCCCCGGGTGCACGCCGAACTGGTCTACGGGCACGGCATCACCGTCGGGCACAACACTGTCAGCCTGCTGATGCGAAGAGCCGGCCTAGCTGGCCTGCCCACGCCCACCCGCGGCAAACGCTCCCGGAAGCTGGCCACGAGTCCGAGGTAAGCACCGTCCCCTTCGTGAAGCAGCTTGGCTCGGTTTTGGGTCGTGAGCTGGGTGCGGGTCCTAAGGGCGGCGACATGGCGAAGTGGCCGGTTGACCTCCGCATCCGCCAGTTTCCTGCTGAACCCCGGTGCTGTTGTGGTCCGGCTCTCCACGACGCGCGACACACCCGACTCATCGTCACTGCGGGTGATCGTTCCATGGTGCCGCAGACGAGGCAAGGCGCGCGGATCGATTTTGCGTGTCCTGGGGGCTGCTCATTTCGGAAGCGTCAGGCGCGCAGATTATTCTCTTCGGTGCTCGGCGTTAGCCGCGACACGCCTCCTGCGGCAAGTCCGTTCGTGACACGCGCGACCTGGGTGCAGGCTGTCGGCGGCGGGCAAAGGTTGCGTTACACAGCGCCTATCTGGCTGGGCTTGCGCGGGGGGCGATGAACCGAGCGCCCAGGCCTGCGCGGCCTTCGCATTTGGTTCCGTCCCGAACCCGGCGCCGGGATAGGCCTGCGCGCGCTCGTCGCCGTGGAAACCGGGTGCTGCCCCTGGGGCACTTGGGCGGTGCAGACCGGCCCCGGCCACATTGTGCTCGGCGTCCGCTTGGCCGCGCAGGTACCGTCGCCCTGCGCGGCTCGAGCCGCCGTGATCCAGGCCGGGGAACACTACGCACCGCTTGTGCGGCAGGGTGTCCTGGCCGGGGGTGGATGCGCTGCTTGGCGCGTCACCAGATGAGGCTCCGGCGCGAACGGCCGTTATGAATTTGCTGGCTCCACCGCGGGCTCAGCGCTGGCCGGCTGCCCGGGGGTGGCCGCGGCGGCGCCGGCCAGGTCCTCGCGGATCAGATTCTGCTTGTGACATGTGACCCTCCTTGGGTTGCGTGCCTATCCGGAAAGGGATGGCTGGCGGTGAGTTGACCCGGCAGGTGAGTGCGCGCCGTGCTCTGGCCGTTCGGGCTCGATGACGTAGACGTGGACCGGCCGAGGCGGCGTCCACCGCCGGGCGCGGCGCGCCTCATGGGCCCGGCGTGCGTCACCGGCTTCGGTGATCAGCTCGCGGATGCGGCTGGCGGCGAGCGGATGCAGCGTGGCTGGATGCATGGTGTCCTCCTCGCGGGGTCAATCTGGGTCATTCGGGATCGAGCCGGCGCACGGAGATCAGGACCAGGCCGAGGTCGCAGACCCGGTTCAGCAGCCCGTACAGGGCGGCCTGATCGGCTACCGGGCCGGAGATGACCGTCTGGCTGTGGTCGCCGCCGATCGCCAGGCCCTCGAACCAGGCCGCCCAGCACTGGTCGAGGACACCCTCGACGCGGATCTCGTAGCTTGCTGACCGCGCCGGACCGCTCACGCCCGCACGCACCGTGACGGCCGGCGTTGGCTCGCGCCGGTGGCGAGCGTCCGGGGGTCAGTTCAGCCATCAGTACTGTCCTTCTATCGGGTTCCGTGATTTGCACGCTACGAAGCGACACAGGGGCGTGACATCACCCGAAGGTGCCGATCGGGTGGAATCTTCCGCGCGTGCACCGAGCACCAAGGTGGCCCCGGTCGGCCCCCGCTGTTTGCGGCTAAACAGCACTGGGAAGTGGAGGAAAGCAGGCCGCCAGGGCAATGGAATGGCCGGATCAGGGCCGCCCCCGGGGAAGCGGCAGGCCGGCTCGCGAGAGGTCCTTCCAGCGGCGATAGGGAGAATCGCGGAGGCGAAGAGCGTGCAGGTCAGCAATGGCTGAGTCGCCGACGGCGGCCCCGGAGCGGGATGTACTGCTGGCCACCAAGCTGTATATGCCCGCGGCGCGGCCGGAGCTGGTGCCGCGGCCGCGGCTGACGGCACGTCTGGATGAGGGCCTGGCGCGAGGGCTGGTCCTTGTCTGCGCCCCGGCCGGGTACGGCAAGACGGTCCTGCTGGCGGACTGGGCCCGGCGCGGCGGGCAGCCGGTTGCCTGGCTCTCGCTGGATGCGGGGGACAACGACCCGGCCCGGTTCTGGCGCCACGCGGCGGCTGCGCTGGACCGGGCCCGGCCCGGGACCGGCGAACGGGTGGCCCCGCTGCTCGGGCCGCCCGCGCCGGCCTCGTTCCAGGGCCTGGTCACGGCGCTGATCAACGAGCTGGCCGCCCAGGCCGGCGACGGCGAGGCCCTGCTTGTCCTCGATGATTACCACGTGATCGGATCGCAGCAGGTGCACGAGTCGCTCGCGTTCCTGCTGGAGCACCGGCCGGCCGCGATCTGCCTGGTAGTGGCCAGCCGCAGCGACCCGCCGCTGCCGCTGGCGCGGCTGCGAGCGCGCGGCCAGCTGACCGAGGTACGCGTGGGCGAGCTGCGCTTCACGCCCATGGAGGCTGCCGAGCTGCTCCGGCACGCGGCGTCGGCTCTGCCGGACGCGTCGGTGGCGGCGCTGGCGGCCCGGACCGAGGGCTGGGCGGCCGGGCTGGCGCTGGCCGCGCTTTCACTGCGCGGACATGACGATGCCGCCGCTTTCGTGGCGGCGTTCACCGGCAGCCACCGGTACGTCCTGGACTACCTGGCCGAAGAGGTGCTCGAGCGGCAGCCCGGGCAGCTGCGCACGTTCCTGCTGGAGACCTCGGTGCTGGACCGGCTCAGCGGCCCGTTGTGCGACGCCGTCACCGGCCGCGAGGGCAGCCAGGCGCTGCTCGAGGAGGCGGAGCGGGCGGGCCTGTTCCTGATCCCGCTGGATGAGGTGCGCGGCTGGTGGCGCTATCACCACCTGTTCGCCGACCTGCTCCGCGCCCGCCTGCTGCAGCTAGAGCCCGCCAGGGTCCCAGAACTGCACCACAACGCGGCGGTCTGGTGCGGGAGCACGGGCTGGCCGATGACGCCATCGGCCACGCACTGGCCGCGGGGGAAATGGTCTGGGCGGCCCGGATCATGGAGCGGCATTTCGATGAGTTCTACTTCCTGCGCGCCGAGGTGGCGACCATCCGGCAGTGGCTCTCAGCGCTGCCCGCCGACCTGATCCGATCCCGACGGCCAGCGGCATG
>CAVWWE010000015.1:0-172797 GCA_963758575.1 uncultured Actinomycetes bacterium
GGGCGAAAGTGGTCTTGCCGCCCTGGTTGGGCCCGGTCACGACAAAGATCCGCTCGGGGCCATCCAGGGCGAAGTCGTTGGTGACCACCGGCAGGCGCGTGGTGGCGAGGTTGTGCGCCAGGGCCAGGTCGAAGGTGCCGGCGGCGTGCACTTCCTGGGAGCTGGCGGAGACCTCGGGGTAGCAGAAGCTCAGCCCGGCCGCGCGGACCGGGGCGATGTAATCCAGATAGGCCAGGTAGAACCGGAGTTCGGCGCCGGCGTGCTGGATCCCTGCATCGACGAACGCGGCGTGCTCGTGGCAGTACTCCGCCAGCGCGGTGAACTCCTCCGGGAACAGCCGGGCCACCAGCTCGGAGATCTGGGCCGTAACGTGGTTCATCCCCGGCTGCACCCGGTACTGGATCAGGTAGTCCTTGGCCGCACCCTGCTTGAACCTGTCGAAGGTGTCCAGCACCGCGGTGCTGTAGTCGGCTTCGCCGGTGTAGCGGCTCACCTCGACCCGGTCGCCCCGGATGCGGGTGCAGTAGCGGATCTTCCCGAGGGCGTCCTGCTGGCTGTGCGTGTCACGGGCCAGGGCGATGAACCCGGCCGAGGCGACGTAGGACACTACGTACTCGCGGAAGGCCAGCAGGGCGCGGGAGCCGAGCCGCGCCGAGGCGAGATGCCCGGCCAGCAAGGCCACCGCGTCGCAGTAGATCGCCGCCGCGTCCAGCAGCCAGCCCTGCTGCTGGTGGCGGTACCGCATCTCACCCAGCTGGCGCAGATGGGCGCGTACCTTGGTCATCTGCCCAGCGAACCGCCGGATCGCATCGGACAGGCCGGGGTGTTCCAGGTCCTGGAAGACCTCCTGCCGGTAGCGAACCGCCCCAGCTTCGTGCAGCGGGCTGAACAGGACCGTGGTGATGAGGTCGCGCTCCTCGCGATCAGCCGCGACAGCCGACACGACCTGATCCAGGTTCAGATCACGTGCCCAGGAGCGATTCTCATCTCTGTCCCCGGCAGCCTGGGCCGCCGCCGACGGCCGTTGCTCAGACAGCAGGCTGGGGGAAGTGCCGCCGGTCAATTCCATTACGCATGATCCGCTCCGCACCGGGTCACGTCCCCAGGTATGACCCGCCGGGCCAGCCAGAACCAGGCTTCGGCGAACAGCCAGCCCGCCAGCACGTCAGTTGGCCAGTGCACGCCCAGGTACACCCGGCTGGCCCCGGCCCCGGCCCCGGCCAGCAGCGGAGCGGCCCGGGACAGCCAGCGCCTCGCTACCGCACCACTGGCTACCAGCAAAGCGGGGCCGCACGCGGCCGACCAGCTGTGCCGCCGGGCCCGCAGCGCCGCGTGCGCGGCCAGCACCGCGGCGGCTACCTTTGGCTCGCCCAGCGCGCTCACCATCCGGGCGGCCGTCACCCCAGCCGGGCGGCGCAGAGTGGGCAGCCGGGCCATGGTCCGGCGGTCCAGGCGGCCCAGCGGGCTATCCGCCGGGCGGCGAGCACGAGGGGGAGGTGCAGCGGCCACCATAGTCCTGCCTCCTCATCCGAGCGGAGCAGGACCCATTGGCCAGCAGGCAAGGGAACTCGCGCGCATGCCGCCCGCGCAGAGCATCGGCGGGATCCACCACCGAGTGGCTGTGCCACTGGCGTCATTCTAGGGCACCACCCTGGGCCAGGCCCGCGCGAGCCGCGGCGAGGACGTTTACCAGCGTGTGTTCGCCGCGGACCTGGACCGGTCGGCGGCTGGCTGAGCGACGGCCGGGTCGCCCCTAGCGCTGGCTTCATCCAGTAGCGCGCCGATGCGGTCGAGGGCCTGCTGCCGGGTGGCCAGTTCGTGGTCCTGCTGCGCGGTCCGCCCGGCCGTGGTCTCCCAGCGGGCCGTCGCGCTCTGCAGTGCGTTCTCCAGCCGGCCGGTGCCCTCGGTGTAGCGGGCCGTCGTTGCGCGGGCCAGTTGCCGGGTGGCCTCAGCCAGCCGGTACTGCAGGTCAGCCCGGGCCCGCCCGATGAGCCGGGGCACCAACTCATCCACCTCCCGGCGGAGGTACGCGCGGGCGCGGCGGCGCCCGGCCTCGACGGGCAGGTGCCGCCGGATGGCACCGGCCAGCAGCTCGGTCTGCCCAGTGTTCTCCGCGACCAGGTAGAAGAAGCGCAGATCCGGGGCCCAGCCGCTCGGCACCTGCGGGCATGGCGAGGGCCAGGCCGAGCAGGTCGGCCGCGGCCGCCCGCACCGCGGCCAGCTCGGCCCGCAGGTCCTCGATCATCCGTGCGTCCAGCCGGGCGAGACCCTCCTCCAACCGCGCCGCCTGCCGCTGCCGCCAGGACTCCGCCGCCGCCACGGCCAGCTCGGCCAGCCGGGGCCGCCCGGACCGCTCGATCTCGGCCGCGCCCGCATCGCCACGTCCGAGTCTGGCCGGGCGGCCGCCCAGGGTCAAGCCGCGCCTCAGTGCACCGCGGTGACCACGGCCAGCAGCGCGATCAGGGCGAACAGCATGTAGGCCAGGTACGCGTCTAGGCGGCCGGACTGCAGCCGCTTGGCCAGCCGGACCAGGCGCAGGAACGGGCGCCGCACCGGGCGGTACAGGTACTCCTCCACCACCTCGATGACGTCGGAGCGGTACCAGATGTGCGGACCCCGGGTGGCCACCTCGTCCGGGCGGCCGGACTCCGGCAGGACTTCCGCATCGACGTCGCCCGCGAGCGCGTCGGCTTCGCTGACCGGCTGAGGCTGGCCGCCGATTTCCCGCACCTCGGCCTTGGTGTGCAGGGCGGCGGCGAGCACCCGGCGGGTCGGGTTGGCGAAGCCGAACGCAGTGTAACTGTCCCGCCCGGACACCCCGGCCGTGGCCGACAGCCACGGCTCGACGCGGCGCACCCGGAGCAGACGTCGCCCGGACAGCGCCCAGGCGCCGACAACAACCAGGGCGAACAGCGCGGGCATGACCAGCCAGAGCCAGGACGGCGACAAGATGGAGAACCCGGCGAAGACCGGCCGCAGCACCCACGGAGAGCCCAGCGCGCTCAGCACCGCGCTGCTGGGCACGACCGGGGCCAGCCCGGCCGCGATGACCCGGATCTCCAGTGGGGTCAGCGCGGCGATGGCCAGGCAGGCCAGGCCGAGCAGCCCGATCCCGGCCCGGCCCAGCGGCCCGTAGTCCCGCGGGCCGGGCGCGCCGGTGGGCTCCGGCTTGCCCAGCACGACCAGGCCGACCAGGCGGACAAACGTCACCCCCGCGAAACCGGCGGTCAGCGCGACCGCCGCGCCGGTGATGGCCAGCACTAGGCGGTCGCCGAGGCCGGGGACCCGGAACTGCTGCATGAGCGATTCCAGCAGGAACCACTCGGACACGAATCCGGCGGTGGGCGGCAGCCCGGCCAGGGTGAGGCTGCCGATGGCCAGCCCGGTCCCGCTCCACGGCCGCCGCCGCACGGTGCCGCGCAGGTCATCCAGGTTGTCCCTGCCGTCGGCCGCCTGGATCTGCGCGCTGGCGGTGAACAGCAGCGACTTGGCCACGGTGTGCGCGACGATCTGCAGCGTCGCCGCGAGCAGCCCGACGGCCAGCAGCCCGTGGTTGTGCAGGGCCGCGCCGACCAGGGCCACGCCGAACCCGGCCAGGATCAGCCCGGAGTTCTCCACGCTGGAGTAGGCGATGACCCGCTGCAGCCCGGGCTGCACCGCGGCCTGGGCGATCCCGAGCACGGCGGTCAGGCCGGCCAGGACCAGCAGCACCCCGGTGACCCCGGCCGGCGGCGGGCCAAGTAGTGCCAGGGTCCGCCACAGACCATAGAAGCCCACGTTGACCGCGACCCCGGCCATGATCGCGCGGGCCGGGCCGGTGGCCGCGGCGTAGCCGCGGGGCAGCCAGACCTGGAACGGCACCAGCCCGACCTTGATCACGAAGCCGAGCAGCAGCAGCACCTCGGCGGCCGAGCGCAGCGCTCCCGGCCGGACCTGGGCCAGCGAGATCAGCGTCAGCGAGTGCGCATGGCTGGCCAGCAGCAGCAGGCCGGCCAGCAGGCACACCCCGCTGACCCGGCCGAAGACCAGGGTGATCAGCGCGGACGCCGGGCGCCTGGGCCGCTCCCGGCGGAACCCGGCCAGCAGGTAGAAGGCGAGCGTGACCGATTCCCAGGCGAACAGCAGCGTGAACGCGTCGGTCGCGGTCAGCACCACCGCGACCGCGCCGAGGGCCAGCGCGTACGCCGCGGCCAGGCCACGGCGCCGCGGGCCGCGCGGGCTGGGCGCCCAGCTCACCAGGGCCAGCGAGATGGGCACCGCGGCGCCGAACGCGATGAGCAGGAACAGGCCGGACAGCGGATCGGCGGCCGGCCCGGTCGTGCCCGGGCCGAGCAGCCCGGTGACCCGCAGTGCCACGGTCTGGCCGGCCAGCGCGGCGCCCCCGGCCACGGCCAGGCACGCCGACCCGGCCGCGCCGGCCAGGTAGGGCACCGTAACCAGCCGCCGCCAGCGGACGCCCCACACCAGGTCAGCGGCTGCGGCGGCAGCCAGCAGGACCAGGCCGGCCAGGAACACCGCGGAGAATGCCGTCATCGTGAGCCACCTTCCGCAGCGGGCAGCCGTCCCAGCGCCAGCAGCAGCGCATAGAGGAGGCTGAACGGGCTGGGCGGCGACCCGGGCAGCCACACGTTGACCGGGACGATGCCGCCGACCCCGCCGCCCGCCGCGGCGGGCGGCCTGGCCACCGAGGGGCCGACCAACCCCCCGCTGACCGCGTCGGTGCCCACCGCGATCACCACCTTGGGATGCGGCATCGCGTCGTAGGTCTGCCGCAGCGGCTCGTGCATGCCGCTCACCCCGGCACCGGTGACGAGGAGCACGTCCGCGTGCCGCGGGCTGGCGGTGAAGAACATGCCGAGCCGGTGGATGTCGTACACCGGGTTGAGCAGGGCCAGGATCTCCCACTCCTCGGTGCCGTCGGACCCCGCGTCCACGTGCCGCAGGTGGACCGACCGGCGCAGCGCCCGGGTCCGGGCCCGCAGGCCGCGGCGAACCGTGGCCAGTGCCTCGGCCGTTTCCGCCGTCGGCGGGACGACCAGGCCGGGGCGGGTCAGCGCCGCGCTGCCCGGGCCGTGCTGCCAGCCGAACAGGTCCGGCCGGGCGGCCACACACCGGCCGCACTGGATGCATTGGCCCTGATCCAGCGTGACCGCGCCGCGGCCGTCCTGGCTGATCGCGCCGGTTGGGCAGAGCCCGGCCAGGCTGGCCTGGCCGTTCTGCGAGGGCGGCTGGCTGCCCGGGGTCAGCACGGTGGCCGGGCCCCGGGTGCTGGCCGCGTAGTCGTCGGGCCGGGCGGGCCACCGGGTGGTGAGCACGCCGTTGCGCAGACCGCGTAGCGCCCACATCTAACTGGTCACCCCGCTCACCGCGCCACGCCCGCCACGGACAGCCCGAAGCTGGCCTCGATGAATGGGAAGTCGGTCAGGATGTCACCGGCGAACACCTCGTGCATGAGGACCAGGTTGTGAAAGGACGCGGAGCGGGCCCGGCACCGGGTGATCCGCCCGCCAGACACGGACACGTCGTACAGCACTTCACCCTGCGGTGCCTCGGCCCAGCCCACGTCCCGCCCGGCCACGACCTCGCACGGCACCCGCAGCGCCGCGCTGGCCCCGGCACCGGCCGGGCCGGCCAGTTCGTCGGCCGCCTGGCGGAGCAGGTGGAAGGACTGCGCGATCTCCGTCACCCGGACGTCCAGCCGGGCCAGCGCGTCACCGTCCCTCCGGCTGGCGGTCCGCACGGCCAGCGCTCCGTACCCGTCGTAGAGCCGGGCCTGCCGCGCATCATCGGTGCTCCCGGAGGCGCGCCCGATCGGGCCGAGCGCACCGTGCTCGGCGGCCCGTTCCGGGGTGAGTGGCCCGGTCCGGCGCAGCCGGTCCAGGAACGACGCGGTCCCGGTCAGCACGCGCAGGTCCACGCCGAGCCGCCGGTCGAGTTCGCCCACCGCGGCCAGTAGGCGGGCCGGGCCGAGCGCGGGGGCGGCGCGGACCCCGCCGGGGACGACCGCGCCCCGGCCGAACCTGCTCCCGCACAGGTCGCTGACCAGGCGCAGCACCTGTTCCTTGTGCCAGCCGAACCGGGCCGTCGCCACGGCCAGCCCGGCGCCGTCGGCCAGCCGGAGGATGACGTCGAGGTGGCAGGCGAGGCGTTCCAGTTCGGCGTGTACGACGCGGATAAGCCCGGCCGCCCATGGCACCTCGGCGCCGGCCATCCGCTCCAGCGCGTGGCAGTAAGCCAGCGCATGCGCGACCGTGGCGATCCCCTCGGTGCGCTCGGCCAGCAGGACACCGTCGGCGGCCGCCATGCCCGCGTAGCGCGCTTCCATCCCGCGGTGCTTGTAGAACACCCGCATGTTCAGGTGCGGGATGTCCTCACCAGGGGTTTCCACCAGGTACTCGATGGACTCCACCACGCCCGAGCGGACCGGGCCGTGCGGGATCGTGAACAGCCCGGGCCCGGCCACGTGGCTGGGCAGCGGCCCGGGCGAGCCGGCCAGGATCAGCGGCTGCAGCCGTGGGTGCCCGTCCGGAACGACGCCGAACAGGTCATGGATCTCCCGCTCGTACCAGAACGCCGCGCCCAGCCGCGGGGTCAGCGCCGGGTAGCTCGCCGTCCCGGGGGGCAGCAGCGCCTGCCACGTCTCCACGCCGTCCGGGCCGACCACGTGCGCGGTCAGCAGCAGGCCGTCCGGCCGGGCGGTGCCGAACAGGTCGGCGAACCGGCCGCCGACCGCCACCCGGCGGGTCACCTCATCCCACAGGTCCGGGACGCTGCCCAGGACCGTGTCGGTTCCGGTCGTCATCAGCGCACCCCGCTCAGCTCACGGACGGCCCGGGCCAGCAGGCCGGTCAGGTCGGCTGGCGGGTGCACGCCCAGGACCAGCAGCACCAGGGCCCCGGCCAGCACGGGGACGACCATCCAGGCGCTCGGCTCGCCCCGCGGCACCGCGGCCGCCGCAGCTTCCGAGGAAGGCTCAGGCGCTCGCGGGGCCGCGGCGCCGTCCGCCTGCGGGGACGCCGTGCCGTCGGCACCCACCGTGGCCAGCGCCGGGGCGGGCACGGCGGGCGGGCGGACCGGCGGCGTCCGCGGGACCAGCAGGATCTGGGTCGTGGTCGCGGCCAGGCCGAAGAACGCCACGGTCACGCCGATGATGAGGATGGCCGCGGTGACCGTGCTGGCCGAGGCGAACCCGCCTTCGACGATCTCGAACTCGCTGCGGAAGATGCCGAACGGCGGCATCGCGCCCAGCGCCAGGATGGCCAGCAGGAACAGCGGCCCGCTCCACGGCAGCACGTCCAGCCCGCCGCGCATGGCGGCGAGCCGTTTGGTGCCGAACTTGTGTACCAGCACCCCGGCCCCCATGAACGCGTTGCCCTTGGCCGCCGCGTGCGCCAGCACGTGCAGCAGCACGCCGGCCAGCGCGATCGGCGCGCCGAAGCTGACCCCGATGGCCAGGATGCCCATGTGCTCGACGCTGGAGTAGGCCAGCATCCGCTTGATGTCCCGCTGGCCGAACAGATACAGCGCGGCCAGCAGCAGCGAGGCCACGCCGAACACCAGCAGCACGTCGCGCGGGAAGCGCGGCCCGAGCGCCGCCGCCGACACCTGGTAGAAGCGCAGGATGGCATAGAAGCTGATCGCGAGCAGCGAGCCGGACAGCAGCGCCGACACCGGCGTCGGCGCCTCCGAATGCGCGTCCGGCAGCCAGGTATGCACCGGGAACAGGCCCATCTTGGTGCCGTACCCCAGCACGGCCAGCACGAATGCCAGCTGCACCGGAGCGTGCGGCAGCCGGCCAGCGACCGGGATGATTTGACTGAACGCCAGATCGTAGGACTGGCCCAGCAGCTGTGCGCCGGCGTAATAGGCGAAGATCGTCGCCAGCAGCGCGAGCCCCAGCCCAGCCGATGCGATCAGCACGTATTTCCACGCCGCCTCCGCGGCCCCGTCGGTGTCCTCGATCGCCACCAGCAGCGCGGAGATGACCGTGGTCACCTCGATCGCGATCCACAGCAGGGCCAGGCTGTTCATCAGCGGCGCGGCCAGCATGGCCCAGGCGAAGATGTTCAGCCCGGCCCAGAACCGGCGCGAGTACCTGGTGCTGGTGGCGCCGTGCGCCAGGTAGCCGACCGAGTAGACCGCGACCGCCGCATAGAGGAAGCCGGTGGCCAGCAGGAACACCGCTGACAGAGCGTCGGCCCGCAGCACGCCCGCATAGCCCACGTCGCGGTGCGCGGCGGTGGCCGCGACGGCGATCACCAGGCCAAGGCAGGCCAGCCCACTGACCACGGTGACCAGCCCGCGCACCCGCTGCGGTGCCCAGACACAGCCGGCCGTGGCGGCCAGCGGCAGAACCAGGATCAGGACCATGACGGCGAGCATCGCCTCACCCCCGCAGGCTGGTCAGTTCGGTGGTGGACAGCGAGTCGGCCCGGCCGTGATGCACCCGGATCAGCAGCCCGAACACCACCACCGCGACCAGCAGGTCGAACAGGAAGGCGATCTCCAGGAACAGCGGCAGCCCGGCCGCCACCACCAGCGATGTCAGCGACACCCCGTTCTCCAGGGAAAGCAGGCCGATCGCCTGGGAGGCCACGTCCCGCCTCGTGATCATCAGCACGAAGGCCACCAGGATGACCGCCACCGAGATGGACAGCGCGGTGCCCGGCAGCACCGGGCTGCGCAGGCCCAGTGCCGCGATGCTGAACACCCCGAACGCGGCCACGCCGATGGCCAGCAGCACGGTGGTGGCCAGGCCCAGCGAGCCGCTGCCGGCGATATCCGTCCAGCCTGGTCCCCCGCCGCGGGCGCCAAGCCCGCGCAGCAGCCGCCGCAGCACGACCGGGACGATCACGACCTTGAGCGCGAAGGACAGCCCGGCCAGGGCGTACAGGTCGGGCAGGTGCCGGACGGCCGCGACCACCACGGCCAGCACCGAGATCAGCCCGGCCTGCGCCGCGTACAGCCGCACCTGGTCACGCAGCAGTGCCTGGCGGAACATGCCGAATTCCAGCAGCAGCACGCCCACCGCGATCACGTTCGCGGTGCCGGAGAACACGCCCGGCGGTGCCACGGTTGGGACAGCAGCCATCAGCCACCTCCCAGGTAAAGGGTGAAGACCCCGAGCACAGCCAGCAGGAACGCACCAGCCGCGAACTCAGTGATCTTGAACAGGCGGAGCTTGGCGAACGAGTTGTCGATCGTGGCCACGACCAGGCCGAGGGCGGCCGCCTTGGCCACCAGCGCGACGATGGCCAGCAGCACCGCCCCGGCCTGTGCCGTCGCGGCCAGCCCCCACGGCGCGACGAACACGTTGAGCAGGATCGTGTACAGGATCAGCTGCTTCATCGCCGAGCCCCACTTCAGCAGCGCGAAGTAGGGGCCGGAGTGCTCGAACGGGCGGGCCTCTTCGATCATCCCGAACTCGTTCGTGCCGGTATGCGTCTCCACCGGGATCCGGCCGGTCTCGTACAGGATGACCATGAACAGGGCGGCCGCCGCCAGCAGGTGCGCCGGGCGGATGATCTGGCTGGCCGAGGACCGGACCGTCGCAGCCAGCGCGTACGGCAGGTCGGTGCCCGTGATGAGGGCCACGGCGAACACCACGAACAGGATGACCGGCTCGGTGATCGCGCCGAACGTCTTGGCCCGGCTGGCGCCCAGCTGGGCGTAGGGACTGCCGGTCTCCAGCGCGGCCACCGCGACCAGGAAGCTGGCCAGCGACAGGATGAATCCGCCGCCCAGGATGTCGCCCATGTAGCCCAGCGGCAGCCCGAACGTGGTCAGCACCGGGATGAGCAGCGGCACCGTCAGGTAGCAGGTCATCGCGCCCAGCGGCGCGGCCAGGAACACCCAGCTCGCGCCCACCGGGGCCAGCGCCTCTTTGCGGAACAGCTTGCCCAGGTCGTAGTAGGGCTGCAGCACCCGCGGCCCGGCCCGGCCCTGCATCCTGGCCTCGACCTTGGCAATGACCCCGGACACTCCGGGCGCGGCGGCGGCGATCGTGACGACTTGCAGGGCCTGGACCAGCGGGATAGGCAACACCAGGCTCACCGGGCAGCCACCGCACGACCGGGCCGGCTGCCCCTCAGATGGTTGCCGTCGGGCTCCATGCCGGCATCCATACGACGGTCTCCTCTCCCATGTGCCCGCATGGCGGGACTACGTGGTAGAGGCCATCAGCAGGGCGGATGCCTGCGGTTGATCGGCGAGCCTCATCGCCGGGCTCCCATTCTGCCGACCCCCGCATGGTTCCGCAAACCGGCGGCGGACCGCCGGTGTCAGCGGCGCAGGTTCGAGCAGCTGAACGTGGTAGCCAGGTTGGTCGGCCCCATCCCCCACCAGTCGGTGAACTTCACCGTGATCGTCCCGGCCGGCTTGTGGTGGCAGTACCGGAGCCACCGGTCGGCGGTCAGCGCCCAGTTCGAGGCCGGCCCGGCGTAGCGCCGGACCGGGTAGCGGAAGTCCGTGCCCCAGCCCGTGGCCAGCACCGCCACCAGCACGGCGACCGCGGCGATCGCCTTGGGGCGCGGCCACCACCGGCGCGCATAGGTGTCGGCCGCGACGATCAGCGCCGCGTCGAGCAGCAGGATGGGCAGCGTGGAGTACCGGGCGCCGTGTTCAAACCGGACGGTGACCCGCTGGCCCGGCCCGCCCCAGGCCAGCGCCGAGGTGACCGCCGTGAACAACAGGCCGTAGGCCACGGCCGCGACCACGAACACCCGGCACCGGCCGGGCTGGGTGATCGCCGCGGCGGCGAGCACGATCAGGATCAGCCCGCCGACCAGCGCGGTGGCGCCATTCCACCCGAGCAGGTCGCGCAGGTGCCAGGAGATGTGCCAGCCCAGCGCGGGCAGCAGCACCTCGTGCGCGTAGAAGAGCATCGCGTTGACCGGGTTGTGCGGCCGCAGCCGGGACAGGTGGCTGGTCGCGATGACCGCGAGCTGCAGCACCAGGCCCACCGCGTAGCCGACGGTCACCGCGTGCTCGCGCCGCCGCCGGGGCACCACGAACGCCCGGGCCGCGAGCAGCGGCACGAACAGCAGGGCGAGCGAACTGGCGGTGGCGGCGAAGAACGCCACGACCGCGGCGACTACCGCCCCGGACGTACTGCGGGGCCGCCACAGCGCGGCCCAGAACAGCGCGACGAGCAGGTACCAGATGGTATTGACGCCGTTGTCGGCGATCTCCAGTTGCGCCACCGGCAGCAGCAGCACGGACAGGCCGATCAGCGCGCGCAGCCAGCGCGAGCTGACCTGCCCAGCGCTGGCGTGGTAGGCGAACAGCGCGCAGGCGGAGGCGACCAGGGCGCCGCCGGCCGCGAACACCACCGAGGCGTCCCTGATCGGCACAATCGCGGCGATCTGGCCGATCAGCCGCGGGGCCAGCTGCAGGTACCCGCCATAGGACTGCAGCAGGTGCCAGGGGTGCGAGAGCGCCCAGGGCAGGTAGATGCCCGGGTCTTCGGCCCAGACCCGGTCCCAGGCCGGCTTGTTGCCGCCGATACGGGCCAGCATGACCAGCGCGCCGAGGGCGATAACCGCGATCTGGAGCAGGATGAACGCCCAGCGCGGGAGGCCAGCCCGGGGGGCTGGCTCGGCCGGCGCCGGGAACAGATCGGCGAGCGCGTCCCGGACGCCCTGGCCCGGCGCCGGCGGCTCACCCGCCGCCGGCCCGGCCTGGCCGGGCGCGCGGACATCAGGCGCAGACACGACAGGAACCTATCACCGGCCGGCCCTGCGTAGCCGCTCCGCGCCACCCAGCTTTGCGGCACCATTAACAGACAATGAACTCGAGGGCCCTGAGCAGGAGAGAACCGATGACCGGGCCGGCCATCAGGGATCACTAACGCCGCCGGGCCGGCGGCATGTTAAATGGGCGGAATGCTGGGCAGATGGCCGGGTCAGCCGTTGCGGCCGGCCGCACCCGATCAGGCAGGCCCGTCGTCCCAGTGGTGTCACCTGACCGCGGAGAGAGGCGTACGGGCTGTTGCGCGAGGATGAGAGCCAGCATGGCGCCGCGGGCCGGGACCCGGTCCGGCAGCCCCAGGACAAGGCTGGCGGTGCCCTGAACGGGCTGGCCGCCGCGCCGGAACTGGCCGACAAGCTCCGTGACATCCAGTCCATTACCGATGCGGCGCTGTCCGCGCTGGACCCGCAGGGCGTGCTGGATGCACTGGTCGACCGGGTCAAAGACATCCTGCAGGCGGACACTGCGGCGGTGCTGCTGCTCGACGGACCGAATGGCCAGCTCGTCGCGACGGCAGCGAGCGGTCTGGAAGAAGAGGTTGAGCAGGGCACCCGGGTCCCGATGGGCCGGGGATTCGCCGGGCGGATCGCCGAGCGGGGTCAGCCAGTGGTCTTGAACCACGTGGATCACACCAAGGTGGTCAACCCCATCTTGCTGGCCAAGGGAATCCGGTCCCTGGCGGGTGCCCCGCTGCGGGCCGAGGGCGCGGTGATCGGCGTGCTGCATGTCGGCACGCTGACCGGCCGCGTCTTCACCGACCAGGACGTGGATCTGCTGCAACTGGCCGCCGATCGTGCGGCCGTGGCCGTGCAGGCCCTGTACACACAGCTTGACCGGGCGACCGCCACCGTCCTGCAGCGCAGCCTGCTGCCGTCCGCGCTCCCCGAGATCGGTGGCCTGGAGATGGCGGCCCGTTACGTACCGGGCAGCGGCAACGTCGGCGGCGACTGGTATGACGTATTCCGCCTGCCCTCCGGGCACGTGTGCGCGGTGATCGGCGATGTGACTGGCACCGGCCTGCACGCGGCCGTGGTCATGGGCCGGATGCGCAGTGCGCTGCGTGCCTACGCGCTGGAGTCCGATGACCCCGGCGAGGTGCTGGAACGGCTGAGCCGGAAGATGCGCCATTTCGAGCCGGATGCGATGGCGAGCGTGCTGTGCGCCATGATCAGCCCGTCGCTGGAGCAGATGCGGGTGTCCTCGGCCGGTCATCTGCCGCCCGTGATCGCCTACCCGGGCCAGCCAGCCGAGCCGGCCGAGGTCCCGCCCAGCGTGCTCATCGGCATGGCCAGCCCGGCTCCCCGGCGGGTGCGCACCATGGACCTGCCGCCCGGCGCGGTGCTCTGCCTGTACACCGACGGGCTGGTGGAACGCCGCGACCGGTCCATCGACGACGGCATCGCGCGGCTATCCGCGGCTGTCTCCGCAGCCGACCCGGAGACTGGCTGCGCCGCGATCATGCTGGCCATGGCCGGCTACACCACGCATAACGACGACGTCGCGCTGCTCCTGCTCCGCCGGCCGGCGGGTGCGCGATGACCACCGAGGAGCTGGCGGTTCGCTGGTCAGAGCGGCATGTGGTGGTGACCATGCCCACCGAGATCGACGCGGCCAACTCCGCGGCGGTGGCGGGCCAGCTGTCCGCCGTGCTCAGCGAACGCCCGGACCTGATCACTGCCGACCTGACCAGCACCACATTCTGTGACTCGGCGGGCGTGCAGGCGGTAGCACGCGCCGCCGAGCAGAGCGCCGCCAGCGGCACCGAACTGCGCATCGCCCTCGGGGATTCACCGGTGGCCCGGGTCCTCCAGCTCACCGGCCTGGACCAGGCGATGCGGGTGTACCGCGATGTCCAGCAGTCTCTTGACGCCCCGCGGTCTGGCCAGAAACCCACGGCACGGCCTGCTCCACTCAGCCAGCAGCAGGCCCGGGCCACACTGCCGGAGATCCAGGCGGCGCTGCTTCCCGCGGCGCTGCCGGTGCTGCCCCAGGCCAGGATCGCGGCGCGCTACCTGGCGGCTGCCGAGGACGCGGCCGCGGGCGGGGACTGGTTCGACGCGGTGCCGCTGGCCACCGGCTCGGTTGCCCTGATGGTCGGTGACGTGGCCGGTCACGGGGTGGCCGCCGCGGCGGCGATGGGCCAGCTACGCGCCGTGCTGAACGATCTGCTCGTCGGCGAGCCCGGCCTGGCGACCGTGCTCGGCCGGGCGGACGCGTTCGCGACCCGGTTTCCGGAGCTACGCGCGGCGACGCTGGTGCTGGCCGTCCTTGATCCGGCCGATGGCACGCTGCAGTACGCCACCTGCGGGCACGAGGCACCACTGCTGGTCAGCAGCGGCCGGGCCGCACGGTTCCTGCCCGGCACCGGCGCCGGCCCGCTGGGCACCGGCTCAGCACCAGTGCTGGCCCGGGTGTCCCTGCAGCCTGGTGAGTTCGTGCTGCTGTACAGCAACGGGCTGACCAGGCGGCCGGCCCGAACCCCGGAAGAAGGGCTGGCGGACCTGGTCAAAGTGGCCACGGACGCCATCGCCGACCAGACCGTGCCCGCGGCGACCGCCGCCACCGCCGCTGACCGGCTCTGCCAGCTGACCGTGGACCTGCTGGCCGGCGCCGGCTACCGCGACGATGTCGCCACGCTGGCCGCGCAGTGGCGTCCCGGGCCAGCCCCGGAGCTGCACCTCGAGTTGCCGGCCGAGACCGGGACCGTGCGGGCCATGCGGCGTTCGCTCAGCGGCTGGCTCAGCCAGCTGGACCCGCTGCTGCGCAGCTACGACGCGCTGCTGCTCGCGGTGACCGAGATCATCACCAACGCCGTCGAGCACGCCTACCCAGCTGGCCGGTCCGGGGTGGTCTGCCTGGATGCCGCGGTGAGCGGCACCGGGACATTCGAGTGCCGGATCGTCAACCACGGCATCTGGCGCGCCCCTGACCCGGGCATCCCATGGCGTGGCCAGGGCCTGATGGTCGCCGCCCAGGTGGTGGATCAGCTGCAGGTGCAGCACCTGCCGCAGGACGCCGCCGACCCGCCCGGGACCCGCGGCACCGCGGTGACACTGCGGCATCAGCTGACCAGGCCCGCCATCCTGGCCGCCCCCGCGGTGACCGAGCCGGGCGCCCAGACGCCCGCCCTGCCGTTCCAGGTGGTGGCCGGCCTGGACGGTCCGTCCGCGACGGCTACCGTGTCCGGGCCGCTCGACAGCACGACCGCTGACCGGCTGGCCGGGCAGCTGCTGGCCGCCTGCCGCGGCGGCACCCTGCCGCTCACCGTCGACCTGCGCCAGGTAACGCTCCTGACCAGCGCCGGCGTCCGTACCCTCTACCAAATCAGCCAGCAATTGAACGCCCACCACCGGGAACTGACCCTGCTAGCCGAGCCCGGCAGCTCGGTGGAAACCATCCTGGCCCTGGCCGGGCTCCCGGCCGACAGCGCCACCCGGCGCTCCCCGGACTGATCCGCCTGGTTTGCCGGGTGCCAGCCGGGTAGCAGGGGCGGGTGGCTCACGGGAATCGGCCGCCGCATCAGGTCCCGCTGGCCCGCCGGGTCGGCGCGTGGCTGACCTGGTGGGTGCTCCTGATGTCGTTCTGGGTCATCCTGGACGACTCGATCGCCACCGATGAGCTGCTGGCGGGGGCGGGGGCGGCGGCCATCGGAGCACTCCTGGCCGAGCTGGTCACCTACCAGGCGGCGACCCGGCTGCGGATGCGGATCGAGTGGGCGGCACTGGCGTTCAGGCTGCCCAGGGAGGTGGCCCGGGACACGGGGATCGTCTTCGCGGCGCTGTACCGGCGGCTGGCCCGGGGCGAGGAACCACCCAGCGGATTCCGCGAGCTGCCGGCCCGCTACGGGGATGAGGCGGCCGCCGGGAAGACCCGGCGCGCGCTGCTGGTCGCCGGCACGTCGGTCGCACCCAACACGTTCGTGCTCGGCATCGACCGGGAGCGTGACGTCATGATCATCCACCAGCTCGTGGTCAACCAGGGAGAGGCGGAGCAGTGAATGGCTTCGTGATCGCCGCCATCGCCATGCTGGCCGCCGTCATCCCGTGCGGAATCGTGGTCGTCCGGGGGAAGGTCATGGACGCACTGGTCGCCTACGAGGCGATCAGCGCCATCGTCGTGATGGTGCTGATCCTGCTGGCCGAGGGGTTCAAGCGGTCCGGTGAGTTCGAGCTGGGCGTGCTGCTCGCGGTGCTGATGTTCGGCAGCGGGCTGGTCTTCGCCCGGTTCCTGGAGCGCTGGCTGTGAGCCCCCGGGAGATCATCGTCTACCTGCTGCTCGGCCTGGCCGCGCTCATCGTGCTCGCCTCCTCGGTCGGCATCCTGGTCATGGGGGACCCGTACCAGAAACTGCATTACGTGAGCCCGGTGGCCGTGGTCGCGCCGGTCGTGGTCGGGCTGGCCGTCCTGGTCCAGTCGGGATTCACCGAGGACTCCGCGCAGACGTGGCTGGCGCTGGTTTTCGTCCTGGCAGGTGGCCCGGTGCTTACCCATGCGACGATCCGGGCCGCGCGGATCAGGGCAGAAGGTGACTGGCGAGGCAGCCGCGGCCAGGCCGGGCAGGCCCGCGAGCCGTCCGCCGCGGGCCCGGCCCGGGGAGGCGGCGATGACTGACCCGCATCTGCTGGCCGTGGTCACCCCGTACACGATCCCGCTGCCCCTGATGGACGTGCTCCAGGTGACGGTGCTGGTTCTGGTGGCCGCGGGGGCCACCGCCGTGGTGTTGGTCCGGGATCTGCCCCGGCAGGTGATCGTGCTGTCCGGGTACGGCCTGCTGCTGGCCGTGCTGTTCCTGGTGTTCCAGGCGCCCGACGTCACGCTGTCCGAGCTCACCATCGGGGCGGTGGCGTTGCCCATGCTGCTGCTGCTCGCCCTGGCCAAGATCAGGCGGCGGGAGAAATGAGCTCCGGGCAGCGCCGCTGGGTCTTCCTGGCCGGGCTGGCCGGGCTGGCCGCGTTCTATCTGTGGGGCCTGTCCGGGCTGCCCGGCTTCGGCAACTACCCCGGCCCGTACGGCTACATCATCAACCGGATCGCGGTGGCCCAGACCAACGCCACCGGCGTGGTCTCCGCGGTCAACTTCGAATACCGCGGCTTCGACACCGTGGGCGAGGAGTTCATCCTGTTCGTCGCCGTCGCCGGGATGGCCGTGGTGCTGCGGCAGCTGCGCAGCGAGCGGGAACGGGATCCGGATAAGCCGGGCGAGGACTGGTCGATCCCGCCGGCCACCGACGCCGTCCGGCTGGTCGCCCTGCTGTTCACCGGGCCGGTTATCGTGCTCGGCTGGTGGCTCGCCGCGCACGCGCAGACCACCCCGTCCGGTGGCTTCCAGGGTGGGGTGGTGCTGGCTACCAGCCTGATGCTGGTCTACCTGGGCGGCGAGTTCCTGCTCTTCCGGCGGATCAGCCCGGCCGACGTCATCGACGCGGTCGAGGCGGTCGGGGCCGGCGGTTTCGCCGCCGTCGGGCTCACCGCGGTGGCGCTGGGACTGCCCTACCTGAAGAACTTCCTCGGCCTGGGCGCCGTGCCGGGCGCCGTCAGCTCGTCCGGCACGATCGCGCTGATCAGCTTCTTCGTCGGGCTGGAGGTGGCCGCGGCGTTCATCCTGATCGTCGGCGAACTGGTCGAGCAGACCCTCCTGGTGCAGCAGGGAGACCGGTGATGCACATCTTCCCGTTCGTGGTGGTGGTCTGGATCCTCGGCGTCGGCCTGTATGGCATCGTGACCAGCCGCCACCTGGTGCACCAGATCGTCTGCCTGATCGTGGTGCAGTCGTCAACCTACGTGCTGCTGCTCGGGGTGGGTTACCGGACCGGCGCGGTGGCGCCCTACTTCTTTGACGTCCCGGTGCACACCCCGGCGGTGGACCCGGTGGTGCAGGCGCTGGCGCTGACCGACGTGGTGGTCGAGGCCGCGGTGACCGCGCTGCTGCTCGCCCTGGCGGTGCAGGCCCAGAAGCGGTTCGGCACCCTCGACCCGCAAGAGCTCGTCCAGCTCAAGGGCTGACGGCGGCCGTCGTGGACCAGTTGCTCCCGCTCGCCACCGTCACGCCGCTGCTGATGGCGGCGCTGATCGCGGCGCTGAACCCGCTGCTCGGCCGGGCGCGGCGGCGGGTGCTGGACGGCGCCGCCATCCTGACCAGCGCAGCCGTGGCCGGCCTGCTGATCGCCATCCTGATCCAGGTGGCGCACCGGGACCAGGTCTACTGGTTCGCCGGCTTCCACCCGCACCACGGCGTCGCGATCGGCATCGACTACGCGGTGGGCCCGCTCAACGCGGGCCTGGCCTGCCTGGCCGCGGTCCTGGTCACCGCCTCGATGATCTTCTCCTGGCGGTATTTCGCGCGGATCGGCAGCTACTTCCAGGTGCTGATGCTGGCCTTCCTGGCCGGCATGACCGGGTTCTGCCTGACCGGCGACATCTTCGACCTGTTCGTCTGGTTCGAGCTGATGGGGGTGGCGGCCTATGCGCTGACCGCATACCGGCCGGAGGAGCGCGGCTCGCTGCAGGGTGCGCTGAACTTCGCCATCACCAACAGCGTCGGCGCCTACCTGTCGCTGTCCGGCATCGCCCTGATCTACGGCCGGACCGGCGCGCTGAACATGGCCCAGATCAGCCGGCACATCGCCACCCACCGGCCGGACGGGCTGGTCGTCGTGGCGTTCGTGCTCATCATCGCCGGGCTGCTGGTCAAGGGCGCGATCGTGCCGTTCCACTTCTGGCTGGCCGACGCGCACGCGGTCGCGCCCACCCCGGTCTGCGTGCTGTTCTCCGGCGTCATGGTGGAACTCGGCCTGTACGGGGTGGCCCGGGTGTACTGGTCCATGTTCGGCCAGGCCCTCGGGCACCGGTCCACGATCACCGCCGCGTTCCTCGCCCTCGGCGTGCTGACCGCGGTGGTGGGCGCGCTGTTCTGCTTCCGGGAACGGCACCTGAAACGGCTGCTCGCGTTCTCCACCATCAGCCATGCCGGCATGTTCCTGGCCGGCATCGGCCTGCTCACCCCGCTCGGGCTGGCCGGCGCGGCCGTCTACGTGCTGGGCCACGCCCTGGTCAAGGCGGCGCTGTTCCTGTGCGTGGGCATCGTGCTGCACCGGCTCGGCTCGGTGAACGAGCCCTGGCTGCACGGCCGCGGCCGCCGTCTGCCGGTGACCGGGGCGGTGTTCACGCTGGCCGCGTTCGGCCTGGCCGACCTGCCGCCGTTCACCACCTACCTGGGCAAGGGCTGGCTCGAGGACAGCGCCGCCAGCCGCGGCATGGTCTGGCTCACCGTGGTGTTCATCGCCTGCTCGGTGCTGGTCGGCGGGGCCGTGCTCCGGGTGGCCGGCGGCGTGTTCTACGGCCTCGGCGACCCGCCCAGCGAGACCACGGAGATGGCCAAAGAGTCCTCGGAGGAGACCAGCGAGACCGACGAGGGTAAGCAGCGCACCCCGCTGTCGATGATCGTGCCACCGGCCGTGCTGGTGGCCGCGGCGGTCATCATCGGATTCCTGCCCCGGCTCGGGCCGGCCGTGCAGGCGGCCGCGATCCGGTTCCAGGACGAGCCCGGCAACACCGCCTGGGTGCTGTTCGGCACCCCGGTCACCCATCCGGTCGCCCTGTACCCGGCGGAAAGCACCGGCATCACCACGGCCGACGTGCTCACCGGCCTGGGCTCGGCGGCCGGCGCGGTGGTGCTCGCTTATCTCGCGCTGTACTGGCGGCGGCTGCCGCTGCTGCACCGCGGCTTCGAGCCGGGTACCGGACTGGTGCGGCCGATCCAGCGGTTCCAGAGCGGCGTGGTGAACGACTACGTCACCTGGATCGTGGTCGGCCTGGCCTGCCTGGGCAGCGCGCTGGCCTTTGCCATCCGCTAGCGCGCGCCTGACTCAGTAAAGGACGGCAAAGGAACAGGGTCACACGCGGCCGCACACGGGCGGGGAGCATCGTCGGCGGCACGGGTAACAACGAGGGAGGAGAACCACGATGCCGATGGTCACGGTGAAGGTGATCGAGGGAGTCTTCACTCAGCAGCAGAAGCAGGAGATGATCCATAAGATCACCGACACGATGGTCGAGATCGAGGGCGAGAACCTCCGGCCGGTCACCTGGGTCCTCGTCGAGGAGGTTCGCAGCGGTGACTGGGGTATCGGGGGCAACGGTCTCACCACGGCCGATGTGCATGCCCTGCAAGCGCAGCCGGCCGCGGCCGCCGCGGGCTGAGCCGCGCGGCCGGTGACCCTGCAGGTGCGGCTGCTTGGGCGGCCGCGCATCCAGGATCCGGCCGGGCGGCCGGCCCGGCCGCCGCGGGGGCAGAAGTCCTGGGCGCTGCTCGCCCGGGTTGCCCTCGCGGACCGGCCGCTGACCCGGGGCGAGCTGGCCGCGGAGCTGTTCTGCGAGGCGGATGACCCGCTGGGGGCGCTCCGCTGGTACCTGGCCGACCTGCGCCGCTGCTGCCAGAACCCGGAGCTGCTGCGCGGCGACCCGGTCAGCCTGGCCGACGGCGGGCTGTGGCTGGATGTGCGCGCGCTGTGGGACGGTTCGCTGCCGGCGGCGGAGATCGGCGGGGAGCTGCTGGAGGGCGTGGAGCCACGCAACTGCCCGGCCTTCAGCGTCTGGCTCATGCTGGCCCGGGGCCGATGCGCGGCCCGGTCGATGGAGGAGCTCCGCCGGGCGGCAGGCGTCTGCGGGCCGCGCGCTGCGCGAGGCGTCGGTGCAGGCTGAGGCGGCTGGCGACGCGGCGCTCACCGCCCGGGTGCTGGCCATGCGCGGCATGAACGAGGCCGACCAGGGGCGGCACGACGCGGCGGTGCGGCTGCTGGCGCGTTCCGTGCAGCTCGCGGCAGCGGCCGGCAGCCGGCGCCAGGAGGCCTGGTCAGCCGGGGTGATGGCCCGTTCGCTGCTGCTGGCCGGGCAGGCCGGCGAGGCCCAGGCGGCGGCCGAGCGCAGCATCGGTATCTGTGGCCAGGAGCGCTGGAACGCGTTCCTGCCCTGGCCACAGGCGCTGCGGGCGCAGTGCCTGGCCGCCGCGGGGCGGTGCGGCGAGGCACGCGACGACGCGGAGCAGGCGTTCGCGCTGGCCTGCCAGCTGGGCGACCCGTGCTGGGAGGGGATGGCCGGGCGGGCGCTGGCGCTGCTGGCCCTGCGCACCGGCGACGGGGCGACGGCCGCCGAGTGGATCACCGACGCGCAGCGCCGCTGCGACCGGGTGCCGGACCGTTACGTCTGGGTGTCCGGATTCGTGGCGCTGGGCCACCTGGAGATCGCCGCACGCGAGCAGCCCGGCCTGGTCGCCCCGCTGGCCCGGCGGCTGTACCGGGACGCGCTACGGATGGACCTGCCCGAATTCACCGCCTGGGCGCTGATCTACCAGGCCGAAGCGGGCGACCTCGCCAACCTGGCCCTGGCCCGCACCCTGGCTGCCAGCATCGTCAACCCGGAACTCCAGGCCCGCGCGGCCGCACTGTAAAGCGCCCGGCCTTAATCGGATCACCGCGATCTTAACTAAGCCTTAACTAATTGCGGACCAAGGTCCCTTATCAATTGCGGCCAAGGTCACCGCCTGCAGGTGACTGATATCTCTGTCGCACGCCCGCGCATTCGGGACATCGTGGTGCCCGGAATGGTGCTGCGCGCCCATTAGGAGAAACTCATGAAACCGCCGGCAGACATGGCTTCCGGAGCAATTAACCTGGACCAGCCGGGAACGTACCTGCACTGGTCGATCTTCACCGTCTCGGTGGCCAACCTGGTGCTTATCGCGGTGATGGTGGTGATCTTCGGCCTGGCGCTGATCCTGCCGTTCCCGCGTGGGCGCACCTATCCCCCGGCCGCCGACCTGGCCGATCCGGCTGGCCGCGACGCGGACGACGGCGCGGACGAGGACCGGGACATGTGGACGAACCGGGTCCGCCGGTTCGCCACCCGGGTGCTGCCGCCGGGCAAGCTGCTGCCTGACCGGCAGCCCGGCTACGTGCGGTCCTGGGTCTACGTCTTCGGCGTGGGCAGCCTGGCCGCGTTCGTGGTGGCCTGCGTGTCCGGTTTCGCGCTGGCGCTGGGTGGCCCGGACTGGTGGCGGTACAACCCGGCTGGTCATTTCTGTAACAGCTTGCACCTGTGGAGCGTCGAGCTGTTCATGGCCCTGCTCGTCATCCACTTGTGGGGCAAGTTCTGGATGGCGGCCTGGCGCGGCAAGCGGGCCTGGACCTGGATCACCGGCGTGGTCGCGTTCGCCGCCTCCGTCGTGGAGTGCTTCACCGGCTACCTGTCCCAACAGAACTTCGACTCGCAATGGATCTCGACCAGTGGCAAGGATGCCTTCAACGCGGCCGGGGTCGGCGCGATCTGGAACGCGATGAACTTCGGCCAGATGCTGATGTGGCACATCGTGCTGGTGCCCATCGCGCTGACCGCGATCATCGGGGCGCACATCCTGCTGGTCCGGGTGCGCGGCGTCACCCACCCGCTGCCGGACACCGTCAGGCTCCCGGGCCGGGGCAGCTACTGGCAGCGCCGCCGGGCGGTGGCCGCCGCCGATGCGGCGCCGTGGCGCGGGGCCACCCGCCGCTACGACATCCTCAAGGAAGGCACCATCGCCGGGGTCATCATCCTGGCCCTGACGTTCGGCCTGGCCGCCGTGCTCTCCTCACCCAACGTCCCCGAGCTGTCCGTGCAGACCTGGGCGCGGGTGGCACCCGCCGACTTCCTGGCCACCGCGGCCACCGAACTCAACGGCACCAGCATGACGGCCAGCTACGGGCCGCCGTACAACACGAACGGGACCCCGCAGAAGATCCTCTTCGCCCCGGCGGACATCCTCGGCGTGACCCAGCCGATCAACGCGGCGCAGGACTTTGTGCTCAGGCCGCTGAACTCGGCCACGGCGGGCAACCCGGCGCTGGCCGCCGCGCTGGCCAGCTACCGCTCCGCACCCGCGGCCCAGCAGCTCACGTGGGCCAACGCCTATGCCCATGCGGTCACCAAGGTGAAGTTCGTGGGCGGCGCGCCGGTGGTCCCGGCCGCGGCTGACGGACCGGTCCCGGTCATGCTGGCCAACGAGCTGACCATGGCCCGCAGCGGCGCACTGGACGCCGACCTGCTGGCGAGGAATGCCTTCTACGGCACCAACTTCACGCTGCCGCTGATGTTCGTCAACGACGGCTCCTACTTCGCCAGCCAGGCCGAGGCCATGCACCTGGGCGGCGACCAGTGGGGCGTGATGAACGAGACCGGCAGCTACCCCGGCCAGCCCTGGCTGTGGCTGTACACGCTGTGGTACCAGACCAGCTGGGGCAACTCCCCCAACGCCGACCTGATCGCCATCTACATGACCGGCCTGGCCACCATCCTGCTGCTGGCCGTGCCGTTCATCCCCGGCCTGCGCGACATCCCCCGGCTCATCCCGGTGCACCGGCTCATCTGGCGGGACGGCCAGGAAACACCGCCGCCCAGCGCAGGCCAGGCCCACGACACCCTCGTTACAAAGGGCCCTCCGTCAGATATCGCCTAGGGAAACGCAGGAATTGACCTCAGCAGCCGAGGCAAGGATCGCCGGGCACAATGGCCACATGGATCTTGGCGTGTCGCAGGGCATCCCGCTGCGCCGCTATGGGGAACCTGCCGAGTTCGGGCAGGCCGCGGCGTTCGTCCTGTCCCCCGCCGCGGCCTACATCACCGGCGCGATGATCCCGGTCGACGGCGGGGCCATCCGCTCCATCTGAGCACGGATCCGAGCACCGGCCCAGCACCGCCTCGACCAGCTGCCAGGCCGGCCCGACCAGGCCGATCACGGTCGCTCAGCTGCCGTTCAGGTCGGCGCGGCGGACGCGGATCGCGGCCATCGTGACGACCCCGATGAGCAGCGCGATGCCCGAGGCGACCAGGAAGGCACGGTCGAAGCCGGCCGCCAGCGCGTGCTGGTAGGCCGCCTGCCACGAGGCGGTCCCGGGCGCCGCGGCGTGGGCCCGGGCGCGGTCGGCGATCACCGTCCAGGCCACGGTGCCCAGCACGGCGAGGCCAATTGATCCGCCTATCTGACGGCCGGCGTTGAGCAGGCTGGCGGCCACCCCGGAATCCGCCTCGGCTACCCGGACCAGGGCGACCAGCGGCAGCGGGACGAACAGCAGGCCGAGCCCGGCCCCGGTCAGCAGCATCGGGCCGAGCAGCCCGCCCGCGTAGCTGCCGTGCTCGGACAGCCGGGACAGCCAGAACAGGCCCCCGGCGCTGGCGGCCCCGCCGGCCAGCAGCAGCGGACGCGCGCCGATCCGCGATACGAGCGTGGCGGCGGCGCCGGAGGCAGCCAGCAGCACGGCCGTCAGCGGCAGGAACGCCAGTCCGGTCCGGAGCGCGGAGTAACCCCACACCTCCTGGACGAACAGGTTGATGAAGAAGAACACACCGAAGACGGCGGTCCCCACCACCAGCATGGCGAGGTTGGCGCCGAGACGGTCCCGCTGGCGCAGCAACCTCCCCGGCAGCAGGGCGTCCCGGCTGCGGGCCTCGACCAGCGCGAACACGGCGAGCAGGACCGCACCCGCGGCCAGCGCGGTCACCACCTTGGCGTCGCCCCAGTGCGATGTCCCGTCCGGGCTGGTAGCGGCGTTGGACAGGCCGTAGACGAGCGCGGCCACTCCCACGGTTCCGGTGATAGCGCCGGGGATGTCGAGCCGGCCAGGGCGGCGGGCGGCGGCGGGCAGCACGAGCAGCGCGGCGAGCGCGCCAGCGATGCCGATCGGCACGTTGACGAACAGCACCCACCGCCACGAGGCATAGGTGACCAGCAGGCCCCCGGCGAGCAGGCCGGCCGCGCCGCCGGCCCCGCTCATCGCGGCGTACACGCCCATCGCCCGGTTGCGCGGCGGGCCTTCCGGGAACGTCGTCGCGATCAGCGCCAGCGCGGTGGGCGCGACGATCGCCCCGCCGGCGCCCTGCACCGCCCGGGCGGCCAGCAGCCACGCCTGCGAGGTGGCCAGCCCACCGGCCAGCGACGCGGCCGAGAACAGCAGCAGGCCGGCCACGAACATCCGGCGCCGGCCGAACAGGTCACCAGCGCGGCCGCCGAGCAGCAGCAGCCCGCCGAGGGTCAGCGCGTACGCGTTGGTCACCCACTCCAGGCCGCTGCCGGAGAAGCCGAGTGCCCGCTCGATGTGCGGCTGCGCGACGACGACTATCGTCGCGTCCAGCACGACCATCAGCTGGGCGGTCGCGATGACGAGCAGTGCCACCCCGAGGTGGCGGTTAGTGGGCCGGGGCCGGCCTGGCTGATAGCGGAAGATGTGATTGTCATGCCGCCGATGCTGCCGGCTGGACGGCCCGCCGTCGTCGTACACGGGAAGTGACTTCTGCCTGGTGAGCGGGGATGCCGGCGGACGCCGGAGTACCACGCCGGGAGTAGCCGGGAATCGCTACTGCGGGCAGATGCGCTCCCGGGCCGGACGCGTACGCTCGGAGAATGCGCACGGATCAGGGCCGGCAAAGGTTCTACGCAGCCGGATGGCTCATCTCGGCGGGTGTCATGGTCGTGACGTTCGGCATGTGGCAGCTGCACATCCGTGAGGTCGAGCAGCGCGCCGAAGAGGCCGAGCGGACCAAGGATGAAGCCGCCCGGCGCAGGGCCGTGGAGGAGCGCCTGCGCATCGCCCGCGAGCTGCACGATTCACTGACGCACAGCATCTCGGTGATCCAGGTTCAGGCCGGCGTGGCGGTGCACCTGGCCCGCAAGCGCGGCGAGGATGTGCCACCCGCGCTGCTCGCGATCCAGGAGGCAGGCTCAGACGCCGCGCGGGAACTGCGCGCGACGCTGAGCGTGCTGCGCAGCGAGGAGGACGGCGACGGCAGCGGGCTCAGCCAGCTGGACAGCCTGGTGGCCCGGGCGCGGGCGGCTGGCCTCCCGGTGACCGTGACGGTGACCGGCGCCGAGCGGCCGCTGCCAGCCGAAGTTGACCAGGCCGCCTACCGGATCGTGCAGGAAGCGCTGACCAACGTGAGCCGTCACGCCGGGCACGCCGGTGCGGCGGTGCACCTGCACTACACCTCACTAGCCCTCTCGGTCCGGGTTGACGACGACGGCACGAACACCGTAACCGGCCTAGGCGCCCGGCCGGCGGGTCCCGGGCTGGGCCTGGTCGGCATGCGGGAACGGGTGTCCGCGCTCGGCGGCCGGCTCCAGGCCGGGCCACGGGACGGCGGCGGCTTCCAGGTGTGGGCCGAACTCCCCGCCCGGGCACCGTCTTGATCAGGATCCTGCTGGCCGACGACCAGGCGCTGATCCGCAGCGGGATCCGGTCGCTGCTCGACGCGGAAGACGACCTCGAGGTGGTCGCCGAGGCCGCCGACGGGCAGCACGCGGTCGCGCTGGCCGCGGAACACCGCCCAGACATCGCGCTGATGGACATTCAGATGCCGGGGCTGGACGGCATCGAAGCCACTAGGCAGATCGTCGCGGACGAGCGGCTGGCCAGCGTGCGCGTGGTGATCCTGACCAACTTCGGGCTCGACGAGTACATCTTCCGCGCGCTGCGCGCGGGCGCGGCCGGGTTCCTGCTGAAAGACACCCAGCCAGCCGAGCTGCTGCAGGCGATGCATGTCGTGATGCGCGGGGACGCGCTGCTGTCCCCGGCCGTCACCCGCAGCCTGATCGGCGAGTTCGTGGCCCGCCCGCCGGACGCGGTCGCCGCGGCCGGGATGGAAACCCTGACCAACCGGGAACGGGAGGTGGTGGCCCTGGTGGCGCACGGCCTGTCCAACGACGAGATCGCCGCGGCCATGGTGCTCAGCCCGGCCACCGCCAAGACGCACGTCAGCCGGGCGATGATCAAGCTCGGCGCGCGGGACCGGGCCCAGCTCGTGGTGTTCGCCTACCAGACCGGCCTGGTCACCCCGCGGGCCGCCGGGCCGGCGTCGCGGTGACCGTGACGGTGCCGCGGCCAAGGGTGGGATGCCGCGCGGTGACGGTGATCAGGCCGGGCTGGCCTGGCCGCGAGCGGACGAACCCGCCGCCTGCTCCGCCGTACTCGCCGAATGGGAACGGGTTGTCGCCCACCAGGATGGCCGGGCCGGTCAGCTGCACGGTCACCTCCCCGGTGACGTGCGGGCGCTGGTTGCCGTAGGCATCGAGGGCGCGGAAGGTGACCCGGGTGGTATCGGTGCCGTCGGCGGCGATCGACGCGTGGTCGGTGGTGAGCCCGAGCCGGTCGTGCGCCGGGTCGGCCGACATCCGGGCCGAGGCCACCAGCCGCCCGCCGAGGTACCCGTCGATGCGCAGCTCGGGCAGGCCCGTTCCGTCCACGGTGAGATCGGCGAACACCGGAGGATAGGCCAGGCCGCCGAACCGGGCGCGATCGGGGAACCCGGTCGCGATGTGCTCCGGGCCGGCGAAAATCTCGAGCCGCTCGCAGTTCGTGGCGATCATGGCATCCGGGCCCGGCCCGTGCGGCGGGGCGCCCGGCCCGAAATCCCAGCAGAACACCGGCTCGATCACCGGCCGGGCCCGCGGGTCCAGTTGCGCGCGGTAGATGGCTGCCGCTGGCTTGGGGATCCGGAAGGTGTCCAGCACGCCCGGCGTTTTCAGCCCGCGCCAGATCCGGGCGCCGCCGTTGTAGGAGGCGTAGTCGATGCCGCACCAGCCGAGCAGTCCGGCGTACCCGGGCCTGGCCCGCGCGATGTGGTGCACCTGGGCGTGCAGCCACGCCTGCCGGGCCAGCACCGGGCCGGGGTCGATCCACCGGTAGGCCGGCGCGCCGGCCAGCGCGCCGACCGCCTCGCTGACCAGATAGGGCACACCGGGCAGCGGCGGTTTGAGGGTGGCGTCGCCGTGGGCCGGGCGGTAGTCATCGAACGCGAACACGTCCTCGCCCCAGCCCCGGGCGGAATGCCTGGTCATCGCGCCGGACGTGGGGCGGGTCCCGTCCAGGCCGGCGGCGATCTGGCGGGTCCGTGCGTAGAGCCGGGGGTGGTTGGCGGTCTCGTTCAGCCGGGTGCCCCAGACGATCACGCACGGCCGGTTGCGGTCCCGGACCACCATGTCGTGCACGTTCTGCGCGGCGATGTCCTGCCACGCCTCGTCCCCGACGTAGGCCCAGCCCGGTGCCTCTTGCCAGACCATCAGACCGAGCTCGTCACAGGCGTCGAGGAAGTGCGGGGATTGCGGGTAGTGCGAGCAGCGCACCATGTTGCAGTTCAGCTCGGTTCTCAGGATCTCGGCGTCCCGGCGCTGCAGCCGGGCGGCGGCCGCCATGCCGAGGTACGGGAACATCTGGTGCCGGTTCAGCCCGAAAACCGGCAGCCGCTCGCCGTTGAGGTAGAAGCCGTCGGGCTGGAAGACGGCCTGCCGGAAGCCGGTCCGGACCGTCACGTCATGCTGGTCCCCGGACGGGGCGGTCAGCGTGACCCGGACCTGGTACAGCTTCGGCGATTCCGGTGACCACAGCGTCACGTTGCCGACGCCGGTCAGCGTCAGCGTCGCCACCGACCGGCCGGGCGCGGTCAGCGTCACCTTGTGCGCGGTGCTGGCCAGCCGCCGGGCGCCGTCGAGCAGCTCGGCGCTGATCTCGGCTGGCTCGCCGGGCACAGCACCCGCAGTACCGGGGCCCGCATCGATGGTGGCCTGCACGAGCACGCTCCGGTCGGTGCTGAGCACCTGGGCCGGCTGGGCGAACACGTCGGCCAGGAACACCTCGGGCACCACCCGCAGGGCGGCGTCCCGGTAGATGCCACCCGGCTGGAGGAAATCGATGCTGGCCGCCCCGCGGGCATGGCCCGCGGGCGGCACCGGCAGCCAGCGCGAGTCCACCACGACGGCCAGCACATTGTCCTCAGGCCGCAAGGATCCGGTCAGCTCGGCCGAGAACGGCAGGTAGCCGCCGCGGTGGGTGGCGACAGTCGTCCCGTTGAGCAGCACGGTGGCGTCGGCCATCACGCCGTCGAAGTCGGCGAAGACCCGGCTCCGGCCGGCCGCGGCCGCACCCGGAAATGCTTGCGGTAGATCCAGACGCCCTCCCAGCTGGCGGGATCCCAGTCACCCCAGGACAGCGGCGTGACCGTGTGCGGCAGGGTGATCTGGCTGAACCCGCGGTCGTCGAACCCAGGATCTGCCGAACCCGGCACGCACCGGCCGCCGAACCGCCAGCCCTCGTTGAACGTGGTGCGATGCTGGCTGGTCAAGCGGACACGACGTAGGGGAAGTCGCTGGTGCGCTGGGCCGCGGCGACGGACGGCCGCAGCCCGGAAGGCACCGCCATGCCCGCGACCAGGGACAGCATCGCCTCGGGGGCATTGTCGGCCTGCGTCCGGCCATTGAATCCGGTGAAGCTGTACACCGCCGGGGTGCCGACCACGTACGGCAGCACGTCGGGGAAGAGTTCCCTGGCCACCGCCTGGCCGTAGCCCCGGCGCTGCAGCGGCTGCCGTCCCTCCTGGTCTGGCGCACCGAAGGACACCCGGTACGTCAGGTCCTCGAAGTCGGCGCCGTCGAAATGCACCTTGAACTCGTAGCGTGCCTCCGGGTGGAACCCTGGCTCGGAGTGCAGGCCGTTGACGTTCGAGTTCACGTCCATCACGAGCACGGTGCTCCCGTTGGCCGGGAAGACGTACAGATCGTCGAGTAGAGCTGGCCGGTCTGCGCGGCCAGCGGCGTATCCAGGTGATGGGACACGGGAGTTTCCTCTCTCGAGGCGGTATGAGCGTCCATGCCCGGTCCCAGATGACCCGAAAACTCCGTTTCGGCGTGCCCCGCGTACGCTGCCGCCATGGAGATCATCGAGGGTGCGGGGGTGTGGCGGCCGCCCGCCGCGGCGGCGGCGAACGACTGGGTGGAGCACTTCAAGGTGCCCGACCTGTCGGTGGGGACCTACTGCATTCCGGTCGGCGGCCTCGACGACCAGACCCCGCACACCGAGGACGAGATCTATGTCGTCACGGCGGGCCGGGCCACGATCGTGACGCCGGCCGCGTCGGCCGCCATCGGTCCCGGGTCGGTGATCTTTGTGCCAGCAGGTGAGGAGCACCGGTTCACCGACGTGACCGAGGACCTGGCGCTGCTCGTCGTATTCGCCCCGGCGTACGACTCACGCTCGCCCGCGGTAAGCACCAGCACCGGCTCCTGAGCGCGCTGTCGTCCATCCCCTTGACTGATTAGACCTGTCTGTCTAGTATCTCTATTGAACAGACCTGTCTACTCAATGAGGGTGGTAACCAGACATGGCGATGCGGGTCGCAACTGCCCTGGCCCGGCCGGTCCGCCGTCCGGCCAGCGAGACCGCCGACATCCTCCCGGCTGACCCGTTTGCCCGCCGGTCCCGGCTGTACGGGGCGGGCAGCCACCGGCTGAGCGGCCGGCCAGCCGTCTTCGTGCTGGCCTCGCTGATCGTGGCGCTGCTGGCCTCCTCGGCCGCCCCCACCCCGCTGTATGCGGTCTATCAGGCCATGTGGCACTTCACCCCGATCACCACCACGGTGGTGTTCGGGGTGTACGCGATGGCGGTGCTGGCCGGCCTGCTCACCCTGGGCAAGCTCTCCGACCACGTCGGGCGCCGGCCGGTGCTGCTGACCGCGATCGCGTGCACGCCGGCTGCTGGATCTTCGCCACCGCCACCGGGGTGCCCGCCCTGCTGTCCGCCCGGGTGGTCCAGGGCCTGTCCACCGGCGCGGCGCTGGGCGCGATCGGTGCGGCCATGCTGGACATGGACCGCGAGCTCGGCACCTTCGCCAACGCGGTGGCGCCGGGTATGGGCACCGCCAGCGGCGCGATCCTGTCCGCGCTGGCCGCCCGGTTCCTGCCGGACCCCACGCATCTCATCTACCTGGCCCTGATCGGCGTGCTCGCCGTGCAGGCGATCGCCATCACCGCGATGCGTGAGACGGTCACCCGGGCACCGGGCGCACTGGCCAGCCTGCGGCCGGAGATCACCCTCCCCCGCGGGCTGCGCGGCCCGGTGCTGACCGCGGTGCCCGTGCTGTTCGCGGTGTGGGCGCTGGCCGGGCTGTACGGCGCGCTCGGCCCGGCCCTGGTGCACACGCTGACCGGTTCTGGCAACGTGGTGCTGGGCGGCCTGAGCCTGTTCGTGCTGGCCGCCTCGGCCGTCGTCGCGATCATCGCGCTGCGCCGGCTCGCCGCCCGCACGGTGATGCTGGTCGGCGTCCTGGCCCTGATCATCGGCGTGACCGTGACCGTCATGGCGGTGAGCCTGGGGTCCCCAGCGGTCTTCTTCGCCGGTTCAGCCATCGCCGGCGCCGGGTTCGGCAGCGGCTTCCAGGGCGGCATCCGCACCGTGGTCCCGCTGGCCGCGGCGCACCAGCGGGCCGGCCTGGTCTCGCTGCTCTACGTGGTGTCCTACCTCGGGCTGGGCGTGCCCGCCGTGCTGGCCGGCTTCGGCGTGGTGCACGGCGGCGGGCTGATCGACACCACCCGCTACTACGGCGCCGCGGTGATCGCGCTGGCCGCGCTGGCCCTGTTCGGCCTGCTCAGGAACCGGCCCGGCCACGCCCCGGGGCACGCTCCGGAGCGTGCCGCCGCCCCGGCCCAGGACATACGATAGACAAGTCTGTCTAGGAAGGTGGCCATCACCATGGCTGTCAAGGACGCGGGCACGGTCCGGCCGTCGGCGCGCGAGCGGCTGCTGGCCGCGGCCAACGAGCTGTTCTACAACGAAGGCGTGCACACCGTCGGCATCGACCGCGTCATCGAGCAGGCCGGCGTGGCCAAGGCCTCGCTGTACAACACCTTCGGCAGCAAGGACGAGCTGGTCCGCGCCTACCTGCAGGCCCGGCACGACAATGTGGCCCAGCGCATTACGCACGCGGTGGAGCGCTATGACACCCCGCGCGAGCGCCTGCTGGCCGTGTTCGAGGGCCAGGGCGAGCTGTTCGCGCAGCCGGACTACCGGGGCTGCGCGTTCAACCGGGCCAGTGCTGAATCCCACCCCGGCGACGCGACCGAGCAGGCCGCCGAAACGTACCGCCGCTGGGTGCGCGCGCTGCTGACCGAGCTGGCCACGCAGGCCGGTGCGCCCGAGCCCGACGTCCTGGCCCGCCAGCTGCACCTGCTCTACGACGGCAGCGGCCAGTCCGCGCGGATGGACCACGACCCCACCGCGGCCGCCGCGGCCCGGGCCGCCGCCGCCACCCTGCTCGACGCGGCCCTGGCCGGCTGAACCAGCGTTTGACTTCGAGCACACTCGAAGGGCGAGACTGGGCGCATGACGTCCGACGAGCTGACCATCGCCGAGGCGGCCGAGCGCACCGGCCTGACCCGGCACACACTGCGCTACTACGAGCGTGATGGGCTGATGCTGGGGGTCGGCCGGGCCGGCTCCGGGCACCGCCGTTACTCAGAACGCGACCTCGGCTGGATCGAGCTGATCACCAAGCTGCGCGCGACCGGCATGCCGATCCACGAGGTGCGCCGCTACGCGGAGCTGGTCCGCGCCGGTGACGGTAACGAGGACGAGCGGCTGGCGCTGCTGCGCGCCCACCGCGAGCGGGTCCGGACGCAGCTCGAGACGATGGCGGCGTACCTGGACGCCATCGACATGAAGATCAGCTACTACGCCCACGCGATCGACGCGTGCGAGTCACCCGACAGCTATCTCAGTCCGCCGCGTCCAGCAGCCGCCGCTGCTCCGCGCTGAGCCGCAGATCGACCGCGGCCAGGCTCTCGTCGAGCTGCCCGACTGAGGACGCACCGACGAGCGGCACGACCGGCAGCTCGCCGCCGATCAGCCAGGCCAGCACCACCTGGTTCGCCGTCGCACCGGTCTCCGTCACGACCTGATCGAGTGCCTTGAGCCGGGCCCGCGTCCCCGGATGGTCGTAGCCGCGGTCCAGTTCCTTGTCCGGACGGGTGTACGCGCCGTTGAGCAGCGGCGAGTAAGCCACCAGCGCCATCCCCGGCTCGGCGCGCAGGTAGCTCAGGATCGACCCGTCCGCGACGCCGATCTCACCGTCCGGTGAGAAGCGCCGATCCGGGATGTCGGTGCGCATGCGCAGGTAGGTGTGGTGATACTGCAGCACGCCGGCCCGCGCGGTCCCGGCTGCGGCGGCCAGGCTCCGGGCCCGTTCCACCTGCCAGGCCCAGTGGTTGCTCAAGCCGAGCAGGCCAACCGTGCCGTCGGTAACCAGCTCGCCGAACGCGGCGACCTGCTCGTCCAGCGGAACCCCGCCCTGATCCGGGACGTGCGCGTAATAGAGATCGATCCGCGGCACGCCGAGGCGTTCCCGGCTGCGTTCGCTGGCCTCCCGGATCGCCGCCCGGGACAGGCCTTCCCGCGGGCCGTCGAAGCCGGTCGCCGGGACGGTAGGCCGGGCTCCGACCTTCGTCGCGATGACGACTTCGTCACCGATGCCGCGGCTGGCCCGCCACCGGCCGAGCAGCGCCTCGCTCTCGCCGCCCTGCGTGCCGTGCACGAAGTAGAGGTAGTTGTTCGAGGTGTCGATGAAGTTCCCGCCCGCCGCGACGTACCGATCCAAGATGGCGAACGACGTCGCCTCGTCGGTCATCGTGCCGAACCGCATCGCGCCGAGGCTGAGCACGCTGACCTCGCGCGCCGAGCCCGGATCGCTTCCGATGGTGGTGTATCGCATGCCCTCAAGCTCGCAGTTCGCGCGCACTCGAAGTCAAACCCCCGATTAGCGGCGGCGGCACCGCCACAGCAGGAACGCCGGAACCGGGGCTGGCGGCTCGACGAAGCGCTCGGCGGCCAGCCCGGCGTCGAGCAGGGCGTTCAGGACGGTGGACAGCTTGCGGTGGGTCGCGCCCACCCGGATCCGGGCGCCGTCGGGGTTGTGGTCCGGCGAGGTCCACCAGCCTTCAGATTCATAGCCCTCCCCCGGCGGCCAGCTGCTGCGGCCCCGCTCATTGCCGGGAAAACACGGATGCACGATCGAGGCGACGAACCACCCGCCGGGGCGCAGTACCGTCGCTACCGCCGACAGGGTGCCCGCCAGGTCGTCGATGTCCATGAGGGCCAGCTCGCAGGTAGCACCGTCGAACGCAAGCCCGTCCCACCAGGTGGGCGGCCCGGTGATGTCGGCGCGAAGGTAGCTGATGCCCGCCGGCCCGGCCGCGCGGGCCTTGCCGAGCATCGCGGCCGAGATGTCGACCCCGGTGACGTCCGCCCCCAGCCCGGCCAGATAGCGGCTCATCCGGCCCTGCCCGCAGGCGACGTCCAGCACCCGCTGGCCGGCCAGGGCAGGCAGCAGGCCGGCCTGTGCCGCGATGAGCGGCGGTCCATCGCCGATCCACTGCTCGTACCACTCGGCGAACTCGTCATACCTCGCCAGCGTTTGCGCCACACGCCCACGCTAGCCGCCCTTCGCCGAACGGGGGGACGGCCCGCATGGTCAGGCGATCGCGGCCCGCACTAGCTCGGTGACCTTCTTCTCCACTGCGGGGCTCCACGTCTCGAGCGCGTACGACACCGGCCAGATGTCGCCATCGTCGAGGTTCGCTGCTTCCTGGAAGCCCAGGGTGGAGTAGCGGTACTTGAATTTGCCCGCGTCCTGGAAGAAGACGACGACCTTGCCATCCTCGTTCACGTAAGCAGGCATCCCGTACCAGGTCTTCGGGGACAGCTCGGGGGCGGTCGCGGTCACCGTCACATGCACGCGCTCGGCGAGGGCTCGATCTTCCGGGGTCATCTTCTCGATACTGTCGAGGACCGCCTGCAGGCCGTCAGCCTGCTTCGCGCCCTTCTTACCCTCGGCGCGCAACTCGGCGGCGCGCTGCTTCATCGCGGCGCGCTCCTCGGCGCTGAAGCCGCTGGACTCGGCCTTGGTGGTGTTCGCAGGCACTTTCGGGTTCCCCCTTCTCGGCACTGACCAGCTAGCGGTCAGGCTGGTCTTCTCCCAGAAAGCTAACCCCGGCCGCCGCATGGGTGCTTCTCGATTCCTGACCGGATCGGCCGGGGGCGGTCAGGGCGGCCAGGTGATCCCACAGTTCCCGCGCGGCGGCTGGGTTTTTCTCCCCTGTCCAGGGCAGCAGGTGCTCGGGCCGGGGGCGTCGGTCGTGCCAGAACCGGCCGCTGCCCAGCTGCCCTGGCGGGGCGGTGGCGAGCCAGGCAATGGTGTCGGCGCCCTGCTCAGGTGAGAGCAGCAGGGGTGCGGCGAGCCGGTGAAAGCCGGGCAGCGCGGCGGCGATCCCGGGGGTGCCGACCCAGCCGAGGTGCATGGCGTGGAATGCGACACCGGAGCCGGCGAGCCGCCGCGCCCACTCCCGGCTGAGCGCAACCTGGGCCCGTTTGGCCTTGGCATAGGCGGTGACACCGCGGTAGCTCGACGCGGGCATCTGCAGGGTGGCGGGGTCAAGGCGCTGGGTGTACATGCCGCCCGAGGAGACGGTGATCACCCGGGACGGAGCGGCGGCGAGCAGCGCCGGCATCATCAGGCGGGTGAGCAGGAATGGGGTGATCACCTGGCCCAGGATGGTCAGCTCGGTCCCGGCCGCGTCGGTGCGGAACTGGCGGTGTATCGCCCCCGCGTTGTGGATGAGCACGTCGAGCCGGTCGTGGGTGGCGCGGAAATCGCGGGCGAAGGCGCGGACCGCGCCCGGGTCCTCAAGATCGGCCAGGCCGTAGCTGACAGGTGGGCGGCCGGCTGCCGCGGCGATGGCGCGCCGGGCCCGCTCCGCCCGGCCCTGGTCGCGGGCGAGGAAGTGAACGGCCGCGCCCTGGCGGGCCAGCGCAACGGCTGCCGCGAGCCCGATCCCGGAGGTCGCGCCGGTGATGATCACGGTCTGGCCATCGAGCCGGGGATAGTCCCCCACGGTGAACCCAGGCAGCAGCTGGGACCGGGCGGCCAGCCCAGCCCGGGAAAAGCCGGGCACCACGAGCGCGTCCAGGGCGGCGTCCACTGCCGGGCCGAGCCAGGTCATGTGTCCTCCCCGGCTGCGGCGGTCAGACCGGACAGCGCATGAGCGAGCCCGGCGGCGGCCCGCTCCGCGACGGCGCTGAACCGGGGCCGCAGCAGCGGGTCGAGCACTCGCAGCGGGCCCCGCAGCCGCACCTCGGCCTGATAGCTGACCGTCGAGCGGCCCGCGCCGCCGGTCACGACGATCGTGTCGGTGACGCGCAGCAGCCCACCGCGACTGGACCTCCGCCTGATAGCGGGCCATCACCGGATCTCCTGTTCTGCCGTTGCCCGGACCTCAGCTGTGCGGGCTCCCGGTGCCCGCCAGCTGGTGGCCTGCCCGGGCGAGCAGGTCGTGCAGGCTGTCACCCGGCCGGCCGGTGAGCACGGTCAGGCCCGGGCGGGTGGCGGCGATCTCCTGCCCGGCTTGCTGCGCCCGCCGGGCGGTGCGGGTCATGGCGGAGGACAGCACCACGAGTTCGGCGCCGGCCTGATCGGCGAGCCGGGCCACTTCAGTGGTCGGCAGGTCGCTGGCCAGGTGATGGACGAGCCAGCGGTCCTCGCGCAGGCACGCTGCCGCCATCAGCGCGGGCAGGCCGTGCCGTTCCCCGGGCGGAGTGGCAACGACCGCGATGCCGCGGGGCCGCCCGGCGCCCTGGCTGGTGTGGGCCGCGATCAGGCGTTCGCAGATCGCGCTGGCCCGGTGCTCCTGGGCGATCGAGACCTGGCCTGCCTGCCACTCCGCGCCGATCCGGCGCAGCGCGGGCGCGATGACGTGTTCGCACAAGTCGATGAGCGGTACCCCGGCCGCCAGCCGGTCGAGGCGGTGCCGCGCTTGCGTCTCCTCGCCTGCAGCGATCAGCGAGTACAGCCCCTGGGCCTGGGCCGCCCAGTCACGGACGTGGATGGGCCGGGCGGGCTGCTGGCCGAGAAGGCGGCGGGCGGCCAGCGCCCCCACATCACTGTCGTCGAGCTCATAGCCCCGGCCTACCTTGCGGGCCGGCAGGACGCCCTGGCGCACCCAGCCATAGGCGGTCTGGTAGTGCACACCGAGGGTTCCCGCGGCCTCGCGCAGATCCATCCATCCTCCCGGGTCCGGCCTGCCCGGGCCTGCCCGGGTAGTGCCTGCCCACAATTTTAGTGTAATTTAGTCTTGTTTTCTACGTACGAAGCGGAGTGAGCACCAGTGATGAGAATCTCTGGCCGGCCGCAAGCGGCTGTCATCGGCGCCGGTGTGGCCGGGCTGACCGCGGCCTACCTGCTGCAGCGGCGCTATGACGTGACGCTCTATGAGGCGCAGGACCGGCTCGGCGGGCACGCGCACACCCATGACGTCATCTCCGCGGGCGGCCGGGCGCTGGCCCTGGACAGCGGGTTTCTGGTGCACAGCACGCACAGCTATCCGCACCTGATCCGCCTGTTCGGCGAGCTCGGCGTCAGCGCCCAGGACACCCAGATGAGCATGTCGGTGCGTTGCGAGGGGTGCGGGCTGGAATACGCGGGCGCGCGCGGCCCGCGCGGGCTGTTCCCCACCGTGGGCTCGGCGGCCAGGCCGCGGTACCTGGCCGCGCTGGCCACTGTCCCGCGCTTTTACCGGGACGCACGGCGGCTGCTCGCGTCCCCCGCACCGGACTCACCCACGCTGGGCGAGTTCTTGCGCCGCGGTTCCTACCGGCGTTACTTCGTCAGTCATTTCGTCATCCCGCTGGTGGCCGCCGTCTGGTCATGCCCGCCGGGCGACGCGCTGGCCTACCCGGCCCGGTACCTGTTTCAGTTCCTGGACCACCACGGGATGCTGCGCCTGGCCCGCTCGCCCGGGTGGCGCACCGTCACCGGCGGCTCGCGCGCGTATGTGGACCTGGTCGCCAAGCAGCTCACCACCGTCACCGCCGGGCTGCCGGTGCGGGCCATCCGCCGGGTGGCCGGCGGAGTGGACATCCACGACCAGGACGGCGGCACCCGCCACTTCGCCCGCGCCGTGGTCGCCACCCACCCCGATGAGGCGCTGCGCCTGCTGGATCCGCCCACCCCGGCCGAGAAACAGATCCTGGGGGCGTTCCGGTACACCTCGAGCCAGGTGCTGCTGCACACCGACGCTGCCGTGCTGCCCAGGGCCCCGGCCGCCCGGGCATCGTGGAACTACCTGCTGCGCAACTGCTCGGCCACGGCCGGCGGCGTCCATGTCAGCTACCACCTGAACCGGCTGCAGGGACTAGATGTGCCAGCTGACTACCTGGTCACGCTCAACGCGCTGGACCGGGTACGGCCCGGCCGGGTGCTGGCCCGGATGACCTACCGCCACCCGCTCTATGATCAGCCGGCGGTCGCCGCCCAGCGCCGCCTGGCTGAACTCAACACGCCACCGATCGCCTTCGCTGGCGCCTACCACGGCTGGGGCTTCCACGAAGACGGCTGCCGGTCCGGCGCCGAGGCCGCCCGCGCCCTGGGGATGGCCTGGTGACCGCCGCGCTCTATCCCTGCCAGATCACCCACACCAGGTTCCGCCCCCGGCGCACCTTCCGCTACCGGAGCTACCTGTGGCTGGTTGACGTCGACGAGCTGCCGCGGGTCCCGCTGCTGCTGCGTCCCCTCGCCCGGTTCCAGGCCCGCGATCACCTCAGCGGCGCCGGTGGCTCACTGCGCGCCAGCGTGGACACCTACCTGGCCCGGCATGGGATCAGCCTGGCGGGCGGGCGGGTGCTGATGCTCGGCCACGCCCGCACCCTCGGCTATGTGTTCAATCCGCTGACGGTGTTCTGGTGCCACGATGCCGGCGGCGGCCTGGCCGCGGTCATCGCCGAAGTGCACAACACCTACGGCGAGCGGCACACCTACCTGCTGCACCCCGACCGCCACGGACGGGCAGAGGCGGACAAAGACTTCTACGTCTCACCGTTCCTGCCGGTCGCCGGACGGTACCGGCTGCACCTGCCCGAGCCGGCCAGCACCCTGCGGCTGGGCGTCACCCTGCACCTCGACGGCCGGCCCATCCTCGCCGCCGGCGTGACCGGCAACCGCCGCCGCTACACCCCCCGGCGCCTGCTCGGCTGCGCCCTGCGTCACCCCTGGGTCACCGGCCAGGTGACCGCGCTCATCCACTGGCAGGGCATCCGGCTCGCCGCCCGGCGCCTGCCGGTCTTCCCCCGGCCCGCGCACCGCCCGCTGGAAGGTACCCGATGACCACCGCCACCGTCTTCCCACCGCTCCCTTCGCCCCGCGAGCGGCACGGAGCGCCCACCGCGGCCGGCTGGCCGGCCCTCCCCGCCGTCCCGGGCGGCCCGGCCGGCCGGGCCCGCGCCCAGATCGCCCGCGCGCTGCTGCACCGGGCCGCCGTCCGGCTGCCGATCCGGGTCCGCGCCCTGGACGGCAGCGTGTCCGGCGGCGGCGGTGCCACCTCCCCGGTCCTGGTCATCCGCGACGAGGAGGCCTTCTACCGGCGCCTCGGCTCCGGTACCGCCGGGCTGGCCGAGGCCTACATGGCCGGCGCCTGGGACAGCGACGACCTGCCCGGCCTGTTCACGGTGCTCGCCGAGCACATCGCCACGCTTGTCCCGGCACCGCTGCAGGCGCTGCGCCGCTGGTACATCCCACCCGAGCCCGCCGCCGAGGACGCCACCATCGAGGGCGCCCGCCGCAACATCGAACGGCACTACGACTTGTCCGATGACCTGTTCGCCCTGTTCCTCGACCCCACCATGACCTACTCGAGCGCGCTGTTCGGTCCCGGCGACACCCTGGCCAGCGCGCAGCGCCGCAAGATCGACACGCTGCTGGACCGTACCGGGGTCGGCCCAGGCAGCACGGTGCTGGAGATCGGCACCGGCTGGGGAGAACTGGCGATCCGCGCCGCCGCCCGCGGCGCCCGGGTGACCACCCTCACCATCTCGCCCACCCAGTGGGCCACCGCCCGCCGGCGGGCCGCCGCCGCGGGCGTCGCCGGCCAGGTGGACGTCCAGCTGCGCGACTACCGCCAGGCCGGCGGTCAGTATGACGTGATCGTGTCGGTGGAGATGATCGAGGCCGTAGGCGAACCGCACTGGCCCGCCTACTTCGCCACCCTCGACCGGCTGCTAGCCCCGTCGGGCCGGGCCGGGCTGCAGGCGATCACCATGCCGCACGACCGCATGCTCGCCACCCGCCGCGGCCACACCTGGATACACAAATACATCTTCCCGGGCGGGCAGATCCCCTCCCGGCAAGCCATCAACGACGGGCTGCGGGCCTATACCAGCTTGCGGGTGGCGGCGGACTACCCGATGGGCCAGCACTACGCCCGCACACTGCAGGAGTGGCGCAGCCGGTTCCTCGGCGCCACCAGCCAGGTGAGGCAGCTCGGGTTCGGGGCCACCTTCCAGCGCATGTGGAACCTCTACCTCGCCTACTCCGAAGGCGGATTCCGGGCCGGCTACCTCGACGTCCACCAGCTCATCCTGGAGCGCGGCTGGTGAACCACCGACCCATGACCGGGACAGCAGAGCTGCCGCCAGAGCACGCGCCCCCAGTCGTTGTGGTGCTGCCCGCCGAACTCGACCTGGCCAGCGCCCGGGCCGTCACCGAAACGCTCATCTTCGCCATCAGCAGCGGGCCCGGGGTCGTCGTGGCCGACCTGACCGGCACCACCTTCTGCGACTGTGCCGCGATCCGCAGCCTGTGCCACGCCACCGAGTACGCCGCCGCCCGCGGTACCGACCTGCGGCTGGTCATACCCGCTGGCCACGTCCGGCGCGTCCTGGACCTGACCGGTCGTGACCGCGAGCTGCATCTGTACCTGGCCATCACCGGCGCGCTAAGCGCACCCCCAGCAGCGGCAGCACACCGCGCGCCCGCTGATGCCACCGGTTAGGTACTGGCGTTAAGAAAGATGATCTTGGGCTTAGGTTTCGGACAAGCCATGCCAGATGGTCTGAAGATGGTAGAACTGCGGAGTTAACGCCTGATAAGCCTGCTAGGCAAGCAAGCGGATGTGAGCGGACTTGGTTGAGTGGCCGATTCTGTCGGGCCAGATCCCCGCAGTGGTGGCTTCGTATGTTGCCCGGCAGGAGACCGGTCTCAGCCTGGCCAGCCTCACCACGCAGACGACCCTGCTGGTTCCCGCGAAGGACACGGCCCGGAGTCTCGATGGCCTGGGTGGCACCGGCAAGACGAGCCTGGCCGCTGCCCTGGCCACCGAATGCCACCACACCCAGACAGCTCACCTGGTCGTCTGGGTCGCGGCTACCGGGCGGGACGCCGTGCTCACCGGCTACGCCCAGGCGCTGCGTGATCTGGGCGAGGGGCCATACCAGGGCGAGAGCCCCGAGCATGCCGCGGGCCGCTTCCTGGACGGGCTGAAAAGGCCGGATCTGCGCTGGCTGGTGGTGCTTGACGACGTCGCCGACCCGGCGGCGGTGGATGGCCTCTGGCCGGCCGGGCCTGCCGGCCGGGTGCTGGTCACCACCACGTACCCAGACGCCGCCGCCGCGGCACCCAGCCCCAGGGCCGTCGAAGTGGGCGTGTTCAGCCCGCGCGAGGCGCTGACCTACTTGTTCGCGAGTGCCCGGCTGGATGTCGGGGAGCGGGCCGGCGCGTTCGATCTGGCCACCGAACTCGGGTTCAGCCCGGTGGCCCTGCGCCACGCCGCAGCCTTCCTGACCGCCACTGAGCTGGACTGCGGCGAATACCGCAGTCATTTCACCCAGCGCAGGCAGGCGGCGGCCCGCGCCTTCCCCGACAGCCTGGGGTCCGCGGTGGCAGCCGCCTGGTCTCTGTCCCGGGATCTGGCCGACCAGCTTGCTCCGCCGGGCCTGGCCAGCCGGGCCATGGCGCTGATCTCGATGCTGAGCCCGCAGGGCATCCCGTATCAGGTCCTGAGCAGCCAGGCCGCGCGTGCCTACCTGACCGAGCCAGCGGGATTCGTGGCCGATGAGACCCAGATGCGCGGCGCGCTGGGCAACCTCCGCCGGGCCGGCCTCATCACCATCGATGAGGGCAGTCCGGCACGAACCGTGCTTGTGCCTGAGGTGGTACAGGCGCTGACCCGCAGGTCCCTTCCGGCCGCCGAGTGGCAGCGGGCGGCCCGTACGGCGGCGGACGCCCTCGCGCAGGCGTGGTCCGACCATGATCCAGCCCCGGCCATCGCCCAGGCGCTGCGTGACTCGACCGCCAGACTGCACGACATTGCGGGCGCCGTCCTGCTGTCACCTGAATGCCATCCAGCGTTGCTGCGGGCCGGGCGGAGCCTGGACGCCGCCGGGCTGGTCGGCCCGGCCGTCGCCTACTGGGGGGCGCTGGCCAATGCCACCCAGCAGGTACTCGGGCCGGAACATCCGCAGACCGTGGCCGTCCGCGACCTGCTCGCGGCCGCGTACCAGGCGTCCGGCCGGGCCGGCGAGGCCGTCGGTATCTATGAGGGTGTGCTGGCCGACCGGGAACAGGCCCTCGGCCCGGCTCATCCGGACACCCTCGCGGCCCGCGACCGGCTGGCTGAGAGCTACGTCGAGGCCGGCCGCGCGGACGACGCAATCGGCATTGCCGAGCGGGCAGTTGCCAGCGCGGCGGCGGCCGCCGGGCCAGATCACCCCGACACGCTGACCGCCCAGGCCAATCTGGCCAGCGCCTACCTCGGCGCGGGCTTTCATGACCAAGCCATGGCTGCGTTCCGGCAGGTACTGCCCCGGATGGAGAGCGTGCTCGGGCCTGATCACCCCGAGACCATGGCCACCCGCAGCGGTCTCGCTGACGCCTGCCGGCAAGCCGGGCGGTTCAAGGAAGCCATCGCCCTCGGCAAGCGGGCGCTCGCCGACCGGGAACGCGTGACTGGCCCTGATCACCCAGAAACGGTCAGCGCCCGGGCCTGCCTGGCCGCCGCGTACCGCGGAGCGAAAAAGCCGAAGGATGCGCTCGCCCTGTACGAGCGCATCGTGGCGGACCGGGAACGCCTGCACGGGACGGGGCACCCCAACACGATCCTGGCCCGGTGCGAGCTCGCCGTCACCTATCTGTTCGCCAGAAAGTTCGGCCAGTCGATCCCGCAGTACGAACGCGCCCTTACCGACTCCGAGCAAGCGCTGGGATACAACCACCCGATCACCGAATCGGTACGGGAAGACCTGAACGAGGCGGCCAGGGCCGCGCAGTCCGTGATCGGGATAGATCTGCGCTCGCCCCGGCCAGCCAGCAGATCGTTATTAGTTCACTAGCCGCGGTCGTGCCAGACCCGGCCGCCGATCCAGACCTGGTTGACCAGCACGTCCGGCAGGGCGTCCAACCTGGCCTCCATGTCGATCCACGGTCGCCGCGGGCGGCTACGCACTGCGTGAGCGCCGGTCAATCCAGGGCCGTGGCCGAGCGGCGGCGTAGCTCACCCTTGAGGATCTTGCCGGTGGCGTTGTGCGGCAGGGCATCGACGATGTGGACGTCGCGGGGCACTTTGAACGTAGCCAGGCGGGTGCGCTGGCCCCGGCGATCTGCAGTTCGCCTGGTTCACCGGGCGGGCAGACCTGGTCGCCGATGGTCACCCGGCACTGCAGGTGCCACACGGGCACGCCGACGTCGCCCGGTCCGGTGGCGGCCTGGCCGGGCGCAGTCATCGTCACGATCGCCCCGGCTTCGCTAATGCCGTAGATCGTGCGCAGGGCCAGACCACGCTGCCCCCAGTCCTCGATAAGCGCGGCCGGGACCGGTGATCCGCCGACCCCGGCGACCAGGCGGGGGAACGTGGCTTGCCGGAACTGGGGCAGTGCCTGCATGAACTGGTAGTTGGCCGGGACGCCGGTGAAGTGGGTGACCGCGTCTTCCTCCCGGCTGAGCAGGTCGAGGGCGAGCCCGGGATCGAAGGCGCGCATGATGAGCACGTGCCGCCGGCGAAAAGGGTGGGGTTCGCGAACAGGTTCAGCCCGGCCACGTGCCAGACGGGCAGCGCGGCCAGGCATACCGATTCCCGGGTGACGCCGGCGCCCATGACGCCGGCCAGCATCGTAGCGTCGGAGCCCGCGTGGGTGACGAGGACGCCTTTCGGCCGCCCGGTGGTGCCGGAGGTGTAGATGATCACCCACGGGTCATCGGGGTCGATCAGCACCGGGTTGGCCGGCGCTGGACGAGATGGCCGGTCGCATCCGTCCTCCCACGACATCCTGGGCCGGTCCGCGGCGACGTCCCGGCCGAGCAAGTCGTGCTCGCCCACGAGCAGCGCGGGTGCGGCGTCCCCGGCCAGCGTGTCCAGTTCGGGATCGGAAAGCCGCACGTTGAGCGGGACGAAGATCGCGCCGAGGCGGGCGCACGCATACATCACCTCGAACGCCTGCGAGCAGTTCCGCGACAGCATGGCCACCCGGTCGCCGGGCCTGACCCCGAACCGTCCGGCCAGGGCGCCCGCCGCCCGGCCGATGCGGTCATCGAGTTCGGCGTAGCTGAGCCGCTGGCCACCGTCCAGATCGTGCAGGGCCGTCCGGTCCGGGCTGGCCCGGGCGTGGTAGCCGATCCATGAACCGGCGAGCCTGGCCGTCACCGTGCTTTGCTCCCCTTCCGGTCACACGTTGCCGTGGGTCGCACTGACGACGGTGAGCACGAGGTGGCTGGGCCGGGCCGCATCGGTGTGCAGCACCTGCCGGCTGCCGACCCGGGTAGCCGCGGTCCACCGGTTGTCCGTCGTCCCGGAGTTCGGCGGGAACTCCGGATAGTCGCTGCTCGCGAGCTGCAGGTGGAACCGGTGCCCGGGGCGGAGGCGGTAACCGGTGTGGCCCATCTCGATCCGGGCCAGGCCCTCGGCGCCGGGCTGGGTAAGCACGCCCTGGCCCCGGACGATCTGGTGGATCGAGCCGTCCGGCGCCCGGTCGCACAGCTTGGCGTAGATGTCGGTGGTTGGGGCCGAGGAGGCCACCCGGACGAAGAGATCCACTGGGCCGGCCAGGTCGAGTGGCTGGTCCTGCACTTTGCTCTCGAACGCCAGTACGCCCGGATGCCGCACCTGGGCTGACTCGTCTGGATACTCGAAGAGAAGCGCGAACGTGTTCTCGGCCGTGGACGTGACCAGGTTCCCGGGGTCATAGTCCCATTCGCACGTCTGCGCGGCGGGTGGCTGGCTGGCCGACAGGACTCCCGCGGAGTTCGCCGCCGCGGCCAGGTCCGTCAGGTACAGCGTCAGGGTCCGGCTCTCCGGCGGAGGCCAGGCCGCAGATTCCCGGTACCCGGCATGGCCCAGGTGCCACCGGACCCGGGGCAGGGCCGCGGCGTCGGCGGTCTCCAGCAGAAAGACGTCGAAGAAGTCGATGGCCGGGTCGATGTACCCGTCGAGCATCTTCTCCAGCGCTTCGTCGTTGCTGTCATGGTCGTCGGCCGGCTGGATCGGCACGTTGGACAGGTGGTAATTCTCGTGGTCGTGCGAATCCGCATACAGGTACTGGTACGGGCCCGCGGCCGGGGATGAAGCGAGCTTCATGTAGTCGCGCATCGAGAACGTCGCGACGTTGTCGAACCACCCCACACAATGCAGGGCCGGCACCGGCCGCGCGTCGTGCGGGTGCCCCTCGCCGTACACCGGCACCGGGATCGTGCGCGGCACCATCAGGTCATACCAGAGCGACCGCTCACCAAGGCCCCGGAAATAGGCCTCGAACACCTCGGTCAACGGCACCTGGTGCCAGTCAAGCTCTTTCTCCTGCACGTAACGGCCAGTCCAGCAGTGGGCGATATAGGCGACGAAACACAGCCACGGGACATCGGACACGGTGCCATACCGGGCATGGCTGAACTGTGAGATATCGGTGCTGGTGACCCGGGGCACGATGGCCCGCAGGGCGGGGTGCTGAGCGCTCAGGGCGGCCCACTGGGTGAAGCCGTAATAGGAATCGCCGAACATGCCGACCCGGCCGTTGCACCACACCTGGCCGCTGATCCAGTCGATGGTGTCGTAGCCGTCACGGACCTCACTGACCGGCCCGACTGGCTCCCCCTCCGACCGGTACTTCCCGCGGACGTCCTGGACGACGAGGGTGTAACCGCGGGCCGTCAGCCGCCTGGCCACCTGCGCCATGAAGACGTAGCGGCTGTTCTTGTCGTACGGCAGACGCACCAGCACCGCCGGGCCCAGGAGATCCGGCCGACGGCAGGTAGACGTCGGTGGCCAGGCGGACGCCGTCGCGCATGGCCACCATGTACTGCGTGGCCGTCTCGGGCACTGGGCTGGGCGCAGTGCTGTCAGGACCCATAGTGGATCTCGCCGCCGATCCAGACCTGGTTGACGGCCACACCCGGCAGGTCATCCACCGGGACCTGCCAGGGATCGGTCCCGAGGACGACGAGATCGGCCAGTTTCCCCGGGGCGAGCGCGCCCCGGTCGTCCAGGTGACACGCCCAGGCCGCGTCGGCCGTGAACATCCGCAGCGCCGCCTCCAGGCTCAGGCGTTCATCGGGAAGAAGTTCGCGGCCCAGCCTGGTCCGGCGGGTCAGCGCGCACCAGATGCTGTGGAACGGGTTAGCCGCCTCGGGCTGGCTCCCGGTGCTGTCGCTGTTGCCCGGCACCCGGAAGCCGCGCTCATGCAGGGACCGGAGCGGCGGCTGGCTGGCCTCCGGCTGGGCGTCCCCGTAGCTGTAGATGAACTGCGGGGTGGCGACCGGCACCACGCCCAGCGCGCTCATCCGGCTCAGCCGCTCGTCGTCCACCGGCAGGTCGCCGGCGTGCTCCAGCCGGTGCCGGTGATCAGCCCGCGGGTAGGCGGCCAGGGCCCGCTCCAGCGCGAGCAGCGCCATGTCCACCGCCACCGCCGACTGGACGTGCATCATCAGCTGGAGCCCGGCCCGGTGCGCCGCCTCCACCTCGGCGTGCAGGTCTTCCTGATGCCACTTGAGGTTGACCAGCGTCTCGTGGGCCAGGTCGTGCCCGGCGCCGTCGACGAACAGCTTGATCCCGCCCAGCCGCAGCCAGCTGTCCCCGAAACCGGTCTCCAGACCGGTCACGGCCAGGTCCGCCGACGTGAGCTGGCGGGGGCTGTGGAACCGCAGGTCGATCCGGGCCGGCAGGCTGGCTTCCCGGCGGAGCTTCTGGTACGCCCGGACGCCCTCGGCGGAGTGCACGATGTCGTTGATCGTGGTCACGCCGCGGGCGGTGAACATCTCGGTGCCGAGCCCGGCCATGGCCGCCGCTACCGCGTCCACGCCGAACTCGGGCTGCGGCAGGTCGCTCCACAGCTCGGTGCCCCGCCCGGTGTCCAGGTCGAGCAGCGCGCCCATCGCCGGTGCGGCCCCGTCCAGGAATCCGGCGGCGCGCAGCCCGGCCGTGTTCAGCGTGGTGACATGCATCCCGGAGTAGACGACGACCGGGCGGCCGGGAACCGCCTCGTCCAGGTCCTGGCGGGTGAGCGGCCGCTGTTCGGCGACGAACTGGTGCAGGCCGAAGTTGGCCCGGCCGACGATCCACCCGGCGCCGGGCGTGGCCGCCGCGTGCTCCCGCAGCGTCTGGCAGATCTCCTGCAAGGAGCAGTGCGGCGGGGCGTGCACCGGCACCGCGTACGACAGATGGGTCGTGGTCAGCTCGAAATGGCAGTGCGCGTCCACGAACCCCGGGATGACCACCCGGCCGCCCAGATCCACGACCTGCGCGTCCGGGTGAGCCGCCCGCAGTTCGCCGCTGCCGCCGGTGCCGGTGACCCGGCCGCCGGCCATGGCCACGGCCGGAACGCGCGGCCGCGACGGGTCCATCGTGTGCACGTCCGCGTTGACGAGCACGTATCCGGGGCCCACGGTCACTCCGGATCGAGCACAGTCAGCCGCAGCGAGGCGGGCGCGTCAGGCCGGGTGATCAGCCGCTGGGTGCTCGGCTTGGTCTCGGTGGCCAGCCATGGGTTGTCGGCGGTGCCCGGATGGCGCATGTACTCCGGGAAGTCACTGCTGGTGATGTTCAGCCGGAACCGGTGCCCCGGGCGCAGCCGGTACCCGGTGTGGCCCATCTCGATGCGCACCGGCGCGGCGCCGGATACCTCGGTCAGCTCCCCCTGGCCGCGGACGATCATCCGGGCCGTCCCGTCGGGCGCCTCGTCCAGCAGCTTGGCGAACACGTAGGCCGACGGCGCGGTCGAGGTCACGGTGACCAGCAGATCGACTGGCCCGGCCAGATCGACCGGCGAGCTCGCTGGCTCGGACGCGAGGCTGAGCACGTCCGGCCGCTGAGCGGTGGCCGCCTCGTCCGGGAACTCGTGCAGGAACGCGAACGAGTTCGGCACGCTGGAGGCGACCAGATCCTCCGGGTCGTACTCCCACTCGGCGGCCTGTTCGTCATCCGGGCCGAGCTCGGTGAGCAGGCCGCCGGAGGTCGCCGCGGTGGCCAGGCCGGCCAGGTACAGGTGCCGCTCGCGGGCGCCGGGTGGTGGCCAGGATTGCGCTTCGTGGTACCCCTCGTGGCCGAGGTGCCAGGACACCTGGGGCAGCGTGCTGGCGTCCCGGATCCCTTTGAGAAACACGTCGAAGAAGTCCAGCGCCGGCTGCGTGTAGTAAGCGAGCATGCGGCTCAGCGCCTCGTCGTTGACGCCGTGGTCGTCCTGCTCCGCGATCGGCGCGTGGCGCAGATGGTAATTCTCATGGTTGACCGAATCGGCGGTAAGGTACTGCACCGGCGCCCAGCCGGGCTTGCGCGACAGCGTCATGTAGTCGCGCATCGAGACGATCGAGAGGTTGTCGAACCAGCCCACCGAATGCAGCACCGGAATCGGCCGGCCATCGAACGGGTGGCCCTCGGTGTAGATGGGCAGCTGCACCGGGTGTGGCACCGAAGCGTCGTAAGCCGCCGACCGCCCCCCGATAGCCCGGAACTGGTCCTCGAACACCTCGGTCAGCGGGCGCAGGTTCCAGTTCAGCGGCCGCCAGTAAATGTGCTTGTCCACCCAGTAGTGCGAAACGTAGTCCTGGTGCACCAGCCACGGGACGTCCCGCACCGACCCGTCCACGTGCGGCGAGCCCAGCAGGTTCGCGGTGGTGACCCGGGGCACGATCGCGCGCAGAGCCCGGTGGCCGCTGCTGACCGCCGCCCACTGGGTGAACCCGTAATACGAGTCGCCGAACATGCCGACGATCCCGTTCGACCATGGCTGGGCGATGATCCAGTCGATCGAGTCGTAGCCGTCGTTCACCTCGCCGGCGAATCCGAGCGTTTCGCCTCCGGACCGGAACTTGCCCCGGACGTCCTGCACGACCATGGCGTAGCCGCGCGCGGTGAAGATGTCCGCGACCCATCTGAAGAACACGTACCGGCTGTTCTTGTCGTACGGCAGCCGGACCAGCACCGCCTCGGCCGGGGCGCCGCCCTCGGGCAGGTAGACATCGGTGGCCAGCCGGGCCCCGTCGCGCATCCGCACCATGTGCTGGGTGGCCGTATCGGGTACCGGCTCCTCGGTGATCCGCTCGAAGTCCTCGGTCATGGCCCGGAGCCTGACAGCCGCATCAATAGATTGTCAAGACTGACGAACAACGCTCGTCGCGGTATCCTCACGCCACAGTTCGCTGACTGAAGTGGGCAGGGAATAGGAACCATGGGCCGGCCGAGCATGGCAGCCGTACGGCGCGAGCAGATCCTGGACGCGGTGACCCGCTGCGTCGGGGAGTACGGCCTGGAGGGGACGACGCTAGAGCGGGTGGCCGAGGCGTCCGGGTTCAGCCGCGGGCACATACGGCACTATCTCGGCAACCGCGAGCAACTGCTGGAGCAGTTCCAGCAGCGGCTGATGTCGCAGTACGTGGGACGGATGCAGGAGATCGCCGACGGCACCGAACCAGGCAAGCGGGCCGCAGCCCTGGTCCAGTTCCTGTTCGGCGAAGAGTGGGCGCCCGGCGAAGACAACGCGGCCATAAACGCGCTGACCTGGGCGGCCGCACGAGACGAGACCGTGCGCGTCTATCTGCGGGAAAGCTACCTGGGGATGGAGGGCACGCTGGCGCGCGCCCTGCGAACGGACTATCCGCACGCCCCGGCGACCGAGTGCGCAGACACCGCCTACACCCTGCTGTGCCTGGCCTTCGCCCACTCCACCCTGCTCGAACTGTCGTACCCGGCCGGCCGCGAGCGCTCGGTCAATGCCGTCACGGCCAGGCTGCTGGAGCAGCTCGCATCGTTTGAGCCGTCTGCCGGCTGACGGCCTGACTCGCTTCACCAACCGTGATCGCCGAGTCCTTTCCGTTACTTAGTCGCCCTTGACTATCAACTCGCTGACGTGCCACAGTCCTCGAATCAGGTCACCACAGGTGCGGCCGTCCTGACACCGCCGGCCGTTCCGCTGGCTCGACAAGGAGTGGCCAACGATGAGCGATCCCGGAATCCCCCGCCGAGTGAGCAGGTCGCTGGGCCGCCGCGCCGCGCTGCCATTGACTGTGCTCGCCCTGACCGTGACCGCCGCCGCGTGCTCCAGCGGCGGGACATCCGCCCAGTCCACCGGATCATCCGGCGCCACCGCCACCAAGCTGGTCGCGACCAGCCCGCCGGCCAAGGGCGACCTGAACAGCCTGACCTGGGACCTTCCTGCGGGCGAGCCGACCACGCTGGACTACGTCAAGGCCGGCGACTACAGCCCGGACATGGTGATCTCGAACCTGTGCGACTCGCTGCTGCGGCTGAACCCGAACTTCTCCTACAGCCCGAACTTGGCCACGTCGTGGCGTTACGGGCCCGGCCACATGTCGCTGACGTTCACGATCCGCTCCGGCGTGACGTTCTGGGATGGGCACCCGCTAACCGCCCAGGATGTGGCCTACAGCCTGCTGCGCAATATGAACCCGAAGAACAGCCCGGTGAACGGCGGCTTCTTCACCAACGTCAAGTCGATCACCGCGACCGGGCCGCACACGGTCGTGGTCCAGTTCAGCCGCCCGGACGAGCTGTTCATCAAGGAGATGTCCACCGTCGCCGGTGATGTCTCGGAAGAGCAGTTCACCAAGGCCAAGGGCAGCGGCTACGGGACCGCCCAGGGCGGGGTCATGTGCTCCGGGCCGTTCGAGCTGGTTAAGTGGTCACCCGGCCAGAGCATCACACTGAAGGCCAACCCGCACTACTGGAACAAGGCCCTGGAGCCACGGGCCAAGGCGGTCACGCTTGACTTCATCACCGACACCGCCAGCCTGGTTTCGGCGCTGAAGTCCGGTTCCGTGCAGGGCGCGTTCGAGGCGCCGATCTCCGAACTGCCCGCGCTGGAAGCGGATCCGTCCGGCACCGTCTACCAAGGCAAGAGCCTGGCCATCTACGAACTGGCCCCGAACTCGCCCGGCCCGGATGCCAAGGTCAGGGCGGCGCTGAGCATGGTGCTCGACCGGTCGGCGTTGGCCCGCGTCGTGTACCACAACGCGGCCACGGCGAACTATGCGCTGATTCCGCCCCCGGCCTGGGACCCGACCGCGCTCGGCACCTACCAGGCGGCCTACAACGCGCTGCCCAAGGCGACCACGGCGAACACGGCCGCGGCCAAGAAGATGATCGCCGGTGACCCGCAGGCGTCCCAGCCGATCACGCTCGGCATCCTGGCCGGTGACCAGACCGAGATCGACACCGCCACGCTGATCCAGGAGGAGGCCGCGACCATCGGCCTGAAGATCAGCATCAAGCAGCTCCAGCCGCTCCAGTTCTCCAACGCGTTCTACGTGCCGTCGGCGCGCAAGGGGCTCGGGCTGATCCTGACCAAGGGGTACCTGGACGTCGCTGACCCGCTGGACTACCTCGGCCTGATCGTGTTCCCCACGTCGATCTTCAACTGGACGCACTACAGCAACCCCACGGTGACCAAGGACGTGACGCTCGCCCAGCAGACATTCGACAACGCCAAGCGGGCGCAGCTGATCACCTCGGCCCAGGCGCTGTGGGAGCCGGCGCACGTCATCATTCCCATGCTGAGCCTGCACGAGGTGGTGTTCATGAACAAGGCCATCACGGGCGCACCGGTTTCGTTTGCCTACATCTACGAGCCGTCGCTGGCGACGGTGGGCTCGTCCAAGTAGGACGCGGCCGGGTGCGATCAGTCCTCCGGATCTGTGGCACGGCCCTGGGCACGCTCCTGGTGGCCAGCCTGGTGATCTACGGCGCGCTCGCGCTGGCGCCCGGCGACCCGGCGACTGAACTCGCCGGGCCCCGGGCCACCCCCAAGCTCATCGCCCAGATCCGGCACCAGTACGGGCTGGACCGGCCGTTCCTGGTGCGGTACTGGTCCTGGCTCACCGGCGCGCTGCACGGCAATTTCGGCATCTCGCTGCAGTTCCACCAGAGCGTCAGCTCACTGCTGGCGCCACGGCTCCCGGTCACGCTGGAACTGGTGGCCTACGCGTCGGTGATCATCTTCGTCTTTGGCCTGGGCCTGGGCCTGCTGCCCTCACTGCTCTCCCGGCTGAACGTGCTGGTCACGGTGATGGCGGGCATCGGCATCGCGGTGCCCACCTTCGTCGCGGCGCTGGTGCTGGTGGAGATATTCGCGCTCAAGCTGGGCTGGTTCCCGGCCGTCGGCACCGGGACCGGGTTCGCCAGCCAGGTCTGGCACCTGACCCTGCCCGCGTTCGCCCTGGCGCTTTCCTGGGCCGCGTACGTGGCCCAGATCAGCCGGGCCAGCGTGCGCGAGCAGCAGGGCCGCGAGCACGTGGCGACCGCCCGGGGCCGCGGCCTGCCGTCCGCCCTGGTGTTCCGCCGCCACGTGCTGCGCAACGCGTCGCTGCCGATCGTCACCGTGTCCGGCCTCACGGTCGCCGGGCTCATCGCGGGATCGATCGTGGTGGAGACGGCGTTCGGTATCGGCGGCATCGGGTCACTGCTCGTCCAGTCCGTCTCGGCTAAGGACTACAACGTGGTCCTCGCCATCAGCCTGATCCTGGTGGTCGCGTTCGTCCTGGCCACGACCCTGTCCGACCTGGCCCACCTGGCGCTGGACCCCCGTCTGCGGGCCAGGACGCAGTCATGAGCCTGGCCGCCACTCCCCTGGTTACCGTCGAGCCCGGCGCCGGCGCACGGTCCCGCCTGGCTCGACCCGGCCCTGATCGGCATCGGCGCAGTCCTCATCCTGCTGGTCCTCGCCGCGGCGCTGGCCCCGCTGATCGCGCCCTACCCGCCAGACCAGACCAACATCCTGATCGCCAACGCGCCGCCGTCGGCCGCACATCTGCTCGGCACTGACGCGCTCGGCCGGGACATCCTGTCCCGGCTCATTTACGGTGCCCGGCTCAGCCTGCTCGGCCCGGCCCTGATCATCATCCTGGCCACCACGGCGGGCGTGACCCTGGCTATCAGCGCGGTGTGGCTCGGCGGCTGGTACGACCTCGTGGTTGGCCGGGTCCTGGACCTGCTGTTCGCCATCCCCGGCCTGCTGGTAGCGATCATCGCGGTCGCCGTGCTCGGCACCGGCCTGACCGCCCCGGTGCTGGCCCTGTCGCTCGCCTATACCCCCTACATCGCCCGGGTGCTGCGCTCGTCGGCGCTGCGTGAGCGTCACCTGGCCTACATCGAGTCCTGTCAGCTCGTCGGCATTTCCGGCTGGGCCATCTGCCTGCGGCACCTGCTGCCCAACGTGCTGCCGCTGATCCGGGCGCAGGCCACGCTGGCGTTCGGGGCCGCGTTGGTTGACCTGGCCGCGATCTCCTACCTTGGCCTGGGCGTCCAGCCGCCTACCCCAGAGTGGGGAATCATGGTCTCCGACGGCCAGTCCGCGCTGCTGAACGGCTACCCGCTCGAGTCGCTCTCCGCCGGGCTCCTCATCGTCTTCGTGGTCGTGCTGGTCAACCTGCTGGGCGAGCGTTTCGCGGCCCGCGCGGAAGAGGCCGGATGAACCAGAGCCTGCTGCACCAGAGTTTGCTGCACCTGGGCCACTTGCGGGTGGACATTCGGGTCCAGGGCCGGCTCCGCACGGTGATCCACGACGCCACGTTCGACATCGCACCCGGCGAAGCGGTCGGCCTGGTCGGCGAGTCCGGGTCAGGCAAGTCGATGACCGCGCGGGCGGTGATGCGGCTGCTGCCGCCGCGCTCAGTAACCGCTGGCTCGATCGACTTCGCCGGCCAGTCCGTGCTGGCCATGGGCAGGAGCGCGCTGCGGAACCTGCGGGCCACTCAGATCGCGATGATCTACCAGGACCCCCGGGCGCACATCAACCCGGTCCGCAGCAACGGCGACTTCCTGCTCGAAGCGATGCTCGCGCAAGGGGTCAAACCAGCGGCGGCCCGGGAACGCGCGGTAGACCTGCTCGCGCAGGTCGGCATCCCCGACGGCGGCCGGCGGCTGCGGCAGTACCCGCACCAGCTCTCCGGCGGGCTGCTGCAGCGCATCATGATCGCGGCCGCGCTCACCACCAGCCCGCGGCTGCTGCTGGCCGACGAGCCGACCACCGCGCTGGACGTCACCACTCAGTCCGAGGTCATGGCGATCCTCGGCGAGGCCCGCGCCGGCCGGGGCCTGGCCATGCTGTTCATCACTCACGACCTGGACCTGGCTTCCGCCGTCACCGACCGGATGGCGGTGATGTACGCGGGCATGATCGTGGAGATCTGCGCTTCGGCCACCGTGCACCAGACGGCGCTGCATCCGTACACGATCGGGCTGCTGCGCTCCAGGCCGGAAATCGGCAGCCGATCACGCATACAGGTCATCCCCGGCCGTCCCGTCTCCGCCTTCGAAGCGGGCCAGGGCTGTGTCTTCGCCGCCCGCTGCCCGTATGCGACCGCGCTTTGCCTGTCCGAACGACCAGTGCTGCGAACTGTGGGCACGCAGCTTGTCGCCTGCCACCGGGCGGAGGAGCTAAAGGGCCAGATTTCGTTCTCGGTAGGAACGGCCGCCCATGAGTAGCCAGCCCGGCAGCCAGGCGGGCGTGGCCGCCGCGGCCCAACCGCCAGTCCTGCGCGTCAGCGGCCTCCGCAAGGTGTTCAAGGTCCGGTCGGAGAGCGCACGGCGCACCGAAGACCTGGTCGCCGTCGATGATGTCTCGTTCGAGCTGCCGCCGTCCGGCTCGCTCGGCCTGGTCGGCGAATCGGGCTCCGGGAAAACCACGGTGGCCAGGATCATCGCCCGCCTGGAGCGCCCGACGGCCGGCACCGTCGTGATCGGCGGCACCGAGCTATCCCCGCGTCCGCCGCGCGGGCGGGCCCGGCGCGCCCGGGGGCGCCAGGTGCAGATGGTCTTCCAGGACCCGTACTCGTCGCTCGATCCCCGCCAGACGGTCCGGGCCTGCCTGGAGGAAGTGCTGCGGCTGCACACCGCAACGGACCGGACCGCCCGCCGGGACCGGGCACTCGAACTGCTCCACCAGGTGGGGCTGGACGAGCGGCACCAGGACCTGCGGCCCCGGTCACTGTCCGGTGGCCAGCGGCAGCGGGTCGCCATCGCCCGCGCGCTGGCCTGCGGCCCGGAAGTGCTCATCCTCGATGAGGCGGTTTCCGCACTGGACGTGTCCGTCCAGGGGCAGATCCTCAACCTGCTCGCCGACCTGCGGACTCAGGTCGGTGTGGCGTACCTGTTCGTCTCGCATGATCTCGCGGTCGTCCAGCAGGTCACCGACAACACGGTCGTCATGCACCGGGGCCGGATCGTCGAGGCCGGGCCGACCGACGCGATCTTGCGGGCGCCCGCGCACGACTACACACAGCGGCTGCTGGCTTCGGTCCCCCGCCCCGGCTGGCAGCCCGCCCGCCGCTCCATCAGTCGCTGAGCCTGGTCGCCTGGACCAGGAGACTGACGTAGACGAGCAGTGCGACGATGAAGCCGCATGCGCGATGACAGCGCCGGGGATGTCGACCGGGCGGGTGAAGCCAGTCTGCGCGGCCTTCCGGATGGTGCCCTCAGTCTTCAGCCGCCACAGCAGCGGCCCGGCCAGCGGGGCAGTCAGCAGCCGGCTGAGCGGCGGGTCTGGGATCTTGGCGTCCGTGCTGGGCCCGGTGTTGATGAGCGCCAGGGCCGCCACCAGGCCGGGCCGCTGCTCAGCCAGGGCCGTCGCCACCAGGCCGCCCGAGGAATGCCCGATGACGGTCACCCGGCCCACGCCAAGCCTGTCCAGCGCGGCGCCGGCCCGGCTGGCCTGGGCGGGGACGTCGTACCCGGCGGCCGGGCCTGACCCGTAACCGACCAGGTCGACGCGGATGACGCGGTAGGCGCCCGCCAGTGCTTCGACCACCGGGTCCCACAAGGCGATCGGGGTCGCGGCATTCTGGATCAGCAGCAAGGCAGGCGCATCCGGCCTGCCGTCCTCCACAACCTGCATGCCGCCATCGTCGCAAGCGCACTTCCGGGCGTCTTGAACAAATGTTCCGGTCTAGGCGCCCGGCCACGCGACGTCGTCGACCGCGAGAAACGGCGTGACCGCCATGGCCGCGGGCGTCATCCCGGCGAAGGCCAGGACGTCCCGGTGCAGGTGAGACTGGTCGGCGTAACCGCTGTCGGCGGCCACCCCGGCGGCACCGTGACCCGCGGCGAGGAGCCGGGCCGCGTGGTCGAAACGCACCAGCCGCGCGGCGCGCTTGGGAGTGAGGCCGATCTGGGACCGGAACCGGGACCACAGTCGCTTGCGGCTCCATCCGGCCTCGGCGGCCAGCAACCCGACGCGGACCTGCCCCTGGCTGGCCACCAACTGCCGCCAGGCGAAGGCCACCTCAGGGTCAACCGCCCGGCTGGCCTGCTGCCGCCGGACCAGCACGGCCTCCGCGATGGCAAACCGGTCTTCCCACGACGTGGCCGCCCGCAACTGCTCCTGGAGCCGCACCGCCTCGCACCCCCACAGGTCATCGAGGGCCACTACCGTCCCGCTCAGCTCCGCGCAGGCCCCCAGCACCGCATGCGCTACCACCGGCGACAACCTCATCTGCAAGCACTCAAAGTTCTCCGGGCCGCGCCCGGCGGCACCGACCGGCGCCAGGCCGGCCACGACGCTGCCACGCTGCTGCCGGCCGCTGGCGTCACCGACGAGCAGCCCACCACCGAGGTCGACGACCACCATGACGGCTGGGTGCGGGACCACCCGGACGTCGCCCGGGCCGGTGGTCTGATCGCTGAACCCAGCCATCCTGACCCCCGGCAGCCGGCCGGGCCGCGCCGGGCGCGCGATGTCCCACCCGGGCGCACCGGCGCGAGCAGATCGCATGCCGCCATGCTACGTCGCTGCCTACGGCAGCAATCTCGTCTGTCACAGTGGTGCCATGACCGAGCACACCACCGGCGGCCAGATGTCCCTCGCCCAGCTGGCTGACGGGCACAAAAGCCAGCCGTCCACCATCCTGCGCCTCACCGCCGAGCACAGTCCCGGCGGCGCCTACCCAGCCAACGTCGCCGCCTACATCAACGGAGTGTTCCGCGGCACCATCTCCCCCGCCGATGCCATGCCCGCCGGGCTGCACCTCTACCTGCCATAACGGCCCCGGCGTTACGCTGCTGGTAGTTGCGCTGACCGGGAGGCGCTGGTGACCACAGGACCTGAAGAGCGTGCGGCAGCGGGTGCGCTGGGCCGTGGCCACCTGCGCGCCTCCGACGCAGACCGCGAGCAGGTGATCGACACCCTTAAGGCCGCGTTCGTGCAGGGCCGGCTGACCAGGGAGCAGCTCGGCGTGCGGGCGGGCCAGGCGCTGGTGTCGCGTACCTATGCGGAGCTTGCCGCGGTCACCGACGGCATCCCGGCCGGGCTGACCAGCGTCGTGCGGCCACCCGCGCGCCCTGCCGGACCCGCGCGCCCTGCGGGACGCGCCCGGAAGCCGGCGCGCAGCACGGTGGCTGCGGGCGCCGCGTGCGTGATCATCCCGGCAACACTGAGCGCCGCTTTCCTTACCTATTACGGCGGATTCCTCGTCCTGTTCCTGCTCGCCTTCACCGGGTTCGTGGTGACATCTAAACCCTGATCGCCGGCCTCAGCTCATTCCTCGCCGATATCGGCCAGGTTCTGGCGCAGTTCGGTGATCAGCGGATCGCCATCGGGCAGGATGCGCTCCAGCCGGTTGGTGGTGTCGCGCAGCAGGGCGCGGGCGTCGCCGTAGCGCCCCAGCTGGCGGTACACCTGGGCCAGCCCCGCACGGCTGCGCAGCGTATCGGGATGGCGGGGGCCGAGCACCCGCTCGAACCCGGCCCAGGCCTGCTCGCAGGCCAGCTCCGCCGCCGCCGTCTTGCCCGTCTTCTGGTAGGCGGTGCCGAGGTTGTTCCGCGCAGTAAGCGTGTCCAGGTGATCGGGACCAAGGACACGTTCCCGGTCGGCCAGCACCCGCTTGTAGGCCGCGACGGCCTCTTTTGGCTGGCCGCTGGCCAGGTAGGAGTCGGCCAGGCCCTCACGCGTAGTCATCGTCTGCGGATGCCGGGGTCCCTGGGCGCGTTCCCGGTCGGCCAGCGTGCGCCGGTAGAGGTTGATGGCGTCGGGGTACTGGCCCGCAGCCAGGTAGGCGGCGGCGAGTTCGTCCCGCGCGCCGAGCGTGTCGGCATGCTCGGGGCCGCAGACCTTCTCGAACTGAGGGATCGCGCGTTCCAGGACGGTGATCGCGGCCGGGAACTGGAGACCTTCCACGAGCGCGTGGCCGAGACGCCGCCGCGCCTCGATCACGTCACGGTGATCCGGTCCGAACTTGCGGGTCAGGCCGTCGAGTACCCAGTTGAACCAGGGAATGGCGTCGGCCGCGCGCCCGGCCTCGAGGTAGGCGTCGGCCACGCGCTGGGCGGCCAGCATCGTGTCCGGATGCCCGCCGCCGAGCAACCGGCCGCTTGTCGTGGCCAGGTCGGCCCAATGGTCCACCGCGGGTCCGGTCAGGCGGGCGCGGTCCAGGCTGTCCCCCGCCCGCACCAGCACGGGATGGCAGCCGCCGTCGCACAGCCGGTCTCCCGTGATCCGAAGCAGGCTCGCCACGCACGATCGCAGGCCGGAGGCAGGCCAGCCGGGCTGCTCCTGGTCCGGCCACGCCTGGAACAGCGCATCCGCGACCGACCGTGACACCTTATCCAGCATGCCTTCGGGCATTGTGGCCCGCAGCGCCGCCTGCAGCACCGGGCTGATCCGGACCGCCGGCGGTGCGGTCGCCGGTTCGACGGACAGCAGGCCGGCCTGTTCGAGCGCCGCCAGCGCCGCGCGGGCGCTCTCACTGCTGGCCGGGACGTCGCCGCCGCGCGCGAGGAAATCGCCTGCCGCCGGAGCCGTGAGGACGGTTAGCGGAATGCCGTGCCCGTCCAGCAGCGCGGCCAGGGCCAGCATCGACTGGGCCGACCGGCCCACCGCCAGCTGGTTCGCCCGTCCGAACGAGAACGTCCACGTCACCGCGGCCGCTGCTGGCGGTGCGCTGGATGAACCCGCCAGCTCCTCCCGCCTGCGCACGAAATGGTCCCGGTACTCGCGGCACGACAGCGGGGCGTTGGCGATCACCGCGCTGGCCTGGGCCAGCGCGACCGGCTCCAAGTCCAGGTCCCGAGCCAGTTCGATCACACCCTGCCGCTTGTCCGGGTCGGCCGCCAAGCGTCCACTCAGGTAGCTGATGGCCTCACGCAGGCTGAACGGCCCGACCGGCACGACCCTTGTGCCGCTGGGCACGGCCGCGGCGTCGGCGGAGGTGACCAGCACCCGGCCAGCTGGCCCGGCCGGCCACAGACCCTCCAGGTCCGCCGGATCGGCCAGGTCATCGAATGCCACCAGCCACGAACGGCTGGTCTCACCCAGCCAGCTGAGGAACTGGGCAGCGACTGACTCACCGCTGCTCGCCTGGTCCCGGCCGGTCACGGCGGCCGTCGCCGCCGCGTAGCCGGACAGCACCGAGGCGCGGCTGGTGGCCTCGATCCAGACCAGCAGGTCTATCCCGCCTGATTGCCACAGCGACTCGGCGAAAGCCGCGGCGAGCTGGGTCTTACCCGACGACCTCAGCCAGTCCTGCGTATCGGGAGCCGCCACCGGGCTGGGCACGGCAGCCGGTGCCGTCGCCCGATCGGGGACGAGCGCAACCGCGGCGCCGGCCGGCAGCGCAGCCGCCAGGCCGGGGGCCGTCTCCGGCCGGGCACTAAATCCGTCGGCCAGCGCCGGCACCGTCCCGGACCGGATGGGCCAGGACAGCCGGCTGACGGCCGGGCCGGTCATGGCGCGCGGAGCCCGCCCCGGCTCACTGGCTGCACCGGCTGGCTGAGCTGAAGAGGCATATCCCTTCCCCCCGCTGTGCACGGCCAAGTCCGTCTTCACCGGCGAATCCAGCTAGCGGCCAGACTGAGCATCGTTGCCCTAGCCTGCCAATGATTAGCGCGGATAAGCAATCCCCCCAAGGGCGGCCCGGCTCACAGCGAGTCCGGGTCAAAGACGAGCACCGGAGTGGTCCTGGTGAGTGTTTCCCTGCCGAAGAAGGCGGGGGCGGTGACGCGCATGAAGACGAAGCCGAGCACCCCGGCCAGCGCGGCCAGGAAGGCGATGATGAAGATACCGCCGATCTGCCAGTGCAGGCCTGGCACCGTCCACGTCGTGTAGCTGTTGGACGCGACCCAGTCGCTCTGCAGGCTGTAGAAGCCCGCGGCCCACATGATCAGGCCGCCCAGCCCGGGCAGGATGCCGCGCATCCACAGACTCCAGGCGCTGCTGGTCAGCGTGGCCCGGTAGTACCAGACACAGGAGAACGCGGTCAGCCCGTAGTAGAACGCGATGTACAGGCCGATCGCGGTGACCGCATCGGCGATCGGGTTGCCGCCGGAGATGTAGTTCAGCGGGATGTACAGGGCAATCGAGAGAGCGCCCATCACGACCGTGGACACCGTCGGGGTCAGGTACCTGGGGTGGATCTTGGCGAACGACTCGGGCAGCGCCCCGTAGGCGGCCATCGACAGCGTGGTGCGTGCGGTCGGCAGGATCGTGGTCTGGGTCGAGGCGGCGGCCGAGCTGAGCACCATGAGAATCAGCAGCCGGGACATGATCATGCCAAAGCCGGAGGTGCCGAAGATCGCGCCCCCGGTAACCGACAGCACGTCGAACTGGTGCGCCGGATTCGTCAGCCCGACGCCCTTGCTGCCGATGCCGGCGAACGCCTGCACGGCGACGATCACGATCACGTAGGTGATGAGCAGCAGGACCGTCGAGATGATCCCCGCCCGGCCCGGCGTCCGGGACTTGTCCGCGGTCTCCTCGTTCACCGACAAGGCGGTGTCCCAGCCCCAGTAGATGAACAGCATCAAGATGATCCCGGACACAAAGGCCGAGACAGGCAGGTGCGACAGCGACAGCCAGTTGAAACTCGGGTGCAGCGACCCCGGCGGATGACTACCGAACACCCGGACCAGCGCCGTGACCGACAAGACCAGCAGCATGACGATCTCGATCGACAGCAGCACCCGCTGGAATCTGGCCGAGACCTCGATGCCGCGGTAGCAGATGTAGGTCATCGCGACGATCCACAAGATGCCGACCAGCAGCACCCAGCCGCCGGAGGCGTTGCCACCGATCGAGCTGTTCGGTCCCTGGAAGAAGAAGAACAGGTACTGCCCGGCCACCTGGGCCAGGCTGGCCATAACCAGGATGTCGGCGGCCACCACGCCCCAGCCGCCGGCCCAGCCGGTTCTCGGCCCGAACGCCCGGGCCGCCCAGATGAACGTGGTCCCGCAGTCAGGATCGGCCTTGTTCAGCTCGCTGAAGCCGATCGAGCACAGCAGCATCGGCACGAACGCCAGCACGGCGATCAGCGGGGACTTCAGCCCGACCGCAGCCACCACGAAGAACAGCGTCGCGGCCAGGCTATAGGCCGGGGCAACCGAGGCCACGCCCATGACCACGCTGGACACCAGGCCAAGAGCGCCTGTCTTGAGGCCCTTGTCCCTGGTCTCTTCAACTGGCCGCAGGCCAGGACTAAAGATAGCCATGCCCCCCCTTCCGTCCACGACGTCTCAGGCTACTTCGGACCGTCGTAGCTCGGATGGCAATCCGGACACTCTGACAAAGGTCGGGACAGATCAGGACACGACTCCAGCACCGATGGCCGGCTCCTGTCCCAGCAGGGTGAGCACTTCGCTGGCGGTGGCCGTGGCGGCGGACAGCACCAGCGCATCCACGCCGGTCAGGTCCAGCCGCTTGACGTGGCCGCTCAGGTCCGCCGGGTCGAGCCGCCCGACACTAGCGGAGACCGGCCTTGTGGCAGGTCAAGTGACCTGATTCGCTGGACTACGGTGCCCACGCGAGGCAGACGGCGTCACCGGAGGTAATCATGACGGTAAGTCAGAGCTCCCAAGAGCCCGTCCCGGCCGGCCCGGCCGGGGCGAGGGTCGCACCGTTTGCCTCGGCATGGCGGCGGGCGCACCTGTCGGTGGACCAGCGGGTGGCCAGGGGGCGGGCCGCCCGGGGGGCGGCGCCACGGCAGGCCCATGGCCGGTGGGCACCCTCGCCAGGCCGTCCCGACCCGGTTGCCCTGCTGGCGGAACAGTCGGCATCGCGAGTGCCGTGGCTGATCCCGATCCGGTACGGCCGGATGCTGGTCTCGCCGTTCACGTTCTACCGCGGGGCCGCCGTGATCATGGCATCCGACCTGGCGGCCGGCCCGGTGTCGGGAGTGACTGTGCAGTTGTGCGGTGACGCACATCTGTCGAACTTCGGCCTGTTCGGCACCCCCGAGCGGCAGATGATCTTCGACATCAATGACTTCGACGAGACCCTGCCGGGCCCATGGGAATGGGACGTCAAGCGGCTGGCCGCCAGCTTCGAGATCATGGGACGCGACCGCGGATTCTCCGCGGCTGACCGGCGCGCCATCGTCATGGCCGGAGTGGCCGAATACCGGAACCGGATTCGGCAGGCGGCCGGCATGGGCGCCCTGGACGCCTGGTACGACCATCTGGAAGCCGGGATGCTGCTCAAGCTGGTCCGCCAGGAAGTCCGGGTCAACCGGGTCAGCAAGAAGGAGGCGCGGGCTTTCGAGCGGGACGTGAGCAAGGCGCATACCCGGGACAACACCCGGGTGTTCACCAAGCGCGCAGCCGAGGTTGACGGTGAGCTGCGTATCGTTCCTGACCCGCCGCTGATCGTCCCGATCGAGGACATCGTCACGCCAGGGTCGGAGTGGGAGGACCCGGCGCCGCTGATCAAGAAGCTGCTCGCCACCTACCGGCGCACGCTGGGGAACCAGCACCACCCGCTGGAGGAATACCGCTACGTTCACGCGGCCTACAAGATGGTCGGCGTGGGCAGCGTAGGCACCCGCTGCTACATCATGCTGATGCTGGGACGTGATCACAACGATCCGTTGTTTCTGCAAGTTAAAGAAGCGCAAGCGTCCGTGCTGGAACCGTTCGCTGGCAAGAGCACCTATCGGCACCACGGCCAGCGGGTGGTATCCGGCCAGCGGCTCATGCAGGCGGCGACCGACATCTTCCTGGGGTGGATCCGGATCAAGGGACTCGACGGCCTGACTCGCGACTACTACGTGCGCCAGTTCCACGACTGGAAGGGCAGCGCTGACGTGGACAGCATGCTTGTACCCGGCGCCACCCTCTACGCCCGGCTCTGCGGGGCCACCCTGGCCCGTGCCCACGCCCGCTGGGGTGACCGCATCGCTATGGCCTCCTACCTGGGCAAAGGAGATGCCTTCGACCGGGCGATTGCCAGCTTCTCCGCCGCCTACGCGGACCAAAACGAAAAAGACTATGCGGCCTTCGCGGCGGCCGTGGGGTCGGGGCGGCTCCCGGCCGAGACCGGCGTCTAAGGCCATTCGTCGAGTCCCAGCAGGCGCCGGCCCAGCGGGCTGAGCGATGCCGATTCGCCTCGCTGCTCCTCGATGCGGCGCGGGTCACCGGGAAAGGCATCGCCGTCTGGTGGCGCGCAGGTGGACCACGACAGGATGCGGCTCCGCCGCTCCGTCTCGCGCTGCTCTCCGGCGGGGGGCAGCGGGTTCATGGTGATGTACTGGGCCAGCCGGGGGCGCCGGGCGGAGTTTCTGCCGTTTCCGTGCGGCAGGGTCGTCTTCCAGATGACCAGGTCGCCGGCGGCCAGCGGAACTTTGACGATGGGATGGCCGCCGATGTCGGGGGCACGGGAGACCGGGCCGGCCTTGGACTGCTCGTCGAGGAAGCGCTGCTGGTCGCGGTAGATGGAGGGGACGCACTGGAAGCCGCCCATGTCGGCGGACGCATCTTCAAGAGCGAGGACCCCTTGCAGCCAGAATGGGATGTCCGGGTACAGGTTGATGTCGGTGTCCCAGTGAATGAAACCAGGCTGGTCATAGCCGGGCTGGTCGGGACGGACCGGCGGCTTGAGCGCGACCCGGTCGATGGAGACCCACAATTCGTCCGTGCCGTGCAGGTCGCGGAAGATTCCGTAGACCGCCGGGTGCTGGCGGACGTCCCACATCGACTGGTAGTGATACATCTCGACCATTCCCGGCCGCGGCCGGATGATTTCCGGCTGGTACCACGTGGCGGGGTCGCCGGGTGTGGCATTGGCATGGCGCCAGATGTCGTCTACGACGGCTTCGAGGATCGCGGGGGGCAGGCCGGTCGGCACGATGATGTACCCGTCCGTGTCCAGGGCGCTGCGGAGACGCTCCGGTACCGCCGGCCCGGCTGCGCTCTGGTTCAACTACCTTTTCCCTCCTTGGCTGTCAGCCCGCCAGTGGGGTTTGCGTCCCGGTCACTTCGCTGACCGCCACCCACCGGTCCTGGGCGGCTGAGGATTCAATGGCTGCGCAGACCGCCTGCGCTGCCGCTCCCTCCGCGAAACCCGGCGTCCACGGTGCGTCGGGCCAGCCGTCAAGCAGGTCGGCGACCTGGTTGGCGAAACTCGAACCGTATCCGACCCCCTGCCCTATCGGCACCCCGGCCGCGGTCACCGCGGACAGCGCCGCTGCCGCCTGCTGGTAGGTGACGGCCAGCGGTTTCTCGCAGACGATGGCCTTGCCCGCCGCGGCCGCGGCGATCGCGATCTCCGCGTGGGTACCGGGCGGAGTGCAGATGTCCACCATATCGATGTCGCCGCGCCCGATGATGTCGCGCCAGTCGGTGGTGTGCTCCGGCACCTCGTAGGCGGCCGCGGCCGCCGCGACCGCCGCGGCATCCCGGCCGGAGATCAGGCTGACCACCGGCCGCACCGGCAGCCTGCGCAGCATCGGCGCGACACGGTAGCCATAGCAGTGCGCCTTGCCCATCACGCCGTAGCCGATGACGCCGACGCGAAGTTCTGGCGGGCTGCTCATGCCTCCGGGCCCCACCGGCCCGCGCCGGACAGGGCGGGAATGGCCGCGGCCGCCCGCTCCGCCGCGTCCATCGCGGCTATCGCGTCGGCCGCCGTGGCCCCCGCACACTGGCCGCCCGCCACAAATTCCGCGAAGCTCTCCGCCTGCAGGCGCAGCGCCTCGAGTTGCGCGCGGACCCCGTCCGCGGGGTCGAGGAAGTCGCATCGCGCGGTGCCGTGCGTGCCGAACGCCTCAGCCCGCGCCATGTCGCCCGCCGGGTGGTACCGGCCCAGCGAGATCAAGCCGGTGCCGCCCCCGGACAGTTGGGTTATCACCTGCGCGCTGTCCACGTCCGGGGTGCGGTGCGGCGCCTCGCCCAGCCCGTCCGGAATCACGCCTGCCGCGACCGCGCTCAGCTGGGTGATGTCCCGGCCGGTCAGCCAGCGGAGCTGATCGAACTCGTGCACCCCCATATCGATGACGATGCCACCGCTGTGCGCCCGGAATGCGGCCGATGGCGGTCCCTCGTCCCACTGATAGCAGCTGACCAGGTGGACGGTGCCCAGCTCACCGCCGGTGATCTGGTCCCGTAGCGCCCGCAGCGCGGGAACGTAGCGGCGCCAGTAGGCGACCTGGAACGGCACGCCCGCGGCGGTGGCGGCTTTGGCGGCGGCACGGGTATCCCCGGCGGTCAGCCCGCACGGCTTCTCGCACAGGATGGCCAGGCCGCGGGCGGCGACCTCGGTGATGACCTGGAGGTGCTGATCGGTCGGCGCCGTGATCAGCACCCCGTCGACGCCGCCGTGGTCCAGCATGTCCGCGATGCCCGGGTACACCGCCACGCCGGGCGCCGCTACCGCGCGGCGGGCCTCGGCGGACACCTCCGCGATGGCCGTCACCGCTACCCGCTCGGAGCCGGCCAGGGCCCGCAGGTGAGTGCGGCCCATCCGGCCCGCCCCGATCAGCCCCAGCTGGAATGGCGCGGCCATGTCACAGCCCCCGCGCCGCGAGGAACGCGCGGTTGTCCCGCTGCTCCCGGGCGGCCTGGGCGAAGCGCGCCGCGCTGCGCGGCAGGATGTCCTGCTCGACCACCAGCCACCCGGCGAAGGACATGCCGCGCAGGCCATCCAGGATGGCGTCCACGTCAAGATCACCGCCGCCCAGCGCACAGAACGCCTCGCGCACCCAGATCTCGGTCACCGGCGCTTCGTCGGCCACTATCTGATCCATGACCGACAGGGTGGCGTCCTTGAGGTGGACGTGGTTGATGCGCCCGGCCCAGTCGCGGAGCATGGCCACCGGGTCACCGCCGCCCAGCATCATGTGCCCCGTCTCCAGGCACAGCCCGATGTCGGAGCGGTTCAGCACCTCCTCGATCTCCCACGGGGCCTCCACGTAGGTCCCGGTCTCCGGGTGGAAGGTGGGCTCATAGCCGCGGTCACGGCAGTGCCCGACCACGCGGGCCAGGCCGGTGGCGAACCGCTGCCAGCCACGGCTGTCCAGCCCCAGTGAATGCTGTCCGGCGGACCGGCCGGGCCGGCTGCGGCGGCCCAGGCTCCCCGCGTCGGCCAGCGTGGGCCGCGGCGCCGGGCCGGGCAGGTACCCCTGTACCACGTCGAAGGTGTTCAGCAGGTCGTCCAGGTCAGGCAGGGCCTGGGTGAGCGCGTCGTGATCGGCGTAAGGCAGCTCAAGATAGGCGCCAGCCAGGCCGAGACCCCGCTCGGCCAGCAGTTGCCCCAGGCGGTCCCCGGTGCCCAGGTAGCCGACCGGGCCGAGGTCGATGCCCGCGTAGCCTGCCTCAGCCACCTGGTCGAGCACGCTCACCCCGTCCGGCACGTCCGGGTCGTGGCCCACAGTGATCTCGAAGGCACCGTAACTGACCGGCGCGTTCGCCACGGCTATCACCTGCTCGGTGCCTGCTGCTGGCACGATGTCCTCGTTCACCTGGCCGTCCTTCGCTAGCCGATGCTGGCCGGCTCGTCCACCGGCGCCTGCCGGCGGTAACATTCCATGATCGCTTCGCACAGCGCGATGTCCCGCAGGCCGTCGCGCCCGGACGTGACGGGCGGGCAACCGCTGACGACTGACTCGTGGAACGCGGCGAGTTCCCGCTTGAACCCGCTCTCGTAGGAGACCGTTTCCTCGGTGCGCCAGGACCGGGCCGAGCCGGGATCGCCCGCCTCGATGTCCAGTACCGCGGGCTCGTTCCGCAGGAACGGCGAGGGGAACGAGAGGCACAGGCGGCGATCTGGCGCGTAAACCGCAAATTCCATTACATAACGCGCAATGCCTGGCAGATCGATCCAGTGCAACGCGACTGGGAGTTCGCCGAACCGCAGCAGCACGGTGACGGTGTCCTTGGCCAGGCTTACGTAATCCAGCCGGTCCGGCTCGCCGAGGACGCCGCGGATCGTGTTCAGTTCGTGCACCAGCGTGTCGAGCGGGACCATCTGGTAGACGTACCGCCCTAGCCCGGTGGCGGCCGCACCGAGGGCGGCCCCGATCCTTGTGTCGGTGTCCGCGCGGAGCCGCTCGGCGACGGCATCGGGCAGTGGCGCCGGCGCTGAGCAGGGGGTAGTGCCCGATATAGGGCTGTAGTGGCGACTCGAACGTGGTTACCCGCATCAGCCGGGCGCCGGTCAATCCGGCGGCCTCCTGCTGGAAGCGGGCGAAGGCCGGGTCGTAGCGCTTCGGGTAGCCGACCATCAGGGTCACCCCGGCCTGCTCGGCCGCGGCGACCATCTCGCATCCTTCCGCCGCCGAGAAGCACATCGGCTTCTCGGTGAACACGTGCAGCCCGGCCTGCGCCGCCGCCACCGCGATCGGTGCGTGGCTGCCCGAGGTCAGCACCAGGACCGCATCGAGCGGATGCCGGAGCATATCCTGCCAGTCGGTGAAAACAGCGGGGATGCGGTACCGCCCAGCGCACGCCTCGGCATTGCCGGCCACGATGTCGCACACCGCGGCGATCTCGAATTGGCCGGCCAGTTCGGTCAGGTAGTGCAGGTGCATGACCTGGGCAATGAGCCCGGTACCGACCAGGCCGACGCGCAGCCGCCGGGCCGGCTGGTGGCCAGCGCCGGCCGTCACGCCGGCACCGTCCGGGCGCTGTCAATGGCGGCCCGTAGCAGCCGCGCCGCCTCCGGCACGCCGGTCTCGGCCGGCACGAACGGGTCCTCGTGCTCGATCGATATCACCTGGACCTGCGACCCGGACAGGGCCTGGATGAGGCCGGCCCACCAGTCCAGCGGGTGCCCCCGGCCCGGGACGGCGAACGTCCATGGCATCTCGGCGGCGGGCTCCGGCCACCGCCGGTCGAGCAGGCCATTGAGCGCCAGGCTGTCGGGGTGGAAGACGGTGTCCTTGCCGTGTGCGTGACCGACCCGATCACCCAGCGCCGCAGCCACTTTGTGCCCGTCCATGCCCATCCAGAAGAAGTGGCTCGGGTCCAGGTTGGCGCTGATCGACGGCCCGAGCGCGGCAACCCGGTGAAACGTCTCCACGTTGAACGCGCTCGTCCCCGGGTGCAATTCGAGGCAGACCCGCAGGTCAGGCAAGGCTTCGAGGACCACGCCTATCCGCACGTCCCCCCGCGGTGGCATCCCGATCTCAGCCTCCCCGGCCGGCGGCTAGCGGCCTCCCAGCCGAGTCTGCACTGGGCCATATGGCCTGTCAAGAGAGTGTCAGTATGTCGGGACAAAGTTCAGAACGTCAGGGGCGGAGGCTGCCCGATGAGCAGGCTTATACTGTTGACTAGCTACACGGTCTATGTAATGTCCGAACAAAAAGTCCTGGATACCTGCTGGACCTCCCAGACCCGCCCACGGGCCCGACACCGCCAACGGGGGCTTGATGAAGAGCCGGACGCCGGACCATCAGACACCCGCGCCCGGTGTCATCAACATCGACCGGACCAGCCCAGTGCCGCTGTACTTCCAGCTCGCCCAGCACTTCGAGGCGGCCATCAGGTCGGGCGCGCTGGAGGCAGGCTCCCGGCTGGAGAACGAGGTGCAGCTGGCGGAGCGGATCGGCCTGTCCCGGCCGACGGTCCGGGCGGCCTTCCTGTACCTGTCCAATAAGGGCCTGGTGGTCCGCAAGCGCGGCGCCGGAACCCTCGTCGCCAGCGAGCGGATCGACCGGGATGTGGAGCTGACCAGCCTGTACGACGACCTGGCCGCGGCCGGGCGGGCCCCGGAAACCCGGGTCATCCGTAACGAGGTCACGCACGCCACGGACAGTGTCGCCGCTGCTCTCCAGCTCCCCCAGCCGGCCCTGGTGGTCTCGCTGGAGCGGATCCGGCTGGCCGACGGCGAGCCCATCGCGCTGATGCACAACTTCCTGCCCACCGGCCTGGTGCACCTGAGCATCGACATGCTCGAGCAGCACGGGCTCTATGAGCTGCTGCGCGCCTCGGGCATCCGGCTGGGCTCGGCCACCCAGCGGATGTGCGCCAAGAACGCGTCCGCCGCGGAGGGCCGGATCCTGCACGAGAACCGCGGCGCCGCGCTGCTGACGATGGAGCGCACCGCCTACGACGAGACCGGCCGCCCGCTGGAGTACGCGCAGCATCTCTACCGGGCGTCCCGGTATGCCTTCACTACAAGCCTGTCCAGGGCGGATGCCGCGGCCACCCGGCCCAGCGACCCGGCCGCCCACCGGTAGGCCGCGGCGGCCATGCCCGGCCGGGGAGTCATTCCCCGTCATCGTGCCCAGTACCGGCGGGCGGCGTCCCCGGGCCGGCAAAGGGCCGCTGAGCAGGCTTGGCCTTGTCATAGGCAGCGCGGGCGCGCCGGGTGCTGTCCAGCTCCGCGACCTCGGCGACCGGCACGTCCCACCAGGCCTCGCTGTCCGGCGCGGGGATCATCGGGTCGGTCTCGATGTGCACCAGGACCGGGCCCGGCCTCGTCCCTGGCCTGGCGCAGCGCAGCCCTGCAGCTCAGCGATCGTCTGCGCGCGCAGCACCCGGACGCCGAGGCTCTCCGCGTTCGCGGCGAGGTCCACCGGCAGCACGTCGCCATCCAGCCGGCCGGTGGCCGGGTTGCGGTACCGGTAGCTGGTGCCGAACCGCGGCACGCCCACCGTCTCGGACAGCCCGCCGATGGACGCGAAGCCGTGGTTCTGCACCAGGACGACGATCAGCTTGACGCCCTCCTGCACGGCGGTGACCAGCTCCTGCGCCATCATCAGGTAGGACCCGTCGCCGACCAGGACGTAGACCTCACGGCCCGGGTCGGCCAGCTTCGACGCCCAGGCCGCCGGCGATCTCGTAGCCCATGCACGAGTAGCCGTACTCGACGTGGTAGCCCTTCGGGTCCCGGGTGCGCCACAGCTTGTGCAGGTCACCGGGCATCGAGCCAGCCGCGCACACCACCACGTCCGCGCGGCCCGGCCGCGTCGTTGACCGCGCCGATGACCTCCGACTGGGCTGGTCGGCTGGCGCCCGAGGGCGTAGGCGCGGCCGACCACCTCATCCCAGGCCGCGGCCAGCTGCCGCGCCTCGCTGCGGTAGGCGGCCGGGATGGACCAGCCGGCCAGCGCGCCGGCCAGCCCGCGCAGCGCCTCCCGGGCGTCGGCGACCAGGGCGTGCCGGCCAGCTTCACCGCGTCCGCGGCGGCGACGTTGACGTTGACGAACCGGACCTGCGGGTGGCCGAACAGCGGTCCGCGACGCCGTGGTGAAGTCGCTGTACCGGGTGCCGATCCCGATGACCACATCGGCCTGCCTGGCCATCCGGTTGGCGGCCGCGGTGCCGGTGCTGCCGATCGCGCCCAGCGCGAGCGGGTGGTCGAAGGGCAGCGACCCCTTCCCGGCCTGGGTCTCGGCGACCGGGATGCCGGCCGCCTCGGCGAACGCCCGCAGCTCGCGCGGTGGCCTCCGCGTAGATCACCCCGCCGCCCGCCACGATGAGCGGCCGGGCCGCGGACCGGATCACCGCCGGCCGCGCGGGCCAGCGCGGCCGGCTCCGGGACCGGCCGCGGCACGTGCCAGACCCGCGCGGCGAACAGCTCGCGCGGCCAGTCGCAGCGCCTCGGCCTGCACGTCCTGCGGCAGCGCCAGCGTCACCGCCCCGGTGCTGGCCGGGTCGGTCAGCACCCGCATAGCCGCCAGGAGAGCCGAGGGGAGCTGCTCGGGGCGCCAGATCCGGTCGAAGTAGCGGGACACCGGCCGGAAAGCGTCGTTGACCGACACGTCGCCGGCCGCCGGGATGCTCCAGTTCCTGCAGCACGGGCGGGCCACCCGGGTCGCGAACACGTCGCCGGGCAGCAGCAGGACCGGCAGCCGGTTGATGGTGGCCAGGGCGGCGCCGGTGACCATGTTCGTGGCGCCCGGGCCGACCGAGGAGGTGCACGCCCAGGCCGCCAGCCGGTTGCGCATGCGCGCGTAGGCCGGCGGCCGCGTGCACCATCGCCTGCTCGTTCCTGGCCTGGTAGTAGCGCAGCGCGCCGGGCGTGGCGCAGTTCGGCCTCCAGCAGCGCCTGGCCGATCCCGGCGAGGTTGCCGTGGCCGAAGATGCCGAAGCAGCCGGCGAAGAACGGGCGCTCGGCGCCGTCCCGCTCGCTGCGCTGCGCGGCCAGGAACCGGACCACGGCCTGGCCGACGGTGAGCCGGACCCGGCGTGCCGGTCATCGCGCGCCGCCCGCTGGCGGCCGCAGCCGCGGGTCGGCCTGCTGGCCGCGCCAGGTGCTCGCGCACCCAGGCGTGCGCCGGGTCGTCGCAGGCCAGCCAGGCCCGCTCGGCGCCGGGCCCGGCCATCACGTTCAGGTAGTACATGTCGTACCCGGGCGCCGCCATCGACGGCCCGTGCCAGCCGTGCGGGATCAGCACCGCGTCACCATCCCTGACCTCCGCGAGCAGGTCGGCGGGCCGGTCCGCGGTCCCGTAGACGCGCTGGAAGCCCACCCCGGGCCCGCCGGCCCCGCCGCGATCTGGAAATAGTAGATCTCCTCGAGCACCGATCTCACCGGGCCGGTCCTCGTCGTGCTTGTGCGGCGGGTAGGAGGACCAGTTGCCGGCCGGGGTGATCACCTCGCAGGCGATCAGCCGGTCGGCCGGGAACGTGCCGGGCATGCAGAAGTTGTGCCACCTGGCGGGAGCAGTTCCCGGCGCCGCGCAGCTTCGACCGGGACGCCTTCCGCTGGCCCGTACCGCGGCGGCCAGCCGCTGCCTGGCCCGGGCGCAGGCCAGCGCGAACCGGCCTCCGCCGGGCTGGAGATCCGGGCCTGCGCGCCGCGCGGCAGGTAGGCGAAGTCGGTCAGGCCGGCGAACACGCTGGCCCGGCCGGCCAGCTCGAACCGCTCGCCGTCGCACTCCACCACGCAGGATCCGGCCAGCGGCAGGACCACCATCTCGTCCGCGGCCGTGCCGAACGCGTGCGACCCGCCGGGCGCGCAGCCCCAGGACGCGCAGGCCCGCAGTACGCCCAGCCCGCCTGCTCCGGGGTGATGGACGCCAGCCACGGTCCGCCGGCCATGCTGCCCGCCCGCAGGTGACGGCAGGTGCTCACCGGCTCGCGCCCCTCACAGCAGGCTGACCGCGGTGTCCACGGCGGCGGCCACGTCGCCGTCGGCCGGGTACAGCAGGGACCGCCCGGCCACCAGGCCCATCACGTTCGGCAGCCGCAGCGCCTTCTGCCACCCGGCGAACGTCACCTCCGGGTCGTCGGCGACCTCGCCGCCCAGCAGCAGGGCGGGCAGCGTGGACGCGGCCATGACCTGCTCCATGTCCTCCACCACCGGAACCTTGAGCCAGGTGTAGGCCGATGTCGTGCCCAGGCCGGAGGCGATCGTGAGGGCGCGGATCATCGCCTCGGGCGCCAGGTCGTTGAGCACCCGGCCGTCCGCGCGGTGCGAGATGAACGGCTCGATCATGGCCATCAGCTGACGGGCGGCGAGGTCGGACACGGCCTGGGCGCACGCCTGCGATGGTGGCGGCGGTGGCCGGGTCGTCGGGGTCGATCCGCAGCAGCATCTTGCCGCCGTCGAAGCCCATCCGCGCGATCGCCGGGGCGTCGTACCCGGTGAACCGGTCGTCGATCTCGAAGACCGTCCCGGCCAGGCCGCCCCGGTTCATCGAGCCGATGACTATCTTGCCGTGCAGCGCGCCGAGCAGCAGCAGGTCCTCCAGCACGTCGGCGGTGCCGAGCACGCCGCTCACGCCGGGGCGGCCCAGCGCCACGCAGAGCCGCTCAAGCAGGTCCGCCCGGTCGGCCATGGCCAGCCGCTCCCGGCCGGCGCTGCAGCGACCCGCGGGCCGGGTGATCGGCGGCCACGATCACCAGCCGGCCGTCCGGGCCCACTATCGAGCCGGCCCGGCGGCGGGCCGCGGCCGCCTCAGCCACTGTCTCGGGCCGGCGCACCCGGGTCTCGATGACCTCGGCGAGGCGGTCAGTGAACATCACTTGCCCGCTCGATCAGGGCCGTCACCTCGGCCGCCGTGGGCATCGCGTCGGAGCAGGCCAGCACGTCGAGGCGGGCCGGGTCACTCGCCACCCGGTTGCTCCTGTTCCGGTTCCTGGTACCAGCGGACCTTGTCCCCCACCTGGTTGCGCATCCGCCAGCGCCGCGATTTGGGCTCGGCGTCGATCCGCCCGCGCAGGCTCTCCAGCCGGTCCCCGACGACCTTCTGCTCGGCGGGCTCCAGCCCGCTGCCGGCCAGGTTCTCCAGCGACCGGCCGATGTTCAGCTGGCAGGTGCGCCACAGTCCCCAGTCGCGGGCGCACAGCGCCGCGATGAACGGGCTGCTGATCCCCGCGTTCTCGTGCTCGCCGACATCGTGGTGGTACATGAGGTTGTAGATGTCGAGCTGATCGTTTTCGGTCAGCTCGATGATCTGCAGCTTGCTGAGCAGCAGCTCCTCACGCGGCACGGTGAGCGGATCGCGGTCCAGCCGTTCGGTGAGCGGTATCTCGTGGCACATCGAGAACTCGCCGACGAACACATCGACGTGCCGCCCGTTGCGTGGATCGTGATAGAGCAGCCGCCGGGAACCGCGCAGCGCGTTGAACATCTCGTCGCCGACGTAGTCCGCGTGGCTGAGCACACCGGAGGCCGCTTTCCCGCGGCCCCGGGCCACCGCCAGGTCGATGTCCTTCACCCGGCGCGGCAGGCGGGGCTGGCCGCCCGGGGCCTGCAGGTAGACCGCCACCCCGCCGAGGGCGCGCATGACGAGCCGTTGCTCCGTGGCGCGCGATATCAGCTGTCGCGCCTCCGCCACCGGATCCGCCAGCAGTTCACCAGTCATGCCGTCTATCCTGTCGTGAGCAGGAAGTCCAGGCACGTCCCGTCCTCTGCGATGTCCACCACCGCGCCGCGCAGCACGCCGGAAGAGTAGTCACTGCCGGGGTTCACGCACAGCGTCCGGCCGATCTTCTGCACCCCCCGTGACTCGTGAATGTGGCCGTGCAGCGAGACGACCGGCTGGTAATGCTTGATGGCGTCCCGCACGGCGTGGCTGCCCACCGGCACGATGCTCGGCCGCCCGCCCCGGATGACCGGCTTGAGCGTGGCGTCGAGCTCGGGGGCATCATCGAGGCCGGTCCCGTAGGGCGGGCAGTGGAAGTTCATGATGGCCTGGCGGCCCGCGGGCAGCGAGTCCAGCAGCTCGGATATCCGCTTGGCCAGCTCCTCCTCGGAGCACTCCCGCTCGGTGCTCCACGGCGTGTACGGCACCACGCCCAGGCTGGCCATGGCGACCGGGCCGAGATCGCACACCCGGGACTCGGGGAACTCGATCCGCTCGTCGGCGGCGTACACCGGGTCGGCGTCCACCGGGTCGTCGTTGCCCGGCGTGATGATGCACCGCACCGCGGGGTCGAGCCGCTCGGCCGCCAGCGCGCACCACCGCTGCGCCTGCGCGGCGATCTGGCTGCGGAAGAGCCGGTCCAGCGCGGCTGGATCCTGCTGGCCGCGATCATCGCAGGGATGTTGCTGGGTGCGGTGCTCGCAGTCACCGCCGATCTGTGGATCTTCGTCATCCTCATCCCGCTGGGACTCCTCGACTACCTGTATGACCGCCATCAGGTGACGCAAGCACCGCGGCGGGCCAGGCGGCGGGCAGGCCTGGCACGCCCGCATGCCTGAAGCCTGGACTGCGCCTGCGGCGCAAGCCCCCGGTGACGAGCCGGCCGAGGCTGGCATCCCTGCGGCCAAGCCGCCGCTCAGCCCGCGCGCTGCCCAGGCTGCTTTCGCCTGCTACGCGGGACTCGCCATACTGCTGTGGCTGTTCATGCTGGCGATGGGCCACCAGCCGGGCGCCGTGGCAGCGATGCACGCCCTGCAGGGCTGACGTCGGCCGCCAGGCCGGAGCCGGCCTGCCCACCGGCGTACTCGGCGTTCACCCGGGTCCGCGGGATTGGGGTGGGAGCGCGCCATCAGCTGGCCCGCGAAGGGAGCAGACCTGGGATTAGCTCTCCTGCTCGTACTTGAACGAGAGCTGCAGCTTAGTGCGGTAGGTGATCGCGCCGCCCTCATCCAGGTGAATGTCCTGTTTGACGACTTCAGCCACTCGCAGGTCGCGGAGGGTCGCGGCCGCGGTCCTGATCGCCTCCGCCGCGGCATCCTCCCAGGACGTGCCGCTTGTCCCGATAACCTCGGTCACCCTGTACACGCTCATGACACTCTCCTTCCGGGGCTGTCAGACCGGGCCCCGCCAGACCGGCGGTCCCACATCCGGCCTGGGGCTGCCCCGGGCCAGGAAGTGTTCTTCTGCCAGGCCCGAGCCTGGCACTTTCCCCCGGCGACGTCCAGGACCGCTGCGCTGCAGAGCGCGCCAGGCAGCGGCGGCAGGCTCACGGGTGCCCCGGGGCGCGGCCAGCGCGCCCGGGGTAGCGACGGGCCGTTGCGGCCCGGGGCTGGCTACGTCCCGGGCGCGCCTGGGTGGAGGGTGATGAGCTGCAAGCTGTGCTCAGCCAGGGGGGCCTGGAGCGGAGTGTGGGTGCAGGTGTAGGAGCTGGTGCTGATGAGCATGAGGTTGACCTGCCGCGTGCCCGAGCTGAGCTGGAAGTAACCGATGCTGAGTTCGGTGCCCGCCGGCATGGCCGCCGGGTATCGAGGCCACCGTCACGGTCGCCGGGAGTCGTCAAGTCGTGGTCAGCCAGGGGCAGTTCGTGGCGGCGGCGCCGCCACCAGGACGCCCCGGTGTTCAGCGCGGTCCGCACCACCCATGCCCGCGGAGCCGGATGGCGGCGGACCTTCGGCCACGACGCCCAGGCTTTGGCGAACGCCTCCGCCACCTGGTCTTCGGCCAGCTGCGGGCGGCCGACGACCGCCACTACCGCCCGCAGGCAGGGCTCCCAGCCGTCCTGGAAGAAGTCCGTGAACTCTGTTTGCTGGTTGCTCACAACCCTCTAACTCTGCCGTCCGCCGATCTGCATACCCCGAGCAGAAATCTTCCGGAACCGAGGCTGCGCTGGTGACACGCAGTTAGCGAACTCCTGGCCACCGAGGTGATGCCGCGCTTCACCTGATACGCCCCACTGGGCCGGCGAATACAGATCCCAGGTCAGCGCCCATGAGCAAGTGCCGCCCCGGCGGGCCACAGGAGGGCCGGCCGGGGCGGCACTGGGGCGTTACTCGTCAAGCGCTAGCGCTACTTCTCGACGTAAAAGAGGCGCTTGTTGACGAATTCGTCGATGCCAAGAGGGCCTAGCTCCCGGCCGAAGCCGGAGCGCTTGGTGCCACCGAACGGTAGATCCGCGCCCTCGCCTGCCGGGGTGTTTACGTTGGCCATGCCGACTTCCAACTGCTCGGCGACCTTGATAGCCCGCTCCTCGTCGGTCGACCAGACCGCGCCGCCAAGGCCGAAGTCCACCACGTTGGCGAGCTGGACCGCCTCGCTGTCGGTGCTGACCTTGTAGACGACGGCGACCGGGCCGAACAGCTCTTCGCGGTAGGCCCTCATTTCCGGGGTCACGCCGGTGAGCACGGCCGGGGCGAAATAAGCGCCCGTACCGTCGTCGAGCGTGCCGCCGACATGCAGTGTGGCGCCCTTCGATACCGCGTCCTGCACCTGGGCGAGAAGGTTCTCCGCTGCCTTACGGGAGACCATCGGGCTGTAGGAGCGCGGAGAGTCATCGCCCGGCTGGCGGGGTGACATCGAGGTAGCCCGCTTGACCAGGGCGGCCACGAAGTTGTCGTAGATGTCGTCCATGACGATCATCCGCTTGTTGGAGTTGCAGGCCTGGCCGACGTTCTCCATCCGGGTGACCCAGGCGGTCTTAGCTGCGTCCTCGACGTCGTCGGTGTCGAGGATGATGTACGGGTCGGAGCCGCCAAGCTCAAGGACGACCTTCTTCAGGTTGCGGCCGGCCGTCTCGGCGACTACGGTGCCGGCGCGCTCGGAGCCGGTCAGCGACACGCCGCGCAGCCGGGGGTCGGCGATCATCGCGGCAACCTGCTCGTGGGTCGCGAAGAGGTTGACGTACACGCCATCCGGCACGCCCGCATCTTTCATGATCTGCGCGATCGCCAGGGCCGAGGTAGGGCAGTTTTCTGCGTGCTTGAGTATGACGGTGTTGCCGGCGATCAGGTTGGGCGCGGCGAACCTGGTCACCTGGTAGTACGGGTAGTTCCACGGCATCACGCCGAGCACCGGGCCGACGGGCCGGTACTCGACCCGCGCCGTGTCATGGCCGGGCAGCGGCTTGTCGGCGAGGAGCTCGGGGCCGTTGTCGGCGTAGTAGTTGAAGATGTCGGTGCAGAACTCGGCCTCGCCGACCGCCTGCGCGGGCCGCTTGCCCATCTCCTTGGTGATCAGCGCGGCCAGATCAGCGGCGCGCTCGGTGAACAGCTCGGCGATCCGCTTCACGACCGCGGCGCGCTCGGCGACCGGGCGCAGCCGCCATGCCGAGAACGCCTCGGTCGCGGCGGCGAGCGCCTCCGCTACCTCCGCGTCCGTGGCGAAGGGGAAAGTCTCGGTCACCTCGCCGGTCGCTGGGTCGGTTACCTGATAAGGCGGGGTCTGCGTCATGCCTGCTCCCGGTGTCACTACGGTTCGGTTCCAGTGAGACAACGCTACGGGAGCAAACTACCCAGCCCAAGACCCTCCCCCGGCCGGGACCGGCCTGCGGGCCCAGATGATCATGAACGGCGTTGCAGCGTGCCTCGGGCCGGCGGCTATTGACATGCCAGCTGCCAGGGGGTACATGGCCGTAACGCGATTCCGGGGCAGCCACGGTCGGCCCGGTCCCGGCGGCGTGCCGCAAGGGGGGAGATCATGGCCAAGGCGATGGTGGCAGAGGTCAGCCCGGTCCAGGCGGACCTGGGCATGATTGTGGCCCGGTCGGCCCAGCGTTACGGGCCGAAGCGGCCCTGGTCGCGGACGGGCGAACTCTCACCTACCAGGCGCTGCATGACCTGTGTGACCGGGTGGCGGGCGGCTGGCGATGTGACCCTCTTCGGGGACCTGCTGGCCTGCCCGCCGGCCACACAGCAGACACCCAGGCCCGCGCCGACGGACCTGTTGACGATTGGTTACACGTCCGGCACCACCGGTCATCCCAAGGGCGCGATGCAGTCCCATCGGGCCGTTTTCCTCAACACCGCGGCGCTGTTCGCGGTCCAGGCGCGGACCGAGCGCGACGTCATGCTCAACGCTCTGCCGCTGCCGCACGTCTATGGCAACGTCGTGATGAACGGCACCTTCATGGCTGGTGCCACGCTGGTGATGATGGAGCGTTTCGATCCCGCCCAGGCGCTGGCTGAGATCCAGCGGCAGCACGCAACGGTGTTCGACGGCGTGCCGAGCATGTACGCGATGATGCTCGCCGACCCGGCTATGCCCGATACCGATCTGTCCTCGCTGCGGATCTGCGCGGTTGGCGGCCAGACGATGCCGGCCGCCAAGATGGAAGAATGGGAGGGCCGGTCCGGCGCCCCCCTGCTGGAACTGTGGGGAATGACCGAACTGGGCGGCGCGGGCACCAGCAACTGCAGCTACATGCCCAACGTGCATGGCTCGATCGGCTACGCACTCCCCGGAGTAGAGGCCCGGGTAGCCGCGCTGGACGACGCGAGCGTCACCGTACCCGACGGCGAGCCGGGCGAGCTGATGATCCGCGGCCCGCTGGTCATGCTCGGCTACTACGGCAACGAGCCGGCCACCAAGGCCGCGATCGAGCCCGACGGCTGGATGCACACCGGGGACATCGCCAGCCGCGACGACGAAGGCCACTACTACATCGTGGACCGCAAGAAGGACCTGATCATCACGGGTGGGTTCAATGTCTACCCGGCCGAGATCGAGCGCGTGGCCGCCTCTCATCCCGCGGTGGCCATGGTGGCCGTGGGCTCGGGGCCGGACGAGACCCTCGGCGAACTGGCCCGCGCCTACGTGGTGCTCCATCCCGGCGCCACCGCCACCCAGGCCCAGATCATCGAGCACTGCCGATCGCACCTGGCCGCGTACAAGCTGCCCCGCTCCGTCCAGTTCGTGCCCGACCTGCCTAAGACGTCAACCGGCAAAGTGATGCGCAGAGAGCTGAAGACCCTCGACCGCTGAGGTCTGGCTCGCGCCGGAAGGATCGATGGACACGCGGTGACTGTCATTGAGGCTGATGTTGTGGTCATCGGGGTCGGCTCGGTCGAGAGTATGGCGAGCTGGCAACTGGCCGCACGCGGGTTGCGGGTAGTTGGCATCGACCGGTTCCCGGTCCCGGGGCCGTTCTCGGCGTACGCGGGTGAGTCCCGGGTGTTCCGCATGGTGTACGCCGAGGGTGGGCATTACACCCCCCTGCTGCAACGTGCCCGTGACCTGTGGCGTGAGCTGGAAGTGGAGAGTGGGGCCGCCCTCCTGGAGGTCACCGGCGTGGTGACCATCATGGATCACGACCACCCCGATTACGCGGCCCTGCTGCGAGCTGGCCGGGAGCAGGGCCTGGCGTTCGAGGTCGTGACGGGAGACGAGGCGCGACGGCGCCTGCCGCAGCACCTGATCCGCGAGGGTGATGTCGCCCTGTTCGATCCCGAGGGCGGATATGTGCGCAGCGAGCACGCCGTGTTCTCGGCCGTCCAGCTCGCCCAGTGCCACGGAGCTTCGTTCCTGGGCAATCGGACGGTCGCAGCTCTGGAGCGTCAGGGTGACCGGTGGGCAGTGCGGACTGATCAGGAAGAGGTTCGCGCTCCGCGAGTCCTGATAGCCACCGGAACGGGCGCTGGGCCGGTGTGCGCGGCACTGGGTACCCACCTTGCCGTGCTCCCCCAGGTGCTCACCTGGTTCCCCATCGCGGACCCTGGCCGTTACCAGGGCTACCAGCATCAGGTCTTCATCCGCAGCTCCCGTGACGCCCAGTTCTATGGCTTCCCCAGCACTGACGGATGGACGGCGAAGGTGGCGGCCAGCGTCTATCTGGACGAGGTCATCTCGACGGCGCGTCCGCTCACCTGGGATCCCCGCCACCTCGATACCGTGCAATCGTGGGTAGGCACCTTCCTGACCGGCCTGGTTCCCAGGCCGGTCAGAATGGTGGTGTGTGCTGACGGGTACACGGTCAACGAAACCGGCCTGCTCGGTCACCTTCCCGGCATGGATGGCGTGGTCGTTGCCATCGGCTTTTCCGGTCACGGGTTCAAGATGGCTACTTCGCTCGGCACGAGCACCGTCCCGCTGCCGGTAGTCATCACGCACGGAAGCGCGCCCGGCCCAGTGCTCGCCATCACCGCGGGAATCCACGGCGGCGAATATGTTCCGATGGTCGCGGTGCGGCAATTTGTCCGCGATCTCGATCCCGGGCTGATGAGCGGAACAATCGTCGCGTGCCTGCAGTCCAGCCCGGTGGCCTTCCAGCAGCGATCGGCCTTCGTCAACCCTCTCGACGGCAAAAACCTCAACCGGTCCTTCCCTGGGGACCCGCAAGGTGGCCCGACAGCGCGGCTGGCTGCCTGGCTGTGGGAGAACCTGCTGGCCCGCGCCGACTATTACATCGACTGCCACTGCGGCGACCTGCCCGAAGCGCTGGAACCGTTCGCCGGTGTCAGCCCAGGATCAGAGGGCGTCCTCGATGAGCGGGCACGCGCAGTGGCCGATTGCTTCGATGTGCCACGGGTCATCGTGGACCGCTTGGCAGGATCCACCATCCGCGCCGCCGCTCTTGCCGGGATCCCCGCCGTTCTTATCGAGGTCGGCGGCGAGGGCCGTTGGTCGCGGGAGGAAGCAGACGTCCAGCGAACCGGCCTGCGCCGGGCTGCGGCACTGGTGGGCATACTGCCGGCCGAAGAAGGCGCCCGGCCGCACCTGCCCCTCTTCGAGGACGCAGCCGACGTGCTCAGCGAGCGTCCCGGTCTCTGGTACCCCGAGGTTGCCCCGGGAGCGTTGGTGGCCGAGGGAGAACGCCTTGGCCACCTCGAGGACCCGTTGGGGGAGGTCGTGCAGGAGATCCTGGCACCCACGGCAGGCGTCCTCATCTACGGGCTGAGCAGCCTGGCCGCAGTCGAGGGCAGTCTTCTGGCGTCAATAGCGCGCCCGCTGCCAACCACGTAAGCCAGAATCCTCGCGCTGCAGGACTGGTTCCGCCACCTTCACGGCCGTGTAGCCGGCCACGGACAGGCACCTGGCGATTCCGACGACCAGATCCTCGTCCTTCTTCTTCTCAGCCGCGGACAGTTCGGCGTCTCCGAGCCGCGCTGCCCGCTCCGGCCCATACCTGGCGACCCGATCCTGCTGGCTCATCTGCCGCCAGGCCAGCATGGCCGGGCTGGTGCGCGCGCGGAGGTTCGGCGGGCCGGGCGCCCATGACCAGCCCTCGGCCAGCCTGGAGGCAAGCCACCGCTCGTGCTCCTGCTCGGTTAGGAGCCGGACTTCCTGCTCGGACAGTTCCAGGGGCGGCTCTCCACTGCGCGCTGGCCGCATCGCATACCCAGCGGTGGCGAGCTTGCGCGGGAGGTCACGCACGAATCCCCGGTTGAATTCCTTCAAATCCGCTGGCAGCCGCTGATAAGCAACCAGTGAGGAGTTGGCCCTGCCGGGATCGCGCTCCCGGCCCGCGTATTCGGTCAACAGCGGGTTCGTGAGCAGGTACTCGTCGTCCGGCTCACCCCATGAATCACCTGCGGCCAGCCGCTGGGCACAATACAGGATGTGGGTGGCCTCGGCGAGACGCTCCAGCAGTTCCCCCTCAAGTTCGAGGCGGTGCACCAGATCGAGGAAGTCCCGCGCCTCGACGTGCAGATCCAGCTGGGCTTCAGACGGCAGGTCTGAACGCTCAAACCGGGTCCCTCCCGACAAGGTGCTCATGGCGATCACCGACTCCATCGACCTGGCGCCGTGCCGGTAGGTCGTGGTCAGCAGTAGCCCGCGCAACACTCCGGTGTCGATGTCGAGCACCTCGGCACCATCATGGCGGCGGAAAACCTGTCGCGCGCTCCCCAGGAGAAGCGAGCGCAGCAGGACGGCGCGCCGGATCAGGTAATACGGATCTGCAACCCGATCGTCGCGGGCCGGGTTTGGCCCGCGGACATTGACGTAGCCCTTGAGCCGGCTGACGAAGTCGGGGCCCTTGGCCGCGCGGAACTGGTCGGTGACCGGCCAGGCGAAGTCTTGCATCCGGGCGCGGGTGCCGCCGGCGAAAACGAACACCGCCGGTCCGATCGGATGTGTGAGCTGCCCGTCTTGGAACTTGCCATCTTGCATCGGCGACAGGAAGAACCGCAGCCAGCCCAGCGGCTGCGGGACATCCCCGCTGACCAGCGTGGTGTCGAATTCGTCCCAGAACACCAGGGGGAGCTTTCCGCCCAGCGAGATGTCCCGCACCCGGTAGAAGGCGTCTTTCAAAGCGTCTGGATGGTGGAACTGCGACAGGTTGAACGTGACGTTTTCGATCCGGCCAGGAAGAACCGATTTGGCCACCTGATTGACGCCGAACGACTTTCCCGAGCCAGGAGGGCCGAACACGGCGATGGACAGTGGCTGCGGGTGCTCACGCTGGCTGTCGTATTCGCCGATGAGCGCGCGAACGCTGCGGAAGCCCTCTATCTCGTGCCGGTCCACCGTCAGCAGCTTGCCGAACCGGCCGATCGGGACGTTGTCCAGTGCGCACTCCGGGCCCTCCACCACGATGCGGGACGCCAACGGCTCGAGCCCGTCCGGGTGACGATCTTCGAGGATTGTCCACTCCCCAGTGCTGGGCGGCCCGCCGTCGGCAGTGCCGCGATACCGTGCCGGATCGGGAACTGGCACCTCAGCGAATGGCCGGTCGTGCCTGGACAGTTCCTCAGCGATCCGCTCCGTGGGGAAAATCAGCCGCGCCCGGCCAGACGGGTCCCCACGCACGGCGTATCCGTTTAGATGCAGGGTCCGCATGGCGGCGGTGCCACGCTGCACGCCGAGCAGCACATCGGGGTTCTCCGGGTCCGCCATGATCTGGCGGGCGATACCCGCTGTCAGAGCTGACAGACCGCCGATCATCCCGCCAGGATGCTCGGCGTTCCACATGCGCTCTGTCACGGACGGATCGAATATCAGCTGGCATCTCGGCGGCCCTTGGGGTCCCGGCGCCCGCGAGAACACAAGCGCGCCCGCCGTTGCGAAAGACACCACGATATGCGCGCAATCCGCCAGGCCGTTCACCCGCGGGCTGTACACCAGCTCCCAGAGCAGGTCCTGCGCCGTCCGCTCCCAGGACAGTTCGCGGCTAATGTCCACCTCACCGAGCCGCAAGTCATCTATGTGCACCACGGTGATCACCCGGTCGGCAAACACCTGGAGCCGCTGCCAAAGCGCGCCCTGTGCGACAGGTTTGGCCGTCCGAAGCACGGTCCACGGCTGGTGCCCGGTGGACTCACGCACACAGCGCGGCCACAGTCCCGGCTGATCCCGGAAGCCGAGGCCGACGTCGTGGAGGACGACGAGGTCGGGTCCTTCCGGGTCGTCCGTCACCGGAACTGCGCCTGCGCCGGCCGCTGCACGATCAACTCCGAGGAAGTCCTCGACACGCCACACCTGCCGGTCCCCGTCGGCATGGGATGTCCAGATCGCATGCCGATGATGGAACCGCTCATCGGCCGGGGTCGTCCCGGATGGGGCCTCCGGTGCCAGCACCTTGATCGGGGCTCCAGCACCCTTCGACACCTCACCAGCCACAGCAGCGATCAACTGGCCAAGAAGCGCCGCTTCACCAGCCTGACAGGAGACACCGATAGTTGCCCCCTCCGGACCCGGACTACGCGCCAGATTCCAATCGACGCTCACATCCCCGGCTACTACGGTCCTCCATGTCTCATCCGGTGACGTCCTAGCCATGGATCACCCCCCGGTGAACATCCATCAGACCAGGCCAGGCTAGGGCAGGCCAGGGCCGAAAGTCCGCCATAGCATCTCAGAGCAAGCCTGCCCAGGGCGCGGAAGCGTACGATTGAGGACACGCAGAACTGGAGCCTTGGGTAACCGGGAGGCTGCGATGAGACTGCGACCGCATCGGCGGAACCTGGTGATCTTGCGCCAGTCCGCCAGCTCAGCCGACCGGTACCGAAGCGCACCGATCACCAAACCCACATGTGCTTTGCGGATCCGCCGGCTGATCCGTATTGGCGTGCTGCTCACACTGGTGCTTCTGGCGCGCGGCGGGCGGGCCCGCTGGGTGCTGGCCGGGGTGGTGCTCACCGCGGCCGGCGTCGTGTACCGCGCCGACCCTGCCGGGATTGTGCTTCTCCCTGGGCTCTTGCTGCTCCTGGGGGCGCCGCTCATCCCGGCCAGCCCCGAGGCGGGCCGCAGGCAGCGTTCGGAGCTGGAGCGCGAACTGGCCGGGTACTCGACCCCGGCCCAGCGGGCCGATCTTGAAGCGATGCTCGACAGCTACCCAGACGGCATCACGCACGAGATACGTGACATCCTCGCCGGGCAAGCCGTGGCCACCCGTAGCCAGCGGATTCCGGGGACTTGATCTGCTGGACTTCAGCCAGCCGGTGAGGGCCTGCGCGACCGAGTCCCTGGCGGGGACCGCGCTTGGGCAGCTTGTCGGCGTACGGCGTCGGCGCGGTAGGCAGCGACGGCGTAACGGACTGAACGGTTTCGGCCCACGCCCTGATCGCGTCGGTAACTGCGTCCTGGCTTTTCTGGATCGTGTCCAGGACCTGTCCCTGCATCTCCTTGCCCGTAGTGCGGAGATCGGTCATTTCTTTCTCCTTTCCTCCACTGGAGGTACGCGCAGGCGGGCGCCTGCGCTCCGGAGGGTGACCGCACGGGCGGTTCCCTCCGCGTTCTTCCGGGCTTCCCCCGTAGACCACTCAGCCCCGGACGTAACCGCCCGGCGCCTCGCCGAGAGCGGGATAACGGTGGCTGCCCATCGACGGCGGCTTAACGAGCCGCCCAGCGCGCGCATCGGCCCAGGCCGCCCAGTCCTCCCACCACGAACCGTCACGCCTGTCCGCGGTTTCCCGCCACTGTTCCGGTTTCCGCGGGTTGTGTTCACCCGCTTCATGCCAGGCCTTGGGGCCCGGCGGGTTGACGATGCCCGCGATGTGACCGCCGCTGGACAGCACGTACCGGGCTGTGCCGCCAAGCAGGCCCGTTGCCTGGTATGACGACGGCCAGGGCACGATGTGGTCATTCACCGCCCCGACGATGTAGGTGTCGTTCTTGATGTCGGTCAGGGACAGTGGCTGGCCGGCGAGTTCCATCTCACCTTTGGCGAGCTGGTTCTGCGCATACAGCGACCGCAGGCAGAAGGAGTGCATGGCCGCGGGCAGCCGGGTGCTGTCAGCATTCCAGGCGAGAATGTCGAATGCCGGGGGCTGCTGGCCCATCAGCCAGTTCGACACCACGTAGCTGAAGATCAGGTCGTTCGCCCGCAGCATGTCGAACGTGGCGGCCATGTGGGCGCCCTCCATGACGCCGGCACGCGCCATGTCCGCCTCCAGCCGTGAGATGGTGTGCTCGTCGGCGAAGGCACCGAGCACGCCTGGCTCGCTGTAGTCGAGCAGGGTGTTGAGCAGTGTGATGGAGCCGATCCGGTCATCACCCGTCCTGGCGAGATAGGCGGCGAGCATCGCCGTCAGGGTGCCGCCGATGCATAGCCCCGCGATGTCGATCGTGGGTGAGCCGGTGACCTCGGAAATCACATCGAGCGCGGCCCTCGGGCCGTGGATGAGGTAGTCGTCCAGGGTGACCCCGCTCATGCTCGGGTCGGGGTTGCGGTAGGAGATCGCGAACACTGTGCGCCGATGCTGTACGGCCCACTCGATGAAGCTCCGCCCGGGCGCGAGATCCATGATGTAGTACTTGTTGATCCACGGCGGGCTGGCCAGTAGCGGGACCGAACGCACCTGGCTGCTCTGTGGTGCGTACTGGATCAGCTCCATCAGGTCGTTGCGGAAAACCACCTGCCCGGCGGTGGCCGCGAGGTCGCGGCCCAGCTCGAATGCCACGCTGTCGACCTGCCGCGGCCGCCCACGGTTGTTCGCAACATCATCGAGGAAGTTGCGGGCCCCGGCGAGAACGCTGGCGCCGCCGGTCTCGAACGCTCTCTTCAGCGCAGCCGGGTTGGTGGGCAGGAAGTTGGTCGGGGCAAGAGCGTCGAACACGAGGCCGAGGGCAAACTTTGCCTTCTGGTCTGCGACCGGGTCGCCCTGCCCGGCCGCCAGAAGGTCGTCGCCCATCCTCCGGGCAGCCAGATATGCCTGCAGAAGGCCGAAATAAGCGGGGTTATCGCGCCACGTCGCGTCAGTGAAACGCTTGTCCCCGGCGTCAACCGGCATCGGCGGTTCCGCGCCGGGCCCGAGCCAGTGGGTGAACGCGGCCGACCCGGACCTGGCCAGCGCTGCGCCGAACCGCAGGGAGGCCGCGCCGACGTCGGCCGGGTGCGTGGCGGCACGGCCGAGCACAGACAGCACCGACTTTCCGAAGTCAGCCTTGTCTGCGCGAGCGAACAGGCCGCTCTCCGGGCCGAGCGCTTCGCTCGCGTCGGCTGCGATCCGCTGTGCCGCTTGCTGCATGCTCATGTGCCGCCTCCTGTCTCTGGTGGTCGTGGTCTGCCCGGCCGGGCCACTCATGCCTTCTCGAAGATCGCGGCAATGCCCTGACCACCGCCGATGCACATGGTGACCAGCGCATACCGGCCGTCGAACCCGGCGCAGCTCGTACAGCGCCTTGATCGCCAGGATCGCGCCGGTCGCGCCGATCGGGTGCCCGAGTGAAACACCGCTGCCGTTCGGGTTGGTCCGTTCCGGCGGCAGGCCCAGTTCCCGGATGACGGCGACTGCCTGGGCGGCGAACGCCTCGTTAACCTCGAACACGTCGATGTCATCCAGCTTCAGGCCGGCCCGCTCGAGTACCTTTCGCGTCGCGGGCACCGGGCCAATGCCCATGATCCGCGGTTCGACCCCGGCGTGGCTGTAGGCGACCAGGCGCCCGAGCGGGTTGTGCCCGTGGCGCGCAGCGAACTCCGCATCGGCCATCACGACGGCCGCCGCGGCGTCGTTGATTCCCGCCGCGTTGCCGGCCGTGACCGTGCCGTCCTTGGTGAACGACGGCTTGAGCTTCGCCAGGTCCTCGGTGGTCACGCCGGGCCGGATGTGCTCGTCGGTATCGACGGTCACTGTGCCTTTCCTACCCGGCACCTCGACCGGCGTGATCTGCTCGCTGAAGTACCCGGCGTCGGTCGCGGCCGCGGCGCGGCGGTGGCTCTCCGCGGCCAGCGCGTCCTGGTCGGCCCGGGAGACGCCGAAGTCCTCCGCGACGTTCTCCGCCGTGACCCCCATATGGCAGTCGTCGAACGGGTCGGTGAGCGAGCCGATCATCGCGTCGATCACCGCGCCGTCGCTCATCCGCTGTCCCCAGCGCAGGCCCGGCACCCAGTACTGCCCGCGGCTCATCGACTCCGCCCCGCCGGCCACGGCGACGTCACAGTCGCCGAGCCGGATCGCCTGGGCGGCGGACACGATCGCCTGCAGCCCGCTGCCGCACAGGCGGTTCAGCGTGAAGGCGGGCGTCTCGACGCCGAGCCCGCCGGCGACTGCGGCGACCCGGCCCAGGTACATGTCCCGGACCTCGGTATGGATCACGTTGCCGAAGACCGCGTGGCCCACTTCGGATTGGTCCACGCCTGCCCGGCTAACCGCCTCCCGAACCACGGTCGCGGCGAGATCGCAAGGCGGGACTGCCGCGAGGGCTCCCCCGAACTTGCCGATCGGGGTCCGCGTCCCGGACAGGACAAGAACGTCCCGGCTGTTGCCCATGACTCCTCCTCTCCCAGGTCACATGTCCAGGCCGCCGTTGACCGCCCAGATCTGCCCGGTGATGTACGCGGACTCGTCCGCGGCGAGGAAGCCGACTATCCGGGCGACCTCTTCGGGCTTCCCGAGCCGGCCAAGCGGGATCTGCTTGCGTATCCGGTCCAGCGCCTTGTCAGGCATGTCGGCCACCATGTCGGTGGCGATGTATCCAGGTGTTACGGCATTCACGGTCAGCCCGATTCCGTCGCCATCCAGGCGGTCCTCGCGGCTCAGCTGGAAGATCGTCTCCCGGGCCAGCGACTTCGTCAGGCCGAACAGGCCGGACTTGGATGAGGCGTAGTTGACCTGGCCGATGTTGCCGGTCTCCCCGATGACGGATGACACGTTGATGATCCGGCCAGTGCCGCGCTTGACCATGTGCTCAGCCGCCGCCTGGGCCATGAAGAACGCGCCGGACAGGTTGACGGCGATGACCTTGTTCCAGTCGTCGTCGGTCATCTTGGCCATGGTTCGGTCGATCGCGATCCCGGCGTTGTTGACCAGAATGTCGAGCCGGCCGTGCTGGTCGATCACCTCGGCTAGGACGCGGCGGCAGTCGTCGGCCACCCCGATGTTCCCGCCGTGCACGGTGATCCGCTGCTCGGGGTGGTCAACGGCCATACTCGCGACGAGCTTCTCCGCGCGCTCGCGGCCGTGTCCATAGCCGACCGCCAGGTGTGCGCCACCCGCGGCCAGCGCCTGGCAGGTAGCGGCGCCGATTCCGCGCGCCCCTCCGGTGACCAGGGCTACCCGGTCGCGGACCGTGCTCCCCCTCAGGGGTACCTGCAGTTGTTCTGTTGTCGTCATGACATGACTCCTCGTTGCGTGTGCATTCAGCTATTTGCTGCTTTGTGCGGTGGCCTGTTGCACCCTGTCCATTACGGAGGGATCGGCCAGCGTGGTGGCATCCCCGGGCTCGCGATTCTCCGCGGTGTCGCGCAGCAGCCGGCGCATGATCTTCCCGGACCGGGTCTTGGGCAGATCCTCGACCGGAATGATCCGCTGCGGCCTTGCGATCTTCCCGATCTGGCCCGCCACGTGTTCGCGCAACTCCGCCTCGAGCGAGGACCCGGGGTCTGCGTTCTGGTTGAGAACGACATACGCGACAACGGCCTGGCCGGTCAACTCGTCGCTGACCGCGATGACCGCGGCCTCGGCGACTGCGGGGAAGGCAACCAGCGCCGATTCGATCTCGGCAGTGGACAGCCGGTGACCGGAGACGTTGATGACGTCATCGATCCGCCCGGTGATCCAGAAGTAACCGTCCTCATCCCGCCGTGCGCCGTCGCCTGCGAGGTAGACCTGCGGGCCGAACCGCCCGAAATAGGTCTCAATGAACCGGTCGGGGTCGCCGTAGAGCGTCCGGAGCATGCTCGGCCATGGGTGGGTGAGCACCAGAACCCCACTGCCCCGCCCGATTTCGTGCCCGTCCTCATCGAGGAGCGCAGCGGACACACCGGGGAGCGGCCGGGTGGCCGAACCCGGCTTGGCCGGAGTGAGACCTGGCAGCGGCGAGATCATGATCGAGCCGGTCTCGGTCTGCCACCAGGTGTCCACGATGGGGCAGCGCTCGCCGCCGATGACGACGTAGTACCAGCGCCACGCCTTGGGGTTGATCGGCTCACCGACGGTGCCGAGCAGGCGCAGCGACGACAGGTCGTGCTTGGCGGGGTACTCCGGTCCCCACTTCAGCGCGGCGCGGATGGCGGTGGGGGCGGTGTAGAAGATCGACACGCGGTACCGCTCGACGATCTCCCACCAGATGTCCTTGTCCGGGTAGTCGGGCGTGCCCTCGAACATCACCGAGGTGCAGCCGTTCGCCATCGGGCCGTACACGATGTAGGAGTGGCCGGTGACCCAGCCGACATCGGCCGTGCACCAGAAGACGTCCCGTTCCGCGTCGAGGTCGAACACGATGGCGGTGGTGGTGGCGACGCCGGTCAGGTACCCGCCGGTGGTGTGCAGGATCCCCTTCGGCTTGGCCGTCGAGCCAGAGGAGTAGAGCAGGAAGAGCGGATGTTCTGCCTCCATCGGCTCGGCCGGGCAGGCTGGATCGGCGGCCGCCAGCAGCTCGTCGTACCAGACGTCCCGGCCTGGCTGCATCTCACACGGCGACCCCGTGGCCCGCACGACGACCACGGTCTCGAGCGCTGATAGGCCCGCGAGCGGTTCATCGACCTTCGCCTTCACGTCGGCCGTCTGGCCCTTGCGGCGGGCACCATCGACAGTGATCAGCGCTTTCGCGTCCGACACTTCGAGACGCTCTCGCACCGCGGACGGCGCGAAGCCGCCGAAGATCACGTTGTGCGGGGCGCCGATCCTGGCGCAGGCGAGCATCGCCACGACGACTTCGGGAATCATCGGCAGGTAGATCCCGACCACGTCGCCCTTCCGGACTCCGCGCGCCTTCAGACCGTTAGCGAGCCGCTGCACGTCAGCGTGCAGTTCGGCATAGGTCAGGTCGCGCTCTTCGCCTTCCTCGCCATGCCAGTGGAACGCCACCCGATGGCCGTTACCTGCGAGAACGTGCCGGTCGAGGCAGTTGTAGCTAGCGTTGAGCCTGCCGTCGGCGAACCACTTGTAGAAGGGCGGGTTACTGTCGTCCAGCCCGGAACCGAACGGCGTCTGCCAATCCAGCCGTTGGCGTGCTTGGTCGGCCCACCATGCGGTCGGGTCCGCGGCTGCCTTGTCGTATATGTCCGCATCGCGCACCTGCGCGTGTTCCGCGAAGTCTGGCGGCGGCGGGAATTCTTCAACCCGCTCCAGTTGCTCGAGCCGGTCCTCGACGGGCGACTGTGTCCTAGGCATGACTGTCTCCGTCTCCTTCCGTAATTGACGCTGCTTCCGCGCCCTGGCACCCGCTGGCCACGTGATAGCCGAGATTCGCAGCTACCGGCCGCTGCGGGCCGTTCCAGCGCTTACCTGCGCTGCGGCCGCAAGTTGGTGCCCCTACCTGGGATGGCCCGGAACTAACAATCGAATGTCCCGGGCGCCACTGGCTCATCCGCTGCCTTTGCGGCTGCCCAGCAGGTCAGGTTGAAACGGCCAAGACGAAAAAGATTGGGCAGAGCTGACGCAAAGGCCCATCAAGAAACAATCGCATCATCTGAATCAGGCGCAACACGGCCGGCCCGGCTTCCTGATGCGGATGACCGGGGGCAGCCTGATCAGCTCATTGACCGGATTGTGCTCACTGATGAGATCATCCGACGGTGCCACATACCCGCCGGCCATGGATGGGGACAGGCATTCCGTGCATTTTCCTGAACGCCCAGGCCGGGTGGCGGTGGCCGGTTTGTTCCCGGCTGACAGCCGGAGCATTGGCACTGGCAGCCGACCTGCCGCCCGCGGGTACGAGGGGGTGGGTGAACCGCCTGACCCCGGCTGGCCGTGACAGTCGTAGGCAGCGGACGAAGTGATGCCGCTGCGGGCGGTGATTCGGGGCAGCACAGCGGGGTGACATGACGGCTGGTAGCGGTTCGGGCGGCCGGGCTGCGGCGCTGCGGCTGGCAGGCATCGGCGTGCTGGCCGCCGGGGTGGCGGTGGTGCTGTATGTGGCGGGCCGGGTTCACACGGTCAATCCGGCGTTCAGCTTGTTTGGACGGCAGTACGTGGCCGCCTTGTCGCTGAAGGCGCTGCTGGCCACTATGGTCCTGGGCCTGGCGGTGCTGCAGGTGCTGCTGGCCTTGTGGATGTACCGGAAACTGCCGCTCGGGCGCAGCCGGCCGCGACCAGTGCGGCTCACCCACCGGGTCACCGGGTTCGCGTTGTTCGCGCTCAGCCTGCCCATCGCGGTGCACTGCCTGATCGCCTATGGCGTCCAGCTGACCAGCACGCGGGTAGCCGTGCATTCCCTGGCCGGCTGCTTCTTCTATGGTGCGTTCGTCTCAAAGGTCCTGCTGGTGCAGACCAGGAAGCTCCCTCGATGGGTGCTGCCGGCCGCGGGCGGGACACTCGCAATCGTGGTGGCCGTGCTGTGGTACTCCTCGGCGCTGTGGTACTACAACGGCTTCCAGCTCCCGCACCTCTAGGCTCATCCCCTCACCTGCCCCGTCAGCCTGAGATGGATCAGCTGGCCTGCAGCGGGGGCTCCCGCAGGCGCTGGTTCGTACGGCCGTGTCCTGCCGGGCGGCGAGATGGCCGTCATAGGCCTCACCAGCCCGAACGTCAGGCAGAGCCGACGATCGCGAGCGCCGCGGCGACGCTCAGCAGCAGGCTGGCCGCCGAGGACACGCCGCTCACCGGACCTGAGGTGGCGCTGATGCAGCAGTGGCTCACCGCGCTGGCCGACACTCCCCCGGCTGCGCTGCCCGCGCCGCCGCGCCGGCCACAACGCTCTGGGAAGCAGAGCCCGCAATGACTACCACCCTGGAACCCGAACTCACCAGCTGGCCGCCTCCGCAAGACGAGGCCTACTCGCCGGTAAACCGGAATTCTGCCTGCCATGGACCGTCCACGTGGACAACCTCCCAGTAGCATTCGGCGATGCGCGCCGGGTCAAAGGAGGTACCTGCAGCGATCTGCCCTGCGATCGTCAGTGTGGCCACACGGATGCCGTCCGGTTCCAGGTCAGCGCCGAGCATGGTCGCGGCCGACCGGAGGGCCGCCTTGCCGAGGGAAACGGTGGCAAGGGCCGGGATCGGGTGATCGGCGAACCCGCCCCCGGTGACGAGGATGGTCCCGGAGCCGGCGGCCCGCATGGCCGGGGCGGCCACCTGCGCGACGACGATGGCGCTGATGACATCTACTGAATATGCCGTCTGGAGGTGGGCGACACTTGAGGTCAGCAGATGGTCTGGAGCACCCATGACGGCGTTATAGACGATGACGCCCGGTGCGTCATTTCCGAGATAGAGCTCCCTCATCCGGGCGCCCAGGCCATCGGGATCGCTGGCATCGGCCGCGATAGTGTTGATCTTGGCACCAGTATCGGCCAGGGTATCCGCGGGTCGCTGAGGGCGTCCGTGTTACGCGCCACCAGGGTTAGCCGGTAGCCGCCCACGGCGAAACGGCGTGCCACGGCCGTTCCAAGGCCAGGCCCGGCGCCCACGAGTAGCAGGTGGGAAGATCGGAAGAGAGGATCTGACCAGGGCCGCAGGCCCTCCGGGATGCGTATCGGGGGTGAGGAAGGACCTGGACCGGGTGCGTGATCCCGGTCCAGGTGGCGCACCCCGTGCAGCAGCGCCCTTGGTGCGTTGCGGTCAGGGATGGACCGGGCCGCTGGGGCCGCGGTCGAGGCGAATCGACTGCATGATCGCGAATGTCGTCGTCCTGGTGAAGATCTCGATGTCGGCACCGCCCAGCACGCCGGTGTATTTCGCGATGACGGGGGCGGCCGCGTGCTCGGTGACGGCGTCGAGGTGAGCTCTGACCGCGGCCCACACGTTCACTCCGTAGTGCGATCTATTCATCAGCTGATGGCGGTCAGGAAATTAGGGCTGCTGGTGACCGCCGAGCGCGAGGCGTGCGGCGCTGACATCGTCCCGGCCGTGGCCCGCGTCCACAGCTTTGCGCCACTGGAGCGACAGCGCGGCGAGCAGCGGCAAACCGCCGTCGCCGGCGGCGTCGAGGGCTAGGTCCACGTCCTTGAGCGCCCACTCCAGGGGGAATTCGGGGGCGAAATCGCCGCGCTCCATTTTGTGCAGCTTGGCATCGGCGATCGGTGCGTCCAGCGGGCCGCCCTCGATGGCCTCGGCCAGCTTGGTGTCATCGAGGCCCAGCTGGCCAGCCAGTTCCAGGGCCTCGGCCACACCCTCGATCAGGATGGACATGTAAGCATTGACGGCCAGCTTCATCCGGCTGCCCTGGCCCGCCTCGCCGAGCCACACAGTCTTGCGGCCGATCACTGAGAACACCGGGTCCACGGCCGCCGCCGCCGCGGCCGGGCCGGACGCCAGGATGAGCAACTGGCCGGCCTCAGCGGGGCCCTTGCTGCCCGACACCGGGGCGTCCACGAACATGACGTCGGGCCGGAGCTTGCCAAGACGGCCGCCGATCTCCGTCGTTTCGGCCAGGCCGATGGTGCCCATTTGCGCCCACACCGCGCCCTGAGCCAGGGCGCTGGCGACGCCGCCCTCGAAGATCACCGAAGTGACGACGTCGGCAGTCGGCAGCATGGTGATCACTACCTGCGCGTCCCGGGACGCCTCCACCGGAGAGGCAGCCACCAGCGCCCCGTGCTCCAGCAGCGGTGCGGTCGCCGCCGGCGACCGATCCCAGACCGTGGTGCGCAGCCCAGCCGAAACGAGATTGCGGGCCATCGCCGAACCCATGATGCCGGTCCCCAGTACCGTGACCCGGACGTCCTCGCCACGGCCATCTGCAGCAGTCATGCTGGGTCTCCCTTCGGGAACGAGCCCCACCCGCCCCGGCCACGCTACGCCGGACGGCCTCCGGTGGCATGAGCCAGGGCGTGGGGATCAGCGCGCGCCGTCCTGGCTCCGGGCGCGGTGCGCGCCCGCGCCACCTCCTACGGTGCTGCTGCTAGCGAACGTGGGTCTGCTCCGCGACCGTGGCGGGTCTTTGGCTGACGTTCGGAGCAACTGCAGCGCGGTGATGGGGAAGATGATGACGCTGAAAAGCCCGGCTGCGACGAGTGCGGCCGCGTTGGCTGGCCGGATGGCGTGTACCTGGAGCCCGATGGTGGTGGCGGCGACGATGAAGGGCAGCGACGTGGCTTGGAGCAGTCCGGTGGCGGCGACATCACGGATGCTGGGCAGGGCGGGCCGGTAGAGGACGGCGGGCAGTCCGCGCACGACCAGCAGTGCCAGCAGGAAGAGCGGGACTCGCAGCAGGGGTGGAGGGGCTGGAGAACAGCACCGACAGGTTGAATGTGAGTCCGCTGGTGACGAAGAAGACCGGGATGAGGAAGCCGTAGCCGATGGCATCGAGATTCGGGTGGAACAGCGGGTGGGTGTGTTCGGCGTCGGTGTCCACCAGGCGCAGAATCGCCCCGGCGATGAAGGCGCCGAGGATCGCCACGAATCCTAGATGTGTGGCCACGGCGCCCAGGCCGACCACGAGCAGCATCGACAGTCGTACGCGGATTTGGGCTGAGGTGTCGGCCAGCTTGCTGATCATCTTTGTGATCCACATTGACCGCTCAACGCGCAGCGTTCCGATGACGACGAGGACCACCAGGACGCCAAGCAGGGACAGCAGCAGCAGTTTGGGGCCTATGGCGGTCGCGCGGCCCGAGAAGAAAAGGGAAAGCAGGATGACCGGGGTGAGCTCGCCGAGCGAGGCGCCGGCGATCGCGAATTGGCCGACTGGGCGGTCGGCCACACCCGCGTCCTCCAGGATGGGAACGATCAGGCCCAGCGAGGTGGCCAGGAGAATGATCCCGAACAGCAGCGGGCTTTCGACGACGCCCGTTGCGTGCAGCACGATACCGATGATCAGGGCGAGCAGCGCGCTCAGGCCGAGCGCTAGTGCGGCCAGGCGGGCGCGGGGTCCGCGAAAGTGGCGGACGTCGATCTCCAGACCAGCGAGGAAGAGCAGGAACGCCAGCCCGATCGTCGACACCAGCCGTACCGCCTGGTCAGGTTTCACCAGACTGTCGAAGTTCACCCCGGCCACCATCCGCTCACAGTCAGGTAACGCACCCGGAGCCGGTTAGCCCGTCTCAGAGTGGTGCTGATCTCAGCGTCGCGCTCCGGGGGGCGCGTCGCGCCTGTGTAGTCACTGGCCGATGCTTTGGTCTGTGGTCCGAGCCGCCAGTACTCGCTCGGATCCTGCGGCCAACCCCACCAGCCGCCGGTGCCGCCGCCATGGCCGCTGTGCAACGCTGGGCCGATGACGGCACATTCTGGTACCGGGGGGCCCGCAGCAGGGCTGACAGGCCGGGCCAGGGAACGTGGCGTACTTGACCGGTTCGTGGCTGACGTGCGGGCCGGTGGGGGCCGGGCCCTGGTGGTGCGCGGTGAGCCCGGCGTGGGCAAGACCGCGCTGCTGGACTACCTGGCCCAGCGGGCTTCGGGTGCCGGGTGGCGCGGGCGGCGGGCGTGCAGTCGGAAATGGAGCTCGCCTTCGCGGCACTGCATCAGCTGTGCGCGCCGATGCTGGATCATGCCGAGTCCCTCCCGGGTCCGCAGCGTGAGGCGCTGCGGACCGCGTTCGGCCTCAGCGCCGGCCCAGCCCCGGACCGGTTCCTGGTGGGCCTGGCCGTGCTGAGCTTGCTATCCGAGACGGCGGCCGAACGTCCGCTGATCTGCATGGTGGATGACCAGCAGTGGCTGGACCGCGCCTCGGCGCAGGCGCTGGGGTTCGCGGCGCGGCGGCTGGCGGCCGACCCGGTGGGCCTGGTGTTCGCGGCGCGGGTTCCGGGCGAGGACCTGGCCGGCCTGCCCGAGCTCACCCCGGAACCGGCTGGTCAGAGCGGTGAAATCCTCGCTGACCGTCATCCGTTACCTCAGACTCTCCCGCGCTGACGCCAGGGACGCGCTGGCCCCATATATACAGACCCGGCGCCCGGCGCGAATCGCCGCCGACCAGTCACCAGTCACCAGTCACCAGTCACCAGTCACGCCGATGCTCCTGCCAGGAGAGAGGTACGGATGCGTTGACTGGCCATGATGCTGCCCGGTGCTACCGTCGGCGGCATAACAGGCCGGAACAAGGAGGGGAACGATGACCGCACCACTGCAGGTGATCGCGTTGAGCTTCAGTCGCGGCGCCGGCGCTGAGGACCGGATCCTGGCCGAGGTAGATCGTCTGCGCGGCCGGGGCGTTCTCCGCCTTCTCGACATGCTCTTCGTGGCCAAGAGCCAGGACGGCACCATCGAACGGCTGGCGGCTGGCAATGACGAGGACTTCGGATCGCTCCTGGCCGCGGTTGTTCCCGTGGCGAACGGCGGGCGACCGGCCATGCCCGCACCGGCCGGTGTCCCGGCAGCCTTTGACCCGGCCGATGCGCAGGCGCTGGCCAATTCTCTGCAGCCGGGGACCGCTCTTGCCTTCCTGCTCGTCGAGCACCACTGGGCCGCCCCACTGTTCGACGCAATCGCCGAGACCGGCGGCACACTGATCGGTGAGGGCTTCCTGACTTCGGAGACAGGATTGGTGGTGGGAGCCGAGGTCGCCGCCATGGAGGAGGCGTCGGAGGTGATCGCCCGGGCCCAGGCCGAGGAGGCCGACGCCTTGCTGGCGGCGGTGGCGGCCAGAGCCGAAGCGGCCGAGTCAGTGGCCGAGTCAGAGCAGATCCAGTCGGCCGCTGCTGCCGCCGCAGTCCGGGCGCTGATCACTGCCGGGCTGGTCGAGGAGGCGGCTGCACACGAGGCTGTCACTGCCCTGACCACAGCTGGCCTGATCGTGGCCGCCGCCGACCAGGCCACCGCTGACGCCATAGCCGAGGATATTGCCACCATAGAAGCCGACGACGAGGTGGCTGCCACACACCTCGCCGAGTCTCTGGCTGTTATCAGCGCGGCTGACGAGGTGGCTGCGGAGGCGGCCGACGAGGCCGATGCAAGGGTCAGGGCGGCGTCGATCACCACGGCCGAGGCGCAGGTTCTGCGGTACCTCCCCAAACCACTCCCCTTCTCCGTGATCGCCGACAAGCTAGGCATCTCCCGGTCGGCAGCCAAGGAGCGAGCGACACGCCTGTACCAGAGGCTCGGCGTCCACACCCGGGACGAGGCGGTGAGCCGGGCCCGCTCCCTCGGCCTCATCCGCGGCGAGTAGTTACTGGTCGCGACCCCTCCCACGAGGAGGGCTAGGGCATGACCCCGACGCTGGCCACACCGCGGGATCCTGCAAGCCGTCCGGGCGACCTCCTAACCTAGGCCTTTCGTCTCTGCTTGACTCTGTCGGGGATCTTGGTCGCTGCGGCTTAGCTGACGGCTCGCCAGGAGCGCAGGCGTTTGATGCCGTGCTGGTCAAGGTAGTCCTGGAACGCCGTTGGCGGTCGCGGGGATGTGCTCTCGCCGGGCGGGAGCTGGCTGAGGCGTTCGATGTTGACCGCGATGGCGGTCAGGACATGCTGCGGGTGGGCCTTGGGCTGTCCTCGGTAGCGGCAGTGGCGCATGCCGTGGCCGCGGGCGAGCTCGCAGACGGTGCCCTCGACGCCGGACCGCACAGCGTAGCGCTTGTGCCAGGCGGGGTCTTGCTGGCCGGCGCGGTTGCGTGCCTGCAGCTCGTAGAGCTCGCGCGGGGGGAAGCCCACGGTGCGCTTGCCGTCGCCGGAGGTGGTGCAGGCGGCCCTGGCGGGGCAGGGCTGGCACTGGCCTTTGGTGAAGCGCGCCACGATGAGCGGGGCGGCGTCGGGCGAGGACGTGGGGTAGGGGCCCCGTGCCACCCCTTGCTGACCTGGCCCTGGGGACAGGTGACTTCCCGGCGGTCGTAGTCGACGCGGAAGTCGTCGCGGGCGTAGCCCTCCTGGACGCGGTGCTGGCGGGTGCGGTTGCCGGGCAGCGGCCCGGTGAGGGCGGACCCGGTGCTCGCGCCCGGCCCGCTCCATGTGCACCAGAGAGGTGTAGCCGCCGTCCACCAGGTGCTCGCCCGGGATCAAGCCCCGGCGCTCCAGCCGGGCGTGGATCCCGGCCAGGGCCTGCCTGTCGTCGCTGGTGGCGGGCATGGTGGCGACGTCGGTGATGACGTTGGGCCCGTCTTCGGCGCAGGTCTCGGTCACGTGGGCGAGGTATCCCGTCCAGCGGGTGACCTGGCCCCGGCGGGAGTAGCGGGCGGCCAGGTCGTAGGGGGACACGATGCGGGCGGCGGACGGCGGCAGGCCGGCGTCGGCCTCATCGTCGCGCCAGCGCAGGCGCCCGGCGGAGTCCCAGTGGTAGTTCTGGAGGAGGACCTGCCGCAGGGCCTCCACCCGGGGGCCGGGCAGCAGGCCCGGGTGGTGGGCGGCCAGGTGCCCGATCAGCCGGCGGGCATCCGCCCCGGCATCGTTGATCCGGGTTTTCGGCCGGGTGGGGTTCTTGCCGAGGCGGACCGGGCGGCCGTAGCGGCGGCCCCAGTCGTCATCAACCAGGCCTTCCAGCGCGTGGCCGGCGGTGCGGGCGAGTTCCTCCAAGGCGGCGCGTACCGCCTCGGTGACCAGTTCCAGGCGAGTCAGGTCGCGCACCGCCGCCAGGACGTGGGTGGAGTCGGTGCGCTGGGTGGCGCGGCCGCGGACCAGCCCGGCCTCCTTCAGCCGGGCCAGGGCCAGGTCAAGAAGCCGGTCCGCCCGCCCGTCCTCCAGCAGCCGGTCGCGGAAGTCGCCCAGCACGCTGTGGTGGAAGCCCGGATCGTCGAGGTCGAGACCGAGCGCGTACTTGAAGTCGATCCGGCATCGAACCGCCTCGGCGGCGTCGCGGTCAGAGAGACCGAGCAGGAACTGCAGCACGCTCACCGTGGCCAGCTGGGCAGGCGAGATCCCGGGCCGCCCGTCCCGGGGATACCAGCTGGCGAAGTCCTCGTCCGCCCACAGGCCGTCGAGCCGGTCTCGTACCCACATCGCCGTCGTCCCGGCCGGGTTGCTGGCCCGCGCCACCCGCGCGGTCAGCTCCGGGACCCCGGCCCCCAAGCGGGGAGGGATCGACATCTCGCACTCCTCAGGAATCTCACGGGACGCATATCCCCGCAAGACTGGCCCCGGGCGTCACTGCAGTCAGCCAAATACCAAGATTCCCGACAGAGTCAAGCTCAGAGCCCGTCTGGAAACCTCTTTGGCGGAGGCGTGATGTTGAAGCCTTGTGGCTCAGGCATGCATCGTGACTTCGTAGGTTTCCAGGTGCTGTGCCGTGAGTCCCGCCGTCGCTGGATTGTGCTGTTCCCGGATGCCGGACGGCCCTGCCCCGGCTGTGACTGCGTCCATCTGCTCGCGGGTCTCCCACAGCGAGATGATGACGAGCTTGCCGGTCTCGGCGTCGGTGAGCAGGTAATAGCCTTTGAATCCGGGCATCTGGCGGGCGCTGGGCAGCTGCTGCTCGGCAAGGCGGATGGCGCCGTCAAATCCCTCGGCCCCGGCCTGGGCTGTGATCACGCGCGCGAACATCACTCTCCCTCGGGGTTTGCGGCGGAGCTGCTGGCTTTGGCCGGCTGGTTGCTGGCCGGTTGCGGCGTGTCGCCGCGTCGGCGAACGAGCGCGGGCCCATGATCCCGATTTGTAACGATCAGGAAAGCAGCGGGGCCCGCGCATGCACAGGCTACGCGGCAGGCATGGCGCGGCGCCATGCACTGGCCCGCAGGCGGCCCAGTGGTGGCGTGCCGGTGCTGCCCGGGCGGGATCAGCCGCAGCACGCGGATGCCGCGGTATCCGTCGGACATTGAGTGATGCGGAGTGGGCGGTCACCGAGCCCGCCTTGCCCGCCCCGGCGTGGAAGCAGGGCAGGGGCGGGCGCCCGGCCGGGCACTGCCGCCGCGACATCGTCGACGCCATCCGCTACCTGGTCAAGGAGGGCATCTGCTGGCGGCCGATGCCGGCGAACTTCCCGCCCTGGCATACCGTCTACGCCGTGCTGGACCACTGGCAGGACTCCGGCGCGACCGAAGCGATGCACGGCGAACTGCGCCGCCAGTGCCGGATCGCGGTCGGCCGCAAGCCGGAGCCGTCCGCCGCGGTCATCGACTCCCAGTCGGTTAAGGCCGCCGAGACCGTGGCCACGCACAGCCGCGGGTTCGACGCGGGCAAGCTCGTCACCTGGGCCAAGAAAGCCCTCAAGCTCACCGTCCAGATCGTCAGGCGCCCCGATGACCTGCACACCTTCCAAGTCCTGCCCCGCAGGTGGGTCGTCGAGCGGACCCTGGCCTGGATCACCAGCTGCCGTCGCACCGTCCGCGACTACGAACGCCTCACCGAACACCACGAGACCATTGTCTACTGGGCCATGATCATCACGATAAGCCGCCGCCTCGCCCGGAGCCAGCAGCCAGCCCAGCCCCGCGCCGCCGCTGAGGCTATCGGATTGGCATCAGCTCACCGCGGCTTACATGTCATCCGAAAGGCCAGGCCTGTCGGCGGCCCTGACGGCAGCCACCGTAGTGGTTGCTGCGACTCGGCCGGATCCGGCCTGCGTGTCTGCCCGTCCGGGTCGCCTCATTTCTGGAGATCTTCCTGACCGCCGGGCGCGGCGCGCACGAAGTCCCGGCTGCGGATAGCGGCCAGCGATACGACGCCTGCCACGAACGCGATGATCGCCGCGACCAGCAGGATGCGGTTCAGGCCCGTGGTGAACGCGGCCCGGGTGATCGTTCCCACGACCTGCCTGGCGGGCGCGGGCAGCCGTGCGATCACGTTACCGATCTGCCCGGACTGTACCGCGCCGGCGATCTCCGGTCCCCGGGCGGACAGCCCGGGGACCGCAGCCGTGCGGGTCAGCACCTCGTCTTTCACGTCGTGGGAGAACAGCGTCCCCAGCAGGGCGATGCCGGTGGCGATTCCGACCTGGCGGAAGGTGGAGTTGATACCGGAGGCCATGCCGGCCTGCTGCGGTGGCACGACGCCGACGGCGGTGGAGGCCAGCGGGGGGTTCACCAGGCCGACCCCGACGCCGGCCACGATCATTCCCGGAATGAGATGTGTCCAGGTCGAGCCCGCATTGAGCCCGCGCATCAGCAGCAGGCTGACGCCGATGATGATCAGGCCGGGCCCGATCAGCAGACCGACCGGCACCCGCGAGGAGAGTCTCCCGGCCACCGTGGCGCTCACCAGGATGGCTCCCGACAGGTACATCACCCGCACGCCGGTACCCAGCGGCGAGTAGCCCAGGATGTCCTGCAGGTACAGCACGAGGTAGAGCAGCACCGAGAAGATGGAGGCGCTGAGCCCGAACGCCGCCACCGAGCCGCCGCTGAAGGTTGGCAGCCTGAGCAGCCTCAGGTCGAACATCGGGTGCGCGCTGCGCCGCTCCACGATAACGAAGACGGCGAGCAGCACCGCCGCCGCGGCGAGGCAGCCGAGCACGAGGCCGTCGGTGAACGACCGCTGGTTCGACTCGATCAGGCCGTAGACCAGGCTCGCCAGCGCCGCCGTGAAGATCACGAACCCGGCCCAGTCGGGCCCGGCGGCACGCGGCGAGCGTGATTCCGCCACCCTCATCGTCGTGAGGGCGACGGCCGCGATCCCGATCGGCACGTTCACGAAGAAGATCCACCGCCAGGACAGGCCGGAGGTCAGCACGCCGCCGATCAGCGGGCCGATGGCGACCGCCAGGCCGGTCACCGCGCCCCACACCCCGAACGCGACGCCGCGGTCCTTGCCCCGGAAGGCGTTGGCCAGCAACGCCAGCGACACCGCAAACATGATCGCCCCGCCGACCCCCTGCAAGCCGCGGGACAGCTGGAGCATCAGCGTGCTGGTGGCGAAGCCGCACAGCGCCGACGCGCCGGTGAACACCACCAGCCCGATCAGGTACAGCACGCGGCGGCCGTAGATGTCCGCGAGGCTGCCCGCAGTGAGCAGGAACGACGCCAGGGTCAGCGCGTAAGCGTCGACGACCCACTGCAGGTCCGCGAAACTCGAGTGCAGGGCCCGCTGGATGTCCGGCAGGGCGACGTTCACGATCGTGATGTCCAGCAGCAGCATGAACGTGCCCAGGCACACCGCGATCAGCGTCCACCACTTGTTCCCGCGCTGACCACGATCCTCGCGGCCGGTCCTGGCCCCCTGGGTCGGCTGCCCGATGTCTGGTGGCGTGGAAGGCATGACAATCTCCCTAGGGTGGGGGCGTAGTGAGCTACCGCCGTGACCAGTTAGCTACGACGGTCACGTGGCCGAGCTCGCGGCCCGCCAGCGCGAGGTAAGACACCGCGATCAAGGCCGGCGCCGGCAGCCGACCCTCCGCAGAACGATATGCCTTTGCGGCTCGGACCGTCGTGCACCTGATCGTCGGGCCGGCCCGCGACGAGCGGCGCGTCGTCTTGTCACTAGCCTGCGGCGCGAGGCTGCGGCCGGGGTATCCGCAGCGCTACTGCACATTGCGGATGCCTGTTGCGCGGCCGGGGTGGCGATACCGCCGGCCGGGAAAGCCCTGGCGCGCCCGGTACAGGCCACCGCGCAGCAGCAGCGGACGAGGCACCTGGGCCTGCCTCAATGATCCGGTGTGCCTGATGTCGCCACCTGGCCGCGTTCCCAGCCGGGAAGTGCAGTAAGCCTGCGGATACCCCGCCACCACGTTCCATACGCAGACTCAGACCGTGCCGGGTTACCCGGAACCATCAACGCGCAGACCGGTCAGCGCTGGTGACCGCCTTGTAGCCGCACAACCTAGCGTCCGCACGGGCGCCGGGCACACCAGGAAGGAGACCTCAGTGACCATCACCCCAATCGCGCAGCCAGGCAGGCTCGGGCAGCCCTGGATCCGGGAGATCGTCCCGGGAGTCTTCCGGGTCGGTACGACGTTCTTGGCTTGCTACGCGGTTGAAGACGCGGGCGCCTACACATTCATCGACGTTGGGCTGCCTGGCTACTGGCCGCAGATGACCCGGTTCCTCGCCGCACAGAACGCTCCGCTGTCATCCGTCAAGGCCGTCGTGCTCACCCACTACCACCCCGACCATATGGGTAATGCCGAACGGCTCCGGACGCAGACGGGCGCGACGGTCCTCGTGCACCACGATGACAGGGCAGCGGCCATGCGCAAGGGCAGGCAGCCCTTGTACCCGCTGTGGAAGCCGCCGGTGCTGCATCTGGTGGCGCACTTCCTGCGCAACGGCGTGGCCCGGACGGCGCCCGTAGCCGAGGCGACGGGTAAGCACGCCTGGCCGCCACCGCCAAACGGGCCCAGACTGCCTGCGCCCGTAAGAGCCTGCTTGAAAACCTGGCTCCGGCGCCTCGCTCAGCTGGTACGTGGAAATGCCCGTCCGCTGCCGGGCGCCCATGGGTTGGGCCGTCTGTTTTCCTGGACGTTGATCGCCGAGCGCAGCCAGCGGTCAGACAGCGGCTCGTCGTCGAATCGCGGGATGACGTGCATGTGGGGATGCAGGGTACTGCCCTGGTTCCAGCCGAGCAGGTAGCCGTCCGGGGCCAGCAGGTCGTGCAGCGCCACTCTTGCCTGGAGCAGCAGGTCCTGGGTGTCGGCCCATTCCGCGGGGGTCAGCTCGAAGACCGACGTCCGGTGGGCGATGGGCACGATGGCGCCGGAGCCGGGCAGGATGCCTTCCGCCAGTCCGGCCCGGGCCCGGATGCCCGGGTCCCTGGTGGAGGCGAAGATGCAGTGGGGGGTCTCGATGAAGATCTCGGCTGCCCTCATCCAGCTTTGATCACAGAACACGCAGCCTTCGCTCATGGTGCCTCCACATGCCGGGCGCGGCCGGGTTCCGTCCTGACGGGCGGCTGGCCGGCGGAACGCTGTGACGGTATACCGGTCAGCGGTCTAGGTGGCCTGCGGCTGGCTGCGGCCCGGGCGAGTCGCCGGGTCATGACGATGATCATCGCCCAGTAGACGTAAGTCTCGTGGCGGGGCGGGCAGCCGCTCGCAGTCGCGGACGGTGCGGCGGTGGCGGGTGATCCACGCCAAGGCGGCAGCGACGTCTCGCACACCGCCCATTCCGCCTCGCTCATGTCCGAGGGATAGCGGCGGGCCCGGGTACTGCGGGAGGCCCCGCCCGGGCAGCACCGGCACGCCACCGCGCCCGGGACTGAGTGGACATCGTCATCGGCGGCAGGGTAGAACGGCACGCAAGGCTCCTGGCATCGCGCTGGATTCGACACCCATGCGATTACCAGGGGCCTCTTACGTCACATCAGCGACACGCCGCGCTGCATCCCAAAGACCCAGACGCGTCCCGGCCTGCAGCGAGGCAGTTCTCAATCAGGCTCTAAGGCCGCCCTGGCCGCCAGCGCCGAGGCTCAGGCCCAGGAAAAGCAATCCGAAGCCGACCAGGCCAGGCGCCCTGGGGCACGGCCATCCAGGACCGCACGAACCCTTACATGATCATCAACGCCAGGGCGCCGGCGTAATGGCGACCCGCGCGACCGTCGCCTTCGCGGGTAGCGCTGCGGCTACCGGGCAATCATCAGGGCGCCGGAACGCGTCCAGGAAGCGCATGACCTGGCAGCAGGTTCACGCTCTCGGGAAGAGCCCCGTGGCCGCTCGACGACCCAGCGGCGGAGCAGGACTTCGAACGCATACGGGTCGCGCTTGGAGACGATCCGCAGGGTCATCTTTACTGCGGCAATAGCCTAGGAACCCGGCGGTGACATCCGCGGCACCGAGACCAGTACCGGACCCGCTGCTTGTCGTCCGCGCTCGTGGAGTGCTGGACCTGTCCCTTTTCCGATGAGCCGAGCCCGGGCGCGCTGAAGGACGCCGTCAATGCCATAGCCGCCCCGGCGGGGGCTGGCCGAGCCGAGACCATTCCCGGACGGGCTCAAGGTTTGCTCGGCGGGTTCGCTCATGATCAGGCCAGGCGTGGAGGCCCACCCGAGGATCCCAAGCATCCTCCTCAGATGGGGGGGAACATCGTGCAGGACCAGGCGCCTGCCGCCATGATCCTCGTCTGCCCGGCCAGTTCGGGTTAGCCGGAGGATAGCTCGCAGGCCAGCGAGATCACACGACACTAGCTCTGCCAGGTTGACGTGGACGTCGCCCTCGTGGTCCGCGAGACGTTCTAGCGCACTGACCAGGCCCGAGCAACGGGATGCGTCAATCTCGCCCGCTATCAGCACAACCGGCGGATGGTCGGTCCAGATGACCCGCAAGACTCCGTCATAGTAGGCACCGCAGCGACTTGCCATAGTGGATCCGCCTTCCCGGCAGATCGGCTAGCTGAGGCCAGTAGTAGTGTCTGCGGCCGCCGACGGCATGACGATCTTCGCGATGAACCCGATGATGAGAAGGATGATGCCGAGGATGATCAACTCTGGCTCCTAGCAGTACAGGGGAAAGCCTTGCTGCAGCCAGGGTCTAGAGCGACATCTTCAAGTTACCGCCGGAAGGTCCGCCAGGTATAGGGCAAGCCCTGACTGAAGTCCTCGGCCGCACCGCCGTGGTCAACTACGACGTCATCACCTAGACCACGTTGCCGACGATGTCAGTGCCCAGCTAATGCGGACTTGTCCGCCGCGCGGCCAGCCCGCTCGGCGGCTGCGGTGATGTTGCGGAGCATCCCGCCGAATACCACGCCGTGGAATGGTGAGATGGACCGCCAGTACGCGTGTCCGGCGAGCCCGCGCGGCTGGAAGATAGCCCGCTGACTGTAGGTGGTCATGCCGTCATGATCTCGGCCGACCGCCATTTCGAGCCAGGCCAGGCCGGGCAGCTTCATCTCCGCTCGCAGCCGCAGCAGCGATCCTGGCGTGATGGCCTCTACCCGCCAGAAATCCAGTGCGTCGCCGACGAGCAGATGGCGCGGATCACGTCGTCCGCGCCGCAGCCCGACGCCGCCGGCCAGCCGGTCGAGCAGCCCGCGTACGGCCCATGCGGCCGGGAAGGAATACCAACCGGTCTCACCGCCGATGCCCTCGATAACCCGCCACAGAACCGCGGGCGAAGCCCGGACGGCAGTGATCCGCGCGTCCACATACAGCGAGCCGCCGGCCCACGAGGGGTCGCTGGGAAGCGGGTCGCTGGGCGCCCCGGGCGTAGCGGCCGATGACCAGCGGGTGGAGACCGCACCCTCGCGGGTGTGCCGCAGCGCCAAAGCGATCGCACGGTCGAGAGGCATAAGCCCCTCGGGCGGGTCCGGCACGTACGAGGCGATGTCGTGCTCCGAGCACACGACCTCGTTCCTGAGCGATTCGACCAGCGGCATCGCCAGCCCGGCCGGTACCGGCGTCACCAGCCCGACCCACAGCGACGACAGCCGCGGCGTCAGCAGCGGCACTGGAACCAGGACCCGCGGCTGCAGCCCGGCCGCTTCGGAGTACCGGTGCATCATCTCCGCATACGTCAAGACGTCTGGACCGCCGATGTCGAAGCGGCGGCTGACGCCGGCAGGCAGCGCCGCGCTGCCGACGAGATAACGCAGCACATCATGGACGGCGATTGGCTGAATGCGGGTTTCCACCCATTTCGGGGTGACCATGACCGGCAGCCGTTCGGTGAGATATCGCAGCATCTCGAACGACGCCGACCCACTGCCGATGATCACGGCAGCCTGCAGCGCGGCCACCGGCACGACACCGCCCAGCAGGATGTCCCCAACCTCAGCGCGCGAGCGCAGGTGCGGCGACAGGCCGCTGCCATCGCCGGGAACGATACCGCCCAGATACACGATGCGCTTGACCCCGGCGGACTTGGCAGCATCCGCGAAGATTCCCGCCGCCTCGCGGTCCCGCTGCTCAAACGACGCGCCGGTGCCCAGGGAATGGATCAGGTAATAGGCCACATCCACACCTTCCAGAGCGCGCCGCACCCCGGTCCCCTCCAGCGCGTCGGCCGCCGCGATCTCAACATCGCCGGACCAGGGCTGGTCACTCAGCTTCCCCGGGTCACGTGCCATGCACCGGACAGCATGCCCCGCAGCGAGCAGCTCCGGCACCAGCCGGCCGCCGATGTAGCCAGATGCCCCGGTGACCAGGCATCGCAACGGCGCTGGCCCGGGCCAGCGCGGCGTTGAGGAGGACGATTCACTCATCTGGCGGTCCCTCGCCGATCTGAGCGCCTGGCCCTGCGCGAGGAGCGCCCGGACGCCGCGGTCACCGCCGAGTCGGCCCGGCGGAGCATTTTCGCCCTGTGCGTGGATGGGTCATGGCGTTCGGCGGCGATAGCGAGGCGATGGACAAGCAGCCGCACCAGCGGCAGTGCAATGGCCAGCAGCAGCCAGGTCCGCAGCCGGGCAGACAGAAAAACCCACATGCTCAGCGCTCCTTCTTGTTCCCGTCTGGCGGCTGGCCCCTGGCCGCCCGGCGTTGATGTGCGGGACTTCTTATGCACTGAGCTGGGCATCAGTCGCCTTGCCGACAGCCAGGTTGGCCAACAGCCAGACATGTCCCCCTTGTCTTCGCCGCGCTACCCGCCGCGCGGCACACTAATCAACACTCCGGACCGGCTGATCCTCGCGCGCTGCGGGATGGGCATGACGTCGTACAGTTCTCGCGCGTTGGGCAGCCTTCTGGCGGCCGAGTCAGGCTGGGGGTGGGCGGGTGTCCAGTCGAGCGAGGAAATCGGCGATCGCTGTGGCGATCTGGGGTGCCCCACGGCGGGGCAGATGGTGGCCGATCTGGCTGACAAGCTGGACGCGGGCATCGGGCAGGGCGGCCGCCAGCTGGTGGGTCGTGCTGACGGGGATGAGCGTGTCCTCGGGGTCGGCGATCAGTAGCACCGGCTGCCTTACGCTCCCCAGGGAGGCTGAGAGGCCGGCGAGTTCGTGTACCAGAGCACGCTGCTCGGTGAGGAAGCTGCGCCACAACGGCCCGTGATCGTGGTGCGTGTGGCCCCAGATGTGCCAATTGACGTGCTCACCAGCGGAAATGGGCCGCCCGCGCAGCCCGGCCAGGGCAGCCAGCCGGGCCCGGGCCAGCCACGGAGTCAGCGACCACGCGGTGACCGCGCATACCTCCCCGGTCACCGGCGCCGCCAGCAGCCGGTCCCAGCCGGTCAGGCAGCCGGGGCCGACGCTGGCCAGCAGGATTAGCGCCTCGACCCGCCTGGGTGCCAGCTGGGCCGACGACAACGCCACGCCTCCCCCGTAGGAATGGCCGACCAGGACCGCCTGCCCGATGCCCCGCGCATCCAGCTCCGCCAGCACCGCACGAGCGCCATAGGCGAAACCGCCGGCTGCCGGCTGGCTCCATACCCCGGCCGGTCCAGTGCCACGACGTTCAGCGCAGGCGGCAGAAGGTCAGTAACCTGCTGCCAGTCTGCGCCCGAACCCGGCTGGCCGTGCAGCAACACGACCTCATGCCTGCCCACACCAGCCGAGCGTAGATGGCCGCCCGCAGCAGCCGGACCGGCTCCCGCTAGCTGCAGCGGAGTTCGAAGCCGCAAGGACTACCCGTCAGTAATACGCAGTCATATCGCCGACAGAGCGATCCTCTGGAGGGCGCCCGGGCACCCACCGCCTGAGTCGAGCCAGAACGAAAGGTTCTGGTGGTGGCTTGCCGGATGGAACTCGACGCTGTTGTTTACGAATGCCGCGTTCGTGGCGCTGGCATGCTCGACCACATGCCGGACGTAGATAACCCCGAACGATTGCAGCAACTGCCAGATCACCGCCGTGGCTATCGCGCCAGGCACGACGTCGCCCACGGACAGCCGCCGGGCCGGCGCGAAGCGGAACGCGAAGATGGCCAAGGCGATGTTGATCACAACCGACGCCGCCAGCGTCAGGGACCTTCCGGCTGTCCCGAGCGTCCCAGCCCCCCCGCCGGCCACGAGACCAGCAGCAAGGGGAACAGCGAAACGAACCCGTAGTAGGTAAGCAGCGCCGCCAGATAGGCACCGAAGTCGTCGAAGTACTTGTAGACCACCGCGAGAGGGAAGGCCGCCCACGGGTGCATCCGCTGAAACCCATCCAGGCGCTCCGTGACCGCCACGCCAACCACCTCACCGCACGCCGGCCCATCCCCGGCACCATCGGCAGTGAATCGAGCCGCCGGCATCTATCCCGGCGCTGCCCGGCAGGCCGGCGACGAACCCGGGCACCCAGATGGTTCACGCTGCACCCGGCCAACCTGCCCTTGCCGCTAGGACGGCCAGTGTGACTGGGCCACTTGCAAACGCGGCAACAATCACGGCAGACACCACGCTCCAGGAGGACCGGATGGTGACATCGAACAGGCGGCCGGCGGGTACCCGGGATGAGTGCAGAGTAGGGCAGCAAAACACCCCGCCTGACGCCGATTACCGGCGATTACCGGCGATTTTGCGATCATCGCGCAGTTGGCGTGACCGGACATCCCGCGCTCGGCCTGTTGTTCGCACCTGAGCACCCCCAGGTCACCCGGCGCGAACTGGACGCCCCGCGCGGCCAGCACGAGGCCGTCTGGGAACTGGCCAGGGACTGCAGGAGCGACCAGCGTTCCGGAGCGCGGCTCGCCCAGCCAGGCGACGCGGACGGCGAAACCCGGGCGGACGCGGAAGCCGGAACGGGCGTCCACGGGCCGGACAGGTCGGCGATCAGGGCGGCCAGTTCGCCGATGGTGCGGGCGGAAAGCGCGGCCCCCACGCGCTCGTCCAGCTCCGCCAGGGTGAGCCGCCCCTCGGCGACGGCCTCGCACAGGATGTCCACGGCGGTGTCCCGGTCGGCGTCCGAGGCCCGCTGCACCGGCTGGAGCAGCGGGCCAGGGAGGATGAAGGCGAGCGGCACTACGGGGATCAACGGCCGGTGCCCTCTCACACCGCGGCGCGGCGGATCGTGGCGTGGCCGCCGGCCAGGCACACCACCGTTAGCGCGGCGATGACGCCGGTCAGGTCGAGGGCGCTCAGGCTGGCAGGGTGCCCGGCTGCCGGCCGCAGCAGCAGCGCGCCGCCGCCGGACCGGGAGTACGCGAACGTGACGGCGAGCGCGACCAGCACCTGGACGGCGATGAACGCGAGCAGGCCCAGCATGCCCCACCGGCGATTCACGATCCCGTACCACATGCCGTAAACGAACAGCGCGGACAGCCCCACGAACGAGGTCAGCCAGGTGGCGTACCAGGGCCCGTTGAGGACATACGGCACCCGGAAGAAGGTGATGGACAGTCCCCAGCCGTCGGTCGCCCGTTCGATGGCCTGCAGCCCGGCTATCACCAGGCCGGATACGAGGGACATCGACACCCCGAGCAGCGCGGTGCCAGCGTAGAAGGAGCGGCGGGTCGCACCGAGCGCGAGACTGAACGGCAGCCACCGGCCGATGCGCTGCACGCCCGTCACGAAGAACATGCCGAAGATGACGACTAGTCCAGAGCGGAAGTTGCCGCCCCCCCGTGCCACGTTTACGGCAAAGACACCGGCCAGGACCGCCCATGGGAGCCCGAGGAACATCACGGGCATCACCAGATGGTAGCGGGCCACCTTGATCATGGCGTTCACGCGCTGGTCCTTTCGGTCAGGGAGCCGGCGCCGGCCGACCCGCCGGACGCGTGGACCACGAGCTGTTGCAGGGACAGTGGGGTCAGATCCAGGCCGAGTGACCGGGCCCGCTCGCGGTCTTCCGGAGATATCTGCCCCACTATGACGACCGACGCCTGGGAACCGAGTGCGCGCCGTTCCCAGACCGGGCGCCTTTCGGTGAAGGAGTTCACCGCGAGGACCGGGCCGCTGACTGTGGTGGCCATGCCCCGCAGTCCGTCGGCCGCCGTGTCCAGCATGACCCGGCCGCGTTCGATCACGACCACGTTCTCGAACAGGGCGGCGGCCTCATCTATCAGGTGGGTGGACAGCAGCACCGTGCGGGGGAAGTCCGCGTAATCCGCCAGCAGTCGGTCATAGAAGATCTGCCGCGAGACGGCGTCCAGCCCGGCGTACGGCTCGTCGAACAGCGTCACCTCGGCGCGGGCGGCGAGCCCGATCGTGATCCCGAGGGACGATCGCTGCCCGCGCGACAGACTCTTAATCGCCTTGTTCGCCCGCAGGCCGAAGTCCTCCAGCAGCGAGGACGCGAGGTTCGCGTCCCAGCGCGGATAGAAGAAGGACGCGGCACGGAGCGCATGGGACACCTTGAAGTTCGGGTACCCCTGGTAGTCCGGGTACGCCTGGTCCTCGCGGACGAGCACAAGACGTCGCAGGACGTCCTCGTTCTCGGCCGGCGCCGCACCGAGCACCTGAACCGAACCGGACGACGGGAACTCCTGGCCCCCGAGGATGCGCAGCAGCGTGGTCTTGCCGGCACCGTTGCGGCCAAGCAGCCCGGTGATGGTCCTGGCGCCGATCGCCAGGTGCACGTCATCGAGGGCGACCTGGTCGTAGTACTTCCGCATCAGGCCGGTTGCCGAGATCGCCGGTGTCATACTGGGACACCGCCCCGTTCGCTACTGGTGTCCTTGATCATCGTGATCAGCTCGTCGGTGTCCATCCCGAGCCGGGTCGCCTCGGTCAGGAGCGGCCGTACGTACCGCTCGGTGAACTCAGCGCGCCTGCGGGCCAGCAGCCGCTGCCGCGCCCCGGTCACGACGAACATCCCGATGCCCCGCTGCTTCTCCAGGAGCCCGTCATCGGCCAGCACGTTGATCCCCTTTGCCGCGGTCGCCGGGTTGATTCGGTAGAAGGTGGCCAGCTCGTTGCTGGACGGCACCCGCGCGCCCTCAGCCAGACCGCCGTCCGTGATCTCCCCCGTGAGCCTCTCGGCGACCTGTGCGAACAGCGGCCCGCCCTCGTCCAGGCCAGCCATTTCCCGCACCACTCGCAGCCTCCCTGCCTGATCACTTCAGTGGTTCATTACTTGAGTAATGTACCGCTCAATCCGGAATCCGGTCAACGGGGCGCGCACATCGGTGGCCTCCAGCGAGTAGCCCTGCCGGGCACCGCACTTGCCCTTGCCCTTGCCTGACACCGGCCTCACACGCTGAGTCACATGGCATGCGGGGATGGTCGGCCAGGGCGGGGCGCCGCAGAGACAGGAGCAGCCGACGCTGCTGTATCACGACGTCGCGTGCCCACTCAGTGCAAGAGGGCTCCGGTTCCGCGGCTGTCACTGGCTGGCCGGACCGCGGCAGCGGGGGCGCACAGAAAGAAGGTGCCGGTGATGACCGACGTTGCGCGCTTTTGCGGTTGCGTCTTCTCCTTCGAGGGCGGCGCGCGCGCTTGTCCCAGGTGCGGGAAGGTCGCGAGTGTGACGGCCGGCCCGGTGTCCGGAAACCCCGGACGCCGCCAGCCGGAGACTCCGGTACCGATCATGTCCAGGGTCGGGCAGAACGGGGAAACAACGCGAGCATGCCCGGGACGTGCCGCGGCGAGCGGCTAAGCGCCCTGGCCGGGCGGCTCACTGCTCAGCATGGAGTGAGCGTGCAGACCTGCACCGCAGACCTGACCGATCCTCGCGACGTCGGCGACTTGGAACGCGTTGTCGCCGCCGCCGAACCTGACCTGCTGATGAACAATGCCGGATTCGCGGGGTACCGCGAGTTCTGTGATGTCAACCCGCAGGTCGCGGCGGATCTGGTCGGCGTGCATGTGATGACAGTCGGCCGCCTGGTCCGGGCGGCGGCGCCGGCCATGGTGAGGCGTGGGATCGCATTTCGGCCGCGAGCTGGACGTCGCCGCGCTCGGCTTGGCGGTGGGGGTAGTCTTCGTGCCGGGCCTGGCGCCCGGCTTGCAGCCGGGCGACCAGTCCTGGCCGGATGGGGGGCATGTGATGGCCGGATCAGGACCGGGCCCGGTCGCCGACTGGCGGGTACGGGGCTCCTATTTCGAGGGATGCAACTGCGAGGCGATCTGCCCGTGCCGCAGTGTGGGCGGCCGGCCCGGCGGCCCCTCCAGCTTCGGGGAGTGCTTCGGCGCGCTGTCCTGGTCGATCCACCAAGGTCACGCTGACGGCACCGACCTTTCCGGCCTGCAGGCAGTGCTCTCGATCCGCTACCTCGACCAGGTCCAGCCCAGCACCCCCTGGGAGGTGGTGCTCTATGTGGACCAGGGCGCCAGCGATGGGCAGCGGGCCGCGCTGGCTGACATCTTCCTCGGCCGGGCCGGCGGAACGGTAGCACGCCTGTACGGCCCGGCCATTGGCGAGGTCTACGCCGTCCGCCCAGCCCGGATCACTCTCGAGCACGTCGCGGCCCGCAAGCACATCGACGTCGTTAGCTACCTGACCGTGCAGGCCGAGGGCGACGCCTCCGAGCCAGGCGACGTCCGGTGCGGCATCCCGGGCTTTGATCACCCCGGCACCGAGCTCCACGGCGACACCCTGCGGTCAACCGACCCGGCGCTGCGCTGGGAGGTGAGAGGACGCCGTCACGCCGCCTTCACCACCGACTTCGACTACAGCTCAGGCCCCTGAAGGCCGCCCAATGCCGCGCAGATCACCCGTACATCCACGCGGACAGCATATGGAGCTGCCGTCCGACATCGCTTACCTCGACGTCGAGGTTCCGGGCGCGCCGCTGGTGCTGGCCGAACCGGCCGTGATCGTGACCCTCAACTACCGTCTCGGTATTGAGGGTTTCGCGCAGATCGACGGAGCCCCGGCCAACCGGGGACTGCTCGACCAGGTCGCGGCCTTGCAGTGGGTGCGGGACAACATCCGGGTGTTCGGCGGCGACCCGGACCGGGTCACGGTCTTCGGTCAGTCGGCGGGCGGCGGATCGGTCGCCGCGCTGCTCGCCATGCCGCGCGCCGCCGGGCTTTTCCGCCGTGCGGTCGCGCAGAGCGTGCCGGGGACGTTCTTGTCCCCCGAGCTGGCCGCCGACATCGCCGCCGACATCGCCGCCGCCTGCGCCGCCGAGCTGGGGGTACGGCCCACGGTGTCCGGCCTGTCGGTAGTGGCCCCGGCCCGGCTGCCCGCGGCGGGCGACGCGATCTCCGCCAAGACGGTCCAATGGCGCGAGCGCTGGGGGCAGATCACGCACCGGCCGATCCCATTTGCACCGGTTGTCAACGGTGACGTCCTGCCGGCAGCCCCTTGGCCGGCGCTGGCCGAGGGCGCCGCCCGGGACGTGGGACTTCTCGTCGGGCACACCCGTGACGAGCACCGGTTGTTCAGCCTGATCGACGGTGTGCTCGGCCAGGTCACGTATGAGCAGACCGAGACCGCTCTGCACCTGCTCGCCCCTGGCCCGGACGGCGCACGCCGGTACCGGGAGGCATTCTCGGCCGCGGCCGATGAGGAGCTGTACGAACTGGTCAACGCAGACTGGCTGTTCCGCATGCCGAGCCTCCATCTCGCCGACGCGCAGATCGCCGGCGGCGGCCAGGCCCACCTTTTCGAACTGACCTGGTCCGCCCCGGGATTGGGCGGTGGCCTCGGCGCCTGCCACGGCCTGGACGTGCCGCTCGTCTTCGGCAATCTGAGCAGCGGACAGCCCGCCATGCTGATCGGCGACCCGCCCTCCCAGGCGGCGGAGGAGCTGTCCGCGCAGATCCGCAGAGCGTGGACGGCGTTCGCCGCTCACGGCGACCCAGGCTGGCCTCCGTACGACGCCGGCCACCGCCTCACGCAGCTCTTCGAGACGCCGCCGACGGTGATCGCCTACCCGGAAGAGACCTCGCGGCTGCTGTGGCAGGACCACACCTTCCCGGCGCTCCCGCTGCTCGCTCGGTAGCGGCCGTAAGCCGAGCGCAACCGGTCCAGTTCGTCGCCGATCGCGACGCGCAGCTCGTCGTCCTCCAGATGCTGGCCCAGCGCCTGAGCAGCGCAGCGCAGCGCAGTGACCACCTGCAAACACGCCGATGGTCACCTCATACACGGCCTCCGCAACAGCCGAGGTGGTGACCAGGCGGGTGACGGAGTACGGATCGGGAACCCCGCAAAGTACTTCGGCGTCCAATGGCGCGGCGCCTGACGGCTATTCCTTGCCTGGCATGAATACTCTGCCCAGAGTCTCGAAGGTTGCGGGCCGTCGGGTCCGAAGGACGCCAGCGGCGATGCCGCCAAGGCAGAGCCATCCAAGCGCTGTGAAGGGAAGCACGCTCACCAGTTTGTCGGTACGGGGATGAAGGATCCCCCACAGTGGAAACATGAACAGCACAGCGGCCGTTACGGGGACGAGCAGATGTTGCCAGAGCCTGAACTGGTCGCGGAACTCGGTGCGGAATGCGCGGATGGTCGCGATGTTCACGGCGAGATAGACGAGGACAACCGATAGCCCGCCCGCTCCAGCGAGATACCCGAATGTGCGCACACCGCCGTCGGCGTAGGTCAACGGCAGTCCGAGCAAGAGCGTGAGCCCGGCGACGCAGCCAATCGAGACCACCGGGGTACGGCGGCGGGAGAGCCGGGCCAGTGATCCCGGAAGGGCCCGTTCGCGGCCCATGGCGAACAGGACCCGGATGGCTGCGTTGAACGAGGCGATGACGAAGCCAAGGCCGGTGAGCACGACCACGAGTTCGATGGCCCACACCGTCGATGGCGACCAGTACCGGCTAGTGAGATAGCCCAGCGGGTTGCTCTGCAGGGTGAAGCCGGGGATGCCTCGCCGCCCCACACCGGACATCTCCGCAAAAACGACGAGCAGATAGAAAATTCCCGTCACGATAACGATGCCGATAGCGCTTGCGGGGATGGAGCGACGCGCGTTCCTCGCCTCTTCACCGAGCGCGGCGGCCGCCTCGAAGCCGGCAAAGGCGGTGATGCCGTAGATAAGCGCATTCGTGATGTCGGTGAGCTGGCCGTTCGGCGACGATGACGGTGAAAAAACTCCAACCGAGTAATGCGCAGGCCCGACCTTGACCAGGATCGTGATGGCAAGTGCTGCGATGACGGCCACTTCTCCGATCACAAGGACCAGGTCGACCGAGGATGAGATTCGGACGCCCAGGTAGGCGACTAGGACCACGGCTCCCAGGATGACCACGAACAACACCCAGCCGGCGATAGTCACATGCAGCGTGCCGGCAAGCAGTTGCGATGCATACGCGCTGGTCAGCGCGATCCCGGCGGGCACGTACAGCGCGTACGCGAAGACCATCATCCAGCCGGTCAGAAACCCTCCGATCCGCCCCAGCCTGCGGCTGTTGTATGTGTACAGCGAGCCAGCCGAGGGCAGCCGGCGAGCGAACTCCGCGATGCTGCTCGCGCAGCACATGGACGCGATGAAGGCGATCAGTACGACCAGCGGGGACGCGAACCCGGCATAAGACACGACGATGACCAGCCCGCCTACCACCGCACCAGCCGGGGCCACATTACTCGCACCGAACGCGAGCACCCGCCCCGCCCCGACAGCCCCGCGGGCAAGCACAGGCACCTCTTGATCGCCAGTGCGCACAGTTCCTCCCTCAGCGAGCTGCCGCCACTCCGGTCCGCCAGCTGGGACGGGCCGCTTGTCGCTGGCCCCAACCGCGACAAAACGCCGCGTCAGTTAACCGGCGCGCCGACCATTTGGGGAGGGACCTAAGTCCTTCCAGCCACGCCATAGGTCACCTTGGCCGCAAGGCAATCTCACGTGACGATCAGGTTGATGCTGTTGACGATAAGCCAGAAACCGAGGATCAAGCTTCCCCAGATGATCACCTGATCGGTGTGAGCTTCTATCCAGGATCGGAAGCCCGCCAGGAGCACCTGGCTCTTACCAGGCCTGAAGCCGGCGTAGATCTCCAGCGCAAGGTAGGACGCCGAAGCCAGCACGCAGAACAGGAACAGCGCGAGGTAGCTCTGCGCACTGGACAGTTTGGCTTCCATGACCGTGGCAGCGCCCGCGCCGATCAGGCCCCACGGCTGCAGAACGGGCGCAAGGCCCATGGCAAACAACGGGGACATGCTGTCCACATGTGTCTGCCACTTCGGTGGCTTCTTCGGCTTTTTCGGCCGCCCCCTCCTGCGGCGGTGCCGGATCGCAATCGCGACCAGGATGACCCCAATGGCGGTCTTCACCGCCAGCCCCGCGAGCGAGGGCGCCGTGTTCGGCTCGGGGGGATTGTTGCCGGTAGCCAGCACCGTGACCGAGACCACGATCACCAGGGACGCCAGCCACCCGAACACGAAGGCTGCACCCTTCCTGACGCCCCGCTCGGCGGGCAGCACGACGAGGAACGCCATCAACGGCAACGGGTCGAGCGCTACCGCCACGCCGATCAGGACAAGGTTGAGCACCACGGCCGGCCTCCCTTCTCACCCAAGCGCCGCCGCTGCGGCGTACATCAGGGTGCTGACGGCCGTGCCTCCGGTACCACGCCGGAATCTGCTGCTCTCGGGCGGGCCGGGCATGCTGCCACGCTCGCGTACCGGACGGCTATTCACATCACCCGACAGGGGGTGAGCTGGCAGACAGGGCCGGAGCCCGGGTCACCCGCAGGAGGGTGGTGACGCGGATCCGGCGGCCAGGCATTCTGGCACGAGGATGAACAGTACGCGAACAGGAGATCGCTAAGGGGTAGCCATAGTGAGACCACAGGTATACGAGATCACGTTCACGGGCCAGGCGGGCAGCACGCTGTGTGCGGAATTCGATGACTGCGAAGTGACTATAGGTCGCGGCACAACGACTCTCCGCGCCAAGCTGCCCGATCGGGGAGCCCTCACTGGGCTACTACAGCGGATCACCGTCCTCGGCCTTGAAGTGATCGATATGCACATCGTGGCGCCGCCCCCCGCGCAATGACTGATGCTTAACGCCAGTACCGGCTCGGTGCCGCATCCTCGGCTACGACAGCGTCATATTCTTCGGTGCCATATCCCATCGGTATCGGGGCCAGTAATGATCCGCGGCCGTCACGAATAGCTGATCACATATGCTGGAGCGGCCAGGAAGGGGGCCGGCATGGCGGGATTGTCGCGCCTTCCCCGGGGGCGCCTCGATTGGGCCGTCGTCTTCGTCATCGCCTTCCTCGCGCTTGTCAATGTGATCGACATCAAGGTCGCGCATGCGTCGCTGGTGCTGGGCCCGGCCGGCGCCGCGGGACTGCTGGCGCTGGCCCGGTGGGCCGGGCTGAGCTGGGCCGAGCTCGGCCTGGGCCGGGGAACGTGGTGGCGTGGACTGCGCTGGGCGCTCGCCGCGATCGGCGCTGTCGCGGTGGTGTTCGCGGTGGGCGCGGCCGTCCCGCTGACCCGGAGCGCGTTCCGCGATTCCCGCTATCACTTCGGCTGGGGACACGCCGCGCTGACCGCTTTCGTGCTGATCCCGGTGGGCACCGTGCTGTTCGAAGAAGTCGCCTTCCGGGGCGTGCTCTGGGGCCTGCTCCGGCGGCGGCACAGCGCGTGGGTAGCCACCAGCGTCTCGTCCGTGCTGTTCGGGTTGTGGCACGTGCTGCCGTCCCTCGGCCTGGCCGCGGATGACCAGGCGATCGGCAGCACGGTCGGCAGCGGATCGTCCGGCCAGGCCGTGTCCGTGCTGGGTACCGTCCTGTTCACCGGCCTGTCCGGGGTGGTGTTCTGTGAGCTGCGGCGGCGCAGCGGCAGCCTGCTCGCACCGGCCGGGCTGCACTGGGCCACAAACGCGCTCGGCGTACTGGCCGCCACGGCCATCTGGATGTGGGGCAGCTAGCCGGTCACCCGTCGGCCGCGATGATCTTCCGCAGGCTGGCCAGCTGCTGGGAGCTGAGCCCCGTCCGCATGATCGCGTTAAACCCGTTGACGTACTCGGCGGTGTACTTGTGGCCGTGGCCTTCCGGCACGCCGGTAGCGAACGGCAGGTCGGCAGTGACCTCCCAGAACGTGACAAACGGCACCCAGAACATGGTCTTGAGCACGTCCTTACCGGGCGGCTCACTGATCCAGTCCGGCTCACTGAAGATCAGGTGCGGGCTCCACCAGACGATCGGGTCGGATGGATGCATCAGGTACAGGATCCGGGTGCCGTTCCACGGCTGGCCGGCCGGTGGGATGCCGGTGGCCGGGTCGTTCACGAACCGCACGATCCGGCCGTCCTGGTAAATGGGCTGGACTTCGGGGCTGCCCGGGTCGCGGTGGTCACTGAACTCACGGAACAGCGTGTTGAAGTTGGGCGGCCCGACGAACAGCGCGCCGTTAGTCCGGTTAGCGAGGTCGTTTTCGCCGGTAAACGCGGCCTCGCCGCCGAACGAGCCCAGGCTCTCCCCGGCCACGTACAGCTTGGGGCGGTGATCGGCTGGGAGCCTGGCCCAGGCACCGTAGACCGCGTCGAACAGCGCCCGGCCCGCGGCCAGCGCCTTCGACTGGTTGACCAGGTAGGAGATCCAGGACGGCAGGTAGGAGTACTGGATGGCCACCGTGGCGCAGTCGCCGTTGCTCAGGTACTCGAACGAGTCGACCAGCGCCGGGTCCACCCAGCCGCTGCCGGTGGTCGTCACCACGACCAGGTTCTTGCGCTGGAAGCCGCCCGCCCGCTGCAGGTCGCGGACGGCCAGCGCGGCCTGCGCCTCCGGGCCCTTAGCCGAGGCCAGCCCGGCGTAGATGCGGATCGGGGCCATGGCTGGATGGCCGCTGAACTTCGCGAGATCGCTGACCGACGGGCCCTTGCCGATGAAGTTGCGGCCTTGCCAGCCCAGCGAATCCCACGGGATGAGCGAGCCCGGCCCACCGGACCGCAGGCTGGTCGTGGGCTGGTGGATCCCTTCGGCGGTCTTCGTGTCGCGCAGCCCATAAGCGTTGTTCATCACGTTGACGAAGCCCTGCAGCAGCAGGCCGCTGACCACCAGGTAAGTCAGCCCGACGACCAGCACCCAGCCGATGCCCCGCGCGGCGCGCGGCCCGATCCAGCGGGTGAGCAGCTTGGCCAGCCACCGGTACAGGCCACGCAGGCCGCGCCCGATCAGCAGGAACAGGCCGAAGACCAGCGCCGCGACGAAGGGCTCGGCCACCGCGAGCGGAATGCTGTAGTCGGTCACGCCCATCAGCTTGCGGATCTCGTACTGCCAGTACTGCCCGAGGCCGAACGAGGCGGCGAACAGGACCGGGCCGGCGATGAAGAAGACGGTCCACGCCCAGCGCCGCGGCTGGCGGGGTTCCCGGTCGGGGAAAGCACGCCAGATGGACGCGGCGAGTACCCCGAGCCCGTAACCGATCGCGGCGGTAATGCCGCAGATAACGCCCTGGATCAGGCCGCCCCGCGGCAGCAGCGATGGGGTGAACGACAGACACGCGAAAATGAGCCCGCCCCAGCAGCCCGGAAGCGTGACATACAGCAGCTTCCGGGACTTGCTGGGCGCCGGCGATGTCTGGGCATCTTCGGCCGCTGCCGCCGGGATCCGTGTCATGGCCGCCACCCAGGAGCGGTGCAGGCGGTAATTACTCGGCGGTCACGTTGGACCGGCTGCCGTACACGCACAGCGCGTACAGCGCGACCATGTCGACCGCGATGATGGTCAGCGACCAGAACGGGTACGCCGGGATGAAGAAGAACTGCGCGAACGCGTTCAGCCCGACCACCGCCACGCCGAACCAGCGGGCGAACTGGTTACCGGTCAGCACCCCGATCCCGGCCAGGACTTGCAGCACGCCGGCGATGAGTGCGATCCAGCCCCAGGTGCGCAAGTCGCCGACCACGTAATGCGCGTTGGCGATGAACACGTGCGACCTGGCCACCGCGGCGATGCCGTCGAGCAGATTGAACAAGCCGAGCACCATGAGCAGGATCGAGGCGAAGATAAGCAGGCCGTGCCCTTCGATGCGGCGCCCGGTGCCGCTGGACGACCTGACAGTTGCGGATGTCATCGTGCCTCCTATTTACCAGGGCTGCTGCGAGGATCTTGCGCCAGCCGGCCCGGTGTGTCCTCACCCTTCGGAGGGTGATTTCAGCGGCGTGGCGGTTTCGGCCTGGAATGCGCTCACGGCGGCGCCCACGGTCGGGAAGAAGTGCTGCGGATCAATGGTCCGGGTCAGCCCATAGCGCTCGATTTTCTCCCGGACCGGGTCCTTGAGCTCGGCGAATACCAGGCTGATGCCTCGTGCGTTCAGCTCCTCGTCCAGGTCGGTCAGCACGTCCGCTGCGGTGGTGTCCACGTCGGTCACCGGCTCGGCGGCGATCACGATCCACCGGGGCGGCGGGTCGGCGGCGGCCAGCCGCCGGATCTGGTCCCGGAACGTCTTGGCGTTGGCGAAGAACAGCGGCGCGTCGAACCGGTAGATGACCAGGCCCGGCATCTGCTGGGCGTCCGGATGGGTGTGCACGTCGTGGTAGCCGGCCAGGCCTTCGACCCGGCCGAGTTCGGTGTCGTAAGGCCACCAGGCCCGGCGGAACACGTTGAGGATGGACAGCCCGACCGCGATCGCGATGCCGGGCAGCACGCCGAGCAAGGCGACGCCGAGGAACGCGGCCACCGACAGCAGGAACTCCGCCTTGCGCTGCCGCCACAACCGTGTTGTCCCGGGGATGTCAGCCAGGGACAGCGAGGCGGTGATCACCACGGCGGCCAGCGCGGGCTGCGGCAGGTTCCGGAACAGGCCCGGCACCAGCACGATCATCAGGATGATGAGGGCCGCCCCGACCACGCCGGTGAGCTGCGTCTTGGCCCCGGACCGTTCGGCCACCGCGGTGCGCGACCCGCTGGTGCTGACCGGGAACCCCTGGAACAGCCCGGCGGCCAGGTTGGCCACGCCGATGCCGAGCATCTCCTGGTTGCCGCGGATCTCCTGCCCGGTGCGGGCCGCGAACGCCGAGGCGGTGGAGATGGTGTCGGCCAGCGAGACAAGCGCGATACCCAACGCCCCTGCGAACAACGGCCCCAGGTCGGACGCGCGGACGTGCGGAATGGTCAACGGCGGGAATCCCTTGGGCAGCACCCCGACCAGGCTGACGTCGTGGTCGGCCAGATGGAAGACCGACGTGGCGGCGATGGCCAGCACCACCATGATCAGCACCGCCGGGACCTTGGGCAGCCAGCGCTGCAGGACCAGGATCAGCACGATCCCGGCTATCCCGACGGTGGCCGCGGCGGCCACCGCCTTGCCGTCGGCCAGCCCGGAAACGAACGCCGCCGCCTCGTGGATCAGCCCCTCGGCGTCGATCTTGAACCCGAACAGCTTCGGCAGCTGGCCGACCAGGATGGTCAGCGCCAGGCCGTTCATATAGCCGATCATCGTCGGCTTGGAGATCAGGTCGGCGATGAAGCCGAGCTTCGCGACCGACGCCAGGATCATGATCGCCGCGACCATGATCGCGAGCAGCGAGGCCAGCGCGACGGCCCGCTTGGCATCCCCGTTGGCCGCGACGAGCGGCAGGACGGTGGCGGCGATCATCGGGCCGAGCGAGGAATCCGGTCCCAGCACCAGGATCCGCGACGGCCCGAACACCGCGTACCCGAGCAGGCACAGGATCGAGGTGTACAAGCCGGTGATCGGCGGCAGGCCGGCCAGTTCGGCATAGGCCATGCCCTGCGGGACCAGCAGCGTGGTCAGCACGACGCCGGCGACCACATCCTTGGCCAGCCAGGCACGCCGGTAGGAGGTAGCTGCCTGCAACCCCGGCAGCACGCGGAACAAAGACAGCCCACCTCGGCCGTGGTCGGACGCCACGGCCGTAGTGTCTCCGCCCGGGCGGCGCCGGCGCATCACCCGCGCAGGGGTGAAAGCCGGGTGCCGGGCCCGGCGGTTCTGGGTGAGATCACGGCGTGGGTGGCGGTGCCACGAGGTGCATGTCGATCACGTCGAGGCGGAGCCCGCTGATCCGCTCCACCAGGCCCCAGAGGGCGGCCTGGTCGGGCACCTCGGCCCGCAGAGTTGTTGTGCCTGACTCTACGGTGACCTCACAATCGTCGAATTCCGCGCGCAGCGCGGCACCGGCCTGGCCCACGAAGGTGATCTCATACGTTCGTGGTTGCACAGAGTTAGCACTCACTGTCGCTGGTTGCATGTCCCTGCCATCGTGCCTGGTGACGGAAGCAGCGTCATCACCCGCCCGAGGGTGACCAGGGCGGCGTGTCTATGCCGTCCCTTTACCTGGAAATTAATCCAGCATGGGTGATGTGGCATCGCTGAGCGTGCGCCACGCTGGGTGGAGGGGATGTACCGACCCTGGGCGAACCGCCTGGGAAGCGAGGAAGAGAACAGGACGAATGCCTCGGCAGAGGGCCCTACGGCAGAGCGCGGCATCTCACCGGGTGCGTGGTTTCGCGCTAACCAAGTTCCGGCCGACGACGCTGCCTAGCACGCTGGTCACCAGATCTTTGCTGCTAGACCGGATCACCGCGGGGGCGGGTCAGCGGCTTACCGTGGTGGTCGGCTCGGCTGGATCCGGCAAGAGCGTGCTGCTGTCGAACTGGGTGGCGACCAGGCCGCCCGGGGTCACCTCCTGGCTGTCCTGCGACAAGGCCGACGCGGACCCGGTCCGGTTCTGGTCCGGCTTCATCGAGGCGCCCCGGGCGGTGCTGCCGGAGTTCGGCGCCGATGCCGCCGAGCTGCTGGCCCTGGACAGCGCCATGTCGGCCGACGTGACCGCGTTGCTGGCCAACGACGCCATGAAGCTGCCCGAAGGCATGGCCATCATCGTGGACGACTTCCAGGCCGCCGCCACCGCCGTGGCAGGCGACATGACCGACCTGGTCGAGCGCTGGCCGGCCGAGAACGCCCAGCTGGTGCTGGCCAGCCGGAACGATCCGCCGGTCCGGCTGCACCGGCTGCGGCTGGGCGGCGAGCTGTGCGAGCTGCGCGACGACGACCTCTCCCTGTCGCTGGCCGAGACGGGTGACCTGCTGGCCAACTTCGGCGTCGAGATGGGTGCGGCTGAGCTGGCCCTGCTGCACCAGCGCAGCGAGGGCTGGGCGGCCGCGGTGCAGATGGCCGCGCTGTCTCTGCGGGCCGCCGATGACCCGGCCCGGGTGGCCCGGGCGCTGGATGTGCGCAGCCACCTGATCTCGGAGTACTTCATCGCCGAGGTGCTCAACCAGCAGCCACCCGAACTGGCCCGGTTCCTGCTGGACACGTCCATCCTGGGTGAGCTGACCGCGGGCTCGTGCGCCGCGGTCAGCGGGCGGCCGGATGCGGCCGCGCTGTTGCGTGACATCGACGTGGCCAACCTGTTCCTGGTGCCGCTCGATGATGAGCGGACCATCTTCCGGTACCACCACCTGGTGCGCCAGGTGCTCCGGGCCGAGCTGCGGGCCCGGGGCTCGGCCTGGGAGCGGGCCCTGCAGCAACGGGCGGGCGAATGGTTCGAAGCCACCGGCGACACCCGGCGGGCCACCCGGCATTTTCTGGCCGCACGGCAAGCCGACCGGGCGCTGGCCCTGCTCCAGGACCGGGTGGTGCCCGACTTCCTGCGCGACCCCATCGCGCCGAGCCCGCTGGACATGAGCATGGTCGACCCGGCGCTGCTGGCCGATGCCCCGGAGCGGATGCTCGGGCTGGCCGCCGACCTGCTGCTGTCCGGTGACCTGGCGCGCGGCGGCGACTACCTGGACGCGATCGAGCGCGCCCAGCCACCAATCCCGCCCAGGCCGCGGCTGGCCGCCCGGTTCGCGATGATGCGGGCGTTCCAGTACGGGCAGGCGGGCCGGCTGACCGAGGCGGTGACCGCGGCGCAGAGCGCCCGGGACATCCAGCAGCAGGCCCAGCTCAGCGACGAGTGGCACGCGGCGATCCCGCTGATCCTGCTCCGGGTCTACCCATGCCTGGACGATTTCGCCGCGGTGGAACGCGAGGCCGCGGCCGCGCTGGCCCAGCCCGGGCTGCCCGAGCCGGCCCGGCTGATCCTGGTACCCAGCGCCCGGGCGCTGGCCTGGTTCCTGGCGCCGGCTGACCGATGCCGCTGCGGCGGCCACCGCCGCGGAATGGGACGCCCGGCGGCTGGGCTTCGACCGGCACTTCTTCGCCGTGGATTACCTGCGCGTACTGGCCGGCCTGGCGCTGGAGCGGCGGGACCTGAGTGCCGCGGAGCGGCTGGCCGAGCGGGTGCTGGCGATAACCGAAGGTGGGCGGCCCATCTTCGAGTTCCTCACGCTGCTCGACCGGGCCCGGATCTGGGCCGCCCGCGGGCAGATCCGCGAGGCGCTGACCACGGTGGCGGCGGCGCGGCGGGCGCTGGCCGAGCCCAGCGCGGCGCTGTGGGCGCAGGCCGATGAGCTCGAAGCCCAGATACGCCTGGCGCTCGGCGACGCCCGGGCGGCCGCCGAACTGGCGGCCGGTGTGCCCGCCGCCCGCCGCGACCTGCTGCTGGCCCGGATCGCGTTGGCCACGGGCAACCATCAGGCCGCGCAGGAGCACCTCCAGCTGCCCGCGCTGGGCAGCCTGACGACCCGGGACCGGCTGGTCCGGCAGATCCTGCTGGCCGCGGCGGCCATCGAGCGCGGCGATCCCACCGCCGACGGCATCCTGGGCGGCGCGGTGCAGCGGGCCCGCCAGGAGGGCTTCGTGGACACACTGGTCAGCACCGCCCCCCAGGTGACCGGCTACCTGGTCGAGCACGCGGCCCGGATGCGGTCCGATCCGTACCTGGAACAGGTGATCACCGCGGCGCTCGACGTGCGGGCCGCCCGGCCGGACCGCACCGAGTACCGCCAGCTGATGGCCGAGCCGCTGACCGCGGCCGAGCTGCGCATTCTGAAGCTGCTGCCGACCAGCACGTATTTGCAGATCGCGGCCACCCTGTACATATCACGGAACACGGTGAAGACGCAGCTCCGGTCCATTTACCAGAAGCTCGGCGTGGCCTCCCGTTCGGAAGCCGTCGAGCGGGCGGTCGACCTGCGCCTGCTCTGAGCCATCCCGGCGCATATCACCCCTGTAAGGGTGTCGACGCTGGGATGGCAGCACAGCAGCCTGGTCTGATGACGGGTCAGGTTGAAGTTTCCGGGAAGCCGCCGGCCTGGCTAAGCAGAGATCAACACCAAGAGAAAGGAAACATCATGGCAACTCTGATCGCCATTGGTTACCCAGACGAGGCGACCGCGACGGCCGCCGCCGACGAGGCGCGCCGGCTGGCTCAGGATTTGATCATCCAGCCGGACGCGATCGCGGTCATTGTCCGCGACAAGGACGGCAGCTACCACGTGCAGACCACCCATCACGCGGTCGGTGCGGGGGCCACCTGGGGGATGTTCTGGGGATTCCTGTTCGGGCTGCTGTTCTTCATCCCGGTCTTCGGGATGGCCATCGGGGCCGGGATGGGCGCGCTGATGGGTAAGTTCGCCAAGACCAGCATCGACAAGCAGTTCCAGGAGCAGGTCCGTGGCATGCTCCAGCCAGGCACCTCGGCGCTGTTCCTGATGGTGGAGAAGGTCACGCCGGACAAGGCCGTCGACGCGATGAGCAAGTATGGCGGCACCGTGCTGAAGACCTCGCTGTCCAAGGATGACGAGAAGGACCTCCAGGAAGCGCTGCACGGGACGGGGGCCGCCGGGGAGACCGGATGAGCCCGATGAAAAAGATGAAGCGGAAGGAGTACGAGCGCCAGATGCGCATCCTCCATGGCGAGCTGGTGGCCATGCAGGAGTGGGTCAAGGAGTCCGGGGCCAAGATCTGCGTCGTGTTCGAGGGCCGGGACACCGCCGGGAAGGGCGGCACGATCAGGCGGATCACCGAACGGGTCAGCCCGCGCGTGTTCCGGGTGGTCGCGCTGCCCGCGCCGACCGAGCGGGAGAAGTCGCAGATGTACCTGCAGCGCTACGTCGCGCACTTCCCGGCGGCCGGCGAGGTCGTGATCTTCGACCGCAGCTGGTACAACCGGGCGGGCGTGGAACGGGTGATGGGCTTCTGCACGCCGGATGAGACCGAGCGCTTCCTCGGGCTGGTGCCGGGCGTCGAGAAGGCCATGGCCGACTCGGGGATCCTGCTGCTGAAGTACTGGCTCGAGGTCAGCGCGGACGAGCAGACCCGGCGGCTGAAGAGCCGCATCCACGACCCGCGGAAGATCTGGAAGCTGTCTAAGCTGGACCTGAAGTCCTACAGCCGGTGGTATGACTACTCCCGGGCCAGGGACGCGATGTTCGCCGCCACGGACACCGAATGGGCGCCGTGGTATATCGCGCACAGCGACGATAAGCGGCGTGCCCGGCTGAACATCATCAGCCACCTGCTCAGCCAGGTCCCCTACAAGCCGCTCCCGGAGCACGATGTCACGCTGCCCAAGCGGCAGCGCCCCGGCGGCTACGTCGAGCCGGACCTGGAGTTGCGGCACATCCCGGAACCGTTCTGAAGGAGGGCAGGACAGTCGCGTCTGGCCGGGTCACCCCGCCGGATAATGCCGCCAGGCATCAGTGGTCGGGATCGGCGAAGGTGGGCTCGCGATCTTCATTGAACGCGCCGATGCCTTCGGCGCGATCGGGATGGACGGCAGAGCGCCAGTGTTCCTCCATCATGATCGCGATAGCTTGCTCGATCGGCTCGCCCTGGCCCATCCGGACCGCCTGCTTGACGGCCTGTACTGCGGTGGGTGAGTTGCTCGCGATCTTCCCCGCGATCCGGTAGGCGGCATCGAGGAGCTCATCTGGAGCGTAAAGCTCGTTGACCATGCCCAGCCGGTGCGCCTCTTGCGCGCTGATCGGATCGCCGGTCATCAGCATCTGCATGGCCTTGCCCGGCGGGAGCAGGCGAGGGAGCAGCGCCGGCGAGCCGCCCCCGGCCGCCAGGCCGAGCATCGCCTCAGGCTGGCCGAAGGTGGCGTTGTCGGACGCGATGATGAAGTCGGTGCTCTGGGCGAGCTCGCAGCCGCCCCCGTAGGCGATCCCATTGACGGCGGTGAAGATCGGCTTCCGCAGCTGGCGCACGGTGTAGAGGGTCCGGTCAAAGTCCTGGCGCTGCCGCAGCCAGTCCTCTTTGGTCATGTTCTTGCGCTGGCGGAGGTCGCTGCCGACGGAGAAGGCCCGCCGACCAGCTCCGGTGAGGATGACGGCGCGGACAGCGGGGCGAACCGCGATCGTCTCCAGGATCTCGGTCAGGCGCGCCCCCATCGCCGTAGTGATCGCGTTGTCCGCGTGCGGCCGGTTCAGCGTGATGACCGCCACCCTCGTGTCTTGCGTGTACTCGACGAGCACCGGCAGGTCGGGTTCCTCGGCATCCGACAGCGGCGGCCCGAAGTCGAGTGCCTTCCAGCGATCGGTGCGTGCCGGGCTCGTAGCCACGTCCCGTTCCTTTCTGTTCAGCCGTTCCGGGTGTCCAGGTCAGCTAGCCAGTGCAACCCCCGGATACCCGGGGCGAAGCAGTACTCCCCGCCGCGGGTGATCACGAACGGCGGCAGGCTCTGCAGGCGCCGGCGGATCGGCCGCTGGGGGACGGTGAAGGTGCCCGATCCGTCGTTCGCTCCAGCGAGCGGATCCTTCTCAGCGGGCGCGCCGATGAAGATGCCGTCGTTCAGCCACTGTGTCTTGACGAACTCAAACTGGCGCTTGGGATGGGCACCGACGAAGACGAAGATGATGCCGCGGTCCGCGCCGTCGTCCTCGACGACGCCTTCGGGCAGCATCGGGCCGTAGCTCGTGCCGCGCCGGAACATCCGGTGGAGCCGGACGTCGGCGCTCATCTCGTGATCAAGCGCGTCCCGGGGGTTCGCCCGCCGGGCATGTGCGCCGGCCGGGCACCTGAATCCGCGCAGATCGTCGCCGTACCCGAAGCGGTTGTTACGGTCGGGATCCGCGCCGAGGCCCGGATCGTCTCGCTCCGGGCAGAGCGCGAGCGGCGCGCCGCTGGGCCAGCGGCCGACCATCTTCGCGCCGAGCAGCGCTTCCTCCTCGCGGCTCGCCGCCTTGGCCCGGAGATACTGACGGTAGGCGGCAACCCGGGTGTGCAGCTTACGGAAAACCAGGTAGGTGCCGTTGTGCCCGAGCACCTCGGGAGTCGGCACCGGCCCTGTGCTTCCGGTCTCGTCTGGATAGCCGAGAATGAACTCGCCCGCCCTGATCGGCCGCTTGTCCGGGTCGGAGCCGGGGACTGCGGTCCCCTCCATCGCCGGCTGCCCGATTCCGTCCTTGAAGCCGAAGGAGGTGCGTCCCGTCGGGAGCTGGTAGCAGTCCTGGCGCCAGATGAGCTCGACACCGGCTAGCTCCTCGTGCGCGCGGCGCGCGCGCTCGAGCAGGCTCTCCAGCCGCGCGGCGCTGGGCGACAGCACCGACAGCGCCACGTGCACCTCGGGGCTCCCGAGTGGCTTCTCCCAGTGGTCAGGGCTGCTCTCGCCGACATCGCCCAGCTCTGCCGCGCGTGCCGCCATGCCCTGCCGGAACTCCGGCGCGAAGCTGTCGAGTGAGTCCTGGGGCACACCCAGCGCCTTCAGCCCCTGATAGGTGAACGCCACCGAGACCCAGGCGTGCTGGGCCGGATCTGACGAAGAGCGGGCGGACTCGATCACCGGGAGCAGCCGCTTGACCAGCTTGCGCCCCGCCTGACGGTCATCGATGCGGAGCAGGAGGTACGCGCCGACGTAGGAGGCCGGTCGCTGGTTTATCACCCCGAACTGAATGTCGTCGAGCTCGAGAGCGGTGCTCGCGGACGCACCATCGCTACACATGCCCGGGTACCTCCGGGGGATCCGGATTCGGGGGCGCCAGATATGGGAACGTGCGCGACGCGGGCCAGGTCGCCTGATCGACGCCGTCGCGGATGACGGGACCGTTTCCTCCGTTCACGAGCAGCGTGAAGATCGTGTCCATCACGTCGTCGTTGAGCGCCCGGCCACCGCAGGTTTGGTGGGCCTCCCCGTGCCTGGCGGCGAGCTCGATCTCGAGGAAGGAACCCCGCTCCACGTAGGGCTTGGTGACGTCGAGAACGAGGAAGTCCGCGAGGATGAGCTCGGTCAGCGGGTGCGCGTCATCCCCGCGAGCCGGCCAGTCGGTCTTGCCGTCGAGACCGTCCCAGAACGCCAGGTTCGCGTTCAGCCGGGCCCGGTACGCGCCCTCGTACGCGCGGCTGAGATGGAACGCGTCCTCCATGTTGTAGAGGTCGCGGATCTCAAGGTCGCGGTTAACCGGGTCGAACTGCTTCGGCGCCAGCATCAGGTTGGGCACCTCGGGCCGCCCGACGCGCTCGAGCCGGATGTTGAGCCTGCCTCGCGTCAGGGTCTCCCCCACCACGCCATACAGCTCAGCGCAGCCAAATACCGTGCGGTCGACCTCCACGACCAGGCTGAGGACGTTCTTGCCGTCGAGGTAGATCGCGCTCGGATCGGTGAACGCGAGCTTGCCCGTGGCGATCGTCTTCAGCGCGGCCGGCGCATCCATGATGAACGGATCCCACCGCGGGCCGGCGAACACGCGGATGCCGTGGGCCTGGCCGCCGCGCTCGTCGTTCACCCTCACCGGGGCCGTCTCGCCCCGTACCGAACACGCGCCTTCTTGTTCCGGGCCGCTCGCACCGGGTCCGTTCACCGGAGCCGAAAACACGCAGTCGATCACGATCTCCTCGCCGGCCACCGTGAACGGCGTGACATCCTCCCGCGCAGCCGCGGTCAGCGGCCGCAGCCGGAAGCGATAGATGAGCCCGTCGGAGAACGCCGCCGTGGGCAGCGCGAACGGCAGCGTGTTCAGCACCAGCACGAGACGCCCCGGGTGCCCGGGGCTCGGGAACGCGTACAGGTCGGTGATGTCTGCTGCTGGCTCGGCCATGGCTCGCGGCCCGGAGATGTGATGCGACATTGTCTGTAGTTGCCCGCAGCGGCCGCTCAGGCGTCCGCGGCCTCGTCGAGCAGCGGCTTCAGCGCCGGATGCTGCAGCGCCTCCGCGGCCCGCGGATCGTCGAGCACCTGCTGGAACGCCTCGTTCACCCGCCGGGCCTTCCGGATCTCCTTCACCGTGCCGGGGTAATTCCGCGCGTAGGCTCCGGCAGTAACCTGGGCGCTCAGGATGAAATCCTTCACCGCCGTGAGATCGGGAAGGCCTTCGTAGCCCTCGACGTGCCGGAAGATCGAGTCGAAGAGCTGCAGCGGCTTGGCCGCGAAGTCCTCCATGTAGGCGTCCCACGGGCCATCGAAGCTCGTCGCGAAGAGCAGCCGCGTGTCGTCGTCGAACAGCACGAACCTCGCTTCGTGAATGGTCGCGATCGGCAGGCCGTAGTCCCCGGGCCGGTAACCCGGACTGTCCTGCAGCGCCTGGACCGCTTCCCGCAGGTCGTTCTCGTGGCCCGGCCTGACGCGGAAGAACAAGCTGAACTCGCTCGCGGAGCCAACGCGGACTCCAGGCCTGGGCGTTCCTGTCGAAGGGGCTGCCAAGATCTTTCTCCTCTCGGTAAGGGTGTCACGAGCTCAGGTCACGCCGATCTCCTCCGGCGTCACGAGATGCTCAACCGCCCACATTCCGGTGTGATCGAGTTCGATCGCGGCGACAGCCGCCGCACGGCCCAGGGCGTTCGCGTACGTGGGGAACGAGAACGGGACCAGCGCGAGTTGCTCGACGGGCATCTCGGCGGCCATCGCGGTCGCCGCCAGCTGTGCGAGCTCGACCGCGCGCTCCCCCACGACGTGGCAACCCAGGATCGTGTGCAGCCCGCGATCGATAACCAGCTTGCAGAACCCGGTCGGGCGGCCATCGATGATCGGTCGCGGGAGCGAGTCGAAGCGAACCGTTGCCGTAGTCACGTCATGGGTCTGGCGGGCGGCCGCCTCGGTCAGCCCGGCCGAGGCGTACTCGGGGTCGGTGAAGCTGCCGATCGGGCTCACCTGTGCAGGGAGGACCGTGGTCGTTCCGAGGACGGCGTTGGTCGCGGCCACCAGTCCCTCGCGGACCGCCTCGTGCGCGACCATCGCGCGCCCGGTGACGTCGCCCGCGGCGAAAACGTGCGGGGCGTTGGTGCGCTGGTACCCGTCCACCTGGACGTACCCGCGCCGGTCTGTCTGCACGCCGGCCTGGTCAAGGTTCAGCCCAGCGGTGGCGGCGGCCCATCCGGCCGCGACCACCGCCACCGTGGCATCGACGCTCCGCCGGCCATCGTCGGCCGAACGGATGAGCCGCACGCCGGTCGCACAGCGCTCGAAGCGGTCAATCGTCCCGGCGTTCTCGAGGACCTGGACGCCGGCCGCGGCCAGCGCGGCACGGACGGCTTCGGAGACCTCGTGGTCCTCGCTCATCAGGATGCGTGGAGCGACCTCGACGAGATGGACGTGCGTGCCGAACGCGTTGAAGATCGAAGCTACCTGCACACCGGTCGCGCCGGCGCCGATCACGATCAGCGACGGCGGCACCGAGGAAAGCTGCCAGGCATCGCTGTGCGTGGCGGTCAAGTCGAAGCCCGGGACCGCCAGCGGCCGCGGCGTTCCTCCGCTGCAGAGGATGACCTTGCCCGCTTCAAGCCGCGGCGCACTGTCGCTTTCCACGGTGTGGGCGTCGGCGAACCGGGCCAGTCCGGCCTGCTCGTAGATGGTCACCCCGGCCCGCTCGAGATCGTCGCGCAGCAGCGTGTGCCGGCGCACATCTTCGGTCACGTCACGTACCCGCGCCATCAGCCGAGGGTAGTCGAGCGTGGGCTCACCTCCCGCGATCCCGTAGCGAGGTAGCTGCCTGGCCTCGCGGATCAACCGTGCCGCCTGGGCGAGCGTACGGACCGGCACGGGCCCGTCGTTCGCGGCCATTCCGCCGAACTGATCACGGGTGATCAGCGCCGTCGTGGCACCGAGGCGGGCGGTGCGAAGCGCCGCCACGACGCCGGCCGGTCCTGCGCCGATGACCACGACGTCGAACCGCTGGGGAGATGATGAGGCCATGACCCCGATCATCCGGGGCACCGTCGCGGCTGTCATCACCCACGAGGGGGTGAGGCGGACCCGACCGCCCGGCGTGACGATGCGGATATGAGGCCAGCCAGACACCAACCTGAGTCTCCGGGCTCGCCGGAGCGATTCAGTCCCGATGTGTTCCGTGCTATAGCTTCCTCCCTAACGCTGCTGCGCGGCCAGTGCCCCGTCCGGGTGCGCGGAATGAGGCGAGCTGCCGGAGCTGGGGCCATTCCAGGGGTGGCTTGGCGGCGGGTACGCCGGGGCGGTTCCGGGGCACGATGACGCGTAGTGCCCGGGGCCGGATCGCGCACCGCACCGGGGCCGGCATCAGCACCGTCTCGCCATCGATGCCCACCGGGATCTGCGGCACATCGGCCTCGACGACGACCTCGTCGGCGGCCAGCACGGCCAGCCCCGCGCCGTGCCCGCGGCGGGCCAGCCCGGCCGCCTGCCGGGCGCTGCTGACCAGGATGGCGACCACACCGAGCGTGCCCGCGTCGATCCGCGGCCGCCGGCCGAGCCCAGCGATGTCGCCCATCCCGTACGGGTTGTTGCTGATCAGCAGGGCCTGCGGGCCGTCGATGGTGGTCTCCCCGGCCTGGGCGGTCAGCCGGGCGCCCTCATGGCCGTTGAGCAGGCCGGGGAGCATCTGCAGCGTGGTGCCGCGCTTGTCATCCCGGTAGGCCGGGCTGCGCACCACCTCGGCGTAGGCACCGAACGAGGCGTTGTTGACGAACGTGCGGTCGCCGATGACGCCCAGATCCACCTCCAGTTCCTCCCCGTCGCTCAGCGCATCCAGGCAGGTGGCCGGGTCGTCCCGGTCCAGGCCCAGGTCGAGGGCGAAGTGGTTGCGGGTGCCGGCGCTGATGACCAGGAACGGCAGGCCGTGCTCGGCAGCGATGCCGGCCACCAGCGCCTGGGTCCCGTCGCCGCCGGCCACCCCCAGCAGGTCAGCCCCGTCAGCCACCGCCTGGCGGGCCAGCGCGGCCACATCCACCATGCCCGGGCCTTCGAGCAGGGCCACCTCGGCGCCCAGCGCCTCCGCCTTCTCCTTCAGCTGGAATTTGGTCACCTTCCCGCCGCCCGACCGCGGGTTCATGATCAGGAACGGGCGCCGCGGGCGGGTGGCCGGTGCCGCCGGCATTACGGCCGGGGCGGCGTCCGTGCGCAGCGCGGCCCGCCCGGTCCCGGCGGCCAGCAGCATCAGCACCACGGCCACGATGGCCACCCACAGCAGGCTGTGCAGCGCGAACGTCACCAGGATCAGCACCGGCGCGGCGATCACCAGGATGAGCGAGAGCCACCGCACCACACCCCGGTTCGCCAGGAACCAGTACCCGCCCGCCAGCACCGCGCACACGCCGATCACCGTCAGGCCAATCATGGCCAGGCTGCGCCACCCGGCCACCGCCAGCAACAGCACCACCGCGGCCAGTACCAGCCCGAACGCGCCACGGGCCAGCCAGCGCCGCGCCCGGATCGTCATGCCACCAGCCTCCCTGGGCCCGGGGATGATGTCGTCACCCGACCGGGGGTAAATCGCAGGGTCACCCGCTGAGCGAGACGATGACGAAAGCCATGGTCATCGACGCGGACGCGCGCGTGGTGCTCGGCTTGCCCGGCCCAAACGCGAGCACGGGAACGGGCACAGGGCCACGCCACCGTTGATGTTCAGGCCTTCTTCAGCCTGGTAACTGGCCCCGGCTGTGGGCACCGGGGCAGGCGGCGGCCTACCGGCAAACCTGAAATGCACCCTGCAGATCCTCAGCTGGATCGCACTCCCGGCCTGGTAGGAGAGTAGCGAGACCCCTCCACTGTCAGGACGGCTGCTGAGCTGCGGCTCCAAGTTCGCTTAGCCCGTGGACCAGCGCATCCCGGGCCTGCGGGCGGACGGAACTCAGCACATCTCTGACCGCCCCGCGCTGCCGGTCCTTTATCCAGCGGGCCAGCCGCCTGCCGGAGCCAGTGAGCGCGTAGCACGGCCCGGTCCGGCTGCCAGCGGTACTTCGGTTGCCAGCAGTCCGGCCGCCTCCATGCGGTCACAAACCCGGCTCGTAGCCGCCACGGAGGCGGTCAGCTCGGCCGCGAGCCGATGCAGGTCCAGCCCGACCCCGGCATCGTCAACAACCAACAGCGCGCGTAGCTGGATTGGCGGCACCGCGCCCCCTAGTTCGTCGATGGCCTTATCGCAGGCCTTACGCAGCACGGCTAGGGCAGTCTCTACCAAGCCCATGTCCAGTTGGTCGCTGCGGCTGCTCATCACGGTCTCGCTGCTCATCAGTCCTGTCCTCGATTTCCCCGCGTGGCGATGATGGTGCCGTACTGCGGGGACTGGACAGTAATTCTCTAATTCTCTGGTGACTGCCCAGGAGACCGCATTTCATGCGCCGACGGCGCACCGGGCTCAGCCGGTCACTGGCTTTGCTGGCATCCTGGTCACCTCCCCGCCTTCTCAGTTGCCCGGGCGGTGCCTGCGAGGACGGGCACGCGGACGAGGTCGAACTCGTCACCGGCCCGGACAACTGCCCCGGCCGGCCAGATCTGCCGTCAGCAAGCCTTCCCGGGGCACAGCCCTCATCCGAGCGCGATGCCGTCGCGTCCGATCAGAAACTGGCGGATGGCGGGATCGTGATGGCTTGCCCGGGTCTTGATAACCGATATCGTCCGCTTGATCGAATCATCATCCTTGAGGTAGCTCAGCATTACGACGTTGTCGGACAGCGGCGAAACGGCATCATCCGAGAGGCGCTCGGCGCCGAAGAGATCTGGTATCTCGAAGGTCATGACGATGCTGACGCCTTGTCTGGCGAAGCGCTGCATGAGCGAGTAACAGGACTCCCGGAAGCGTGTCGCGTCTGACGCCGCCGCCCTGATATCGGTAACGCTGTCGATGAGGATACGCCGGGCTCCCGTCCGCTTCACTACCTGTAGCAGCTCATAGGCCCATTCGTCGATGTGGATATCGACTGGCGAGCGGTACATCACTTCGATATTCGATTCATTCAGCGACCAGCCGAAGCCGCCCGCAACCCGCTCTAGCTGGGTCTCATTTTCCTGGAGGGTGGCAATGACTCCAGGTTCGCCCTGGCGTGCACCGTTAAAAATGAAGTGGAGCCCTAGCAGAGTCTTCCCAGAGCCTGAGGGACCGGCGATGAGAGTTGACGCACCAGGCCAGTACCCGTCCTCGAGCATGGCATCCAGCGCGGGGATTCCGGATGAGGCCCGCACATCGCTTTGCGTGTACTCCTCGTCGATCGGCGCGTCGGCGAGCCGGGGGAACAGGTGCATCCCGTCGGCGGTGAGCCGGTATGCGTGCAATCCGGACCGGAAGCCGCTTCCGCGGAGCTTCCTGACCTCGAGAAACCGGAGGTCGCGCTGGCCGCTCCGAGCTGTGGTCAGGTCGAGAATCGCATCTGCAACCGCGAACTCCGGTACTGAGCCGATCTCGGCATCCTCGTATTCCCCCACCCACAAGGAGGCGACCGGGAACGCGCCCAGCCTCCCGGATAGCTCGTGTAGGAACCGCCGGAACTCCGCATGGCTGTCCGCGAATGCATGCAGGGCCTTGAAGCTGTCGATCACGATCAGTCCCGGCCGGCGTTCCTTGATCGCGGTCGTGATCTGCTCCGTGACACCGGTGAGCCCGTGGCGGCTTACCGTCGCCCCGAGGTCTTCATAGAATACGGATGTACCTATAGCTGTGCGATCGAAGAAATCCAGGCTCTGGCCGAAGCGGACGATCTTTTCAAGCGGCTCGGAAACCGTTGCGAAATAGATCGAGGGACGTTCAGGCGCCGCATTCCGGAAGACATATTGCTGAGCGAGGATTGTCTTGCCACTCCCCGGGCGTCCCATGAGGAGGCTTATGGCATTCGCGGGCAGCCCGCCGCCGAGAACTGCATCGAGCGGTTCGTGCCCGCTCGTAAGCCGGTCATTCACGGCGAGTCTCCTGGAGGTGCGTCGAGGAAGGAGCTCGATCCGAGGAGATCCCTGACAGTGGACACGAATTGCAGAGGATCCAACGGTTTCAGCAAGAAGGCATCGGCACCGGCCTCGATCGCCTGATCACGGCACTCCAGCACAGACACGGCGACGACGGGGACGCCGTCCTCGTTGGCCGATCGGCAAAGGCTCAACCCTGAGCCACCCGATACGAGAAGCTCGATCACCGCAAGCGAGGGAGGACCCTCATGGAATGACCGCCTCGCCGCTTCCTCATCAGACGCCATCTTGACCTCGAACCCCTCCGTCTTCAGGAAATACTCTTGATACTCGGCGGCATAGGGGTCAGGCTCGACGAGCAGGATGAGAGGCCGGCCCGGCTGGCCTGGGTAGTTACGGGCAGCCCAGCCCCGAGCTGCTCGGCCAGGAGACGATGAGCGTCAGCGACACCGAGGCCCTGGGCCATCCGGGTCCTTATGAACCTGAGTTGCTCGACCTGATCCCGGCTGTACAGCCTGTGGCCACTTGCATTCCGGTCGGGTACTACGAGTGCGTACCGGTCTTCCCAGGTCCGAAGGGTGGCAACAGGAAGCCCGACCATGTGCCCGACGGCGCTGATGCTGTAAAGCGCCCGGCCCCTGTCCTCTACCTCCATCACCCTACCTGTCGCCCCTTCGCCTCTGCAGGCAGCGCCTCCAGGCTCAGCCGGGCTGCTGCCCGGCTGCGGCACCGCCCGCCGACCTCTTCGCAATCTCTCCAGCTTCTCTGCACATCCCGCCTTCGGGCCGGGACCTGCTGGTTCCCCCGTGGCATGTGAGCGATGATGGTCGGATGCCGCCCTGTGGGCTGGGCCTGCCCGGCGTGGCCGCGGCCCCGTCGGGAGGACTGAGCGATTAGCGAGCTGCTGGACCGGGCCACGGAGACCGCCGCGCTGGAAGTGGTGCTGGCGGCGGTGCGGGACGGGCTGAGCGGGGTGCTGGTGCTGCGGGGAGATGCGGGCATCGGCAAGACGGTCCTGCCGGAGTGGGCGGCCGGGCAGGCGCCTGACATGCAGTTGGCCCGGGTGGCCGGATCCAGGCGGAGATGGGGATGGGGTTCGCCGGGTTGCACCAGTTGCTGGTGCCGTTCCTCGGCGGGCTGGACGGGGTGCCCGGGCCGCGGCGGCAGGCACTAGGGGCGGCGTTCGGGCTGGTAGCCGGGTCGGCGCCGGACCGGTTCCTGGTCGGGCTGGCGGCGCTGACACTGCGCAGGTTCTGTCAGCTTGGCCGGCACCGCTGCGGCATCCGGGCGTCGGCGAAATGACATATTGGAGCCCGAGAGAATAATGAGTATGCGGAATTGCGTGCCGCGTACCGGCGATCACGGCCCCGGTTGCGCGATCGGCCGGCTGGCGCTAGCCGCACGTGCCCCCATCAGAAGGCCGTGCGATCCACGTCTTGCCGTCCAGGTGGAGGACGACCGTCAGCCGGCCGTCGGGCAACTCGAGGAAGACGCTGCCTGACTCGGTGATGTGGTGGGCGATGGCCGCGGTGACCGGGTCTGGCCCGCCGGAGACGCTGACCCGGATCAGAGGGGCGTCCGGCGGATACAACGGGTTCGCGTGGGCGGTCTCGGCAAGGGTTGTGACCTCGGTGAGCGTCGGCGCGGCGGACTCAGTCATGGTTCTCCTTCCGAGCACAGGTCAGGCGGCGGGCGCGCTCCCCGGCAGCGCGCCCGGGGCCGCCGACTTGAATCGAACCGGTCGCGGTCCAGCACAACCAGAGCGTGAATGTTGCATGAATGCCGCACCGGATCGCCTGACCTGCGCCAACGGTTAGCGATTCATTACCGGCGGCCCTGGACGGCACTCGGGGCGTATGCTCAAAAAAGGGGGCGCAGCGGTCATTTCGGATGGCGGGATGCTGGCTATGCCGGACGATGCCGTAACGAACGGGGCAGCGAAGCGGCGGCTTCTCGCCCAGCGCCGCAAGGCAGTGGGCCTGACCCAGGAACAGCTGGCCGAGCAGCTGGGCGTGGAGCGCACCACGGTGGTGCGCTGGGAACGCGGCACGACCCAGCCGCTGCCGTGGCTGCGGCCCAAGCTCGCCAGTGTCTTGAAGGTATCCGCCGACCGGCTCGGGGAGCTGCTCGCCGAAGGCCCGGCTGCCCGGGACGTCGCGGCGCCGGCGGTGCCTCGGCAGCTGCCCGCGGCAGTGGCTGGCTTCACCGGCCGGACCGCCGAGCTGCAGGCGCTGACCCGGTTGCTGGACGAGGCCGGGGCCGGTCTACCGGGCACGGTGGTGGTCTCAGCAATCGGCGGCACCGCCGGGGTGGGCAAGACCGCCCTGACCGTGTACTGGGCGCACCAGACCGCAGGCCAGTTCCCGGACGGGCAGTTGTATGTGAACCTGCGCGGCTTTGACCCATCCGGCACTCCGGCTGCACCTGAAGCGGCCATCCGGGGGTTTCTGGACGCGCTCGGCGTGCCGCCCGAACGCATCCCCCCGCAGCCGGACGCGCAGGCGGGGCTGTACCGTAGCCTGCTCGCGGACCGGCGGATGCTGATCGTGCGGACAACGCCCGGGATGAGCAGCAGGTCCGGCCGCTGCTGCCGGCCAGCCCGGCCAGCCTGGTGCTGGTCACCAGCCGCAGCCAGCTCGCCGGGCTCGCCGCCGACGGTGCGCGCCTGCTCACCCTCGACGTCCTGCCCCCCGGCGAGGCGGTGCAACTGCTGACCGCCCGCCTCGGCGCCGCCCGGGGCACCGCAGAGCCCGTCGCGCTCTCCCAGATCGCCGAGTTGTGCGCGTTCCTGCCGCTTGCCCTAGCGGTCACCGCGGCCCGCGCCGCGGCCCGGCCTACCTTCCCGCTGGCCGCCCTGGCCGCCGAACTCCGCGATACGACCGGGCGGCTGGACGCCCTAGATGCCGGCGACCCGGCAGTCAGCGTGCGAGCCGCATTCTCCTGGTCCTACCAGCAGCTCACCCGCCCAGCAGCACGCATGTTCGGGCTGCTCGGCCTGCACCCCGGCCCCGACATCTCCGCCCCCGCCGCCGCCAGCCTCACCGCGACAAGCGTGCCCGAAGCCCGGAGAATGCTCCGGGAACTGGCCCGCGCCCATCTGATTGCCGAGCACGCCCCAGGCCGACATGCGTTCCATGACCTGCTGCGCGCCTACGCCGCTGAGCAAGACCACCACACCGGCAGCGAACCCGACCGGGAGGCCGCCGTCAGCCGCCTCCTCGACCACTACCTGCACACCGCCTCACGCGCCGCCTACGTGCTCAACCCGGTACGCGAGCCGATCGCTCTGACCCCGCCCAGCCCGGGCGCCGTGCCCGAGCAGCCCGCCGATCACCGGCAGGCGCTGGCCTGGTTCGAGACCGAGCACCAGGTCCTGCTCGCCGCCGTCACCCTCGCCGACCACAGCGGGTTCGATGCCCACGCCTGGCAGCTCCCAAGGGCCATGAGCCCCTTCCTGCAGAACCGCGGGCACTGGCAGGAATGGGCGGCCACCCAGCGCACCGGGCTGGCCGCCGCCACCCGCGCCGGCGACACCGCCGGACAGGCCACATCCAGCCGCCTGCTGGCAAACGCCTGCACCGAGCTCGGCGACCACGATCAGGCCGTTGGCCACCTTGACAACAGCCTCAGGCTGTACCAGCAGCTCGGCGACCGCCTCGGCGAGGCTATGACCCACCACGATCTCGGCACGCTCGCCGCACGCCAGGGCTGCTACGCCGACGCGCTCGGCCATGCAGGGCATGCCCTCCGCCTGTACCAGGGCATCGGCGACAAGGCCGGCGAGGCCGCTGTACTCAACGACGTGGGCTGGTCCCACGCCCTTCTCGGCGACTACCAGCAGGCCCGCGCGTTCTGCCAACGCTCACTGGCCCTCTGCGCGGAAACCGGCAACCGCAGCACCGAGGGAAACGCGTGGGACAGCCTGGGCTACGCCGAACACCATCTGGGCAACTTCGGCGAAGCCGCCGCCTGCTACCAGCGCGCGCTCACCCTCGCCCGGGAAGTCGGCGACCGCTGGAACGAAGCGGAAGTCCTCACCCACCTCGGCGACACCCGCCGCGCCGCCGGGGAACTGGCGCAGGCGCGGGAGGTCTGGCAGCAGGCGCTCGCCATCTTCGAGGACATCCAGCATCCCGACGCCAGCCAGGTCCGCGCCAAGCTCGCCATCACAAACGACCACGCCTTTCGGAACCCGTCTGAGTAGCGACACGCCGTTTGCACTCCGGACACAGCATGACCAGGCCAGCCCGCCGTGGCGCGCGCCCCGGCTGTTGGGGGGCGCCAGCGCGCCGGGTAATTGCGCCGGGTTGCGCCACGGCGCAACCCGGTCCTGAGCGGGCCAGCGCGATATTTACCGTTAGCCTGCCCGTGAACAGGCACCTTCCGGTGAGCGAAACAGAGCTGCAGGCAGAGCCCGCCCGGCTGTGATGCGGGCGTGGCCGCTGCTGATGCCCAGCGGTCGCCGGCCGACTGACGAGCGGCTCCGTCAGGTACGGACCACCCGGTACAAGCCCGGGTGGGGCTGGTAGCCGACGAGTCCCGCCGCCGCCGCACGCATCCCGGCGCTGCCGATCGCCGCCCGGAACGCCTCTGGCGTCTCCCAGCGGGCGATGTTGACGAACAGGAAATCCGCGTCCGGCGTGAGCGCCTGGTGCAGCGCCGTCTCGATATATCCGGGCTGGGACTGCAGGAAGTCACGCGTTGCTTCCCACGCGGCAATGAAGTGCCCGGCCTTGTCGGCTGGCACCTCGAATGCGTTGATCAGCACCACTGGCTCAGTCATCGTCGTCCTTTCCCTTATCCCGGTCGCGCCTGGCCCACCGGGCCGCCCGCGATCGGGGAGGCCTGAGGGTTGTCATGTCCTCAGCGATCCGCGTGATCGAGAGCGGCGGCCTCGCGTACGGCCTCGGCGACGGCGCGGAAGTCCCTGCGCAAGATCGCGCCGTGGCCGCTGGCGACCTTCCTCACCTGGATGTTCGGGTTGCGGGCGGTCACCGCGTCGAGGCTGGTGCGTATCTGTTCCTGCTCATCACTGCGGCTTCCGAAGGACGTTCCCGACGCGACCACGTACCGCACCGGGACGGTGATGCTGTCAAGCACAGGGCCCAGCTCCCGCGCGCGGGAGAGCCTGCCGAGCTCGACGTTGCTGTCGGCCATCTGCCCGGCGGTCATTCGCGCGGTCAGGCCCGTCGGGCGCAGCAGCGGCATGAACCAACCCATCCGCCGGTACAGCTTCCGGATCCGCTGCTCCATGGCCTCGTCGAGCCAGTCGTACGGGTACGCGCCGTCCACCAGGACCGCGCCCACGGTACGGTCCGGATGCCGACTGGCCCAGTGCGCCGCGACGAGCGCCCCGTACGACCAGCCCGCCAGAATGGGCCGGTCCACTCCCCTGGCCGCGAGAACGGCATCGGCGTCGCGGATCCACGCCGCGAAGGAATAGTCCGCCGAGCGCTTCGATTTCCGGCCGCGGGCCCGCTCGTCGTAGGTGACGTGCCGCCACCCCGTCCCCAGTTCAGCGACGACCCGCCGCCAGTACCCCTGAGTAGCGAAATGGCCATTGACGTACAGCACCGGACGGCCGGCACCGCCAGTGTCGGTCACGGCCAGCGCCGTATCGTCAACTGGCACCATGCCGGTCCAGGCGGCGTGCCTGATGGTCATAGTTTGCCTTTCTCTGGTGCCGGGAGCAGATCAGGAGCGCTGGATGGTGATGTGGCCGCGGCCAGCGCGACCGCGCCGTCTCGGCATGGTTCCTCCTGGTGAGGGACTTCCGCCGGCGTGAGCCTGCTAGCGGCTAGTCCGCAGGGTCACGCCGGTGGCGGTGACGACGGCCAGGAGCAGGACGCCGGCCACGTACACCGCACCGGACAGGGCATTGGCGAGCAGCACACAGGCGAAGCCGGAAATCACCAGGCAGGCTGCCAGCAGGAGCGCGAGCGGTGCGAGCCAGCGGGGTAGCGCGGCGGATGCGAGCGACAGCACCGCCAAGGCGGCGGCCATCGCGGCGAGCACGAACATCTTCGCACCGTCGATGCGCTGGATTGCGCTCCAGAGGGTTCCGGCGGCCGCGGCGTGCCCGGAGGCCACGGGGCCGAACTGTAGCCAGGCGGCCAGTACGAGCTGAGCCCACGAGACCGCCGCCGCGGCGACCCCGAAGACGGCTACCGCCAGCCCGGCCCGCCGCGCCCCCGCCCGGCGGGCGGCCCGGGCTGCCATGAGGGCAACGACAGCCAGGGCGACAGCGGCGATCCCCTCGGAGAGCACGAGGTTGACGATCACCGGCCAGTCACGGCCGGCGAACGCGGCCACGACCTGGCCACCGGACGCGGCCACGCTCGGGTTGGGTGCGCCGACCACCAGGCTGACCAGCCAGGCCACGGTGAAAACGATGCCTGCGACCGCCGGAGGCCTGCGCGCGATCCGGCTCCAGGTGCCAGCCTGGTCCGCGGTTGCGGCTTGTTGGGTCATCGCTCTGCTCTTCCCCCGCTTTCGCCCCATCCTGGTTTCGCAGTACGAGCGTGCCCGGTACGGCCTGCCGCCGCCAGCGGCTAGAACGTCATCCTCCGCAAGAAAACGGCCGTTGTCCCCAACCGGTGCACGCGGCAGAATCGGGCCATGACGACACGGCGTCACCGCGTAGTGTGCGTGCTCGCCGACGGGATGGCGACCTCCATCGGCGTCGCCATCGCCAACGACCTGTTCGGCGCCCCTCGACAGGCCGAGGACCTCCTCGGCGTGCCCTGGTACCAGTACACGGTCTGCACCGCAGATCCCTCCCCCATCCGGGTCGGCACTGTGGACGTCCACGTCCGGCACGGCGTCAGCACCCTGTCCCGGGCCGACACCGTGGTCATCCCCGGGCGCGGAACCCGGCCGCCACCCCAGGAACTGCTCGCCGGCCTCACCCGCGCCTACCAGCGCGGGGCCCGGATCGTGTCGTTCTGCACCGGCGCCTACGTGCTGGCCGAAGCCGGGCTGCTCGACGGGCGGCCCGCGACCACCTTGTGGACCCACGCCGAACGGTTCCGGGCCAGGTTCCCCGCCGTACGGCTCAACCCCGCCGTCCTGTACGTCGATGACGGCCAGGTCCTGACCTCGGCCGGGAATGCCGCATCCGCTGACCTCGCCCTGCACATCCTGCGCACCGACTACGGGGCTGAGATCGCCAACACCGTCGCCCGCCAGATGGTCATACCCCCGCATCGGAGCGGCGGCCAGGCCCAGTACATCGAGACAACGGTGGCGGTCCGGGCCGGGGCCGGGGACCGGCTCGCCGCAGCCATGGAATGGGCGATACAACGACTGGGCCAGCCGCTGCCGGTTACGGCGCTGGCCGCGCACTGCGGGCTCAGCCCACGACAGTTCACCCGCCAATTCCGCCAGGCCACCGGCACCACCCCGCACCAGTGGCTGCTTACCCAGCGGCTCGCCCTGGCTCAGCGACTCCTAGAGACCACCGATGAGACCATCGACCGCATAGCCGTCAGCGCCGGGTTCGGCACACCAGCGGCGATGAGACTGCAATTCCAGAAAGCCCTGGACACCAGCCCGGCAGCCTACCGCCGGACCTTCCGGGACACGTCGGCTGCCTGACCGCTTCCGAGGGCTCACGCGCGGAGGCGGCTGTTAATAGCCGCATGTCAAGCCGGTGGATCTTGGGATGCCGGGGGCCCGCAGCGCCGTGACCATCTGCAAATACAGCAACAGTCGCAGCCCGGTGACCGCTCGTATGAGCTGGGTGAAGACCCAGGCGGCAAGTGTCAATGCGCCCGAAGGAGAGGAATTTGCCCAGGTGGCACGCCTGAAAGGCACCAGAGCACTGACCCGAATCCGCGGTCTTGCCAGCAGCCCGCGCCCAGGGAAGATATCCGATCCGAACACACGCACGGCGGCCCGTCGGGCCGCCGTTGCGGTACTTTGCTGCGGTACTGCCTGTTCGATCTGTTCGAATTTTGCTTCTGATCAGTGGAGCTAAGGAGATTCGAACTCCTGACCTCTTGCATGCCATCTGGCGGCAGCACATCCACCCGCGTCCATCCCCGCAGGTCACCGTCCCTACGAGTACCTGCCAGCCCCCCGGAATCCCGGTACGTTGCGGTACTTCACTGCCGTACTCGGTACCGGATCAACAGTCGTCTGCGGAAGTGGAGGTACCTCGGTCTTCCGCCCTACCCAAAGGCCTCGCCTCCGGCTGATGTTTGACACACCAGCAGTCTCCGAGGCAGCCGCAGGATCCGTCCACCAGTTAACCGACCGTCCCGTCCGGGCGGCACAGCACACGCTCAGTAGCCGAGTTGAGTGCATCGCACTGCTGATGAGTGGACACAGTCCTGTCGCGGCGCCTTATCTAGCAAACCCACCGGAGCCATTGGGCGAGAGTCACAGGACCTGCCGCCACGCGGCGAAAGACTTGCGGGCGTCGCAGTGCTCCCCGAGCAGCTGACGCAGCGCCGCTGACGCGATCCACTTGCGACGCTGCTCGTCGAACGCCAGTTCCGACGCGTACTCCCCGAACTCTTCGGACGTGCGGCATAGGATGCCGGTCCGGCCGTGCTCGATGAGTTCGGGCCACGCGTAGTCGCACTCAGCGAGCAACGCAACTCCGGACGCCCAGGCCTCGAAAGCGACGCGGGGCCAGTTCTCTCGTGAGCCCCCGGTCTGATGCATCAAGGTATGCACTTGACCGAACAAGTGCTGGGCAGTCACTGCAGTGGGCGCCCAGACCATCCAGTCCAAGTCATGGTGTTCCTGCGGCATGCCGCACTTCCGCAGCGCATGTGGTCCCCAGCCGAGCACGAATGACTTGACAGGCACCGGTGCCCGAACCCGGCGGAAGGTGTCCCACAGATCCGCCGGATACTTCGCCGCATCGTCGCGGGAAACACGCCCGATCCCGTAGTAGCCGTCCCGCGCTGGATCGGCCGCGCGCCGACCAGGTGACCAACGACGCATGCTGAAGAACGGCCGATACCCTTCCAGTTCCTGCACTGGGCGGATCGCGCGCAGTTCGGGTAGCAACCACAGCCGCTGGTATTCGCTCTGGAAGATGAACAGGCTGATCAGGCCACGCCGATGACACTCCATCTCGTGCGGGAACGTCCATGTCATACAGTTGGCCCAGATGACGCACCGCGGCGGCCCGGCGTCGTAAATGGCGGGCAGACGTTCGAGGAAGTCGCTGTTGCAGTAGCTGACGACCACCTTGCCCGCAAATATGTCCGGGCGGAAGGCGTGGGTCACCGCGCCGCGCGCGGTCAGGTCGGCGCGCAGTGCCGGATCGGGGTCCCAGGTCGGCACCAAGTGAACGCTGACGCCGTGACTCAGCCATAGGTCAACCTGATGGTCGAGTTCGGTGTCAGCGCCACCGTAAGGCCCGGGATAGCCGCCAACCCAGATCTCCGGCGTCCGCATGGTCGAGCCGACCGGTGACGTGGTCATACCCGGATTGTCACCGTCACGTTTCCGGATTGCCAGCCGTCAACGCCCTATGAAGCTGCCTTGACAATTTAACGTACCGGATGTACGCCGAGAGGGAGCGACCATCGGTCTGTCAACGGGTGCTGGGGGGCGTCATGACCGAGCGCTACGAATCCGCCGAAACTACCCAGGAAAGACGCGAACGACGCTTTCGTGACGAAGAGGACGAAGAGCGGGCCGAATCCGATCGCGACCGCGAACTGCGCGACCTTGGACGGCGGGAACACGAACTGCGGGAACTGGACCGGCGGGAGCGGTCCCGGCGGGCGCGCGAACTGCGCGACATCGAACGGCATGAGCGGCAGCTGAGCCGGATCGGGGAACGCGAAGACGAACTGCGTGCCGAAGAACAGGAGGACGAAGAGCACGAGTCCCGGGAACGCGTGCGGTCATTGCGCGAGTGGACGCGTGACCTGCGGGAACGTGACCGCGAGCTGCGTATGCGGGATCACGAGCAGCGTGAGCGGGACCGTGACGTGGCGGAGCGGGAGCGTGAGCTGCGGCGGCGGGAGCACGAGCTCCGGGAACGATCACACGAAATGTGCGATCGGGAGGATGACTGGCGCGACCGAGAGTGGCGGCGGCTCTCGCGGTGGGAGGACGCGCTCATCGAACGTGAGCACCGACGGCACCGGCACGGTGAAGAGGAATGTCACGCCGGGCACGCTGCGCCCGTCCCGCCGTATCCGCCCTTCCCGCCCTATCCCCCGTTCCCGCCCTATCCCCCGTTCCCGCCCTATCCCCCGGCCGCGGCCGGCGTCTGCGAGGTTCCCTGTACCTGCGCGCCGCCCGGAGTCCCGTCAGCTCCTTGCTACTCGTCTTCGTCATCTGGCCAGTCCTCCAGCAGCGGATCCAGCAGCAGCTCCAGCCAGGGCAGCTCGAGCAGCTCAAGCGGTTCTAGTGGCGGCTCGAGCGGTGGTTCTAGCGGTGGGTCGAGCGGTTCTGGCTCCAGTGGCTCCAGTGGCTCCAGTGGCTCCAGTGGCTCCAGTAGCGATTCCAGCGGCGGAAGTTCCAGCGACAGCTCAAGCAACGGTTCCAGCAACGGCAGTTCCAGTAACGGCGATTCCAGCACGAACGGCAGCTCGGGCAACGGCTCAAGCAACGGCGGCAACGGAGGCGGGAACGGTGGCAACGGAGGTGGAGATGGTAACGGTGGCGGCAACGGGGGTGACCTCACTCCGCAACTGAGCAGCAGTGGCGGTCGCCGGTCAACCCGCAGGCGGACGCCATGACCGCGCCTGCCCCGCCGTATCCGCCGTATCCGCCCTATCCGCCGTACGCTCCCTATCCGCCGTATCCGCCACATCCCGCGCAACCCATCGTGGCCGGGCGCGGCGGTTACGGCTGCTGCCGCGCGGGCCCGGGCAACAGCGTCGTGATCACCCAGCAAGCACCGCCTCCTGCCGCCAGCCAAGGGGGCACCAGTACTTCCGGCGGCGGGGGGCAGGCAGCCCAGGGCGGCCAATCCAGCAGCAGTGGAGGCGGCATCGACTGGGGGTCGGTCATCAGCACGGTGGGCACGGTCGTCGGCGTGCTCGCGAGCTTCCTGTGAATCACTAGGTGGTGGAGCAGATGGCTTACCTGGATCCCGGTCAAGCAACCGACACGCTGTTGCAGACGTGCCTCGCTCACCTGGACAACCTCCTGGTGCAGAGCACCGACCCACAGCAGGTAACGCAGGCCCGGGCGCTGAAGGAGGAGGTGCTCCGTTTGCGGATCAGACTCAGCCAGCGTCAGCTGACGGGCGCCGGTTTCACCCCTGAGGAAACGCAAGTGCTGGAGAATGTCGTCCCGGCGCTCATGGCCGCCCTCGCTCCGCCCTCCGCGCAATGAGCTCGCCGTACCCTCCGTACCCCCCGTACCCCCCGTACGCGCCCTACCCGCCGTACCCGCCCCATCCTCCGTTCGCTAAATCGGCGACAGCGCCAGCGCGCTGCCCGAGGCATGGCGCCCCGGCGCCAACCGGTGCGCCCGCCACGCCCGCACCAACCCAGCCGCCAGCGGGGTCGTCGGCGTCCAGCAGCCAGGCATCGAGCTCGTCCAGCGGATCGTCCAGCCCGCCTCCCAGCGACCTCACCTCGATTACGCTCAACCCGGTACCTGGCTTCCATCAGGGCACAGGAACGCATCAGGTCACCAAGCTCACTGTGCGGCCCCCGTCGGTGCCCGGTTCAGCCAATTTGCAGTTCGCGCCGGCAGGCGCACAGGTCCGCACGATGCTCTTCCAGCTGAACGAGAGCGTGGTGCCGAACTGGTTCGGCGTGGCGGTTCCGTCGCAGGTCAACGACTTCACCAAACCGAATATCTTCTTCCACCCTATTCCGGCGCAGGACGGGTACAAGGATGCCGATTACCCCGCCAAGTCCGGCAAGTGGCCACAGCTGTTCTATTATATGGAACGGCTCGGCTACCAGCTGGACGCTGCGATAAAGGTATACGGTGCCCCAGCTAGCCAGATCGTCATCATGCCGTTTCTCACTTCTGCGGCGACTAACACCGGAATCTTGCCGGTACGCTGGCTTCACCTGGTCAGCGAGATCCTGACCAGTGTCCGGTCGGCCGTCACGGGCAACTCTGCTCCGGTGAGCGTCTCTGAGGTCGTCGTTTCCAGCTTCAGCGTCGGATACGTCTATTCAAACTCTTTCCGCAAGACCGCGGCTGGGCTCGGACCTTTGCTGCGGCAGGTATGGGATTTCGACGGCTACCCGAAGAGTCTGTCGAGCATGCTCTCCAGCACCAGCACGGTAACTGCCGTCAAGTATGACCAGACTACCGAGCCGCATTGCATTCACCTTCCGCTGTCCCGCTGGGCCGCCTACCCGGATCCGCCGCCCGATCCAGCCGATCCAGCTCCACCACACAATTCCAGCCAGGTGCATCAGCGGATCATGGACTTTATGTACCTGCATGCAGCCACCCTTTTTACCTGATGTAAACCAGTTGACTCTGTGAGGCGGGACAGCTCCCGCCCGAGCGAATCCGACTTGTACGACAGCACAGCCGCCACCGTCATCCGGTGCCACCGCATGGTCATGCACTACGGCCCGGGCCGCGGAGCACAGCCGGGCGCGGGCGGGCTTCCCGTCCGGTTCTCCTGCCGTTCCTGCCCGGTACCTGTGGTCTGGCCTGGTCTGATCCTGCTCTGCTCGGCCACCGGCACGCCGAGATCGCTTAACGCGCCGACATCGCAGCCACCGCCATCTTCCACAGCATGACCGTGGAAGGGCTCAGCGATCTCGACCTGTCCCAGGTCGCATCTCTCGGTGATCACTCGCCTGCAAGCCCTCGTCCCGGCTGACCAGCGCCCAAAACGCTCCTGCGCAAGAAAGGACAACCCAAGCAGGCTTATTCACGCCATCCTGTAGAAGTGCAGTCCGACAACGGCTGAGATGGTGGTGTCAAAGGTATCGAGCGGGCGACGGTAGTCGGTGTGCATAATCCTCCAGGTCTTGAAATTCGCAATGACCTGTTCGATCATGTAGCGAATCTTATTGACCTGAGTGTTGAACTCCTTCTCCCAATCCAGGAGATTCCGGTACTCCGGCTTCCTGATGGGCGTGATCATCCCCTTGCCGACGTATCCTTTATCGCCCATCTGGCTTCCGTCGGGAAACCCGGCGAGCACTGAGGATTCGCTAATGCAATGCGCATCGTGGCGGCTCCCGTCAACCGGGTCGGATATCCATGCGAGCTCTCCGTAAAGATTGCACGCAACCTGGACATTCTTACCAGTGGTTTTTCGCTTGCCCGAATACAGCTCCCGGTGCTCACGCCACGACCAGCAGGGAAGCAGCGTTCCGTCGTAGATGTACTGGGTGTCCGGGTCGAGGTCCTCCGCCGCGGGGACGAACGGGGCGAGCACGGCCGCCAGCCGGGAAGTGATCCGCGAATTAGCCCGGCTGATAGTTGACTGGGAGGTCCTGAATGTCTCGGCGAGTTCCTGCTGAACGCGGTTTCGCCGCATGTAGGTGAGCGCTATAACCACTGACTTGTAAAGACCAAGGGACGGCGGCCACGGATCGATGTCACAGTTCTCCTCATTTGCATACACCAGCGCGCACAGGTCGATGATCTCGTCCTTGGTGAATCCGGTGGTATGATACATGCGCGGCCTGTTTCTGTGGGACTGAGTGTGGTAACCCAATCCTTTCGAGAAGCAGGCCGCCTTTCACGTAGACGCGCCGCTAACTGGAAATTCGTTACAAACCTGGCACCCCCGCCTGAATAACCCTCAAGGGCCCGTGGAACCCCGCTCAGCCGGTGCGACAGCGGGCCGTCAGGCACGACTGAACGCTAAAATCAGCAACCGGCCGCAGCCTCAGCCGGGCAGCTCAAGATCGCGAAACATCGAGGCTAGTGGTGACCCGGGCCCTACCCGGGGCGCACCTGGCTGCTAATAGAACGGCGGGATCTCTCCGGCGCTGAGTTCCTCCTGAATAGTCTCCAGCGACTTCCAGTCCAGCCTGTCGAACAGGCGGCTGAGTTCGGGTCGCGTGCTCTTGGCCACGAGCACCGCCGTGCTCATCTGCTCGATTAGGCCCACCGCCCGCTCGCCGCGCAGCGGCCGCGAGCCGATTCCCGCCGCGTCGAGGGGAATAGCCAGCACTGATTTATGCCAGATCATCGCGTCCAGCAAGCCATTCGCGATCTTGGCCGACATGTACGTGTAGTTGCCGTCCACGTACTCGTACCCGTCCGCCATCGGGAACTCGGCTTCGGTCAGCACGGTCTGGTCATGCGAGTTGCGGTCCACCCCCACCCGGCGAATCGCGCTGTGCTCATCGGGATCGAGGCCGGGCCGGACGATGACCACCCAGCTCTGTGGGTAGTAGTAGCTCTTCGGGATAAGCGCTGCGGCGAACAATTCGCCGTCGGACTTCGCGACGGCCTCTTCCGCGGCCGTCGCGGACAGCGCGGTGAAGTCGGCTTCGCCCGACTCCAGCAGGGCCAGCCGCCGGCTTGAACCATAGGTGTAGAGCGCCTGGAAGTGATCGGGTTCGCTGGGCGGCGGCCGTGCAGTATGCCACGGCTTGGGCTGCATCCAGCACCGGACTTCTCTGAGCAACGGCTGTCCCGCAGGCACAGGCTCCGTCTACAGGTGGTGCCGCGGCCCGCGTGAATTCGTCCTTACCTGGCTGCTGTGCCGTATCGCGAGTGATCGGCTTGCGCCCGCAAATCATTCGGTGTTATATATAACCATAACAACCTTTCGGCCGGTCCAGTCCGGGAAGGGACGTGCAGTGTGATCGACTTCCATGTCGATAAGGCGGGCAGCGTGCCCGTCTATGCGCAGCTGGTGCGCCAGGTGCGGGAGGCGATGCGGCTGGGTCTGCTGCATCCCGGTGACCGGCTGCCAACCGTGCGAGAGGTCGTCACCTCGTGCACAGTGAATGCGGCCACCGTGCTCAAGGCGTATCGCGAGCTGGAGATGTCCGGGCTCGCCGAGTCCCGGCAGGGTTCTGGGACGTTCGTCACCGGCACTCTGGGATCTGCTGATCCCCACGTCATGGCCCGGCTGCGGGGCGGCTTGTCACGCTGGCTGGATCAGGCGCGCGAGGCAGGACTCGAAGACGAGGACGTCGAGGCGCTTGTGGCCTCCGTGCTCGCCCAGCAGGCAGCGGGCGCGCCACGAGCCGGAGATCCCGGTCCGGCACGGCGGGCCGCCGGTACAGAAGTGGCACCGCGTGCCGCCGGGATCGGAGGTGCGGCGTGAGCGAGGAGCCGAGCGCCCTGGAGGCCAGGGGCCTGACCAAGCGCTACCGCGACGTGGTGGCGCTGAGCGAGTGCAGCTTCCAGCTGCCCGCGCACCGCATCATCGCGCTGGTCGGGGCCAACGGCGCGGGCAAGTCCACGCTGATGAGCATCGCCGCCGGGCTGCTGCCGGCCACCAGCGGTGAGGTCCTGGCCGGCGGGCAACGCGTTGACCCGCACCGCCGGCCCCGCCCGGCCGACACCGCGCACCGGGTCGCCATCCTCGCCCAGGACAAGCCGCTCTACCGCGACTTCACCGTCGCCGACATGCTGAAGTTCGGGCAGCACACCAACCGCGTCTGGGACCAGCAGCGGGCGGTGAACTGGCTGGATCGCTTCGAGGTGCCGCTCCAGCGGCGCTGCGGCCGGCTGTCCGGCGGGCAGCGCGCCCAGGTCGCCCTCGCGGTCGCGCTCGGCGGCTGCCCCGATGTGCTGCTGCTGGACGAACCGCTGGCGAACCTGGACCCCGTCGCCCGCAGCGAGGTCACCGGGGAGCTGATAGCCGAGGTCGCCGACAGCGGCATGACCGTGATCCTCTCCACCCACATCGTGGCCGAGCTCGCCGGGGTCGGCGAGTATCTGCTGCTGCTGGCCGCGGGCCGGCCAGTGCTGGCCGGTGACATCGAGGAACTGCTCGCCGGCCATGTGCGGCTGACCGGCCCCCGCGCGGGCCTGCCACCGTGCCCCGGCCAGATCGTCCGGGCCCAGCACACCGAGCGCCAGTCCACCTTCATCGTCCGGCTGCCCAGCCAGGCCGTGCCCTCCGCTGTCGCCCCGGGGTGGAGCAGCGGGCCGGTGACCCTCGAGCAACTGACCATCACCTACCTCAAGACGTCCGCGAAGCCGCCCCGAGCCCTGGAGGCCGCCGTATGAGCGCACTGAGCACACCCGGTTCTACCACCCCTGCGGCGTATCGCGGCCGGGGACGCGGCGGCGCGCGCCTGACTGACCTGGTCTGGCTCACCTGGCGTCAGCACCGCGCGGTCATCGTCACGGGTCTGGCAGTCGCCGGGGTGGTCACCGGTTCCATGCTCTACGTCGCTGCGCGCATCGCGACGATCAACCAGGAGTGCAAGAACACGGCCTGCCCGCCCGGCTCGGCCCAGGCCGCGTCCCTCACAGGCCTCTTCGGACTCACCAATCTGTCGATCTACCTCACCATCATCGTGATGTTCCTGCCGTTGCTGACCGGCGTGTTCCTCGGCGCCCCGCTGCTGGCCCGCGAACACGAGCAGCGCACCCTGCTACTGGCCTGGAGCCAGGACATCACCCCGCAGCGCTGGCTGTGGACCAAGTTCGCGCTGCTCGGCGTCCTGACCGCAGCGGCGGCAGCGGCGGTGTCCGCCGCTGCCGGGCACCTGGCCCACATGGTGAGCATCGCGACCGGGAAGAGCTTGTTCTCCCTGTTCTCCGGCGCCGGGTTCCTGGTCACCGGCATACTGCCGCTGGCGCTGCAGACCGTGGCGTGGCTCGCCGTCAGTGTGGCGCTGGGCGCCGCGTACCGCCGCACCCTGCCCGCCATCTTCACCGCGCTCACCGGGTACATCGCCGTCCTCTTCCTTGTCGTGTGGCAGTATCCGTCCCTCATGACGCCGCTGACAGCCCGGGTCCCCATCAGCGGCAACCAGGACTTCACCTCCCGGCTGGGCGCCAACATCCTGGTCATCCACCAGGGCATGGACACGATCTACGACGCGTCCGGCCACGCCATGAACCCCGCCGCCGTGCAGTCGCTGTGCCCGTCAGCGAACAGCGACCCCTGCAGGGCGCAACACCACCTTATGGAAGCCCTGCGCTATCAGCCAGGGAGCCGGATTCCCGACTTCCACCTCCTCCTGGCCTGCGGCTATTTCGCCCTCGGCGCGATCGCCGTCGCCGTCGTGTGGTGGCTGGTCCGGCGCACCAGCCTGAGCGCTGGCTAACGAACCCAAACCTTGATCCCAGCCCGAGCCCGGCAATCGAGCTCGCCTGGCATAGCGCAGTAGCTTGAGGACCAAGGAACCGCCCTGCCGGAAGCCCTCAGAGCTGCGAAGGCGAATACGACACAGTTGGATTCGGCAGTGCACCAGTATCTTGCGGGCCCTTTAGCCCACCGGGGCGAGCACGCCTGCCGAGCCGTCGTCATCGTTGGTGGCCTGCTCGGCCTGGATGTGAGCGTTGATCGCACTCGTGATCGCATGGTCCGTGCCTCGTGCCTCGTGCCTCGTGCTGGTAGATCATCGCCGCACCCTCGCTGTCGCGGCCCATCCGGGCCATGAGACCCCGCGGGGCCTGCGCGGCACCGCTGCGCGCCCGCCACCGAGCTCTGCGTGGGGACGGCCGCCCGGCACGGCGCGCGTCGCTTGCGATCGGCTTCACCGAATCTAGACCCGGCGGCCACTCCGATGGATCTTGGCGGCTGCGAGGAGGAAGGGGCGAGGGCAAGCGACCTGACGGCCGGGCTTGCCGGGTCGGCGACCTCGTGCGCCTCGGCGGTCGCGCTCGGCGGCAATCCGCGCGCTGCCCTTGGCCCCGTGCTGGACCTGCCAGCCACTCGCCAAGGCTGCGCAGCCAGGAACCCGGGAGCCAGCAGGAAACCTGGCTCTGCCAGCGCTCGCGCCGGGCGTCTCCCGCCCGGCTGGGCTATTCGGGCGATGTCTTGCTGCGAGAGGATCGGAGGCCTTGTCATGAATAAAGCCCTGATGGGGGGTAGGAACAGGGGCTCACGTGACGGGGAACCACCAGGGGCCCAGCGACGGGGACCATAGCGCTGGAGGATTTTCATGGGAAACGCGAAGCCAGTACGACGCATGTCAAGCGCCGCCAGAACGGGTCTGAGGGAGCTTCCCGCAAATACAGCCTGGCTGTTGTCGAAAGCCCTGGCGCCAGCTGTTTCCGCCAAGACCGGCGCGTCTAAGGCCGCATCTTCCGTTGGCGAGACTGTCTCCGAAACCGCCTCCTCCGTAACTGGGACAGCGGGAGCCGCGACGTCCGAGGTCCGGCGGAAGGCCAAGATGGCCAAGCGGTCGGTTGCGGAAGCAATGCCCGGCCTAGGCGAAGACCCAGTCACCTCGTTGATGCAGCAGGCCGATCATGCGGCGGAGCAGGCAAGGAAAGAGGAAGCGCGGGCACTATCGCTGGCGCAGCAGGCCAAGGACAGAGCAGACGATGCTGAGCGCACAGCACGGGAGTCGGACCAGTTCGTGGAGCAGGTCCGCGAGGACGCGGAGCGCAAGGCGCGAGAGCGCGTAGAGCAAGCCCGCCTTGCGGCGGAGGCCGAGGCCACGGACACAATCGAGCAGGCCAAGGCACAGGCCTCGGCTCGTACCCGGCAAAAGCATGAGGAGGCCGAGCAGGCCCAACTGCGGGCTCGCGAAGCAATAGACCGGGCGAACGAGGTGCTGGAGCAGGCCACGGACCTGGCGAATGAGGCAGCGAAGGCAGCAAAGGACGTTGCCGCTCACGCTAGCCGGGAGGCCGATCATCTGGCCAAGCAGGCGCGGGAACGCGCGACCGCCGCAGGGCGACAGGTAACCGAGGCCGAAAAGGCGAGGCAAGCGGCTGACAAAGTAACCGAGGCCGCGGAGGCAGGCTCGCGGAGGATCCCGGCTGAGGTCACGTTGCCTGCTCAATACCTTGACGCGCTGACCAAGGAACAGTTGCTTCGTCTCGCAGATGACCTGGAGGTTGAGGGTCAGTCCACGATGAGCAAACAAGACCTAATCGACGCCATCGTCCACGTGGGCGGGGTGCGTGTCAGCGCGCTCTCGAAGGAGGAACTACTTCGAGTCGCGCGGTCCACCGGCTCAGAGGTGGGCACCGCGATGACCAAGTCCGAGCTCATCGCCACGATCGCTACGCCCTGAATTGCTTTCAGGACAATGCAGGAGGGATGAAAAATGCGACTGTTCGGTCGTAAGAGTAAATGGGACCATGTCAGAGACGCCGCGTCAGAGATCCTCACCAACGCTGAGGCTCGTCGGCTTACCAAAGTGACGCTGGGGGTAGTCGGTGGCGCGGTGGCTGCCACGGCCGTCAGCGCGGCGGTTTCGTCGGTTCGCCATCAGGGTGAGACATGAGACTTACCGCTCTAACCATGTTCGGAATCGGGTACGTGATGGGGGCAAGGGCAGGCCGGGAGCGATACGAGCAGATTCTCCGGCTGGCGCGCAACGCGTCTGAAAACTTCGATGCCGTTGCCGCGCGGCAACGGCTTGAGGCTCTGGCCGCCCAGCTCGACAGCTACTCTTCGGGGTCATCGGCCCGTCGCACACCTACACCGTAGGCACTCGTGTCCGGATCAGGCCGCCGACACCCGCGGAGCCCAAAGGATGAACAAGGGCCTCTGGGCCGGTCGTTTCAACTACGCAAAAGCCCAGGGCAAGATTTCCTGCAGCCGGACGACATGGTTATCTGGGCCCGAGTATGCGCGAGACTTCTCGGAATGCGACTCCTGACACTCGAAGGGCACGTAGTAGTCGGAAAGGGAGAGAATTATCAGCCGGTCACGCCGCCACTTATCCTTTCACCCGGTGAACCGGGCGGAGCGGCACCTCGATCACCACGCCCAGGACTGATGTCTTCCCGATCAGGATTCGCGCACGCGATTGAGTTGCTCCAACAAGGTACAGAGACGCTTGAGCGCAGTCGCCGACGCTGGGCACCGTCGCGGGACGTTTGAACCGCCTGGCAGTCCCAAGGTTCCTAGGGCCCTATGGCGAATCTGGCGTCTGCGCTGACGCCCTCTTCTGTCGCCCGTCGGCGCTGCGGCGACCCCCGCCCGTGGACAGGGTGATTGTCGCTTGGACTTGACCTTGTCCGCGTCCGCCGAGTCAAGCAAACCCCGCTGACGCGTGTGGCGCATGATCGCCGGGCCCTAAGCGGGCCATTAGTCAGGGTGAGGAGGGGGCAACCAGGGTCGCTCGGGACCGCCAGGGACGCCTGGTCAGCGTCCCTGGCAGCCGTAACCGCTGCACTTCCCAAGCTGATAGCGCGGGTTGTTCGCCGTCTCCCACTCCATGTCGCCTGCTCCACCGAAAACCGCTGGTCACAGAAGCAGTTACCGCGGCAGCTTGATCTCAGCCGAGGCTGCTTCCCACAACGTGCTCACGGCCACGCGGAGGTTCTTGCGGGCCGGGTCTACCGGCGGCCAGAACCAGAACCTGCCACTGCCCTCGTGGCTGGGGGAGCCCCGCCAACCGCCGGGTATGCCCTCGTGCTCGTGCCCAGCATCGTCGGTTGCGCGCACCTGGAAGCAGGGGGTGATCATCGGCCAGTATTCACCCATAACCCAGGGATGTCCGTACAACTGGACGCTCACCAGCTCGCCCTGAGCGGAGACACTCTCAATCACCGCGGTCGCGTGCTCCAGCGGCAGCCGCACCGCCAGCCCACGATGTTCTGCTGGCCGGAAGTCCACAGCACCCGGCATGACATCTGCGGTTCCCCGGCCCCGGGCCACCTGGCTGGCGCGGCGGCCCCACCGGTCAGCCAGCGGCGTGTACCAGCCAGGCCGGTTGACGGGGAACTCGCGCAGCAAGGTGCTGGTGACCGGCAACGCGCCCACGGCCAGCAGGCTGTCGGCCACCTTGGCGACAATCTCCGCCGTCTCCTCCGGCCCCGCCTCAGCCACCTGACCCGATGGTGCGGCTTCCATCGAAATGCGAGTGATGGGCGCGAGCGCGGCCAGATAGCACTCCGCCGCAGTCGGCCAAGGCGGGACGCTTGCCCCCACCGGCACCTGGGCCGGGGGCGACAGGGCAACCCGGCCGACCCGCCCCCAGCCGCGGGAGTGAACTCCGAGGACGTCCCGGCCCTCGTAGAACTTGAGAGTGGCGGTCCCCCGCCCGTGACCTGCCGAGTGGTAGGTGTCGGGCAACGACCAAGTCATCCGACGGAGGAAGGGGACCGCCGTGAGCAACACCTACCAGAAGACGGCCCGTCATGCCCAGCCTGACCGGCTGCCGGGCGAGGTAGCCGTCCCGGAGCAGGTGGTCGTGTCGATGGCCGAGATCGCCGAATCGGCGAAGGAGGGCCTGCTGGCCCTGGCCGTCGGGACGGGCCTGTAAGTGAGGGCCGCCGTGTTCGGCGAGGATGCCGAGCGGCTGTGCGGCCCGGAGGGCAAGCACAACCCAGACCGGGCCGGATACCGGCACGGCAGGCCGGATACCGGAACGGCAGCGAGGCCGGGTCGGTCACCTTGGGCGGGCGCCGGATGGCCGAGACGCTGACCATCTTGCGCCTGGGCGTGCCGCCCACCCTGGCGCGTACCCTCCGCTCGACCAACCTGGTCGAATCCTGTCAGTGCAGTACTTGTCTCCGCTTGCCCTGACAGGAGGACCTGGCGTGATGGATGCGGAGGAGTGGAAGGTGAGCCTGCCCTCCTGGCGGGACGGCTCCGCGAGGCGGTCAGTGATCGCCTTTCTGCAGAAGATCACCCAGGGACCGGACGCCCTCGCCGTGGCTGACCGGGTCGCTGCCTTCGACAATGACGGCACGCTGGCCTGCGAGAAGCCTCATACAGCGCTGGCGGGCTTCCTCCTGGATCGGCTCGCCGCGGCCGGCTCAGCTCCGCCAGAGGTGGTGAGCGGCCACGACGTGCTGCGCGAGCTAGGTGTGCTGTTCACCGGCCAGACAACGGCGCAGTATGAGGAACAGGCGTGCCGTTACCTCACCGGAGCACTGCATCCGCGCTTCCACCGCACCTACCCGATGCTGACGTACCAGCCGATGCTGGAACTCATGGCCCTGTTGCAGGCCCTGGATTTCAGCGTGTTTTATGTGCACCGACAGCTCCCGCGACTTCATGCGGGTCATCGCCCGCCCGGCCTACGGGTTGCGGCGTGAGCGGGTGATCGGGTCGGAGGTCCAGATCCAGGCCGTGGACGGGTGGCTGGTCCGTACGGCCACACCGATCCTGATGGATGACGGGCCGGGTAAGACGGTGCATCTGTGGGTTCGAACCGGAACCCAGCCGGTGCTGGCGGCGGGCAACGCAGCCGGCGACATCGACATGCTCCGGGCCGCCCGCTTCGCCCTTGTGGTTCACCATGACGACGATGATGTGCGCGAATACGCCTACGACGACCCTCAGATACTCAACGCGGCCGCCGGGGGCGGCTGGACGGTGCTCAGCATGCGTGACGATTTCGCCCGCGTGTGGCCGACAGGCCTCGCCGATGACGCGCGGTGACCGACGGGCCTGTCCTGCTGGTCCTCAGATCCTTTTCAGCACGCGGGGATGCTCAGTGCTTCGCAGCATTCTTGGCTTTCTTACCCTTATGCTTAACCTTTCCGGCGCCCTTTTTAGGCTTGCTCTTGGCTGCCTTCACCTCGTGCTTTGCCTTCTTAGCCACACCCATGACCGTCTCCTCTTCGCTGCCTAGCACGCCGCGATCCGGTAGCTGCCATCTTCCGCGCTGGACGCAGCTCAAACCCGGGGGCGGGCGGGATCTGTGCAGCCGCGAGAGTAACGGGGACCTAGCCACCAAGATCACGCCGATGAGAACGGCGATCAGCCGGAGGCTTCGAGCAGGAAGAGACCTGGGACACGCGGATGCTGCCGCCGGAGACGACCGTGCCGAGGACGGTCCCGGCCATCGGCTCCGCCCCGCGCCAAGCGCTCGCGTTGCTCGTCGGTGATCTTCAGGTGGCGGTGGACGTGGATGATTTGCTGGGAACCCAGCCTCTCGGTGAAGGGGTCGGGGCCGCCGAACGACTGACCTCGGGGCAGCGGCTCCGATGGGGCCTGTGGATGGGCTATGACCCGGATCCGTTTCTCGTCGGTGAGGCGACCGGATGGGGCGTTACTTTTTGAAGGCGTGTTTGACCTTTTCGCTGGCGTCTTTGAGGTTGCCTTTGGCCTGATCGGCCTGGCCTCCGGCTTCGAGGGACTTGTCATCGGTTTACCTTGCCGAGGCCTTCCTTGACCTTGCCCGTTCCCTTCTGGCCGGCGTTCTTGGGCCTTATCCTCGGCACTCACCGTGCTGTCTCCTTTTATCGGTGGCGGTCTGGGCAGCGGAGGGTTATGCGACCCGGGTGGAACGTTTGGTGGTGACGGTCATGTCCCGCTGGGCGGGCATTGCTGGGTTGCCGACCGCAGTGCGGGCGTGGGTGAGTGCTCCGGTTTCGATGCGCTGGCGCAGTGTGGCGGAATCCGCGGTTTCTTCCAGTGCCGCGGTGTGCCTGGTCCAACGGACCGGGGCACCGTCAGTTTCCCAGCCGGGTCCCGGCCTGCGGCTGACGGCGCTGGGGTCCATCCCGCCAGGACCGCGCCGACCACCGGGTCGGCCGCAGCCGCCTTGGTAGTTGCGGCATTCGGCGCGCCTTCCAGCGGCAGGGCCCACCATGGCACGGCCGTTCCAAGATCGTTTTCGTGGCGGGTGTTGCGATGTGATCATGAGCGGCGTGCCGGGCGGGGGAAGGTGACGAAGCTCCGCTAAGAACAGGGGTCCTCTCACAGATCCCAGCCACCGGAGCTTCGTCTTGGGTCAGTCTGTCATTTATGCTGCCGCGTCCGCACCGGCAGACCCGATCGTGTCTGTCCCAGTAGCGGATGCCTGCCGTGACCTGCTGGAACTTTTCGCTGGGGTATCGGACGGCCGGGTGGGCCCGGGCAGGGATCATCCGGTCGGGGCCGTGCTGGCACTGGCTGCGGCGGCGGTCGGGGCCGGGATGAGGGGCTACACCGCGATCACCGGCTGGGTCGCTGACGTGCCGCCAGCGATCCTCGCCGATCTGTACCTGCGCAGCGGTGCCACTCCCGCGCCGCCGCCGTCGAAGACCACGATCTGGCGGGTACTGACCGATGCCGACGCCGGGGCGCTCGACGTGGCGGTCGGTACGTGGCTGATGAATCTCGCCGGGCTCGCCGCACCGGTCACGGCCAGCCAAGATGCGGGCGAGGGGGGCTGCCCGCGGACGTTAATGCAGGTGAGGCTGGACGGCAAGGCGGTCAGGGGCGCGAAGGACGCTGACGGGAACCAGGTCCGGCTGCTCGCGGCCCTGGCCGGCCCGGACGCCGCCTCCTCGGTGGTCGCCGCGCAGGCCGAGGTCGGCAAGAAGACAAACGAGGTGCCGATGGCCACGGCGGTCCTCGGCCAGATCGACCTGAATGACAAGATCGTGACCGCGGACGCACTGCACACGGTAAAAGCCACCGCGAACCACATCCATGAGCATGGCGGCGAGTTCGTGCTCCCGGTGAAGGAGAACCGGCGAGCCCTTTTCGATGCTCTCGACACGCTGCCCTGGGGTCAGGCGCCGATAGCCCACACCGCAACCGATAAGGGCCACGGCCGGATCACCACCCGCACCATCCAGGTGCTGCCCGCGCCTGAGGAACTGCCGTTCCCGCACGTCAGCCAGGTGTTCCTCATCGAACGGTACGTCACAGACCTGCACGGCCAGCCGATCTCAGCGGTCGCCGCGCTCGGCGTCGCCAGCCCGGACCCCGAGAAGGCAAACGCCGCCGACCTGGCCGGATACGCCCGGGAACAGTGGTCGATCGAGTCTCTTCACTGGCTGCGCGACACCTTGTATCAAGAGGACAAATCCCAGGTCAGAACCCGATCCGGGCCCAGGGTCATGGCTGCTCTTCGCAACCTCGCAATCGGGGCACTCCGAATGGCCGGACGCATCGACGTCACCGAAGCCACCCGATGGGCCGGACGCTCCATGGACCGCCCATTCACCATCCTCGGACTCACATCATGATCTTGGAACGGCCGTGCCCACCATGGTGGCGGAAGGTTCTGGTGGTGGCTTGCCGGATGGAACTCGACGCTGTTGTTTACGGGCTGGGATCGTCGTGGCCTGGTTCAGATGAGGGCGGGTCGAAGTTGACGTTGACGTGCTGGAAGCCCTTGCTGCGCTGGGCTTTGGCCTGGCGAGAATACGCGCGCCGGTCGCCACTGGTCAGGGTGACGTTGTCAGTGAAGGGGGTAAGCAGTGACCTGGGATGCAGGCGATTAACGCGCACGACGTTGATCTCCACGCAGAGCAAGACGGCCGTGGCCGTGACGTAGAGAAACGCGAGCAGGCCGAGGACGAGGGCGAATACCGCGTTCGTGGCGCTGGCATGCTCGACCACATGCCGGACGTAGATAACCCCGAACGATTGCAGCAACTGCCAGATCACCGCCGTGGCTATCGCGCCAGGCACGACGTCGCCCACGGACAGCCGCCGGGCCGGCGCGAAGCGGAACGCGAAGATGGCCAAGGCGATGTTGATCACAACCGACGCCGCCAGCGTCAGGGACCTTCCGGCTGTCCCGAGCGTCCCAGCCCCCCCGCCGGCCACGAGACCAGCAGCAAGGGGAACAGCGAAACGAACCCGTAGTAGGTAAGCAGCGCCGCCAGATAGGCACCGAAGTCGTCGAAGTACTTGTAGACCACCGCGAGAGGGAAGGCCGCCCACGGGTGCATCCGCTGAAACCCATCCAGGCGCTCCGTGACCGCCACGCCAACCACCTCACCGCACGCCGGCCCATCCCCGGCACCATCGGCAGTGAATCGAGCCGCCGGCATCTACCCCGGCGCTGCCCGGCAGGCCGGCGACGAACCCGGACACCCAGATGGTTCACGCTGCACCCGGCCAACCTGCCCTGGCCAGCGCCAGAACCGGACGATCGAAAGATCCAATGATTGGCACCCAGAATCCAGCAGAGAGCATTTTCGTCATACCGCAGGCAAATGGGGGCCCGCCGATCGAGGTCACGGGTCTCTCGAGCTTCGTTACGACCAAAGCCGCTGCGTACGTGTTTCTGCCGAGCATAACGGCCATCAAATTCATCGCCAACTTGGGAGAAGGCGTGTAGCTGACGGCCCGCTCGGGTGACCGGCAAATTATCGCGACTCGGTTCGATGTGAGGAGTAGGACAATGGCGGACACCTTCGACGTGATAATGGCGGGTTACCCGTCCGTTGGGCTGGCCCGGCAGGACTTTGATGAGCTTGTGCGGCTCGTCAAGGACAAGAGGGTCCGAACCGAAGGCGTGATCCTGGTCGAGCACGACGAAGACGGCGAGGTCCGGGTGACCGAGACCGGCGACCACCTAGGGCGCAAGGGGCTTGGCTGGGGCGGCGGGGTGGGTGCCGTGGTCGGCCTGTTCTCGCCGCCGTTGCTCGCCTCGGCCGTGGTCGGGGCGGCGGCCGGCGGCGTGGTGGGTGCGTTCGCCAGGCACCGTGTAGAGAGCGGCATCCAGACGGGGATCGGGGAGCAGCTCCCGCCGGGCTCGGCCGGCATCATCGCCGTGGTCAACCACGCCGACCGGCTGGCGGCCGAGCAGGCTCTGCCCGGCTCGCCGATGAAGTCTGTCGCCCAGATGGAACACCACAGCCTGAGCGCGCTCAAGCAGGCGCTGGCCACGGCCGCGGGCAAGTTCAGCCCTGACCGCACGATGCTGCCGATCCCGGACCCGTCCTTCGGGGGCACCATTGGCCGCACACTGGCGCAGTCGCAGGCTGACTGGTCCATCAACATGACGCCATCGCCGCCCGCCGACGCGCCGAACGTGCTGCTGGTGCTGATCGACGATGCCGGGTTCGGCAACCCGAGCACCTTCGGCGGTCCGGTCGGTACGCCGGCCATGTCGCGGGTCGCCGAGGCGGGGCTGTCCTATGACCGTTTCCATGTGACCGCATTGTGCTCGCCGACGCGAGCGGCGATGCTCACCGGCCGCAACCATCACAGCGTGGGGTTCGGGTCGATCGGTGAACTGCCTGGTCCTTTCCCGGGCTACACCGCGGCCCGCCCCCAGGACTGCGCGCCGTTCGTCCGCATGCTGCAGGGCAACGGGTACAGCACGGCGGGCTTCGGCAAGTGGCACATGACGCCTGATCACGTGCAGGGTGCGGCCGGCCCGTTCGACCGCTGGCCGAACTCCTGGGGTTTTGACCACTTCTGGGGCTTCCTGGCCGGCGAATCGGGCCAGTACGACCCGGTCATCACCCAGGACAACACAGTCATCGGCGTGCCCGAGGGCAAGGACGGCCAGGAGTACTACCTGCCGGACGACCTGACCGACAAGGCCGTGGGCTGGCTGCATGCCGTGCGCGCCCAGGATCCGGGCAAGCCCTGGTTCTTGTTCTACTCCACCGGCTGCAGCCACGCGCCGCACCAGGTACCAGCCGAGTGGAGCGATAAGTACCGGGGCCGGTTCGATGATGGCTGGGATGCCTACCGTGAGCAGACCTTCGCCCGGCAGAAGCAGCTCGGCGTGATCCCGGGCGACGCCGAGCTCACCCCGCGGCCGGCCGCGCTCCCGGCCTGGGACTCGCTCTCGGCCGATGAGAAGAAGCTCTACGCCCGGCAGATGGAGATCTACGCCGGTTATCAGGAGAACGCCGACTGGAACGTCGGCCGCCTGCTGGACGCGGTCGAGGAGATGGGCGAACTCGACGACACCCTGATCCTCTACATCTGGGGCGACAACGGCGCCAGCATGGAAGGCACCCTCACTGGCTCGTTCAACGAGCTCACGATGCAAAACGGCATCCCGCTCACCCCCGCCCAGCAGCTCTCCCTGATCGAGCACTACGGCGGCCTGGGCGCCTGGGGTTCCGATGCCACCGCACCGCACTACGCGGCCGCCTGGGCCTGGGCCGGCAACTGCCCGTTCCCGTGGGGCAAGCAGGTCGCCAGCCACCTGGGCGGCACGCGTAACGGCATGGTCGTCGCCTGGCCGCGCCGTATCAAGGACGGGGGCGGCAAGCGCAGCCAGTTCACGCACTGCATCGACATCGGCCCGACGATCCTGGAAGCGGCCGGGATCCCCGAAGCCAGGATCGTCAACGGCGTGGGACAGAAGCCGATGGAGGGCACCAGCTTCGTTTACACCTTCGAAGACGCGACCGCGGACGAGCGCCATACACAGCAGTACTTCGAGATCTACGGCAACCGGGCCATGTATAAAGACGGCTGGTGGGCCTGCTCGATGCTCGACCGCATCCCCTGGGACATCACGCCGGCGAGCATCGCCCGGTTCGCGCCCGGCGTCTACCACCCGGACAACGACGTGTGGGAGCTGTACTACCTGCCCGACGACTTCTCACAGGCCCGCAACATCGCCGCCAAACACCCGGACAAGCTCGCCGAGCTCAAGGAACTGTTCTGGCAGGAGGCCCAGAAGTACCAGGTGCTGCCCCTGCTGGCTGGCTTCTCGGTGTTCTTCGGGATCCTGCCGCCGATGCCCACCATCACCAAGCGGACCTTCTACGGCGATGTGCAGAACGTCTTGTCGGGCATGATCCCCAGGGTGTACGGCCACTCTTACGCGATCACCGCCGAGCTTCAGATCCCGGCGGAGGGCGCGCAGGGCGTCATCGTCGCCAACGCCGACGAGATGGGCGGCTTCTCTCTGTTCGTCCAGGACGGCAAGCTCAGGCACACCTACAGCATGATGGGCGTCGAGACCTACCGCCAGGAGTTGACGGAGCCGCTGCCGGCCGGCGACGTGACGGTGTGCATGCAGTTCGACGCCGACGAGCCCAAGCCGGGCACCGGCGGCACCGTGACCCTGTGGGCCAACGACCGCAAGATCGGCGAGGGACGCACCGACAGGACGGTCCCCGTCCGCTTCTCGGGCTACAGCGGGATGGACATCGGCCGCGACAACGGCCTGCCGGTCGACCGCAAAGCGTACGGCGACAAGTCACCGTTCCCCTTCACGGGAAGTGTGAAGAAGGTCGTGTTCGACCTTGCGCCGGCCTCGCGGGAGCAAGACCGCAAGTCGGTGCACGAGGCTCACCACCACATGGCTGTCGCGCACGGGATCAGCGCATGAAGGGGGCGGTCTAGACATCCCACGGCTCCAAGGTGTCAAGCGGCGTCGGTGAGGCAGGTGCTTGCGCGGTGGGCCCAGGCGGTGGTTTCGCTGTAGGGGCTGTGGTGGGCAAGGCAGCCGTGGAGGATCCCGACGAGGCGGTTGCCCAGTCCCCGGAGGGCGGCGTTGTGGGTGTCACCGGCGGCGCGGCGGGTGTCTGGTCTGCCCCGAGCTTTCCGGACAGCGGATTCGTGGTTAATTCACGCTGCGGACTGTCGTTCCAGGTACTCATTGCGGACTTGCTGCGGAGTCCGGTACTGAAGTCCGGAGTGCCGGCGCCTTGAATTGTACCAGAATTCGATGTACCTCACAATGTCCCGCCGTGCGTGCTCACGCGTAGGATACTGGGTGCGGTGGACACGTTCATTCTTCAGCGCGGCGAAGAACGATTCGGCCATCGCATTATCGTAGCATATCCCGGTCCGGCCAACGGAATGCCGGAGATTAAGTCTCCCCAGCGTCCTCGCAAACTGCTCGGATGTGTAGTTACTCCCTCGGTCTGAGTGGAATATAGCCTTATCGGCGAGAGGGCGGTTACGGGCAGCCATCTCGATGGCTTGCTCGATGAGCGGGGTCTTGTAGTTATCACCCACCGCCGAGCCGATGATTTCTTTCGTGTGGCAGTCGATGACCGTAGCCAGGTAAAGCCAGCCTTCCCAAGTCGAAACATATGTTATGTCGCCGACCATTTTGTCCCCCGGCTTCTCCGCGGTGAAGTCCCGGTGCACGAGGTCGGGAATGTCATGCTCCTGGCCGTCGCCCTCAGTGAGGCTGAACCGCCAGGGCCGCGGCTGGCAGGGCTCCAGGCCCAGCTCACGCATCAGCGACCGGACCAGCTCCGGCCCGGCAGGCACACCCCAGTCCGCGAGATCCGCGTGGACGCGCCTGTAGCCGTACGTCTCATCCGAATCGCCGAAGGACTTCTTCACGTACAGAGCGAGTATCCGCGCCTTTTCACGGTTGCTGATTCCGGGGCATTCCGCCAGTCGTAAAAGCCGGAGCGGGACACTTCCATCCACCGGCACATTTTCACGATTGATGGCATGTGCTTATCCCCTGATTCCTGGTAAGCCGCATACTCCGCGTCGATGAACTCGAACTTGTCGGTTACCGATGGTCGCGGGCGAAGTATGCTGCGGCTTTTTTCAGGAACTCAAGCTCCATCTTCTGTTCCCGGGTTTCCCGTTCGAGCTCACGCAACCGGGCGCGTTCGTTCACGGTCAGCGGCGGTTCTTCGCCGGCATGCTCACGGCGGTAGGCGCTCACCCAGTTACCAAGTGTGCCATCGTTGATTCCGAGCTCCTTAGCCACGCGGGCGATCGGACGCGACGTCTCGATCACCATCTTCACGGCTTCATCTTTGAATTCCGGTGAGAAGCTCTTCTTCGGTCGGGGCAAGAAAATCACCTTTCCAGATAGCCCATCCTAAGGGATGGACTGTCCGGAAGGCTCGGGGCACCTCAATCGTAGAAGGCGCGGGCACCAGGTGATGCGGAGAGTGCGGCGAAGGCCCACAGGTAAATCGCGTCGGCGAGGCGCTGGTTGCGGACGTGGCGGGCCAGTACTACCTTCCTGGTGCCGGAGGCCCTGGTGATCGGTGACGTTCCGGCGTAGTTCTTGCGACACTTGGCAGTGGCGTAGCGGCCTGGATCGTCGCCGAACTCGCCGAGCACCCGGGCGCCGAGGATGGTCCCCAGTCCTGGCAGGGATCGGGCCACCTCCGCGTCCGGGTGCTGCTCAAAATCCGCGGCCAGCTGCCGCTCAAGCACGGTGATCTGGGTGGTCATCTCGGCGATCACTGAGACTGAGGCGCTGACCGAGGCGCCCATCGCGGCCGCGATCACCGGAGCGGGCGCCAGCTGTGGGGCGCGCAGCGCGGCCTGGATCTGCCCGGCCCGGGCGTCGATACGGCGCTGCCGCCCGCCGCGGCGCAGCGCCGCGGCGATCTTGGCCCGGGACAGCGCCGCGCCCAGGGCCGGGGCCGGTGCGGCGCGGAGCACCTCGACCGCATCGCCGCTGGTCAGGTCATCGAACGCAGCCAGCGCAGCGGGATAGAACTCCCGCAGCGCCGAGCGCAGCATGTTCGCCTGCCGGCGCCGGGACCAGATCATCGATTGGTGCGCGCGGGCCAGAACCTTCACCGCCTCGGCCAGCTCGCTGTCCCCGGCGGCCGGGCGGTGGTTATGCCGGTCGGTGCGGACCAGGTCCGCCAGCACCTTCGCGTCGCCGGGATCAGACTTCGCCCCGGAGACTGAATACCGGTCCCGGTAACGCGACACCGACAGCGGGTTCACCACGAACACCTGGTACCCGGCTGCGGCCAGGGCCGCGGCGAACAGGCCCCGGTCAGTCTCGATCCCGATCACCACCTCGGCGGGCTCCTGCGCGTGCCGCGCGGCCAGCTCATGGAACCGGGCCATCCCCTCCACACCCCCGGGCAGCCGGCCCCCGCCCAGCCGCTTGCCGTCCTCATCCTGGACATGCACGTCATGATGCGCTTCCGCCCAGTCCACCCCAGCAAAGATCATCTGGCTCCTCTCGCCTGCTACGGATTGAGGTGCCCCGAGCCTTCCGGACAGTCCATCCCTTAGGATGGGCTATCTGGAAAGGTGATTTTCTTGCCCCGACCGAAGAAGAGCTTCTCACCGGAATTCAAAGATGAAGCCGTGAAGATGGTGATCGAGACGTCGCGTCCGATCGCCCGCGTGGCTAAGGAGCTCGGAATCAACGATGGCACACTTGGTAACTGGGTGAGCGCCTACCGCCGTGAGCATGCCGGCGAAGAACCGCCGCTGACCGTGAACGAACGCGCCCGGTTGCGTGAGCTCGAACGGGAAACCCGGGAACAGAAGATGGAGCTTGAGTTCCTGAAAAAAGCCGCAGCATACTTCGCCCGCGACCATCGGTAACCGACAAGTTCGAGTTCATCGACGCGGAGTATGCGGCTTACCAGGAATCAGGGGATAAGCACATGCCATCAATCGTGAAAATGTGCCGGTGGATGGGAGTGTCTTGCTCCGGCTTTTACGACTGGCGGAGTGCCCCGGAATCAGCAACCGTGAAAAGGCGCGGGATACTCGCTCTGTACGTGAAGAAGTCCTTCGGCGATTCGGATGAGACGTACGGCTACAGGCGCGTCCACGCGGATCTCGCGGATTGGGGTGTGCCTGCCGGGCCGGAGCTGGTCCGGTCGCTGATGCGTGAGCTGGGCCTGGAGCCCTGCCAGCCGCGGCCCTGGCGGTTCAGCCTCACTGAGGGCGACGGCCAGGAGCATGACATTCCCGACCTCGTGCACCGGGACTTCACCGCGGAGAAGCCGGGGGACAAAATGGTCGGCGACATAACATATGTTTCGACTTGGGAAGGCTGGCTTTACCTGGCTACGGTCATCGACTGCCACACGAAAGAAATCATCGGCTGGGCGGTGGGTGATAACTACAAGACCCCGCTGATCGAGCAAGCCATCGAGATGGCTGCCCGTAACCGCCCTCTCGCCGATAAGGCTATATTCCACTCAGACCGAGGGAGTAGCTACACATCCGAGCAGTTTGCGAGGACGCTGGGGAGACTTAATCTCCGGCATTCCGTTGGCCGGACCGGGATATGCTACGATAATGCGATGGCCGAATCGTTCTTCGCCGCGCTGAAGAATGAACGTGTCCACCGCGTCCAGTATCCTACGCGTGAGCACGCACGGCGGGACATTGTGAGGTACATCGAATTCTGGTACAATTGAAGGCGCCGGGACTCCGGACTTCAGTACCGGGACTCCGCAGCAAGTCCGCAATGAGTACCTGGAACGACAGTCCGCAGCGTGAATTAACCACGAATCCGCTGTCCGGAAAGCTCGGGGCAGACGAGATCAAGCCTTTGAGCCAGAGGACTCCAGCAGCTCCCTAATGGATCAGTGCTCAGGGCACGACATCCCACCAGCTATCCGAGGAGACCTCACCAGCCAGCGGGGGCACGATCTAGACCTAGGACTCAACCGATGGTCCTGGGCCAGCCAGTGCTCACCCGCTGGTGGCTCAGCCGACCATCCTCACCCACAAATCAGGGGCCAGGCGATCGATCCCCATTAGGGGCGTGTCCCGTAGATCTTGATGGTTGACTCCGCTTGGATTGCCCGGTGGATGAAGACCGGCTGAGGCGGCATGACCTATCTGATGCGGAGTGGGTGCGGCTGGAGCCGTTACTGCCGGCTATCCGCGGCAGGGGCACCGGTGGAATGATCACCGGCTGGTGATCGATGGGATTTTCTTCCGGATCCGGGCGCGGCCGGGCCCAACGGCAGAGGAGCAGCTCGGCGGCGGCTGTATCAGGTGACGAGGTAGTAGATGCTGTTACCGACCAGCCAGAAACCCAGGATCAGGGACACGATGATGATGACCTGGTCGGTATGGCTGTCGATCCAGCTCCGCAACCGGGCCAGGAACTCCTGGGCGGGCTGGGGACGGAAGCCGGCGTAGATGTCCATCGCGAGGATCGAGGATGTGGCGATGACACAGAACAGCGCGAGCGCGAGGTAGTCCTGCCAGGAGGAGAGCTTGGCCTCGACGATGACGGTGACACCGGCGGCGACAAGCCCCCAGGGCTGGGTGAGCGGGCCGAGTCCGATCGCGTACCACGGCGTCATCTGGTCGATACCTGCCTGCCACCTGGGAGGCTTTTTCGGCGGTTTCGGCTTGCCCAGCTTCCGGTACTGCCGGATCGCGATCACCAGCAGCCAGAGCCCGATGCCGAGCTTGGCTGCGACTGCCGCCAGCGAGGGAGCAGTGCTGGGCTTCGGGGGGTTGTTGCCGGTGACGAGCACCGTGAACGCAATCACGATCGCGAGCGACACCAGCCAGCCGAAGATGAACGCGGCGCCTTTCCGCACCCCGCCCTTCGACGCGAGTACCAGGATGAACGCAGTCAGCGGGATCGGCTCGAGCGTGATTGCCAAACCGATGAGAACCAGGCTAAGGACGAGCATGTGTCCCCAATTCTCAGTGGCTGGTGAGGTGGATGACGCCGACGTCGGACAGTCCGTTGAGGGCGAGTTGCACGGCGAGCGCGGCGAGCAGGAAGCCGAATACTTTCTCGGTCACCAGCATCCGGCTTTCGTCTAGGTGGTTGCTGACCTGAACGGCCCAGCGGAACACGGCGACGTCCAGGGCGAGGATCACGATGAGGGTGCCTACCACGACAGCGAACACCTCGAACGAGGCGGATTCCGCGGAGGCGGTGACCAGGCGACGATGCCGGCGGGGTTGAGCAGGTAGGGCACTGCCAGAGGGAAGACGGCGACCTCCATCGGGTCTTTTCCTGGGCCTCCTGATGGCTGCCGTTGCTGTCCTGCTGGCCGAGCACCATGGTGACCGCGATGATGAGCAAGATGATGCCGCTGGCCACGCCGAGCGCGCCCGGAGAGAAGTGCAGCAGCCGGGTCAGCAGGCCGCCGAGGATCAGCAGCAGCACGGCGACAGTGGCGGCAGTGACCAGCATCTTGCGCACCACCCGGCGCTTGATGGCCTCGGGCATCTGCCGGGTGGCGTCGAGGAAGGGAACCAGCGCGATTTTCGGGCCGATGCCGATCAGCAGCAGCAGGAACGTGTCGATGACGAAGGTGGCGTTAAGCGATTCAAGTTCCATCTTTCGCCGCCCTTGTCTATCGCCTGGTCAGATCCGGTGAGCCGGGAGGGCAGGCGCATGGCGCGCAGCACGTCGAGGTTCAGCCGGGCCAGCGTGTCGGCTGCGGCCAGCTTGTAGCCGTAGGTGTAGGTCGGGGTGTTGTAGGCCATCCGCACCACGTCCTCCACGGTCGCCTGGTTGTAGACATGGCCTGGACCCGGTGGCGATGATGACCCGCTCAGCGCGAAGCCGCCTCTGTGTGCCGTCGCCGCTCCGGGCTCCCACCGAGTGGTCGGCCTCTGGCCACGCCTCGCCGTTGATCAGGTGCACGCCGCGCTCACCGATCCGCTCTAGCGTGGCCCGCCAGAGATGCTCGCTGACCTCGCGGGCCCGGACAGCCGGGTACATCACCTCCGGTGGCGCCGACAGAGCGATCCCGTAGATTTTCTCCTTCTCGAAAGCGCTGAGGTAGACCGCGACCTCCCGGAATGTCTTGGTCGGCGCGCCACCACTGGTGACCACGGTGGCGCCGACGATGTCCCGCTCTACCAGCGCCACCGAGTGACCCAGGGCTCCGCCCAGTTCCGCAGCCCCCGCACCGGCCGGGCCCGCACCGATCACCACCACATCAAAGTCGCGCACGTCACCGTGGGAAGGCATAACCGATCTCCGTCCAGCCTGGCCGTACCTGCAGTGATCCTTCACTGCGCGCCGATGCCGAGCTTCACCCCGAATGGATAATTCCCCTACCTGTGCCCGCGTCCGGCGGAAGAGCCCGGGCATGCTTGGACCGTGACACCGTGCCCGTGCCGGAGCCGACGGCCAGCTCCAGGCACAGCAGAACATCCAGGTCCAGGGGCAGCGCTGCTGGCTACCTGCGCACCGCCGCCTGCTTCAGGTACCCGGCCCGCTTCCTGTACCCGGCCTGCTCGACGTCATCGCCACCCCTCAGGCGCACGCCCCGCCGCGATTCCCCCGCGGGGATGATCCCGCCCAGGGCGGCCCGTGGTGAAGGTGGGTGCAGATCTCCTGCAGGTAGCTGACCAGGGGTGAGGAACGCATCGGCCACCGCGGACACCGGCAACCCGATGGCAGCCGCCAGAACCGGCAGCCCTAGAGACCCGCGGCTGCGCAGCATGACCGAGGATCCGTCGGCGTCATCACCCGGCCATTGTCGCGTCAATGGCCGTCGGCGCCTCACTCGCACAGGGTAATATCAGGCCGGTTCAGCCCAAACGCGTTCGGAGTCGCCGCCTCCAGGACGGCCCCGCGAGGCGAGTTGGCGCGGTACCGGAGAATCTCTGTCCATCCCGGTGCGGGCTGACCAACGATCGTCACACCCGCCTCCTTCACGAGAGCCCTGCTGGGCCTTCACGGAGTTGCGCCATACGCGGGCAGGCTGCCAGTCCGTCC
>CAVWWE010000016.1:0-174155 GCA_963758575.1 uncultured Actinomycetes bacterium
ATCGTGAAAGACCCGGAAGCCTACAAGAGCGTTTCGAGCGCATCGTGCTGGTCCATGGCGTCCGCTGGCAGGCCGAGCTGGCCTATGAGGATTACCTAGCGCGCGAGCTGCTCGCAGCGAGTTCCTGGGCGACATGGTCCGCGGCAAGCTCCACTATTTCCCGACGGTGACGCGCGAGCCGTTCCGCAACCAGGGCCGCATCACCGCGGGGCTGAGCTCGGGCGCGATCCCGGAGAAGCTCGGCCTGGCCCCGATAGACCGGGAGCGGGACCGCATCATGCTCTGCGGCAGCCCAGCGATGCTCGCGGATATGGCAGCCCTGCTCAAGAAGCGAGGATTCGAGGAAGGCAACCACTCCGAGCCGGGCCACTACGTCGTCGAGAAAGCCTTCGTGGAGAAGTAGCGCCCGGGTCGGCCCGTTAGGGGTTCCGTAACCGGACTCTGCTGTAATCTCCCAAGACATCGAGGTCTTCGGGGGTCTCCGGAATGCCGGGCTGGCTGGCGCGCATCGCGATAGCGGCCGTCTCCGCCCTTTTTCGCGAGCGCTTCCGCCTGGCGGGACCCGGCCTCGCCCTGCTTGCGGAGTTCTGCGACGTAACCCCGATCCTCGTCGCGACGGTGATCGTCGCGCTGCATCACGAGGGGCTTGGCTTCGTGCTGCCGCTCGCCGTCTATCCGGACGCACAGGTCACGCTGCTGCGCACCGCGATGCACGTTGCAATCTTCGCGGTCGAGGGCGGAGTGCTGCTCTTGCTCGCGACCTCTCTCCAGCGTATCGCGACGACGGCGCTGGCGGCCTCGGAGCGGCGTGCGGAGGAGGCCCGGCGCGATGGCGCTGCAGCCATCGAGGCGCTGCGCCGCGCGCCGAGGCGGGGGCGGCGGGAGCAGCCCAGGCGTCGCGCCTCGCGCTGGCGGGCCAGGTCGAGAAAGGCATCGGTGCTGTCGCCGCCAAGCTGATCGGAGTAGCGGGCGGGCTTCCGTGAGTCGCATATGCGCTCGCCGAGACTTCCCACGCCGCCGCGTCCGGCCACGGCGGGGGCAGCAGCAGCTGCCTACGGATGCGTCGCAGGAGGCGCAGGCCATCGCAGGTGCGGTCGAAGGGATTGCGGCCTCGGCGGCGCAGATTACGCGCCAGATCGGCGGCGCCTCTGCCATTGCCCAACGCGCCGCTGCCGGGATGCAGGCGACGAATGCGGCTGTGAGTGGCCTCGTGAAGGGTGCGGCGCGGATAGGTAGCCGTTTGAACGCCACGATCGAGGCGGCGCGGGCCGGCGATGCTGGGCGGGGCTTTGCTGTGATTGCGGGCGAGGTCAAAGGGCTTGCTGAGCAGACCGGGCGAGCGACGGCTGAGATCGGTGCGCAGGTCTCTGCCATTCAGGAAACCGCACAGCAGGCGTTCGGCGCATTGCGCGACATCGGATGGGTGATCGCGGAGCTCGGACAGACGACCGCGGCCATCGCTGCTTCAGTTGAGGAGCAGCGGGCAGCAACCGCCGAGAGCGCCGCTGCCGCGGCCAGGGTCGCCGATCGGACGACCCTGGCGTCGCAGGCCGTCGCAGCGGCGGATGATGCCGTGGCGAAGGTCGGCCGAGCCGTCGCGGCGATAGAGGCGGCAACCTCCGACATTGCAACGGAAGGCAAGTCGCTGCGGCGCGAGCTGCAGCGCGCTATCGAGGGATTGCGGGCGGCCTGAGCCAGCTCCTCCAGCCGGTGAAGGCGCCGGCTTACGCGTATTCGCCCGGAACCCCCGCCTCGCGCAGCGCCTCCGCCTGCCGGGTTGCGACTGCCTCGGTGCTGAAATCGGCGATCAGTTCGTGGAAAAGTTGCGACCAGTTGAGCCGGGCGCGCAACCGGAGGAAAACGCTGCCAAGGCCCACGGCGGCGCGGTCCATGAGCACGAACTCGCGCGGCGGCGTGACGCCTCCCGTCTGCTTCAGCCCGGTATGCACTTTCTCCGCGACCGAGCGGCCGAAGGTCGGGTCGCCGTTCTCCTGGATGAGGCGAACGCGGTCATCGAGCAGCGGCTCATAGACGAACGCCGCCCACTGGTTGAGGATTTCCATCTTCTCGCGCGAGGAGGCCAGTGAAACCCCAGGAACTCGTAGGCGTGCCGTGCCTTGTCCATGTCGCCGTCGCGGATCGCGGTCGTAGAGGTCGATGACGCCGCGGACGAAGCGGGCGGGGAAAACGCGGATCGCTGCCGTAATCGAGCAGGTTGATCGTCGCCGCGTACCTGGTAGTTGCCGAGGTGCGGGTCGCCGTGGATGACGCCGTAGCGGTAGAAGGGCACATACCAGGCACGGGAACAGGCTGCGCGCGATCTCGTCGCGCACCTCCTGCGGCGGGTCGTCCGCGGATGCGGTCTGCCATGGGGCGACCGTCGAGCCAGGTCATGGTGAGCAGGCGCAGCATAGAGAGACGTTCACCGGCTCGGGGACGCTGACGGCGCCGCTCGTTCTGCGAGCATGATACGGTAGAGCCGCATCTGCGCGGCCTCGCAGCAGATAGTCCAGCTCCTCGCGTAGGCGCTCGGCGATCTCGGCGTAGATCTCGTCGCGCCTGGATGGCGCTGTCGATGCGCTTATAGACGCCCATGGCCAGCCGGAGCTGGCGCAGGTCCGCATCAACCGTGCTCGGCATGTCCGGGTATTGCAGCTTGCACGCGACCTCACGGCCGTCGGGTAGCCGGGCGCGGTGCACCTGGCCGAGGGCTGGCCGCGGCGGCGGCCTGCTCATCGAACTGGGCGAACTTGGTACGCCAATCCGGCCCCAGCTCGCCGGCCATGCGGCGGCGGACAAAGGCGGCGCCCATGGACGGGGCGTTGGCCTGAAGCTCAGCCAGTTCCTCGGCATACTCGGCGGGCAGAACGTCGGGTAGGATCGAGGAGGATCTGGGCAACCTTCATCAGCGGCCCCTTGAGGCCACCAAGGACGGTTTTGAGGTCCTCGGCGTGCGCGGCGCGGTTCGTGCGCAGGCCCAGCCGCTCGGCCCCGACGCGCGCGGCGATGCCGCCCACGGCGCCGGACGTGCGGGCGAAACGACGCAGCTCGCCGAGGAAATGCGGGCGGTCGCCGTCTGCCATCACGTGCGCTCCAATTGGTCGGTAGACCAAGAAGATTACGTCGAGTCCGCGTTGCCAGAACTTGGGGTCGGCGGCGTCCAGCCCGAAAGGAGCGAGCAGCTCGCGGTGCCGCCGCGTGCCGCCGGCGCGGAGCATGTCGAGATACTTGGCCTCGAAGTCGGGAATGACGCCGTCCTGATGCACGCCGTAGAGCGCATTCACGAGGCAGTCCCCGAACGCGTAGGCATAGACGTAGAACGGCGAGTGGATGAAGTGGGGCACGTAGCTCCAATAGACGCCGTAGTCCGGGGTGAACTCGAAAGCCGGGCCGAGGCTCGTTCGCTGCACGTCGAGCCAGAATCTCGGCGAGCCGGTCGGGCAGGAGCTCGCCGCTGCGGCGCTCATCGTGGACGCGCGCCTCGAACTGGTAGAAAGCGACCTGGCGGACGACGGTGTTGAGCTGGTCCTCAACCTTGGCCGCAAGCATCACCCGGCGTCGCGCCGGGTCCTTCTCCGCGGCGAGCAGCGCCTGGAAGGTCAGCATCTCGCCGAACACGGAGGCCGTCTCGGCCAAGGTCAGCGGCGTCGAGCCGCGCAGGTAGCCCTGCTCGGCCGCGAGGAGCTGGTGGACGCCGTGGCCCAGTTCGTGGGCCAGCGTCATCACGTCGCGGGTGCGGCCGTGATAGTTGAGGAGGAGGTAGGGATGTGCGGAAGGCACGGTAGGGTGCGCGAAGGCACCACCGGATTTGCCGGGCAGCAGACGCGCGTCGATCCAAGGGTGCTCGAAGAAGCGGCCACCGAGGGAGGCCAGCTCAGGGCTGAACGCGCCGTAAGCGGAGAGCACCCGGTCGCGCGCCTCGTCCCAGGGGATGAGCTGGTCGCTGTCCTCAGGCAGCGGCGCGTTGCGGTCCCAGTGCTCCAGCTTGGGAAGGCCGAGCCAGCGCGCCTTGAGCGCATAGTAGCGATGGGACAGGCGCGGGTAGCTCGCCGTCACGGCGGCGACCAGCGCGTCCACGACCTCGTCCTCGATCAGGTTGGAGCGGTTCGGGAACTCGCCGGGTGCGGGTAGCGGCGCCAGCTGTCCTCGACCTCCTTGTCCTTGGCGAGCATGTTTGTGATGAGGCTGAACAGGCGGATGCGCTCGCCGAAGACGCTGCCCACGGCTTTGGCCGCGTCCTCGCGCAGGCTGCGGTCGCGGTCGCTGAGCTTGTTCAGGGCGGCGGAGACGGTGAGTGGCTCGCCGCGGACCGGGATGCGCATCGCCGCGAGCGTCTCGTCGAACAGGCGCATCCAGGCGGCGCGTCCCGTCGCGCTTCTTCTTGTCGTGCAGCAGGCGCTCGGCCTCGTCGGAGAGCTGGTGCGGGCGAAAGACGCGGAGGTCGCGTAGCCAGGGCGCCCAGGGCGCGAGGAGCGGGTCGGCGAGCTTGGCGTCGAGCGCGGCGTCGTCGAGGCGGTTCAGCTCCAGGGAGAAGAAGATGAGATGGGCGCTGATCGCCGTCACCCGCTCCTGGACAGTTTGGTAGAAGCGTCCCGTCGCGGCGTCGGTACCGTCTTCGGAGAACAGGAGCTGGGCGTAGCTCATCGCCCGGCCAAGCTCCTCCTCGATGCGCTCATACTCGGCGATGGCGGCGGCAAGCCCGCCACCCAAGAGCGTGGCGAGGTTGCCCTTGTTCGCCGCCTCGAAGGCGCTCGCCGCGGCCTCGGCACGGTCGAGTGCGGCAGCGATCTCGGGGCTGTCCGGGGCTGGGAAGAGGTCCGTCAGGTCCCAGGCGGGGAGGGTGCCGAGCGCCTGCTCCCCCGCCGAGCTGGCGACTTGGCCATCAGGAAGCCGGGCAGGAGGCCGGAGGCCGTCGGAAAGGCGGGATGACGCATGGGGCATCTGCTATGGGTCCTGCTAGGCTGATAGGCGTTCTTGCTTAAGGTTGGGGCGGAGCGCCGAAGGAGCAAGCGTTGGAGAGCTACCCCGAGTGGCCGAACGTGGCCGCGATGATGCTGGGGCGGGCGCGGGAGTGGGACGCACGCCCGATGTTCAGGCATTGGGAAGATGGCGCTTGGGTCGGAACGCGCTGGGACGGCTTCGCGCTCCGGGCCGCCCGGCTGGCGAGTGGACTGCGCGCCGCTGGCATTCAGCCGGGCGACCGAGTGGTCCTATGCAGCGACCGGCCGGAGGTCGTCGCTGCCGAGGTGGCGCTGATGGCATTCGGCGCCGTCACGGTCCCGGCGTACACCAGCTATCAGCCGACGGATCACGCCTGCCTGATTAAGGCCGACTCGAGAAGGGCCAGAGCAGCCATCGTCTCCACTCCTGCGCTCGCCGAGCAGGTCGAGGAGGGCGCACGGCTCGCGGGCATTCCCGTGCGCGTGTTCGGGATGCAGGCGGGCGCGGGCGAGCCCTTGGCGGGGCTGAAGTCGAGGTCCGCCGAGCCTGGCGCGCTGCTCAGGGAAGCGGAGCGCATCCCACCCGAGCAGCTTGCCTGCCTGATCTACACGCGCGGGACGAGCGGGCATCCCAGGGGCGTGATGCTGCCGCATCGGGCGATGCTGTCGAATTTCCGGGGCGGCTTGAACTGGTTCGGTCGCTAGGATTCCGGGACGAGGTCTATCTCTCGTTCCTGCCCCTGAGCCACGCTTTCGAGCACACGATCGGAAACTTCTTCCTGCTTAGTCTCGGACGGAGATCACGTACGGGCGAGGCGTCGAGCACCTGGCGAGCGACATGCAGGCCGTGCGGCCGACGATCATGACGATGGTGCCGCGCGTCCTGGAGGTGATCAGGGAGCGCGTCCTGGCCGGGCTTACGCGAGGGCCGGCGTGGCGGCGGAGCGTGTTCCTCGCGGCGCTCGCGGCGGGGCTGCGCCGGCTCGACGGGCGCGCAACGGTCGCGGACCGTCTGCTCGACCCAATCTATGAGAAAAGGGTGCGCCGTGCCGTGCGCGAGCGCTTCGGAGGAAGGCTCCGCGTCGTGATGAGCGGTGCCGCCCGGCTCGCGCCTGAGGTCGAGCGGTTCTACCAGGCGCTAGGGTTGCTCGTGATGCAGGGCTATGGGCAGACCGAGGCCGGGCCGGCGATCTCCGCGAACACACTCGGCGCCATGCGGATCGGCACGGTTGGCAAGCCGCTCGAAGGGGTCGATCTGCGGTTTGCGGACGATGGGGAGATGCTGGTTCGGGGCGGGCTGGTGATGGACGGCTACTGGGGCCAACCCGACGCAACAGCCGAGGTGATGCAGAATGGCTGGCTGCACACGGGGGATGTGGGCAGGCTCAGCCTCGGACGGGTTCCTCACGATCACGGACCGCAAGCGTGACCTGATCGTGCTTGCGGGCGGCGAGAACGTGTCGCCGGCGCGATTCGAGGGAGCACTGTGCGCCGAGGAGGCGATCCAGCAGGCGGTGGTGGCGGGCGACGGGCAGAGCGGGCTGCGCGCGCTGCTCGTCGCGGCGGAGGGCGCGGACGAGGGTGCGGTCGGCGCGGCGGTGGCGCGGGCGAACGCGAAGCTGGCAGCCTACGAGCGGGTGCGGCGGCACGGCTGGTGCCGGCCTTCACGCTGGAGAACGGGCTGCTGACACCGAGCCACAAGGTGCGCCGGGCACTGGTGCTGAAGGCGCACGCGGAGGAATAGGGCCGCGGCGCGGCGTTCCTTGAGCGTGCCGTGCTACTGTCCCGAGAACAATCGTATGTTCGCGTCATCCAGTCCCAACGTCCGCCCGGGATAGCCGGCGGCGTCGAAGTAGCGTGTGTCGCCGATGACCTGGGTCTGCAATACCGTCCGGCGTCCCATGGCATCAGGCGCGCTGAGCATGAGGCGGTGATGCCACCGCGGCATCTCGTCCATGCCCGTCCCCACCATCGCCTCGGTCAGCACGCGGCCGACGAGCTTGCCCGTATCTGGGACTTGGAGGCCGAGGATGTGGGCCATGGTCTTGCCCCAGTCCGCGTTGTCTGGGCGCCGGGTCCTCGAAGCCCGGCTTGAAGTCCGGCCCGCTCGCGCCGCCCGTCGAGAGCGTATCCGAGCGCGAGAAGCTGCCGTGCATTCCCTGGCCCTGCTGCAAGCCAGGTCGGCCACCTCGATGCCGCAGGTGGCCGGGTCGGCGCAGCCCGTGCTGACGTGCGGAAGTTGACGACGATGGCGGGGAAGGGCGTGACCGCCGTGCCCTTGAGGTCGATGGCCGAGATAGGCAGCGTGCCCGGGATCGGGCCGAAATCGTCACTCACGAAAAGGCCGCTCACGTAGTCCTGGGCGGCGAGAACGGCGACGATCTGCCGGGCGAGTGCCGCGTCGCCGTCAGGAAGATAGACCAGGTCCGAGCCACCGTTGGAGGCAACGACCACGCGGGGATGCTGTTGGTCGCCGCCGACCAGCCCGTTGCCGCGGGACGGATGGTGGCCCTCGCTGACCGGCGCGTAGCCTGCGTCGGGATCAAGCAGCGGCATGTTGAGGCCGTGCGCCAGGTCCACGGCGACGAAGCCCGGCGGTAACAAACCGGCCGGCACATCGGCGTAGCGCTGCGCGGCGGCGAAGCTGGTCGCGCTCTCCTTGCTGATCGTCGAGAAGCCGTGGTCGCTGCGTCACGATCACGTCCGTCGTCGTGTCAAGACCCTGCGCCTTGAGCGGCGGCGAGGAGTGCCGCAAGGTCGTTGTCGGCGTTGCGGATGGCGGCGAGCGAGGTCGGGCCGTTGATGCCGGGCAGCAGGCGGCCGAGACTGTCGCCCTGGTTGTGCTGCGTGCCGTCTGGATCGCGCGACCAGAAAACCAGCATGAACGGCTTGCCTCGCTCCTTGAACAAGGGCAGCACGGCCTCGACCGTGACGCGGACGAACCAGTCCTGCTGCTCGACGTTCGCGGTGAGGGTGCCGGGCGTCTGGAAGGTGCCGGCCGGCGCGTTCGGGCCACGCGTCGGTGCCTGGATACCGAGTTCCCCGGATTGCAGGCGCCTTTTCATCTCGTCGCTCAACGGAATGCCGCCCAGGCGGCCGGTCGAAGTCGTCCACGACGATGGTCTGCTGGCCGGTGCGCTCCTGGTGGTCGAAGATCAGCGCAGGCCCGAGCTTGCCGATGGTCGCCGTGCTGAGGCCAGCCTCGCGCGCGGCCCGCATCACGGTCTCCTGGTTGAGGTAATCGCCCGCGAAGTGCTCATCCACGTCGCCGAGCACGGGGTCGCTCTCCAGGAACGGCGTGAGGCTTCTCCCCGCGCCCGGCACCTCGAAGCCGGCGTCGATGGTGTTCGAGTAATCTCCAGTGTCGCCGAGCTTGTGCCCTGTGGCCATGGCCGAGGCGTTCGCGGTCGTGAAGGTCGGGAACAAGGAGTGCGTGTTGGCGAAGCGCACGCCACGACGCATCAGCGCGGCCATGGCCGGCGCGTTCTGGTCGTTGATCATGCCAGGTCGCAGGCCGTCTGCGACGAAGAGCAGGACGTTGTGCGGAGGCGGCCCGGCCGGCTGGACCGCACCTCGCTGGGCCAGCACGGGGACGGCCAGCACGGTCGCGGCGAGCAGGGCGACGAGGCGGCGCATGGCATCTTCCTGGGTGAGGTTGCGGCGGGTCGATCAAACCATGCTTCCGCCCCGCGCTGGAAGCCATGCACCCGGCGTTGTCACCTGGCTGTCATGGTTCTACGCCCAGTGGCCTCGTACCCAGTGCCAGCCGTTCCAGTGGGCGGGCACCCAGATGCCGGGATGGTAGTAGCCGACCCGCGTCGGCACGGGCGCGACGACGCATCCCGCAGCGCTGCCCAGGACCAGCCCGCATAGGGCGAGGCGCGCGATCCGGCGCAGCCTGCCGCCGCACAGCAGCGGCAGCATTCGGACAAGGTGGAGAGCGGCGTCGAAGATCATGGCAGAGCCTCCTTGGAGGCGAGGAGTTGCCGCGCGGATGTTACGCGGGTGTTGCCCGCGTGCTTCGCTGTGTATCGCTGCTCACATCCCGAGCGCGCGGCGGTACACGTCGAGCAGCGTCTCCTGCTCCTCGACCTCGGCCGGCTCCTGCCGCCGTATGCGGATGATCTGGCGGATCACCTTGACGTCGAACCCGGCGCTCTTCGATTCGGCGTAGATGTCCTTGATGTCGCCGGCGAGCGCCTTGCGCTCCTCCTCGAGGCGCTCGATGCGCTCGATCAGGCTGCGCAGGCGGTCCGCAGCGATGCCGCCGGTCTCGCGATCCTTCTCCGCTGCGTCGAGCGCCATCGAACTCCCCTAAATGCAAGAGGCGGCGGAGGTAGGGCAGGGCGGCGACGCGGTCAATGCGCCGGGTGCGTCTTCTCGAGCGCAGCTTTCTGCTCGGTGGTCGCCTCGCGCTGGTACCGAGCCTGCCACTCCTTATAGGGCATCCCATACACGACTCGCGCGCGTCCGCGTCGGCGATCACGACCCCGCGCTCAGCGGCAGCCTCGCGGAACCACCGGGACAGGCAGTTCCGGCAGAAGCCAGCGAGGTTCATCATGTCGATGTTCTGCACGTCCGTGCGTTCGCGCAAATGCGCCACGAGGCGACGGAAGGCGGCGGCCTCGATCTCGGTGCGCGTCGCGTCGTCCATGGAAGGGAGCGGCATGGGGGTCTCCGTGATGATGGGATCCCTGCCGAGATAGGATGGTCTGCCCGTCGCGTCGAGGCGCCGGGTTGCCTCGGCGTGCCTACGCTGCCAATGTGCGGCCCCGGCAAGGGGGAGTAGCCTTCCGGAATGCGTATCCTTCTCACCGGCGGCTGCGGTTTCATCGGCTCCGCCGTCGTTCGTCACCTCGTCCGGAACACCGGGCACGACGTCACAACTCTCGACAAGATGACCTACGCCGCCAGCCGTGACGCGCTGGAGGAAGTGCGCGAGCACGCGCGGCATCGGATCATCGAGGCGGACGTGGCGGACGGGCGCGCGGTGCGCGACGCCTTCGCGACCTCTGACCCGGACTGGGTCATGCATCTCGCCGCCGAGACGCACGTGGACCGGTCCATCGACGGCCCGGCGCCCTTCATCCAGAGCAATGTGGTCGGCACCTTCACCATGCTGGAGGCCGCGCGCGAGCACTGGCAGGGTCTTCCTGCCGCGCGCCGGGCGGGATTCCGCTTCCACCACGTCAGCACGGACGAGGTGTTCGGCGCGCTCGGCCCTGACGACCACCTTTTACCGAGGCGACGCCCTACGACCCGCGCAGCCCCTACTCCGCGAGCAAGGCTGCGACCGATCACCTGGTCCGCGCCTGGCACCACACCTACGGGCTGCCGGCCTTCGTCACCAACATGCTCGAACAACTACGGCCCCTGGCAATTCCCCGAGAAGCTGATCCCGCTGGTCATCCTCAACGCGCTCGCAAGGCAAGCCGCTGCCGGTCTATGGCGACGGTTCCAATGTGCGCGACTGGCTCTACGTGGACGATCACGCGGAGGCGCTGGCCCTCGCGCTGGAGCGCGCCGAGCCGGGCGAGACGCTCACCATCGGTGGCGGCAGATGCGCAGCAACCTCGACGTGGTCCGCGGCATCTGCGCCGCCCTCGATGCGCTGCGCCCCGACCCGGCCGGGCCGCGCGAGCGGCTGATCCGCTTCGTCGCCGACCGGCCCGGCCACGATTTCCGTTACGAGATCGATCCCGTCCCGCGCCGAGGCCCGGCTGGACTGGCGCGCGCCGCACGGCTTCGAGGCGGGGCTGCGCCGGACCGTGCAGTGGTATCTCGACAACGAGCCCTGGTGGCAGGCCATCCGCGCCCGGCGCTACGCCGGCGAGCGGTTGGGTACGGCCGCATGAAGGGCATCCTGCTCGCGGGCGGCTCCGGCACGCGGCTGCATCCCGATGACGCTGGCCGCGAGCAAGCAGCTCCTGCCCGTCTACGACAAGCCGATGGTGTATTATCCGCTCTCGGTGCTGATGCTGGCCGGCATCCGCGACATCCTCGTCATCCGCACACCCGAGGACCTGCCCGCCTTCCGCCGCCTGCTCGGCGACGGGGCGCAGATACGGCGTGCGCTTCAGCTATGCCGAGCAAGAGCGGCCGGACGGCATCGCCCAGGCTTTCCTGATCGGGCGCGACTGGCTGGAAGGGCAGGCCTGCGCGCTGGTGCTGGGCGATAATCTCATCTTCGGCGACCACCTCGGCGTGCTGCTGCGTGCGGCGGCGAGCCGCCCCGAGGGCGCGACCGTGTTCGCCTACCAGGTGCGCGACCCGGAGCGATACGGCGTGGTCAGCTTCAGCGACGAGGGCCGCGCCCAGGACATCGTGGAGAAGCCGGCGGCGCCCCTGAGCAACTGGGCGGTGACGGGTCTCTATTTCTATGACAGCCGGGTGGGAGAGATGGCGGCCCGCATCCGCCCCTCGCACCGCGGCGAGCTGGAGATCACCGACCTTAACAAGCTCTACCTGGAGGAAGGCTCCCTGCACGTCGAGCGCCTGGGACGCGGCTGCGCCTGGCTCGACGCGGGAACGCCGGACTCGCTCCTGCAGGCCGCGACCTTCGTGCAGACCATCCAGTCCCGCCAGGGGATGCTGGTAGGATGTCCCGAGGAGGTTGCCTACCGCATGGGCTGGATGGACGCCGACAGGCTACGCGGCGCCGCTAAGCGGCTCAGCAAGACGGAGCTGGGCCGCTTGCTGCTCGAACTAGCGGACGGGCTGCACGCGTGAAGCCGCAAGGGACTAGAGCGAAGCGATGAGGGTCGAGCGCCTCGCGATCCCGGACGTGATCTTGGTCGTTCCCGACCGCTATGGGGACGAGCGCGGCTTCTTCTCCGAGGTGTTCGGCGTGACACGCTTCGAGGAGGCCGGGATCGGGCTGCCCTTCGTCCAGGATAATCAGAGCCTGTCGCGCGAGCGCGGCACCATCCGCGGGCTGCACTGCCAGGTGGCGCCGCGCGTCCAAGGCAAGCTCGTGCGCTGCGTGCGCGGCGCGATCCTGGACGTGGCCGTGGACGCGCGCCCGGCATCTCCGACCTTTGGCCGCCATGTCGCGGCCGAGCTTTCGGCCGAAATTGGGCGCAGCTCTGGGTGCCACCGGGCTTCCTGCACGGGTTCTGCACGCTCCTGCCCGACACGGAAGTGATCTACAAGGTCACCGACCTCTACGACCGGGGCGCCGAGCGCGGCGTCCGCTGGGACGACCCCGAGCTGGCGCTGCCCTGGTCTGTGCCGCCCGACGAGGCGATCCTCTCCGACAAGGATCGCGCCCTGCCGGGGTGGGCGGAATGCGGGCCGCTGTTCTGAGCGGGTGGGGTTCGTGAGCGCTGCCCGCCCCATCCTCGTCACCGGCGGCGCCGGGCAGCTCGCGAGTGCGCTAGCCGATCTTGGCGGTGCGCGCGTGGTCCGCGTCGGTCGCCCGGCATTCGACTTCGATCGACCGGAGAGCCTGGAAGAAATCCTGGAGGTGCACGCCCCCGCTCTCGTCGTCAACGCTGCTGCCTGGACCGCCGTGGACGCCGCCGAGCAGGAGCCCGAAGCCACTCGGCGCGCGAATGCGGACGGTCCGGCCCGGCTGGCCCGCCTCTGCGCCGAGCGCGGCATCCCCCTGATCCATCTCAGCACCGACTACGTCTTCGACGGGTTGAAAGGCGCGCCCTACACGGAAGAGGACGCGCCTAACCCCACCGGCGTCTATGGGCGCACGAAGCTCGCGGGGGAGCAGCAGGCACTCGCGGCGTGGGACCGCGTGACCGTGCTGCGCACGAGCTGGGTCTATTCGCCCGTCGGCAAGAACTTCGTGCGGACCATGCTCTCGGCCGCCGGACGCGGCGTCCCGCTGCGCGTCGTCGCCGACCAGCGGGGCTGCCCGACCTCGGCCTGGGATCTCGCTGCCGCGGTGCTGCGTGTGGCGGATCGTGTGCTCGCGGGCTGGCGACGCGAATACCGCGGTGTGTTCCATGCCGCAGGAACGGGCGACACGACCTGGCACGGTCTCGCTCTCGCAGTGTTCGAGGCGGCGGCACGGCACGGCCGGCCCATCCCTGAGGTTACGCCTATCGCAACGGCCGACTGGCCGACTCCAGCCCTGCGTCCACCTGACAGCCGGCTCGATTGCTCCCGGCTCGCCGAGGCTTTCGATGCCCGCTTGCCGCCTTGGCGCGATGCGGTCGCGCGTACGGTTGCCGCCATCCTGGCACCCTCCCTCTTGGCGCCTGGGGGGTGATGCGAGCGCGCATCGCCGTCCTGCTTTCCACCTACGATGGCGCCCCCTATCTCGGCGACCAGCTCGCGAGCTTCCTCGCTCAGACCTGCCCCGACTGGACCCTGCTCTGGCGCGATGACGGCTCGCAGGATGGGACGCCCGAGATCATGGCATCCTGGATGCGCGGCGGGGGCAGGGGCCGCTGCGGCGTCGTCGGGCCTTCGGGGCGCCTCGGGCCGACGCCGAGCTTCATGGCGCTGCTCCGTGCCGCCGGCGATGCCGAGCTCGTGGCCTTCGCGGACCAGGACGATGTCTGGCTTCCGGACAAGCTTGCCCGCGGCGCCGCCGCACTCGGCGCCGTTCCGCCCGGCACGCCCGCACTCTATTGCGCGCGGCAGGTGCTGGTGGATGCCGGGCTCGGCCAACTAGGCGTCTCCGCCCCGATCCGCCCGCTCGGCTTCCCCGCGGCGCTGACCCAGAACGTTGCCACGGGCTGCACGGTGATGATGAACCGGATTGCTGCTGCCCTCATCGCGGGCAGCGAGCCGCCATCCACCTCGCTGCATGATTGGTGGAGCTACCTGGTCGTCGCCGCCGCGGGCGGGCGACTGATCGTAGATCCGGAGCCGGTCGTGCTCTATCGCCAGCACGCCGGGAACTTGGTCGGAGCGCCACCTTCCATGGGGAGCCGAGCGGCCGCGGCGCTGCGACGGGGACCGGGCGTGTTCATGCACGTGCTGCGGGAGAACGTCGCGGCGCTGCGTGCGCAGCCCGGCCTCGTCGCCGCTCCGAACCGGGCCGTGCTGGACCGGATCCATCGCGGCCTCGCCGGCGGACCGGGAGCGCGCTTGGTCGCTCTCGGCACGCCGGGGCTGCGGCGCCAGACCTGGACGGAGACGATGCTGTTCCGGCTGTGGTTCCTGGTGGGATGAGCCTGCGCACGGGCGGCGCGGACGCCCAGGATGCCCGCTTGCGCCATTTAGGCAACAGGGGTGGACCGCTCACGCTCTTCGTTATTGCAAGCGGCGATGAGAGCGGCTTTACCTCCCTCACTGCTCCAAGCCCTCGGGCCGGGCAGGACCCTCTGCCTTGGAGTTGCGTGATGCGCGTGCCATTCATCTGCGTGACCGTCGCCGGAATCGTGTTCGGACACACTGCCCTCGCCGCCACCGCGTCCTGCGTGCGCCCTACCGAGCGCGCGGCGATCGACGTCGAGGGCCTGAAGAGCCAGCTCATGGTCGTCGCCCTCGCCTGCGACGCGCGGGACCGCTACAACGCGTTCGTCAACCGCTACAAATCCGAGCTGAACTCCGACGAGAAGCAGCTCGGCGGCTACTTCAGCCGCTCCTACGGCCGCACGAGCCAGAAGCAGCAGGACGACTACGTCACCCAACTCGCCAACAGCCAGTCGCAGGCCGGGACGAAGCGGGGCACGCTATTCTGCGAGGAGCACCTGCCGATGTTCAGCGAGGTGATGGCCCTGCGCAGCGACGCGGAGTTGCCCGAGATTATGCGGCCGGCAAGGAGTTGACGCAGCCGATCAGCACCGAGGCATGCACCGCCACCGAGCGTCCGGCCGTCATTCGCGCTTCCACCCGGCACACGTCCCGGGCCAAGCACTAAGCCGTTTCCGCCCTGCACGAACACGCCCAAGGCGTGTTCCACGCGGTTGCACACACGGACCAGAAGTGCTGCACGTTTCTGGTCGGCGTGAGGCCGCTCCAGCGTAGCCGCCGGGGCGGTCTCGAAGCCGCTCCGGCCCCCGCCTCATCGCCAGTGCGCAGCAGTCGTGCCCTATAGCTGCCGCACTCCGCCTTCTTGTCGTCACCTCAGTCCACCATGCTCCTCCCCAGGTCTGACCAAGGGAACAGCCCGAGCGCCACTGCGCCGTTGGAGGGGCCTGCCGGGAACCGCGTGGAAGCGGCATCGTTGGGACGAACGTGACCGGGCGATCCGGACAGCAAACTTCAGGGAGACGAACGACATGCGAAAAATCATACTCGCCACGATCGCGACGGCAGCGCTCGCGGGCACGGCAATGGCCCAAACCGGGACCGGCCAGCAAGGCGCGACGGGTGCCGGCATGTCGCCTGCTCCAGCCCCGGCAGAGGGCAGCCATGCGCCGACGGGAACCTCCGAAACGACCGGCGGCACATACGGCACCGGCCATGGTCCGAACAATCCGGGCGGGGCGGGCGCCAACATCCCTAACGCCGCATAACCCCCCGACGCCGCCCACGAGGACCGGAAGTTCCCCCGGCACAGATGCGTCGTCACGGCCAGCCCGGCCGGCTTAGCCGCCAGCGCCGCGTTGACCTGCCCGATGTACCGCAGATGCAGATGCTCAGCATCCTCCCCCCGCCCGGCGATCTCGGCCCGCTGCGCCGGGTCATTGAGGTACGCCAGGCTGGTGTCATCAAACTGCAGGTACGTGCAGCCCAGCGCGGCCAGCCGGGCCACCTCATCGGCATACGCCGCCGCCAGATCCGCCCAGAACTCCTCCACATCCGGGTACACCACCGGATCGATCGAGGCCGGCCCACCCCGGTAATGCACCATGTTCGGCGACGGGATCGTCAGCTTCGGCACCGCCGAGGTGACCACCGACTGCAGGTACCGGAAGTCGCCGGAGAAGATCGTGTCGTCGATCTGAACCCTGCTGTCCACCAGGATCGACGCCGGGGTGAACTCGATGTCGCCGGACGGATTGTGGAACTTGACAGCCAGGTTCCCCGGCGCCTTGCTGATCCCGCCCAGCTGGTAGATGAAGTCCATGTGCCACGACGCGCGCCGGAACTCGCCATCGGTGGCCGACTGCAGGCCGACCGCTTCCTGCATCTTCACCACGTCGGTGATGGCCGCGTCCTCCACCGCCCGGAGCTGCCCGGCGGGGATGCGGCCGGCCGCGAAGTCGGCGCGCGCGGCCAGCAGCTCAGGCGGCCGGAGCAGGCTGCCGACGTGGTCCGCGCGGAATGGGGGGCTGGTGCGGGGGCTCATGGGTTCTCCTTGACGTGTTGTCCGGCGCTCCCGGCGGCTTCCGCGAGGGCCCGGCCGGTCAGGATCCGGGCCAGGTGCTCACGGTAGGCCGGGGTGGCGTTTATGTCCTCGACCGGGCTGGTCCCGTCGGCGGCGTGCGCCGCCGCGTCCCGGGGTGCGGCCCCGGCGGCCAGCGCGCGTTCCACCCCGGCCGCCCGGATCGGGGTGCTGGCCATGTTGACCAGGGCGACCGCGCTGCCCTGCACCGCGACGCCGACGATGGCCCAGTCGATGGCCCGCTTGGTGAACTTCTGGAACGACCAGCCGGCCGCGGCCGGCTTGGGCACCCGGATCTCGACCAGCAGCTCATCCGGTTCCAGCGCGGTCTCGAACAGGCCCTGGAAGAAGTCAGCGGCGGCGATCTCCCGCTCCCCGCCCGGCCCGCGGGCCACCATGACCGCGTCCAGCGCCAGGATGACGGCGGGCAGGTCGGAGGCGGGGTCGCCGTGCGCCAGCGACCCGCCGAGCGTACCGCGGTGGCGGATCTGCGGGTCACCCACCTGGCCGGCCGCGTGCGCCAGCAGCGGGACGGCCTGAGTCAGCAGCGCGGAGTGCTCCAGGTCGTGGTGCCGGGTCAGCGCGCCGATCGCGATGTGCCCGGCCGCGTCGCGGATGTAGCTCAGCTCGCGCAGCGGGGCCAGGTCAACAAGCATCTCGGGCTGGGCCAGCCGCAGCTTCATCAGCGGCAGCAGCGAATGGCCGCCGGCCAGGAACTTGGCCTCATCGCCGTACTCGGCTACCAGCGCCAGCGCCTCGTCGACCGTAGCCGCGCGCTGGTAGGTGAATGGCGCCGGGATCACCGGGCCACCTCACCGGTGGCCAGGTCTCCGGTGGCCAGGTCTCCGGTGGCCAGGTCCCCAGTGGCCAGCCCACCGGACCCGGCCATCTCCCCGGCGGCGGCCAGCACCGCGCGGACGATGTTGTGGTAGCCGGTGCACCGGCACAGGTTGCCTTCCAGCCCCATCCGGACCTGTTCCTCGGTGGGCTGCGGGTTCTCCCGGAGCAGGGACACCGAGGCCAGTACCATGCCCGGGGTGCAGAAGCCGCACTGCAGGCCGTGCTCACTGCGGAACGCCCGCTGCACCGGATGCAGCTCGCCATCCGGCCCGGCCAGCCCTTCTGCGGTGATCACGTCGTGCCCATCGGCCTGGGCGGCCAGCACGGTGCACGACTTCACCGATTCACCGTCCAGCAGCACCGTGCAGGCCCCGCAGGACGTGGTATCGCAGCCGACGTTGGTCGCGGTCAGCCCGGCCGTCTCGCGCAGGAAGTGCACCAGCAGCGTGCGGTCCTCGACCTCCGCGGCCACCTCGGCGCCGTTCACCGTCATCGTCACCTTCACGAGCGCGCCTCTCTGATCGCGGTCCACACCCGGAGCGGCGTGGCTGGCATGTCGATGTGCCGGACGCCAAGGTGGGCGACGGCGTCCACCACGGCGCTCAGCGCGGCCGGGGTGGCGCCGATCGTGCCCGCCTCGCCGATGCCCTTCACCCCAAGCGGGTTGACGGTCGTGGGGGTCTCCATCGAGACCAGCTCGAACGACGGCAGCTCGGTGGCGGTGATCGCGGCGTAGTCGGCCAGCGTGCCGGTCAGCGGGTTACCGTCCCGGTCGTAGCGCACCTCTTCGAGCAGCGCCTGGGCCACCCCCTGGGCGATGCCGCCGTGCCGCTGCCCTTCGGCCAGCACCGGGTTCAGCACCCGGCCCGCGTCGTCCACGGTGACGTGCCGGAGCAGGGTGGCCTTCCCCGTCTCGGTGTCCACCTCGACGATCGCGACGTGCGCGCCGAACGGGAATGTCGGGCTGGCCGGCTTGAACTCGACATCGGCCGCCAGCCCCGTCGGGCCAGCCTGCCCGGCCACCGCGGCCCAGCTCAGCGCCGTGTCCGGGTCGCCGCGCACCTGCCAGACGCCCCGGCTCAGATCCAGTTCCAGGTCGGCTTCGCTGGCCTCGAGCAGGCCGGCGGCCAGCCCGCGGGCCTGGCCGCGCACCTCCACCGCGGCCTGGTGCACCGCGCTGCCGCCGAGCTGCAGCGAGCGGGAGCCGTAGGTGCCGACGCCCCGGGGCACTTCGTCGGTGTCGCCGTGCCGCACCGTGATCCGGTCCATTGGGATGCCGAGCTCGCTGGTCACCAGCATGGCGTACGCGGTCGCGTGGCCCTGGCCGTGCGGCGAGCTGCCGGTGTACACGGTGGCCGCCCCGGTGCCGTCCACCACCAGCCGGGACGTCTCGCCACCCGAATAGTCCCCGGCGGTGATCTCGACGTAGCAGGACACCCCGATGCCGAGCTGCGCCGCGTCGCCGCGCTCGCGGCGGCGGGCCTGCTCGGCGCGCAGCTCCGGGTACCCGGCCGCGGCCAGCACCTTGTCCAGCGCCGCCTCATAAGCGCCGGTGTCGTAGACCGCGCCGCCCGGGGTGGTGTACGGGAACGCGTCCGGCGGCACCAGGTTGCGGCGGCGCACCTCGGCCGGGTCCAGCCCGATCTCGGCGGCGAACAGGTCCACCGCGCGTTCGATGGCCGCGGTGGCCTCGGGCCGCCGGCGCCCCGGTAGGCCGAGATCGGCGTCGTATTGGTCGCCACCACCTGGAAACTGGACCCGCAGTACGGCAGGTCGTACACGCCGCTGGCCATCAGCTGGGTCAGGTTGGGCAGGAACAGACCGAACCGCGGGTAGGCCCCACAGTCCTGGACGATGTCCAGATGGTAGGCGAGGATCCGGCCGTCCCGGGTGCCGCCGATCTGGATCGTGTGCTGCTGAGCCCGGCCGTGCACCATGGCAAGGAGGTTCTCGTTCCGGGTCTCCACCCAGCGCAGCGGCCGGCCGAGCCGGCGGCCCGCCCAGGCCACCACGATGGTGTCCCGGTCCGTGGCGATCTTGGCACCGAAGCCACCGCCGACGTCCGGCGTGATGACCCGCACCTCCGCCGCGTCCAGGCCGAGCGCCTCGGCCACCTGATCCCGGGCCTGCTGCGCGTTCTGCGTGCTGGCCCACAAGGTGAGCCGACCTTCCGCCCAGGTGGCGGCGGCCGCGCGGACCTCCAGCGGGACCGGGGCCACCCGCTGGTTCGGGAACGTGCGCTGCACCACGACGTCGCAGCCGTCGAACGCGCCGTCCGGCGCTGGGCCGCCGCCGGACCGGAGCACGTTGGACCCCGCCGCCGGGTACAACACCGACTCATCGGCCAGCGCGGCGTCCATCCCGATTACCGCGTCCAGCGGCGTGTAGTCCACGTTGACCAGTTCGGCCGCGTCCTCGCCCTGATAGCCGTCCTCGGTCAGCACGATCGCGACCGGCTCCCCGACGTAGCGCACCCGGTCGGTGGCCAGCAGCGGCTCGGTGGCCGGCCTGGCCGCCGGGGGCAGGTCATCGGCGTCCGCCGCGGTCAGCACCGCGACCACGCCGGGGCTGTCCAGCGCCTCTTTGATGTCGATGCCGGTGATCTCGGCATGTGCCACCGGGCTGCGCACGAACGTCACCCGGAGCGCGCCGGCCAGTTCCGGCAGCCGGAGATCGTCGGTATAGGTGCCTCCGGCGGTGAGCAATCGTGGGTCCTCGGTCCGCACCACCCGGGTTCCCAGAATGCTCATCAGGTCTCCTCACTGCCGCCGTGTCAGTACCGGCCCACGATAAACCACGTCCGCGCGCTGGTTACCAGCCGGTCAGGTCGGCGTACCCGTCGAGCAGCCCGTCGGCGGCGGCCAGGTCGCCGTCCAGTGGGCGGTCCGCGGTGCGCGGGTCAAGCACCGCGGTGGCCGCGTCGAACGCGGCCCGCAGCGGGCCGGTGACCGGGCCGCGGCGCTGCATCCGGAGCACTCGCACCGCGCCGACCAGTTCGCAGGCCAGCACGGCCCGGTAGGCGGTGGTCGCCTCACTGCTGGCCCGGGCCGACTGGGTGGAGAAGCCGGCGTGCTCCTCTACCCCGCGGGACAGCACCGCGCTGCCCAGCGCGGCCGGGGCGGCCAGCCGGCGGATGTCCGCCACCGCAGACTGGCAGACGTACTCCAGGATCATGATCCCCGAACTGGCCGGGGTGTCCGCGGTGAACGCCTCCAGGCCGGTGAAGGCCGGCTCGACCAGCGTGCCGAGCCGGGCCGCACCCAGCGCCGCGGTCTGGAACAGCGCCGCCCGGGCCGCGTCCAGCGCCAGACCGGCATACGTGGCGTGGAAGTTGCCGTTGTGCCACACGGTGTGCCCGGCCGGGTCGACCAGCGGGTTCTCACTGGCCGCGTTGATGTCCACGGTGACCACGTGCGACGCGTGCGCCACCGTGTCCAGCGCCGGGCCGTGCACCTGCGGGAACGCCCGGTAGCCGTACGGGTCCTGCAGCCTGGCGGCCGGGCCGGGCTGCCCCTCGGTCAGCTGGCGGACGGCCGCGGCGACCTGCTGCTGGCCGGGATGCGGCCGGGCCCGCTGCACCGCGGCCGCGAACGGCTCGGCGCTGCCGCGCACCGCGAGCAGTGACAGCGCCGCGATGGGCACCGCCGCCCGGCTCAGCCGGGTCAGGTCGGCGCAGGCCAGGGCGGCCTCGCCCAGCGTCGCGGCGCTGCTGCTCTGGAAACCGAGCACCTCGACCGGGCGCAGCGCGAAGCGCGGCGGTGGGCCGCTGCCCAGCAGCCAGTCCCGCTCCCCGAGCAGGCACAGCCCGGTCGCGGCCAGCGCGGTCAGGTCGCCGGTGCCGATCGCCCCGTACCGCGGCACCGGCGGCACGAACCCCCGGTTGATCGCGTCGGCCAGCACGTCCAGCACCCCCGGGTCCACCCCGGAGCCGCCCGCCCCGATCTGGTTCAGCCGGACGACCAGCATCGCCCGGGCCAGATCCGGCTCGAGCAGCGGGCCGGCCCGGCCGCGTGGCTGCGCAGCAGGTTCAGCCCGTGCTCAGCCGCTTCGGCCGCGGCCACCTGGACGGTGCGGTTGGCGCCCACCCCGGTGGTCCGGCCGTAGACCGGCCGGGCCGCGGCCACCTCCCGGGCCACCTGCCAGGCCGCGGTGGCCGCGGCGACGGCCGACGGGGCCACCTCGACGCTCGCGTCGCCCCGGCCGGCCCGCGCGACCTGAGGGCAGGTCAGCGACGAGCCGTCGATCACGATGCGGTCTGACATCCGGCACTCTCCTCCGCTCCCTGCCATGATCACCTGAGCTGTCCCGGCCGCAGCCCACCAGGGCAGGCAAACCGGGCATCTCGCCGCCCGGCCACCGCTACGATCATCGGCGGTTGGAGGTGGCGCGATGCCAGCGCACGGATCCAGGCGGCATGGCCGGTCCCTTGTGCTCAGCGCCCTGTTCGCGGTGGCTGCGGTGGCGGTGGCGGCCCTGATCATCACGCACCAGCCCAGCCACGCGCCGCGGATGACCGGCGCCACCGGGCCGGCCCAGCTCACCGCCACGGCGGCGGGCTGCCCCCGGGTGGCCGCGGCCACCCCGTGCGCCCGGCCGCTGGCCACCAGCTACCACCAGCCCGGCGTAGCGCCGCGTATCCCGGCGGCGCGGCACCCCCACCATTCCCGCCGAACGCCAGCGCCTGCCACATCAGCCCGGCCCACCCCGGCCGATACCGCGACTGGTACCCCGTCAGCCGGGCAGACCGCGAGCCTGGATGCGGCGGCCCAGCAGGTACTGGCGTTGATTAATCAAGCTCGTGCACAGGCCGGCCTGCCCGCCTATACGGTGCTGGCCGGCCTGGATACCAGCGCGGGCCGGCACAATGCGGTGATGGCGGCCGGCTGCGGGCTGTCCCACCAGTGCCCGGGCGAGCCGGCCCTCGGCGCGCGGGAGACCGCGGCCGGCGTGCACTGGACCGCGGCCGGGGAGAACATCGGCGAGGGCGGGCCGATGGCCGATACCGGGGCGGCCATCGCGCAGATGGCGGTGGGGCTGACCCAGAGCATGCTGGACGAGAGGCCTCCCGACGACGGTCACCGTCTGAACATCCTGAGCTCGACGTTCACGCACATCGGCATCGCCGTGTCCCGGGACAGCTCGGGCACGGTGTGGCTGACCCAGGACTTCGCCAATTGAGTCCGGGCTATTTCTCGTCGTACCTGGTGGGCGGGAACCCGTCCTTATTCAGCCGCAGCTCGCCCTCGGCCTCTTCCTTGTCGATCTCGGCCCGGGCGTCCTGGTACACCGGGCTGTCGGTGACGTCGGTGGGCACCGGGTCGTCGGTGGCTGGCGGCACCTCGTCCGGGTCGAAGGCGTCTACGCCGAGGTCCACCCGCTCCTCTTCGGTCAGCTCGTCCAGCTGGTCCTCGTTGAACCGGTCGATCTCGCCGGCGTGCTGGCGGCGGCTGTGGTGGAACTCGGATGGCTCGTGTGGTGGTTCTGGTGGCAGCTCGCTCATTCGTACAAGCTACGCCCGGCCCGCATGCGGACAGGCTGGGGCCCTGGGAATAGCTGGGCCCGGCACATGGTTGTTGCCAGCGTCGCTACCCCCCCGGGTATTGGCCCAGGGCTTTATGGGGCGCCTTCGAGGTGGCGGCTCTCTTCGCGCACGGCTCGCGCGCGCCGCCTTTCCGGCATCCCCTCTGACCTGCCCAAATGCACGTCCGCTGAGGGCGAACGGATTCCGGAAAACAAACCGCGCTGGCCCTTGTTGAAGGGGAAACGACAAGCCCGATTTTCAGGAAGTGACCATGAGCGAAACACTCCGCCTGCCGGTGCTGCCACTGGACGATTCAGTGGTGCTGCCGACGATGGTGGTGCCGCTGGACACCTCCGCTTCTGAGGCCCGCGCGGCGATCCAGGCCGCGCAGATGTCCGCGGCGGTGCCAGGTGCGTCAGACAAGACGCCGCAGGTGCTGCTGGTGCCGCGGCTTAATGGTAAGTACCCCGCGATCGGCACGCTGGGTGCGGTCGAGCAGACCGGCCGGCTGCCCAGCGGTGAGCCCGCCGCGGTGATCCGCGGTCTGTCCCGGGTGCGCATCGGCGTCGGCACAACCGGCAACGGCGCGGCGCTGTGGGTCGAGGGCACCGTGATCGACGAGCCGCCCGCGTCCGAGCGGGCCCAGGAACTGGCCCGGGAGTACCGCGGGCTGGCCGCCACCATCCTGCAGAAGCGTGGCGCCTGGCAGGTGGTCAACGTGCTGCAGCGGATCACCGACCCGTCCGCGCTGGCCGACAGCGCTGGCTACGCCGGGTACCTGACCATGGAGCAGCGCACCCAGCTGCTCGAGACGATCGACCCGGAGCAGCGGCTCGAGCTGCTCACCGGGTGGGCCCGGGACCAGCTGGCCGAGCTGGACGTGGCGGAGACCATCCAGAACGATGTCCGCGAGGGCATGGAGAAGCAGCAGCGCGAGTTCCTGCTCCGCCAGCAGCTGGCCGCGATCCGCAAGGAGCTGTCCGAGCTGGACGGCGAGCCGGGCACCGAGGAAGAGGACTACAAGGCCCGGATCGAGAAGGCCAACCTCCCCGAGAAGGTGCACGAGGCGGCGATGAAGGAAGCCGCCAAGCTGGAGCGGTCCAGTGATCAGTCGCCGGAGGGCAGCTGGATCCGCACCTGGCTGGACACGGTGCTGGAGATCCCGTGGAACGAGACCACCGACGACGCCTATGACATCACCGGCGCCCGCGCCATCCTGGACGCCGACCACGCCGGCCTGGACGACGTCAAGGACCGGATCATCGAGTACCTGGCGGTGCGCAAGCGGCGCTCGGACAAGGGCCTGGCCCTGGTCGGCGGCCGCCGCAGCGGCGCGGTGCTGGCGCTGGCCGGCCCGCCCGGGGTCGGCAAGACCTCGCTGGGCGAGTCAGTGGCCCGGGCCATGGGCCGCAAGTTCGCCCGGGTCGCGCTGGGCGGTGTCCGGGACGAGGCGGAGATCCGCGGTCACCGGCGCACCTACGTCGGCGCGCTGCCCGGCCGGATCGTCCGGGCCGTCCGCGAGGCGGGTTCGATGAACCCGGTCATCCTGCTGGACGAGGTGGACAAGCTCGGCGCGGACTACCGGGGCGACCCCACCGCGGCGCTGCTCGAGGTGCTGGACCCGGCGCAGAACCACACGTTCCGCGACCACTACCTGGAGGTCGAGCTCGACCTGTCGGACGTGCTGTTCATCGCGACCGCGAACGCGCTGGAGAGCATTCCCAGCCCGCTGCTGGACCGGATGGAGCTGATCCAGCTGGACGGCTACACCGAGGCCGAGAAGGTCACCATCGCCCAGGGTCACCTGCTGCCGCGGCAGCTGGAGCGGGCCGGCCTGGAGGCGTCCGACGTGACGCTGACCGACGCCGCGCTGCACCGGCTGGCGTCCGAGTACACCCGGGAGGCCGGTGTCCGGTCGCTGGAGCGGACCATCGCCCGGGTGCTGCGGAAGGTCGCGGCCCAGGTGGCGACCGGCGAGGCCACGCTGCCGGTCACCGTGGACGTGGCCGACCTGCACGGGTACCTGGGTCACCCCCGGCACACCCCGGAGTCGGCCGAGCGGACCGCGGTGCCAGGTGTGGCTACCGGGCTGGCGGTCACCGGTACTGGCGGCGACGTGCTGTTCATCGAGGCGTCGCTGGCCGACCCGGAGACCGGCACCACCGGTGTCACCCTCACCGGGCAGCTCGGTGACGTGATGAAGGAGTCGGCCCAGATCGCGCTGTCCTACCTGCGCTCGCATGGCGCGGAGCTGGAACTGCCGGTCGGCGACCTGAAGGAGCGCGGCGTGCACGTGCACGTGCCCGCGGGCGCGGTGCCCAAGGACGGGCCGAGCGCCGGGGTCACCATGACCACTGCGCTGGCCTCGCTGCTGTCTGGCCGGCTGGTCCGCTCGGACGTGGCGATGACCGGTGAGGTCTCGCTGACCGGGCGGGTGCTGCCGATCGGCGGGGTGAAGCAGAAGCTGCTCGCCGCGCACCGGGCCGGCATCACCACGGTGCTCATCCCGAAGCGGAACGAGCCCGACCTGGAGGATGTGCCCGAGGACGTGCGGAACCAGCTGACCGTGCACGCGGTGAGCGACGTCCGCGAGGTGCTCAGCCTGGCCCTGGAGCCAGCCAGGTCACAGGCGTCCATCGCCGCCTGAGGCTAGCTCGTCTCAGCCGAGAGCCGCCGTCCGGTCCACCGACCGGGCGGCGGCTCTTTTTCTGCTCAAGTACGCACATCCTCGATGAGCCGCCGGGCCGTGCCGCCGGTGATGGCCGCCCGGTGAGCGGCGGTCAGGCCGCCGTCGCCGTCGCCGTCGGCGCCGGGCCGGCGCAGGCCAGGCCGGCCAGCAGGCTGGACACGCTCAGCCCGGTGTTGGGCGCATCCGAGCCGAACAGCACCTTGCCCGCCACCGCGGCCAGCGCGGCTGGGTCGGGCTGGACCGGCTGGTGCAGCACCGGGGTCAGGTCGGCGTGCAGCCCGGGATGCTCGGCCACCAGCCGGAGCGCCACATCGCTGGCGGTATGGCCGCAGTGCGCGATGATGATGCGCGCCTCCGGGTGGCGGCGGGCCACGGTCGCGACCGGGGCCAGTTCGGCCGCTTCGGTGTAGCCGTCCGGCGCGTGCCCGGCGTGCAGCACGACCGGCAGCGCCACCGCCGACACGTACTCCCAGACCGGGTCGAGACGCCGGTCGTCGGCCGCGAAGTCACCGACCGAGCAGTGCAGCTTGAGCACCCGCAGGCCGAGGTCTTCCACCGCGGCCCGGACCAGGTCGGCCGGGCGGTCGTCGGCCGGGTGCACGGTGCAGCCGCCGATCACCCGCAGCGCACCGCCGCTGCCGCGCTGCGCCGCGGCGAACCGGGCCATGGCCTGGTTCAGCTCGGCGGCCGAGCCGGGCCGCCGCGCGTAGGGCAGCGACCAGGCCGCGCCGATCCCCTCGGCGGCCAGCCGGTCGCACACCTCGCCCGGGTCGGCCGGGTAGGCGAACCCGTCGCCGGGGAAGCCACGGGCATGGAAGAAATCGCGGATCGCGGCCTGCAGCCGGGGCGGCAGCAGGTGCGTGTGCGCGTCGGTGACAGGGCTGGGCACCCGTCCGGTTTACCCGGTCGGTGGAACCTGTTGACACCCGGGTACCGGCCAGGCAAGACTCTCGGAAACAGATAATTAGAAAGTCGTTCTCGACTGATGAAAGCAGTTGCAGGGCAGTCCTGCTGAGGAGCGCCTGCTGAGGAGCGCGCGTGGAACGCACCATCTTCACCAACGGCCTCGTGTTCGACGGCAGCGGCTCGCCGGCCGCGCCCGGCGAGGTGACCGTCGAAGCGGACCGGGTGGTGTCGGTCACCCCGGGCTGGTCCGCCCCTGGCGAGCATGGCGCCGGGCAGGTCATCGACGTGACCGGGTGCACGGTCATGCCCGGCCTGATCGAGTCGCATGGCCATCTCACTTTCCCGTCGGCGGTCGGGCACATCGACCCGTCCTTCAACCCGCCGGTGGATGTCAGCTTCTTCCGGAACATCAAGGGCATGGAAGACGAGCTGGCCCGGGCCGAGCGGAACGCCCGCATCATCCTGGACGCCGGGTTCACCTCGGTCTACTCGGCCGGCTCGCTGCTGCCGATGCCGACTGAGGTCATCCTGCGCGACAAGATCAAGGCCGGCGTGGTGCCCGGCCCGCGGATGCGCGCGGCCAGCATGGAGCGGGACAACCACCCGGTCCGCCCGGACGGCCACGTCGAGCCGGACTGGCAGGGCCCGGACGCCTGCCGCGCGTTCGTGGCCGAGCAGGCGGCCATGGGTTTCGACAGCGTGAAGTTCCTGCTGTCCAACGACGACGTGTTCATCCCGGGCGGCTCGCAGATCACCCAGTACACCCAGGACGAGGCGACCGCCGCGGGCGAGCAGGCCCGCGAGTCCGGGGTCTGGCTGAACTGCCACGCGCAGGCCGCGGAGTCGGTCAAGGTCGCGGTGCGGGCCGGGTTCCGCAGCATCTACCACTGCACTTACGCCGACGAGGAAGCGCTGGACCTGCTGGAGTCGGTGAAGGACACCGTGTTCGTGTCCCCGGCCCCGGGCATCATCTACGCCAACGTCTACGAGGGCGAGGAGTACGGCATCGACCGGGCCCAGGCGGAGAAGATGGGCTCGGTGGCCGCGCTGGAGGGAATGGCGGCGGTGTACCCGGAGATCCGCAAACGAGGCATCCGGGTGCTGCCCGGCGGCGACTACGGCTTCCCGAACAACCCGATCGGGCGGAACGCCCGCGACCTGGAACTGTTCGTCAACGTGCTGGGCTTCACCCCGCTGGAGGCACTGCGCGGCGCCACCATGCTGGGCGGCCAGCTGATGGACATGGGCGACGAGCTCGGCCTGCTCGCCCCCGGTTACCTGGCCGACCTGCTGGTGGTCCGCGGCGACCCGGCCGACGACGTGAAGATCCTGCAGGACCCGGGCAACCTGGAGTACATCGTGCAGGGCGGCCGGTTCCATAAGGAGCCCGCGGCTCGATGACCGTCACCATCCACCGGGACGTCGTCTACTCCCGGCCGCCGGGCTACCGCCCGGTCGCGCTGGATCTCTACGTACCGGCCGGCCAGGCCCAGGCGCTCTGCCTGTACCTGCATGGCGGCGGCTGGCGGCTGGGCAGCCGCTCCGATGGCCCGGGCGCGGCCCGGTCCTGGTCGCCGTCGTTCTTAGAGCGCGTCGCGGCGATGGGCCTGGCCGTGGCCAGCCTGGACTACCGGCTGAGCGGGGAGGCGGTCTTCCCGGCCCAGCTGGAGGACGTGTCCGCGGCGGCCGGCTTCCTGGCCCGCGAGCGGGCCAGCTTCGGCGTGGCCACCCCGCGCACCGTGGCCTGGGGCGTGTCGGCCGGCGGCCATCTGGCCGCGATGCTCGCGCTGACCGCGCCGGAGCCGCCGGTGGACGCCGTGGTCTGCTGGTACACCCCGGCTGACCTGGCCGCGCTGTCCGGGGACGTGGACCAGGCGGGCGGGCACGGCGACCGCGGGCCGGACTCACGCGAGGCCCAGCTGATCGGCGCGCCGCTGGACGAGCGGCCGGACCTGACCGAGGCAGCCAGCCCGGTGCGCTTCGCCCACCCCGGGGCGCCGCCGTTCCTGCTGGTGCACGGCACCGCGGACGACCTGGTGCCGATCCGGCAGAGCGAGCGGCTGGCCGACGCGCTGATCGCGGCCGGGGGCTCGGTCACCATCGACCTGGTCGAGGGGGCCAGTCACATGTTCCCCGAACTGGACGACGACGCCACCACCGAGGTCATCGTGCGGTCGGCCGGCTTCCTGCTCGACCAGGTGAGGCAGGTGTCGCATGCGTCTTGACCACGCCGGCGTCAACGTGGCCGACCTGGCCAAGGCGGAGGCCTGGTACTGCGCGGCGCTCGGCCTGGAACGGGAGATCGCGCTGCGGATCGACAGTGTCGGCCTGGACATCGTGATGCTGCGCCACGCCGAGCACGGGCACCGGATCGAACTGCTGCACCGGGCAGGCGGGCGCCCCGGGCTGCGGGCCGCCGACCCGGCCGAGGCCGCGCTGACCGAGGGCTACGGGCACATCGCGTTCGACGTGCCCGACCTGGACGGCGCGCACGTCCGGCTGCTCGGCCACGGTGCCCGTGAGGTGATGCCGCCGCAGCCGGCCCCGGAACCGGGGGTCCGGATGTCCTTCCTGGCCGACCCGAGGGCAACCTGATCGAACTGGTCCAGCGCGGGTGAGCGAGCAGGCCGACGTCGTCGTCGTGGGCTACGGCCCGGCGGGCCCGGCGGTCAACCTCGCCGACGAGCAGCAGGTCCGTTCGGCCGCCGCAGCCGTGCTGGACCAGCACCGCCAATGCGATGTGCTGGTGCACGCGGCCGCCGCGTTCGACCGGGCCGACCTGGCGGCCTGGACCTGGCCAGCTGGCGCCGGGTGCAGGCGGTCAACGTGGAGTCCGCGCTGCTGCTGGCCCAGGCGTTCGCACCCGGCGTGGCCGCCCGCGGCTTCGGCCGGATCATCTTCGTGGTGTCCGACACCATCTGGTCCCCGCCCGCCGGGGACATGCTGCCGTACGTGACCAGCAAGGGCGCGCTGGTCGCGCTGGCTCGGACGCTGGCCGTCGGCCTCGGCCGCGATGGCATTGCGGTCAGCTGCGTGGCCCCCGGGCTGACCGACACCCCGGCGGCCAGGGCCGGCCACCGGCCGCCGCGTTCGACGGCGTCCGGTCCCGCCAGGCGCTGCCCCGCACCCTGGTCCCGCAGGACGTCGCGGCCACGGTCGCGTTCCTGGCCACCGACGTGGCCGCCGCGCTCACCGGCCAGACCCTGTGCGTAGACGGCGGCCTCATCCTCCGCTGATAGGGATTGATCTCATCAGTGCGGTGAGTTTGTGGTCACCGGTGACCACAAACTCACCGCGCTCTTAGGTACCGCGCTGGTTGAGCCGCGCCGTGTCGCCCGGCTGAGTCAGGTACGAGCAGAACACGCCGTCTGGGTCCCACTGCGCCCGCACCTCGGCCAGGCGCCGGTACGCCGAGTCGGAGACGAAGCGGTCGTGCCGCCGCTGGAAGTCGGTGTCCCCCAGGTACACACCGCACCCGGTACCGGCCAGATCGTGAGTCCGGCTGTGTACCCAGTGGGCGTACCGCTCGTCGTCCGCCGGGTCGGTGTAGATCGCGTACGTGGCCAGGTACACGTTGGCTTCCACCGAGAACGCCATGTCCGGCAGCGGCCGCGACGGCGCCAGCCGTACCAGATCGAGAACGAGTGCTCGGTCGGCAGCTCGGACCAGATCCGGTGCAGCGCCGGGGCCAGGTCCGCGGCAGGCGCGTCGCTCCAGGTGCAGTCCACGATGTACCGGTGCGCGACCGGGTTCTGCAGCGTCTGTGCCTCGTTCTCCGCAGCGATCGTGGTCAGCCCCCGGACGTGACCGAGCCGCCGCCCGGCCAGCGGGCCCGCGTCGAACACGGCCAGCCGCTCCGCCACCTCCGCCTCGGAGTCCGCCATCACGGTGGTGTGCAGCAGCAGCACCGTCCCGGAAGGTCGGCGCACCCCGTCGTCCAGCGGCACCCCGGGCAGCCGGGTCGCGGCCACCACCGGCTCGACCGACCGGTGCAGGCCGGGCAGGATCTCGTGCAGCCAGTCCAGCAGCGGCCCGGCTGACTCCAGCGGGAACGTCCAGGTGTCCTGCACCATCACCGACGGCTTCGGGTAGGTGCGCAGGTAGAACCGGGTGACCAGGGCCGGGAAACCGGGCCCGGCGCCGCGCGCGGCCCAGTACAGGTCGGCGTTCTCGGTCTGGTCCGCGTGCACCAGCCGGCCGTCCGCCGTCACCGCGTCGATGCCCAGTACGTTCTCGCAGGCCCAGCCCCAGAGCCGGCCGTTCCAGCCCTGCCCGCCCTGCAGCAGGTAACCGCCCAGGCCGACCGACTCGCAGTGCCCGCCAGGGAACGCCCGGCCATGGGCAGCCAGGAACGGGGCCAGCTCGGTGCCGCCGCGCACCGCGGGCCGCACCGCCGCCACCTCAGTTCCCGGGTGGTACTCCATGTCCCGTAGTTCGCCCAGGTCGATGAGCAGCGCGTCGTCACGCACGCTCCACACCGCCCAGGAGTGCCCGCCGGCCTGCACGGATACCTGCAGCCCGCGCTCGCGAGCCCAGCGCATCCCGGCCACCAGATCGGCGTCGTCCGCGGCCAGCAGCACCGCGGCCGGGTAGCGGTCCGGGTGCCGTGCGTTGAACACCCGGCCGGTCCGGGCTGTCTCGTATCCGGGCTGGCCGCGCTCGGCGAACAAGCCGGTGAACTCACCCAACGGCCACTGCACCCCCCACACGTCGCAAACCTTGACATTCGCCTGGCGGAACATGATTTTATTAGCCGAGAACATCGCGATGCAAGACCACAGACCCCCTGAGGGAGCGGCATGGACGTCGGCCTGGCCATGACGGCGCGCAACCACCCGGATACCCCCAGGCCGCTTACCCGGACCAGCACCATCCGGATCGGTACCTACGTGCTCCTGCTCCCGCTGCACAACCCGATCCGGGTGGCCGAGGACGCGGCCAGCGTGGACATCATTTCTGGCGGCAGGCTGGAGCTGGCCATCGGCGCCGGCCCGATGCCCAATGAGTGCGCGGTGTTCGGCGTCGAACCCGAAAGAGTCTTTCGGCCGCACCTACGAGGCGCTCGAAGTCATCGAGAAGTGCTTCACCGACGAGGAGTTCACCCACCAGGGCAAGTACTTCACGTTCCGCGGCGTGAAGATGACGACCAAGCCGGTGCAGCAGCCCGGCCCGCGCATCTATATCGCCGCGCTCGGCCCGCAGAGCCTGACCCGGGCGGGCGAGCGCGGCTACAGCCTCGCCTCGATGGTGCACACCCCGCTGTACCCGCGGTTCCTCGAGGCGCAGGCCGCGGCCGGGCGGACCCGGGCCGACTTCCGGCTGCTGTCCGGCCCGCTCGCCGTGCACGTCGCGCCGACCCGGGAGCAGGCCTGGGACGAGGCCGAGCTCGGCGCCAAGCCCGGCGCGGTCAGCCACGTCGCCTGGACAACCGGCAACCTTCCTCTTGAACGCCAGCACCTGGCCACTGCCGGCTGCCCCCTGCTGACGACGTCGGTGGGCGGGGCGGTCGCCGACTGGTTCGCCGGCGGCTCCTTGTTCGGCCACCCGATCGAAGTCCACCAGCCGACCGAAGGCGTGCTGTCCTTCTGGCAGTCCCTTCGGGATTAACCCGCCTGCGCGCCCCGCCCCACCCCAGCACCCGGCCCCGCACCCGCACCCCCGGTCCGGCACTACATGGATGTTTCAGCCACCTAGTCAGGACGGCAGCAAAGTTTCAGCCACGTAGTTGGCTTGAGGGCGCTACTCAGCCGGCGAGCGGACGGCAGTCACCCAGCGCATAGCGTTACGCATAGAAATCTCGCCGGTAGAGGGGTCAGTGAACGGTGCGAGCGCGCCCTCGATCGCGGCGCGGACGGGTGCGCGGCCGGCGTCCTGTACCGCCCGGGTGCCGCCGGCCGAGCCGATCAGCCCGCGCACCGCGTCGGCCCGGCTGGCGTACCGCCACACGCACTCGACTTCGCCCTCGGCCTGCTGCTCCAGTTCGGCCGCGGCCAGCGCGGCCGCCAGGTTGTCCCGGGTGAGCGCGTAGGGCGCGTGGTCGAGCCTGCCGGCGCGGCGGGCTGAGCGCGGCCATGGCCAGGTGCACGGCGGTCGATTCGGCCCGCTCCGGCGCGGCAAAGGTGCCGACCGCGACCAGGCCGCCGGGCCGGGTGACCCGGGCCGCCGCGGCCACCGCGGCCGGTGGGTCTGCCGCGAACTGGAAGGCGTTGACGCCGGTCACCACGTCGAACTCGGCGTCGCCGAACGGCAGGCTACATATGTCGGCTTGCCACAGTTCGGCGGTGGGCAGCCGGTCCCGGGCGATCTGTAGCAGGCCGGGGGTGACGTCCAGGCCGGTCACCGTCGCGCCGCGGGCCTGGGCCAGGGTAAGCAGCAGGCCGGTGCCGCAGCCGAGGTCGAGCAGCCGGGTGCCGGGCCCGGTGCCGGTGGCGTCCAGGACGGCCCCGAACAGTGGCTGGTTGTGCGGCTCGGCGAGCCAGGCCCAGCCGTCCGGGTCGCTGCCCCACAGGCCCATCTGCAGCTGGGCCGCCGGGCTGAGCGGCCCGGCCGTACGCCACCCGGTCATGCCGCGCCGCCGGGGGTGATGTTCTGGTTCAGCCGGAACACGTTGCCTGGGTCATAGACCGCCTTGACCTGCTGCAGGCGGCGCAGCGTGCCACCGTAAGCGACCTGGTCGCCGGACTGCTCGTCGTGGTCCATGAAGTTGACGTACGCGCCGCCGGAGCAGACCGGCGCCACGGCGGCGAACGTGTCCCTGACCCAGCGCACCTCTTTATCTGTGTCGTCGGGTGACCGCCAGCTGGCCGGGATGTTGATCAGCCAGCCCGCGTCGCGGTGCGGGAACGCGGTCGCCTCCGGGGCCACCCTGGTGATGGCGCCGCCCAGGCTGAGCAGCTCGATCTGGGACACCTCCGAGCCCAGCCGCTGTCCCTGGGCGATGACCACGTCGATCAGGTCCGGCGAGAGGCCGGCCGCGAACGTGGCCTTGACGTAGGAGAGCAGGCCCGGGCCGAAGAACTCGTCGCCCTCGGTCTGCATGATGCTGAACGGGACCATGCTGAGCTCGCTGGCCACCGGCCCGAGGTCGTCCCGGAGCGCGGTGAGAATGTGGCGCCCGGCATCCGGCTCACCGGACCACTCGATGACGGACACGATGCCCGGGCGGCCGAGCACACTGGCCGGCATCCACGTAGCTCGTCGTACTCGTCACGGTCTGGGCCAATGAGCTGCCCGGCGAAGCCCGGGATGGCCAGCGTGGTACCAGTCACCGGCCGCATACCGCCCGTGGCCCTACGGCCGCCCGCTGCACCGCTGCTCGCCGCACCACCTCTCGCCCGCACCTCCCTGGCGCACAGTACCTATAAAGTTATATATATCTCTAGAGATACCATGAGCGCCGATAGCGGGCAAGGGAGGGAGCCAGGGGTGGCCACAGAGCGTGGATCTGCCGCGGTCGGGGCAGCTGCTGGTAGCCAGACTGCGGCCCGTGACCTGGCAGTCGTGCTGCACGATCTGGGCTGGCTGCTGCCCCGGACGATCGGGGTGGCCGCCGCCCGCCAGGAGCCGCTGCCCGGGTCCGAACTCGAAGTAATGCGGCTGCTGGTCCGCCGCCCCGGGCTGAGCGTCAACGACGTGGCCCGCGAACTCGGCCTGCAGCCGAGCAACGCGAGCACGGCGATCCGGCTGCTGATCGCCCGGGGCACGCTGGAGCGGCGGCAGGACGGCGCCGACGCCCGGGTGGCCCGGCTGTTCCCGACTGCGGCCGCCTACGCGGCGCGGGAGCGGCGCGAGCAGTCCTGGGGCGAGCAGTTGGCCGACGTACTGGGCGGGCTGCCGGCCGCCGATCGCGCCCGGCTGACCGCGACCGTGCCCGCGCTGCGGCGGCTGGCCGCCCGGCTGGCCGACGACAGCCCGGCGTGAGCGAGCGCCCGCGGGCCGGGTGGCCTGCGGGCGCTCGCTGGTGGTGCGGTTGCCGCCGGGTGACTACATCCCAGACGGGTCCTGGAACCGGTGGTGCCACCGGCCCATCCGCCGACCCGGACGTGGCATCCCAGTGTGGCCCTGGTTGGCCGCCTGTTGCTGGGCGGTGTTGAACGTGGCCGCAGTGGCCGCGCCGTTCCCATCGAGTCTGACCGTCACCGGGTTGGTCAGGCCGAAGTTCTGGCAGTCGAGGTTGGTGAACGACATGCTCAGCCGGTTGGCCATAAACGTCAGCAGGTTGTTTCCCACCGCGAGCACCGGCGACGTGCCGGTGGCCAGCAGCGCCTGAGTGTTAGCCAGGAACGGGGTCTGGATGTTGACCATGTTCTGGCAGAACATGGCCGGGCTGCTGGCGGCGGTGAGCGGCGAGACCGCCGGCTGGCCCACCTCGGCCCGGTACAGGTCGGTCTTCTGCACGCTGAAGTTGTTGTTGACCAGCACCATCTCGTCGTTCTCCGGGACCACGGCGACCGGCGCCTGCTGGTTCTTGGCCGCGGACAGTTCGTCCAGGGCCTGCGAGGTGCCCGGCGTACCCGCCTGGGACAGGTCCGGCGCCTCGAACGGGGTGCAGCCGAGCGTCGGGTCCAGGAACGCGTCCAGCAGCTCGTTGTCACTTCCGTTGTTGACCGGGGTGGCACCGGCCAGCCCGGCCTTGTTGGCCGGATTGAACTGCGCGGTCTGGCCGTTGGCCGTCAGCAGGTAGGTCGTGGTGACGTTGTCACTCGGGTCCTGGTCCACCATGTTGAAGTTGCGCGTGGTCGGGCAGGCCTGGCCGGTCTTCGGCGACACGCCAGCGGCCGGGATGCGCAGCCGGCCTTCCCGCTCGGCCCGGAACGCGGCGTTGAAGAAGCCGGTCCCGTTGCAGAACGACACCTGCCCGAAGATCGACCCGGGCAGGCCGTTCACGCAATTGCCCTGGCGCAGCGCGTCCGGCGTGGCCCCGACCTGGGTCAGGTTCGTGCCGTTGAAGCCGAAGTCGATGGTCACCACGGCGCGCCGGGGCAGCCTGGGCACTACCGGGGCCGCCGCGGGCTGGGTGCCCTGAGTGATAACCAGCGGCTCGTACACGCTCAGCTGCCCGTTCCTCGGGTTCAGGATCGTGGCCTGCACGAACGCTCCGAGGTTGGCGAAGTTGGCCATGGTGCAGCCGGAGGCCGCCGCCGACATCCCGTCCGGCCCGGTGAGCTGGTACGGCGTGGCCAGGCCCTGCGCGCTGAGCGGGTTGGGCGGCACGACGATGTCACACGACACATTGGCCGCGGCCGCCGCTGCGCTGGCCGTCGCCGTGGCCGATGGGCATGGCGTCGCGGTGGCCGATGTCGTGGGCGCCGAGGTGGCTGTGCTGGCTGGTGCCGTAGCTGCCGTGGTCGCCGTGGACGTAGCCGCGGCTGGCACGGTTGCCGCTGGTGCGGCCGTGCTGGTGGTGCCCGCGGCCGTCGTGGCCGGTGCGGTGCTGAGCGGCGCGGCCGTGTTGGCCTGGGTGCCTGACTGGGCGGCCGCCGCGCTGGGTTGCGTGCTGGTGGTGGGTGCCGCCGAGGTGGCCGCGGTGGCACATCCTGCCACGTTGGCCGTGTTGCTGGCGGCGCCGAACAGGCTCCGTGGCCCGATGAGCAGGGCCACGCCGGCCCCGATCACCAACGCCACCACGCCCGCGATCGCGATCAGCCTTCGCCGCGATCGTCCGGATCCCCAAGTTTCTGGGTAGGCCACGTAGGCCCCCTTTCCCCTTCCGGATTCCGCTCCCGGCCGATCACAGTAGACCTAGCCAGACCGCATTTGAGACCGAATCGACATACTTCGCTCAGGAATTTCCCAGACATAGTCCAGCCCGGGCAGCGAAGCGGAGAGGTTGACTACGAATAGCCGTCGTACCAGGTCAGCGAGGACCGCAGCGCTAACCCGTGTAGGACTGAGTAACCGAGGAAGGCGCGGGCAGCCGCATAACGGAACGCTCCATTGCCATTCTGGGCAAGCCTCCAAGAATGGCACGGAACTACTCTACCCGCAGCAAACTGACTTCAGCGACTGTACCCTGCGGGTCGCGCGGTCCGCAGGCAGATCCGTCGCGCCCGCCGCCTCGCGCGGCGGCCTCCTTGATCGTTAACTCGTTACGGTTACTAACGCACCTGGTCAGCGGACGGTTCAACGGATGGCCGATGTTTTTTCTGGAGTCACCCGGCCCACTGGCCGGGCCACTTACCCGTACTTCTTCGAGAAGGTATTCGAAAGTACGTGACAGGCTCGCGGAACTTCGCTACTGTGGTCGAGTAGCCAGAATTCCCCAGTCCGGGGGCGGGAGGTGCTCAGGTGCCTCCCCCCGCACAGCCTCCCGCCCCCGGGCCCCCGTCGCGGGTGGGTGGGCGCGGGCAGATTCGGGTCAGGGGGCGACCAGCATGCCGATGGCCGCGATGGCCCGCGCGTTGCAGCCGAGGCCGGAAAAAAGTGCGCCCGGGCTGGGCAGCACGGCCGGGAAGGGCGTCGGCAGCTTGCCGGGCCGTCCGTAGACCCTGCGCAGGGAGCGGGGCAGCCTTTGGGGCAGCAACCGGGGGAACTGCGTGGGCAGCAGGCGAGGCGCCGGCAGATAGCCAGCTGGAGGCAGCGCGGCCGGCCCGAGCTGGCTGAGCGGCAGGTCCTCCTGCTCGACGCTGCTGGCCGCCAGCGCATTATGGCCGGTCACCGAGCCGACCGCCACGGTCCGCTCGCCCGTCCGCAGGCCGGCCACCGTGACCTTGGTCAGCGTGACAACCGTCGTGGAACTCGATGTGCTGACGCGGACATGGGTCCCGCCCGGCCCGTCCACGGTGAAACCCCCGGTGGTCGCGTCGGCCACCGTTCCATTGGCGAGCCCGATCGCGAGCGCGGGCTGGAAGTTCCGCATCGGCCGGGCCTGCACGTTCAGGACTGGTGCCTTCGCAGCCAGCGAACTGGGCGTAACGCCGATCCGCCTGGCCGTGATCTTCCTGTCGGAGCCGGTCCCGGACACGATCACGTGCATTCCATCGCGCACGTCGACCAGCGTGCCTTTGACCTCACGGGTCACCGTGGTCGAGGGGGTGGTGCTAACCCGCACCGCCGGGCCGGTGACCGGCTTGAGCACCAGAGTGCTGCCCGAGACCGAGGTCAGCCTCCCGATAGCCAGCTTCATGCTGAGGCAGCTCGTCGCGGTGAGCGCGGCCGTCATCACCTGCCCGGACCCGCGCACACCCGGGGAGAGCGTGGACGCTATCCCCAGCCCCCCGCCGCCCAGGACCGCCACGGTTACCGCGGCGGCCGCGGCCGGGTGCCATCCCGGCAGAGCCCGGCGGGGCCGGCTGGCCGCTGGCGACGCCACGGCCAGCGGCCTGCCGGAAGCAGTGCCCTCGTCGCCGATCGCGGCCAGCACGCCGTCCAATGCCGCGGCCGGCGCCGGGGTTTCGGCCATGACCGTGCGCACACCCGCGGCGATCACACTCCAGCTGCGCACCTCGGCCTGGCAATCGGGACAGCTGTCCAGGTGCGCACCGGCTGCTGTGCCCAGCGGCGCCCCGTTAGCCAGCCCGGTCAGCTCGGCCACGCCCAGGTGAGCCTGCTCGTCGATCATCATCGCCCAACTCCCTTTCCACCCATGGCGCGGGCCAGCGCGGCGCGGGCCGCGGCCAGCCTGCTCTTGACCGTCCCGACCGGCACCCCGAGAACCTCCGCGGTATCGGCCAGCGTCAGGTCGGCGCCGAATACCAGCCCGAGCACCTCACGGTGCCCCGGGCTGAGCGAGCGGATCGCTTGCGCCACCACGGCCAGTTCGGCCCGCTCCAGCACCTGCGCCTCCGGGCCGGGATCCGGAGCCGCCTGCCCGGACAACACGGACTCATCGGCGACCACCGCCACCCGGCGGCGGCGCAGCCGGTCCCGGGCCTGCCGCAACGCGATCGCGATGATCCACGACCGAACCTGGGACACACCCCGGAACGAGCCGGCCCCCCGCCACACGGCCAGCATCGTGTCCTGCAGGATCTCCTCGCTCAGGCCCGGTTCGCCGACGGCGAGCCGGATCTGGGCCAGCACGACGTGCGCATGCCGCCGGTACAGCGCCCCGAGCGCGTCCCGGTCACCATCCGCGACTCGCCGGAGCAGCGCGGCGTCATCGGCTTCATCGGCCTCATTGCGCCGCGGGCTCATCTGCGCGTATTGGGGAGCAGGCAAGGCACCTCCCGGTCAGCAGCGCTTCTCGCATGCACAGTAAGTAGCAACCGGGACCAGAAAGGTTCGGCGAGAACCCGTATCTGCGCAAACCCGCAGGTGGAGGCAGGATCTGCGTCGGCCGGTCAGGCCGGGCCGGGATGGCCTACCGCCAGGAGTTCTCCAGGCCGTGGATGAGCGCGGTGACGGCCTGGTGGGATGGCACCGGGACGCCCGCTTCCTGGGCCTGCCGGACGATGCCCTCGTTGAGCACGCCGATCTCGGTGGGCCGCCGGGCCAGCACGTCCTGCAGCATGCTGGGCTGATGCCCGGCCGCGTGCTGGGCCGCGTCGCCGATCAGCTCCATCGGGTCGCCGTCCAGGGTGATGCCCAGCGCATCGGCCACCGCGCGGCCCTCGGCGACCAGCCCGCGGACCAGTTCGCGGACCTCGGCCGCGGCACCCAGGCCGCCCATGGTCAGCCCGGTCAGCGCGGCCACCGGACTGGTCGCGGAATTGAAGATCAGCTTGGTCCACTGCGCGCCGCGCGAGTCGGCCAGAGCCACCGCGGGGAGGCCGCCGCGGGTCAGCAGGCCGGCCAGCTGCCGCACCTCATCCATCCGGGCCGGCTGAGGTTCGAACGGGCCGAGCCAGGTATCGCCCGGCGCATCCAGGTGCACCACCCCGGGCTCGGGAACGTGGCCGGCCACGATCGTGGTACCGCGGATCACCCGAGGCACGTACCTGGCCACGATCTCCTCGTTGCCGATGCCGTTCTGCACGCTGCACACCGCGGCGTCCCGGAACACGCTCGCCGTGGCGGCCATCGCCGCGGCGGTGTGCTGCGCCTTCACGGCGACGATGCCCAGCTGGCACGGCGGGATCTGGGCACCCTCGCTGCGCGCCTGGACCCGCGGCGGCTCTGCGGCCACCGCCGAAGTCCCGGTCAGCCGGAGCCCGCCGGTGTTGATGGCCCGCACCTGGGCCGCGGACACGTCGAAGCCCCACACCTCGACCCCGGGCAGGTGACCGAGATGCGCCGCGAACAGGCTGCCGATGGCTCCGCAGCCGACCACGCAGATCCGCATCGCGCTGGCTACCCAGCCGCCCAGGCCGGACCGTCCGGCGAGGTCAGCCCCTGCCCCGCCAGGACAGCGGCGGCGATCTCCTGGCACACGTGGGGATCCCGGCCGGCGACCCCCAGCCCGGCCACCACCCGGCCGTCCTCCGTGACCGGCAGCCCGCCGGGCACCGCCAGCACCGGGCTGGCCAGCCCGCCTGCCGTGGCCAGCCCGGCCGCCAGCTGGCCGCCCGCGCCCGGGTAGCGGCTGGCCAGCTCGCCGCTCGGGCACTGGAACGTCGCAGCGGCCGCGGCCACTCCGTACGCCACCGCCACCGCCGCGGTCGGGGCGCCCGGCATCCAGTCCTGCTGGATCGGGTCGCCGTAGTGGTCGGTGACGGCCACCGCGACCTGCACGCCATGCTGGCCGGCCGCCGCGATGACCCGGTCGGCCAGGCCGACCGCCCAAAGATGCTCCTGCTGGCCACGTGCGGCCGGGCCGGCGCCATGCCCTGCCCCGCGGGCGAACCGGGCGGCCAGTCGCCGAACGCGGCCCGCCAGCGCTGCTCATCATCGCCGTGCTGCCCGGCGTAGGGCAGCCCCAGCGCGTAGTGCACCACCAGGTCCTCCGGGTTGGCGGCCCGGCCGTCCGCGATCATCTGCATCGGGTCGGTGCCGTCGGGGTAGAACGGGCTGACCGCCGCGCCAGAAGCCGCGACACCGCCGATCACCAGGTCACCGTCCTGCCCACCACTGGCCCGGATCGGCATGCCACCGGCGCCCGGGAACCTGGCCTCCGGCGAGCAGGCCACGAACCCGGCCGCCACCGGCGGCGCGATCGTCGTCATCCGGCGCAGGTGCTCGGCGCTCGGCACCTGCTGGGTGGCCGCGATCCAGGCCTTGGACCGGGCCCGGGCCATGCCGCCCGCGCCGGACGCGTCCATCCGGGACGCGGAGACCAGTACCCCGCTGCCGCCGACCACGGCCACCGAGCCGCGCAAGCCGAACTGCTCAGCCTTGTCGATAGCCCGCTCGATCAGCGCCCGGGCCTGATCCAGCGAGATATCCGGGGTGTGCGGCACGGTCAGCCAGCCAGCACGGTCATGCGCCGACCATGTTGTAGCCGCCGTCGGCCACCATGTACACGCCGGTCATGTGCGACGCGTCCGGCGTGGCCAGGAACAGCGCGGTGCCCGCGACCTCGGCCGGCCCGGGGATCCGGCCCATCGGGGTCATCGAGCGGAGCTGCTCCGCGCGCCCGCTCTTCCAGTCCTGGCGGTTCAGCGTGGCCTGGGTCTCGATGAAGCCAGGGGCGAACGTGTTGACCCGGACGGTAGGCGCGAACGCCTGCGCGTAGGACTTGGTGATGCCGAGGATGCCGTACTTGGCCGCGGCGTACTGCGGTGCCCGGGCGCTGCCCCGGACGATGACGGTGGACCCGATGTTGATGACGCAGCCGCCGCCCGCCTCGACCATCCGGGAGCCGAACTCCTGCGTGCACAGCAGCGTGCCTTTGATGTTGACGGCCAGCACGTGGTCGATCGATTCCTCGGTGATGTCCCGCCAGGACATCTGGTCCCGGGCCACGTCACCCACGTTGTTCACCGCGACGTCCAGCCCGCCGAACGCGCTGAACGCCGCGTCGGCGAGCGCCCGGATCTCGTCCCAGCTGGTGATGTCCGCCTGGACCAGGGCGGCCTCGCTGCCGGCCTGCTCGATCCGCTTGGCGGTGTCCTCGGCGCCCTCGCGGGAGCGGTTGTAGTGCACCACCACCCGGGCGCCTTCCTGCGCCGCCCGTACCGCGATCTCGGCCCCGAACCCGGTCCCGGCCCCGGTGACCAGGACCGTCTTGCCGGTGAACCGCTGGGGGAAGGTAGCGGCGCTGCGCTGATCTGGCATCAGTTGGCTCCGAGAGGAAGGAGGTTAGATGAGGATCCGGCCGCCGTCGACGTACAGAATGTGGCCGGTAATGAACGTCGCGCGGTCCGAAGCGAGGAACGACACCACGTCGGCGACCTCCGCGGAGGTGCCCAGCCGGCCAGCCGGGACCAGGCTGACCAGGTCTTCCCGGATGCTGGGCTGGGACAGATAGTCCCGGGTCAGGTCGGTCTCGATGTAGCCGGGCGCGACCGCGTTCACCGTGACGCCGTGCGGCGCCCACTCCCGGGCCATCACCCGGACCAGCTGGTTGAGGCCACCCTTGGTGGCCGCGTAGGGCGCGTGGTGGGCGTGCGCGAGCAGACCGGACACCGACGACAGGAAGATCATCCGCCCGTAGCCGGCCGTGCACATCTCCCGGCCGACCGCCTGCCCGGTCCAGTACGCGCTGGACAGGTTCAGGCTGACCAGGTCGGTCCACGCGTCGTCGTCGAGTTCCAGGATGGGGAGCCGGTTGTTCCGGCCCACCGCGTGCAGGAATACTTGAATCGATCCCAGCCGCCCTGCCGCCTCCTTGACGATGCGACGGCACGCCTCCGGGTCGGTCAGGTCGGCGGCCAGCCCCTCGAGGTGTCCGCCATGCTCGCGAACTCGCTCCTCCAACTGGGTGAGCCGGGCCTGGTCCACGTCGACGGCCAGCACCCGGGCACCCAGTTCGGCCAGCGCGAGAGCGCTCGCCGAACCCAGTCCACCCGCCCCGGCCACCAGCGCGGTCCGGCCGCGCAACCCAAGCCAGTCATTCATCCGCGGTCGCTCCACTACCTGACTATTCACGGTCTACCCACCGTGGTACTTTCGAGATGTGAAAGTCGATTTCTGCTAGTCCTTAGACCATAGAGGTCTGCGGCTACGCATGTCCAGATGGTCCATTCAGCCACTAGCCCAAGGGGGACACCACATGCCTGCGTCTGCGAGTCCCACCCGCAGCGGGGAGGGCGGCGCGCCGCCTGACTACCGGGTCGAGGCGCTGGCCAAAGGGCTACGGGTGCTGTCGGTGTTCACCGAGCAGCGCCCCACCTGGCGCATCACCGACATCGCCGCCGAGGTTTCGCTCCCCCTGCCCACCGCCTACCGGATCGTGATGACGCTGACCGCTGAGGGCTACCTGGATCACCTGCCGTCCGGCGAATACCGGCCGGGCGTGCGGGTGCTAACCCTGGGCACCGCCGCGCTGCGCAGCCTCGACCTGGTCGAGCTGGCCACCCCGCGGCTGCAGGAACTGGCCAACAGCACCGGCGAGACGGTGAACCTGGCCGTGCTCACCGGCGACCAGGTGCTGTACCTGGTCCGGCTGCGCAACTCCGACCTGGTCACGGCCAATATCCGGGTCGGCTCGCTGCTGCCCGCCGTGCACACCTCTATCGGCAAGCTGCTGCTCGCCTACCTGGACGACGCCGACCTGGAGAAGGCCATCACCGCGCAGTCATTCACCGGCACCGCCGGGCCGAACGCCAAGCGCAGCGTGGATGAGCTGCGCCCTGAGCTGGCCGCGATCCGCGCCCAGGGCTGGGCCACCCAGGACGAGGAACTGGCCTACGGCCTGCGCTCGGTGGCCGCCCCGGTGCGCGGCGAGAACGGCGACGTGGTGGCCGGCGCCAACCTGGCTGTTCCGTCCCGCGACTGGCCCGCCGCCCGGATCACCCGCGAGCTGAAGCCCCAGGTGCTGGATACCTGCACGCAGATCTCCCGCCTGCTCGGCTACCGCGGGAAGTGAGCGGCCGGGAAGTGAGCGACAGGGAAGTGAACGACAGAGTGCAGCGGCTGACCAAACTTCAACCCCACCTGCTGAACGCCGCCCAGGCGGAGCTGTACGCCGCCATGACCGGGGGTCCACGGGGTGGCAGCAACCAGCCGTTCCGGCTGGTCGACGACACCGGCGCGCTGGCCGGCCCGTTCAATGCGATGCTGCTCGAACCGGCCGTCGGCGAGGCGCTGCAGGCGCTGGGCGCGGCCCTGCGGTACCGGGGCAGCCTGCCGGACCGGGCCCGGGAGCTGGCCATCCTGATCGTGGCCACGCACACCGAGTGCGAGTTCGAGCAGTTCGCGCACGAGGCGGCAGGCCGCCGGGCCGGGCTGACCGACGCGGACCTGGCCGCGATCCGGGCCGGCCAGGAGCCGGACCTGGCCGATCCAGCCGAGTGCGCCCTGGTCCGCGCCACGTGGACGCTGGCCCGGACCGGCGACCTGACCGACGAGGAGTACGCCGCGGCCGAAGCGGAGCTGGGCCAGGCCGCCCTGTTCGAGCTGACCACCCTGGTCGGCTACTACAGCACCCTGGCCCTGCAACTCCGCGTCTTCCGGGTGGAAACCCCGCAGTAAGGGGACGCTCCTTCCGTACTCAGGACCCGTGAGAGTAGATTTCGGGATATGAGAACGGAGGAGGCGCGATGAAGCTGGTGACGTTCGATGCCGGGCGGGTGGGCCGGATCGACGGCGATGTGGTGGTCGAGCTGGACTGCGGATCGATGCGGGAGTATTTCGAGCGCGGCGGCGCGGTCGGCGAGACCGGCCAGCGGCCCAAGCTGGCGGACGTCCGGCTGCGGGCCCCGATCGTGCCGAAGAAGTTCTTCCACACCGCGGGGAACTTCACCGAGCATCACGAGGAACTGCAGAAGGTCAACTGGTCGCACCCGGTGCACAAGGGCATCGTGTTCTTCCAGAACGTGGACGCGATCATCGGGCCGGACGACCCGGTGATCTACCCCGAGCACCTGACCAAGGAGCTCGACTACGAACTCGAACTGGCCATCATCATCGGCAAGTCGGGCAAGTTCTTCGGCCCGGACGAGGCGGCCGGGTACATCGCGGGCTACACCGTGTTCAACGACATCACCGCGCGGGACATCCAGCGCCGGGAAATGAAGTCCGGGGTGTTCTCGTTCAGCAAGGCGATCGACACGTTCTGCCCCATCGGGCCGTGGATCGTCACTGCGGACGAGATCCCTGACCCGCACAACCTGCCCATGGAGCTGCGGGTGAACGGGGACATCCGGCAGAAGGGGAACACCAGCCGGATGGTGCTGGCCATGCCGCAACTGGTCGCCTACCACTCACCCCAGGGCTACAGCGCGGGCGACATCCTCACCACCGGGACGATCTCCGGGGTAGCCGCCGTGCAGCCCGACCCATTCGAGTTTTACCTGCGCCCCGGCGACGTGGTCGAGGCCGAGATCGAGCAGATCGGCGTGCTGCGCAACCGCGTGGTGGGCTGGACCGAGGGCCGCGGCACCCCGGTCCCGGAAGGCGACAGCCTCTACAGCTAGCACCGGCACTGCGTGGATGTAACTTTGCTGCACTCAGGACTGCAGCAAAGTGACGTCCACGCAGTTGGAATGGGGCGGTCAGCGGCGTTGGGGCTCGCCTGGCGCCGCTGCCGCGGGCTGTTCGGGCCGGCGGCGGCTGGGCGGCCAGGGACGGCGCGGCGTCGAGCTGAGCGGCGCTGGCCGTCTGCGGGAACCAGCGCACCGGCAGCACCCGGTCGCGGGCCAGGGCGGCCCACCGCCCCGGGCCCCTGGACCCGTCGGCCACCTCGGACGCCACCCCGTCCGGGTTCTTGATCGCGGTGAGCGCGAGCGCCACCCCGGCCACGATGGTCTGGTACTGGCCGATGCTGATGTGCTCGTTCAGCAGGTTGACGAAGAACCCGTTGGCCGACATCATCACGCCCGCGAAGACGGCGCCCGCGATCCGGCCGATGCCGGCCACGTACGCGATGGCCAGCAGGTTGATCGAGGTGAACGTCGCGAACGTGGGGGCCGAGACGGTGCCCTGCAGGTAGCCGAGCAGGCCGCCGCCGAGCCCGGCGATGAACGCGGACAGCGCGAACGCGAACAGCTTGGCCGGGGCGACCCGGATGCCGGCCGCCGCGGCCGCCCGCTCGTTGGACCGCACCGCGATCAGCATCCGCCCGGTGGCCGAACTCCGCATCCGGGCCACCGACAGCGCGACCAGCGTGACGATGATCAGTATCAGCACGCCGAAGATGACCCGGGGGTAGGAGTTCCCCGACGAGATGCCCAGGTTCAGCCCGAACAGGGTGGGCGACGGCACGTTCCGGCCGCCCAGCCCGCCGCTGAACCAGGTCGGGTTGAACACCAGGGCGTCCATCGCGGCCGCCGCGGCCAGTGTGATCACGGCCAGGTTGACGCCACGGACCCGGAGCGCGGGCAGCCGCCTGCTGGCTCGGCGGACGGGCCCGGCTCGGGGTCGCCGGCCAGTTCCGCGGCCCGGTCCAGGTCGCCCAGGTAACACGCTTTGAGCAGGTCACGACGGCTGCGCAGGCGAGCCGCCGAGCTTTCCAGGATGAGCCGGCCGTGCGCCATCACGTAGCCGCGATCGGCAATCTCCAGGGCCAGCGCGACGTGCTGCTCGACCAGCAGCACCGCGGTGTGCAGCTCGTCGGCCACCCGGCGGAGCACCGGGAGCAGCCGCTCGACCACCACCGGGGCCAGGCCGAGGCTCATCTCGTCGATCAGCAGGGCACGCGGGCGGCGCACGATAGCCCGGCCGACGGCCAGCATCTGCTACTCGCCGCCGGACAGCAGGCCGGCCTTGCGGTCCAGGCACTTGCGCAGCTCGGGGAGCATGTCGAGGACCTCATCGTGACTGGCGCCGCGGCCCGCACTGAGCCGGAGGTTCTCCCCCGCGGTCAGGCTGGCGAACAGCGCCCGGCCCTCGGGGACCAGGGACAGCCCGCCGCGGGCCAGCCGGTGCGCTGACTTGCCGGCGATGTCCTTGCCGTCCATCCGGATCGTGCCTGCCAGCGGGCGCTGCAGCCCGGCGATGATGGCCAGCGTGGTGGTCTTGCCCGCGCCGTTCGCGCCGAGCAGGGCCACGACCTCGCCCTGCCCGATGTGCAGGCTCAGGTCACGGACCACGGGATTACCGTTGTAACCCGCGTCGAGGGCTTCGACCTCGACGACCCGGGCCCGGTCAGAGCCGTTCACGGTCGCCACCATGACTGCCCAGGTACGCCTCGACGACCGGGCGGCTGTCCCGGATCTCGTCTGGGGTGCCGGATGCGATGACCTTGCCGAAATCGATGACCACGATGCGATCGCACAGCCCGAGCACCAGGCCCATGTCATGATCCACGAGCAGCACGCTGACCCCGCGCCCGGGCAGCGTGCGGACCCGCTCGCCGAACGCGATGCTCTCGTCGTTGTCCAGCCCGGCGGCGGGCTCAGGTTGTCCATCCGGGCGCTCCGGCTGATTTACTCTCGCTGTGTGAAAACGACTTTACTGTCGCTCTTGACGGTAACCTTGTTGTAACCGCCGTGTCCAGCCACGAAATAGAACCGATACGTCCCTGGCCGCAGACAGCTAACACAGTCGGGGCAAGCAAAAGGCGCTGAACCCACCAGGTGGGTTCAGCGCCCTGGACGTTGCAGAGTCAGCGGCTGGGGCTCAGCGGCTGGCCGCCGCGGGCACCACCACGACCGGGCACGGCGCGTGGTGGGTGACCTGGCTGCTCACCGAGCCAAGCAGCAGGCGGCCGAAGCCACCGCTGCCCCGGGAGCCGACCACCACCAGGTCCGCGTCCGCACCCGCCTTGATCAGTTCCTCGGACGGCACCCCGCTGAGCGCGCGGACGGTCACCGACGGGCGCTCGCCGCCCAGCTGGCTGGCCAGCTTGTCCACGCTCTCCTGGGCCGCGGTGCGGGCCTTGTCCACTTCGCCCTCGTCGGCCGGGTAGGTGATCGGTACACGGGTCCAGGCGCTAATCGCGACCGGGTGCACGGCCAGCACGGTAAGCGGAACGTGGCGAAGCACGGCCTCTTTCATCGCCCACTCGATGGACCGCTCGGAATGAGCCGATCCGTCAAAACCCACGACTATTCCAGGCATCGCTGCCTCCTGTCGCATCGCCTGGCCGGGCCCACCGCCGCAGCCTTGACATGTAAAACGGTAGGCTCCAGAGCCTGTTGTGACCAGAGGTCATTAGGCCCCGCCCTCGGGCCCCGTGCGGCCTAGCTGAGCGCGGTCTAGCTGAGCGCGGCGACCAGGCTGCGGAACGTGCGCTGGCGTGGCTGGCGGATGTGCTGCGGGCTGACCGTGACCACCGGGCAGGGCGCCGCCCGCAGGCAGGCCCGGGCCACCGGGCCGAGATCGGCGGACGGACGGCCCGCGGCATCCCCGGCTGGCTGGCTGCCGCCGAGCACGAGCAGCTCGGCACCGGCCGCGGAGTGCAGCAGCACCTGGACGGCCAGCCCCTCGGCCACTTCCAGCAGCGGCTCCGCGGTGCCGGGCAGCGAACTGGCCAGGCCGGGCGCCGCGGTACCCAGCCCCTCCTGGACCACGGTCCGCAGCAGCGCCGCCGCCGCCCGCTCATCGTCCCGGTCGCGGCGGTACGGACCCGGGGCGTACGGGGCCCGGCCCCGGGCGGCCGGCTCCCAGGCGTGTACCGCGTGCAGCACCGCCCCGCGCAGCGCAGCTTCCCGGGCCGCCCAGGCCACCGCGGCCGCCGAGGCGGCCGACCCAGCCACGCCAACCACGACCCGTCGCGATGCCGCGGCTACGGCAGTGCGTCCCATCGCGCCATCCCTCCCGGTGTGCACCGGTGCTTGCTCCCGGCTCACAGCCTGACTCAGTCCTGGCCAGCGCGCTAGACGGAAATCTCCGCTAAACGGTAAAAGGGTCCTTAACGACCTGGGGCTGACCAGCACTGGAGTGATGGGCCAGGACCAGCGTGCAGTGCGTGCCGGGACCGGGGCCGGGCGCAGGCCACGAGATCTGCCTGCGGATCACCCCGTACCGGATCACCGGTCAGCGGGTTTCCGGCTGACCCGGGCCCGGTTCCGCGGCGGACGGCCGCGGATCCGCTCTGGATCGCGGCGCTCTGGCGCCCGGCCGGCCGGCTGCACGGGCCGCTCCCGGCCCGGCTGGTCCGGGATGGATCGGCTCTGCGGCTCACCACCGGTAATGCTGACCGGCTGGCCGTAATGCTGGATCACGAGGGGCGGCCCGTCGTCCTCGTCGTCCAGCATGTAGCCGGCCTCGCCGGGCAGCACCCTGATCCGCAGCCGGCGGCCGCGCAGCATGACGGTGAAGCTGAGCCGGGTCAGCGCGGGCGGCAGCCGCGGCGCGAACGTGGGCAGCTCGCCCACCCGGCAGCGCATCCCGCCGAAGCCGGCCACCAGCCCCATCCATGCTCCGGCCAGCGCCGCGAGATGCAGCCCGTCTTTGGTGTTGTGCTCCAGGTCGGCCAGGTCCATCAGGGCGGATTCGGCCAGGTAGTCGTGGGCCAGGTCGAGGTGGCCGGTCTCGGCCGCGAGGACAGCCTGGGCGGACGCGGACAGCGAGGAGTCCCGGACGGTGAGCGCCTCGTAGTAGACGAAGTTGCGCACCTTCTGCTCGGCGGTGAACGCGTCCGTGCGCAGCTGCATGGCCAGCACCAGGTCAGCCTGCTTGACCACCTGCTTGCGGTACAGGTCGAAATACGGATAGTGGTTGAGCAGCGGGTAGTTCTGCACCGGGGTGCCGGCGAAGTCCCAGACCTCGTGCTGGGTGAAGCCGTCGGACTGCGGGTGCACGCCGAGTTTCTCGTCGTAGGGCAGCAGCATGCCGTCAGCCGCGGCCCGCCAGGCGGCGATCTCATCGGCGGAGACATGCAGGTGCCGGGCCCGGGCCGGGTACCGCTGGGCCACATCCGCGGCCGAGCGCAGGTTCTGCTGGGCCATCAGGTTGGTGAACACGTTGTTGTCCGTGATCGCGCTGTACTCGTCCGGCCCGGTGACCCCGTCGATGCGGAACGTGCCGGAGTCGTCCAGGTGACCCAGCGAGTGCCACAGCCGCGCCGTTTCCACCAGCAGGTCGTGCCCGGTGGTGCGGGCGAACTGGTCATCGCCGGTGGCGTCCACGTAGCGGACCACGGCCGCGGCGATGTCCGCGTTCACATGGAACGCGGCCGTGCCGGCCGGCCAATAGCTGGAGCATTCCTCGCCGGCGATGGTGCGCCACGGAAACGTGGCACCGCCCAGCCCGAGCTGGCGGGCCCGCTCCTGCGCCCGGGGCAGCGTGCTGTGCCGCCAGCGCAGCTCGTGCGCGGCGGCGTCCGGGATGGTGTAGGTGAGCACCGGGAGCACGTAGGTCTCGGCGTCCCAGAACGTGTGCCCGTCGTAGCCGTTGCCGGACAGCCCCTTCGCCGGGATCGGCCGCCCCTCGGCCCGCGCCCCGGCCTGCAGCACGTGGAACATGCCGAACCGGACCGCCTGCTGGATCTCGTCGTCGCCGTCCACTTCCACGTCGGCCCGGCTCCAGAAGTCGGCCAGGTAACTACGCTGCTCTTCGGCTAGCGCATCCCAGCCGGACTCCGCCGCGACCAGCAGCGCCCCCTCGACCTGGTCCTGCAGCGCGGGCCGGGACCGGACCGCGGACCAGCCGTAGCTGACGAACTTGATCAGGTTGAGCTGCTGGCCCTGGTTGAGCCGGCCACCCACGGTCAGCCGGGCCAGGTCCGGCCGGGTCTCGCAGGACTGGTATAGGTGCGCGTCGGAGACGATCCGGTGTTCCATGGTGGCGGCCATGGTCAGGTCGCTGTTCCGGGTCCGGTGCATCAGCCCGGCCCGGCTGCTGGTGTTGCCGTGCTCCAGCGCTTCCAGCGGCGCTTCGAGCATGGCGGCGACCCGGGGATCGCCGCCCAGCGGGGGCAGCTGCTCGTTGGCCACCAGTTCGGACTGGAGCACCACCCGGACCGGACCGTCCAGCGGTTCGACGTGGTAGTTGATGGCCGCGATCGAGCGCTGGGTGAACGAGACCAGCCGGACCGAGGTGACCCGCACCGACCGGCCGGCCGGGGATACCCAGTCCACTCGGCGGGTCAGCGTGCCGGCCTGGAGATCCAGCACCCGCTCGTGCCGCAGCAGCCGGCCGTAGCGCACGTCGAACGGCTCGTCGTCGACCAGCAGCCGGATCAGCTTCCCGTTGGTGACATCGATCAGCGTCTGGCCGGACTCCGGGTAGCCGTAGCCCGCCTCCGCGTAGGGCAGCGGGCGCTGTTCGTAGAATCCGTTCAGGTACGACCCGGGCAGGCCGTGCGGCTCCCCCTCGTCCAGGTTCGCGCGCCAGCCGATATGCCCATTGGCCAGGGCGAACAGCGACTCGGTCTGGGCCAGCAGGGCAGGGTGCAGTTCGGTCTCGCGCAGGCACCACGGGTCGACCGGGAACGACGGGTGCTTGATCATCGGTCCGCCAGCAGGTCGGCCAGGTCACTGACGACGACGTCGGCGCCGGACGCGCGCAGCGCGTCGGCCTGGCCGACCCGGTCCACGCCGACCACGTAGCCGAAGTGCCCGGCCCGGCCCGACGCCACCCCGGCCAGCGCGTCCTCGTAGACCACCGCGGCGTCGGCCGGCACGCCGAGGGCCCGGGCCGCGGCCAGATAGGTGTCCGGCGCGGGCTTGCCCGCCAGGTGCTGCTGCGCGGCCACCACGCCGTCCACGATCGTGTCGAACTTGCCGGTCAGGCCGGCCGAGGCGAGCACGCTGGCGCAGTTGGCGCTGGAGGTGACCACGGCCTTGCGCAGCCCGGCCGCGGTGACCGCGTCCAGGTACCGCACCGAGCCTGGATAGGGCTTGACGCCATCCTGCTCGATCCGGCGCAGCACGATCTGGTTCTTCAGGTTGCCCAGCCCGGCAATGGTGAGCTTGCCCGGCTCATCGTCCGGGCTGCCCGCGGGCAGCTCGATCCCGCGGGACTCCAGGAACGATCGCGTGCCGTCGGCCCGCGGCTTCCCGTCCACATAGGTGTCGTAATCGGCCACCGGGTCGAACGGGGCCTCGGGCTGTCCGGTCCGGTCTCCCCACTCGCGGAGGAAACCGTCGAACATCTCTTTCCAGGCGGCCGCGTGCACCACGGCCGTCTGGGTGAGTACGCCATCGAGATCGAACAGGCAGGCCCGGCTGTGCTCCGGGATGCCAAGATCACTTCTTATGCTGGCCGGCACGGGATCAGCTTAGAGTCCGGACGGGTGGCTGGTAAGAGCGGGTGGCTGGCGAGCTGGCCTGGGCAGCCGTGGCCGCCGCCCCGTAGCGTGGCTGGCGTGACTGCCGCTGAGCCTGCTGCCGAAACCGACCTGCCGCTCCCGGCCATCCCCGCCTCCGCGGGGGCACTGATCTTCGACCAGGCCTGCCGGCTGCTCATCCTCAACCCGGTCTACAAATCGGGCTGGACCATCCCCGGCGGGGTAATGGAGGCGGACGGCGAAACGCCGTGGGCCGCCTGCCGCCGCGAGGTCCGCGAGGAGTGCGGGCTGGACGTGCGGCGGGGCCGGCTGGCCTGCGTGGACTTCCGGCCCCCCCGGCCCGGCAAGCCAGGCGGCCTGCGCTTCCTGTTCGACTGCGGCGCGCTGCCCGATCGCAGCCTGGCTGGCCTGGTGCTGCAGCCGGAGGAGGTCTCCGAGTACCGGCTGCTGCCGCCACCCGAGGCGCTGGACCTGCTGCGCAAGCCGATCAGGCGGCGGGTCAGGGCCGCCCTGCGCGGCACCGGGACCCGCTACCTGGAGAACGGCCGCCCGGTGCCCGGTGTCACGCCCTGACGGCAGGTTGGACCGCGCGGCGTTTTGCCAGTAATGTCCCGGCTGCCCGGGCCGTACACCCTGCTCGCGTACCGGTGGACCGGCAGCAGCTGGAAAGCCGTGTCGATGCCGCATCCGCGCAGCACCGGGCCGCCCATGATCACCGTGGTATCCCGCAGCAACGTGTGGCTCTACGCCTGGCAGGCCAAGAAGTCTGGGACAGCCTGATCGCCCGCTATCCCTGAGCGGTGGCCGTCACTAGCCGGGGACGGAGACCACTGGTCCGTGCGCGTGGCTGAGCACCGAGTGAGTGACCGAGCCGATCCCGGGGCCGATGCCGGACCCGTGCCGGCCCAGCACGACCAGGTCGGCCCGGGCTGACGCGCCGGCCAGCACCCGGCCCGGGTGAGCATGCATGACCTCGGCGCTGACCTCCACGCCCGGGTACTTCTCCAGCCAGCTGGCCAGCAGCGCGTCCAGCGCACGCTGCTCCTCGTCGGCTGGCTCGTCGTGCCCGCCGAATAGGGACCGGGACCGGGCGTGCACGGCCACCAGCCGGGCCTTGCGCCGCGCGGCCTCCTCGAACGCGAACCCGAGCGAGGCCGCGGCGTCCGCCGGATCCTGCACGCCGACTACGATCTCGCGGTGCGCGGTCATGGTCTCCTCGCGTACCACGACCACCGGGCAGCTGGCATTGGTGGCTGCGTACCGGCTCACCGAGCCAAGGATCAGCGCGGTGAACCCGCCCGCGCCGCGTGAGCCGAGCACCAGCATCAGAGCGTCCTGGCTGGCCTCCACCAGGGCCGTGGCGGGCGAGGCGTGGTTGACGAGGTCGGTTTCGGCGGCCACCCCCGGAGCGGCCTCGGCCGCCTGGCTGGCCGCGGCGGTCAGCGCGTCGTTGGTGGCCTCCTCGATGCGGTTGGCCACGGTGTCCTGGGTGGCCGGGTTGGGGCTCATCCGCGGCGGCATCGACGCGATGGCGATGATGCGCAGCGACGTGCCCCGCAGCGCCGCCTCGCGGGCCGCCCACTCCACCGCTCGCAGCGACTCCGGCGAGCCGTCCGTCCCGGCGACCACTGGCTTCGTTGCCATCTGCCCGTCCTCCTCAAGCCCGGCCATTCCTGGTGTAGCTGATACCCACCCTGGCCGGTGATGCCGCAGGGGACAAGAGCCAAACCCGCCTGGCGGCCGACCGGGCCCGCGCGCCGGGACCTGGGTCCCGGGGTCCCGGGCCTAAAGTCCCTGTCCGCCGGTCGCAGCAGGCGAGAGGCTTGGATGCTGTGTCACCCGCCGCGCGGGTGCAGAGCGGTGGCAGGCCTGCTGGGGGCGGGCCGGGACAGGGCGGTCTCGTGGGATCGTCCGGCCCACCGTCTTAAGGGCGGCGCCCGGCCCCGGCGCCACGCTGGGCCTTCGCGCGGCGGGTGCCCGCATGTCTGGGGTCAGCTGAGTTCTGGCGTCAGCCGAGTTCTGGCGTCAGCCGAGCAGGGCGTGGCGGTGCTGCCAGGCCAGCCGGAGCAGCGCGGCCCCGGCGGTCTGCATCGGCTCGGCACCGCCGGTGAACCGGGCCACGGTAGCCGCGGTGAACGGGATCGCCGCCGACCCGTTCTCGGTGACCACCCGGCCTTCCGCGTTCGCGGTGACCAGGTCGCGGAACAGCCGGTCGAACACGGCGCCGTCGAACACGGCCACGGTGAGCAGGTCGGTGGCCAGGGTGAGCGGGTCCACGCCGAGGCCGACGCAGTGCACCCGCAGCGTGCCCGCGTCCCGAGCCGCGGCCAGTTCGCGGGCGAACGGCCACTGGCCGTAGTCCAGCACCCCGTCGCGGGTGGGGTAGTCCTCCGAGCCGCCGAGGAGTTCCTCGCTGAACTCCCGGGTCATGCAGCGCCACAGGCTGAAGTCGGCCTGCTGCGCGGCCGGCCGGTCAGTCACCGGCTGGAAGATGCCGGCCGGCATGACCTGGTACGCGCCGCCCGCGTGGTTGACCCGGGCCGGGTCGCGCCAGTGCAGCGGGAACGACGCCGTGCCGTCGGCGGCCCGGCGCAGCGTCAGCGTGGTGACCGCGGTCAGCGTGCTGCGCTGGCTCAGCGCGCACGGGTCGCCGAGCGCGGCGCGCAGCGGCAGGTCCGCCAGGCTGGCGGCCGGGTCCTGGGCGGCGGCCAGTTCGTGTGCCACCGCGTGGCCCAGGTTCATCGCGTCGAAGTACCGGGCCGGGCCCATGGTGAGCTCGGCCGGTCCGCGCAGGGTGGCGTCCAGCAGCCGGTAGCAGATCCGGTTCTGGAACAGGGCCGGCGGGTCCACCACCGCCACCGCCGCCGCGTAACTGGGGAACGGGCCGCCCGGGGCGTCCTGTGGCAGCAGGTGTGCCGCGGCGGCCGCGGTGGCGTCGGCGCGCGGGGCCGGCGCCCGGCCGGTCCAGTGCAGCGTTATCCCGGCCAGGTCGAGCGGGGCGGCGGGCAGCCACTCCGGCCGGCACAGCAGGTCGGTGCCGGCCGCCCGGCCCGCGCCGGGATACAGCCGGGCCGCCTGGGCCACCAGGGCCGGCCGCTGCTCGTTGACCGTGCGCCGGACCTGGCGCCAGCGTTCGGCGGTCTCAGTCATCGAGGAGATATTCAATCGCCTATTCCAGATCATCATTTGCAGCACCCGACCCGGCCGGGTGGGCCCAGCCGTCGGTGAGTGGATCACCGCGACCGCCGAGGCGGACGGCCGCTTCGAGGTGGAAGTCGTGGACCTGGCCGAGGTCAACCTGCCGATGTTCGACGAGCCCAAGCACCCGCGGTTCCGCCAGTACGAGCACCAGCACACCCAGGACTGGAGTGCGGTCATCGACCGGGCGGACGCGTTCATCTTCGTCGTGCCCGAGTACAACTACGGCTGCTGGACGAATTGGCCCGGCTGGCGGCCACGCTCCGCCCGCTGCGCATCCCGGAGCGGCCCGCTAACCGCCGGGCGGGCCGTAGCCGCCGGGCGGGCCGTAGCCGCCGCCGCCCGGGGTCTCCAGCACGAACACGTCGCCCGCGGCCAGGTCCACGGTGTCGCAGCCGCCCATCTCGGTTATCCGGCCATCCGGGTGTTCCACCCACTGGCGGCCGAACGCGCCGGGCGCGCCGCCCGCCATGCCGTACGGCGGGACCCGGCGGTGGCTGCTCAAGATGCTCAGCGTCATCGGCGCCAGGAACCGGAGCCGCCGCCGGCCGCCGTCCCCGCCGTGCCACCGGCCCGCACCGCCGCTGCCACGGCGGATCGAGTAGGACTCCAGCCGCACCGGGTACCGCCACTCCAGCACCTCCGGGTCGGTCAGCCGGGAGTTGGTCATGTGCGTCTGCACCACTGAGGTCCCGTCGAAGCCAGCACCCGCGCCGGACCCGCTGGACACCGTCTCGTAGTACTGATGGCTGGCGCTGCCGAACGTGACGTTGTTCATCGTGCCGGACCCCTCGGCCTGCACGCCCAGCGCGGCGTACAGCGCGCCGGTGACAGCCTGCGACGTCTCCACGTTCCCGGCCGCGACCGCCGCGGGGTACGACGGGGCCAGCAGGCAGCCCGGCGGGATGATCACGGTGACCGGCTTGAGGCAGCCGGAGTTCAGCGGGATCTCGTCGTCCACCAGGGTGCGCAGCACGTACAGCACGGCCGCCATGGCCACCGACGACGGGGCGTTGAAGTTGCCCGGCAGCTGGGCCGAGGTGCCGGTGAAGTCGATCTCGGCGGTCCGCGCGGCCTGGTCCACCCGCACCGCGACCCGGATCACCGAGCCGTTGTCCAGCTCGTAGCGGTACGAACCGCCGGGCAGCCCGCTCAGCACCCGGCGCACCGCCTCTTCGGCGTTGTCCTGCACGTGCCCCATGTAGGCGGTCACCACGTCCAGGCCGAAGTCGCCGGTCAGCTGGCGCAGCTCGGCGACGCCCTTCTCGTTCGCCGCCACCTGCGCGCGCAGGTCGGCCAGGTTGGCCGCCGGGTCACGGGACGGGTACTCGGCCGAGCCCAGCAGGTCCAGCGTGGCCGCCTCACGCAACTGGCCGCCGGACACCAGCAGCCAGTTGTCGATGAGCACGCCCTCTTCCTCAACCCGGGTGCTGAACGCCGGCATCGACCCCGGGGTGATCCCGCCGATCTCGGCGTGATGCCCCCGGGAGGCGACGAAGAACAGGATGTCCCCGGCCCGGGAACCCGCGCCGAACACCGGCGTGACCACGGTGATGTCCGGCAGGTGGGTCCCGCCGTGGTACGGGTCGTTCAGGATGAACACGTCACCGGGCTTGATGGCGCCGGCGTTGCGCGCGATGACCATCTTGATGCTCTCGCCCATCGAGCCCAGGTGCACCGGCATGTGCGGCGCGTTGGCGATGAGCTGGCCGGGCCGGTCGAACACGGCGCAGGAGAAGTCGAGCCGCTCCTTGATGTTGACCGAGTGCGCGGTGCTGCGCAGCCGGACGCCCATCTGCTCGGCCACCGACATGAACAGGTTGTTGAAGATCTCCAGCAGCACCGGGTCGGCTTGGCCGGTCCCGGCGGCGCGCCGGGCCGGGGCCGGGCCGGCCCGGGTGAGCAGCAGGTCGCCGCGGCCGGTCAGCTCGGCCTGCCAGCCCGGCTCGACCACCGTGGTAGCGAAGTCCTCGGCGATGATGGCCGGCCCCGCCAGCACCGCGCCGGGCTGCAGCCCGCTGCGCGGCACCAGGTCCACCTCGGCCCACCGGCCGCCAGTGAACATCGGCACCCGTGCCGCGCCCGGCTCGCCGTCCGCGCCGGCCGACCCGGCGCTGGCCGGCCCGGCGCTGGCCGGCCCGGGCAGGCTGACCGCCGGGCTGGCCACCGGGGCCGCGGTCAGCTCCACCGAGACCGCTTCGAGCAGCACCGGCTTGTCCGGCATCAGGAAGGAGAACTGCTGCCGGTAGGCCGCCTCGAACCCGCGGACCAGCTCCTGCTGGCCGGCCAGCGGGACGGCCAGCGCGGTATCGGTCCCGGCATAGCGCAGATGCGCGCGCCGGACAGACCGGACATTTTCCATTTGAACGCCATCACCTGCCAGCTCATCCCGGGCCGCGGACTCCAGCTGGGTGGCCAGGCCGGCTGCGGTGGCCAGGGTGCCCGGGGACAGCTCGGCCTCCACGGCTGACTCCCGCATCGCGGTGACGTCGGCCAGGCCCATGCCGTACGCGGACAGCACGCCGGCCAGCGGGTGGATCAGCACCGTGGTCATGCCGAGCTGGTCGGCGACCGCGCAGGCGTGCTGGCCGCCCGCGCCGCCGAACGTGGCCAGCACGTACCGGGTGATGTCGTAGCCGCGCTGCACCGAGATCTTCTTGATCGCGTTGGCCATGTTGGCCACCGCGATCTCCAGGAAGCCGGCCGCAACCTCGGCGCCGCTGCGCGGCGGCCCGCCGGCCGCGCTGATCTCGCTGGCCAGCTCCGTGAAGCGCTGCTCGGTGACGTCGGCGTCCAGCGGCTGGTCGCCGGCCGGGCCGAACACCCGCGGGAAGTAACCGGCCTGGATCCGGCCCAGCATCAGGTTGGCGTCGGTCACGGTGAGCGGGCCGCCGTGCCGGTAGCAGGCCGGCCCGGGGCTGGCGCTGGCCGAGTCCGGCCCGACCCGGTACCGGCTGCCATCGAAGTGCAGTATCGAGCCGCCGCCCGCGGCCACGGTGTGGATGCTGAGCATCGGGGCCCGCATCCGGACCCCGGCCACCTCGGTCTCGTACTGCCGCTCGAACTCCCCGGCGAAGTGCGACACGTCGGTGGACGTGCCGCCCATGTCGAAGCCGATGACCCGGCCGAACCCGGCCGCGGCGCTGCTCCGGGCCATGCCGACGATGCCGCCCGCCGGGCCGGACAGGATGGAGTCCTTGCCGCGGAACCGGCGCGCGTCGGCCAGCCCGCCGTTGGACTGCATGAACAGCACCCGGACGCCGGGCAGTTCACCCGCCACCTGCTGCACGTAGCGGTCCAGGATCGGCGACAGGTAGGCGTCCACCACCGTGGTGTCGCCGCGGGACACCAGCTTCATCAGCGGGCTGGTCGCGGCGGATTCGGATACCTGGGTGAACCCGGCCGCGCGGGCCAGTTCGCCGATCCGCGCCTCGTGCGCCGGGAACCGGTAGCCGTGCAGGCAGACCACGGCGGCCGCGCGGAAGCCGTCCGCGTACGCGGCGGCCAGGCCGGCGGCCACCGCGTCCTCGTCCAGCGGGGTGATCACCTCGCCGTGCGCGCTGACCCGCTCGGTGACCTCGATGACCCGGTCGTACAGCAGCTCAGGGAGGACGATCCGGCGGTCGAAGATGCGCGGCCGGTTCTGGTACCCGATGCGCAGCGCGTCGCCGAAGCCCCGGGTGATGACCAGCACGGTGGGCTCGCCGCGGCGCTCCAGCAGCGCATTGGTGGCCACCGTGGTGCCCAGCCGGACCGAGCCGATCGTCTCGCCCGGGATGGGCTCGCCCGGCGGCACGCCGAGCAGTGCCCGGATGCCGGCCAGCACCGCGTCCGGGTAGGCCCGCGGGTTGTCGGACAGCAGCTTGCGGACGGCCAGTGTGCCGTCCGGGCGCCGGGCCACCACATCGGTGAACGTGCCGCCGCGGTCGATCCAGAATTCCCAGCGCCTGCCCATCACCTCCGCATCTTAGGCAGGTGGGATACGGAGGTGATGGGCCCGAGCTAGGTCGCGGGAGCGTGCGCCGCGCTGGTGCTGATCCCGCGGGCGGCCTGCTGGTCGAAGATCTGGGTGATCTCCTCCACCGAGTGGCCCTTCGTCTCCGGCACGAACCAGTACACGAAGCCAATAGCCATCGCGCACAGCCCAGCGAAGCAGACCAGCACCCATTGCAGGCCGATGCCAGTCTGCCAGACCGGGAACACCTCGATGAGCGCGAAGTTGGCCAGCCAGTCCACGGTGGCCCCAGTGGACGCGGCCCGGCCGCGCACCGCGGTGGGGAACACCTCGCCCTGCAGCAGCCAGCCGGTACCGCCCACCCCAATGGCGAACGAGGCGATGAACCCGGCCAGGCCGATTATGACGACCACGATCTTCGGGGTGGCGGTGAAGTAGGTAAGACCCGCGGCGGCGAGTATCGCGAACAGGGCCATCCCGATATAGCCGCCGATGGCCAGCTTGCGGCGGCCGACCCGGTCGATCCAGCGGAACGCGAAGTAGGTGGCACCCACGTTGACCACGGTCAGCATCGCGGTGACCTCGACGCCCGCGATGGTCTTGGCCACCAGGCTGTTGCTGCCCTGGAACAGCGGGCCGAGCAGGTGCGGGCCGTAATAGAGCGGCACGTTGATGCCGGTGATCTGCTGGAAGATGAAGAACACGCAGACCACGAACAGCGCCCGGCGCACACCCGCCGTCCAGTTGGTGCGCCGCTGCTCGCGCCGGTCCACCTCCTCCAGCTCCCGGGCGGTGTACTCCACATCCTGCAGCGACACCTCGGTGCCGAACGTGGCCAGCGCCTTCTGCACGCCTTCGTAATGGCCATGCCGCATCAGCCACCGGGGCGACTCCGGCATCTTGGTCCGCAGCGCCAGCCCGATCAGCGCCGGGACGGCGCCAAGGCCGAGGATGAGCCGCCAGTCCACGGTGCCCGCGCTGCCCGGGGCGATCTTGAGGATGATCAGCGCGATGATGTAGGAGACCAGGATGCCGACGGTGATCATCCACTGCTGCAGCATGCTGAGCGCGCCACGCCGGTTCCGCGGCGCGTACTCGGCGATGTACGCGGTGGCGATGGCCGAGTCGGCCCCGATAGCCAGCCCGATCAGCGTCCGCGCGATGAGCAGCACGGCGGCGTCCGGGGTGACCGCGGACAGGATCGAGCCGACCGCGTAGATCAGCGCGTCGGCGATGAGCAGGGACTTGCGGCCGAAGTGGTCGGCGATCGGCCCGGCGCAGATGGCGCCGGCCGCCGCGCCCAGCGAGGCGCCGGCCACCAGATACCCGGTGAAGAACCCATTCAGGTGGTAGGGCACGAAGTTGAGCGCGGCCCCGATGTTCGAGGTGTCGTACCCGAACAGGAAGCCGCCCAGGCAGGCGAGCAGGGTGAGCTGCCAGTAGAACCGCGTAGGGGCGCGCTGGTCGAGTTCGGCCAGGACGTTCCGGCCGCCGGTTTCGGTCTGTGTCATCGTTGACCAACCTTCCGCACTAAGGCTGGTCAACTAACCGCAAACCGGATCCTCAAACTGGGCCGCAGGGACGCCGCGAACCGGGAGACTAGCGTCATGAATCCGACGGCCCTGCACCGCTGGGCGTACGAGTGGACCGGCGGCCGGATCGGCGCCCGGCTCGGCAGCGGGGTGCGGGCCGCCCTGCTCACCACGACCGGGCGGAAGACCGGCCGGTCCCGGACCGTGCGGCTGGCCAACGACGGCAACCACGGCCGGTACCAGCGCTATCAGGCCAGGACCAGCCGGCCGCTGGCGGTGCTGGTAGTGACTCCGGCCTGACCGGTCTTAGCCGACCGGATCCAGGATGACCACCGGGATCTGCCGGGTGGTGTTCCGCTCGTAGTCGGCGAAGCCCGGGTTCTTCTCCTTGTGCGGGACCCAGATCTCCTCCCGCTCGGCGCCATCGGCCACCCGCGCGGTGAACTGCCCGGTCCTGGTGCCGATCTCGGCGCTGACCCGGGGGTTGGCCACCAGGTTGTGATACCAGTCCGGGTGGGTCGGCGCGCCGCCCTTGGACGCGAACACCGCGTAGCTGCCATTGCCCAGGTCGCGGTACATGACTGGGTTGACGCGTTCCTGGCCGCTCCGGGCGCCTGTGGTGTGCAGCAGGAGCAGCGTCGCGCCCTCGAACGGCCCGCCCACCTTGCCGTCGTTCGCGCGGAACTCCTCGATGATCTTGCTGTTCCAGTCGTCCGGCACCGGTTACTCCTATCTCAGCCGTTAGCTGGCTATTCGCTCAGCCCGGAGCTTATGGCAGCTCGGCTGCCCACGACGAGGCAAAGCATCTCCGTAACTTACCGTTTTCGTTATGTTACTCTCGGTCACATGCTGAACACCGGGCCCGACCTGCCGGCTTACCGCGACGCAGTAGCCGACCTGCTGCTGGAAATGGCTGGCTACACCGGTCCGGGAGACCGGAGCAAAGCGGAGAAGGTGCTGACCGAGCGGATCGGCGACACAGAGCTGACCGCGGTACTGGCGGCCACCCCAGAGGGCACCGACGCGGCGGCCCAGCGGCTGCTCCGCGAGGTCCGGCATTACCAGCCAAACGTCCGCAGTTCCGCCCGCGACCTGGCCGCCCATATCCGGATTCACCTGTTCGCCCTGATCGACATCATGTGGTGGGGCCAGACCCGGGCCTATGTCACCGATTCCGAATTGCTCAGCTCGGCCGACCTGGTCGATCTGGAGCCATTTGCAGCGGGACGGCCGGCTGCTGTTCCAGTACCGGTGGCAGGCCCGCGGCCTGCCCACCCGGGCTGTCCGGGCGGCGGTCCGGCGGCTGCAGCCGGACCGGGCGCCGCGCACCGCCGGGCTCCGCTTCGCCCGCACCCGCCCGGAAGCGGTGCTGCGGCTGAACCAGCTGGCCGCGGGCCTGGCCGCCGAGGCCGGCCGCGCACCCCGGCGCTGTGGGTGACCAGCCTGGCGCGCAGCATCGAGCACCAGCGCCGGCTCCGTGCCCTGGGCTACGCCGCGTCGCTGCCCAGCGCGCACTGCGTGGGCTACGCCATTGACATCGAGATGGCCTGGTTCGCTCAGTTCGGCGCCCGGCCCGCGCTGGAGATGCTGCTGCTCGGCCGGCAGCAGGCAGGCCAGGTGAACGTCATCGACGAGGGCCAGGCCTGGCACGTCTGCCTCAGCCCGGAGGCCGCGGCCGGACTGCTGGCCAGCGCCACCCAGGGCGGCTGACGCGGTGTGCGGCATCGCGCTCATCCTCGGCCCGCAGCCGGACCGGGAGACGTTCCGCCAGATGATCACGTCGCTGGCGCCGCGCGGTGAGGTGGAGGAGGTGCTGCTCATCGACCGGCTGCTGGGCGGCACCCAGCGGCTGCCCATCGTGGACGCCGAGCATGCGATCCAGCCGTGGCGGTCGGCCGACGGCCGCTGGGTGCTCTGCTACAACGGCGAGATCTTCAACTACCGGGCCCTGCAGGCCGAACTGGCTAGCCGCGGGCACCGGCTACGCAGCGACAGCGACACCGAGGTGGTGCTGGAGGCGTTCCTAGAGTGGGGCACGGGCGCGGTCCGGCGGCTGCGCGGCGAGTTCGCCTTCGCCCTGGCCGACACCGCGGCCGACCGGGTCTACCTGGCCCGGGATCCGCTGGGTGTGAAGCCGCTGTACTGGTCCCGCCGGGACGGGTGCCTGTACGTGGCGTCGGAGGTGAAGGCGCTGACCGGGGTGGGCGCGCCGGTCAGCGAGGTGCCGCCGGGGCACCACGGCTGGGCCGAGGGTGCCAGGTCCCGGCAGCAGGGCGCGGCGGCGCGGGCCCCCGCCGCGGCGCGGCCCGGACCTGGCGCCTTACGTCGACCTGCTCCGGCTGGGCGAGGGCCAGCCGGAGATCGAGGACCCGGACGAGGCGGCCAAGCTGATCCGGGCCGCGCTGGAGGACAGCATCCGGGTCCGGGTGGACACCGGGCTGACCGTCGGGGTCATCCTGTCCGGCGGCCTGGACAGCACGCTGACCCTGCTGCACGTGCGCGAGTTGCACCCGGACTGTGTCGCGTTCACCATCGGCGCGCCGGGCAGCCTGGACCTGGCCTACGCGCGCACGACTGCGACGCCTTCTGGCGGCAGGTCGAGCGAGCCGGCTGCTTGGGCGCCAGACAGCAACTCGGCGCCGTTAGCTGGGACGGTCGCGGGCTCGGTGGTGTGGTTGAGCAGGAACAACCAGGACCGGCCGTCGGCCGCGCGCCGCCGGACTGCCTCCACCCCAGGCGGCAGTCCCGGGACCTCCGGCGTCAGGCCGGCCACGGCCAGCGCGGCGGCGATGAGCTGGCCGTGGGCGGCGTCGTCCAGTTCGGTGGACAGGTACCAGGCGCTGCCGCGCCCCACGTCGTGCCGGGTGACCGCGGGCGCCGGCCAGCGGGCCGGCCGTGTAGCTGGCCAGCACCTCGGCGCCGGTAACGGTCATCAGCTCGGCCCAGGCCGCGCCCCGGGCGCCGGAGGGGAGAGGGCCAGGTGGGCTGCCCGGCGCGCCCGTCAACAACGGCACCACTTCCCCATCGGCCAGCGGGAAGAACTCCTCGACCCGGATGCCAAGCAGGTCGCGCAGCGCGCCCGGATACCCGCCCAGCCGGACCTGCCCGGCCGCATCGACGAGCCCGCTGCCGAACGACACGACCAGCACGCCGCCGCCCGCGGCGAACCCGCGCAGCGACTCGGCCCCCCGGTCGGTGAGCAGGTACAGCGCCGGGGCCAGCAGCAGCCGGTACCCGGACAGATCGCCCTCCGGGTGAGCCAGGTCGCAGACGATCCCGGCCCGGCGCAGCGCGGCGTGGTCACGGCGCACCGCGTCCAGGTAGCGCAGGTCCGCACCACGCAGCCCCTGGCTGTCCAGCGCCCACCAGGAATCGGCGTCCAGCAGCACCGCGGCCCGCGCGGTGACCGTGCTGCCAGCCACCTCGCCGAGCCGCGCCGTGGCCGCGCCGAGCGCGGCCACCTCGCGGAACGCGGCGGTGTCCGGGCCGGCGTGCGGCAGCATCGCGGAGTGCCACATCTCGGCCCCGGCCCGGGACGCCCGCCACTGGAAGAACAGCACGCTGTCCGAACCGCGCGCGACGTAGCCCAGGCTGTCCCGGAGCATCCGGCCCGGCGGCCGGCTGAGGATCCGGCCGCCCGCGTAGACCAGCCGGGTGGCCTGCTCCATCAGCAGCCACGGCCGGCCGCCCGCCCAGGACCGGGCCCGGTCCGCGGCGAACGCGATGTCGGCGTGCCCATCCGGCCCGGTGGACGACAGGTAGTGGTCCACCGCCACCACATCCACCTCACGCCGCCACGCCCACGGGTCGATGACCTGGTAGTCCGGCAGCATCAGGTTCGTGGTGACCGGCACCCCCGGGGCGGCCCGGCGGATCTCGTCCCGCTGCTCGCAGAACGCCGCGAGCAGCTCATCGGACCAGAACCGGCGGAAGTCGAGCAGCTGCCCCGGATTGCCCCGCCACTGAGTGGCCCGCGGCGGCTGCACCTGCGGCCACGCCGAATAGCACTGGCCCCAGAACGCTGTCCCCCAGGTCTCGTTCAGCTGAGCCAGGCCGTCCGCGCCCGCGCCGTACCGTTTCTGCAGCCAGCTTCTGAACGCCAGTGCCGCGTGCTCACACCAGCAGACGGTGCCGTATTCGTTGTGTACGTGCCAGAGCGCCACCGCCGGATGCCGGCCGTACCGGGCCGCCAGGGCGGCGGCCATGCGCCGGGCGGCGGCCCGGTAGGCAGGAGCAGCCGCACAGTAGGTGTCCCGGCTGCCGTGGGTCAGCCGCACGCCATCCCGGGTCACCGGCATTGCGTCCGGGTAGGCCAGCGTGAACCAGGGCGGCGGGGACGCGGTCGGGGTGGCCAGGATGGCCCGGACCTGGTTGGCGGCCAGCCGGTCCAGGGTGTCGTCCAGCCAGCCGAAGTCGTACTCTCCCTCGGCCGGTTCGAGCCGGGCCCAGGAGAACACCCCGACGGTGGCGGTGTTCACCCCGGCCGCGCGCATCAGCACGTCGTCTTCGGCCCAGACCGGCTCGTCCCACTGTTCCGGGTTGTAGTCCCCGCCGAACCACAAGCTCATGGATCCAGCCGGAACGCGGCCAGCCGTACCGGGCCATCCAGGACCAGGTACAGATCGGTGGGGGCGGCGGTAGCCACCTCGCGCAGGCGGACGCTGACGTCGGTGTAGGCGTACCGGCTGCCGGTCGCGGGCACGGTGCTCAGCCCGTGCCCGAACGGGTACAGCGGGCAGCCGTCGAAGTACAGATAGGTGCGCCGGGTCCTGATGATGTCGTAGTCGAGCAGCCCGGGCAGGTCCTCGTCGGCGGCGTACCAGGTCTGGGCCAGCCGCCCGGTGGGCTCGGCCGCGCCGGTCAGCACGTCGGCCAGCCCGCGGCCGGTCTCCTGCCCGCCGTGGCTGGTCCACACGATGGCGGGCACGTGGTCCGCGGCCCAGCCCAGCGCGTACGGGTAGCTGCTCATGACGACCAGGACCAGCCGCGGGCAGGCCGCGTGCACCGCGCGGATCAGCCGGTTCTGGGCGGGCGGCAGGGCCAGCGTGGCCCGGTCCTGGTTCTCCCGGCCGTTGATCAGCGGGTCGTTGCCCACCACCAGTACGCAGCTTCCCGCCGCGGCGGCCAGTTGGGCCGCCTCGGCCGCGCCGTCCTGCAGCACGTCCCAGCGGAACGGCTGCGCGGCGTCCGCGTCCGGCGCACAGGCCCGCACCTCGCCGGAGGCGCCGTCCGCGGCCAGGTAGCGGCCGGTGGCAATAGACCGCAGCACGACGCTGCCGTCGCCCGGCTCAGCGAGCCCGTCCAATCCGACATATGTAGGATTGGCGGCTTTGGCCGGGCAGGCCACCTCGAGCGCGAACGTTTCACGAACGACCCAGCCGTTGGGCCGGTCCTGATCGGCGGACAGCGAGCCGTCGTCCCGTACGGTCAGGTACTGCCCGGTGGCCGCCGAGCGGAGCGTGATCACATCGGCGGCGGGAGCCAGGCCGTCCGCGGCGGGCAGGCCAGGGCCCCAGTGCTGCACGTCGAACTCGCCCAGGTCCGGCGCGCCCGGGACGGCCGCGCCGACCCGCACCCGGTCCGCGCCGTCGGCCACCGTGACGGCGGTGCCGGGCAGCGCCCCGCGCCCGCCGCCGGTCGAGTTCCCCACGCCCAGCGCCTCGCGCAGCCCAGCCGCGACCGTGACCTGGTACGGCATCGTGCCGCTGTACCAGTCGGTGCGCAGCGTGTCGGCGAACGGGCCGACCACGGCCACGCGCAGCCCGGACGGGTCCAGCGGGAGCAGCCCGGCGTCGTTCTTGAGCAGCACGATCGAGGCCCTGGCGGCCCGGCGGGCCAGGCCAGCATGCTCGGCCGGGTCGATGCCGGCCGGGCCGTTCCGGTACGGGTCGAGATCGGGATGGAACTCGCCCAGCCGGAGCCGGAGCAGCAGCAGCCGCCGGGCCCCCCGGTCCACATCGGCCACGGTGATCAGGCCCTGGTCCAGCGCCGCGGTGAGCCGGGTCATGGTCACGCTGGGGTTGGCGCCCTGGTCGGTGAAACTGTCCACCCCGGCGCGCAGCGCGGCGGCGTGGCTCTCCTCGTGCCGGGCGAAGTAGTGCTCGGTGTCCACCAGGTTGGACGGCGCGTACGCGTCGCTGCACACCACCAGGTCAGCCCCGTCCGCCCAGCCGCGCAGCACGTCGCCGAGCAACGGCGAGACGTGGTTCGGCCGGCCGTTGACCAGGCTGTAGGCGGGCATCACCCCGGCCGCGACGCCGGCCCGCACCGGGCCATGGAACGGCGGCAGTTCGTATTCGTGCAGTAGCCGGGCCCGGACCAGCGCCGAGGTGGTGTCCCGTGCGGTCTCGTTGTTGTGCGCCAGGAAGTGCTTGAGCACCGGCGCGGTCTGCCAGAAGACCGGATCGCTGCCGCGCAGCCCGGCGCAGTACGCGGTGGCCAGCCGCGCGGTGAGCAGCGGGTCCTCCGCGTAACCTTCCTCGTTCCGCCCCCAGCGCGGGTCACGGAGCAGGTTGACCACCGGCGCCCAGACGTTCAGGCTGACCGCCGGGTCCCGCCGGTGCAGCGCGCGCACTTCAGCGCCGACGGCCGCGCCGACCGCGCCGAGCAGATCCGGATCCCAGGTCGCGCCCAGCCCGACGGCCTGCGGGAAGACCATGGCCGGGCCGAGCCAGGCGGCGCCGTGCAGCGCTTCGGTGCCGGTCCGGAACGGCGCGATGCCGAGCCGGGGCACGCCGGGCGACCACTGGTGCAGCAGCCCGATCTTCTCCTCGGTGGTCAGCTGGGCGAGGATCTCGTCCGCCCGCCGGCCGAGCTCTGCCTGATCCACCCGCCCTCCACTGGCTCCCCCTCCCGCTACCCCCGGTTCATGATCGAAGCGCTTCGACGCTGTCACTTGTCCGGCACGGTGTCAAGGAGGGCTGGCTGGTCTGACCCCTCACGGATTCGCCACACCTTCTGACGAATTGCCGGTTACCTCTTGCTCGCGGTAAATGGCCTGACGTAACCTCGGCGCAACATCGAAGCGCTTCGACAATCCTTCGACCGCTCTGCCGACACCACGACGGACGAAAGGTTGTACCAGTTATGAGAGCCGAGTCATGAGAGCCGCCGATGCCCGCGCAGGCGGCGGCGCCAGGATGAACCGCCGGGTCTTCTTCGGCACCGCCGCCGCCGCGGCGGGCGCCGTCGCGGCCGCGCCGTTACTGGCGGGCTGCGGAGAATCCAGGGCCGGCGGCACGGGCACCACCAGCGCGAGCCAGATCGCCAAGATCATGCCGAGCTACGTGCCGAGCAACCTGATCAAGCCGGGCGCGTTCAAGTTCCTGGTCGCGTCCCAGCTGATCTGGAAAGAGTCCGGCTGGTCGATGATCGTCTACCTGGCCGCGCTGGCCGCGATCAGCCCGTCACTGTACGAGGCGGCCGCGGTGGACGGGGCGGGCTGGTGGCAGCGGCTGCGGCACATCACGCTGCCCGGGCTGAAGGGGATCAGCGTGCTGCTGCTGATCCTGAACCTGGGTTATGCGCTGACGTTCGGCTTCGAGCAGATGCTGATCCAGCGCGGCGCGGTCGGGCCGAACGCGTCCGAGGTGATCACCACGTTCGCGTACCAGTTCGGCATCGTCGAGGGGAACTTCAGCTACGGCGCGGCCGCGGGCCTGTTCCTCGGCGTCACGTCGCTGATCCTCATCCTGGCCGCCAACAAGATGGCCCACCTGTTCGGCGAAGACGGCCTATACCGGAAGTAGGGAGCCCAGATGACCACGCTCGCGCAGCGGCGCCGCGACCCCCGGCGGCCGGTCTGGCAGGAGCGGCCGTCAGCGGCCGGCCAGGGCGCCAAGGCAGGCACGATCGCCGTGATCCTGCTGCTGGTCCTGCTGCCGATGTACTCCATCGTGCTGACCAGCTTCTCCACCCAGGCGTCCATCAACATCGCGGGCGGACTGGTGCTGGTGCCGCACGGGCTGACGCTGAACGCCTACAAGCTGATCATCCAGGGCGGCGTGGTCGGCCGGGCGCTGCTGATCAGCCTGGCCATCACCGCGGTCGGCACCGCGTTCTCCATGGTGGTCACCGTGCTGGCCGCCTACGGGCTGTCCCGCAAGGGTTCGTTCGGGCACCGCACGATCCTGTGGATCATGCTGATCACGATGTTCTTCAACGGCGGCATCATCCCGCTGTTCCTGGTCGTCTCCGCGCTGGGCGGCTACGACCAGTACTGGGCGCTGATCCTGCCCAGCGCGGTGTCCGTGTTGATGCCTGAGAGCGGGCCGGGCATCTGGGCCGGCGGACCGGGCGCAGCCGGTCGGCGAGCTGCTGGCCCGGCAGGCGGCCAGCCCGGACCAGCCGCTGCCCGCGCTGCTGGAGAAGCTGTTCGACTCCGGCCGCTACCTGCTGCTGGCGGCCAGCGGGCTGCTGCCGCCCCGGCTGACCGGGCTGTGGCAGGGCGACTGGGCCGCGGCCTGGGGCAACTGCCTGAGCGGCAACGCCAACCTGAACCTGCAGCTGGCCGGGGCGGTGACCACGGACGTGCCCGCCGCGGTGCACGCGCTGGCCGGCCTGGTCGCGGCGCAACTGGACGACTGGCGGGTCAACGCCCGGCGGATCTTCGGCTGCCGCGGCATCCTGGCGCCGGCCCAAGCCGACGGGACCGACGGGCTGTGCCGCCACTTCGCCGCCGGATGGCCGCACCAGATCTGGACGGCCGGGGCGGACTGGCTGCTGGTCCCGCTGCTCGACTATGCCGACGCCACCAGGGCCGGCGCCACCGGGGATGCGGAGTTCCTGCGCACCGCGGTGCTGCCCGCACTGACCGAGCTGGCCCGCTTCTACCAGGACTTCCTGGCGGTGTGCGACGACCGCGGGCAGGTGGTGTTCGCGCCGTCATACTCGCCGGAGAACCAGCCGCGCGGCTGGACCGGGGCCGCGCTGAACGCGACCATGGACATCGCCGCCGCCCGGCACGCGCTGACCGAGGCCGCGGTGGCGGTGGATCGCTGCGAACCAGGCGATGACCGGCCAGGGCGCTGGCGGGAGCTGGCCGGCCTGCCGCCGTACCAGGTCAACCCGGACCGGGCGCTGGCCGAGTGGGCCTGGCCACCGGGCGGCCCGCCGCTGCCGGACAACTACGATCACCGGCACGTCAGCCACCTGTACCCGGTCTGGCCGCTGCACGGGATCACCCCGGCGGACACCCCGGAACTGGCCGCGGCGGCGGTGCGGGCGCTGCGGCTGCGCGGCGCGCAGAACGAGTCCGCGCACGGCTGGCTGCACCAGGCGCTGGCCGCCGCGCGGCTGCATCAGGCTGGCCTGGCCGGTGCCCGGCTGGCCGCGCTGACCGGCCAGGACTACTTCTTCCGCTCGCTGATGAGCAGCCACTACCCGGGCCGGCGGGTGTACAACGCGGACGCGGCGTGCGCCCTGCCCGGCCTGCTCACCGAGCTGCTGGCCGACTCGATCCCGGCCCGGCCCGGGCGGCTGGCCCGGCTGGTGCTGCTGCCCGCGGTGCCCGGTTTCCTGCCCGCGGGCCGGCTGCGCGGCGCCCGGACGCTGCTGCCGGGGCGGCTCGGCCTGACTTGGGACCTGCGGGCAGGCACCGCGGCAGCCGAGCTGACCAGCCCGGTGAGCCAGCCCATCGAGCTGGCCTGCCCAGCCGCCACAGCCGGCGCGCAGTGCACGGCCAGCGTGCCGGTTCGCTCGCTGGGGCCCGGAACGTGGGCGGCTCGACCTGACCGCCGGCCGACCGACCGAGATCGCCCTGGACTGGACGCCCGCACCTGAACCCGCACCCGCGCCCCGGACCAGAACTGCGTCGGTGAAACATCGAGTCACACCCGACTGCACCAATGATTCAGCGATGTAGTGGGGGCGCGGGCGGGAAGCGCTTCGCCGGGGCGGTCCGGCGGCGCTGACCGGTCGGCGGGCGGACGGCTGGGGCTAGCCGTGTTCGGTGCTGCCGAAATGGGCTGCAAGCTGGGCGGAAACGGGACCGGGCGGAACGGGCGGCGATGATATTCTGGACATCAGTCACATCGAGGCGATGGGGTTAGCCGGGTCGAAGCGCTTCGATTTCGGTCACCTGGGGAGGACGCAGATGGCGGCGACACTCGCTGACGTAGCCCGTCACGCGGGAGTGGCCGCCAGCACCGTGTCCTATGTGCTGAGCGGGAAGCGCTCGGTGTCCGCGGCCACCCGGCGCCGGGTCGAGCGCAGCATCGAACTGCTCGACTACCACCCGCACGCGGGTGCCCGGGCCCTGGCCAGCAACCGGTCAAACATCATCGCGCTGGTCGTGCCGCTGCGCGGCGACCTGTACGTGCCGGTCATGATGGAGATCGCCATCGCGGTGACCACCACGGCCCGGCGGTTCGGCTACGACGTCCTGCTGCTGACCAACGACGAGGGCCCAGAGGGTATCCGCCGGGTCGCGGTCAGCGCCCGGGCCGACGCCATGATCCTGATGGACGTGAGCATGGCCGACGAGCGCATCCCGATGCTGCGCGAGACCGGCATCGACGCGGTGCTGATCGGGGTGCCCGCCGACACCGCCGGGCTGGCCTGCGTCGATCTGGACTTCGCCGCGGCCGGTGAACTGAGCGTCGAGCACCTGGCCGGGCTCGGCCACCGGGAAGTGGCGTTCATCGGCGAGGCGCCCGCGGTGTACCAGCGGCGCAGTGGCTTCGCGGAGCGGACGCTGCACGGCGCGGCCGAGCACGCGGCGGCGCGCGGCGTCCGGCTGGTGCACCGGCCGTGCGAGGCCAGCCACGAGGCGGCAGCTGGGGCGATCACCCGGATCCTGCAGGACCGCCCGGGCACCACCGGTCTGGTGGTGCAGAACGAGGCGATCATCTCGCCGCTGCTCAGCGTGCTGCGGACGGCCGGGCGGACGGTGCCCGAGGACATGTCCGTCGTGGCCATCTGCCCGGACGAGGTGGCCGGGCGGACGGCGCCGCACCTGACCTCGGTGGCCATCCCGGCCGAGGACATGGGCCGCCGGGCGGTGGAGATGCTGACCCGCCGCCTGGCCGACGGCGCGGCCACCGAGGTGGCGCTGCTGCCACCGGAACTGACCGTCCGGGCCAGCACCGGGCGGGCTCCAGCCGGCTGAACCAGTCAGCTGGCCGCTCAGCGGACGGCGGCGACCAGCGCCCAGACCACCTTGACCGGCGGCTCGCCCAGGCCGGCCTCAGCTGGCTCGGCGGCCGGGTAGTAGTAGCCCCACTGGCGGCTGATCTGCTGCACCATTAATAGGCCGCGGCCGCTCTCGCTGTCCTGGCTGACCGGCCCCGAGCCCTGCAGCGGCGGGGCAGGATTGCCGTCCCACACCTCGATCAGCACCTGCCGCTCGTCCGAGGCCATCCGGAACCCGATGGCCGGCAGCCCGCCCGCCGGGCCGGCCAGAATGCCCTGGCTGCCCGCCCAGCCCCGGCTGGTCGGGGCGGCCGCGCGCAACGCGTTGGTCATCAGCTCGGAGACGACCAGCTCCACCGAGTCGGCCAGGCCGCCCTGGCCCCACTCCCACAGCACCAGCTTGGCATGCAGCCGCGCGCACGGTACGGCCCCGGGCAGCGCGCCGAATACCAGCTCAGAGCGCAGCAGCCAGCCGGTATCCGGGTCAGCCGGTCCCAGCTCGTCGGCGGCAAGCACCGAGTACGGACCGGTGCTGAACCGGTGCATCGCGGGGATCACCTCCCCGGAGTTCGGGTACCTCGCGCGTGCCGGGTCCGGCCCCGGCAAATGCGGCGACGTATCATACGTCTCAGTATCGTGCGCGAGCTGACCACATGTTGGCAGCAACACGCCCGCTACTCCATCGGCATTATGCGCCTTTTGCCCTGCTCATGTAGGGTCAGTGGTCCTGTTTTTTCGTTCTATTACGGAGACGATATGGCCGCGGTTCCCAGCCCTACCGTCCGGCGCAAGCGGCTCGGCACCGAGTTGCGCCGTCTCCGTGAGCAGGCCTGCTTAACCTGCGAGAGCGTTGGCCAGCGGCTGGACTGCTCGGGCACCCGGATCAGCCGGATAGAAACCGGCCGGATCAGCGTCCGGCCCGGGGACGTGCGGGAACTGCTCGAGGTCTACGGCGTCACCGGGGACCGGGCCGACGCGCTGGTCGAACTGGCCCGGGAAGCCCGGCGGAAGGGCTGGTGGCACCGGTTCGGCCCGGTCATGCCGAGCTGGCTGGAGCCGTATCTGGGGCTGGAGGCCGAGGCGGCCCGGCTGCGCGATTTCCAGTCGATGGTGCTGCCCGGCCTGGTGCAGACCGAGGACTACACCAGGGCGATCTTGCGCGCCGCGCCGGGCGCCGAGTGCCGGGCCTGCGACATCGAGCAGCAGGTGGCGCTGCGGATGGAACGGCAGGCGGTGCTGGACGGCGCCGCACGTCCGGAGCTGCGCCTGGTGCTGAGCGAGGGCGCGCTGCGGGTGCAGGTGGGCGGGCCGGACGTGATGCGGGCCCAGCTGCGGAAGCTGGCCGAGGTGGCCGGCCACGGCCAGGTCACGCTGCAGGTGCTGCCGGCCGGCGCGGCCGCTCATGTCCAGGCGGTCAGCCCGTTCACCATCCTCGACTTCGCCGACCCAGCTGACCCGCCGGTGGTGTACACCGAGCACCTGACCGGCAGCCTGGTGCTGGACGATCCGGGCGAGGTGCGCGCCTATACCGCGGTGTTCGAGCGGCTGCGCGCCGAGGCGCTGGACCCCGGGCCGTCCCTCGACCTGATCGCGGCTTCGGCTAGCTGATCGGGTGGCCGGGCGCCAGGTAGCGGGCTATCTGCCTGGTGAGGTCGGTGCTGTAGTTGTGGCCGGAGATGCTGCGCGGGCCGAGCGTGGTGGTGACCGCGATCGTGATGTGCCGCGCCGGCAGGTAGGCGAACACCGCGTTGAAGCCGTTCAGGCTGGGGTTCTGCAGGATCCAGCCGTGATCGAGGAACAGGCCCATGCCGTAGTAGACGCCGGGCTTGAGCCGGGAGATGTGCGCGGTCTGCATCCGGTAGGCGCTCCTGGACAGCAGCGCACCGGTGCCGATGTCCTGCGCGGTGCGGGCCAGGCGGTCATCGATTTGCCCAGCGCGCGGGTGACGATGGTGCGCCGGCCCTCTTTGACGCTGAGGATGACCGAGTTGAGGTCGTTGCGTCTCAGCTCGGCCCGGGCCAGCGCCAGGATCGTGGCCCGGGCTGAGCTCCCGGCCCGGCCTGCATCGTGACCTGCCAGGGGCGCACGGTGACGGCGAAGAATCCCCCGGCCACGCTGGCGTCATCCGTCGTAGCCAGCAGGGTGGCCTGGGCCAGCTGGTCTGGCCCGGGCAGCCGCAGCACGGTCATGCCCTCGCCCGCGGCATCGGTCATCGGCCCGGCCGCGACCAGGTAGCCAGCCTGCTGCATCCGGTTCAGGAACGCGACATGCTCGGCGAACATCGGGTCATCGAACACCGCCCCGTCCGGTGGCGCGGCCGGGCCCGGGCGGTGCAACAGCGCCACCCAGGTGTCCTCGTCACCGTCGTCGCGCCGCCGGGTGTGCTCCTGGTAGGCGCCGAGCACGGCCGGCCAGCCCTGGTCGTAATTGGCCCGGGCCGCCGCCGGATCGGCGAACGCCCCCCACCCGGAGTGGGTCAGCGCGACCAGGGTCTGCTCGCCCGCGGCGGTGAACGTGACCTCGACGTAGCTGGCCCGCTCTTCCGGGTAGCCCGGGTGCCAGGTGAAGGCGAGCGTGGCCGGCGGCTCCCAGCGGGTGACCGTGCCCCAGACGACTCGCTCCCCGCCGGCCGACTGCTCGATGAGCTGCCCGCCGGCGAACGCGACCGTGCCGCCCGCGCCGTGCACGCCGTGCACGCTGTGCGTGGCCAGTGGCCACCAGCGGCCCAGCCGGGTGGTGAACACGTCGAACGCGGTGGCCGGGTCGGCGTCGACCAGGACCTCGCGGCGGATGGGCGGCACGGTACTCATCGGCGCTCCTTACTGACCTGGCGGACCTCGGCGGCGTAGGCGGCCAGCGCGGTGTCCCAGGTCTGCACCAGCCACTGCTGCGCGGCCGCCATCCCGCCCGGGGCCAGCAGGTACAGGTTGCGGGTGCCGACGCTGCGGTGCTCGATCAGCCCGGCGTTGCTGAGCACCCGCAGGTGCTTGCTCACGCCGGGCGGCCCACCGGCAGCCGCTCGGCCAGCCGCCTCGAACGCCAGGTGCGACTCGCGGAACCCCTCGCCGGTGCTGTGCGGGCCGAGCCAGAATTCCGGCTTGCCGCCGATGCCGTACCCGATGACCGCTCCGAAGTCCATGGCCCGGCCGCCGCCGACGGGGGCCAGCACGGCGTCATAGAACGCGGCGCTCGCGGCCGGGTCTGCGCACTGGATCGAGACGTGATCGAGCATCCGGATACCCCCGTATCAGCAGCTCAGGATCGACGGCTCAGTGGCCGGGATCGAGCCGGGCCAGCACGCGGCCCTGATCGGCCAGGTGGCGGCCCTGCTTGAGCTGAGTGTCGTGGATGACGCGGAGCGTGGCGATGATGCCATCCAGGGCCTGGCCGTGCTCGGCCAGGCTGTTCCCCTGGCCAGCCTGCTCATCGCGCAGCGCCTGCATCAGCTTGCGCTGGGTGCCGAACGCGGTGTTCAGGTCGGCCACGTCCCGGTCCACCATGGCGAACAGGTCGGCGGCCCGGCGGCCCTCGTTCTGCGCTTCGGTCAGCGCGACCACCTGCCCCTCCAGGACTTCCAGCCGCTTCAGGATCTCGTCGAAATCGCTCACCCAAGCCTCCGCCCGCGCTCTGGGATACGAGCATAAGCCGCGCGGCCGGGCGGGCAGGCCGGTTCAAGGTCAATGCCCGCGGTTCGCCCGGCGCTGGTCGCGGAGCTGGTCCAGGTCGGCCAGCGGGCCGAGGTGGCGCAGCTTGCCCGGGCTGATGACGGAGCGGATGGCCTGGACCTGGCCGTCCGTGATGTCCAGCACGAACACGTTGGCGATACGGCCGCCGGAGTCCACGCACAGCGCGCCCGGCTGCCCGTTGACCTCGGCCGAGCGGATCAGGATGCCAGCTTCCTTGATCTGCCGGGCCAGCCCGATCAGCAGGCGGCCGACCCGGTCCCGGCCGATGATCGGACGCGGCCAGCTCGGCTGGACACCAGCGTTGTCGCCGACCACCACGACGTCCGCGGCCAGCATGCCGACCAGGCCGTCCAGATCCCCGTCCTGTACCGCGCGGAAGAACGTCGCGGCCAGCTCGTCCCGCTTGCCCCGGGACGCCTCGAAACGCGGCTTGCCGCCGGCCACGTGCCGCCGGGCGCGCAGCGCCAGCTGGCGGCAGTTGTCCTCGCTCTTGCCGACGATGGACGCGACCTCGTCGTAGCCGTAGCTGAACACGTCGTGCAGCAGGAACACCGCCCGCTCCACCGGGGTCAGCCGCTCCAGCAGCAGCAGGAAGGCCATGGACAGCGTGTCCGCCTGCTCGGCCGCGGCGGCCGGGTCGTCCGGTGGCGGCCCGGCCAGCACGGCCGCGTCCGCGGTGAGCAGCGGCTCCGGCAGCCACTCGCCGGGGTAGGCCTCGCGGCGGGCCCGGGCCGAGCGCAGCTCGTCGATGCACAGCCGGGTGGTCACGGCGGACAGGTACGCCTTGGGCGACTCGATGCCGGTCCCGGCCGATTCCGCCCGGTGATAGCGCAGGAACGCCTCCTGCAGCACATCCTCGGCCTCGCTGACGCTGCCCAGCATCCGGTACGCGATAGCGAACATCAGCGGCCGGTACTGCTGGTAGGCGGTGCCACTGGTCACTGTGGGATCCGCCGTCCGGCTAGGCATCGGCGGCGCTGGACTGGGCCGGGGCGGCCAGCCCGCGGGTGAAGCCCTGCCGCCAGCTCGGAAACTGGAGCTGCCAGCCGAGCTCCCGCTTGGCCTTGGCGTTCGCGCAGCCGCGGACCTGGGTCATCATCGAGATGCCGACCTCGCCCGCGGCCAGCCGTCCCAGCCACGCCGGGATGTGGTACGGCGGCTTGCCGCCCACCGCCTGGGCCAGGAAAGGCAACCATTCCGCCACGGTAGCTGGCTCGTCGTCGACCACGTTGTACAGCCCCGGGCTACCGTGCTCCACCGCGGCCGCGGTGGCCGTCGCCGCGTCGGCCACGTGCAGGAACGACCAGATGCCCGCGCCGCTGCCGATGACCGGCATCTTGCGCTTGCGGGCCAGGTCGAAGTACTCGTCGCTGGCCCCGTAGCCGTACAGCGACCCGTAGCGCAGTACCAGGCCGTCCAGCCCGGACGCGGCCGGGACCACTTGCTCCAGGTGACGGAACGCGGCCAGCGTCTCGCGCTGGCCAGCGGGCGGGTCCGGGTCCAGCGGGTCATCCTCGGACTGCACCGGGGGGCCACTCCGATCGCCTGGCCAGCCCGCGTAACCCTGCGCGATGAACCGGCGTGCCCCGGCCGCCTGGGCCGCGGCCAGCAGATGGTCGGTGCCGGCCGTGCGCAGCTGGTTGGTGGCGGCGAACTCGCGGTCGAAACGGCGCAGGTTGCCCAGGTTGGCCCCGGCCAGCGTGGTCATCTGGTGGATGACCACCTCCGGCTCGGCCCGGGCCACCGCCTCGCCGACGGCCGCCCCGTCCAGGCCGTCCAGGATCACCGGCTCGGCGCCCAGCGCGCGCAGCCGGTCCAGCTTGGCCGGGCTCCGGGTGGTGCCGGTGACCTGGTGTCCCTGGGCCACCAGCAGGGGCAGCAGTTGCTGCCCGATGACGCCGGTCGCGCCGGCGACGAAGATCCGCATGTCCTGCTCCCTCCAAGAGCGTGCCTGCCCGCCGGTATTGCGGGCCGGGCGTTCTCTGAGACGGAGCAGCTAGGCCGACTGTGACACTCTAGGGCCAAGATTCCATGCGGCAACGTTCCATGCGGCCGGCCCGGGAATGGGACTGCTTACTTCTCTGGCGGCGCGAAAGGAATACCGGAATCCGGCCAGAATACGTCCGGCTGAAAACTTTCAGCAGCCGCCGAGACCGGCCCAGGCGGCGACGGTGTCGCTGACCGTGCCGCCGTTCACGGCCATGCTGCGGTTAGCGACGTAACCGCAACTGGCCGTCTCCTCCACGTTGCTCCAGCTGCCGCCCAGGTCGTACTTGTAGGACAGCGTGGTGTCCGCGGCCGCCTCGACGGTGGCGCTCCAGGTAGTGGCGTTCAGCCTGGTCATCGGGATGCCGTTGGGAGCCCAGTCGGACTGGCCCAGGCCGAGCACGGACAGATTCCCGGCCAGGTACACGGTGTCGCCCGAGGCATCGGTGTCGGCGGGCACGGTGACGGTGACCGTCTCGGCCACGGCCGCGGCTGTGTCCACGGCGTCCACGTCGATGCCGACCGCGCCCATGGCGGGCACCGTCACCGTGGCCTGGCCGGCCGCGTTCACCGTGACCGTGCCGCCGGTGCAGCCCCCGGCGGCGGCCACCCCGCTGATCACGTCGCAGTAGGTGCCGGCCGGCAGCCCGGTGCTGAAATCGCCGGTGACCGGGGCGCTCTCCGCGTTGATGGCCACCCAGGCGGCCGAGCCGCGGCTGAACGCGATCGCGTTGCTCCCGTCGGACCACCAGTTGGCCACCGGCGCGGCGCCGGCCGCGTTGTGCCAGCCGGCCATGCCGGCGATAGCCGGCCAGCGTTCCTCGCACTCCCAGGTGCCCGCGCCGCAGGACGGGGTGGCGATGCTGTTGTCCCCGGCGCCCGGCGGCCCTGGTCGTAGCTGCTGAAGGCGTAGTCGGACAGCACCATGGGGGTGCCGTAGTCCCAGGCCAGCGTGAAAACGTTGGCCAGGATGTAGGACGCGCCGTCGGCGTAGTACAGCGCCCCGCCGTCGCGCTCGGTGTCCTGGGTGTCCACGAACGCGACCGCGTCCGCGCTCGGCACCATGCCGGCCGAGTTCCAGGACGGGCCGAAGTCGATGAGCGACGCCAGCGTGCCCGCGGTGAACGCGTCGTACAGGTCCCAGCCGTACCGGTACTCCTCGACCGACCCGGTGCCCTCGTACAGGTCCGGGGTGACCGGCTGCCCGGCCCCGTACTCGACGTCCTGGTAGATGAAAACCGGCTTGGTCAGCAGCGCCTCGATCGCGGCGATGTCGGCCGGGTCCATCTCCTTGGCCGAGTCCCAGCGGAAGCCGTCCACGCCGATCCCGATCAGGCTGTTCAGGTAGCCGGCCTCCTGCTGCTGTACGTAGCTGGACCCGGTGTCCAGGTCGGCCAGGCCGCTCAGCTCACAGTTCCACACCTGCGACTCGTCGTCCCAGTCGGTGATCGAGGTGTGGCAGCTGTGGAAGTCAGACTCGCTGTACAGCGGCGGGTAGTCGAACATGTCCGGGAACGTCGTGCCGTCGTCCCCCACCCCGCCGTTGACCTGGCCGGTCATGTGGTTCAGCACCACGTCGGCGTAGACCTTGACGCCGGCCGCGTGGCAGGCCGAGATCATCGACGCGAGCTGGGCCTCGGTGCCGAACCGCGAGTTCAGGCTGTAGCTGACCGGCTGGTAGGCCTGCCACCACGGGTAGCCGTCGGCGGCCAGCACCACCGCTTCCTCGGGTGGGGAGATCTGCACCGCGCCGTACCCGTCCGGGCCGAGCACGTTGGTGCACTCCGCGCCGATGGCCGGCCACGGCCAGTCAAACCTCTGCACGATGACCCCGGTGGCCCCGGTACTGGCCGCCGACGGCACCGCGGCCGGGCCGGCCGTGGCGGGCCCGGCCGTAGCCGCCTGAGCCGCGCTGGCGGCGGCCGGTAACGCGCCCGGCACGGCCAGCACGGCCACCGCGGCCAGGGCGACGACGGTGCTGAACGCGGCAGTGGCGGTGCGGGGTGCGAACACGGGACGACCTTCCGGGCATGCCGACGGTGAACCTGATGCCGGAGCATCGGCGGCCTTGCGGCGGTCGGCCGCACCCAGACTGGCCAGCGCGGCGCGGACCGGTGGTTCCACCGCGGAATGAGTATCACGCCGCCCGGCGAGACGGGTCAATGGCAATCCGGGCTATGACGAGCATGTTACGGAAACTTTGACACTTTATTTCTAGATTATTTCAGGGCCAGGTTCTGGCCCGCCGTTTCCGCCAATCCTATGTTGTGCGGGAAACCATTGTCCCGCCGCAGGTGCGCGGCGCGAGGGAGGACACATGCGCAGAAGGAAACAGCGCGGCGCGGCTTTACTCGGCGCCGCGGCCCTGCTGGCGGCGGGCATCGTGGCCGGTGCCACACCGGCGCTGGCCGCGACCGCCCCGGGCGCGCCCGGGGCCGACGCCACCTGGAACGAGTCGAACGTGACCGGCTTCGCCGACTCGCTCGGCTCGGCCTCCAAGGTCTGGTACACGCTGGGTGACGGGGAACTGGAGAACGTCTTCTACCCGGAGACGGACACCCCGGACACGTTCGGCCTGCAGTACATCGTTACCGACGGGTCGTCGTTCGCCAGCACCGAGACGGCCAACACCACCCACTCGATCTCCCTGGCCGACCCGACCTCGCTGGTCTGGCAGCAGGTGAACACGGCCAGCAACGGTGATTTCAAGATCACCAAGACCTACATAGCCGACCCGTCGCGCTCGGTGATCCTGATCCAGACCACGTTCGACAACCTCAGCCCCACCCCGCTGCAGCTGTACGCGGACTACCTGCCGCAGCTGAACAACGACGGGATGGGCAACACCGGTGGCACCGACAGCACCAGTGGTGACCTGGTGGCCAGCAACGGCACGGTGTCCAGCGCCCTGACCGCGTCGACCGGGTTCAGCCAGACCAGCACCGGCTACGTCGGCACCTCCAGTGACGGCACCTCGATGCTGACCAGCAGCTACGGGCTGACGTCCACGTACAGCTCGGCGTCTACCGCCGGGCACATCGTGCAGGTCGGGCAGATCCCGGTGGCGGCCAGCGGGTCGACCACGTTCACCCTGGCGCTGGCCTTGGATTCCAGCCAGTCGGCCGCGATCTCCGACGCGGCCGCGTCGCTGGCCACCGGGTTCAGCTCGGTGGAGAGCTCGTTCGAGTCCGGCTGGCACAGCTGGGTCAGCGGGCTGAACAGCCCGCCCGCGTCGGTGACCGGGAGCAGCGCGCTGGAGCAGCAGTACTACGTGTCGCTGATGGAGCTCAAGGCCGACGAGGACAAGACCTACATCGGCGGGTTCGTCGCCGCGCCCACCGATCCGTGGGGCACCAGCGTCAGCGCGAACAGCGCCGGCGGTCACGGCTATCACGTGGTCTGGACCCGGGACGAGTACGAGATGGCCTCCGCGCTGCTGGCCGCCGGGGACAGCACCGACGCCAACGCCGCGCTGCAGTACATCTTCACGTACGAGGAGGAGTCCAGCGGCGCGGTCAAACAGAACACGTTCCTGAACGGGAACACGGTGTTCGGCTCACTGCAGATGGACGAGGTCGCCGATCCGATCATCCTGGCCTGGCAGCTCGGCGCGACCAACTCGGCCGACTGGGGGCACATCGAACTGCTGGCCAACTACCTGGTGTCCAACGGCCCGTACACGCCGCAGGAACGCTGGGAGGAGAACAGCGGCTACTCGCCGGCCACCATGGCAGCGGAGATCGCCGGCCTGATCTGCGCCGCGTCCATCGCCGAGACCAACGGGGCGACCAGCCTGGCCGCCACCTATCAGTCGACGGCGCTGTCCTGGGCGTTGGAGGTGGACAGCCTGACGTACACCACCACCGGCCCGTACGGCAACGGCGACTACTTCCTACGGATCACCCCGGATGGCAGCCCCAACTCCGGGGCCTCGATCTCGATCGCCAACGGCGGCGGCAGCCACGACGACCGCACCGTGGTGGACCCGAGCTTCCTGGAACTGGTCCGGCTCGGCATCAAGTCGGCCACCGCGACCGACATCACCAACACGCTGTCGGTGGTGGATTCCGAGCTTCAGGTCAACACCCCGGAGGGGCCGATCTGGCACCGGTACAACTTCGACGGCTACGGCGAGACCTCCTCGGGCGGCGACTACACCGGGTCCGGGGTGGGCAACCCATGGCCGGTGCTGACCGGGGAGCGCGGCGAGTACGACGTGGCCGACGGCAACCTGACCGGCGCCCAGTCCATGCTGCAGACCATGGCCGGCGCGGCCAACGCCGGCGACCAGATCTCCGAGCAGGTCTGGGGCGGCAGCACCGGCACCGGCGGGTTCACCTTCGGCCAGCCGGACAACTCGTCCACCCCACTGATGTGGGCGATGGCCCAGTTCGTCCGGCTGGCCGTCGACATCTCGGCGGGCAAGGACGTGGACACGCCGAGCGTGGTGACCCAGTGCGTGCAGGACAGCACGTGCCCGGTCAGCGGGTCGGTGGCCAACCGGAGCTTCGGCTTCGACACCGCGGATACCAGCTACACGGCCAGCGACACGGTCGCGGCCTGGGAGGGCGTTGGCAGCTGTTAGGCCAGGCCCATGGACGTGCCGCCGGCCACCTACCCAGACGGGTGGCCGGTGGCGCACAGCGCTAGCAAAAACCAGGGCAATGGCTCAGCCCAGGACCGGCAGCGACAGCCCGCCGGGATCCGGCCCGTCGTGCACGATCTCCAGGTCCACCGCGGCCAGCCGGGTCGTGGTGGCCCACGGCTCACCGGTGCCGGTGTTCCGGGCGAACCGGGGGTGCGCGCCGCCCGACACTTGCAGCCGCAGCCGGTGCCCGGCCCGGAACCGGTACGCCGTCGCGCTCATCGGCACCGTGATCACGCCATCCACTGCCCCGGCCGGACCGGCCGCCGGGACGTGCCGGATCAGGCCGTCGCACACGTTGCGGGACCGCCCCCGCGGGTCCACGTCACACAGCCGGGCGAACACGTCGAAGTGCGGGCCGCTGGCCCGGACCCGCAGCCGCGCACTGACCGGGCCGATCACCTCGAGGTCCGCGGCCAGCGGCGGCCCGGTGAAGACCAGCACGTCGGGCCGGGCCTCCAGGGCCTTGTTGTCCACCGGCCCGGCCTTGTTGCTGAGCAACTGCCCGCCCACCGACGGCGTCGGGTCGGCTGGGTCATAGCGGAACGACGACACTCCCGGCTCGGCCACCCGGCTGGTGCCCAGCGTCCCGTCGGCGGCCAGCCGCCAGACCTGCTCGGCCGACCCAGGCGGCGGCCAGTCCGGCAGGTCCCGCCATTCCCCGCGGCCGCCACCGACGTGCACCCGCACCGGCGGCTTCGGCCAGCCGGCCGGGTCCTTGCTGCAGTACGCGGTCAGCCAGTCCAGGGCTTCGCCGGCCACGATCGGCAGATCGTCGTTGAAACCCGAGGAGTGCGACCACGGGCCGATGACCAGCCGCGGGGTGCGGCCTGCGGCCCGCAGCCGCTGATATTCGGCCAGGTTCTGGTCCAGGCAGATGTCCTGCCAGCCGGTGAGCAGGCTGACCGGCACCGCGGGCGCCGGGGCGCCGGCCGCGGCGTCGAGCGAGGCCCAGTAGGGGTCGGCCGCATCCGGGTGAGTCAGCCACTCGTCGAAGTAGCCGATCCGGCCGCCGGTGGCCTTCGGGTAGGCGTCGAGCACCGGCTGGGTCCGGGTGGCCCGCCGGATCCGGGCCTGCAACCGCAGCAGGGCGCGGAACACCGCGCCGAAACCACGCTCCCAGTAGCGCATGGCCACGACGCCGATCAGCATGTTCTCCAGCGCGAACGCGCCGCCCGGGTAGAACAGCGGATACGGCGCGGACGCGCCGACCTGCACGATCATGGCGCGCAGCTCGGGTGGCGGGTCGGCGGCCAGCGCCCACTGGGTGTAGCCCAGATAGCTCGGCCCGATGGTGGCCAGTTCGCCGGTGAACCAGTCCTGCTGGCGCAGCCAGGCCACGGTGGCGTGGCCGTCGGCCTGCTCGTGCCGCCACGGCTGGAACGTGCCGCCTGACCCGCCGGTGCCGCGGCAGCTCTGGATGATCACGTGATAGCCGCGCTCGGCGAACAGGCCCCCGAACAGGAACGCCCACGGGAAACCACGGCCGTACGACGTGCGCACCAGCAGGGCTGGCCGCGGCCCGGTGAGCTGCGGGATGTAGTGGTCGGTGCGCAGCGGCACCCCGTCGGCGGCGGGTACCTCGATCCCGGGCGCGACGCGCACTTCGCATACCGGCGGCGGCAGGCCGCGCCGGGACAGCCGGGTAAACAGCCGGGCCGACCAGGGCAGCCTGCGGGCGGGCGGCGAGTTCTCCCGGGCGGCACGCTGCGCGGTGGCAGAAATCGGGGATGTCATGATGCACTCCTCTAACTACGTACGCTGTACCTTGTTGTTATCCGGAGCATACTACGTACGCCGCACGCCGATAGGCTCGGGTCCGGGCCGGGAGGGGAGGGAGGTGCCGCCGATGGCCAGGCCGAGCCAGCCGCCGGGGCCAGACGCCAGCGTGCGGCCCTCTATCTGGGAGCTACCGGAACATGGCGAGCGCGGGCCGAAAGCCCGGTACAGCCGGTCCGCGATCGCGGCCGCCGCAGTGGTGCTGGCCGACGCCGAAGGGCTGGACGCGGTTACCATGCGCCGGATGGCGGCCGAACTCAGCCTGGGCACCATGTCGCTGTACAACTACGTGCCGACCAAGGACCACCTGGTCCAGCTGATGATCGACGAGGTGGGCACCGAATACCGCTTCCCGGACCAAAAGCCAGCGGACAGCCGGCAGGCCATCGTGGACCTGGCCCGGCAGGGCTGGGACATCACCCAGCGCCACCCCTGGCTGCCCCGGGCGGTGAGCGCCCGGCCCCCGGTCATGGGGCCGACGGCCCTGCAGTATGTGGACTACTTCCTCGGCCTGCTCAGCGGCACCGGCGTGGACACCGCGGCCAAGATGGAGTTGCTCGCGCTGGTCAACGGATTCACGATCAACTACGGGGGTATGCAGGCGGCACTGGCCGAAGAGCGCACGCGTACCGGCGTCACCGCCGAGCAGCAGGCCGCCGCGCAGGTCGGCCAGCTGGTTGCGGCGGCCGCCACCGGCCGCTACCCGAACCTGACCGCCGCGCTAGCCGCACCGGCCCCACCCGGGCGAGATGCGGACGAGATCTTCGACTCCGTCATCAGCCACCTGATCGACGGCTTCCTGACCGCGCCGTGATCATGACTGCGGGGCGGGCAGAATGGTGCCGGCCGCGGCGCCCCGGCGGACAGCGGCAAGCTGAACTTTTCCTGCTAAACCAGTCATCTGGTCGCCGAAACTATTGACAGTCCGGCGCTGAGCTGACCTTATAGTCGGACGGTAAGAGTATGCTTGCCTAAAGGCTCGGCCGAATGGCCAGGCTGCCAGCAGCTGGCCGTGACCCCTGAGATGGGGTCATGACGTGACCGAGATGACCCGCTTATGATCTCGTCACGTAAGAAAAAGGTCGAGGACGGGTATCTCCTGTTGCCCCTGTCGCCGGGAGGGGGGGTCCGCGGTTAGGGGTGAGGGGGGAGATGCCCGTCCTCGACGGCTCGATAGTACAGGTCCAATTTAGTGGCTGCCGCCCGTCCGGCGCGAGCGTACTTCTCCCGGACCCGGCCTACGTACTGTTTAGCCGTCTCTTCACTAATGCACATCCGCCGGGCGACCAGCTTCATCGGCATACCGGCGGCGTAAAGCCGCAGTGCGCGCGTTTCCTGGGCGCTTAGCGCAGGCCGGTCCGGCGCGTCGTCGGTGGCGAAGATGTAAGCCAGCCGGGGCGAGATCCAGTCCTTTCCGGCGGCCACTGCCTTAATCGCCGCGCGGACCTCGGCCGTCTCCTCGTTCTTGAGCACGTAGCCGAGCGCGCCCGCCCGGATCGCGTTGCGGACCGTGCCGGGCCGGTCCGAGGCGGACAGCACCAGGACCGCTGGGCCGGCCGCACGGATCTCGGCCACGTTCTGCTCGGCCGTGCTGCCGTCGCCCAGGTCCAGGTCCAGCAGCACCACGTCCGCCGCGCGCCCGGGCCCGGCCAGCAGCGCGGCCACCGTCACCGCGGTGCCGATGACCCGGATGCCGCTGCCGGGCGCGGCCACCCAGCCAGCCAGGCCGTCCAGGATGACCGGATGGTCATCCACCGCGGCTATGCCGATGGCCGTCGTATCACCGGCCGGTTCGGTCACCGGCCCACCCTCCGCCAGCAGACCTCCAGGCAGCCCGAGCCGGACGGCTCGGCGTCCAGGATGGCCCGCCAGGCCACGGCGGGCGGCACCGGCTGGTCCAGCTCAGTCAGGCGGCCCGCACCGGCCCCAGGTCCGCCGGGGCCAGCCGGAACGTCAGGTACAGCTCCACCTCGTCCCCGGCGCTCAGCACGGTGAGGATGACCGGCTGCGGCGGGAGCGCCCGGAGCACGGCGTGCACCGCGGCCAGGGTGGCCCGGGCGCCCGCCAGGCCCGGCTGGCCCGGGTCCCCGACGACCTGGATCTCCACCGGCATGTCCCGGGCCCGGGCCTCCTCCAGCGCGGGCCCCAGCCCGGCCACCACCCCGCCGGCCTGATCGGTCCGCCGCACCAGGGCCCGGCGCAGCGTGGTGGCGTGCTCGGCGCACTTCCGCCGCACCGCGGGGTCGGCCGGGTCGAGCGCACCGTCGGCGATGCCGCGCAGCAGCGGCAGCGCCTCTGCCTCCAGCAGGGCCATCCGGTCCGCACGGTCGGCGTGGATGGCGGCCACGGCGGACCGTTCCGCGGCCGACCGGCTGCCCAGCTCGGCCCGGCGCACCGCGATCTCCGAGTGGGTGCGCAGCGTGGGCCGCAGCGCGGCGAAGATGGCCAGCACCACCCCCATCGCGTAGCCGCCCGCGGCCGCCCGGGCCAGCCCGAGCGGGGTGGCGCCGAGCACGTGGACAACGAAGAACGCGTGCGCCGCGATGATCAGGACCGCGCCCGGCACCCAGAGCCACGCGGACCGGCTCAGCGCCACCAGGGCGAGCAGCCACACCGTGCCGAGAATCGTCCAGTCCAGCGTCCCGGCGGCCGGGTGCACCCGCCGGTCCAGGCCGATGACGGTCACCGCGGCGGCCGCGACCGCGATCGCGGCCAGCGCCTCCGGCCAGGCTCAGGCCCCAGGCCAGCGCCCGCGGCACCAGCCAGGCCGCGGCCAGCAGGATGCCCAGCCACACCGCCACCGCGGCCACTGGCTCCCGGTACTCATCCAGCGTGGCCAGCGTCTGGACCAACATCCCCACCGGCAGGATGACGGCGAGGGCCCCGACGAACAGCGGCGCGGCCGACTCGGTGCCGACCGCCACCGCCCCGCCGGCCGTGGCGGCCGGCTGGCCAGCGCGGTCTCGTCCCTGGTCAGCACTGCGCGCTCCCGGTCAGCACGGGCCCGCCCGCTGACTGGCCGCCGCGTTCTGCACGGCCGGCTTGGGCTGGGCGGGCCAGCACAGCCGGACCTCGGTGCCCGCACCGGGGGTGGAGCGCACCGCCGCCGAGCCACCGCAGTCACGGACCCGCTCGGTAATGGACCGCCGGACGCCCAGCCGGGCCGAGCCGAGCCGGGCCGGGTCGAACCCGGCCCCTTCGTCCCGCACCGTCACCTCGACCCCCGGGTCGGCGCCAGGTGCCGCAGCCAGCGGGCGGACGGTGACCCAGGCCTCGCCGGTTCCCGCGTGCGCGGCCACGTTGGCCAGCGCCTCCCGGGTGGCGTGCGCGATGGCCACCGCCACCGGGACCGGTATGGCCTGGCCCGGCGGCACCGCTCCGGGCGCGCGCTCCAGATGCACGGTCAGCCCGCGTGCCCGCATTTCGCCGGCCGCCGCGTGCAGGTCGGCGACCAGGTCAGCGACCCGCCTTTTGAACGCCCCGGCCGGGTCAGCGGGCTCGCTGAGCGCGCGCTCCAGCCGGGCCAGATCCTGCTGGCACCGGCCGACCACGCCGCCAGCCGGGCCGGACCTGGCCACCGCGGTCAGCGTGTTCAGCACGGTGTCGTGCAGCAGCCGGTCGTGCTCCCGCCGCTCGACGGTCCGGGACAGGATGACGAACTGGTCCCGGGCGTCCTGGTCGGCCGCGGCCAGCGCGCGGTCAGCCCGGCTGGCCCGCTGGTACAGCAACCGCCGGCCGCACCAGTGCACCACGACCACGATGAACAGCAGGGCCACCGAGGCGGCCCGGGCACCACGCGCGGTGTGCAGGCCCGGGGCCAGCACACTGCCGGCCCAGAACGCCAGCCCGGACCCCAGCGACAATGGCATCGACAGCCGGGCCGGGGTGAACCAGACCTGCACCAGGAGCCCGCTGGCCACGGTGACGAACAGCCACTCCGCGGCCTGGCCACGGATGTCCAGCGGCACGCAGCCGCCCGCGGCCACCGCGAGCCCGGCATACACGACCCAGTCCAGGCAGACCAGCGGCGACGACGGGAACCGGCCCCGGCGCAGGTACCAGACGGCCGCGGCGTTCCACCCGATGGCAATCACCGGGCCCCACAACCGGGCTGGGTCAGCCTGGTAGAAGGTATGCCAGATGACTACCTGGACGAGCACGTAACCAGCGGCAACGCCGCGGATGATGGCGGGGCTCGGTTTCGCGGTGGCCTGGGACAAGCCCGGCGGGTTCACCGGCCGGGACGCGCTGCTGGCCGCCCGGGCGGCCGGGCCGCCGGAGCACCGGGTGGTCAGCCTGGTCGTGGACGACCCGGCGGCGGACCTGTTCGGCAACGAGCCGGTGTTCCTCGGCGATCAGTGGGCGGGCTACGTGCGGGCCGCTGCGTACGGGTACACGGTGGGCGGCCCGGTCGGGCTGGCCCAGGTGCAGCACCCGGACGGGGTAACGGCGGAGTGGCTGAAGGCGGGCGGATTCCGGGTCAGCACCCCGGCCGGCGACCTGCCCGCCCGGCTGCAGCTGGCCCCCCTCTACGACCCCCAGCGCCTCCGCATCCTGGCGGGCTGAGGTTTTAATCGTGATCATGGGCTAGGTAGGGTTCTAATACCACCTAGCCCATGATCACGAACGGGAAGAACCGGTTACCGGCTGCCGCGGACCAGGGCCTTTCAGGTGCCGTTGCCGACAATGCCATCCGCGGTGAGCTTGTGATTCCGCTGGAATATCTTCACCGCAGCCAGGGTCTTCTGGCCGAAATAGCCGTTGACGCTCAGCCACATGTGCCGCGATGCGCCTCACGGCTGCTCGCGGCTGAACGCGGCGTCGAACGAGGCCTGCGGCGGCTCGATGTCGAAACGGCGCAGGTAGCTGAGCGCCTCAGGCGCGCCGGCCAGCCGGTCCATCCCGGCGTCCTCCCACTCCACCGAGATGGGGCCGCGGTAGCCGATCGAGTTCAGCATCCGGAAGATGTCCTCCCAGTCGATGTCCCCCCGGCCCGCCGAGACGAAGTCCCAGCCCCGGCGGGGATCACCCCAGGGCAGGTGGGAGCCCAGCCGGCCGTTCCGGCCGTCCAGCCGCTTCCGGGCTTCCTTGCAGTCCACGTGATAGATCCGGTCCGGGTAGGCGGCCAGGAAGGCCACCGGATCCAGGTCCTGCCAGACGAAATGGCTGGGGTCGAAGTTCAGCCCGAACGCGGGCCGGTTGCCGACCGCGTCCAGCGCCTGCCGGGTGGTCCAGAAGTCGTAAGCGATCTCGCTGGGATGCACCTCGTGCGCGAACCGGACGCCCTCGGCGTCGAACACGTCCAGGATCGGGTTCCACCGCCGCGCGAAGTCCGCGTAGCCCTGCTCGATCATCTCCGGCGGCACCGGCGGGAACATGGCCACCGTGTGCCAGATGGCGGAGCCGGTGAAGCCGACCACGGTCTGCACCCCGAACGCGGCCGCGGCCCGGGCGGTATCGGCCAGTTCGGCGGCGGCCCGCTGCCGGACGCCTTCCGGCTCGCCGTCGCCCCAGATCCGGCCGGGCAGGATGGCCTGGTGCCGCTGGTCGATGGGGTGGTCGCAGACCGCCTGGCCGACCAGGTGGTTGGAGATCGCCCAGCAGTTCAGCTCGTACTTGGCCAGCAGCGCGTGCGGCCGGCCAGGTAGCCGTCCTCGGCCAGCGCCCGGTCCACCTCGAAGTGATCACCCCAGCAGGCCAGTTCGAGGCCGTCGTACCCCCAGTCGTGGGCCAGCCGGCAGACCTCCTCCAGCGGCAGGTCAGCCCACTGGCCGGTGAACAGTGTGAACGGTCGGGACATGATCGGCTCCTTAGTGACCGGCTCCTTAGTGACCAGTGGCGACCGGGGTCCACTGGCTGTCCTTGCCCGCGCTGTCCGCCACCGCGGCCAGCACCCGCTGCACCTGCAGGCCGTCCGCGAACGACGGCGCCGGGTCGGCACCGGCCGCGATCGCGTCCACCAGATCCCGGACCTGGTGCACGAACGTGTGCTCCCAGCCCAGCACGTGCCCGGGTGGCCACCAGGCGGACAGGTACGGGTGGCCGGGCTCGGTGACCAGGACGCGGCGGAACCCGGCCGTGGCGGCGTCCTCGGTCCGGTCGTAATACTCCAGCTCGTTCAGCCGCTCGAGGTCGAACGCGAGGCTGCCTTGTGCCCCGTTCAGCTCGATGCGCAGCGCGTTCTTCCGGCCGGCCGCGAACCGGGTGGCCTCGAACGTGGCCAGCGTCCCGGGGCCGAGCCGGGCGCTGAAGGTGACCGCGTCGTCCACGGTGACGGCCCCGGTGCGGGCGGGCTCACCGGCCGCCAGCTGGCGTTCATTGATAAAGGTTGTGCTGGCTGCGGAGACGCCGGTGATCAGCTGGCCGGTCAGGTGCTGGGCCAGGTTGACGATATGGCTGCCCAGGTCACCCAGCGCACCGGAGCCGGCCTGCTCGCGCTGCAGCCGCCAGGTCAGCGGGAACGCCGGGTCGGCCAGCCAGTCCTGCAGGTAGCTGGCCCGGACGTGCCGGATGGTGCCGATCCGGCCCGCGGCCACCAGCTCACGGGCCAGCGCGATGGCCGGCACCCGCCGGTAGTTGAAGCCGACCATGGCGCGGGCGGAGCGGGCCCGGGCCCGCTCCGCTGCCGCGGCCATCGCCGCCGCCTCGGCCACGGTATTGGCCATCGGCTTCTCGCACAGCACGTGCTTGCCCGCGTCCAGCGCGGCGATGGAGATCTCCGCGTGCGAGTTTCCCGGCGTGCACACGTCGATGAGCTGCACGTCGTCGCGGTCCAGCAGGTCGCGCCAGTCGGTCACCACGCTGGCAAAGCCGTAGCGCTCCGCGGCGGCTCGCGCGGCCACCTCGTCCCGGCCGCACAGCACGGCCAGCACCGGCCTGCGGGGCAGCGCGAACACATGCGGGGCGGTGCGCCAGGCCTGCGAGTGGGCCGCGCCCATGAACGCGTAGCCGGCCATGCCCACGCCGAGCGGCGGCTGGTCCACCTGTCCTCCCTCGCGGTTACAGCGTGCGGGCGTGCGGGTCCCAGCCCGCCGGCAGCACAGCGGGCACCGGGAACGTGGTCCGCACCGGCTCGAACGTACCCCCAGCCAGCGAGCGGGCGACGGCCTCCAGCGTGTCCAGCACGTGCAGGGCCAGCTCGCCAGAGGCCCGGTGCGGGACACCGGCGCGCATGGCCCGGGCCATGTCCAGGGCACCGATGCCGCGGCCCGCGGTGACCCCGGCGGCCGGGATGACGGTCCACTCGGCGCTGCCCGCCGGGCGGATCCGGACCTCGCCGCCGAACCCGTTCGGGTCGGGCATGGCCAGCGTCGCCTCGGTACCGGTGATCTCCACGAAGCCGTGCCGCCGCAGCGGCGAGTCGAAGCTGAACAGCACCGAGGCGGCCCCGCCGCCGGAGTAGCTGATCAGCGAGGCGACGTGGGTGGGCACGTCCACCGGGAAGCTGGTCCCGGCCCGCGGGCCACGGCCGATGACCCGGCGGTCCTGGCTGCGCCGGCCCAGCGCCGCCACCGTGGCCGCCGGGCCGAGCACGCTGGCCAGCGTGGTCAGGTAGTACGGCCCCATGTCGTACAGCGGGCCCGCGCCGCGCTTGAACAGGAACTCCGGATCGGGGTGCCAGCGGTCCGGGCCGGGGTCCTGCATCAGCGCCAGCGCGGTCCGCGGCTCGCCGATGGCACCGTCGCTGATCAGCCGCCGCGCGGTCTGCAGCCCGGCGCCCAGCACGGTGTCCGGCGCGCAGCCGATGCGTACCCGGGCCCGGGCGGCCGCGGCGAGCACTTCCCGCCCAGCCGCGGTGTCCAGGGCCAGTGGCTTTTCCACCCACACGCTTTTACCGAACGCCACTGCCTGGCTGGTCACCTCAGCGTGCGCGGCCGGGATGGTGAGGTTGACAACCAGTTCCACGTCCGGGTGCCCGGCGGCCTGCGCAGTGCTGCCGACACCGGGCACACCGTACTTGGCCGCCTGGGCCTTGGCCCGCTCCAGGTCGAGATCCGCGCAGAACAGCACGCGCAGGTCGGGGAACTCGGTCAGGTTGCGCAGGTACTGGTCGCTGATGGTGCCGCAGCCGATCACGGCCACGCCGACCGGGTTAGCGGCCATCGCGCACCACCGGCTGGGCCAGGCCGTGGCCGGCCAGCCAGGCCAGGCTGTCCCCGACGGCGGTCATCATGTCGGTCGCGCACCGGTCCAGCTCGACCACGTGCCATTCCGCGGCCTGGCCCGCGGCCAGGATGCTGGCCACCGGCATCCGCCCGGCGCCGACCGCGGTCATCGGGTCGTCCCTGGTCACCGGCCCGTCCTTGACATGCAGGTAGCGGACCCGGTCGCCGAGGCGGCCGAGCAGCGCGGGCACGTCCTGCCCGCCGACCGCGGCCCAGTAGGTGTCCAGTTCGAGGATGACCGCGTCGTCCAGCCCGTCGGCCAGCACTTCGAGCGCTGGCCGGCCCCCGATGAGCGAGGCCAGCTCGTGGTCGTGGTTGTGGTAGCCGAGCCGCAGTCCCGCGCTGGCCAGCCGGGCGGCCATCCCGTTCAGCTCGGCGGCCACCTCGCGTACGCCGCCGGCGTCGGCGAACCGGTCCGACGGCAGATAGGGCACGATGACGGTGCCCGCGCCGAGCGTGCGGGCCGCCTGGATCACGGCGCTGGCCTGGTCGCCGGCTGGCACCGCATGCACGCTGCACACGGCCAGCCCGGCACCGGCCAGGTCTTCGGCCAGCCCGGCCGGGTCGTCGAGGATGCTGAACGGCTCGACCGCGCCGTAGCCGAACGCCGCGATCCGGGCCAGCACGCCGGCCCGGTCCCCGCTGAGCTGGTCGCGGACGGTGTACAGCTGGACGGCGGGCGGGTTGCTGGTAGTCACGCGAACCGGCTCCTCGGCTTCGGGGAGTTTTCGAAAATTATTCGCCTGCCAGTTCAGGCTAGATTGGCCCTCCACCCCGGTCAATAGGCATCATGCGGTTACGATGAGTGCCGCATCCTTTCGAAAAGTGAGGGCCGCCCGTGGCACGTGACACCGGCCGCAGCACCCTGGTCGACATCGCGGCCGAGGCGGGCGTCTCGGTCTCCGCCGTGTCCAAGGTGCTCAACGGGCGCACCGACGTGGCCGCGGCGACCCGGACCCGGATCGCCGCCCTGCTCCGGGAGAACGGCTACCAGGTCGCCTCCCGGCTCGGGTTCGGCGTGGTGGACCTGCTGATCGCCAACGTGGGCAGCCCGTGGGCCGAGGAACTGCTGCGCGGCACCGTGCAGGCGGCCGACGAGTCCGCGGCCAGCGTGGTGGTCGCCGTGGTGGACTCGCCCGCCGGGTTCACCAGGTGGCTGGACCGGGCGGCCGCCCGGGGCACCGACGGTGCGCTGTGCGTGCTGCACTTGCCGGACAGCAGCGAACTGCAGCGGCTGGCCGCGGCCCGGATCCCGCTGGTGGTGATCGACCCGCCCGGCGAGCCCGGGGCCGGCATCCGGTCCGTGGGCACCACCAACTGGCAGGGCGGGCTGACCGCCACCCGGCACCTGATCGAGCTGGGCCACCGCCGGATCGGCATCATCGGCGGGCCGGAACGGCTCTGGTCCAGCCGGGCCCGGCTGGCCGGATACCGGGCTGCACTGCAGGCGGCCGGCCTGCCCGCGGCGGCCGAACTGGTCCGCGGGTCCGACGACTTCTGCATCGACGACGGCCGCCGCGAGGGCGGGCACCTGCTCGACCTGCCGGAGCCGCCCACCGCGATCGTGGCCGGCAACGACAGCCAGGCGTTCGGCGTGCTGCAGGCGCTGGCCGAGCGCGGGCTGCGCGCCCCGGCCGACCTGAGCGTGATCGGCTTCGATGACGTGCCGGTCGCGTCGTGGGCCACCCCGGCGCTGACCACGATCCGGCAGCCGCTGGCCGCGATGGCCGCCACCGCGTTCCGGATGCTGCGCAGCGGGCCGGGCGGCCGGGCCGACGAGCCGCAGCACGTCGAGCTGGCCACCACGCTGGTGGTCCGGGACAGCACCGCCCCGCCGACCCGGTAACACCGGGACTTTTAGTGGCCAGCCCGCCAGACTACGAATGAACATGTACGTTCCGGTTGAGGCGCGCCGATCCATCGCTTAGTCTCCCTCTGTTACCCACTGTTATCAGGGAGCCCCCCCATGCCTCGTCTGCCCGGTCGCATCCGTGTCCTGTGCGTGGCCGCGGCCGCTGCCCTGCTGGCGGCCGGGTGCAGCGGCAGCGGCGGCTCCGGCTCGGTGGGCCCGCTGGAGAAGACCAACCTGGTTGTCGCGGCGGTGCCCGCGATGGACTCGGCCGGGCTGTACATCGCACAGCAGCGCGGGTACTTCGCCCAGGAAGGCCTGCACGTCACGATCGAGCCCGCGATCAGCAGCGCCGACGTCATCAAGAAGCAACTGGCCGGCACGTACGACATCACGGCCGGCGCCTACCCGTCCTACATCCTGGCCGACGAGGCGCACCACGCGAACCTCAAGGTGCTGGTGGCTGGGTCGACCATGGCGCCGAGCGTCCAGCAGATCGTGGTGCCGGCCGGGTCGCCGATCACCAAGATGTCCCAGCTGTCCGGCAAGACGGTCACGCTCAACGCGTCGAACAACATCGGCCAGTTGCTGGTCGAGTCGATGCTGCAGGACAACGCGGTGCCCCTCGGCACGGTCCACTTCAACGCCAAGCCATTCCCGGCGATGGGCGCGCTGCTGGCCCAGCACAAGATCACTGCGGCCTGGCTGCCCGAGCCGTTCATCAGCGAGTTCGAGGAGAAGTACGGGGTCGAGCCGCTGGCCGACGCCAACCAGGGCGAGGCCGAGAGCCTGCCGATCGAGGGTTACGTGGTGACCCAGTCCTGGCTGCAGAAGAACCCGCACACCGCCGAAGCGTTCAAGATCGCGATGGAGAAGGCGCAGGCCGTGGCGGCCACCAACCTCGACGAGGTGCAGCGGGCCATGACCGCGTTCGCCGGGGTGCCGAAGCTGGCCGCGGCGGTGCTGCCGTCGCCCGGCTTCCCGACCAACACCCAGGCCGGGCCGCTGCAGCGAGTGATCACCTTGATGGTGAACTTCAACCTGATGAGCCAGGGCTACAACGCGGCCAACTTGATCGCCAAGATCCCCAACCCATAGCGGGTTAGCTAGCTCAGTTGGCTTCAGCCGGCCCAGCGGATGGATTGCGCTACCAGCCGGGGATTACCGCCCGCGCTGGGCGGTAATCCCCGGCGTCCTGGTCAGTGGCTGAAGCCCGGGATCCCGGTGCCGCCGACCGTGGTCCGCACGTGCAGGTACACCGGACCGCTCTTCGCGCAGGCGCGGAACGAGAACGGCACCTGGGCCGGCCGGCGGTCATTCGGCGGGTAGACGCGCAGCGCCACCGCGTTCGCCGGGTCACACGAGGCCGGCGGGAAGTTGGCCACGTCGGTGATCTGCAGCAGCACGTGCGCGGTCGCGCCGCGGCGCAGCGTCACCAGGTGGATCGGGTCGGCGTAGTCCCGGTCCGCCGCGCTGCCCAGCTGGCGACCGTTGCGGCCGATCGCGGACACCCCGGGGAAGCCATAGAGGGTGCAGGTCTTCGCGGACGTGTTGGACAGTTCGAGCTGGAAGTAGGTGCTCCCGGCGGTGCCGTCACCGGGGATGCCGAGCCACACCATGAGCGCGCCGGTGGCGCACCGCGGGGCCACGGCCGCCGCGGGCTGGTCAGCGGTCGCGGGCCGGGCCGCGGCGGCCCGGCTGCCGGAGGCGGCCAGGGCGGCCGTGGGCACCAGGACGGCCGCGCAGGTAATGGCGACCGCGGCCAGGCCGCGGCGCGGCGCGCGTGTATTGAACTGCATGCGGGTCTCCTCCGGTCCGCGCGTTCCGGGCGCCCAGCGCGCCGGAAATCAGCTACTGCGTCCTCTAGGACGGCAATCCACCCGGATCGGTTGGACCCGAACATCCGCCAGCACCGCGACCCGGTCACCCAGAGCAGGCCGCCGCTTCCATCACCGCGCCCCGCCACTCCAGCTCGTGATCATGGCGTAGGTAGTACTAGAACCCGACCTAAGCCATGATCACGATGGGGGGCATGGCGCGAAGTGTGGGGTGGGGGTGGTGGCGGACATAGCGGCGGGTAGGGCGGCGGGCAGGGGCGGCACCGGGTGTTGGTGGTGGGTCAGGCCAGTCGTCGGCCAAGGTTCGCGCAGCTGTCACGTTGAGTTACGGATCCAGGAATGTGCGCCAGTGATGATCTGGGCGTGCGGATAGTGCGGCTGGCCAACTATGTGGCGCCGGCCTTGGGCGGGCTGCGCACGGCGCTCCGCGAACTGGGCGCCGGCTGACCTCGCCGCCGGCCACGAGCCGATCCTGGTCATCCCCGGGCCGCGGCCTGGCCGTGAGTACAGCCGGCAGGGCCTGGTCATCACCGTGCCCGGGGTGATCGTGCCAGGCACCGGCGGCTACCGGGCCATCACCGCGCGGCGGCCGCTCCGGCGGCTGCTCGACGACCTGGCCCCGGGCCGGCTGGAGGTCTCCGACCGCACCACGCTGCGCTGGACTGGCCACTGGGCCCGGGACCGCGGAGTCCGGTCGATGATGGTCTCGCATGACAGCCTGGCCAAACTGACCGATATGTTCGCGCCGCCCGGGCTGACCGGCCAGTGGGTGTCCGACCAGCTGAACGCCAGTACCGCGCCTCCTATGACGTCGTGGTCTGCACGACCGGGTGGGCGGCGGCCGAGTTCCGCCGGCTGCACGTGCGGAACCTGCGCCAGGTTCCGCTCGGTGTTGACCTGGACTGCTTCCGGCCCAGCAACCGGGACACCGGGCTGCGCGCCCAGTTCGCCGAACCGGGCCAGCCGCTGCTGGTGCACTGCAGCCGGCTGTCCCCGGAAAAGCGGCCGGAACGCGCCATCGGCGCGCTGGCCGAGCTGCGCCGCCGCGGGGTGCCTGCGGTGCTGGTGGTGGCCGGGGATGGGCCGCGGCTGCGCGGGCTGCGCGCCCAGGCCGCGACCTGCCGGTCCGGTTCCTGCGCTACGTCACCGACCGCGCCGTCCTGGCCCGGCTGCTGGCCACGGCGGACGTGGTGATCGCACCCGGGCCGGCCGAGACCTTCGGTCTCTCCGCCCTGGAAGGGCTGGCCAGCGGCACCCCGGTGGTGGTCAACGACACGAGCGCATTGCCCGAGGTGATCGGCCAGGCCGGGCTGACCGCGGCGGACAACGACGCGGCCTTCGCCGACGCCATCCAGGACCTGCTGGACAGTGACGTGGCGGTGCGCCGGGCGCGGGCCCAGGCCCGGGCCGAGCGGTTCGGCTGGCCCGCGGCCGTGGCGGGTTTCCTGGACGCGCACGGGCTGAGCACCGGCACACCCCGGCTGAGCCCGGCCGTGCCGTTCCGGGCCGGTGGCGCGCGATGATGCCCGCGACCGAGGCCAAGCCGGGACCCGAGCCCGGATCCTGGCCGGTCACCCGGTTCGCCGCGCTGGGTGACTCGGTCACGCTCGGCATGGGCGACCCCATGCCGGCCGGCGGCTGGCGCGGCTGGGCCGCGCTGCTGGCCGGCTCGCTGGCCCCGCCGGACCGGGTCGAGCTGAGCAACCTGGCGCTGTCCGGCGCACTGATCCGGGACGTGGCCGGTGACCAGCTGGACAAGGCGGTTGCCCTGGCCCCGACGCACGCCTCGGTGCTGGTCGGGATGAATGACACGCTGCGCGGCACGTTCGATCTTGGCGCGATCGCCGCCGACCTGGAGCGGATCGTAGCCACGCTGGAGCGGACCGGGGCGCTGGTGCTCACGGCCAGCCTGCCCGACCCCGGGCTGCTGCTGCGCATCCCCGGGTCGCTGCGCCGGCCGCTGGCCCGCCGGGCACACGCCATCAACGGGGTGCTCGGCCGGCTGGCCGAGCGCTACCAGGTGGTGCACGTGGACGTGGCCGCGCAGCCGGCCATCTACGACAAGCGGATGTGGGGAGTGGACCGGCTGCACCCCAGCGAGCGCGGGCACCGGCTGCTGGCCCGGCTGTTTGCCGCCCAGCTGGCCGAACTCGGCCTGCCGCTGCACGCCGCGCCCGACCCGGAGCCGACCAACCCGGAACCCAGCGCCTGGGCTCAGGCGCACTGGATGGCGACCAAGGGCACCACCTGGATCGTCCGGCGATCGCGGGACCTGGTCCCCCGGCTGCTCCAGCTGGCTGCGAAGGAATGGTGGCACGACCGGCGCGGCCGCCGGGAACTCGGCCACGACCTACTGCTGCTGGACCCCGGGAGCCAGGATGAGTGTGCCGACGTCAGCTAAAGCTACCTATGCCGAATTGGGTGCGGGTAGCAGCGCCAGGCGGGGCAGCGGCTACGCCGCGCTGTCCCGGCTGATCCGCCAGGACGGCCTGCTGAAGCGGCGGCCCGGGTACTACGCGACGAAGATCAGCATCATGGCGGTGCTGTACCTGGCGGGCTGGGCGGCCGTGGTGGTGCCCAGCGATTCCTGGTACCAGCTGCTGGCCGCGGTATACCTAGCCGTCATCTTCGGCCAGCTCGGCTTCCTCGGGCACGAAGCCGGGCACCGGCAGATCTTCCGGTCCCGGCGGGCCAACGACGCCGCCGGGCTGGTCGTCGGCGACCTGCTGATCGGGCTGAGCTTCGGCTGGTGGACCGGCAAGCACAACCGGCACCACGCCCACCCCAACCAGGAGGGGAAGGATCCCGACATCGGCATCCCGGTAATCGCGTTCACCCGGGGCCAGGCCGCGGGCCGCCGCGGGCTGCGCCGGGCGCTGGCCCGGCACCAGGCTTACCTGTTCTTCCCCATGCTCCTGCTGGAAGCGGTGAGCATGCATGTGATCAGCATCGGGCCGTACTGCACGGTTCCGGCCGGCCCGGCCGCCGCGGGCTGGAAGGCGGGCTGCTGCTGGCCCACTTCGCCGGGTATCTCACCGTGGTCGCCCTGGTCATGTCGCCGGTGCAGGCCATCGCGTTCATCGTGGTCCAGCAGGGCCTGCTCGGCGTCTATCTGGGCAGTGCCTTCGCGCCCAACCACAAGGGCATGCCGGTGCTCGGTGAGCAGGACAACCTGGACTTTCTGCGCCGCCAGGTGCTCACCTCGCGCAACGTGAGCGGTGGCCCGCTGGTCGAGACGCTGCTCGGCGGCCTCAACTACCAGATCGAGCACCACCTGTTCCCGTCCATGCCGCGGCCCAGCCTGCGCCGCTGCCGGTCGCTGGTCCGGGCGTTCTGCGCGCAGCATGAGCTGGCCTACAGCGAAATGAACCTGGTGGCCAGCTACGCCCAGGTGCTCCGGGCGCTGCACGCGGCAGGACAATGTTAGCCCGGAGGGGCGACCCCCCGGGCCCCCCGATCGCCGCTCCGCTCCGAGCGGCGGCAAGCCGCCGCAGTCAGCCGAGCAGCCGGGCCCGGCAGGCTAGCTGCAGCGCGAGCCGCTGATCGGAATCCTCCAGGTCGATGTCCAGCAGATCAGTGATGGTGCGGATCCGGTTGGCCACCGCGTTGCGGTGCAGGTGCAACTGCTGGGCGGTCTTGATGATGGACCCCTGCTGGTCCAGGTAGGCGGCCAGGGTCCGGATGGCCGTGTCGGCCCGGGCCTGGCCCAGCTTCTCCAGCGGTGCGAGCTGGTCCCGCACCGAGGCGCGGGCCGTATCGGACGCGTACCACTCCATCAGCATCCGCTGCACACCCACCGCGTCGTGCGTGGCCACGCCGGGCGGCCTGCGGGCGGCCCGGGCGGTGAACAGCGCGGCCCGGGCTTCCGCGGCCGAGGCGCGCAGCCCCATCGGCCCTTCGTGCGGCGCGCCCACCCCAGCGCGGAACGCGACCGCGGGCACCCGGCCGCCGAGCGCCTGCAGCGCCCGCGCGGCCGACCGGGCGGCCTGCGCGCCGGCCTGCGGGCCGGGGTCGGACGCGGTCACCCGGATCAGCACGATGGCCCGCGCCACCCGGGACAGGTGCCAGGTGCCGCCGGCCGCCGCGGCCGCCTGCAGCGCTATCTGCCCGGCCGACTCCAGCAACTCGAACCGGCGCACCTCGTCCGGACTCGACTCGTCCAGGTCATCGGCCTCGATGCGGACCGCGACGTGCCAGCCGGCCAGCGCGATGTTCAGCTGCCGGGCCCGGTCAAGCAGATCCTCGTTGATGGCCGCGTCGGACATCAGCAGCTCGGCGAGCAGTTCGCTGCGCGACCGGGCCGGCACCTCACGGGCCTGGCGGGCCAGATCGAGCAGGCGGCCCGCCGCGGCGGCCGCGTTGTGCAGCACCAGCCGCGCCGCGACGGCCAGGTCGCCGTGCGCCTCCGGCGCGGCGAACTGGCCGATCAGCGTGTCACCGACCAGCACCGGCACGCTGACCTCGGGCAGCGCGGTGCCCGGCCCGGGCATCGTGCTGCTGGCTACCAGCGCCGAGTTCCCGTCCGGGGCCAGCACCCCGTTCCCGTCCGCGGTCAGCGCCAGGCTGCCGTTGCTGGCGGACCGGGGCCGGAACTCAACCGGTGTGCCGAGCGCCCGGCTGACCGAGTCGCGCAGCTTGTCCAGGCTGACCCCGGCGATCTCGGCGCGGAGCACCGCGTCCAGGCCCTGCTGGGCCCGGCCCAGCGCGAGGTCAGCGCCGCCGCTGATCTCCCGGACCAGCGCCTGGACCAGCCCGGCCAGGTCGGCGTTGGCCGGGATGGAGAGCAGCGCGATGTCCGCCCGGCCGGCGATATCCATCGCGGTCACCGTGGGCTCCCACTGCTCGGCGGCGAACGCCGCCACCGCGCTGACCCGGTTCACCGTGGCCCAGCGCAGCGCCATGTCCAGCCGGTAGTCGGTGACCTCGGCCGATGCGCCCCGGGACAGCAGCACCAGGCTGCCAGCGGGGGCCTCGTCCAGCTCGGCGAAGCGCTCGGCCAGGCGTATCAGGGCGACCGGCCGGTCACCGCCGCCGCGGCTGACCCGGTGCAGCCCGGCTAGCGGCGAGCTGGCCAGAAGCTCGTTGAACCGACGGCATCCAGCCCCCCTCAGTCTGTCCCGAATGACGTTACACGGGTGCGTCGCGCACACTTCAGTCGCGATCACAGTGCATTCCGCCCATTCTCCCGGCCTGCACCAGATGCAAGCATGGCATTGCATCCGGGTTTCCGCACCGGCCTGGCCCGGGCCCGCGGTAACCGGTGCTCCCAGGGAGAGCAGATGGACAACGAATCCGCGACTCGATTTAGTGGCTGCCGACGGAGAGGCCCCGGACTGGTGGCCTTATGCCCACGAGTTCCCGTACTGGCACGTATGGCGGGGGATCGCCGGGCTGCTCTACGCGCGGCGGCTGATGTCCAGCCCGCCCCGGGTGGTGCGCAGCCAGGATCCAGTTGAGCTGCGCGAGCAGATCATGCAGGCGGAACTGCACCGGTAGCCGGCCGTTCGCCGGAAAAGTTGCGTCTAGCCCGGTTCGATCGGGAACTATATACGTAACGCTCCTATCCGCTGCATGCCCTGATCACCCGACGGCCTTACCGATGAAGCAACTGCTCGTCCCGGACACACTGCGTGCCTTAGCGCGCGGCTGTGCCGTGCTGGGCGCTGGCGGGGGCGGTGAGTCTACCTGACGCTGCTCCAGGCGCTGCAGGCGACCGAGGATTATGGCCCGGTCGCCCTGGTCAACGTGGACGAACTGCCGGACGACGCGCTGATCATGCCGTGCGGCTCAATCGGCGCGCCCACGGTCAGCATCGAGAAGATCGAGAACGGCGACGAAGGCGACCGGCTCCGCGATCACCTGCAGTTCCTGACCGGCCGCCCGGTGGCCGCGCTGATGGCGGGCGAGATTGGCGGCGGGAACGGCGTGCTGCCGGTCAGCTGGGCGGCGCGGATGGGCCTGCCGCTGGTTGATGCGGATGGCATGGGCCGGGCTTTCCCCGAGGTTCCGCAGGTCACCATGCAGCTGGCCGGGATCTCGCCGAGCCCGGCGGTGATGACCGACGAGCGCGGCAACCTGGTCCTGTTCCAGGCCATTTCCGGGCACTGGATCGAGCGGCTGGAACGGGCGGCCGCGGTCGAGTTCGGTGGCGCGGCGTCGTCCACCGAGTTCACCCTGACCGCCGCGCAGGCGCGCACCGCCACGGTGCGGAACTCGGTGTCGCTGGCCATCCGGATCGGCAGCGCGGTACTGGACGCCACCGGCAGCCCGGTCGACGCGCTGATCGCCGAGATCGGCGCGTTCCGGCTGGTCGGCGGCAAGGTGGCCGACGTGGAACGGCACACCACCAGCGGCTTCGTCCGCGGCTCGGTGGTCGATCGAGGGGCTGGGCGCCGACGCCGGGCCTCATCCGGCTGGAGTTGCAGAACGAGAACCTGGTCGCCCTGGAGCGGGGGCACGTGCTCGCCTCGGTGCCCGATCTGATCTCGGTGCTGGACAGCGAGACCGCGGACGCCATCGCGACCGAGCGGATCAGGTACGGCCAGCGGGTGGTGGTGATCGCGTTCGGCTGCGACCCGGTGTGGCGGACCGAGCGCGGCCTCGCGCTCACCGGCCCGCGGGCGTTCGGCTACGACTTCGATTACCTGCCCGTGGAGGAGCTCGCCAATGCCCGCTCCTGACTGCCGCCTCGGTATCGACGTCGGCGGCACCAACACGGATGCCGTGATCATGGACGGCGCGGACCGGGTGATCGCCAAGGCCAAGGTGCCCGGGACGCCGGACATCACCGGCGGGATCGTGGCTGCGATTGACGCCGTGCTGCGTGCCCCGGAGGCCGCGCCGGAGCGGATCACCCACGTCATGCTGGGCACCACCCATGCCACCAACGCGGTGCTGGAGCGGCAGCCATCTGCGCCGGATCGCGGTGATCCGGATCGGCGGTCCGGCCACGCTCAGCATCCGGCCGATGTTCGGCTGGCCGGCCGACCTGACCGCGGCCGTGTCGGCCGGTGCGGTGATCGTGGACGGCGGCATCGAGTTCGACGGCCGCGACCTGTCCCCGCTGGACATCGACGGCCATAGCCCGGTTCCTCGGCAAGGTGGCGGGCACCGCCGACGGCGTCGCCATCACCAGCGTGTTCGCTCCGGTGTCGGCCCGGCACGAGCTGGCCGCGGCCGAGATCGTCAAGCGTGAGCTGGGTGAACGGCACATGTCGCTCAGCCACGAGATCGGCTCCCTCGGCCTGATCGAGCGGGAGAACGCGACGATCCTGAACGGGGCGCTGGCCGGGGTGGCCAACGACGTGGCGCTGGCCTTGCACGAGGCGCTGGCCGCGCACGACCTGCGGCCGGTCACGTTCTTCGCGCAGAACGACGGCACGCTGATGGCGCTCGACCAGGCGCTCCGCTACCCGGTGCTGACCATCGGCAGCGGCCCGGCGAACAGCGTCCGCGGCGCGGCGTTCCTGACCCAGACGGCCGAGTCCCTGGTGATCGACGTCGGCGGGACGTCCACCGACGTGGGGGTGCTGGTCAACGGCTTCCCACGGGAGTCGTCCTACGGAGTCGAGATCGGCGGCATCCGGACCAACTTCCGGATGCCCGACCTGGTCACGATCGCACTTGGCGGCGGGACGGTAGTGGCGGCCGAGCCCGACGGGGTCCGGATCGGGCCACGCAGCGTGGGCTACCGGCTGCAGCAGGAGGCGCTGGTGTTCGGCGGCGGCACGGCCACGCTGACCGACAGCGCGGTCGCGGCTGGCCGGGCCGGACTGGGCGACCCCAGGCTGGCCGTCCGCCAGCAGGACCTGCTGGCCCAGGCGCTGGCCCAGGCGGACCTGGCGCTGGCCGACGCGATCGACCGGATGAAGACATCCCGGGACGACTGCCCGCTGATCGCGGTGGGCGGCGGCAGCATCCTGATCCCGGACCGGATCCCTGGCGTCAGCGAGGTCATCCGGCCGGAGCACTTCGACGCGGCCAACGCCGTGGGCGCCGCGATCGCCTCGGTCAGCGGCCAGATCGACCGGATTTTCCACCTCGGATCCGGCGGCCGGCAGGTCGCGCTCGATGAGGCGTGCGGCGAGGCACGCGAGCGCGCGGTGGCGGCCGGCGCGGAGCCTGGGACAGTGCGGATCGTCGAGATGGAAGAGATCCCGCTCGCGTACCTCACCTCCCCCGCGGTGCGCATCCGGGCCAAGGCGGCCGGCACCCTCGGTGGCCTGCCCGGCTCGCAACGCGAGCCAACTGACGCCGTTCAGTCACCCCAAGGAGCACGGAGGAATCCATGAAGGCCCACCGCGCCGGGCTGCTCGCAGCCGGCTGCGCGCTGCTGCTGGTGGTGCTGGCCGCCTGTGGCGGCTCATCCCAGCCGACAGCCAAGCAGTCGGCGGGCAACCAGGTGTTCACTTATGACACCACCGCCCCGGTGATGGTCGACGGCTGGGACCCCGCGACCGAGTACTCCGACGGCATCATCGCGATGAGCGAGATGTATGAGACGCTCACCCGCTACGACAGCGCCACGCACACTGTCAAGCCGCTGCTTGCGACCAGTTGGTCGTCCTCGGCCAACGGCCTGACCTGGACGTTCCACCTGCGTCAGGGGGTGCACTTCCACACCGGCCGGTTGATGACCGCGCAGGCCGCGGCCGCGGCCATCCTGCGTACCGAGAAGCTGGGCGGCGGCGCCGCCTACGTCTGGGACGCGGTGAAGAGCATCAGCGCGCCCAGCACGTACACGATGGTGTTCCACCTGAAGTACCCGTCGCCGCTGGACCTGGAGGCGTCGGCGTCCTATTCGGCATACATCTACGACACCCAGGCCGCAGAGAAGGGGGCAGGGGAGGCGGGTGGGGAGTCGCTGACCAAGTGGCTGAACACCCCGCACGACGCGGGCACCGGCCCGTACGAGCTGCAGACCTGGAACAAGGGCCAGGAGTTCGAGGTGATCCTGAAGGCCTTCCCCGGCTACTGGGGCGGCTGGTCAGGCCCGCACTTCAAGAAGGTCGTGTTCCGGGTGGTACCGCAGGACACCACGGCCGCCCAGCTGCTCCGGGCCGGGCAGGTCTCGTTCGTCGAGCAGATCAGCCCGTCGCTGTGGAAGTCATTCCAGGGCCAGTCCGGCATCAAGACGGTGAGCGTGCCGTCCTTCCAGAACCTGCTCGGCCAGCTCAACACCAAGACGCTGACCCTGAAGGAGCGGCAGGCCATCTCCTACGCGATCAACTACCCCGGGATCGTCGCCGCCCTGCAGGGCGCGGCCGTGCAGCCCAGCGGCCTGGTCCCGGCCGGCCTGCCGGGTCACTACACCAACCTGCCCAACTACAACTACGACCCGGCCAAGGCGACCCAGTTGCTGCACCAGGCCGGGTACGGCCCGGGTAAGAAGGCGCTCAACCTGAGCCTGACCTACACCCAGGGTGACTCCAATGAGCAGGTGGTGGCGACGCTGCTCAAGTCGAGCCTGGCCAAGGAGAACATCAACCTGTCCACCCAGTCGCTGGCCTGGCCGACGCAGTGGGGCAAGGCGAAGTCCGGCAACGCGGCCAGCCACCAGAGCATCTTCTTCGAGTACTGGTGGCCGGACTACGCTGACCCGTACACCTGGTTCAATAACCTGCTGCTGACCGAGAAGCAGCCGTACTTCAACCTCTCGTACTACTCCAACTCGACCCTGGACAAGCAGATCAACTCGGTCGAGTCGCTGCTCGCGACCAACCGCACGGCCGGCGAGGCGCTGTACCGGACGATGCAGGTCGAGGTGCTGCAGCAGGCGCCGCTGGATGTGCTGTACACGATGAACTACCAGTACGCAATGCGCTCGTCGTTCACCGGGTTCCAGCCGGACCCGGCTTACGCGAACGTCGTCTTCGTCTACAATCTCAAGCCGACTGGCAATTGACCGTTTACGTCGCGCGCCGGGTCGCCCTGGCCGCGCTGGTGGTCGCGGGCGTCATCATCGCCACGTTCGTGATCTCCCGCGTGGTCCCGGGCGACCCGGCGGCGACCTGGGCCGGCCCGCACGCCTCGGCCGCCCAGGTCGCCGCCGCGCGGCGGTTCCTCGGCCTGGACCGGCCGCCGGCCGTCCAGCTGCTGTCCTATTTCGGCGGCATCCTCAGCGGGAACTGGGGGCTGTCGGTGCACACCCACCAGCCGGTGCTGTCCGACATCGGCACCGCCGCCCCGGCCTCGCTGGAACTGGTCACCGCCGCGCTGATCATCGCGCTGGTAGTGGCGGTGCCGCTCGGCCTCGTGTCGGCGCGCTGGCCGGGCGGTCTGGCCGACCAGGCTATCCGCGCCGGATCGATCCTCGGCGTGTCGATGCCGATCTTCTGGATGGCGCTGATCCTGCAGCTGGTGTTCTCCCAGCAGCTGCACTGGCTGCCCGCGGCCGGTGAGTACTCACCCAACCTGCTGTTCACCCACCCGCTCGCGCACGTCACCGGGTTCAGCCTGATCGACGCGCTGCTGACCGGGAACTGGCCGACGTTCGGCAGCATCCTGGCCCACCTGGTGCTGCCCGCCATCGTGGTGGCCGCCTACCCGGCCGGGCTGATCGCCCGGATGGTCCGGGCCCAGGTGCTGGACACGGTGGGTGAGACGCACATCCAGATGCTCCGCGCGCTCGGTTTCCGGGAGCGCGCCGTGTACGGCCGGTTCGCGATGAAGCTGGCCTGGAACCCAGTGGCCGCCGCAGTGGCCCTGGTGTTCGGCTACTCGCTGGTCAACACGTTCCTGGTCGAGGCGATCTTCGACTGGCCGGGGCTGGGCAGTTACGCGACCGCCTCGATCGCCACTCTGGACACCCCGGCCATCCTCGGGGTGACCCTGTTCGTCGCGCTGGTCTACGTGGCCGCGAACCTGGTCGTGGACATCGTCCAGGCCGCCCTCGACCCGAGGATCCGGCTGCGATGATCGAAGCGCCTACACCGGCCGACATCCCGGGCGCCGTGCTGCCCCGGGGCCAGGCTCTGCGCCGCGGCCTGCGGGCCAACCCGCTGCTGCTGGCGGGCGCGCTGACCGTCCTGTTCATCGTCGTCGTCGCGGTGTTCGCCCCGCTACTGGCGCCGTTCCCCGGCGACGCGGGCACGGCCACCCACCCGTTCGCGGTACTCAAGCCACCGTCGGCGGCACACTGGTTCGGCACCGACCAGGTGGGCCGGGACGTGCTGTCCCGGGTCATCTACGGAGCCCGGATCTCGCCGCTGATCGCGGTCATCGTGCTGGCCATCGCGTGCCTGATCGGCGTGCCGCTGGGCATCGCGGCGGGCTACTTCGGCGGCTGGGTCGATGAAGTGATCATGCGGGTGACCGACGTCTTCCTGGCCTTCCCGTCGCTGCTCCTGGCCCTGGCCCTGGCGGCCGTGCTGCCGACCAGCCTGACCAGCCTGACCATCGCGATCTCGGTGACCTGGTGGCCGTGGTACACCCGGCTGATCCGCGGCCAGGCCGCCTCGGTGGCCGGGCGCCCCTACATCGACAGCTGCCGGGCGCTGGGTATCCCGCGCTGGCGGATCATCACCCGGCACATCCTGCCCAACTCGGTCACCCCGCTGATCGTGCAGGTATCCCTGGACGTGGGCGGGGTCATCCTGACCGCGTCGGCGCTGTCCTTCCTCGGTCTCGGCGCCCAGGACCCCACCCCGGACTGGGGGCTGATGGTGGCCGAGGGGCAGGACTACTTCACCACCGCCTGGTGGGTCGTCACGTTCCCGGGTATCGCGATCATGGTCACCGCGTTCGCGTTCAACCTGCTCGGCGACGGGCTGCGCGACCTGCTCGACCCACGGCGGAGCCTGCTGCCATGAGACCCGCTCCGATGAGACCTGCTCCGATGAGATTGGCCATCCAGGATCTCCAGGTACGGTTCGGCGACCGGCAGGTGGTCGGCATCGACGAGTTCGGCCTGGGTGCCGCCGAAATCGTCGGGCTGGCCGGGGAGAGCGGCTCCGGCAAATCGATGACCACGCTGGCCGTGCTCGGGCTGGCGCACACGGTGGGCGCGACGGTCCGCGGCAGCATCCGGCTGGACGGCACCGAGCTGACCGCGCTGTCGCAGCGCGAGCTGCTGGCCGTACGCGGACGGCGGATCGCGGCCATCTTCCAGAGCCCGGCCATGGCGTTCAGCCCGGTATTCAAGGTGGGCAGCGTCGTGCTGCGCGCACTGCGGCTGCATGGCATGAGCCGGGCGGACGCGGCCGACGCGGCGGCCCGGGCGATGCGCCAGGTGCTGCTGGCACCGGACCTGCTGGACCGGTACCCGGCGCAGCTGTCCGGCGGGCAGCTGCAGCGGGTGGCGATCGCGCTCGCCCTGGCGCTGCGGGCCGAGGTGCTGCTGGCCGACGAGCCGACTAGCGCGCTGGACGTGACCGTGCAGGCCGAGGTGCTCGACCTGCTCCGCGGGCTGCGCGAGCAGGAGGGCATGTCGGTGCTGCTGATCAGTCACGATCTGGCCGTGGTGGCCGAGGTGTGCGACCGGGTGGCGATCATGCAGGGCGGCGCGATCGTCGAGCAGGGCCTGGCCGGCCAGGTGCTGTCCGCGCCGCAGCACGAGTACACGGCCGAACTGCTGGCCGCGGTGCCCCGGCTCGGCACCGGCCAGGCGGCCACGGCGGCGCACCCGGTGCTGCCGGCGCCGCCGCCCAGCCCGGACGAGGGGGCGGCCGGATGACCGCGCTGCTGGAGATCGATCAGCTCAGCGTCCGGTTCGGGCCGGTGCGGGCGGTGGATGGGGTGAGCCTGCAGGTGGCCGAAGGGCCGTTCGGGCTCGGCCTGGTCGGCGAGAGCGGATCCGGCAAGTCCACCATCGGCCGGGCCGTGGTCCGGCTGCTGCCCGGGGTCAGCGGCGGGCAGATCCGGTTCGAGGGCGCCGACATCGGCGCGCTGCGCGGCCGGGCGCTCAAGGACTACCGGCGCGCCGCGCAGATCGTGTTCCAGGACCCGGACAACACCCTGGACCCGCGGATGCGGGTCGGCACCTCGATCCGGGAGGCGCTGGCCGCGCACCGCCTGGCGCCGCGGCGGCAGGCCGCCGCGCGGGTCGGTGACCTGCTGGCCGAGGTCGGGCTGGACCCGGATTTCGCGGCCCGGTATCCGCATCAGCTGTCCGGCGGGCAACGGCAGCGGGTGGCCATCGCGCGGGCGCTGAGCGTCCAGCCCCGGCTGCTGGTGCTGGACGAACCGACCAGCGCACTGGATGTGCGGGCTCAGGCCCGGATCCTGGCCCTGATCGGCCGGCTCCGCACCGACCGTTCGCTCGGCTACCTGCTGATCACGCACAACGTGGCCATCGTGAGCGAACTGTGCGAGCAGACCGCCGTACTCTACCTGGGCCGGGTGGCCGAGAGCGGCCCGACCGGTGAGCTGCTCGCCGTCCCGGCCCACCCGTACACCGAGGCGCTGCGGTCGGCCGTGCCGGAGATCGACACGGCGGCGCGCCGATCCCGGCTGGTGCTGCCGGGCGACCCGCCCAACGCGGCCAGCCCGCCGCCGGGCTGCGTGTTCCACCCGCGCTGCCCACTGGCGGTCGACCGGTGCCGGACCGAGGTGCCGGCGTTGCGCGCGGCCGGGCCGCCGGGCCGGCTGGTCGCCTGCCACCGGGCCGAGGACGTGCTCGGCGGTGCACTAGGCAGGGCGCTGCACCGCGGCTTATCCGCGCGGGGCGGCCTGACCGAGCAAGCGCTAGGCAGAGTGCTGCGATAATGAGCAGGTGAGCACGAGGAAAGCCCAGGGCGGCAGCCGGGACGGCGCGGGCGGCACGATGACCGCGGATGGGGCACCCCGGTCCGAGCGGCGCACCCAGATGGTCGAGCTGGCCGGTGACCTGTTCGCGGAGAAGGGGTTCCGGGCCACCACGGTACGGGAGATCGCAGATGCCGCCGGGATCCTGTCCGGCAGTCTGTACCACCACTTCGACTCCAAGGAGTCGATCGCGGACGAGATCCTGTCCAGCTTCCTGAACGAGGTGCTCGCCGACTACCGGGCCGCGGCCGCCTCGGCGGGCAGCCCGCGCACCGTGCTGGAGCAGATCGTCCGGTCCACCAGCCACACGCTGTCCCGGCACCGGGCCGCGCTGGCCATGCTGCAGAACGACTGGACCTACTTCGCGGGCCAGCCCCGGTTCAACTACCTGTTCAAGGCGGTGCGGGAGATCGAGCGGACCTGGATCACCCAGCTGGACCGGGGCAAGGAGAGCGGCGACTTCCGCGCCGACCTGGACGCCAAGCTGACCTACCGGCTGCTCCGCGACGTGCTGTGGATCCCGGCGCAGTGGCGGCTGGCCGGCGGCTTCAGCACCGACCAGGTGGTGGACGGCTTCCTCCGGCTGCTGTTCGACGGCATCGCCGCCGAGCACCCCTGACCGTCCCGGCGCGTCAGGGGCGGCCAGCACCGGGGACTGAGACCGGGAGGGCCAGGATCTCCCCGGTGCGCGGCCCAGTGACCAGCCGCTGAATGTTGGCCGGTGCGCCGTCCGTGATGTGCCACTCGGCGGTCAGGATGAACAGCGTGCGCCGCTCCGGGCCGCCGAGCATCAGCGCGAACGGCGCCCGGTTCTCGGCCAGCTCGATGCGCTGCAGGATCTCGCCGCCGGGCGCGACCCGGACCACTCCGAACCCGCCGCTGGACACCCAGACCGCGCCCTCGGCGTCCAGGCAGATGCCGTCCGGGCCGAGCTTGCTGGCGAACACCCGCCGGCTGGCCAGCCCGCCGTCCGGCTCGATGTCGAACGCGGTGAGCTGGCCAGCGAACGACTCGGAGATGATCAGCGTCCGGTTGTCCGGGGTGATCACCATGCCATTGGGGAACTGGATGTCGACGGCCACCTCGCGGAGCTGGCCGTCCGGCATGACCAGCTTGATCCAGCCGGGCTTGGGCGCCTCGCCGCCCGCGAAGTCGAAGTCCGCGCCGTTGATGTAGGTGTTGCCCCGCGCGTCCACCACGATCTCGTTGGCCGCCTGGTCGGCGACGGTGACCACCGAGCCGTCCGGCGCCTGGCGGCGCAGTTTGTCGCCGGTGCTGAGCAGCCGGCCGTCCGGCAGCCAGTCGATAGACCAGCCCATCAGCCGGTCCACCGGGGTGGGCAGGTATTCGGCCGTGCCGTCCGGGCCGACCGCCACGATCTGCTGGCCGATCCAGTTGGCGAACCACAGCCGGCCCTCGTGCCAGCGGGGCGATTCGGGGATACCCAGACCGCTGAGCACAACCTCGGGTGCGGGCATGACGCCTCCTCGTGTCGTGGGCTTGTCTACCAGCTACACGAACGGGCCCCCGGCGAATCGACAGCCGGCTGTTAAGCTCGGTACCAAGCAAGCGTTTGGTGCGAATGAGGCGGCCGGAGGTGCCTGTGGGGCGGCTGGACGGGAAGGTCGCGCTGATCACCGGCGGCGCGCGGGGCATGGGCAAGTCACATGTGCGGCAGTTTGTCGCCGAGGGCGCCCGGGTGGTGTTCGGCGACGTGCTGGACGATAGAGGGCAGGCGGTAGCGGCCAAGCTGCCCGAGGGCTCTTGCCGCTACGTGCACCACGACGTAACCAGCGAGTCCGAGTGGGCTGCGGCGGTCACTACCGCGGTACTGGCGTTCGGCAAATTGGATGTTCTGGTGAACAACGCCGGGGTGCTGACGTTCGCGCCGATCGCGGACATGCCGCTGGCGGAGTTCAAGCGGGTGCTGGAGATCAATGCGGTGGGCTGCTGGCTCGGCATGAAGTCGGTCATCGAGCCGATGACCCAGGCGGGCGGCGGGTCGATCGTGAACATCTCCTCGGTCGAGGGGTTCACCGGCGCGGCCGGGCTGTCCGCGTACAGCGCCAGCAAGTTCGCGGTGCGCGGGATGACCAAGGCGGCCGCGCAGGAACTGGGCCAGTTCGGCATCCGGGTCAACTCGGTGCATCCGGGCGGGGTGCTGACCAGCATGACGCTGTCCCGGGCCGACACGTTCGATCACGTCGACCCGGAGGCGCTGCTGAAAGCGATGCCGATCGCCCGGTTCGCCGAGCCGGTCGAGATCTCCCGGCTGGTCATGTTCCTGGCCTCGGACGAGTCGTCCTACTCGACCGGCAGCGAGTTCACCGCCGACGGCGGGCTGCTGTCCGGCCCCGGTTATTAGGGAGCCGTGATGACCGACGCACTTTCGCTGGACGGCCGGGTGGCCATCGTCACCGGCGCGGCGAACGGGCTGGGCCGGGCCGAGGCCCGCGGGCTGGCCCGGGCCGGTGCCCGGCTGGTGCTGAACGACCTGGCCGCGGATGAGCTGCACGCGGCCGCCGGCGAGATCCGGGCCGGCGGCGGCGAGGCGGTGGCCTGCCCGGGCGACATCGGTGCGTGGCAGACCGGGCAGGACCTGGTGGCGGCCGCGCTCGGCGAGTACGGGCAACTGGACATCCTGGTCAACAACGCCGGGCTGGTCCGGGACCGGATGGTGTTCTCCATGTCCGAAGCGGAGTGGGACCTGGTCATCCGGGTGCACCTGCGCGGCCACTTCGTGACCACCCGGTTTGCCACCGAGCACTGGCGCGCGGCCAGCAAGGCGGCGGGTGGCCCGGTCTACGCGCGGATCATCAACACCTCGTCGGAGGCGTTCCTGCTCGGCTCGCCGGGCCAGCCCAACTACGCCGCGGCCAAGGCCGGGATCACCGCGCTCACCCTGTCCACCGCGCGGGGCTGCGCCCGGTACGGGGTGCGGGCCAACGCCATCTGCCCGCGCGGCCGGACCGCGATGACCGCGGCGCTGATGGGCGAGGCGCCTGCCGCGGGTGAGCCGGACCCGATGGCCCCGGAACACGTCGCCCCGCTGGTCAGCTACCTGGCCAGCCCGGCGGCGGCCGGGATCAACGGCGAGGTGTTCGTGGTGCATGGCGGCGTCGCCGCCGTCATGGCGCCGCCCCGGATCCGGGCCACGTTCCAGGCCGGGCTCGCCCGATGGAATGTGGTCGCTGCAGGCGGTGCACGAGGCGCTGGGCCCGGTGTTCGGCGCTTCAGACGGGTCGGATGCGCCCACACCGGGGTTCGCGTGCGAGGACACGATCGCCCTGGCCAGCGAGACGATCGGATTCAGCCGGTGAAGCAGCGTGACGTGGTGACGATGACCGAGGCGGAAGTAGCCGCGCTGCTCGGGTCCGCGCGCAAGATCCAGCTGGCCACGATCAACCCGGACGGCACGCCGCATCTGGTGACGATGTTCTACACGCTGATCGATGAGCGGATCGCGTTCTGGACCTACCGGACCTCGCAGAAGGCCCGCAACCTGGCCCGCGATCCGCGGCTGGCCTGCCTGGTGGAGGACGGCGAGGACTACTTCGAGCTGCGCGGTGTGCAGGTCACCGGCACGGTGCGCCGGATCGAGGAGCAGGCCGGGGTGCTGGACATCGGCCGCCGGATCGCGGCCGGGCTGGGCGGCGTGCCGGCCGGCGCGCTGGACGAGTACGTGGCGCACGCCGCCCGCAAGCGGGTCGGCTTCATCGTCGAGCCCACCCGGGTCGTCTCCTGGGACCACCGCAAACTCGTCGCCGCCAGCTGACCCGCACGCCGGGCCCGCCCCAGCCACCGCGCTAACGGCGGGCGGGTCTGTGGCTACATCATCTCGTCGGTGAAGGGGAACATGACGGTCTTGAGCTCGGTGTAGGCCTCGATGGCGGGCTGGCCGCCTTCCCGGCCGAGGCCGGACTGCTGGAACCCGCCGAACGCGGCGTGCGGCTCTAGCTGGTAGCCGTTGATGCCGACGGTGCCGGCCCGGATGGCCTTGGTCATCCGCATGGCCCGCTTGAGGTCGCTGGTCCACACCGTGGCGGCCAGGCCGTACTCGGTGTCGTTGGCGATCCGGATCGCCTCGTCCTCGTCGGTGAACGGGATGACCGACAGCACCGGGCCGAAGATCTCTTCCCGGGCGATCGTCATCTCGTTGGACACGTCGGCGAACACCGTGGGCGTGACGAAGTTGCCCTCGGCCAGCTCGCCGTCGCTGCGGGTGCCGCCGCAGACCAGCCGGGCCCCCTCGGCCTGGCCCTGCTCGATCAGGCCGAGCACCCGGTCCAGCTGCCGGGTGTTGATCAGCGGCGACGAGGTGACGGCCGGGTCGAACGGGTTGCCGTAGCTGACCATGCTGCCGATCATCTCGGCCATGCCCAGGAACTCGTCGGCCACGTCCCGGTGCACCAGCGCCCGGGTCGGGGCCAGGCACACCTGGCCGGACAGGCCCATCGTCACCGTGCCCATGGTGATCGCGGCGGCCGTAGCCACCTCGGCGTCGGCGAACACCACGGCCGGGCTCTTGCCGCCCAGTTCCAGGGTGACCCGCTTGAACGTGGCTGCGGCGGCGGTCATGATCCGGCGGCCGACGGCCCGGCTGCCGGTGAACGACAGCTTGTCCACCATCGGGTGGTTGATCAGCGCGTCGCCGGTGGGCTCGCCTGGGCCGGTGACCACGTTGAGCACCCCGGCGGGCAGCCCAGCTTCCTCGATCAGCCGGACCAGCCGGAGCACGGCGAACGTGGCGTACTCGGACGGCTTGACCACCACGGTGCAGCCCGCGGCCAGGGCCGGGGCGAGCTTCTGCGCGGCCAGCATCAGCGGGGCGTTCCACGGGATCACCGCGCCGACCACGCCGACCGGCTCGCGCAGCGTCATGACCATGTGGTCGCCGCCCTGGTAGGCGGGCAGCGTCTGGCCGGCCAGCTTGTCCACCCAGCCCGCGTGGTGGTCGAACACGTCGGCCAGGAAGGCCGGCGAGGTGGCGTAGACCGAGCCGAACGTGAGCGGGACGCTGTTGTCCAGCGCCTGCAGTCCGAGCAGCTCGTCGCCGTGCTCGCGGACCAGGTCGGCGACCCGGCGCAGCACCCGGATCCGCTCGGTGGCCCGGGCCCGCGGCCACGGCCCCTCGTCGAACGCGCGCCGGGCCGCCCGCACCGCGCGGTCCACGTCGGCCGGGCCGGCGATGGGGAACCCGGCGACCTGCTCCCCGGTGGCCGGGTGCCGGTGTTCCCAGCCCTGCTCGTCCTGGGCGGCCGACCAGGTCCCGTCGATCAGCATGAGGCCGTCGCTGAGGCCCAGCTCGTCGCGCTTCGGCTTGATGGATGCCACCATTGGCCTGCCCCTTAGTAGAACACGTTCTAGTTCTGCGGCCAGATTACACCGCGGGATTGGCCGCGGCCAGAGATCGCACCGAGGGGCCGTCGGCGATCACACCGGGTGGTCAGTGACGGCCTGGAATGCCGGGCGCTCGCCGCCGCCGTGCACCAGCAGTGCCGAGCCGGTCAGGTAGGCGGCGGCCGGCGAGGCCAGCAACAGGCAGGCCGCGGCCACGTCGTCCGGGGTGGCCATCCGGCCCATCGGGATCGTGCCGCCGACCGCCGTCTCCCCGGCCGCGTCACCGAAGTGCGCCCCGGCCGCGGAAGTGCCGGTCGCCACCGGCCCCGGGATCACCGTGTTCACCCGGACCTTGGGCGCCCACTCGACGGCGAGCGAGGCGGCCAGGTTGTGCAGGCCGGCCTTGGCTGCGCCGTAGGCCGCGGTGCCGGGCGAGGGCCGGGTGCCGCTGACACTGCCGATCATGATGATCGATCCGCCGCCGGGCTGGTCCTGCATGACCGCGTTGGCCGCCTGGGCCACGTGCAGCGGCGCGATCAGGTTCAGCTCGATGACCTTGGCGTGGAACCGCGGCGAGGCGGTGGCGGCGGCCGCGGGCGGCGACCCGCCCGCGTTGCTGATCACCAGGTCCAGCCGGCCGAACCGGTCAGCGGCGGTGCGGATCAGCTGCTCCGCTTGCCCGGCGTCCCGCACGTCGGCCGGCGCGAACACTGCGCTGCGCCGCGCTGCCGCGGGCAACTCGGCCGGGCTGGTCCGGCCGCAGACCAGCACATCGGCACCGGCCGCCAGGAACGCCCGCGTGATACCGGCGCCGATCCCCCGGGTGCCACCGGTCACCACGACGCCCCAGCCCGCACAGTCAGTCGCCAACATGGGCCTCATGTTAGGTTGGCCACCAAGCAAGCGCTAGGTAATGTCAGCGAGGTGGCGATGGGCATCGAGCTGCGCAGCCAGGACGGCATCGCCGAAGTGATCATCGACTTCCCGCCGGTCAACGCGCTGCCCGCGCAGGCCTGGTTCGAGCTGGCCGACGCGGTGACCGGGGCGGGCGCCGACCCGGCCAGCCGGGCGGTGATCCTGGCCGCCGAGGGCCGCGGTTTCTGCGCCGGGGTGGACATCAAGGAGATGCAGCGCACCCCCGGCCACACCGCGCTGATCGACGCCAACCGGGGCTGCTACGCGGCGTTCGGCGCGGTCTACGACTGCGCCGTCCCGGTGATCGCCGCGGTGCACGGATTCTGCCTGGGCGGCGGCGTCGGGCTGGCTGGGAACGCGGACATCGTGCTGGCCGCGGACGACGCCAGCTTCGGCCTGCCCGAGGTGGACCGGGGTGCGCTCGGTGCGGCCACCCACCTGGCCCGGCTGGTGCCGCAGCCGCTGATGCGGGCCATGGTGTACACCGGCCGGACGGTCAGTGCCCAGCAGCTGCTCAGCTTCGGCACCGTGCTCGACGTGGTACCGCCGGCCGAGTTGCGCACCGCGGCCCAGGACCTGGCCAAGCAGATCGCGGCCAAGGACCCGGCCGTGATCCGGCTGGCCAAGCAGTCGCTGAACGGCATCGACCCGGTCAACGTGAAGCGGTCCTACCGCTATGAGCAGGGCTTCACGTTCCAGCTCAACCTGGCCGGCGTGGCCGATCAGGCCCGCCAGGCGTTCGTGGACGGCCCGTGAGCGCCGTCCGGACCGGCCCAGCGAGCACGGGCCGTGAGGTCCGTGCGAGTGGCCGGTGCATGCGTTTCGACCGGACGGCGCGAACTTCCCTGGAGACACTGCAGTGACGGTGCTCACGCCGGACGACGTCGTGGCGGAGCTGCGCTCTGGGATGACCATCGGGATCGGCGGCTGGGGGTCGCGGCGCAAGCCGATGGCGCTGGTCCGGGCGATCGCGCGGTCCAGCCTGACCGACCTGGAGATTGTCAGCTACGCCGGCCCGGACCTGGGCCTGCTGCTGGCCGCCGGGCGGGTCCGGAAGGTGGTCACCGGCTTCGCGTCGCTGGACAGCATCCCGCTCGAACCGCACTTCCGGCAGGCCAGGCAGAACGCCACCATCCGGCTGATGGAGCTGGATGAGGGCATGCTGCAGCTGGGCCTGCAGGCCGCCGCGCACCGGCTGCCGTTCCTGCCGGTCCGGGCCGGCCTGGGCTCGGACGTGATGCGGGTCAACCCGGAGTTGCGCACGGTGCGCTCGCCGTATCCGGATGGGGAAGAACTGGTCGCCATGCCGGCCCTCCGGCTGGACGCCGCGCTGGTCCACCTCAACCGCGCCGACGAGCAGGGGAACGCGCAGTACCTGGGCCCGGACCCGTACTTCGACGACCTGTTCTGCCTGGCCGCCGACCGGGCCTTCGTCAGCTGCGAGCACCTGGTGCCAACCGCTGACCTGCTGGAGACCGGCCCGCCGCAGAGCCTGCTGATCAACCGGGCCATGGTGCATGGTGTGGCGCACACCCCGCGCGGGGCGCACTTCACCAGCTGTGTCCCGGACTACCCGCGGGACGAGGAGTTCCAGGCCGGCTACGCGGCTGCCGCGGCCAGCCCCCCGGGGTGGGCGGAGTTCCAGGACCGCTTCCTGTCCGGCGACGAGGCCAGCTATCAGAAGGCCGTGCAGCAGTTCCATGACGAACGCACGGCGGCCCAAGCATGACCGAGGCGACTCGCGCGGAGATCTGCGTGGCGGCGTGCGCCGACGCGTGGCGCGGCGACGGCGCCATCCTGGCCAGCCCGATGGGCCTGATCCCCAGCTTCGGCGCCCGGCTGGCCCGGCTCACCTTCGCCCCGGACCTGCTGCTCACCGACGGGGAGGCCTACCTGCTCGGCGCAGATCAGGCAGTCGAGGGCTGGCTGCCCTACCGGGCGGTCTTCACCATGGTCGCGGCGGGCCGCCGGCATGTGATGATGGGCGCCAGCCAGCTGGACCGGTTCGGCAACCAGAACATCTCCTGCATCGGCGACTGGGCCCGGCCCAAAGCCCAGCTGCTCGGGGTACGCGGCGGGCCGGGCAACACCATCAACCACCCGGTCAGCTACTGGGTGCCCAGGCACTCGGCCCGGGTGTTCGTCCCGGCGGTGGACATGGTCAGCGGCGTCGGCTACGACCGCGCGGCCAGCCTGGCCCCGGAACAGGCCCGGTTCCACGAGCTGCGGGTGGTGGTGACCAACCTGGCCGTGCTGGACTTCCAGACCCCGGACCACGGCATGCGGCTGCGCTCGGTGCACCCCGGCGTCACCGTCAACGAGGTGATCGAGGCCACCGGCTTCCCGCTCGTCATCCCGGCCGGTGTCGCCCGCACCCGCGAGCCCACCCCCGCCGAACTGGCGCTGATCAGGGACCGGCTGGACCCGGACACGAGCCGCGACCGAGAAGTTCCATGATCCGCACGAAGCTGACCAGCCTGCTCGGGATCAGTGCCCCGATCGTCCAGGCCGGCATGGGCTACGTGTCCGGCGCTGGACTGGCCGCGGCCACCTCACGCGCGGGCGGGCTAGGTGTGATCGCCTCGGCGACGATGAGTCCCGGCGAGCTGCGTTCGGCAATAAAGGCCGTTAGGGAACGGACGGATGCGCCGTTCGCGGTGAACGTGCGGGCGGACGCGGCCGACGCGGCGGAGCGGGTGGAGCTGATCATCGAAGAGCGGGTGCCGGTGGCCTCGTTCGCCCTCGCGCCGCGGCCGGAGCTGATCGGCCGGCTGCGCGACGCCGGCGTGGTCACGATCGCCTCGGTCGGCGCGCGGCGGCACGCGGAAAAGGTGGCCGGCTGGGGCATCGACGCGGTGATCGCGACCGGCGCCGAGGGCGGCGGGCACACCGGCGCGGTGCCGACCAGCCTGCTCATCCCGCAGGTGGTGGACGCGGTGGACGTGCCGGTGATCGCGGCGGGCGGCTTCTTCGACGGCCGCGGGCTGGCCGCCGCGCTCAGCTACGGCGCGGCTGGCATCGCGATGGGCACCCGGTTCCTGCTGACCAGCGACAGCCCGGTGGCCGACCAGGTCAAGCAGGTGTACCTGGCCAGCGACGTGACCGGCACGGTGGTCACCACGCGGGTGGACGGGGTGCCGCACCGGGTGCTGCGCACGCCGCTGGTGCAGCAACTGGAGCAGGCCGGCTGCGAAGCCTGGCCCGGTCGGTGCGCAACGCGGCCGCGTTCCGCGGCCTGTCCGGGCTGAGCTGGGCCGAACTGATCCGGCAGGGCCGGGCGATGCGCCGCGGCAGCGAGCTGAGCTGGGCCCAGGTGCTGATGGCGGCGAACACGCCGATGCTGCTCCGGGCGGCCATGGTAGACGGCCGCCCGGACCTCGGCCTGATGTCCTCAGGCCAGGTCACCGGGCTGATCGGGGACCTGCCGTCGTGCGCCGAGCTGATCACCCGGATCACCGCCGAAGCCGAGCAGATCATCACCCGGCTGCCCACCCTGCTGGCGGACCCGGGCCAATCCCAGGACTGACCCGAAATGGCCGGATGGTGTTTAGCGATCGGCGGCTGGGTTAGCTAGCACCTGTGCCCCGGCCTGGCCGGGCAGGGCGGGCGGGGGCGGGCGGGGACGGGCGGCACCCACAGTCGTCCCGTGCAATGGCCATCCCCTGAGCCATTGCACGGGGCCGTGGGGTGCCATTTTCCGGCCAGCAGTGCCATTCCGGCCGAACTGATCAGCAAACTCAGAGCCGTTCCACAATGGTCACGTTGGCCTGGCCACCACCTTCGCACATGGTGACCAGGCCGTACCGGCCGCCGGTCCGGTCCAGCGCGTGCAGCAGGGTGGTGAGCAGCCGGGCGCCGGTGGCGCCGAGCGGGTGGCCGAGCGCGATCGCGCCGCCGGACACATTCACCCGGGCCAGGTCGGCCCCGGTCTCCCGCTGCCAGGCCAGCACGACCGGGGCGAACGCCTCGTTGATCTCGATCAGGTCGATCTCGCCCAGGGTCAGCCCGGCCCGGGCCAGCGCGCGCCCGGTGGCGACGATCGGCGCCGTGAGCATCAGCACCGGGTCGTCGCCGCGCGCGCTGAGGTGGTGGATCCGGGCCCGCGGCCGCAGCCCGTGCTCCCGGACCGCCCGCGGCGAGGCGATCAGCAGCGCGGCCGCGGCGTCCGCGGTCTGGCTGGACAGCGCGGCGGTGACCGTCCCGCCGGGGCGTAGCGGGGCCAGCGCGGCCATCCGGTCCAGCGTCGTGTCCCGGCGCGGGCACTCGTCGTCGGTCAGCCCCGCGTAACCGATGACCTCGGCCCGGAACAGACCGCCGTCCACGGCGGCCACCGCCCGCTGATGGCTTTCCAGCGCGTACGCCTCCAGTTCGGCCCGGCCGAGGCCCCACTTGGCCGCGATCAGGTCGGCCGCGCGGAACTGGGAGATCTCCTCGCCGCCGTACCTGGCCTGCCAGCCGGCCGACCCGCTGAACGGGTCGGCCTCCCCGTACGCCTGCCCGGCCAGCATGGCCGCGGCGAGCGGGATCATGCTCATGTTCTGCACCCCGCCCGCGACCACCAGGTCGGCGGTGCCGCTGAGCACCGCCTGGGCCGCGAAGTGCACGGCCTGCTGCGACGAGCCGCACTGCCGGTCCACGGTGACCCCGGGCACCGACTCGGGCAGCCCGGCGGCCAGCCAGGCGGTCCGGGCGATGTCGCCGGCCTGCGGCCCGATCGTGTCCACGCAGCCGAACACGACGTCGTCCACGGCCGCCGGGTCGGCGCCCGCCCGGTCCAGCACGGCCCGGATGACGTGCCCGCCGAGGTCAGCCGGGTGCGCGGCGGCCAGCCCGCCGCCACGGCGGCCCACCGGGGTGCGCACCGCGTCGATGATGAACGCCTCGGTCACCGGGCCTCCTCGGCTCAGCCACGCCCGACTGGCCGGCTTACGTCCCGCTGGCCACGGGCCTACACTAGCTAGAACACGTTCTACTTTACCGCTGGCCCCGCGGCGCGCCAGGCAGCCGGCGGCCCGCAGGCGCGCCAGTGGAGGGCGGATGGACCTGAGCTACACGCCGGAACAGGAGCAGCTCCGCCAGGAACTGCGCGGGTACTTCGCCGCGCTGATGACCCCGGACATCCGCGCCGCGCTGGACAGCGGCGGCGACTACGGCACCGGCGAGGCGTACCGGCAGGTCATCCGGCAACTCGGCCGGGACGGCTGGCTCGCGCTGAGCTGGCCCGCGGAGTACGGCGGGCGGGACGCGGCCATGCTGGACCAGCTCATCTTCACCGACGAGGCGGCGGCGGCCGGGGTGCCGGTGCCGTTCCTCACCATCAACACGGTCGGCCCGACCATCATGCGCTTCGGCACCCCGGAGCAGAAGGCGTACTACCTGCCGCGGATCGCGGCCGGCGAGATCCACTTCTCGATCGGGTACTCCGAGCCGGAGGCCGGCACCGACCTGGCCGCGCTGCGCACCAGAGCCGAGCGGGTGGATGGGGATGGTGAAGAGGGAACGGGGAGGGGGGCGGGGGGTGGGAGCTACCTGATCAACGGGCAGAAGATGTGGACCAGCCTGATCCAGTACGCGGACTACGTGTGGCTGGCCTGCCGCACCGACCCGGACGCGCCGCGGCACCACGGCCTGTCCATCCTCATCGTGCCAACCGACGCGCCCGGCTTCTCCTGGACGCCGGTGCCCACCATGGCCGGCCCGACCACCAGCGCCACCTACTACTCGGACGTGCGGGTGCCCGCTGCCGCGCTGGTCGGTGAGGAGAACCAGGGCTGGCCGCTGATCACCAACCAGCTCAACCACGAGCGGGTCGCGCTCACCTCGGCCGCGCCGATCCGCACCGCGCTGCGCGAGGTGCGGGACTGGGCCGCCGCGGCCAAGCAGGCCACCGGCCAGCGGGTCATCGACGCCGAATGGGTGCAGGTCAACCTGGCCCGGGTGCACGCCAAGGCCGAGTTCCTGAAGCTGCTCAACTGGCGGATCGCAGCCGAGGCCGGCCAGGGCCTGAGCCCGGCGACCGCATCGGCCTGCAAGGTGTTCGGCACTGAGTTCGCCACCGAGGCGTACCGGCTGCTGATGGAGGTGCTCGGCGCGGCGGCCATCGTGCAGGCCGGCTCGCCCGGCGCCGCGCTGGCCGGCCGGATCGAGCGGCTGCACCGCTCGGCGCTCATCCTCACGTTCGGCGGCGGCACCAATGAGGTGCAGCGGGACATCATCGCCACGGTCGGCCTCGGGCTGCCCGCCGCACGCCGCTGACCCCAGGAAGGCACCCCTAATGGATTTCCTTTTGAACGCTAGTGACCTCGAACTCGCCGCCCTGACCAGAAGCATCCTGGCTGGCGGACGGCGTAGCGGTACGGCGGCCGGCGGCACGGCCGGCGCCGCCGCCGGGCTGGACGAGGGGCTATGGGCCGACCTGGCCAAGGCAGGCGTGCTGTCCGCCGGGCTGCCGGAGTCGCTGGACGGGGCGGACGCCGGGCTGCTGGCCCAGTGCGCGGTGCTGACCGAGATCGGCCGGGCCATCGCGCCGGTGCCCTACCTGGAGGCGATCGTGCTGGGCGCCGGCGCGGTAGCCCGGTTCGGCACGCTGGAGCAGCAGCGCCGCTGGGCCGGGCCGGCCGGCCGCGGCGAGCTGCTGCTGACCGCCGCGCTGGCCGAGCCGGACGGCGACGACCCAGCCCATCCCACGACCACGGCGGCACCCGCACCGAGCGGGGGTCACCCTTCCGCCGCGGCGCCGTCGCCGGGGGCCTGGGTGCTGTCCGGGGTGAAGACCATGGTGGGTGCGGCGCCGGAGGTGGACTGGCTGCTGGTGCCGGCGGCCACACCGGACGGCAGCGCGGTGTTCCTGATCGGCGCCGGCGCGCCCGGCGTGACCGTGCAGCGGCAGCAGGCCACCGGCGGGCTGAGCACAGGTCAGCTGATGCTGGCTGACGTGGCCGTGCCCGCGGATCAGGTGCTGGGCAGTGGCCCGGACCGCCAGCAGGCAGCGGCCTGGCTGGCCGCGCACGGCACGGTCGGGCTGTGCGCACTCCAGCTCGGGGTGCTGGAGCGGGCGCTGGAGATGACCGCCGAGTACACCCAGAGCCGGGCCCAGTTCGGCCGGCCGATCGGCACGTTCCAGGCGGTGCGGCAGCGGCTGGCCGACGCGTACACCGATGTCGAGGCGGTCCGGCTGACCATGTGGCAGGCCGCCTGGCAGCTGGCCGAGGGCCTGCCCGCCAGCACCGCCATCGCCACCGCCAAGTTCTGGGCGGCCGACGCCGGGCACCGGGTCGCGCACACCGCGGTGCATCTGCACGGCGGGGTCGGTATTGACGTGAGTTACCCGCTGCACCGGTATTTCACTGCGGCTAAGCGCGGCGAGTTCGCCCTCGGCGGGGCGACCACCCAGCTGCGGCACATCGGCGCGGCCCTGGCTCAGTCGGGCTGAAACTGACGACCAATCGTGAACTGACGGAGCGGCCTATACGTGAAAGGAGGGGCGGGGAAATCCCCGCTATTCAGCTAGGGGGAGACCTATGAAATGCTCGCAGTGCGACAGCGATGCCGCCACGGGTGCCGGCACATGCTCGGGGTGTGGGGCAGCGATACCCACCGCGGCCGAGGCCGGCACCCTCACCCAGGCCGGGCCGGCCATGGCGTTCCGCTTCGATGCGGCGCGCTGGACGACCGCCGACCGGATCGCCGGCGGCGCCACCCTGGTCCTGTTCATCAGCCTGTTCCTGCCCTGGTTCTCGGTCAGCGCCAGCTTCGGCAACTTCACCTCGAGTTCGTCGGTGGACGCGCTGACCGCGCATGGCTACCTGTACCTGGTGCTGCTGCTGGCCCTGGCCATGCTGGGCTACCTGGTCCTGTCGGCGGGCCTGGACACCATGCCGGCGCTGCCGCTGCGCCATGAGCAGATCCTTGGCGGCGCGGCCGCGGTCAATCTGCTGCTGGTGCTCATTGGCCTGCTCATCATGCCCGGCGGCGGCTCGTCGCTGGTCAAGGTGAGCTGGGACTTCGGCGCGTTCCTGGGGCTGGCCGCGGCGGTCGTGGCCGTCGCCCCACTGACTGCCGCGCTGCTGCGCGTCCGCTCCGGCCGCACCGCGTAGTTCCCGCCATTCCCCCGGGCGGCCGCTCCGGGGGAATTCGGCATTATTAGGCGCCAGCCGTTCAGCTATTCTGGCAAACGGCTGCGGCCGTTGTTCGGTCCAGCAGAACATCTGGCCAGTTAAGCAGTAACTCGTAACGGGTTTTTAACTCTTATCATCAGGACGCGCCGGGAAGCTTAACGCTGTCATCATCCGGCGGTGCCATACTTGTCGGCTATGTCCATGTGGATCTTCAGGGAGGACAGCAACGAAGCCGGCCTCCGGGTCGCGGTCAAAGATCTCATCGACGTCGCCGGGCTGCCCACCACGGCGGGGTCCCGGGCGGTCGCGGCGCACGCGGCGCCCGCCGCCAGCGACGCCCCCTGCCTGGCTGGGCTGCGCGCCGCCGCGGCCCGCGGCGAGGCCCATTTCGCCGGCAAGACCAACCTGCACGAGCTGGCCTACGGGATCAGCGGGATCAACGCCGCGTTCGGCACGCCGGTCAACCCGCTCGACCCGGCCCGGGTCCCGGGCGGCTCGTCGAGCGGGTCGGCGGTGGCGGTGGGCAGCGGCGAAGCCGACGTCGCTTTCGGCTCGGACACCGGCGGCTCGATCCGCATCCCGGCCGCGTGCTGCGGGGTGGCCGGGCTCAAGACCACCTGGGGCCGGATACCGCTGACCGGGGTGTGGCCGCTCGCGCCGAGCCTGGACACGGTGGGCCCGATGGCCCGCGACGTGGCTGGGCTGGTGGCCGGGATGGCGCTGCTCGAACCGGGGTTCACGGTGACCGCCGGAACGCCGCCCCGGGTTGGCCGGGTGGACGTTGGCGCGGACCCGGCCATCGACGCGGCAGTGGACGCGGCGCTGGCCGCCACCGGCTGGCCGGTGATCCCGGTGGAACTGGCTGGGCTGGACGCCGCCACCAGTGCGGCGATGACCGTTCTCGATGCTGAGGCGTGGGCATCCGACGGCGTGCTGGCCGAGACCGCCCCGGACCAGATCGGCCGGGACGTGCTGGCCCGGCTGCGCCAGGCCAGCACGACCACCAAGGCGGCGCTCGACGCGGCCTGGCAGCAGGCCACCGTCTGGCGGGCTACCGTGGACGCGCTCTGGGAGCAGGTGGACCTGCTCGCGCTGCCGACACTGCTCGGCTTCCCGCCCACGCTGGGCCACTCACGGGACATGGTGCAGATCCGCGGGGTCACCTCAGCGGTGAACCTGGCCGGGGTCCCGGCCCTGGCCCTGCCGGTGCCGTCTGGCGGCCCGCTGCCTGCCAGCATCCAGCTGATCGGCAGGCCGGCGCCGAGGACCGGCTGCTGGCCGCGGGCGCCGCGCTGGAACAGGCGGTGCAGGACTTACCTGGCCTGCTCAGGCGGCCCGGCTGTGCGCCGTGACCGTGGCTGACCAGCTGCCCGAGTTGGCGGAGAAGCTGTCGCCGTTGATGCCCAGGTACAGGTCGCCGCTGGTCGCGGTCAGCTGGGCCGAGCTGCCGACCTCGAACGGCGCCCCGTCGCCGATCCGGGCGATCAGCGACCAGCAGGTCAGGCTGGGCGCTGGGAACTGCGCGCTCTGCGCCGGGTAGCTGGCGGCGGGCGTGCAGCCGGGGATGCCGGCTGGGCTTTCGCTCGCGGACGTGGCCCCGACGTAGATCTCACCGGACGCGGTGATGCTCAGCTGCTGCCCGGCCTGCACGGTGATGCCGGTGTCGGTCCATTCCTGGCTGCCCGGCACGGCCCGGGTGTACGTGCTGGCCGGGGCGGGGGCGCTGGGCGTGGGTGCGGCGGTCGGTGACGGCGAGCCAGCTGTCCCGGTGGGCTGGGTGCTGCCCGGCGACGAGGAGGCCGCCACGGCCATGGTCACCCCGGAACCGGCCACGGCCCGGTGCCGGTGCCGGTGTGCGGCGGGCGGATGCGTGCCGCGCGCCTTCAGCACCGAGGCCGGGTCAGGCAGCCGGGCCGCCACCTTGGCCGGCGGCGGCGCGTGCCGGGCCGCAGGCTGCAGCACGCCGGTCAGCATGACGGCCACCAGCAGGCCGGCCGCGCCGGTCCCGGCACCGGCCGCGGCCCACAGCCGGAACCGCCGCCGTCGCCCCGGGTGCCGTGGCGGAGCGACGGCGACGGCGCGCGGACGCGGCGCGTTCCTGAGCAGGCGCGGCCAGGCCGCGGTCACCGTCGGTTCCTCATCGGTGCCCGCCGGCTGGTGGCCCGGCACGGCAAGCTCGCCGCCCACCACGGGAAGCTCCATGCCTATCTCGGGACCCCCACCGCCCATCCCGGAAAGCTCCATGCCCATCTCGGGACCCACCCCGGAAAGCCAGCCGGCTGCCCGGGGACGTGCTGGGCCGGCCGCGGTCGGCCCGCTGCCGACCGCGGCGAGTGGGCCAGGCCAGCGGAGCCGGCCGACGCGGGGAGCTGGCTGCCGGTCAACGGCAGCCAGACCGGGCTGCCCACAGTCGCCGCAGCGGCCTGCGCCGCGTGAGCCTGTGCCGCCTCGGCCAGCGCGGCTTCGGCCCGCATCGCCTGGGCCAGCGCGGCCTCGGGTGCGGCGAACCGGCTGAGCGTCTGGGCTACCGGGGCCGGCAGCCAGTCCGCCGCCAGGCTGGCTGCGCCGAGCCCGGCCTGCAATTCAGCCGGGCTGGGCCGCTCGCCGGGGTCCTTGGCCAGGCAGCGCTCGACCAGCGGGCGCAGCCGCCCGGGCAGCCCGTCGGTGCTGGGCTGGCCGTACACGACCCGGTAGAGCAGCGCCGCCATCGACCCGGCGCCAAACGGGCCCTGCCCGGTCGCGGCGAACGCCAGCAGCGTGCCCAGGCTGAACACGTCGCTGGCCGGGCCGACCGTCCCGCCCGCGGCCTGTTCCGGTGACATGAAGCCAGGCGAGCCCATCACCATGCCGGCCAGGGTCAGCGAGGTGGCGCCGGCCGCCCGGGAGATGCCGAAGTCGATGACCCGCGGCCCGTCCGCGGCGACCAGCACGTTCGACGGCTTCAGGTCGCGGTGCACCAGGTCGGCCGCGTGGATCGCGGCGAGTGCCCCGGCCAGCCCGGCGCCCAGCACCAGGACCGAGGACAGCGGTAAGGCGCCATGCATCCGGACCAGGTCGGCCAGGGACGGCCCGGGCACGTAGCTGGTGGCCAGCCAGGGCACCGGCCCGGTGGTGTCCGCGTCGGCCAGCGCGGCGGTGAACTGCCCGCTGACTCGCCCAGCCGCGGCCACTTCCTGGTCGAACCGGGCCCGGAAGCCGGGATCGGTGGCCAGGTCGGCGCGGATCACCTTCACCGCGACCAGGTCTCCGGCGTCCGGGCGGCCCAGGAACACCGAGCCCATGCCGCCGCAGCCCAGCCGGCCGAGCAACTGGTACGGCCCCACCTGCCGAGGATCGCCGGCTCGCAATCCAACGATCATGCCCAGCCCTCCCGCCCCCGGCCATCAAGGGTCTCCGGTCAGGAGAACGGCCGGCGGGCAGGCCCGGTTCAGCGCATCTGGTCGAGCCGGCCGAGCGCGTCGGCGGTTTCCTGCATCAGGGCCTTGACCAGGTCGGCTACCGGGCGGACCTCGGTCATCCGGCCCACGATCTGGCCCACCGGCATCGGCAGCACATCGGGCTGGCCGGACCGCATCAGCCGCTGGTGCGCCTCGCTGACCAGCAGATTCTGCAGCGGCATGGGCAATGGATCGGGGGCGCCGGGCTCGGTCCAGGCCTGTGTCCAGCGGTTCTTGAGCAGCCGCGCGGGCTTGCCGCTGTAGACCCGGGACCGCACCGTATCCGCCGAAGTAGCGGTGAGCAGCGCCTCACGCAGCGCGGGCAGGGCCGTGCTCAGCGTGTACTCCTCGGTGATCAGCCAGGCCGAGCCCATCCAGACGCCCACCGCGCCGAGCGCCAGGGCCGCGGCGATCTGACGGCCGCAGCCGATCCCGCCCGCCGCGAGCACCGGCACCTGGCCGCCCACCGCGTCCACGATCTCCGGGATGAGCACCATGCTGGCGATCTCTCCGGTGTGCCCGCCCGCCTCATAACCCTGGGCCACCACGATGTCCACCCCGCTGGCCACGTGGCTGCGGGCGTGGTCCGCCTTGCCGGCCAGCGCGGCCACCAGCATGCCGCGGTCGTGGGCCTTGTCGATGATGTCCGCGGGCGGTGACCCGAGCGCGTTCGCGATCAGCCGGGCCGGATGGGCCAGCGCCACCTCGACGTGCTGCCGGGCGACCGAGTGCAGCCAGCCGAGGACGCCCGCCCCGGCGGGCGAGCCGTCGGGCAGCGGCGGCACACCCAGCTTGACCAGGGTCTGCTCGACGAAGTCCTTGTGCCCCTCCGGGATCAGCTGGCCCAGGTCGACCGGGGCACCCTCGGTGGGGACCTTGGCGGGCATCACCACGTCGACCCCGTACGGGCGGCCGTCGGTGTTGCCGTCCATCCAGTGCAGCACGGCGTCCAGCTCGGCCGGGTCGTTGAACCGGACACAGCCCAGCACGCCGAGCCCGCCGGCCCGGCTGATCGCGGCGGCCACTTGCTCGGACGGGGTGAAGCCGACGATCGGGTGCTCGATGCCGAGCAGGTCGCACAGCGGGGTCTGCACAGGTCTCCTTAGTGGGCAGACTGGGAGGCGCTGGCCGGCCGGCCCGCGCTGGGCGGATGGTCGGCCACGTAGCGGTGCGCCCAGCCGTAGTCGGCCTTGCCGGCCGCGGTGCGGCCGATGGCGCCGACCAGCCAGACGCTGCGCGGCACCTTGTACCCGGCGATCTCCGAGCGCACATGCACGACGAGTTCGTCCAGGTCGATGGGCTTGCCCTCGCGGACCTGCACCAGCGCGGCCACGCGCTGCCCCAGCGTCTCGTCCGGCACGCCGATGACCACCGCGTCGAACACGGCCGGGTGGGATTTCAGCGCACCCTCGACCTCTTCCGGGAACACCTTCTCGCCGCCAGTGTTCACGCACGTGTTGCCCCGGCCGAGCAGCGTGATGGTACCGTCCGCCTCGATCCGGGCCCAGTCCCCGGGCACGGCGTACCGCTTCCCGTCCACCTCGGCGAACATCGCCGCCGTTTTAACCGGGTCCTTGTAGTAGCCAAGCGGCACGTGACCGCCGCGGGCCAGCTTGCCGACCACGCCCGGCCCGGCCAGGCCGCCCTGCTCGGCCAGCACCACGACCTCCGGGCCGATGCTGACGGTCGGGCCGCCGCGGCTCTCGGCACCCGCCTGGACCAGGCCGATGCCGGCGAAGCCGGTCTCGGTGGAGCCGATGGCCTCGGTGATGAACACGTTGGGCAGTGCCGCGGCACAGGCGTCCTTCACCACCGGGGAGAATAGTGCCGCGCTGGACGACAGCGACACCAGCGAGGACGCGTCATAGCTGCCCTCGTGGTAGGCCTCGATCAGCGGCCGCGCCATCGCGTCCCCGATCACCATCATCACGTTGACCTTGTGCCGCTCGATCTCCCGCCAGACCTCGTGCGGGTCGAACTTCCGGATCAGCACCACGGTATCCCCGCTGAACAGCGCGCCCAGCGTGGCCACCTGTGCCGCGCCGTGGATCAGCGGGGCGGTGCACAGCCGGACCAGCCCGGCCGACTCCTGCCCGCGGCGGGACTGCTCCCACTCGTCGGCCAGCACCTCACCGGTGATGAAGTCGATACCGCCGCCCAGCGTGCGCCAGATGTCCTCGTGCCGCCACATCACGCCCTTGGGCAGCCCAGTCGTCCCGCCGGTGTAGATGATGTACACGTCGTCGCTGCTGCGCTCCCCGAAATCCCGGTCCGGTGACCCGGCGGCCAGCGCGTCGTCGTAGCTGATCCCGGTGCCGGGATCAGCATCGCTGCCGTCATCGATGATCACCGTGCCGAGCAGCCCGGGCGCCGCGTCGGCGACCGCGGCCACCCGGGCCGTGTCCTGCCGGTCGTGCACCAGCGCGACCGGGTCCGAGTCGGTGAGCAGATACCGCAACTCGTTCTCGACATAGCGGTAGTTGATATTGATCGCTACCGCGCGCAGCTTGCACACCGCGATCAGCGTCTCGGCCGCCTCGACCGAGTTGCGCGCGGACACGCCTACGTGGTCCCCGGGACGCACGCCGATACCTGCTAAGTAGTGCGCCAGCCGGTTGGCGCGTTCATCGACCTCGCGGAAGGTGAACTGCTTGTCACCACAAGCCAGCGCGATGCGGTCCGGAAAGACGTCCGCCGCGTGCTCGTAGAGGTCGGCGATGTTCAGGGCCATGGGATGAAACTAGAACGTGTTACCGTTTTTGAGCAAGCCTCCGCCGGGCCAAACTGAGGAGAGACCGGCTCGATGACATCGACCTCCCCGCCCACGTCCGCTGAGCCCGCCGACGGCGCCGAACCGCCGCACGCGCTGCTCGAGCGGCGCGGCCACGTGCTGATCGTGACCATGAACCGGCCGCAGGTGCGCAACGCACTGAGCGGGCCGATGATGGCCCTGCTCGGCCAGGCGTGGGATCAGGTGGACAGCGACCCGGACATCCGGGTCTGCGTGCTGACCGGCGCGGGCGGCGCGTTCTGCGCGGGCGCCGACCTGAAGGCGATGACCCGGTCCCACCCGGGCGAGTCATTCCGCGCCGGGGACACGGACATGTCCGCGATACCGTCGCTGCTCAAAGGCCGCCGGCTGACCAAGCCGCTGATCGCCGCGGTGGAAGGCCCGGCCATCGCCGGCGGCACCGAGATCCTGCAGGCCACCGACATCCGGGTGGCCGGGGAGAGTGCCCGGTTCGGCATCTCCGAGGCCCGCTGGGGGCTGTTCCCGCTGGGTGGCTCCGCGGTGCGGCTGACCCGGCAGATCCCGTACACGGTCGCTGCCGACCTGCTGCTCACCGGCCGGCACATCGGCGCCGCCGAAGCCCGGGAGATCGGGCTGATCGGCCACGTAGTGCCGGACGGCCAGGCGCTGGCCAAGGCGCTGGAACTGGCCGGCCTGATCGCGGCCAACGGCCCGGTCGCGGTGCGCGGCATCCTGCGCACGATCCGGGAGACCGAAGGCCTGCCGGAGAACGAGGCGTTCCAGCTTGAGGCGGAGATCGGCACCGCGGTGTTCCGCAGCGAGGACGCCAAGGAGGGCCCGCGCGCCTTCACCGAAAAGCGCCAGCCCAACTTCCGCGACCGCTAACCGGCCCCCGCCCCCACCCAACTCCTCCCGCCGCCCACAAACCCCGCCCGGCCAACCGACTCGCCTCAGCGCCCACAGACGCCCCCACCGAGGCGGCGACCTATCACCCCGCCGCGTCATATCACCCCGGCGTGTGGGCGTTTTGCCCCTTTTACCCGCTTTGTCGCGCGCATCAGGGGTGATATGTGCGCTCCGACGCGTACCTGGGGTGATATGTGGTCCGGGGCGCCGGGGGGCGCCAGCCGGAGAGACGCGGTTAGATGACGCGGTCGCGGTTGGCCCAGTAGGGGTCGCGGAGGCGGCGCTTGTACAGCTTGCCGTTCGGGTCGCGGGGCAGTTCGGCGACGTAGTCGATGGTGCGCGGCAGCTTGTACTTGGCCAGCCGGCCAGCCAGGAAGTCCTGCAGCTGCCCGGTCAGCTCCGGGCCGGGCTGGGCGCCTTCGGCCGGCTGCACCACCGCCTTGATCTCCTCGCCCCAGTCCTCGTGCGGGATGCCGAACACCGCCACGTCGGCCACCGCTGGGTGGCAGTGCAGCTCGGCCTCGATCTCGGCCGGGTAGATGTTCACCCCACCCGAGATGATCATGTCGCTGCTCCGGTCGCAGAGGAACAGGTAGCCATCCTCGTCCTGGTAGCCGATGTCGCCCACGGTGAACAGGCCGCCCGGCCCGGGCGGCCCGGGTCTTCTCCTCGTCCTTGTAGTAGGCGAAGTCCGAGGTGCCCATCTTCATGTAGATCAGGCCCTGCTGGCCGGGGGCGACCTCGTGGCCGGCCCGGTCCAGCACCTTGACCTGCGAGCCGAGCCAGGGCAGCCCGACCGAGCCCGGCTTGCGCAGCCACTCCCCGGACGAGATCAGCGTGCCACCGCCCTCGGTGGCCGCGTAGTACTCGACGATGACCGGCCCCAGCCAGTCGATCATGCGGCGCTTGATCTCCGCCGGGCACGGCGCCGCGCTGTGGATCACCGCGCGCAGCGAGCTGGTGTCGTACCGGGCGCGCGCCTCGTCGGGCAGCGCCAGCATCCGGCCGAACTGGGTGGGCACGGTATGCGTGTGGGTCACCCGGTGCCGCTCGATGAGGGCCAGCGCCTGCTCCGGGTCCCAGCGGTCCATCAGCACCACGGTGTGGCCGAGCTGGAGCGAGATGGCGGCGAAGTTGAGCACCGCGGTGTGGTACAGCGGCGAGCCGCACAGATGCACGTGATCGTCGTACGGGGCCAGGCCGAACAGGCCGAAGAACCAGGTGGACTGGACTCCGGTGGCGACGTCCGGGTCGAGACCGGTCAGCGGGCGGCGCACCCCCTTCGGGCGGCCCGACGTGCCCGAGGTGTACAGCATCGGCGCGCCGTGCGTGCGCGGCTCCGGGCGGCCGGCCAGCCCGTCGTCGCCGAGCGCGGTGAGCGGCTCGAAACCGGGTATCGAGCCGACCGCGAACCGGGCCTTGATCCCGGCCAGGTCGGCGGCCTCGGTGGCGACGTCCGCGAACCGCTGGTCGGCCACGAACGTGCGCGCCTCGCTGTCGGTCAGGATGTACCCGACCTCGGGGGCGAGCTGATGCCAGTTGACCGGCACCACGTACAGCCCGGTCTCGATGGCGGCGAAGTACAGGGCCAGCGCGGTCGCGCTGTTGGGCAGCAGCGTGGCAAACGTGTCCCCGGTGGCCAGGCCGAGCGTGCGCAGGCCACGCGCATAGCGGTCCGCAGCGGCGGCCAGTTCGGCGTAGCTGACCACCTGGCCGTCTGGCTCGATGACCGCGGCCAGGTCCGGAGAGTCTGCCGCAATGGCCCATAGGCCGATGCTGTCCATTGGGTCAATCTAGAACAGGTTCTATGGGCGGACAAGGCGGACGCACCCCGGCTCGCGGGCCTGTCTTGCCGGGCCGAGCCGGAACGTGTTTCACTCTGTTGCGTGAGTCAGCCGCTGCGTGCCCCGCTGGAGATCGGCTTCGACTACACCCGCTCGCTCGGGCCGGTACTCAGCCAGTTCATCACCGCGCTGGCCGGCCAGCGGATCCTCGGCGCGCGGGCGGCCGACGGGCGGGTGCACGCCCCACCGTTCGAGTATGACCCGGATACCAGCGAGCCGCCGGGCGATCTGGTCGAGGTCGGCCCAGAGGGCACCGTCATCAGCTGGACCTGGGTGGCGGAGCCGCTGGACGGGCAGCCGCTGGCCCACCCGTTCGGCTGGGCGCTGATCCGGCTGGACGGCGCGGACACGGCCATGCTGCACGCGGTGGACGCCGGGTCGGCCGCGGCGCTGCACACCGGGCTGCGGGTGCGGCCCCGCTGGGCGGCCAGCCCGGCCGGCAGCATCCAGGACGTCGCCTGCTTCGAGCCGTGCGACTCCAGCGCTGCGGCGGACGGTGCCAGTGCAGGCCAAACCAGTGCGGGCCAAACAGCGGCGGCCCAGGCCGGCGAGCCAGTGACCATGATCACGACGCCGGTCCGGCTGCGCTACGAGCACACCACCTCGGCCGGGGAGAGCAGTTACCTGCGCGGGCTGGCCGAGGGCCGGCTGCTCGGGCAGCGCTGCCCGGCGTGCGGCAAGGTGTACATCCCGCCGCGCGGCGCCTGCCCGGCCGACGGGGTGCCCACCACCGACGAGGTGGAACTGCCGGACACCGGCATCGTGACCACGTTCTGCGTGGTGAACGTGCCCTACCAGGGGCAGCGGGTGGCGCCGCCGTATGTGGCCGCCTCGGTGCTGCTGGACGGGGCCGACATCGCGTTCCAGCACCTCATCCTGGGCTGCCCGCCGGACGAGGTACGGATGGGCATGCGGGTGGCGGCGGTCTGGAAGCCGCGCGCGGAATGGGGCACCAGCCCGGAGAACATCGACCACTTCCGGCCGACCGGAGAGCCGGACGCACCGTATGAGTCCTATGCCCACCATCTCTGAAGGACAGGTACCGTGACCGACGTCGCCGTCATCGGCTTCGCCCAGTCGCCGTGCGTGCGGTACGGCGTCGGCACCACCAGCGGGGTGGAGATGCTGGTGCCGATCTTCGCCGAGGTGCTGGCCAGCACCGGGCTGACCAAGGCGGACATCGGGTTCTGGTGCTCCGGCTCGTCGGACTACCTGGCCGGCCGGGCCTTCTCGTTCGTCTCGGCGGTGGACGCGATCGGCGCCGTCCCGCCGATCATGGAATCGCATGTCGAGATGGACGGCGCCTGGGCGCTGTACGAGGCCTGGGTGAAGATCCTCACCGGCGCGGCCGACACCGCGCTGGTGTACGGGTTCGGCAAGTCGTCCGCGGGCCTGCTGCGCCGGGTGCTGGCCCTGCAGCTCGACCCGTACCTGGTGGCGCCATTGTGGCCGGACTCGGTGAGCATCGCCGCGCTGCAGGCCCGGCTGGGCATCGAGGCCGGCCGGTGGAGCGAGAAGGACATGGCCGAGGTGGCGGCGCGCAGCCGGGCCGCCGCCCGCGGCAACCCGCAGGCTCAGCTGTCCGGGGACGTGCTGGCCGAGGACCTGCTGGGTCAGCCCTACATCGCCGACCCGCTCCGGGCACACGACTGCGCCCCGGTCGGCGACGGCGCCGCGGTGGTCATCCTGGCCTCGGCCGAGCGGGCCCGCGAACTGTGCCCGCGGCCCGCCTGGATCACCGGCTTCGCGCACCGGATCAGCACCGCCGAGCTGGGCGGCCGCGACCTGACCACGGCGCCGTCCGCGACCGCGGCCGGCCAGGCGGCCGGTGCCGGGGGCGCCATCGGCGTGGCCGAACTGCACGCCCCGTTCAGCCACCAGGAGCTCATCCTGCGCACCGCGCTCGGCCTCGGCGAGGAAACCCTGGTCAACCCGTCGGGCGGGGCACTGTGCGGCAACCCGATGTTCGCGGCCGGCCTGGCCCGGATCGGCCTGGCCGCCCGGGCCATCACGGCTGGCCGCGCGGACCGTGCGCTCGGCCACGCCACCAGCGGCCCAGCCCTGCAGCAGAACCTGGTCTGCATGATGGAGGCACGCTGAGCAGTATGAAGCAGCAGGCCGCGGTGCTCGGCGTGGGCCAGACCCGGCACCGGTCCCGGCGGGCCGACGTGTCCATCGCCGGGCTGTGCCGGGAGGCCGTGGACCGGGCGGTGGCGGACGCCGGGCTCACCCTGGCCGACATCGACGCGGTCGTGCTGGGCAAGGCGCCCGACCTGTTCGAGGGCGTGATGATGCCCGAGCTGTACCTGGCCGACGCGCTCGGCGCGGTCGGCAAGCCGCTGCTCCGGGTGCACACGGCCGGCTCGGTCGGCGGGGCCACCGGAAATGTCGCGGCCAGCCTGGCCGAAGCGGGGGTACACCGCCGGGTGCTGGCCGTGGCGTTCGAGAAGCAGTCCGAGTCCAACGCCATGTGGGCGCTGTCCATCGCGCCGCCGTTCAGCATGCCGCTGGTGGCCGGCGCGGGCGGCTACTTCGCGCCGCACGTCCGGTCGTACATCCGGCGCAGCGGCGCGCCCCAGCACATCGGCGCCATGGTCGCGGTCAAGGATCGCCGGAACGGCGCCCGCAACCCTTACGCGCACCTGCAGCAGGCGGACATCACGCTGGAGAAGGTGCAGGCCTCGCCGATGCTCTGGGACCCGGTCCGCTACGACGAGACCTGCCCGTCCTCGGATGGCGCGTGCGCCGTGGTGATCGGGGACACCGCCGCGGCCCGGGACGCCGCGGCCGCGGGCCGCCCGGTGGCCTGGATCCGGGCCACCTCGATGCGCACCGAGCCGACCATGTTCTCCGGCAAGGACCACGTCAATCCGCAGGCCGGCGCGGACGCCGCGGCTGCGCTGTGGCGTGACGCGGGCATCACAGAACCGGCCCGGGAGATCGACGCGGCCGAGATCTACGTGCCGTTCTCCTGGTTCGAGCCGATGTGGCTGGAGAATCTGGGCTTCGCCGAGCCGGGGCAGGGCTGGCGGCTGACCGAGGCCGGGGAGACCGAGATCGGCGGCTCGCTGCCGGTCAACCCGTCCGGCGGGGTGCTCAGCTCCAACCCGATCGGCGCCTCCGGCCTGCTCCGCTTCGCCGAGGCGGCGCTGCAGGTGATGGGCAAGGCGGGCGAGCACCAGGTGGACGGGGCCCGGACCGCGCTCGGCCACGCCTACGGCGGCGGCTCGCAGTACTTCTCCATGTGGGTGGTAGCCAGCACCCCCAGCTGACGGGCGGCCAGCGTATGCGGCTCAGCGATATAGCGGTAGCGGACCGGGAGATGCTTGATGCCGTTCAGCCAGCCGGAGCGGAGCCGCTCGGGCTCGCCTGCTTTCGTGATGGACGGCATGGCGTCGGCGATCGCGTTGAAGATCAGCTCGATCTCCAGCCGGGCCAGGTTGGCGCCGAGGCAGTAGTGCGTGCCCATGCCACCGAACCCCAGGTGCGGGTTGGGGTCGCGCAGGATGTCGAACCGGTCCGGGTGGTCGAACACGTCCTCGTCGAAGTTGGCCGACCGGTAGAAAATCCCGACCCGCTGCCCGGCCCTGATCCGCTGGCCGCCCAGTGTGGTGTCGGCCAGCGCGGTGCGCTGGAACACGGTCACCGGGGTGGCCCAGCGGACGATCTCGTCCACCGCCGTCGCTGGCCGTTCGGCCCGGTACAGCTCCCACTGCTGCGGGTGGTCCAGGAACGCCAGCATGCCGTGCGATATCGCGTTCCGGGTCGTCTCGTTGCCCGCCACGGCCAGCAGGATCATGAAGTAGCCGAACTCGTCCGTGGTCAGCGCCTCGCCGTCCACGTCGGCCAGCACCAGGGTGCTAACGATGTCGTCGCGCGGGCAGGCCCGGCGCTGCTCGGCCAGCTGCAGGCTGTAGCCGACCAGCTCGGCCCCGGCGGTCATCGTCTCGGTCTGGTACTCGGGGTCGTCCGAGCCGACCATCTGGTTGGACCAGTCGAAGATCTTGCGGCGGTCCTGCTGCGGCACACCGAGCAGTTCGGCGATCGCTTGCAGCGGCAGCTCACAAGCCACGTCGGCGACGAAGTCACCGGTGCCGTCCGCGGCCGCCGCGGCGACGATCTGCCCGGCCCGGTCGGTGAGCGCCTGGCGCAGGCTGCCGATGGCCCGCGGGGTGAAGCCCCGGGACACGATGCCGCGCAGCTTGGTATGCCCGGGCGGGTCGCGGTTGAGCAGGATGAGCCGGGACAGCTGCAGGGACTCCTCGGTGACCGGCAGGGCATACCGGATGAGCGCGGTCTGTGCTTCGCTCGAGTAGATGTCGCTGTGATGGGACACGTGCAGCACGTCCGCGTGCCGGGTGACGGCCCAGTAGCCTTCGTCGTCGAACCCGGACGCCCCGCGCGATTGTGCGTTCCACCAGACCGGGGCGGCCCGGCGCAGTTCGGCCAGTTCTTCGGCCGGGATCCGCTGCGCGCACAGATCCGGGTCGGTGAAGTCGAATCCGGGCGGGATGTTCGGCGTCGGCATCATCGGCACATTACGCGTAGGCGACCGGCAGCCGCTTGATCCCGTTGAGCCAGCCGGAGCGGAGCCGCTCCGGCTCACCCGCCTTGTGGATGCCCGGCATGGCGTCGGCGATCGCGTTGAAGATCAGCTCGATCTCCAGCTTGGCCAGGTTCACCCCGAGGCAGTAGTGCGTGCCGGTACCGCCGAAGCCCAGGTGCGGGTTGGGGTCGCGGAGGATGTCGAACCGCTCCGGGTCATCGAAGGCGTCCTCGTCGAAGTTGGCCGACCGGTAGAACAGGCCGACCCGCTGGCCCGTCTTGATCTGCTGGCCGCCGAGCGTGGTGTCGGCCAGCGCGGTGCGCTGGAACACGGTCACCGGAGTGGCCCAGCGGACGATCTCGTCCCCGGTGGTTTCCGGCCGCTGCTCCTTGAACAGCTCCCACTGCTCGGGGTGGTCCAGCATGGCCAGCATGCCGTGGGATATCGCGTTCCGGGTGGTCTCGTTGCCCGCCACCGAGAGCAGGATCATGAAGAAGCCGAACTCGTCCGGGGACAGGTGGCCGCCGTCCACTTCGGCGTGCACCAGCTTGGTGACGATGTCGTCGCGCGGGCAGCCGCGGCGGTCCTCGGCCATGGCCATGCTGTAGCCGACCAGTTCAGCCGCGGCGGCCTGCGGGTCCCCGTCATACTCCGGGTCGTCGTAGCCGACCATCTCGTTCGACCAGTTGAAGACCTTGAGCCGGTCCTCCTGCGGGATGCCGAGCAGCTCGGCGATGGCCTGCAACGGCAGTTCGCAGGCGACGTCGCTGACGAAGTCACCCGAGCCGTTGGTACGGGCGTTATGCACAATCGCCTCGGCCCGGGCGGTCAGCGCTTCGCGGAGGTTCTTGATCGCCCGCGGCGTGAAGCCGCGGGACACGATGCCGCGCAGCTTAGTGTGCTGCGGCGGGTCGAGGTTGAGCAGGATGAGCTGCATCATGGCCAGCGCCTCATCGGTGACCGGCTCGCCGTGCCGGATGATCGCGGTGTTCTGCTGGCTGGAGTAGACGTCGCTGGCCCGGGACACCTCGAGCACGTCCGCGTGCTTGGTGACCACCCAGTAGCCCTCGTCGTCGAAGCCGGAGGCGCCGCGCGGCTGGGCGTTCCACCAGACCGGCGCGGTGCGGCGCAACTCGGCCAGCTCTTCGCTGGGGACCCGGCGCACGTACAGGTCAGGGTCAGTGAAGTCGAAACCTGGCGGGATGCTGGGCTCGGCCATTGCTGCCTCCGCTATAACGTGTTCTAGTTGGATTCAATCATGCACGGCTGAACACGTGAACAGCCGCCAGCACCCGTTTGGGAACACGTTCTACTGGCGATCAAAGCTTCCGGGAGGAACGCCGTGGGTAACCCGGTGATCGTAGCTGCGGCGCGCACCCCGATCGGCAAGCGGGGCGGGGTGCTGGCCGGGCTGCACCCGGCCGAGATCCTGGGTGCGGCGCAGGCCGGCCTGCTGGACCGGGCGGGCCTCGACCCGGCCGGCGTCGAGCAGGTGGCTGGCGGGTGCGTGACGCAGGCCGGCGAGCAGTCCAGCAACGTGACCCGGACCGCCTGGCTGCACGCCGGGCTGCCCTACCAGGCCGGCTGCCTGACCCTGGACGCGCAGTGCGGCTCGGCCCAGCAGGCGGTGCACGTGGTGGCTGGCCTGATCGCGGCCGGCGCCATCACGGCCGGCCTGGCCTGCGGGGTGGAGGCGATGAGCCGGGTGCCGCTCGGCGCCAACCGGGGCACCGGCGTCGGCACGCCCCGGCCCGCGTCGTGGGACATCGACATGCCGAACCAGTTCGTCGCGGCGGAGCGGATCGCCGAGCGGCGCGGGCTGACCCGGGCCGACCTGGACGAGTTCGGGCTGCGCTCGCAGACGCGGGCCGCCCATGCCTGGTCGCAGGGCTGGTTCGAGCGGGAGGTGCTGCCGGTCAAGGCGCCGGTGCTGGATGGCGACGGCAAGCCGACCGGGGAGACCCGGGTGGTGGACCGGGACCAGGGCCTGCGGGAGACCAGCGCCGAGGCGCTGGCCCGGCTGCGCCCGGTGCTGGACGGCGGGCTGCACACCGCGGGCACCTCGTCGCAGATCTCCGACGGCGCCGCCGCCGTGCTGCTGCTGGACGCGGACCGGGCTAGCCAGCTGGGCCTCCGGCCACGGGCCCGGATCCTGGCCCAGTGCCTGATCGGCGCGGAGCCGTACTACCACCTGGACGGGCCGGTGGCGGCGACCGAGCGGGTGCTGGCCAGCGCCGGGATGGCGATCGGCGACATCGACCTGTTCGAGGTGAACGAGGCGTTCGCGTCGGTGGTGCTGTCCTGGCAGCGGGTGCACCAGCCGGATCCGGAGCGGGTGAACGTCAACGGCGGCGCGATCGCACTCGGCCACCCGGTCGGCAGCACCGGCGCCCGGCTGATCACCAGCGCGCTGCACGAGCTCGAGCGGCGTGACGCCGCTGTCGCGCTGGTCACCATGTGCGCGGGCGGGGCCATGTCCACCGCCACGATCATCGAGCGGGTCTGACCGGACCGCGATTACCATAGGACCGTGCCAGGTACACCGATCCGGGTCGACGTCAACGGGAGCACCGCGACCGCTGAGCAACTGCGGGGCTACGTGCTCGGGCCCTACGGGCACTTCACCGCCATGCAGGTCCGGTCGGCGCGGACCCGCGGCCTGGCACTGCACCTGGCCCGGCTGGACGCGGCCACCCAGGAACTATTCGGCCGCGGCCTGGACGGCGACCAGGTCCGTGCGCACATCCGGCACGCCCTCGGCGACATCCAGGACGCGTCGGTGCGGGTCATCGTCTACTGGCCGGCTGCCGACCCGGATCCCGCCATCATGGTCACCGTCCGGCCGCCCGCGTACCTGGCCGCGGACCCGCAGCGGCTGATGCCGGTCCGCTACCAGCGCCCGGTCCCGCACATCAAGCACACCGGGGACGTCGGCCAGGCTTACTACGGCCGGGCCGCGGTGCGCGAGGGCTTCGACGACGCGCTGCTCACCGGACCGGACGGGATCATCGCCGAGGGCGCGATCACGAACATCGCGTTCTCCGACGGCAGCGTGCTCACCTGGCCGGACGCGCCCTGCCTGGCCGGCATCACCTGGCAGCTGGTGGAACCGCGGCTGGCCGGCGCGGGCCTGCCCACCCGGCGCGCCCCGGTGCGGCTGGCCGAACTGCCGTCGCAGCGCGCGGCCATCGTCACCAACTCACACGGCGTCGCGCCGGTCGGCTGGATCGGCCCGGTGCAGCTGCCCGGCTCGGCGGCGCTGGCCAAGGCGGTCGGCGAAATCTACGAGTCCGTGCCCTGGGACCCGATCTGAGTGCCGGGTTCAGCCACCCAGGCCATACCTAGACTTGGCCGGGTGCTGTCATTCTCCGACCCACAGGTACGCGCGTTCCTCACCGAGGGGACCAGGACCGGCAAGCTGAGCTTCACGGCGGCCAGCGGCCAGCCGCTGGTCGCCCCGGTGTGGTTCATCCTGGACCGCGGCGATCTGGTCTTCAACACCGGCAAGGACACGGCCAAGGGCCGGGCGCTGGCCCGCGACCCGCGCACCGCGATCTGCGTTGACCTGGAGCGGCCGCCCTACGCGTTCATCCAGGTGCAGGGGGTGGCCGAGCTGTCCGAGGACCCGGCCGAGCTGATCCGCACCGCGACCGCGATCGGGGCCAGGTACATGGGTCCCGAGCGGGCCGGGGAGTTCGGCCAGCGCAACGGGGTGCCGGGTGAACTGGTGGTCCGGATCCGCCCGCACAAGGTGGTCGGCGTCTTCGACATGACCGCCTGACTAGACCCGCCAGCCCGGGGCCATCAGTGGATCCGGGCCAGCCGGCTGGCGGCGCGGCGGCACCGGTTTCTGCCGGTCGATCTCCCGGCAGATCGGGAACACGATGGCCTCGAACGCGGTCTCGCTGTACTTGCGCCGCAGGTCCCGCAGCACGCCTTTGCCGCTCGCCTCGCCGATCAGCTCACTCAGCGTCTGGAACGGGACCTGCTGCCCGCTGGCCAGGGCGTCGTAGGCGGACTGGGCGGCACTGGCCAGGGCCGGATGCGTGGCCGACTCGGCCGCCAGCAGCAGCGTCGCGTCCTTGAGGTCCATGGCCGGACAGTGTAGGCCGCGAGCCGCCGCGCGGTCCGTGGTAGACAGGCAGGCATGGCACCGATTTCCGTGTCCGCTGAGCGGACGGTGGGCGCCCCGGCGCCCGAGGTCTATGGCTATATCGCGGACCATCGCGAGCATCATCAGCACTTTCTGCCGCCCGCGTTCTCCGACTACCACGTGGAGTCGGGCGGCGTCGGCGCAGGCACGATCACCCGGTTCAAGTTCACCGCGGGCGGGCGCACCCGCGAGATCCGGCACCAGATCGCTGAGCCCGAGCCAGGCCGGGTGCTCACCGAATCGGACACCATGTCGTCGTCGGTGACCACCTGGACGGTGATCCCGGAGGGCAATAACTGCCAGGTGCAGATCTCCACCACGTGGCCGGGGGCCAGCGGGGTCGGCGGCTTCTTCGAGCGGATGTTCGCGCCGCGGGTACTGCGCCAGATCTACGCCGATGAACTCAGCCGGCTCGACGCGTACGCCCGGGAGCACCACGGCGCGCAGACATGAAATCGCAGCCATGAGCGGCCAGGCCAGCATGCCGGATGACCAGGTGCCCCCGGGGGTGGACCCGGCGGCGCCGACCGCGGCCCGGATCTATGACCACCTGCTCGGCGGGCAGGACAACTTCGCCGCCGACCGCGCCGCCGTGCGGCAGTTAGCCGAGGTGTCCCCGGAAATCGGCCAGGTGGCCCGGGCCAACCGGGCGTTCCTCGGCCGCGCGGTCCGGTTCCTGGCCGCCGAGGCAGGCATCCGGCAGTTCCTCGATCTCGGCGCCGGGCTGCCGACCAATGGCAACGTGCACCAGGTCGCCGCGGCCGCCGCGGCCGGCACCCGGGTGGTCTACGTGGACAACGACCCGTCGGTGCTGGCTCATGCGCAGGCGCTGACGTCTGGCCACCGCACCGCGGTCATCCAGTCGGACCTGCGTGATCCGGCCGCGATCCTGGCCCACCCGGACACTGGGCGGCTGATCGACTTAACCCAGCCGCTGGCCATCTTGTTCGTCGCCGTGCTGCACTTCGTCCCGGACCCGGACGCGCAGCAGGCGGTGACCGCATTCACCAGCGTGGCTGCACCGGGCAGCTACCTGGTGCTGTCGCACGGGTGCAGTGATCCCGACCCGGACGCGGCGGCCGCGGGCGCCGCCCGGTACACGGCGGGAGCCTATTCCGCGTACCCAAGGAGCCGGTCCGGCATTCTCGCGTTCTACGCGGGATTCGATCTGATAGACCCAGGTCTGGTCCCGGTGCACCAATGGCGGCCCGGCCCAGGTGACCCCGCCGACCCGGGGAAGGTCTGGCTGCTCGGCGGCGTGGGCCGCAAGCGGCCAGCTCGGTAGACGTCAGGAGGAAACTGGAATGACCGGAGAGTCGTTAGACCAAGCCGCGGAGCAGGAGCCGCCGGCGTTCGATACCAACGTGGCGCACGTCGCCCGGGTGTACAACTACTGGCTTGGCGGCAGCGCCAACTACCCGGCCGACCGCGAGGCCGCCGAGCAGGCCATCGCGGCTTATCCGGACCTGCCGGTGTCGGCCCGGGCCAACCGGGCCTTCCTGGCCCGGGCGGTGCGCTGGCTGACCCGGGACGCGGGCATCCGCCAGTTCCTCGACATCGGCACCGGCATCCCGGCCCCGGACAACACGCACGAGGTGGCTCAGGCCATCGCGCCGGAGACCCGGGTGGTGTACGCGGACCACGACCCGCTCGTGCTGGATTACGCCCGGTCGCTGCTGACCAGCTCGCCGGAGGGCGCGACCGACTACCTGCAGGCCGACCTGCGCGACCCGGCCGGGATCCTCAGCGGGGCCGCCCGCACACTGGACTTCAGCCAGCCGGTCGGCGTGGTGCTGATGGCGGTGCTGCAGTTCATCACCGACGACGAAGGGGCAGGTGGGATCGTCGCCCAGCTGCTGGACGCGGTGCCGCCCGGCAGCTACCTGGTGCTGTCCCACCCGGCCAGCGACATCGACGCGGACAAGATGATCGAGATGGCCAAGCGGCTCAACCAGCTCATGTCGCAGCGGGTTGACCTGCGCAACCATGCCGAGGTGACGCGGTTCTTCGACGGCCTGGAACTGGTCCACCCCGGCGTGGTCCGGATCCCCGAATGGCGGCCGGACGCGCCGGAGGACACCGCCACACCGGCCACCATGTGGGGTGGTGTCGCGCGTAAGCCTTAAGCGCCGGGTCAGCGGAGTGTGGCCAGCGCCCGGTCCGGCTCCCAGTGCGCGCGGATCGACGTGATCAGCCCGGCGTCATCCACCGTGTAGATGACGACGCAGTCCACCGTCATGCTGTGCCCGGCGTCATCGAGGATCATGGTCAGGCTGAGGATGTTGGCGCAGCACGGCCCGTTGGCGAACGAGTCGCTGACCCGGAACTCATACCGGTGCACCGAGCTGACCTGCTCGTCCCAGAACTTCCCGATCCCGTCGCGGCCGCGGTGCCCGGCCCCCTCCGGGTCGAGCAGCGACGGGCCGACCGGGTCTTCCAGCAGCGCGTCCGGTGCGAACAGGCCGAGCCAGTCGGCCTTGCGCCCGGCGGCGACCGCCGCCATCGAGCGCTGCCCGGCCCGCCGCGCGGGGTGCTCGCCGTCCGGGGCGGCCCAGCTGACCGTCCCGGCCGCCCTGGCCCAGTCATCAGTACCGGATCAGGCCACGGATGTTGCGGCCGTTGCGCATGTCCTCATAGCCCTGGTTGACATCCTCCAGCGCGTACTCCCGGGTGATCAGCTCATCCAGCTTGAGCTGCCCCTTGTTGTACAGCTCGAGCATCCGGGGGATGTCGTGCTGGGCGTTGGACGGAGCCGTACAGCGAGCCGCGGATCTGCTTCTCCATCATGGTCAGCAGGAACAGGTTGCCGCTCATCTGCACGTCGGCCGGGTGGCCGACCGCGGTGACGACGACCTTGCCGCGCTTGGCCACCACGTCCAGCGCGGGGCCGATGTAGTCGCCCTCGGCGGTGTCGGTGGTGATGATGAACGCATCGGCCATCTGGCCGCGGGTCAGCAGCCCAATGATCGGGCCAGCTTCGGCCACGCTCTCCGCAGTGTGCGTGGCGCCGAGTTCCATCGCTTTCTGCCGCTTGAACTCCACCGGGTCGATGGCGATGATGTTCCGCGCGCCGGCGATCCGGGCGCCCTGCACGGCGTTGATGCCGATGCCGCCGATGCCCATGACCACGACCGTGTCGCCCGCCTTGACCTCGGCGGTGCGCACCGCGCTGCCGTAGCCGGTGGTCACGCCGCAGCCCACCAGCGCGGCCTTGTCCAGCGCGGTGCCGTCGTTGACCTTCACCACCGACTGCCCGGGCACGACGGTGTACTCGGAGAACGTGCCGAGCAGGCACATCTGGCCGAGGCCCTGGCCGCGGGCGTGGAACCGGTAGGTGCCGTCCAGCTGCGGGCCGTTGATCAGGAACGCGCCGAGATCACACAGGTTCTGCATGCCGCGGGCGCAGTACGAGCAGCGGCCGCAGGCGGGCAGGAAGCTCAGCACGACCGAGTCGCCCTCGGCGACGTGCTTGACCTCGGCCCCCACCTGGACCACGGTGCCCGCGCCCTCGTGCCCGCCGACCACCGGGAACGGCATCGGGATGTCCCCGGTGACCAGGTGCTCGTCGGAATGGCACAGGCCGCTCGCGGTGAGCTTGACCAGGACCTCGGTCTCCTTGGGCGGGTCGAGCTCGACGTCCTCGATCTGCCACTTCTCGTTCAAGCCCCACAGCACCGCAGCCTTGGTCTTCATGCCGTAAAAGCTACTAGAACGTGTTCTCGTTTTCCAGATACCAAGTCACGGGGTGCTGGCTGCTCACCGAGATCACTTCTCCGGTCAGGTAGGACGCGTAATCACTGGCCAGGAACACGATCACGGTGGCCACCTGCCATGGCTCGGCGGCCCGGCCGAACGCCTCCCGGCTGGCCAGCTCGGTGAGCAGCTCCGGGCTGGTCACCTTGGCCAGGAACGGGTGGGTGGCCAGGCTGGGCGCGACCGCGTTAACCCGGATGCCATGCTCGGCCACATCCAGGGCCGCGCACCTGGTCAGCGCCATCACGCCCGCCTTGGCCGCCGCGTAGTGCGCCTGGCCCGGCTGGGCCCGCCAGCCGAGCACCGAGCTGTTGTTCACCACCGACCCGCCGTGCCCCTGCGCCACCAGCTGGCGCAGCGCGGCGCGGGTGCCGCGGAACGTGCCGGTCAGCGTGACGTCCAGCACCCGCTGCCACTCGTCGTCGGTCATCTCCAGCACCGAGGCGGTGCCGCCCAGGCCGGCGTTGTTGATGAACACGTCGATCCGGCCGAACCGGCGCACCGCCGCCGCCACCAGCGCGTCCGCGCCGTCCGCGGCGGTGACGTCGCACGGGTGCGACCAGACCCGGTCCCCGTGCGCTTCGGCCAGTTCGGCGCGGATGCTGTCCAGCCGCCGCTCATGATGGTCGCTGAGCACCACCTGGGCACCCTCGTCCAGGCAGCGCCGGGCCACCGCCGAGCCGATGCCGGTGCCGGCCGCGGCGGTGATCACGACCACCTTGCCGCCCAGCAGGTCCCGCCCGGCCGGTGGGGTGGGCAGCGGCCGGTCCGGCCCGCCCGGGGGCGATGCGCTCACCCGCGTGCCTGCCGGGGCAGGCCGAGCGCCTGCTCGGCGATGATGTTGCGCTGGATCTCGCTGGACCCGCCGTAGATGGTGTCGGCCCGGCTGAACAGGAACAGCCGCTGCCAGTCGTCCAGGTCGTACGGGGCGCCGCGGGCCAGCAGGGACGGCGCGCCGAGCACGTCCATGGCCAGCTCGCCCAGCTCCTGGTGCCAGCGGGACCAGAGCAGCTTGAGCACGGACGCGGCTGCACCTGGTTCAGCGGCGGGCGCGGCCAGCGTGCGCACCGCGTGCGCGCGCATCACCTCCAGGCCGATCCAGGCCCGGGCCAGCCGGTCCCGGAGCAGCGGGTCATCCCGGGCCGGGCCGCGGCGGGCCACCTCCAGCAGCCGGTCCAGCTCACGGCGGAAGCCGACCTGCTGGCCCAGCGTGGCCACCCCCCGCTCGATGGCCAGGGTGGCCTTGGCCACCCGCCAGCCGTCGCCGGGCGCACCGACCACGTTGCCCCGGCCGGTCCGCGCGCCGTCGAAGAACACCTCGTTGAACTCGGACGTCCCGGTCAGCTGCCGGATCGGGCGAACCGTCACCCCGGGCTGCCGCATCGGGACCAGCAGGTAGGACAGCCCGGCGCTGCGCCGCGAGCCGGGCTCGGTGCGGGCCAGCACGAAGCACCAGTCGGCGTCGGCGGCCAGCGAGGTCCACACCTTCTGCCCGGTGATCACCCAGGAATCCCCGTCCAATTCCGCCCGGGTGACCACCGAGGCCAGGTCGGAACCCGCGCCCGGTTCCGAGTAGCCCTGGCACCACAGCTCGGTCACCGCCCGGATCGGCGGCAGGAACCGCTGCTGCTGTTCCGCCGTGCCGAAGGCGATCAGCGTCGGCCCGAGCAGCTCCTCGCCCAGGTAGCCGACCCGGGCCGGGCCGCCGGCCCGGGCGTACTCCTCGTGGAAGATGACCTGCTGGGCCAGCGTGGCCCCGCGCCCGCCATGCTCGGCCGGCCAGCCCAGGCAGGTCCACCCGGCCGCGGCCAGCTGCTGGTTCCAGGCCACCCGCTCGGCGTGCGCCTCGTGCTCCCGGCCCGGGCCGCCAGCGCCGCGCAGCCCGGCGAACTCGCCGGCCAGGTGCTCGGCCAGCCACCGCGCCACGGTGCGCCGGAACTCCTCGTCCGCGGAGTTGACCTGCGCGGAGTTGACCTGCACTGGCGGCTCCCTCGGCCCAGGCGGTTGGCCAGCGGCTGTGCCCGCAAGTAGGCTCAGCCTACCAAGCACTTGCTTGCTAGAGGAGTGGCTGGGGCTCAGGAGGCGCCTGGTGGAGCAAACCATCCCGGCGGCACTGGCCCGCGCGGCCGCGGAGTACGGCGAGGCGCCCGCGCTGGCCGAGCCAGGTGGCCCGCGGCTCAGCTGGCGCGAACTGCACGAACAGGCCACCGAGGTCAGCCGGGCGCTGATCGCGGCCGGGATCAGACCGGGCGGCCGGGTGGCCGTGTGGTCGCCGAACACGCACCACTGGGTGCTGGCCGCGCTCGGCGTGCTCGGCGCCGGCGGCACGCTGGTCCCGGTCAGCACCCGGTTCACCGGCCATGAGGCGCTCGACGTGATCAGCCGCAGCGGCGCCCGGGTGCTGTTCGTAGCGGGCTGGTTCCTCGGCACCGACCGGCTCGCCGAGTTGCGCGCCGCGGCCCGCGAAACCCCCAGCCTTCTGAACGCCAGTACGGCGCCATCATTAGCCCGGCTGCACCTCACCGTGCGGGTGCCGGTGGAACCCGCTCCACCGGCCGATGACGCAGTCGAGTGGGCCGAGTTCCTGGCCGGCGCGGCCCGTACCCCGGCAGCCGAGGCCGCGGCCCGGGCGGCGGCGGTGCAGCCGGACCAGATCAGCGACATCCTGTTCACCTCGGGTACCACCGGGCAGAGCAAGGGCGCGATGAGCAGCCACCGGCAGGCGCTCGGCGTGGCCGCGGCCTGGGCCGATTGCGGCGGGCTGAGCCAGCGCCGACCGGTACCTGGTGATCAACCCGTTCTTCCACAGCTTCGGCTACAAGGCGGGCATCCTGGCCTGCCTGCTGACCGGGGCGGCCATCGTGCCGCAGCCGGTGTTCGACGCGAGCGAGGCGATGCGGCTGATCGAGGCGGAACGGATCACCGTGCTGCCTGGCGCGCCCACGCTGTACCAGACGATCCTGGACCACCCGGACCGGGATTCCCGCGACCTGTCCAGCCTGCGGCTCGCGGTCACCGGCGCGGCCATCGTGCCGGTGGCGCTGGTCGAGCGGATGCGCCAGGAGCTGAGCTTCGGCACCGTGCTCACCGCGTACGGGCTGACCGAGGCGGTGGTGGCCACCATGTGCCGGCCGGGCGATGACCCGCAGACGGTGGCCCGCACCTCGGGCCGGGCCGCGGCCGGGTTCGAGATCCGGGTGGCCGGCCCGGACGGGCAAGGCCGGGCCGGGCCGGGCGAGCCGGGCGAGATCCTGCTCCGCGGGCCGAACCTGATGGCCGGCTACCTGGACGACCCGGCCGCGACCAAGGAGGCCATCGACTCCGGCGGCTGGCTGCATACCGGCGACATCGGCCACCTCGACGAGGCCGGCTACCTGACCATCACCGACCGGCTCAAGGACATGTACGTGTGCGGCGGGTTCAACGTCTACCCGGCCGAGGTGGAGCAGGTACTGGCCCGGCTGGACGGGGTGGCCGAGTCGGCGGTGGTCGGGGTGCCGGACGACCGGCTGGGCGAGGTGGGCAAGGCGTTCGTGGTCACCCGGCCGGGCTACGCCCTGGACACGCTGCAGGTACTGGTGTTCTGCCGCCAGCGGCTGGCCAACTACAAGGTGCCCAGGTACGTGGAGTTCTGCTCGGCGCTGCCGCGGAACGCCGCGGGCAAGACGCTCAAGCGACTGCTCAGGAAGGAAGCCGGATGACCGAACCTGACGAGCCGGTTCGCTACGAGCGGCGCGGGCCGGTCGCCGTGGTCACGATGAACCGGCCGCGCTACCGGAACGCGCAGAACTCCGCGATGACCTACGCGCTGGACGCGGCGTTCACCCGGGCGGTGAACGACGACGAGGTCAAGGTGATCGTGCTGGCCGGCGCGGGTGATCACTTCAGTGCCGGGCACGACATCGGCACCCCGGAACGGGATGTGGACCAGTCGTTCGACCGGCACGCGGTCATCTGGTGGGATCACGTCGGCAAGGCCGGCGCGGATGCCAGGTACGCCCGGGAGATGGAGGTCTACCTGGGTATGTGCCGCCGCTGGCGGGAGCTGCCCAAACCCACCATCGCGATGGTGCAGGGCGCGTGCATCGCGGGCGGGCTGATGCTGGCCTGGTGCTGCGATCTGATCATCGCGGCCGACGACAGCTTTCTTCGCCGACCCGGTGGTCCGGATGGGCATCCCGGGGGTGGAGTACTTCGCGCACCCGTGGCTGCTCGGCCCCCGGTTCGCCAAGGAGGTGCTGTTCACCGGGGAGCGGTTCGGCGCGGACCGCGCCTATCAGGCCGGCATGGTCAACCGGGTGGTGCCGCGCGGCGAGCTGGCCACGGCGACGTTCGCGCTGGCCGAGCAGATCGCCACCATGCCGGCGTTCGGCCTGATGCTGGCCAAGCGGGCGGTGAACCAGTGCGAGGACCAGATGGGCATGCGGGCGGGCATGGACAGCGTGTTCGGCCTGCACCATCTGGCGCACGCGCACAACGCCGAGACGGCCGGCGACTCGCTGGCCGGCCAGGACGCCCGCACCATGAAGCAGGCTAACCAGTGAGCTTCCGGGCCGAGGTGCGGGACTGGCTGGGCCAGCACGTGCCGGCCACGCCGCTGCCGTCGGTGGACACGGCCGAGGGGTTCGAGCGGCACCGGGACTGGGAGCGGGAGCTGTTCGCGGCCCGGCTGGCCGTGGTGTCCTGGCCCGCCGAGTACGGCGGCCGGGATCTGCCGCTGCTGGACTGGCTGGTGTTCGAGGAGGAGTACCACGCGGCAGGCGGCCCGGTCCGGGTCGGCCAGAACGGCCTGTTCCTGCTGGCGCCGACGCTGTTCGCGCACGGCACGGCCGAGCAGCGGGACCGGCTGCTGCCCCGGATGGCCCGGGCCGACGACGTCTGGGCGCAAGCCTGGTCCGAGCCGGAGGCAGGCAGCGACCTGGCCGCGATCCGGGCCCGCGCGGACAGGGTGACTGGTGGCTGGCGGCTGACCGGCAGCAAGACGTGGAGCAGCCGGGCCGCGTTCGCCGACCGGGCGTTCGGGTTGTTCCGCAGTGCGCCTGGCGCGGACAAGCATCGCGGGCTGACCTACCTGGTGTTCGGCCTGCGCGCGGATGGGGTGACGGTGCGGCCGATCCGCCAGCTCGGCGGTGGCACCGGGTTCGCCGAGATCTTCCTGGATGGCGTGTTCGTGCCGGACGCCGATGTGATCGGCACGCCAGGCGAGGGCTGGCGGGTCGCGATGAGCACGGCCAGCCACGAGCGCGGCCTGTCGCTGCGCAGCCCGGGCCGGTTCTGTGCCGCGGCCGGGCGGCTGGCTGAGCTGTGGCAGCGGACCGCGGACCCGGCCGACACCGGGCTGCGCGACCGGGTGGCCGACGCCTGGATCGGCGCCCGGGCCTACCAGCTGCACACCCTCGGCGTGGCCCAGCGGCTGGCCGCGGGCGGCCGGCTGGGTGCGGAATCCAGCCTGGGCAAGGTGTTCTGGTCCGAGCTTGACGTGGCGCTGCACGAGACCGCGCTGGACCTGCTCGGCCCGCAGGCGGAACGTCGCGACCTGCCCGGCGAGGACGGCCGCTGGCTGGACGGCTACCTGTTCGCGCTGGCCGGGACGATCTACGCGGGGACCAACGAGATCCAGCGCACGGTGATCGCCGAGCGGCTGCTCGGCCTGCCGCGGTGAGCGAGCCGGCCGTGCTGCGCGGCGAGCCCGGGCTCGGCCGGTCGGCCGAGCAGGAGCACTTCGGTGCGGCCCTGCACGAGCTGCTCGGCGCGGCCGATGTGCCGGGCGCGGCCCGGGCCTGGGCGGCCGGGGACCGGGCACCCGGCCTGGCGGTGTGGCGGCAGCTGGCCGGGCTCGGCGTCACCGGGCTGGCCGTGCCGGAGCGCCACGGCGGTGCCGGGGCCAGCCCGCTCGACATAGTCGTCGCGTGCCAGGAGCTGGGGCATCACGCGGTGCCGGGACCGGTGGCCGAGTCGCTGGCGGCGGTCCCGGTGCTGCTGGCCGGACTGGCTGCGGCGGACCGCGCCGAGCCGGACCTGGTCAGCCAGTGCACCGGCTGGCTGGCCGGGCTAGCGGCTGGCGAGCTGCTTGGCACGCTGGCCGTGCCGCCCCGGCTGCCGTACGCGGTGGACGCGGATGCGGCCGGCCTGGTGCTGCTAGTCTCGGCCGGCTCGGTGTGGCTGGCCAGCCCCGGCACCCAGCACGCCTCGGTAGACGCGACCCGCTGGCTGGCCGAGGCGCAGCCGGCCGAGCGGCTGGCCGACTGCGCCGCGACGGCCGGGCCGGCCGGCCGGGCCGTGCTGCTCGGCACGCTGGCCAGCGCGGCCCAGTTGCTCGGCGCGGGCCGCGCGCTGCTGGAGGCCAGCGTGCGGCATGCCACGCAGCGGGCCCAGTTCGGCCGGCCGATCGGCGCGTTCCAGGCGGTCAAGCATCAGCTGGCCGACGTGGCCATCGGGCTGGAGTTCGCCCAGCCGCTGCTGGACGCGGCGGCCGTCACGGTCGCGGTGGGCGGCAACGGCGGCAGCACGACCCGCCGGGACGTGTCCGCGGCCAAGGTGGCCTGCGCCGACGCGGCGTACCGGGCGGCCCGGACGGCGCTGCAGGTGCACGGGGCGATCGGCTACACCGAGGAACACGATCTCAGCCTGTGGCTGGCCAAGGTGCGCGCGCTGGTCCCGGCCTGGGGCAGCCAGTCCGAGCACCGGGCCGTCGTGCTGGCTGCTCTCACTGGCGGCGCGGAGCGCCGATCGGGGGCCGGGGCCGGGGGTTCCGGGGGGTGTCCCCCGGGGGAACAGAGCGGGGGTAGTCCCCCGGGCGAGCAGAGCGGGGGGTCGTCCCCCCGGGCCAGCACCGGCGGGGGTACGTGATGGAACCGGGCGCGGGGATCGAGCAGACCGCCGAGCAGCGCGCGCTCCGCGACGCGGTGCGCAGCCTGCTGGCCCGGCACAAGGAACCAGCCGGCGACGACGGGCCGGGCTACGACCCGGAGCTGTGGCGGCGGTTGTGCCGGGAGATCGGGGTGGCCGGACTGGCCCTGCCCGAGCGGTACGGCGGCGCGGGCGCCGGGCCGGTGGAAACGCACATCGTGGCCGAGGAACTCGGCCGTGACCTCATCCCCACCCCGCTGCTCGGCTCGGCCGTGCTGGCCGGGCAGCTGCTGCTGGCCAGCGGAGACGACGGCGCCTGCCAGCGGCTGCTGCCCGGGATCGCGGACGGCTCGGTGCTGGCCGCGGTGGCCTGGGCCGGCCCGGCCGGGCACTGGGACCCGGCCGAGACCGCCTGCACCGCCGCGGCGGCGGGCAGCGGGTGGCGGCTGCACGGCGAAGCGCACTACGTGCTGTACGGCGACACGGCCGATCTGCTGCTGGTCGCGGCCGGCACCCCGGACGGCACCGGGCTATTCGAGGTGGACCCGCATCAGGACGGGGTAGCCCGGACGGCCGGGATCGCGATGGATATGAGTCTGCGGGTAACTAGCGTTCGGCTAGATGGGGTGGTTGGGCAGCGGATCGGGACGGATGCTGGCCGGCCGGCGCTGGCCCGCGCCCGGGATCTGGCCTGTGTCACGCTGAGCGCGGAGCAGGTGGGCGCGGCGCAGCAGGCGCTGGCGCAGACGGTCGGGTACACGCTGACCCGGGTGCAGTTCGGCCGGGCCATCGGTAGCTTCCAGGCCCTGCAGCACCGGATGGCCGACCTGTACGTGCGGGTCGAGTCGGCCCGGTCGCTGTCCTATGCGGCCGCAGCGGCGGACTGTGCGCTGCGGGCCGCGGCGGCGCACGCCTACTGCGCGGAGGCGCTGACCGCCGCCGCGGGCGAGATGATCCAGCTGCACGGCGCCATCGGGGTGACCTGGGAGCACGACGCGCACCGCTACCTGAAGCGGGCGCACGCAACGGCCCAGTTGTTCGGCCCGCCCGCCGGGCACGTGGCCCGGATCGCGGCCGCGCTGCTCGACTGACGGTTCAGGCCTGTCCCGTGACAGGCCTTAGCCGGTCGCCCAGCGGATGCCGTGGATGACCGCGTGCCCGGCCGGGCGGACCAGCGCGGCCTCGGTCAGCGGCAGCCGGGGCAGATAGAGCGGCCGCCGGGCCCAGCCGGGCAGCAGCGAGGTGGCGGCTGCGGCGAGCAGCCCGTACGGCGCCCGGGCGATGACCGGGAGTGGCGGGTTGAGCAGCAGGAACCGGGCCGCGGCCCGGGACTGCGCGGTGCCGCGCAGCTCCGGCCGGTACTGGCGGATCCGGTCGGTCAGCTCGGCCTCGGTGCGCGGCGGGTCGGGCACGCCCAGCTCGACCGCGATCCGGGCCATGTCGGCGACGTAGCCGTCCCGGCCGGCCTGGTCCAGCGGCTGCGCGCCGAACCGGCTGTGCGCGCGCAGGAAACTGTCCGCCTCGGCGATGTGCACCCAGGTCAGCAAGTGCGGATCAGATGCCGCGTACGGGCGGCCGTCCGGCGCGACGCCGGTCACCCGGCGGTGGATGTTCTTGACCCTATTGATCGTTTCCTGAGCGTCGCCGGCCCGGCCGAACGTGGTCACGGCCAGGAAGTAGCTGGTCCGCTGCAGCCGCCCCCAGGGATCACCCTGGTACCCGGAATGGGCCGTAACCGCGGCCATGGCCAGCGGGTGCAGCGATTGCAGCAGCAGCGCGCGGATGCCGCCGATGAACATGGCTGAGTCGCCGTGCACCCGCCGGATCGGCCGGTCCGCGGCGAACCACCGCTCGCCGCCGGGCTGGTGAATCACCGTCCGGCGTTGCGGCCCCTCAGCCCCCGCCACCCGCTCGAAGATCGACGCCCCGATGTGGCGGCGCAACTGGTCCGCCGCGTCCTGCATCCTCATCTGATCACCACTGGCATCTGCCCAGTATCACCACTGGCACAGAGAGCCCGGGCCGCATACCCTTCTCACTTTTGAGAGATTAAATTTGTGATACGCAGTTAACCTAGATTGGTTTCCGATAGGTTCTCGTGGTGAGACAGCGTGTGACCATCGGAACCGGGGGCCGGATCGGATCAGGTCAGCCACAAGGGGGATGTCACATGTCTCGCTTCAGCGCGCGCGAGATCGGCCATATCGAGACCAGCTACACCAGCGCCTTAGGACAGTTGTCCTGGACCTGGGCGGTGCGCGCCGACGGCACGGTCGTGTACCGGCTGAGTCACGTGGACGGCCGCCCGGAGCGCAACGACTGGCAACTGGTCTGCCGGTTGACTTCCATCGAGCGCCGGTCCATCGGCACTGACGCCGCCCGGGCCAACGATCTGCTGACCCGGCTGGCCCGGCAGCGCGGCCACTACCCCGCCCCAGCCTCTCCTCAGCGCAGCGCGCCCCGCCACCGCTGATTCGGCTCCTCCGGCTCGTGATCAACCGATCACTGCTGCCCTGGCAGCACCAGTCGGTTGATCACGCCTGAGGGTGGCGTGAACACTGCTTCATGAACCTAAGGTTCATGAAGCAGTGTTCACGGAGAGAGCGCGATGACGCAGGTTGAGGTGCGCGGGCTGACCAAGCGGTTCGGCCGGACCACCGCCGTACGGGACATGTCGTTTACCGCCCCGGTCGGGAAGGTCACCGCCTTCCTCGGGCCGAACGGGTCGGGCAAGCCCACTAAGAGATTGTGACACTTAACATCCCGTCGGGGCAAACTAGCAGGTCAGAGGATGCCTGGGTGCCGCTCCTGTAGCGTGTGCGCATGTCCCTGACGTCTTGGGCTGCGGCCAGCGCTGAGCGGTTGCTGTCGCCACTGGGGAACCGCTGGCGTCACGTCAGACAGGTAGCTGAGCAGGCACGCCAGATTGTGGCAGTTGTCCCGCCCGAGGATCGGGATTTGCTTGTCGCGGCGGCGTATCTGCACGACATCGGGTATGCGCCGTCGCTGGCGGTTACTGGGTTTCATCCGCTGGATGGTGCGCGCTGGATCAGGGATACCGGGCCGGGCGGCCGGCTTGCGCGCCTGGTAGCTCATCACTCGTGCGCAGTTTACGAGGCGCGTGTTCGCGGGCTGGCAGAGGTATTGATGGCTGAATTTGAGCCAGAGGATTCCCCGACGTATGACGCGCTCGTGTTCTGCGATATGACTACGGGTCCGACGGGCACGGCGGTCCTCTTTGAGGATCGGATACGCGAAATACGCGAGCGGTACGGGCCGGGACATGAGGTAACTATGGCCCTAGATTCAGGGTATCCAGCCCTTGCCGCCTGTCATCGGCGTACGACAAACCATCTGGCGGATTTGATGGCTCAACCGATATACGGTTCCGGTCGGCTGTCAAGATAGTGCTGCACACGGAGCCGTATCGACGGATGCATCCGATAGCCGGAAATCTCGGCTGCGTTCGACGAATCTTACTTCGGAGGACTCCTGGCTCGTGGCTATCGTCCCGCCTAGCATGCGGGTAGTGAAGCATATGGAAAACTCCTGGCGCACTTCACCGTCGTCATAAGCCGCTACATGATTGGGATCAGAATAGATTCCGACGAGCCCGGTAACCTCGCAGGCAATCCCGGTTTCTTCCATCACTTCACGCACGGTCGCCTGACGTACGGATTCGCCCGGTTCCAAGCCGCCGCCCGGAATTGACCAGTAGTTATTGTCCGTCCGCCGGATGAGAAGTATCCGGCCATCTCCGTCTGGCACGATGGCACTAACGGCGGGGACCACGCTGTTAGCTGCGGGAGCCTCTGGATCGTTGAGGTAGTCCACTCGCGCCATGCTAGCCCTCACCTTTAATGTCTAGTGGCCTGCTGTTAGCCCAGATCCGCTCGAAGCACTCAACATAAGTGTCAAACAGCGGACCACCGGGAATCCGCCTGAGATGTATCACAGGTGCACGGAAAGCTGGCATGCCATGGATGTGAGGGTTGACCAGCATCTGATCATCGAAACGCAGTATCGAGTTATAGAGCACCGTTGAATGGAATGCGACCGAAAGGTTATGCAAACCCAGAATCGGCCGATACCAGGCAATCGCATAATTAATGCGTCCAGTCAGGCCCGCGCCAACCCCCTCCTCCTCGCCGCGTGCGCGCACTTCGGCGGACTGCGGGTCACCAAAAGCGATGCGTACCGAGACTGACTCGTCACATTTCCGCTGGATCTCCTTAACCCACGTCGGATTCGCTTCCGGAAGATGCAGACCCGCGTAGACGAGTATGTCGACGCTTACCCTTGCCGACTGAAGCAGAGATATCCACAAAGAGTTCGGGACGGCGCTTCGCTCCGTGTAGACGGTGACAATCTCGCCGTGAGTTTCGTCCGTGACCAGGCGGTTGCCAAAGTCAGGCCACAGGTAGGCGGGGTCCTCCTTTAAGAGGCCGGCCGCTGCGAGCACCGTCTTCCGGTGCGGCGTGCGCTCCTTGGCGATCCAGCGCTCAACCGTCTTCGGATCGACACGAAGATCATCCGCGAAACCGGAAACCGTCATCCTGTTCCGGGCCAGAGCTGCACGGAGCCGCTCGTTGGCCATGGCTTCCACCCTCCCGGTCACCTAGGGACGTTTCTCATCTTAGAACGTCCCTAGTGTCCCCCGCTGGTGGTACCGGCGTCCTGGCCCAAGCGGCAACCTGGATCTACCGGATTACCAGACGGGATAACGCGATGAGATGCGCAGGATGACGGCGGAAGTGTTCGCAGCGGGCCGGGCTGGACGGGAGGTGAGTGCTGGTGACTGAATACAGTGGCGAGGCGGCCCGGGACTTGTTGCAGAGCTTTAACCCGGCTGTCCCGAATGTGGCCCGTATCTACGATTTCCTGCTCGGCGGGAAAGATAACTATGCTGCTGATCGTGACGCTGCGCAGCGGTTGCTGGATGCGGTTCCGGGTGCTGCGGCAGCGGCGCGGGACAACCGGCGTTTCCTCGGGCGGGCTGTGTGGTTCCTGGCCCGCGAGGCGGGGATACGGCAGTTCCTTGATATCGGGACCGGGCTGCCGACACGCGGGAACGTCCACGAGATAGCGCATGCGGCAAAGCCGGGTGCCCGTGTTGTTTACGCCGATAACGACCCGGTTGTGGTGACGCACGCCCGGGCATTGCTCGCGGACTCGTCAACGGTCGCGGCGGTCGCTGGTGATCTGCGGGACCCCGGCCGACTTTTCGCGCTGCCGGACGTGCAGGCGTTCATTGACTGGGATGAGCCGATCGCGGTGCTCATGGTCGCGGTGCTGCATTTCCTGGAAGACCGGGAAAACCCATGGCAGGCCGTGGACGCCTTCAAGGCCCGGATGGCCCCGGGCAGTTACCTGGTCCTGTCCCATGTCACCGGCGATGACACACCCGCTTATATGGCCCGGCAGGCCGCTGAGGTGTACCGGAATGCGTCCGCGCCCGGGATGGCCCGCACCCGGGAACAGATCGCCCGGTTCTTCGATGGCCTGGACATGGTCGCCCCCGGCCTGGTCGACCCGGCCGCATGGCGCCGGCCCCGCCTTGAACGCAAACCCCGCCCGGTCCTGTTTTACGCAGGGGCCGGCCGTAAGCACGGCGGGGCCGGGGAGGCCGCGCTATGACCCGCCCCGGGAGCAGCTCCCATACCGCGCGATGGTCAGAGAAAGACCGGGAGGCGCTCACTATCACCGGCCCGGCCGGGAACCTGGTGGAATCGCTGCGGATAGAACCTGTCTGGGATCGCCCGGGGCCGCGCATCTTGTGGCACACCGGCTGGACCGCCTACCCCGGAACCGAATGGCAGGAAGAACCACCCGGCCAGTGAACGTTTTTCATCCTGATCTGGGGATCTCAGGGCGTATGTCCTGATCAGGTACGGCGTGTCGCCTTGGCGCATAGTGAAGCCCCTGGTAGATGAAGCGATCGACCAAGATCCGCATCTGCCACCGAGGGGCTCCGATGCTTTTCTACCCTGCCGCGCTGCCGTTGTCCCGCCAGACCCTGGATTACACCGCCAGGATCATCCGTCGCCACCGCAGGCAGATCGGCTCACCCTGGCGCAAGCTGAACCCGGGGCGGCAGGCCTGCTGGTGCTGGCCTACCTGCGCAAAGGCGAAACCTTCGCCGAGCTGGCCGCTGGGTTCGGCGTCGGCACCGCCACCGCCTGGCGGTACGTCACCGAAACGGTGGCGCTGCTGGCTGCCCGGTCCCCGAAGCTGGGCCAGGCGCTGCGGGACGCCCGCAAGGCCGGGCACGCCTACCTCGTCCTCGACGGCACCTTAATCCCCATCGACCGGGTCGCCGCCGACCGGCCGTTTTACTCCGGCAAGCACCGCAAGCACGGGATGAACCTGCAGGTCATCGCCAGCCCGAACGGTGACATCGTGTGGGTGTCCGGGCCGCTGCCCGGCGCCGTGCATGACCTGACCGCCGCCCGGATCTGGGGCATCATCGCCGAGCTGGCCGCCTGCGGCCTGCTCGCGCTGGGCGATAAGGGCTACCTCGGCGAGGAGCACATCCGCACCCCGTACCGGGGCCGGAACAAGCCCGCCTCGCAGAAGGACGCCAACCGGGCTCACGCCCGGCTCCGCGGCCCCGGCGAGCGCGCCAATGCCCAGCTCAAATCCTGGCGCATCTTGCGCAAGCTCCGCTGCTGCCCCTGGCGCGCCGGTCAGCTGGCCAAGGCCATCCACGTCCTGCAGACCCGCGAAATCGGAGGACGAAGACACCCAGCCTGAGCGCGCTATCGTCCGTGGCGGTGCAGGAGGTAGCCGAGTGCGCAGCTGACAGGAATCAGCGCGGCGGGCACCAGGTTGATGGGCACCCCGGCGACGCGGGGGAGGTGGCCCGGCTCGTCTTCAACGTCGGTGCCGGGGATGGCCAGAGCGGGGAAGAACGGCACCCAAGCGGCCGCGGACAATAGCGCGGCGGTGGTAACGGCCATGTCGTGGTCACTTGTGTGCTGGCCGGGCCGCCATAGCAGCCAGAGCGCAAGGAGCTGAGACCCGGTCACTGTTCCCCACCCGGTGGCGTTATGGAACCGGGCGTGCGGCGGCCAGGCCGGGTTGAACACGTGGGTGGAGTTCAGATCTGCCCGGCCGGTGCCGATGATCGTGCCGATCGCCGCGCCGCTGAGGATCAGACGGCTGATTCTCATGTCCCCGCCTGCCCTCCCGGCCGGTCCCGATGGGCTGCGTCGCCGGCGGTGCGGCGGATGCGGGTGGCGGACCGGGCAGCCTGGCGACGCGACAGCTCGCGGGGCAGCAGCGGGAGCGCCCGCATGGCGATCCGGTAGGCCCGGCCGGGGAAGACCAGCGGCACGCCGCGGTCAAAGCCCGCCAGTGCCTCGCGCGCGCACTGCGCCGCGCTGATGCGCAGGAATTGCGGCGGGCCGCCGGTCATCCCGCCCGCCGACCCGGCGATCTGATCGAACTCGCTGTCCACCGGGCCGGGGCAGACCTGGGTGACTACCACCCCGGTGCCAGTGAGATCCGCGCGCAGCGCCTCGCTGAAACCGTCCATGAAATGCTTGCTGGCTGAATACGCCGCAGCCGCGGGCATGACCGTCAGCCCGGCCCCCGAGCCCATGTTCAGCACTCCCCCTCGCCCGCGTTTCACCATCGCGGGCACCAGGGCCGTAGTCAGCTGCGCGACCGCCAGGACGTTCGTGCGCAACATGTTCCGGACTCGCGTCCAGTCTGCCTGGTCGGCCAGGGCCTGATCGCCGACGCCAGCGTTGTTCACCAAGACATCCACCGCCCCGGCCTGCTCACCTGCTTCGGCCAGGGCCCGCTCCACGTCGTTCTCGTCGGACAGATCGACGGACAGGGTCAGTACCTGCAGCCGGGGGTGCCTGGCCAGCAGGCTGGCGCGCAGCTCTTCCAGACGCCCAGCCCGCCGGGCCAGAAGAATAAGCATCCTGGCCCGCGGCGCGAGCTGCCCCGCAAGCTCACGGCCGATCCCCGCCGAGGCGCCGGTGATCAGGACAGCGCCATCATCGATCGGAGGCCGTGCGTTCCCGGCCACGATCACATCTCCGTCCGCTGATCATGCCATGAGCATACTGATTACCTGACAACAAAGCGGTGCAGGAGGCCGACCGCACCACGCACGGCTGGGCGCTCCCGGCGAGCGCGCCAACCCCCCAGCTCAAGACCCGGCACACCTTGCGCAAGCTCCGCTGCTGCCCCGGCGGCCCCGGGCAGCTCGTCAAAGCCATCCACGTCCTGCAAACCGCGAAATCGGAGGATGTAGGGTCGGGGGCTGGCGCGGTGGCGTTGCCTGGCGTTTAGGTCCGGCAGCCACTTTTCCCGGGGTTTCCCCTGCGGGCCGCTTCACTGCCGGTCCATGGTCAGGTCGCTCCGTTTCCAGCCCCCGCCGCTTCGAACCGTGCGTGCGGTTCTCCCGCACACGGCTCACCGACGCCGTTCACCGCCGGCATTCGGCTTGTCCCGCCAGGGCTTGCCGGCCCTGGGTGCGACGACGATTCCATACAAGCTGATCAGGCCGAGTTCCCTCGGAGTCGAGGTGAGCATCACCCACCATCCGAAGGCGCGGCTGCGGCGGTGCTTCTTGCTGATGAACAGCGCGAGCCGCATCCGCGCGTACTGGCTGATCTTGCTGAGGCGCTGGGCTGAGTGCCCGTACCTGAAATAGGCCGCCCAGCCGCGCAGGAAGGCGTTCACCTCCTGCGCGATCGCCCCGGGCCGCAGCGGCAGCCAGCGCCGTCCGGTCAGCTCCCGGATCCGGTCACGGGCATGCTGCATGGCCCTGTCCACGGGCCAGCGGGCCAGGAACGTCACCTTCGGCTTGCCCCGGTCGCCCCGCGAGCGCACCAGCCGGTGGTGAAAGCCCAGGAAGTCAAACCCCGGGCCTCCTGCCTCCAGTGCTGCTCTTGGCCGCCTTCGGCTCCAGGCCGAGATCAGCCAGCAAGGCCGTCAGGCATTCCAGCGCCCGCTCAGCCTGGCTGCGGGACCAGCACATCACGACCAGATCATCGGCGAACCGCACCAGCACCCCGTCGTGCTCGTCCCATGCCCGGTCCAGCCGGTGCAGGTACACGTTGCACATCAGCGGTGAAAGCACTCCGCCAACGCAAGTGCGAACTTGGGTCAGGCTCCGCGTCGTCGTCACTGTCCGTGCTGGCAGGGGCGGGTGCGGGTGTGTCGCCTCGGGTGGGGATGGAGTGGCGGATCACGATCTTGCTGGGGCCTACCAGGACTTCCTTCACGAGCAGGCGTACGACGCGCTGGCGGTCTTCGACGGTTGCGGTGGCCGCGGATGTGCGGAGGGCTGCCAGGAAGCCTTCCAGGTTCTCGGCGAGCTTGAGGTAGACCTCGCGGTCGGCGAGCTGGGCGTCGAGGGCCTGGGCCTGGTGGCGCAGGCTGGTCTCGCGGGCGCGCAGATCGGGCATCCGGGCGCGGAGCTCGTCGAGGGACAGGAGGTCTTCCTGGTAGGCCCCGATCAGCCGGGTGATCGCGCTGATGGTCTTGGCGAGGGCGCTGTCGAGGCGCTTGCGCTGGGCGGTGGCCGGGTCGGCGGTGCGGATCTGGGCCAGGCGCCCGGCGATCTCGGCGCGGATCAGGGCGGGGCTGGCGATCAGGTGGGTGATGTGGTCCCAGACGACCTGGTCGAGGTAGTCAGCGCGGACGGGCTTGCTGCCGCAGACCTTGCCGTGCTCGAACCGGTAGTTGTCGCTGCCGATGCACCGGTAGTAGAAGATCTTGTTGCCGGCGGTGGTCGTGGTGTGGCCGCGGTAGCAGGCATAGCCGCAGCCCGAGCAGGCGGCCAGGCCCTGGAGCAGGGACGGGGTCTTGCTGGCGCGGGAGGCGAACTTCTTGTTGCCGGCTAGGCGGCGCGCCACCCGCTCGAAGGTCTCCTCGTCGACCAGGGCCGGGACGTCGATCTCGAGCCAGTCGGCGCGGGGGCGGTCCACGGTGGTGTAGCCGGTGCCGGTCGCGCGTCCGGCCAGCCGGGCGACCCGGTTGCGGCCGGCCTGCTGGCTGAGGCGGCCGGTCTTGCCGAAGCAGGCCCGGCCGGCGTAGGCGGGGTTGCGGAGCATGCCCCAGATCGTGGAGCGGTCCCAGCGGGTCTTGCCGGTGCGGGTCGCCACGCCGGTGCTGCCCAGCCACCGGGCCAGCTCGGCGATGGCCACGCCCTCGTCGGCGTAGCGGCGGAACAGCCCGGCGACGATGGCGGCCTCGTGTGGCACGACCTCATACCGGGCGGCGGCGTGATCGCTCTTGCGCACGTACCGGTACCCGAACGGGGCTCCCGACAGCACGTTCACGCTGCCGGAGCGGGCCCGCTGGTTCTTGCCACGGCGGGTCCGTTCCATGATCTGCGCCCGCTCGTACTCGGCGATCATGCCCTGGAACTGGACCAGCAGCGCGTCCTCGGGAGTCTCACCCGAGGGAGCCTTGACGAACACCACCGACGTGCCCGCCCGGGCCAGCTCTTCCGTCAGCAGCGCCTGGTAGGCGTACTTGCGGGCCAGGCGGTCCGGGGAGTAGCACAGCACCACGTCCACCGGCACCTGGGCTACCAGGTCCCGCAGCGCGTCCAGGGCCGGGCGGACCAGCGACGCGCCCGAGTACCCGTCATCTTCGAACACCCACTCCGCGGGGACGTCAAGCCCCAGCTGCCCCGCGTGGTCGCGCAGCGCCTCGGTCTGGGAGACGATCGTCTCCTGCTCCTTCTGCCGGGCGCTGGAGACCCGCGCGTAGATCGCCGCGCTGGTCATCGCGGCACCGTCCTTCCTGGCCGCCGCGCACGGCGCGGGCCGCCCTCCGGGAACCAGGATCTTGTAGGCCGCCGACAATTCCGCGGCCCCAAGGCGGTCGAACACGAACACCGCTTCGACCACCAGCTCGCTCACTTGCGGGGATGGTTTCTGCGGCCCCGCGCCAGAAACTCCTCCAGTGCCTGGGCCACCACGGCGGAGATCGACCTCCCCGACGCCCGGGCATGCTCACGCACCCGCCGGGCCAGGCTGGCCGGCACCTTGACCGTGAACACCGTCGCCGGCTCGGGAACCACGACTGCACCCGACCGGGCCGCGACCTCCACGTAGCGGCGGGCCTGGCGCTCCGAGCAGCTAAACCGCCCGGCCAGCACCCGGGCTGCCTCCGCCACCGGAACCCCGGCCGCGGCCAGCCCGGCAGCAGCATTGACACGCTCGGCATACTCCACGCCACCCACCCGGCCACCATGAGGCATGTCACCAACGTACTACCTGACATGTCATACACTCATTGGCGGCACGCCGCGGCCGCTCGCAGCGCCGGTAGCCCAGCGTCACCTCGAAGCAGAAGTTGCCACTTGCGTTGGAGGAGTGAGCACACCACCTTGCGGGGTCCCGGTGACCGGCCGCCGGACTTGCCCGTCCTCCATCACCCCGGCACGCAGCATCACGCGCAGGAGCTTCAGGACGGCCTGGTCGCAGACGCGTTCCTGCACCGCCTGCATCAACTTCTCATGCGGGATCGCCGTGAAACAGCTGGCGATGTCCGTCTCGGCCACCCACCGGCGGCCCCGCCCGCACTCATCGATGAGCACCTGCAGGGCATCGTGCGCCGAGCGCTTCGGGCGGAACCCGAAGCTGGCTGGCAGGAAGTCCGCCTCGAAGACCGGCTCGAGCACGATCTTCGCTGCGGCCTGCACGATCCGGTCGCGGACCGGGGGAATCGACAACGGCCTGCGCTCCGCCGTACCCGGCTTCGGGATCATCACCCGCCGGGCCGGCAACGGCCGGTACTTCTTCTCCCCCAGTTCGCTGGCCAGCTCATCGAGCAGCCGGGCAACCCCGTACTCCTCCACGGCGGCCAGAGTGACCTTGTCAATGCCCGGCGCGCCGTTGTTGCTGCGCACCGCGGCCCACGCGCGCCACAGAACGTCCCTGCGGCGGATCTTGTCATACAGCGCGTGGAATCTCCGCCCGGGATCGGCCTTGGCCGCCCGGTACAGCGCATGCTGCAAAGCACGGACCGGATCAGCCGGGACACCCCGGACCGATCCCTTCGCGGCGGGACTAGCCGAAACGGCACTCACCGGGCCCCTCCAAGCAGGCATGCGCACCGACGAAGCAGCGGCCCTTCCCATCACCGCAGGTTGTGTTGTCCTGCCGGCTCAACCGGTACTACGGCCGCCTCCGACGCCCACCCGGCCAGCGATCCACTTCCCGGGGTCACCGGTTATAGGACGCCACGCTCCGGCAGCAGAAATCCGCAGGCTGCCGGGCCGGGGAGGGCCTCCCCAGTTCCCGCCGCCACCCTCGATACGTTCCGCGCCCCATACGCCGGGGAGTCCCTCACGGCTGCAATCCAGGATCTGCACCGCTTCCATGGCCTTCGCCCCGATTCCGGGAGGCTCGGCACTCCCTCGTCCGCCCAGAAGGCGGCTGAGTAACGACGCCGCAGGCTTCGCGTCATGCTACGGACCGCATCGTCGCTCCCCCCGCAGGGGCTTTTGACGCTGGGCTCCGGCCCCGCCCGTTTCCAGGCGACACCGCCAGCCTGCTACCGGGCCTCCTGGCAGCTACCCGGACCGGACTCACACCGGCAGGCGACGACGAGCTTACGAACACGAAGAACCACCATGGCCTTACGTCACGGTGCTACCTCCCATTCTGCTGGGCGCACGAAAAAGGCTCAGTGGACGCGGGCCGTATTCCCGGACACGGAAATGGCGCGTAAGCGGTGAAGGGCAGGCCATGTCCCCGGCGGATGAGCATGAGACGAACCGCGAGACGGCCCGCCAGATCGAATTACAGCGGCCGGGCTGGATGGTGCTGTGGGGTGTCTACAGCAGGCAATACGTCGCATTCCCGCTATCCGCCGCGCCGCCCGGGACGATCCTCGCCGCCGCCTACGCTCCCGCGCTGGAATCCCGCATGCAAACGGCCGAGCGCAGGGCGCAAGGCAAGCCCCGACACCTCGGCGGCTGACACGAGACCCCGGTCCGCGACCCGTTCCCGCCTATAGCAGCGGGCGCGGACCGGTTCCACGACAGCAGGCAGCAGCCAGCCATAAGGAGGCACGAATTATCTAAGGACAATAGCAAAGCCGGGTCGCCCCAGCCCAACGCAATGGAAACCAGGGCGGCCCGGCAGGGAACAACGGTTCCCCGGTGCCGATGGTACCGGGGGCCGTCGTGCTGCGCATTGGCCTTTCCCCGGAAGGAGGATCTACCTGCACGTGAAGGGAGGTGATCAACGCTGACTCACCGACTGAACGGCTGCCGGCTCGGACCCGTGTGCGCGTGCGGCGCGCGGGCCAGGGACGGCAGGGACGCCTGTGACAAATGTGTCGCACGGTCCCGCTGGGCTCGCCGCAAGTCGCGGCGCGCTTTCGGGGAATAGCGGGGAACACGGGGGGCGTCCCCAGAGCAAAGGGAAAGGAGGTGATTGATTGACGGTAACACTCTCAGTGGTTTCCGCACTGGGCGTGGTGGTGTTCCTGCTGTGCCGGTATGCGGGCCTGCGGTTCTGGCAGGCAGCTATCTGCATAGTCCTGGGATTCTATCTCGCGTCGTCCAGCCTGGCGCCCGACATCAGCCAGGTCACCGTAAGCTTGTTCCGCCTGCTGTAAATAGCGGGCGGTCAATCCAGAAGGGATGGTCATGTCAATGACGGAATCGGTGACGTGTCCCGCGCGCTACGGCGCGCGGGACACGGGAAAGGGAGTTGCCCTTGACCCTGCTATCTGACCCTGGATCGACCGCAGGATTCATGCGGTGGATCAGGGCGGAGGAGGTGATGCCCCTTGGCATACCAGCAAGCAAACCAGCGGCACACGCCGCGAATCATGGTCGACCTGGATGCGGTAGCGTCCCGGCTCGAAACACTCGCCAGTACCGGGCTGTGCCCGCGCTGCGAGCAGATAGTGACCCCCGTCACGGCCGATACCGCAGCCCTGCTGGCCGAGGTTATCCGGCTGCACGAGGCGGCCCGCGCCGCACGGCTGGAATCCGCTAACCGCCTCGCCGCAATCCAGGCTGCAATTCACGCGGCTGAGGATGGGGAAACCGATCCCCTGCAATACCTGCGCGACGAAATCACCGCCGATGTCCGGGGGTGGTCACGATGACCTACCGCGACCCGTACCGGCGTTACCGGCGTTCGCGGCGGCGCAGCTGGCGCGGCCGGCGTGACCCCTTCCCGGTCATGTTCATTGACCCGGGGGAACCGCTCGGGCTGATCGCGGCGGCCGTCCTGGCCCGGTGGGCCTACCGGCACCGGTCGGCATTCTGGCCGTTCGCCATCATGGCCGCCGCGTTCGTCGCGGCGGCTATGGCCCATCCGCAGCACGCGCGCCTATGGCTGGCGGTCGCGTTGCTCACGGCGCTGATTACGATCCTGGCCGCGATTCCGCATCGGCTGGCGTGGGCCAGCCCAGCGGCCCGGATCACGGCCGGTCTCATCACCCGCATGTGGGAGGCATGCGGAATCGCCCGGCCCGCTGAACGGGCCTACGCGGCGGCCGTCTTCGCGGTTACGGGTGGGTGGCTGTCTGCCGCTATCGCGGTCGGCCCGGCCGTGAAACCGCTCCCGGCTATCGCGGGGATTTCCACTGTGATTCTCGCGATTCCGTGGTGGGCGCATCGCCGTAGGCGGGCGCGGGTCCGCGCTGAACGGACCCTGTCCGCGTGGCCTGATCTTGCGGACAATATGGGCCTGCCCGGCTCACGGATAGCCTCGCTCGTGGTGGATGCGTGGGGATGGACCGCACGCGTCATACTCAGGAAAGGGACCACCGCGGCCCAGGCCATTAACCAGTTGCCGGCCATCGAATCCGGGCTCGGATTGCGGACCGGCAGTGCCCGCGCTATTCCCGACCCGGCCCGCGCGGACCGGTTCACCCTGCGGGTTATCGAGAAAGACCCGCACGCCCAGCCGATCCCATGGCAGCCACCGTCGACCGCCACGATTAACGCGCCGGTCGGCCTCGGATTGTTCGAGGACGGGCGGCCGGCCCGGGTGCTGATCCTGCGGCGTAACGTCCTGATCGGCGGGACGACCGGCGCGGGGAAATCCGGGATCGTGAATGTGATCCTCGCCGCATTGGCCGGGTGCGCCGATGTGGTGATCTGGGGCGTAGACCTGAAAGGAGGCATGGAACTCGGGCCCTGGGCGCAATGCCTCGCCCGCCTGGCCACCACGCCAGCCCAGGCGACGAGGCTATTCCGGGATGCGATTGCCGAGCTGGACCGGCGCGCGGCGGACCTCGCCGCGCAAGGCAGGCGGGTATGGGAACCCGCACCGGAAATGCCCGCGCTGGTGATCGTGGTCGACGAATACGCCGAACTCCCGGCCGAGGCCCGGGAATACGCCGATTCCCTGGCCAGGCGCGGCCGGGCCGTCGCGGTCAACCTGCTCGCCGCGACCCAGCGGCCGACCCAGGAAGCAATGGGCCATAACGCGGTCCGCTCCCAGATGGACGTGCGGATATGCCTGCGGGTGAAAGAACGCCGCGACGTCAACCTCATCCTCGGCCAGGGATCATTCACCAGCGGATGGCACGCCCATTCGCTGGCCCAGCCCGGCACATTCCTGATATCCGACCCCGAGCACACGGCCCCGGAACGGGCACGGGCCTACCTGATCACCGACGATCAGGTGACCGCGCACGCCGCCCGGCACGCCGGCACCGGGCCGGCGACCCCAGGATCGCCGCAGAACGCCCCGGACGGCCAGCCCGGTACTGGCCGACTGGTCCGGGCCGGAGGTGGCGCTGTGGGCGGCTCTGAGGCGCGCGGGTCCGGACGGGGTACCTGTCGCGGAGCTGCTCGCCGCCACCGGGATGAGCCGGCCGACGCTGTACCGGCGGCTGCGCGAGCACGCCCAGGCCGGGCGGGTCGTGCGGACCGTCCGGGGCTCCTGGCGGGCTGCCGGTCCCCCGGACGGCCCCGGGGACGGCCGGCCGCCCGGCCGGCCACGGTCGCCACGGCGTCCGCCCCGGGGGCCACGGCCGCCGCGCCGGCGACCCCGTAGCGGTGACGATGGGTGACCGCCAGGACGCCGGCGGTCGTCTCACGGCTCGCGCCCGCCTACGCGTAGGGGCCACATTCCCGCCGTGAGACGAGACGAGACCACGGCCACGCACCGTAACCGGAAGCCGATCAAGGCCCAGGCCTGCCGGGCCGGGAAGGAGGGATGAGCCGCGATGCGGAAACGGGAAGGAGGTGAACGCCTGACGACAGGAAAAAAGAGAAGCACGGCGCGCACGCCCCGCGATTCAAAGGAGAAGCCGGAATACGAGCTTTCCGATGAGGACCGGGAATGGGTCGCGCGGATCGTGGGCAGCCTCGGCCCGCTCACCCAGGAAGACCGCGAATTCCTGGGCCTGATCCTCCGCACATACCGCTGACAGGAAGCAAAAGAGCCGCCCCTGCCTTGCCCGTAGGCGGGGGCGGCCCACTGTGCGTGGTGGCCCGGCCATGTGGCTTCGGAGGGGGGACTGCCCGATCAGGCGCAATACGGGCACGCTTTGCGGCGCTGGGTGTGCATCATTTGGGTATGAGCGACGAGATAGCACTGCACCCGGTGCGCGAAGCTGACCTGCTGATGCTGGATGACCTGACACAGGACCCAGGAAAGATGGGCGAGTTTGAGTGGTTCGGGTGGTCTGATCTGCGGCGCTGGCAGCGAGGCTGGGACGAGAACGGCCTAATCGGTCCGGAGGGCGGAACGCTGATCGTCACCTCTGGGGATCAGCGGCTGGGCCTGGTCAACTGGCGCCGTCATCCCATCACCGTGCCCAGCTCGTATTGCTGGGAAATCGGCATCATGCTGCTGCCGGAGGCCCGGGGCCGTGGTCACGGCACACAGGCGCAGCGCCTGCTCGCCCGCTACCTCTTCGCGCACACTACGGTGCACCGCATCTGGGCAGGGACCGAAGTGGAAAATATCGCTGAACAGAGAGCTCTGGAGAAAGCAGGATTCACCCGCGAGGGAATCACTCGTGCTACCGGGTGGCGCGATGGTGCCTGGCGAGACGGCGTGACCTACAGCCTGCTCCGTACCGATCCGGCTATGTGAAGAACCTCAAAGTAGGCAACTACCCTCCCGAATGCCGAGGAGTTGGGCGACGCCGGCTGTGAATGCGCCTGAGGGTCGCCGTCGATGTTGAGTTTAAGAGTGGCGTCCACCGACGCCTTCCATGGGAATTTAATTAACGATCACTCGCCACAACAGAGAGTAGATTTGAATCCTGTGGTCGATAATACGCGAAAACCTCATTCAGCACTTGACTGAAAACCAGAGGCGAATACTGACTCAGGGCCGGTGACCTATCAGTCCCAAACAATATAACAAGGACGGTCAGATTGCCGTAACTCAATCCACAAGCCACGTTGGGGGGCGCCCTTAGAGCGCCGTTAGTCGGTGTGCCGCCCCAGAAATAACGTGATTGCGGGGAAGAGTCCCCTATGCTCGCTAGAGGACCACTGAGAATTCCTTGACCCACAGCGGCCATAATACCCGGAAGATATCTATATACGATTGACGTTCTGCCCGTCCAGTTCCGGACGCAAAGCAACGGGCCTTCCTTAACGCTACGCCCATCCAGCATACCGAATGGCACGTCAGTCTCAATCGTTGTTGATGGATAGCGCGTCGTCCACGCCGTGACTGAGAAAAGATATGGGGATGGCCCACCGCCATAGAGCCCACCGCCACCAGTTCCGACCCAAAGCGGCTCCAGAACTTCCTCAATTACCTTATTCTGCACCTCAGGGTAACCGAGAATCTTTGAGGGAAGCTCCGGGGGATTGTGCGGGCTAAGAGCGTTACGCGCATGTATGGCTAGAGGAAACAGCGTTGCGAAGGCCATTACAAGCGCGAGTGTTGCGGCAAGCGAAGTCCTCTGTGAGGAGCCAACCTGCTCTGCTAGCGGATTGGCATTCAACCAGGGCATTACAAGCAGCAATGCACCGAACGACCCTAGCAAGACTGTGAACATTATTGACCATACAGTAGGCTCCAGCCAACGGCAGAGAGGACCTGTAGCCCACAAGGTCGTCGCACCAAGTCCATCGCAAATGACCAAGTAAACAGGCCTGCGGATACCGTCCAGATTCCCATTGCGTAGCCTAGTAAGGTGCCCGTGCATCCAATATACATACACGGGCGGGCAGATCAGGAAGGTGAGCCAAAGTTTGTCACTCCACATGACAACAAGCCCGAAGAATAGAAGTATTCCATCGACAGACAAAGCCAGAGGTTTTCTCCTAGCAAGCCTATCTGCGGCCTCTACAGACTCTTGGTTACCTCCTTTATCAGCTTCCCCATCGTCCCCTTCATTACCATCATCGGTCGCCCTGGGCCTTGGCCACTGCCGTGTATGGCGACCGGACGATCCACCCACCACTTGTGCTCCCCTCGGCTTGGCCGTCGTCTAATGCCACTGGCGGGATCACGCAGTGCTGACCCACTGCCGGGGTCATAACGGGCGCTGACCTGGGATCGCGCCCTGGCTCTTCTAAGGTTACATTTGGTTAGGTCAACTGTACGGGAGGCTCGCCGATGATGCTCTGCGAGGTAACCATGGCCCAGGACAGGCGCTGTGGTGTTGGATCGCCTTCAGGTACTAACTTCCATCGACAGCGCGCAGTTCGCTCGCGGCATTGTGGCCTTATGACAGGGCGTGTCCTGGCTTAATTACTGCATGACAGTAAAGCGTCAAGAAGGGAACGGCCCTACCTGTTGCCTCCTCCTGTCAATCCGGACCAGGTTAGTGTTGGGACGGTTCCCCCGCCCGATGGAACGCGGAGTCACGGTCAGCATGTAGCGGAGCAGTTCACGCTTCCGGCCAAGGCTCATATCCCGGTAAGTCCGTTCCGCATCCTCACTCACCGCGAACGGCGACAACGGGCTCTCTTCCGTCGTAGCGGCGATTTCCTCACGGATCTCGGCTATTCGCCTATCAGCGGTTTCGGTGATTGTGTCCATCTGCGCGTCGTCAATCTTCCGCAGCGTCCACCGCTGCGCTGCGCTGCGCTTCTGCGCATCCAGCGCCACGATTTCCTCACGCAACGCCGGAAGGTCGGCGCTGCTGTCTGTGTGCGGGAGCAGGTCCGCGATATCGGCACGGGAAAGCATGCCGATCAGGACGCCTTCCACATATGCGTCCAGCCGCTCCGCAGGCCACGAGCAGTGACCCTTGGCGCGGCACCGGTACACAAACTGGCCCTGAGCATTCTTCCGCACAGTCAGCGTGGCACCGTTATCGCATACCCCGCACCTGTAGATCAGGGAACCCAGCCATCGGGGGGTATTCCCGGGAGCCGTATTCCGTGACGGGTCGGCGAACATGTCGGTAAGCGCCTGCCGCTCGTCATCTTCGAGGATCGGGGGAAACGCGTTCCTCCGCACGATCTTCCCCTGGTAAACCGCGTGGCCGGACGTGCGCGGATGCGTGAGGATCTGCTTTATCGTCCGGGAATTCCAGCCACGATGCCGGACCGCCTTCCCGTTGCGCCGCAGATTCCGGCCGTCGGCCATCGCGACAGTGGGAACACCGCGCTCCGAGAGATCACGTAGCAGATGCGCGATCGAGACTCCCGAGAACAGCTCAGATTTCCAGCGCCGGATTTCCTCCGCTTCCGCCATGTTGTGGCGGGACATGTCGAGAACCGGGCGGTCCTCATAGATTCGTTCCATCGCGGGGGCCTTCGGATTGATGCATACCGACCGGACCCGCCCGGTATCCACACCCCAGCCGAACGGCCGGACCCCGCCGCCGAAATCACCGTTACGGGCCTGCCTCTTACGCGCGATCATCACCCGCTCGCCCCGGTGCTCTAACTCATACTCAGCCGCGCTGGTGTCATCTCGCAATTCCTTGCGGCCCGATGCCTTGTCCAGGTTGTATGATCCGCCCTTAGTCGTGGAATACAGCCGCACGCCTTGCGCGCGGGCCAGCGTGATAAATGCGTTAACCTCATCGGTATTGCGGTGCAGGCGGTTCGCATGCCATATCGTTACGCTGCGGATCAGATCTGCGGCGATATCGGTCAGCAGACGCCCATATTCGAGACGCTCTACCCCGCTGAACGCGGACGTGTCATTGTCGGTGTAAGTGCGTTCCAGGGATAGCCCGATTTCCCCAGTGAAATCAACGTTCTCGTCGTGCTGGGATTCCACACCGGCCGCCGCGCCCGACTTATCCGCCGAGATCCGGCAGTAGTCAACGTCTATCCTGTCCATGACCTGCGCTCCTGTCCCGCCCTGCCCTGTCTGTCAGAGTATAGCTTCTGAGTGCCCCGGACCAGTAACCGGGAAGACCACCACGCTGCGCATGGTGCTCGGCCTGGTCCGGCCGACCGCCGGGCAGGCGCTGATCGGGGGCGTGCCCTACCCGCGGCTAGAGCGGCCGCGGCGGCAGGCAGGCGCGCTGCTGGAGGCGACCAGCTTCCATCCGGGGCGGCGCGCCCATGATCATCTTCGGGTGCTGGCCGCGGCGGAAGGCATCGGGGACCGCCGGGTGGACGAGATGCTCGGCCAGGTCGGCCTGGCTGAGCAGGCCGGGCGCCGGGTGCGCGAGTTCTCGCTGGGCATGCGGCAGCGGCTGGGCATCGCCGCCGCGCTGCTCGGCGACCCGGCGGTGCTCATGCTGGACGAGCCGGCCAACGGCCTGGATCCGGCCGGCCACGCCTGGCTGCGCGGCCTGCTCCGCGACCAGGCCGCCGCGGGCCGCACCGTGCTGGTGGCCAGCCACCTGCTCGGCGAAGTCGCCCAGACGGCCGATCACGTGCTCATCGTCAGCGCCGGGCAGTTGCGTTTCGCCGGGCCACTGCGGGAGATCGGCGACGGCAACCAGGCCCTGGAGTCGGCGTTCCTAAACCTGACCGGGGAGGCGAGCTATGCCAGCCACGATGCGCAGTGAGTTCCGCAAGCTGAGCACGGTGCGCGCGCCCTGGCTGCTGCTCGCGGCCGGGCCGCTGGTCGTGCTGGCCGGCGTCACCGGGCTGGTCCAGTCCGGCGGCGACGTGCACGACCCGGCGACCCAGGGCACCGCGCTGGCGCACGTCGGGCTGGCCGCCGTGTTCACGCTGATGTTCGGCATCCTGGCCGTGGCCGGCGAGTACCGGCACGGCACGATCACCGACACGTTCCTCAGCTTCCCCGCGCGGCGCGCGGTGATCGCGGCCAAGCTGGCCGTGTATGGGCTGATCGGCGGCCTGGCCGGGGTGGTGTCGTCGCTGGTCGCGGTTACGGCCACCGCCGCCTGGTGGGCGGCCAGGGGCGGCAGCTTCCAGCTGTCCAGCGCCGCGACCTGGCGGACGCTCGGCGGGGGCGTGGCCGCCAGCGTCGCGTTCGCGCTGATCGGGGTCGGGCTGGGCGCGCTGATCCGGAACCTGGTCGCGGCGGTCGCCGCCGCGCTGGCCTGGATCGCCCTGGTCGAGGGGATCGCCGGGCAGCTGCTTGGCACCGGGCTGGCCCGCTGGCTGCCGTTCTATGCCAGCGAATCGCTGGACCGGGCCACGCTGACCGCGTCGGCGGCCCGGCTGCTGCCGCAGTGGGGTGGCGGGCTGGTGCTGCTCGGGTACGCCGCTGCCTTCGCGGTGGCCGCGGTGCTCACTACACTCAACCGCGATGTCACCTAGGAAACCGGCCGTGCTTCGCGACCGCGACGGGGAGAACCTCCGCGAACACCTGATCGCCACCGCCGCCCGGCTGATCGACCAGCGCGGCAGCGCCGGGCTGGCCGTCCGGGACATCGCCCGGGAAGCCCAGGTGGCCGACGGCGCGCTGTACAACTACTTCGAGGACAAGGAAGACCTGCTGGCCCAGGCCCTGCTGGCGCACGTCGCCCGGGTGATGACCGAGGCGCCGCAGCTGGTCCCGGAACCGGGCACCGGCACCGTGGCGGAGAACCTGGCCTCGTTCATCGACCGCGGCCTGGCTGTGCTGAGCCGGGTGGTGCCCGCGTTCGCCGGGCTGCTGGCCCAGCCCAAGGTGCTCGCCCGGTTCCACGCCATGGTCGGCGGCGGCGCCGCGTTCGGTACCCCCGGCGCGGATGCCGGGGGTACCGCCGAACCCAGATCAGACGAGGACGGGCCGGCCGGGCTGCCCGACCTGCTGACCAGGTACCTGCGGGCCGAGCAGCGGCTGGGCCGGATCGACCCGGCGGCTGACGTCGAGGCGGCCAGCACGCTGATCGTGGGCGCGATCCACGGCCAGGTGCTGCCCCGGGTGGTGTTCGCCACGCCGGGCGAGCCGGTCACGTTCCCGGCCGGGCTGGGCACGCAACTGGCCGGCGCGGCGGTGCGCGGGCTCGCCCCCCGCTGACTCAAGCGCACGACGCGGTCGATACCGCGACCGCGGATGCCGCGCCGCCCGCGGCCAGCGCGCCGGCCACCGCCACCGCCGGAGCCGCCGAGCCGGCTCGCTGCGCCGCCTGCTGGAGCTGCGAGGGCGCCGCGTGCCGCCCGGTCTTCCTGATCTTCCTGCTGCGCCTGTGTGCTGGGGTCACGGACCTGCCTAACCACGATTCGGCGCCCGGCTACGCAGCGCTGGGGGCACCTCTCGCCGGGCTGGACAAGTTCTCAGCCGGCATCATGGCCGCACATTCATCTCAATAGGGCTGAAATCAGATAAACAGCCTCACAGAGTCACAGACAGCTCAATCATGCTCAGCTGTGCCGGACGGGTGGTGGCGGGGGTAGGGCTGCCGGGACCGTGCGCGGCTCAACCCGACTCGGCCAGCGACTGCCTGGCCCGGGCCAGCGTCTCGAGCAGGTTCGCCTCGGTAGTGAGTGCCTCGGCGTCGGCCACCGACAGCCAGCGCAGCGGCGCA